>CABIZF010000005.1 GCA_902363135.1 Lachnospiraceae bacterium
AAATTCCTCGTTCGACTTGCATGTGTTAAGCACGCCGCCAGCGTTCATCCTGAGCCAGGATCAAACTCTCTGATAAAGTGTTTGATTCGGTCAAAATAACTGCTTAGCTATTTCATCTCGCCAATCCTGATTGGCGAGCATCCCTTTTTACTGTTTTTAAAGGTCAGTTCCTTAAAAAAATAAAACTTTTAAGAATTTTTCAAGGTTGTTTCACTGTTCAGTTATCAATGTTCTTTCGTTGATCTTTGTTATCTCCTCACCGGAGCAACTCTGATATCATATCATGTCATTCGCGGTTTGTCAAGAACTTTTTCCAACTTTTTTATTTTTAAAAAGTCAAGCGTTAAATGCGAAAAATATTACTGGTTTTTGTGTTCTCTCTTTTTCACAATTTCCATTCTGCTTTTTTGTGCATATTCAACAACCTTCTAACTTTGCCATTTCTTCGTTGAAGCGCTCTTCGGCTGTTCCATAGTTAAACAACCGGCGCGGATAGTTATTGATCCAGATCTCTATCTGTTTTACTGTGTCGCCGGACACCGTGTCAAAATCTGTCCCTTTAGGTACGTGCCGCCGGATCATTCTGTTTTGATTTTCATTTGACCCCCTTTCGCAACTGCTATATGGGTGACAATAATATAATTTCACTCTGCTTCCTTTTCTACGCGCTGCCTTCTCCATTCCTTCAAAGTCCGCAAATTCCGATCCATTATCAACGGTAATTGTTTTAAATACCTTATAAAACATTTTTCCCCATTTTCTTTCAAGCCTATTTAATGATTTAACTACTTCCGCGGCCGTATGCCGTTTTAATTCCATGATGATTTCTTTTCTTGTTTTTCTTTCCGTTAATACCAGAAGCGATTTTTTCGATTTCCCCCGAAGTCCAACTACTGTGTCCATTTCCCAATGTCCGAACGTTTCTCTTGTATTTACTATTTCCGGGCGTTTTTCTATGCTGTCACCCTTTTGCGCCCGTGTTCTGCGCACTTTATCATATTTCTTTTTTTCATTCTTCTTTACCGGCAAATCTTTATTTGTCAAATGAAGGAAAATTCCCTTGTCTATATAACTATAAAGCGTCGTTTTGCTTATTGTAACAGAAAACGTAATTCCCTTGTGTTTGATTTCTCCTAATACTGCTCCCGGTGAGTATTTTTCATTCACAATCTTATTTTCGATATACTCCGCTAATTCTATATCATTTCCAATTTTTAGCCCCGGACCTTTTGCGGCCAAATTTTCCCGGTATTTTTCGTCCGCTATATCTGGACTGTACCGTTCTTCTGTTGTCCAGTCAGAATTTCGGTGTTCATACCTGCCGCGTTTCAGTTCTCTATATATTGTAGAAATATGGCAACCGATATTATTTGCAATTTCTTTCGGTGTGTGCTTCTCTTTCAAAAGTGCTTCAATTTTTATTCTATCATCATGTGTCAGGTGGTAAAAATGTCTCATGGCTTCGATCCTTTCAAAAAATAACGCCGCGGCCATTATAGCCCCGGCGTTATTCTTCGGTTTCTTCCAACAACCATTCCACATTTACATGTAAAACTTTTGCAAAAATTTTTAATTCATAATCAGTGACAAAGCGGGTTCCTATCTCGATCCGGCTTATGCTATCCCTTTCAAGTGTCACGCCTGCAATCTGTACTTTTGCCGCTAAATCAGATTGTGAAAGGCGTTGTTTCAATCTGGCTTCCCTGATTTTATCACCGGAAAGGTTCTTCTTTCCCCTGTATGAATATATTTTCATTCGTTGCGGCTCCTTTATGTGTTAATGTTCAGAAACTTTCTTGACTTTAACACATAAAGTTTCTAAAATTGTGCTAAAGGTCAGCAACGCGAACTTTTCTACCTGCTGCCCTTAAAAATCTAACCGCAAGGGGGAACAAAATATGTTTATTTCTATTGGTATTGACGAAGACGGACGCCCGTATATCACCACTTCCGACGGATCGCGTGAAAAAGTCGTGCGAAAAGGTAAGGGGAAAAGCGTTATAGATTTTCCTTCTACTTATACCGTGCTTGACATTGAAACGACCGGCCTTGATCCGCGTTACTGTGAAATTATTGAAATTTCGGCCATGAAATATTCTTCCGGTCAAAATATCGGTACTTTTTCAACGCTTGTGAAGCCTTCCGAGCCTATCGACGAATACATAACTTCACTTACAGGCATTACGAACGATATGTTAAAAAACGCCCCGGATATTGTAGAAACTATGCAAAAATTTTATAATTTCGTTGGTTCCGATCTTATTGTTGGCTATAACGTCAACTTCGATATTAACTTTTTATATGACAACCTTCTGAACTGTCACTCGCTTACTTTGTCAAATTCCTTCATTGATGTTATGCGGATCGCGCGGAAAGTTCTTCCCGATCTGAAAAACCATAAACAAGTGACCGTTGCCGAGCATTACGGAATTTCTACCGCCGGCGCTCATAGGGCGGCCGTTGATTGTGAAATATGCAACGCCATTTTTGAAAAATTGCAAGCCGACATTTTGGCCGCCGGGCAAAGTCTCGAAGATTTCAAATTATCCAGTAAGAAAAGCGAATTGCACGCTAAAGACATTTCTACGGAAAACATTTCTTTCGATACCTCCCACCCGCTTTTCGGTAAGGTGTGCGTATTCACTGGAACACTTGAAAAAATGTCCCGAAAAGACGCTATGCAATTAGTTGTTGATCTTGGCGGTTCTGTTGGCGATAATGTCACAAAGAAAACGAACTATTTAATTTTGGGTAATAATGACTTTTGCCAGTCTATCAAGGACGGGAAAAGCAACAAGCAGAAAAAGGCCGAAGATCTGATCCTCAAAGGCCACGACATAGAAATACTTTCCGAAAATGTATTCTATGATCTTGTACTTGAAGGATAACTATATAACCACAACGGGCGCTATCCCTTCCAGATTGGAAAGGCCGGCGCCCGTTGTTATATAGTCCTTTTTATTATTCCTGTTCTTCTGCCGTCATGCGCTGATCGCGTTCCATTCTTTCTTTTATCGCCTGATTTATATATTCACTTACATTTTGTCCTGCTGCTGCTGCTATTTCTTTTATAATTGCCCTTTCTCCTTTTTTCACAAGGATTTCAACGCGATCATAATTTGCCTTCTTAAATTCGTTCTGATATTTAATCTGGTTAAACTCTTCGTTCTTTGCTCTTGCCATTTTGTTTTATTCCTTTTATAATGAATTTAACGGATCGGGCGGCTTTGGCAAGTCCACCGCCCTTTCTGTGTCCCTTATTTCTTATTCATTTTCTTCTCGCGGCTTCGCGTCAACAATTCGTCTTATCAATTCTAAGATTTCATGTTCGCTATGCCCCTTTTCGTCGCACCATTCTATGACTTCTTTTATTTCCTTTTTATCCATTTCGCTCATGTTGTTCTCCTTTCTATGCTTGCCCATGTATTTGTTAAGTCTTCCTTAACTATCTTTATTATATAACATATTCCGGAATATGTCAATATATATTCCGGAATATGTTATATTTTTTTAAATAATAAACCCCGCCTTTTATTGACGGGGTTTCGGTGACATATTATTCCTTTTTTTCTGACTTTCAAGGGGTTTTCATGAACTGTCGATAGTTACGTTTTACGCTTTCTTTGCGTAGTCAAGGGAAACCCAACCGTTACGGCCTGCGGCGTAGGCTTTTAATAAGCCCCATTTTGAAGCGCCGGGGCCTTCTGCTTCCTCTACGATTGTAAAGGCTCCCTTTCCTGTGTAGACGGGTTTTCCGTCTTTCTTCCAGTAGTCGAACGTTGTTCCCGGTCCTTTCCTGATACGAAGATCCGAAGTCGTCACGTTCACTTTGTATTCTGCAGCAACCGGCGCCGCCGGTGCTTCCGGGTAGATCCTGTTTCCGTCATTGTCAAAGACATAATAACCGGCGTTCTGCTTTGCCAGTTCCACGGCGTTTTCTCTGTCCTTGAAGGCTCCGATCTGGCTTGCCGCGTCCTTCCAGTCTTTTCTTACTCTGAAATAACCGGTTCCCGCTGTGCTTGCCTTCTGCTCCGGTGTTGCCTTGAACGAAACATAGTCCGGAACGGCTGTTATATAGGCCTTTGCGCCGCCGTCGTTGATCTGGTACCATTTTTCGTCTTTGGAAATTCCGGTAACTGTGAAGGCTTCGCCGTTATTTACAACTTTCTTCACATTCCCGGAAGCAAACGAAGGCGTTGTTCTCACGTTCAGGCCGTCGGATCCGGTGTAAATTACCGTTACCGTACCAGAAAGCGCCTTCACGTCCTGCGCGCCCGTGTCTGTTACTGTGGGTGATCCTGAAACCGAAATGGCGCCGCCTGCCATGGTTGCTTTTACGTCCTTTCTGAACTGGTCCATTGTCAGACCGTACTTTTTCCAAATATGTTCAACGTCGGCGTGGTTTGTGGCATACCCGCGGGCGTGGCCTTCTGAATGGGAAAGAATAACGCCGTCCTTCTCCGGGTTCCACCCGAACTTCTGGCACAAATACGCGAAGTATTCCACGGCGTTTCTATAATTTTTCAGAACAACCGCCTTCGTGTTGCTGCCGTCGGAAAGTTCGATCCACGACGCGCCGCCGGTATACTTGATCGTTGCCGGCTCTGTCATTTCTACGCCGATATGGGTATTATTGCAGCTTCCCTTTGGTCCGCTGCCACCATGCCAGTTTCTAACGGCCGTTTTCTTTTCCGGATCGATCGGAAGTCCCACGTAAACTTCCCCGGTGTGCTGAATAACCGCATGAACGCCGGCGCCGGCGTCTGCGCGGTTCTCGTTGTTAATTATGTTCATTGCTTTTTCGCAAGGGCAACCGATAGAATGAAGATAAGGGCCGATCGGTTTGATCGTGCGCCCGCCTGTTAAACACGGGCTTTTCTTCATGGTTGCGTCAATGATTTTAATATTCATATTCTGCCCCGCTTCCTGTGTGTCGTACTGCGTCAAGTTCCATTTTTCTACAATTGAACATATTTTTGAAACGTAATTATTGTCCGTTGCATAGCCGCCGGCCTTTACAATCTGGATCGCTTTCTTGTAGTCTCTTTCGCCCACAAGTCCCGCGTATCGAAGATCGTTCCCTTTCTTCGCTCCTGCTAAGTAATCGGAATGATCCTTGATACTTTCGGCCATGCTCTCATATTTTCGGAACGCTGCCGTTATTGTGTAGACTTCGCCGTTCGGCTTCTGTTCGTTCGTTTCCTTTGTGTAGGTCTGGCCGCCCCAATCGGACGGCCAGTTATTGCCGGAAAGTTCGGCTTTCATTCCGAAAATATTATTCGCGTTCACTGCAAGTTCTCTTGTACCATACCCGCTTTCAAGTATTCCCTGCGCTGTCGTAAGACTTGCAAGGATCCCCGTTTTCGCCATATCGGCGCGGGCCTGCTCTCCTAACAGTGAAACAAATTCTTTTTTCGTCATTTCGCCGCCCCTTCTTCCTGTGCTGCTACCTCTTCCAGTGCTTCCGGTTCTTCCGGTTCTTCGTCTGTCGGAAGTTCGTCTGTGTACTTCTGCAGAAACGCCTTTACAGTCTGCCAGATCTTCTTCACCGGAAGGCCGCAAAGATACATATTTTTCAAAATGCTTATGATCTCATAGGCCACAAAAAGGATCGCGAAGAACTCCATTGTTCCGATCCTATCAACTGCCATTACTGCGCGCACTTCCTGCGGGATAAATCCGATCAGGTTCACCGCTACAATGTGATCCACCGTAACCAGTGCAAGAAGGCAAACTAACATTCCGCATTTTCTGATCGCGCCGTTGATCCCGAAATTAGAATTGAACCTTCTTTCCTTGATCGCGCGAAGGACTCCAAAAACTGTGTCAATCACCACCGCGATCAAAACTAACTGCAAAAATGTGTTTCCCGCTGCTTCCGCATAGATAGAAATTAACTTTTCCATGTTTTTCACCACCTTTCTTTTATAAAGATAATAAAAGGAAAGGGCGGCAATTTCTGACCTGTTTTCAGGCCGTCGCCTTCCTTTCCTTGATTTCTTTTACTTTCTCCTTCGTTTCCTCGATCAGAATATAGCTGTCGGCGTGTTTCATGTGGCCGAACCTGCTTTCGATTGAACGATCGAAGTCTTCCAGTTCTACTTCCCCGGTGTCGAAGGCTTTTAATAATTTCTTTAGGCGCCGCATGGCGTCCTTTCTTACTCTCTTATGATCCTTGAAATGAATATACCCTACGAAGTTTATTCCGTTCTTTGCTGCAAGGATCGTTGTCTTTGGGTTCAGTTCCAGTTTTAATTCCCGGCGAAGAAATTCTTCTATCAGTGCCAGAACGTGCCGCAATTCTTCCGGATCCTCTGATAATATTATAAAGTCGTCCATATAACGAACATAATATTTCATTTTCAGGACGTGTTTTACATACTGATCCAGTTTGTTCAGGTATACGTTCGCGAATAGCTGTGAAGTAAGGTTTCCGACTGGTATTCCCACGCCCGGCGGGAAAATACCGTTGTGATCTATGATCCGATCCAGAATTTTCAGAAGTGCTTTGTCTGAAATATACCGCCGGATCTCTTTCTTTAATACGTCGTGCGCTACGCTCTGGAAATAGTGGTGTATATCTCCCTTTATTGCATAGATTTTCTTCCCCTGCACCACTTCCAGTTCATAAAGCCATTTTGAAAGGGTGTCGCTTGCTTCGTGCGCGCCTTTTCCCTTCCTGCAGGCGTATGAATGGAAAATGAACCGCTTTTCAAAAATCGGTTCAATGATATTTACGATCATGTGTTGAATAACGCGATCGAAGAACGGAAGCGCCATAATAATTCTTTCTTTCGGCTCCCACACTTTGAAAATTCTATACTTTCCCGGCGTATAGTCGCCGCTTTGTATGGCGTCTATTGCTTTTTGAAGGTTGTCTTCCCTGTTCTGTTCAAACTCCAACACTTCCGGGCGAAGTCTTTTGCACTTCCGGGCCTTCATATATGCTTTGATCGCGTTCGGGAAAGTACAGATTTTACTTATTAAATTTTTAATTGTTTTCATGTTTGCCCTACCGCATTTCACCCCGTTTCAGGCCTACTTTTCGGCGGTGCCTTTGTTCTTTCGTCCGGTTTCTCACCGGAACGGGAACGGCCTTTCGGCCGTCTGTGCGAACCGTCTGACTATATATTTTGATTATTCATATATATAACCCTTGCCGTGGATCCGGAGATCGCGCGGTCTATGCGATTTTACAAGTCACACACGCACCACACGCCAATGTTGCCGTTGACGTTCCACGGGTAATTGTTGGCGTTGACCGCGCGCGAACCGTCGTGAACGCCGTTGTTCCAATTGCCGCCGCCAATGAGCGCGTGAAGTGCGAATTAACGGTTGCCCCAAGTTTTATTATTTTCTTTTATTCTCTGCGATCGACTTTATCAGGCCGCCGATCTGTGCGCCGATCGCTCCGGTCTGTTTGGCACAATAGAAATAGGCGTCTTTGTTCATGGCTGAATAGCCCAGATCGTAGGCAAGCCGGATCTTCCGTACCAGTCGCCGTTTTAATCGGTCGGCCGCGTACAGGTGACTTGCTACCTTTGTGATCTCAAACATTTCTATTTCGTCCAGTATTCCGTCGATACTTTCCCGAATATCCTTTTGCAGCGTGAATTTTTCATAGTGTGGAAATTTCTTCATTTTCTCATGAAGGTACACCGAAAAATCATAGGCCATTTGGTGCGCTTCGGTGTGGGTGTAGTCCATTTGTGCGGTTTCCTCTTTTCCCTGCGTCGCGCTTTTACTTCTGCTTTGATATGCCATGTTCTATTCTCCCGGAAAATAGGGGCTGCCCTTTCGGGCGCCCCTTCTGCTTACTGCGCGTCACACACGCACCACACGCCAATGTCGCCGTTGACGCTCCACGGGGAATTGCTGGCGTTGACCGCGCGCGAACCGTCGTGAACGCCGTCGCTCCAACCGCCGCCGCCAATGAGCGCGTGAAGAGCGGTATTCGACGGAATATAGGCGTCACCATAGCCCGCGCCCAGTACGTCGTACCAGTTCCACGCGGAAGCCGTAGGATCCAGGCAAAATTCGTCAAGCCACTTCCAAACGTTACCCACCAGATCGCGGATATTAAGCGCGGAAATAGCGTTCGCAACATATCCCGTTTTCTGGCGTCCGGTGTTTCCGGTTGCGCTCCATGCGTAGGTGTTGTTTGCGTCCTGACCTTCCGGGGATCCTGCTGCCGCCTGACAAAATTCTGCATAGGTCGGAAGTCTCTTTCCGACGCGGCGGGCCTTCTCATTTGCGATATACCAGTTCAGGCCTTCCGTTCCGGTGATCGGGTTCGCGTTATACTTTGACTGTAAACCCTGACTTCCATTATCAGAAGAAAGGTAAATATCGCCCCACAATCCATTCCCAAGGTAAACCATGCCGGAAGGATCGTCACACTTCGGGCGGTGCTTTGTGGTCCATACGCTGTTCGGAATAATGCCGTTGTATACGTTGCCCTGCCAACCGCTGCCGTTTTCTGTTCCGCTGCTGTTGATCGGGTTTCCAAGCGCGTTCACATATCGGCACTTCCCATAATGGAAGCCGCCGATCTTTCGGCTGTTGTCCGCTGTGTACCCGGAAGGGTAAGTGGAATTTTTAGAAATTACAAAAACTTCGTCACGGTCCACGGTGTCGGATCCGTTGGTCGGATCGCAACAATAAATATAGTAGTCCGTTCCCATTTCAAACCCGGAACCAGTGTCAAGGTTTGCCGTTGTAAGGTTCGTTAATACGGTTTTGAATACAGAAGAACCGACGGCGATCAGGACGCCGGCCGCGATCGTGATCTGGTTCGGTGTAGCTGCTCCCGCTGCCGTGATATACTGCGCCTTCTGTGATACAATGTCGCTCATGGCTGACAGCTTTTCCGTGGTGATCTTCGCCTTCGTGTTCATCATTGTTTCATCATAAAGAAAAAATTTCATGTGTTTTTCTCCTTTCTTACTGCTGCAGGTCTGCTTTGATTGCTTCCAGTTCTTCTTCCGTCATTCCTAACGTTTCATAAACGGAAGGTGTGTTCGCGATCTTGATCGTTTCGGAACCGGCCGCGATCGCTCTTGAAAGTGTGATCTTTGTCTTTTCCTTCTCTGCTTTCCCGGATCCGTCCGGTTCTCCGTCGATATGTTCCACGCTCTGAACGGTTGCGGTCACGCCGCCGGCCGTAACCCTTGCGCCTGCTGCCGCTTCGTTGCAATATGTAACCGTCACCGTCTTTTTATCCTCTGACAGTTCACGGATCGGGCAAATAATAAAATTCTGGTTTTCGATCGCTTCGATCGCTTCCAGAAGGTCGGCCGCCTGTAACTGTCCGGCGTCCACCATAGTTTTGCAGTTCTTCACGTCCTGCGCTGTTTTCAATACTTTCGGAAATCCTTTCATAGTGTCTTTTTCTCCTTTTCTTAATTTTTAGATACATACGCGCCAACATAGCCGCCAACGGCTGCGAAAGCGTTTTTGTCGTAAATAGTGAAATTCAACGTTTCCGTTGTCTGTGTGTGGTCCAGAACAAAGGTTTTCGGGATAATTAACAGGTTGTCGGCCTGCGGCTCTACTTTGTAGGTTCCCGGCTCTGTCAGGTAAGTTTTGCCGCCTGCTGCATACGTCGCCGTTGTAACTGTTCCGGAATTTTCGTTCGTAATGTCGATCAGGATCGCCGCCGTTTCCTTCGACTGGTTTTCAAACATGATCTTCGTTGCCAGATTTTCAAAGTTTGCCTGCAGCGCGTTGACCGAAAACCACAACGCGGCCGCTGCGTCCTGCGATAACTGATCCTTGATCCGGTTGTAAAGGTCTGTGAAAAGTTCTTCCTGCTGCCCTGCGTAGGTTTCAAACTGGTTTTCCATGTTGTGAAGGGCTGCCGTTCCCTGATCCTCTAAATTCGTGATCGTGGACTGGTAGGCGTTGAACTCTTCCGTTATCTGTGCTTGATACTTCTGGAAGAACGCCTGAAACTGCGCCGTGATCTGTGAAAAGTCAATTTCTTTTACGGTCGCCATTACCCACCCGCAAACGTCGGCGTTCATTCTTGTATCTGTTATATTATCCTGTGTGATCTTGATCGCTCCGACTTCCACCCTAATTTCTGCCAGTTTCAGATCGTGGATCGCTTCGGTTCTTGTAATCTCCGGCGCTACCGGGTTTTTACTGAAACCGCCGGTTTCGATCAGAATATAAAAGTCGCGTTCCGTGTCGTCCCTTCGCAAGATCACGTTGTCGATACGGGCCAACGTTCCGGACGCTTTTTCAAGGGTGAAGATCTGCGCCTGTTCAAAATGCTTTGTCTTTCCCTTGATGTTTGCATAGCCGCCGCCGACGCTTATATTCATGCCGTCGCCCGTGGCTGTCACGGCGAAGCAATTATTAAAAACGCCGGTTGTGAAGAATGGTAAAAGCCATTCACTCATGCTGTCGGCATTGTAAACGCGGTCGCCGTTTCTGGAATTGTAGAAATTCGCATACTGTCCCATTTATTTATCGCTCCAATCTATTTTTTCGGGTAATGCGTCGCCCATGGTCGGTACTACATACATTCCCCCGTACTCATATACTTCTTGAAGTTCTGTGATCCTCTGGTTTAATACAATCCCCCATTTCTTTTTCTTTACGGTCACAATATCCCCCAAGTCGTAATGTGTCTTATATTTGAAATTTATGTCCGCTTCGGTTTCGCACTCCACACTTTCAGAAACAACATTCGTCGCCAATGCTTCCCGGCCGCGTTGGGCCAGTGCTGCTTTATATGCTGCGTCTGTCAGTCCTTCGCTTTGAATGTCCTTCGCGTCCACAAAAATCTCCCGAAGATCTAACCCGGTGCCGCCGCCGACTTCCACATATACGCGGGCGGCTCCTTCGCCTTCCCCGCCGACGATCGCTTTTGTCCTGTACTGTTGATCGTTATATTTATAAATAACATTGTTTAGGTTGTTGTAACTCTCTGAAAAGGTAACGCGTGAATTGATATCTTGCGCCGTGGTCCTGTCGGTTCCTTTGTAGGTTTCAAATATAATTTTCTTGTTCCGGAAGTCTGGCCGGAAGCGATAACCGATCGTTCCGGCCTTTGCCAGTTTTGTTTCGTATGTCATAAGGTTTTTCATAGTCGCTTGAAACTCTACTGTTTCTGTGAAACCATTTAAGGTTCCCAACTCCACAAGTGGGATCGCCGTTACTCCGGAAAGAAGGTTCCTCATGGCAACTTCTATTTTTCCGGAAAAATTCACGGTCGATTTTATCAGGCGCCGATCCATGTAGGACGAAAGAAAGCGGCCCTTTGCTGTGATCTCATTTTTCAGATCGCTTTCTTCGTTCTCTATATCCTCGATCACTCCCGCTTCGCTGCTGCCGCGTTTAGAAATAATGTTTCCTTTTGTCAGCAAACGAAGGTTTTTTTCTGTGATCGGGGCGTGGATCTCAAAATTTCCCGGCTCGTAATATTTCCGCGTCCAGATCAAGGAAGTGTGGTTTTCGATCACTCCCTTAAAATTCAGATCGCGATCGTAAATTCTTGCTTCCATATCACACCCCCAGATAACGGAACCTGTAAGAAACGGTAACGTTCAGGTAATCTTCGCCGGCGTCTGCCGTATATCGGATCGTGTTTGTTCCATGCTGCAGCTGTATAAAGTCGCTGTCTTCGTCCAGATACTCGTTGATCTCCTGTTTTACGCCGTCCCTTACAAGGTACACCGCTTTGTTATTTGTTTCTGTGGTAATAATCACCACGTCGCCGGCGTTGATAGAAAAAGATCTGACTTCGTTTCCGATCTTGATAAATTCGCCGCTTTCCGCATGATATACGGCCGGGTTTATTACCGGTCCTTCCGCTTCCAGTGTGACAGTTATTCCGATATTGTCCGCGGCGCTGTCGTTCTCGATCTCTTTCAATACTTCGGCCGTTCTTTCCGCGAACGGCTCTTTCTCTTCCAGAAATTCGTGTGGCCATTCAAAAAGCCCCGTCCAACTTGCCATAGATACGGAAATATCTTCAAGATCCCGGAAGAACGGATCCGGGCAAAGAAGGGAAATACTGAAATTTCTAACCACTCCCGCTTCGTCAATGTCGATCCCTTCCACCTTGTAGTCGATCACGCGGGTTTCGCTGCCTTCCATGTAGGTGAAAAGGCCGGTTGACTTCGGTTTGAAGCATTTGTAAAGTAGATCCCTGTTTGCCTGATAGTCCCGTTCCATTTGTGCCGTTATTACAATGTTTCTTTGTTTGGTAGTGCTTCCCTGATACGTGGAACCGTCCACCATGGTATTTTCCGACGTGACAACGTTGTTCGATACCGTGTAAATGCCGTCCACTGATACAAGGAAGAACGGTTCAAAGGAATAGTTAAATTCCACTTGAACCCCGTCTTCATTCTTGCAAATAATTCTTTTCGCCATTTATCAACCCCCCTGTAACTGCAAAACCATGTTTCGGGTTGCGTTTCGTGTCTGGCGGGCTGTTTCATACGGCGAAAGTGCCTTCGGGCTTGTAATGTTGACATTCTGAACAAAACTTTTCCCGCCGCCTTCTGCTGTTTCAAGGGCCGTATTCCTTGCCGAAGCCGTAAGCGGTGTTACAACTGCTTCTCCGTTCACCATCTGGATCAACTCCGGGCCTGCTTCTGCCATAATGGCTTGACCGTTTTTCAGAACGCCGCCCTTTGCCAGACGCGGAAGCGATACTTCGCCAACGTGGCCGATACTTACGCCCGGAATATCGTTGATAATGTCGATCGCGCCGTTAATGAAGCCGATCGCCTTATTCACCGCACGTTCTACGGTTGCAAGGGCGTTGTTTATGGCCGATTTGAAGGCGCCGCCGATTGCTTCACCGATATTCGTTCCTACGTTTGTAAAAATGCCCTTGATCGTGTCCCATATCCCCGAAAAGAAGGATCCAATATTGCTAAACACGTTTTTAATGTTCGTGTATGCTTCCGTGAATTTTGTCTGGAACCACGATCCGACTGTTGAAAATACAGACTTAATATCTGTGTATCTATCATTGAACCACTGGCCGATCGCGGAAAATACATTTTTCACGTTCGTATAGGCATTTTGAAACATGGTTTGAAACCACGTTGCCACGGTTGACAAGGCGTTTTTAATGTCTGTCCACCGGGCCGCGAACCACTGGCCGATCCCCGAAAAGATCGTTGTTATTGCCGTATAGGCCGCGCGGAATTTATCCGCAAACCACGCGCCGACGCCTGAAAAGATCGAAACAATCCCGGACCATATATCAGAGAAAATTTTCTTCACGTTGACGCCGAACGTCTGAAAGAATGTGATTATAAAATTCACAACCGCCGTAAGAAGATTTTTTACAATCTCGATCAGGTTTTTCAGGGCTGCTTCTATGTACTGGCCGAACCCGTCCAGATCGCCCCGGAATAGTGCCATAAATGCACTAATAATATTGCTTACAAAGTCGATCGCATTTTGTACGGCTGAAAGGATCGGCGCCATGGCTGAAAGTGCGCCCTGTATCAGTGCCATAACGTAAGTTGTGAAAAACTGGAATACAGGCTTCAACTTTTCCATTAAATTTTTGAAACTTTCGCCCAACTGCTGCAAGATCGGTTTTATTTTCTCGATCGTTTCCGAAATGCTCTTTTTAATCTCCGCGAAGGCTTTGTTCACCATTTCCCGGAACCAGTCGCACTTCTGATACATCAACACGAAGCAGGCCACAAGCGCCGCCACGGCCGCCACAACGGCCCCGATCGGGTTCGCCGATAAAATAGCCCACAAGCCTTTCCCGGCCGTCCCTGCGGCCTTGAATACGCCCGATATTTTAGAAAATGCCCCGATCGCTTTCGATACTCCCGAAGATAGTTTCCCGAAAATAATTAAAGCCGGTCCGATCGCCGCTACCACCGCGCCAACCTTTACGATCGTTTCTTTCTGCGTGTCGTTCAGGTTCTTAAACCACTGTGTAAAGGTTTTCACCTTCTCCACGACACGTTCCAGAATGGGCGCCACGGTCTGCATTAAAGTATTTCCAAGATCTGCGCCTGCTACTTTCAAATTATTAAGCGCGACTTTTGCCTGATCTGGCGGATCCAGTGTCGCGTTGAACGTGTCTTCGACTACGTTTCCGTAATCTGATAAGGCGCCGGAAAGATCGTCGATAGAAAGGCGGCCTTCTCTGATCGCCTGCGTCATTTCGGCGGCGCCCTTCTTTCCGAATAACTCCGTCGCCGCCTGCAGTGCGTCTGTTTCGCTGCTTGCGTTTTTGATCTTCTCGATCGTTTCGCCCAGTGCGTCTTTTAGGTCCTTTCCGTCCGCTGTCGCGTTCTGCTGCGCCTTCTTTAGTCCTGCAAGCGCTGTTGTGGCGTCCACGCCGTTCGCTTCAAACTGTGCAAGTAAATTTACCGAAGACGTGAGATCAAGGCCCATTTCCTTTAATGTGGCGCCGTTGGTCTGTAATGTATTCTGCAGCGTGTCCATGGAAATTCCCGTGTCTTGTCCTGCTTTTGTAAGAAGGCCCAACACTTCGCCGGTGTGGCTGCTGTCAACGCCGAATTTCGTCATAATGGCGTCTACGCTGTCGATCGCGCCGTTCAGATCTGTTCCGTTAATTTCCGAAAACTGAATGAATTTTGAAGAAAGGTCTTCAAGTTCTTTCCCGGTGGAACCGAAGCGGGTGTTTACCTCTCCGATCGCGATCCCGGCCGTTTCTGCTTCTGTCGGAAGTGAAGTAAAAACGGCGTCCATGCTGTCTTGTAAACTGTCCAACGCTTCCCCAGAAGCGCCCGTTTTTGTTATAATCGTATCGTAACCGGCGTCTAATTCATTAAATGCCGCGATCGAAGCGGTCCCGATCCCTGCGATCGCTCCCGTCACCGGAAGAAGTTTCTTCCCCAGTGCTTCGGACTTTTTGCCAATCTTTCCGGCGATCTCCCCCACCTTTTCAAGTGTTGAATTGCTGTCCTCTGCTGCCGTTTTCAGGTTTTTCAGGTCCGCTTCTGTCTTTATAATCTCTCTTTGTAATGCCCGGTACTGTTCTTCCGACACTTCGCCGTTTTCAAACTGCTTCTGAACCTGTGCTTCTGCTGACTTCAAAACGTCCAGTTTTTCAGAAGTAGCGGCCACGGCTTCTTTTAGTAGCGTCTGTTTCTGTGCTAAAAGTTCCGTGTTCTTCGGATCCAGTTTCAGGCCCTTTTCGACTTCTTTTAATTCTTTCTGCAGATCGCGCGACTGTTTATTGACACCCGAAAGGGCTTTATCTAATTTCGTAGTGTCGCCGCCGATCTCAATAGTAATTCCTTTTATTGTGCTTGCTGCCACCTGCTATTCACCGCCCCTTCGTTTGAACTTCTCGCGAATGGCCTTTCGGTCCGGTTCTGTTTGCGAAATTCTCCAACAATTTTCAAGGTAGTTTCTGCCTTCCTTTGTCTGGTTCATTTCATGAATAAACGCTTCGCGCATGAAGAAAAGGTATAGATCAAGGTCCAGTTCTTGCACCTGCCATATATTCAAACCGGTGTAGTCAATCACCAGTTTTTCGCCGCGTGTGAGTGTTTTATAGTACACCCCTTCGTTATCCCCGCCGGGATAGAAGGGGATCTTTAGTTTGGGTTATTCTTTACGCCGCCCGCGAACTCCATGTAAGCGTCGATCAGCGCTTCCATTTCCTCGGTGTCGTAATCGTCCGTGATCTCTTTCGTCGTCACCTGCTCCCCGGTCATATTGTGGGAAAGAATTTCGGCGCAAAGGCCGCCCAGTGTGTCCATGGCGTCTTCTGCCGTCATGCTGTCCGTGTCCATTTCCTGCAGCGCTGACAGTTTTTCAAACGTCTTTTTCATAGGCATTTTCACGATCAGTTTTCTATTGTCTTTCAGTGTTACGGTCATGAAGGAACGCTTCACCTTGTTAAAATCAAAACTTAAATTCGCCACGCTAATTTCTCCTTTCTACTAAATAACGGCAAGGCGTACCCGCCGCCCTGCCGTTATGGTTTTGCTTTTATACTGCTGCTTCGCTCTCTGTCATTTCCTCTTCGTACATAAGAAGGGTTCCTTCTTCGTCCATAGGAAGGGCCGTGATCTCTTCGTCCACAACGGTTTCTTTGTCTTTCTCGAAAGAAATTGCGAAGCCTGCCTGATTGTTTCCGACGATCATTACCCAAATATCGCCGTCCACTGCGTCTTTGTGGTGAAGGCAGATAACATAGCGCGCGCCCTGTCTGTTGTCGATACCGCCGATCTTTACGGTGCGGCGCTTCTTCGCCTTGTCTTCTGTAACTCTGGCGGTGTCACAAAGGTATTTGAACTTGTTTCCGTCAAAGGTCATAATTCCTGTTTTCAGGGTTACTTCCTCTTCTGTTACGATCGTTTTGCTCTTCTTTCCAGTGTCGTCCTTTGCGGTGTAGAAAGAAGGTTTGTATTCCACGGACGCGCCACCGGAAATATAGGCCATTAAATTTTCAGGCTTGCAAATATCTGCAGTCACCGGAACGGTCGAACCGTCGAAGGCCTGAATATACACATCAGCGCTTCCAAGAATTATTCTTTCCATGCTCTGTTCTCCTTTCATTTTTTCTGTGTGATCGTGAAGTCGTAGGCCGTCTGTGTTGTGTCTTCCTGTGGTATCTGTGCTTGATACTTCCGAAACTCAACGTCGAACAAAACCGTTTCTTCGATCTGCTTTTCCAGATCCGGATCTGCTTTTCTCTCTGTGTAAAGTTCCAGTGATCCTTCAATCTCACGGATCCGGTTTTTGGTATCGTCGCCCCGCTGCCTTTCCGCGGAAAGGTACACAAGAAACGGGGGATCCGGTACCGGTTTTTTATTTGTTGCTGTGAACTGATTTCGCGCAATCGGAAGGCCTAACCCTTCGGCGCGTTTTATGATCTCTTCAAACGTCGTCACCTTCCGATCGCTCCTTTCACTTTGTCTTCAAACTCTGCCGCGGCTTTTTCCTCTACCGGGCGAATATGTTCGATCGCTTTTACTCTGCGTCCGTCGCGGCCGACGTGTCCTTTTTCAAGAAGGTGTGTCAACTGATAATCAGTCTCGTTGTAAACCGTGTTTCGTTTGGAACTCTTGCTTTCGTAAGTGTTCTTTTTGGCCCACCCCTTCGCATAAGAACCAGTTAAAACCGGGCTTGTGCTTTTCAACTCCTGAACGGCTTCTTCGGCCACTTCGTCGGTTGCTTTTTTGATCGCGTCCGCTACTTCCTGCGAATACTCGCTAAGCCCCTGCGCCAATTCCTGCGCAAGTTCACTAACCTTTATACCCACTATCTGTTCCCTACTCTCTGCCCTGCGTACACTTCGATCTTGTCGTTTGCTTTCGGGCCATACGTCCGGTACACCGTCAAGCGCTCCGAACCGTACAGAACGACGTCTTGACCGGTGTATTCGTTCGCGAAAACCTCAAACATATAGCGGGCCTTCATTCCCTTTTCACCTGCTGCCGCGTATTCGTCACGGCCGATCGGGTTCACCGTTGCGAAAACCTTCGCTTTCACGTCTTCTTCGCGGGTTTCTCCCTGATCTATCAATGTTATTACTGCGTCGATCTGTACTCACCGCCTTTTATTTTGGTTAAGATCATGTTGTAACTGTTCATTAACCGTTCGTGGTTTGCGTCCATGCTATAATTTGCCTTGACATAAGTTAGAACGGCTTCAATTATCAGCGGATCTTCCGGGGCTTTCAGGTATTCTTCCGCGACACCTATTCTTTTCAGGTCTGCCAGTGCAAAGTCAACGTAACGGAAAACGTCTTTGTCCAGTTCGTCCGTTGACATTTTCCGCGTTCGTAACTTTGCGGCCGCCTTTAACTCGTCAATCGTCATAAGAAGCCGCCTTTCCTGTTATTGCTTACGCTGACGCCGGGCGTTTTACTCTGATGAAGCCATTGTGGGCCGCTACGGCACCGCCCGCGAAAATGTCCGCGCGGTATGCGATCTGTCCCTGCTTGAACTTATAATCAAGGGACTTTCTGGCGTCAATGTCGGAAAAGATCGCCATTTCGTAGTTGCTTAACGGTCCGTATGCCATGCAGTAAACGATCGCCTTTGTCTGCGTGTCTGTGACTGCTCCACAAGCGGCATTGATAACATACGGTACACCGTCGATCGTGCCGGTGTTTCCATGGTTCACAATGGTATAAACCTTTCTTCCCTGCTTGTCGCGAAGTTTCGCGAAGGCTTTCAGATCTCTTTTGTTCAGGATCAGAACTGCAGCGTCTTCCACGTCCTCGTCGCCGCCGAAATCATAGATAATGTCGTCCAGTGTTCCGTCGTCGATCGCTGTTTTTTCAAGATCGGTTGCCGGGTCGATAACCTGATCTTTTGTTTCTGTCGGGTTGTGGAAAATTCCTTTGAACTTTCCGGAAGTTCCGTCACCGATCAGGATCTGACGGCTCATATATCTACGGATCGCCTTTGTTACGGATCCTTCCACTACGCCGTCATAGTCTGCGTTCGGAAGTTTGATCATTTCTTCCGGTTCCTCGGTGTATGCGGTGATCTTCTGTTTCTCGATCGTCACATAGCCGAAAACGGGTTCTGTTGCGTTGTAGTCGCCGCCTTCTGTGGTGCCGCCTGCTCCGTCGCCGTAGGACTTAACATAGCCCCTCTGGTATGTCTCGCCGCCATTTAACGGAATAGAAGTTACACGGTCCACAAGGGAAGAAACGTCGTTAAATGTTTCTTTCACATCTGCCGCGCTGTGTGCCGGTGTTACGGTCTGGCTGACGGAAAGGGCGTTCTTTACGCCGAAGGTTTTCTTCGCGGAAAACTTGACCGCTTTTCCGTCTTTGATGTTCTGGCCGCGTTCCTCTCTGGCCTTGTCCTTCACTTCTTCGCTTTTCTCGCCGCCGGTCGGCTCTGCGCCGCCTTCTGCGTCTTTTGCGATACCGGCCAACTTCTCGCGGTTCTTTACGTCGTCCAGAATACCGGTGATCGTGGTTGCTTCTTCCAGAAGCGCGTCAAGATCTTTTCCTGTTGCTGCCTGCGCCTGTGTGTTCAGGTCTTTCAGGCGGGCTTTTAAGTCTTTGACGCTCATTTTTACAAGATCTTCGTACTTCATGCTTTATTCTCCTTCCATAATTGCTTTGACAGCAAGATCGCGGATCTCCTGTCTTTTTCTCGCGGCCGCTTCCTCTGCCGCCTGCTGCTCCGGATCGGGTCCGGACTTTGCAACCTTTAATTTTTCCGGGAACTTGCAGTGGGCTTTCTTCATGTAGTCCCCGACTGCTGCCGCGTATTCCTTCGCTTCCGTGGTCTTAACCTCGAAATATTCCGCGGCTTTCGCCCCGTTCAACCAACTTTCGGCGTCCATTAACGCTTCGATCTGGTCGATTGTTACGCCTTCTTTCAGGTGTTCGGCGTATATGTTCAAAATTCCGGTTCTGATCTGGTCCAGATCGTCGGCCATTTTTCGCATATCTGCCGCGTTGCCTTCGCAATAACTCCACGGGTTATGGATCATCAAGAAGGCGTTTGAAGGAATTTCCGGTGGTTCGCTTCCTGCGAACGCAAGGATCGAAGCGATTGAACCGGCCAAGCCGTCAACATAGACTTTCACGTTCGCTTTTGCCGCGTGGCGCTTAATCATGTTATAGATCGCGATCCCGGCAAATACGGAACCACCGCCGGAATTAACGTAAACGTTCAGATCTTTTCCTTCCTGCTCCGAAAGGAAATTCTTGATCGCGTCCGGGTACTGGTCTTCGTCTTGCCATGCTCCCCACCAGTCGGAAACAATGTCACCGTAGAAATACAGATCCGCGCTTGTCTCCGTTTGATTTTTGAAAGTAAAACCTTTAAGTGTTGGCATTTCTTTTTTCACCGCCTTTCATAATCACCGGCACGAACATTTTCAAAATTTGAATTGCCGTCGCCGCCTGCTGCCCTTCACCTGCTGCCGGCGGTTCTTCGGATCCGGATCCGGGACCTGCGCCGCCGTTTGCCTGTCCTGTCTGGTAAAGGCTTTGATCGTCTGCCTTTACATAGTTCAGACTTACCATTCTCACGTCACCGTCTTCGATCGGCTCATAATACATTAGTTCCCTGTATTCGTTGATCGTGATAATTCCGCGGTCGTACAGGGTAGAACCGATCGTGGCTCTTGTCTGTAACGTCGCGTATTGCAGCCGGTTAGAAGTGAAAATGATTTTGTTTCCGAAGCCGCGTTCGCGCTCCGTTAATAACTTGAAAGTAAATTCAAGGGATAACTGCAGGGCGATCGGCTCGATCACGCTTTCATAAAAGGCGTTCCACTCCGCTTCTGTGAACTTTGACATTAAAATGTTTTCATTCACGTTGTAATAGCGGTATAGGTTGTCGCGTAAATACTGGCTTTGTATCGTCGGAATGTTCGGCGTTCTCTGCGTGATTTCGTGAAATTCCATGGTATTATCAAGGCCGCCTATGCCGCCGTCGTTTTCGGCGCTCATGTATGCCGCCTGAAACTCCTGAACCTTCTTTTTCAGTTCGTCTTCGTCTGCGAAGTTGTTATATTTCAGGTAGCCTTTTAAGTTTGCCGAATTTTTCACGGTATTTTTCAAGGCTTGCCCGGTGGCGTCCAGTAATTCAAGGGTTGTCTGTATCGCCTGATCCGGCGGTGTACCTATAAAGCGTTTTTTACTGAACCGGGCGCGAATATGGATCACGCTCTGATATGGCAATACATACGTTTTCCCGTCGTAGTCCCAAGTGAACCGGAATAAAATATTTCCGTCGTCGTCTTCATAGATCCGGAAGGAAGACACCGTAAGCGGTACGATCTGTTTTACCTTCGTGAAGTCCTCGTTATACATCACCGCCGCGAAGGCGTTCGACTTTCTAACCAGTGTCGCCGCCATTTTGTAAAGTGCGTCGTATGCTGATAACTCCGGCGCCCACCTCAAAGAAAGAAGGCGGGCCAGATAGTCGTCTTTTATTGTCATTCCGCGGGCGTCTTTTCTCATAACCTGCGGCGTTAATTTCGCCACGTTTACCGCTATGCAATTTTCGATAGATCCTATAATGTCGCTATCGTCCAGACCGCCCCCGGCTGAATATTCACCGCGGATCGTGAAGATCGGGCTATACTTGAAACGCCTATAATTCAAAAAATCTTTTATAATTCCCGTTTGTCTTCACCCCCTGTTCTTCGTCCTGTAATTCCGGTTAAATTTCCATGCTTCAATCGTACAAAAAAAGATCGTGAAATTCTGACCTACTTTCAGGCAGCAAAAAAGAAGGCCGAAACCCTCTTTTTACGCTGCGTTTGTAAGTTGTCTCCCGATCTCTTTGTGGAATTTCATTTTCACGGCCAACGCGTCGAAGATTGACACGGCGCCGTCTATGTGTGCGCGCTTTTCCAGTTTTACCGGCTTCATGCGGCTGTCGTTTATGTTAATATCAACGGCCACGTTCAGAAGGTGCGCGCGAAGAAGATTGTTTTCGCCCAGACAGTACGCCCCGTCTTTCAAGTCACCTTCAAAGGTATGTAATACCGGTGTAAGGTTTGTTCCCTGATATACGTCGTCCATGTGGAAGCCCGCTTCTTTCATTTCCTGCACCAGATAACCCGCACAATAACGGTCATAGCCCACTTTTAACGGTTTGATCTTGTAAACCTTTACAAGTTCAATAAGCCAGTTAAACACGTCTTTGTAGTCCACCTGATGTTCTCCGGATATTTTCAAGAAGCCTTGCTGTTCAAAAATGTTATACGGAACATTTTCTTCGTTGATCGCCACTTTGAAGCGTTCCCGCGGCATGAAGAATTTTGTAATAACATAGTTCTTCCCGTCCTTTTCGATAATGAGTGAAGCGGCCGTAAGGTCCGTCGTTCTGGAAAGGTCGATCCCTGCCACGCAATAGCACCCGCGGAAGTCTTCAAGGGTGAAGCGCTGTCCTGCTGCCCTTTCTACGTCCACATAGTCAAGCCATGCGATCGAAGAATTTTGTTTGATATTACAGAACTTCGTCAAGAACTCCGCTTTTGCTGCGAGTGATTTCTTTGCAACGGCGATCTTGTCTTCGTAGTATTCCCACGATACGGAAACGCCCAAGTTCGGGTTTGACTTCTCTAATTCTTCGCGGGTGTCCCACTTCTCCACGTCGTCAATGATAAACAGGAACGGAAGAAGGCGTTTTTCTGTGTCGCCCTTTCCTCTGCCTTTCAGGAACGCCGTCGATCGCTTCATAAGTTCGTCGTAAATGCCGTCGTTCTCATATCCTGCAGTGGACGTCGACAAAATAAGCGGTTGTTTTCTGGCTCCCAGTGCCGACGCCATAACGTCGTATTGCTTCAAGCCCTGATCGCCCGGCCATGCTTCCATTTCGTCGTTTAGAACAAAGTGTGGGTTGAAACCGTCGGACTTTTTAGAGTTGAACGCGATCTTCTTTATGGTCGTGTTGAACTCCTGAATATAAATATCCGAACGGCGTTTCTTGCTAATCTCGGAAAGTTCTTCGTCCTGCTGCACGATCTGGTAAAATGCGTCGTATGCAAGATCGGCCTGTTCCAATTTCGGGGCCAGACAGTACAGTTTCGCGCCGTATTCTCCGTCTATGTATGCCATGTATGCCATGATCGCGGCGGCGAATAGGGTTTTACCATTCTTTCTTGCAACTACCAGAAAAACTTCCCTAAATTGCCGGTACCCGGTGTTTTTGTCCAGAATGCCGAAGATCGCGGAAACGATCGCTTTCTGCCACAATTCCAACTTTAGAAGGTCGTTTCTGCCTTCTGAATGGTGACAGTAGTTTTCTATGAACTTGATCGCCTTGTTGGCCTTCTTTTGGTCGAAAACCCATTCCCCGTTCTTGATACCCTCAACCAGAATTTTATAGATCGCTTTGATCCATTTACCGGCCCGAATACGTCCCGACGTGATCGCGTCGTGGTATTCAAAAATATAATTGTGTGCCTGCTTATTCATCACGAAGCGCCGCTAACTTTGAAACCTTTTTCTTCTCTTTTGGCGGTAAATATTCGATCAACTGGTTGATAATTTGGGTATATTGCCGCGCGTATTTTTCATAAATTGCCGTTGAAGGGTGGGCTTTTATGAATTTCTGCGAAGCGTTTTTCGTTTCTGTTGTCAGGCCTTCTTTTTTCAATTCTGTTTTGGCCTGCAGAAGTGCAACTTTCAGGAAGGCCGCTTCGTCGATCACTGAATTTACAAGGGTTCGCCGGTCCTCGTCTTCGATCCCCGCGAACATTTCAGAAAGTTTTGCTTTCTCTTTCTTTATTCTTCCTTCTGTCAGATAATTAGTTCTTTTTTGTGGTTTGTTTTTCGTTGTCGTCGTATTTTCTGGCATATTTTAACCCCCCTTCTATGTGCGCGCGACTTGCAGAGTTTTTTTGACCTCACTCCCTCGGTTCTCTTTGGAAGGCCCGAAAAAGAAATACCGGGGGGGGTGGGGTTCGTGGAATGGAAAAATATTTTTTATTTGCTTTCGATCAAATTTCCTTTTGCGTCGAACGTGTAGCGCTTCGCCTTCGCCTTGTGCTGCCTGTTGTGGTGTTCATCACATAACAGTTCTAAGTTATCAAAGGACAGCGCCACCGCCGGATCGTTTATGTTCTCCGGCGTTAATTCTTTTTTGTGGTGAACAATTATTCCGGGGTTGATGTCTTCAACCCTTCGCACTCCGGCCAGAACTTCGGCCATGCAACGTTCACACCTGCCGCACTGTATCCGGTAATATGCGTCGCGTGTCTTTCTCCACTCCTTCGACGTATAGAAACCGTTTGTCCATTCTTTCGCCATTCGTTCACCTTCTTTCATTCTATCCAACGGCGCCGGCCTTTTCTGACCTACTTTCCGGGCGCCTGCTGCCTGCTGCCGCCTTCTGGTTCTATGATCTCCATGTGTACCGCTATCAGATAACAGAACTCCTTCCGGTATTCGTAGAACAACCGACGGCAACAATACGTTTCCCCTAACAACTCCCAAGGTGTGTTATATAACAGGCTTGTGTATAGTTTGTCGATAATGTGACGCCGGACCTCTGGATCTGTTCCTTCCAGTGGCAATTCCTTTTTTGCTGCCTTTATCGCTTCCGCTGCCTTTCTGTCGAAGTCTGTATGTTTGCCCGCCCTGCGCCTGCTCTGCCGCTTCTGGTCGCCGTGAACGATCGCTTTTACTATTTTCTTTGTATCTTCGTCTATCGTGTGCGCCAACCGTGGCAGCCCCCTTCCCCTGTGTGTTTATACTATCTCTGTGCCTTCAAGGTACTTCCAGAACTCCGCTTCTGTTTCCCCGTCCGAAGTTCTTCTTCCTGCCATAAGATAGCAACAATCATTCCCCCAGTACACGAACGGGGCTTCCGGACTTATTGCACACGGTCCGAACGGCTCCGTTTCTCCGTTTTCGTAGTCAATAGATTTCAGGTCGATCAGATCCAGAAACACTTCTGACACCGCGCAAACGTTCCGGCCTTCCTCTGCCTGTAAGATCCGGATCAATGTCTTCCCCTGCTGCTGCATGATGTTTGTTACTCTATAATCTATCGTGCAACGTTTGAAGGCTTCCGGAAGATTGAAGATCTCTTTCTGTTCAATTTCGTACTGGTTCCCGAAGTCCTTTTCTGCTTTGAATACTTCCCCAACTGCCGGAAGTTCTCCGCATAACTCAATAACTGCCGCTTTAGCTTCTTTCGGGAACATTCCCGCTTTGAACCATAAAACCCACCAACCGGAAGAAAGGTAATAGCCTTCTTCCTCTTCGTCTGTTTCCGGCGTATGCCCCACCGTAAGGCCTGCGCCTGTGTATGCTGATTTCAACATTCTTTTCAGTACCGTTTTTTTTGAAGAACATTATTTCTTCCCCCTCTCTTTGTTCGCTTTGAAGAACTGGCACTTTTCACACGGCGCCCAGTCCACGGCCACGCCTTCACAATATCCGCACATTTTGAAAGCGTGTTCGCAATTCACCAGATCAAACCCTTCCCCGCGGGCCAGATAATGCCGGATCACTTCGCGGGCCTGTTCTGCTCCGTATGCCACCGCCGTTTTGTAGCCCTGCTCCCGAAGAAGCGCCATAAACTCTTCTTGTGCTTTTGTGGTCTTCCCTTTCCCGAATTTCATTTCGATATACAGACCATGAAAGCCACGGCGCGGAACCGGCAAAGACAGATCCGGAACGCCCGTTTTCATTCCTGCCGCTTTCAATACCGGCCCATTTGTCCGGATCCCTTCGTTCGGTATGTGGTGAAGAAGCCTTAATTCCGGAACATATTCTTCGTTTGCTCTGGCCCAGTTTATAAGGCCGATCTGTTCCGTCGTCTCGGAACGTTTCATGTTTGCAAGGTTCATTTTCTTTTCTCCCTTCGTTTCAATTCCGCACCATGCGGGCGTATATGTAAAAGGCCGCCGTAACTCCGTTGTATTTCACTTCGGCGTCAAGGAATTTATAACCCGGATAGGCCTTTTCCATTTCGGCTTTTAATGTTTCGTAATCGTGGGCCATGCGCTCAACGGTCCTTTTTTTGAACTTTGAATAACTTCTGGTAGGTTCTTTCGGTTTTACAAGGTTCTTTGAACCTCTCCATTTTCTCTTACCCTTCCTGTTGTTCATCATGTATGTAGCAACGCCCGAAAGAAGAAAGTCTTTGTCTGGCTTTATGCGGCGGGTGTTGGATCTTTCCCCTTTTGTCCACAATCCTTCTAATTCGTCCCGGTTTATCCCCTGCCCTGTCATGATAATGTGGACGTGTGGGTGTTCTGCTCCGTCTACCACTGGAATAATTAAATACTTGATATTTTCCCGGCCTGCCTTTTTCTGTCTGTAATTTATCTTGCGAATAAAGTTCGCTATATCTCGATCGGCTGCCGCTTCGTCTGCCGGAATGTGTTCTTTGTCCCATGTGAACGTACACCATAGATCGTTTTCACCGAAATTTATATTTGCAAGGCGTATAAAATAGTGCCTTGAATTTTTGTCATTCAGATTTTTTTGTGAAGGCTTGCTTTCTCTGCCCTTCTTTGTGTGCGGAACGTCCGCTTTGTGGCAAAATGACGGGTAGATCTGCGCTTCCAGTAATTCCGATCCGCTTTGAAGGTTCTTCGCCTTCGTGGTGGTGGTTCTGTAAAGGCTTTCCACTTTCCCTTCTTTCAGTAGCCGTTCCAGTTCCCATTCTTTTAATTTCTCTTGCTGCTCTTTCCACTGTTCTTCATAGTCCGGAACCTGCAGCGGGTGTTCCTTCTCAAAATTTTTTCTTGCTTTTTTCTGTATGTCGCGATCCAGTTCCACCGGGAACGCTTCTTCATAGTCGTAATTATCGAATGTCTTTCTTTTCATGTTCCCCCGCCTTTCCCTTCTCTCCTTCCTCTACGGATCCAGATCTTAAAATATAAAAATATACTTCGTTGATTTGCTAATACCCATTACAAGGACGGTAAAGGAAAATACTTTATATATAAGAAGAAAGTCTGTTCGACTGCTGCCGTTTTCTTCCTGCTGCTGAATTGCCCGGCCGCTTCTATTTTTTTGCGTCCGGGCTTTCATTTGATAGAACATTTGTTCTTTATTTTGTTGCTGTCTTTCGTGGCTTTTCTTCGTGCTTCACTGTCAGGCCTGTTTCGCCGTCGTTAATATGCACCGCTTCCGGAAGAAGAACAACTTCCTTCGTTTCTTTGGAATACATCATTTCAAAACACGACGCCGTCTTGTTTCCTTCTGGCGTGAAGCACGCTTCGATCCGGATCTCAAAATCTCCCGGAAGGCCTTCTGTGATTTCTCTAAATTGTGCAAGTGTAACCATTGTCTTTTTCTCCTTCTTCGTTGTTCAGTAATCTTTCTATTTCCGGCGGTAATTCTCCTAAGATCCTGCGGCACTCTATAAGGGCCTTGCGAAGTTCGGCGTTTTCCTGTGCCGCTTCGTTAAGTTTCCTTCTATAATTGCCGCCCGCGTCTCGCGCCTGTTCCAGTAATTCTTCCAGCGCTTCTTTTTCTGCGTTCAGGTTGTCCGTTGTCTCGAAAAAGGCTTCTTTATACTCTTTCAGTTCCTTTTCTGCTGCTGCGGCCCGGCCTTCTGCTGTTGTGCGGTCGTAGTCTTCCGCGGCCACGGTTTCGACTAAATATATAAGATAGCCGCCGCTTATCTGCCCCGTTGCTTCCATCTGTAAAACAACCTTTTCAATGTTCTTTACATTGTTCGTTCCTACTACTGCATAAATGCGGCTTTTCTCATGTGTTTTTACCATTGACTTTCCCCGCCTTTCTGATATAATGATTTTAGGTTAGATTTCCAATGAACGGACTTGAAAAGGCCCCCGCCTTTCAAGCCCGTTTTTTTGTTACTCATTTTCAAGTCTTTCACGTTCCCCCGCGCTGATGTAGTGAAGAACCCGTAAGATCTGGCCGCGCTGTTCTCTGGTTATCTCTCCAACTGCTGCCGCCTGATCCGCGGTTCCTGCATAATATCCGGTGTGATATTCCAATTCCTGCAGCGTCCCGCAATTTGTCAGGGTGAATATTGCCAGAAGAATTTCGCTTGTTCTCTTTCTCTGCCTTCTGGCCCTGCTGTTTTTTCTTGCGATCCTGATCGCTCTTTTAATTCTTTTCCACATGGTTAGATCTCCTTTTCTCAAATTCTGCCTTGTCGATCGGGTTTGCGTATGGGTTAAAACCGAACATTCCGGCCGCGTGTCTGTACGGAACCGGGTTTACTGCCTTGTCGTCTATGTAAATGTCGGCGTTTATCTTCCTGCAGTCGTTCTTGTATGGGTCGATCAGTTCCGGAAGGTTCGCGTTTACTGTGTCGAATGTCAGGCCGCGGGCCTTGCACCACTCCACCGCTTCTTCCAGAAGGTCGCCTTCTCTGTTTGTCCATAAGATCAGGCGGGCGCCTGCTGCCTGCTGTTCTTTCAGATGTTCGATCAAGATCTCGTTTTCCTCTCCAATCTCCGGCCACGCCTGCTTGCAAAGTGTCCCGTCAAAATCTACGGCTATTACCTGATTTCCGTTAATGTCCATTAACTCGCCTTCCTTTCCTGCTGCCGGTCTGCCATTAAAGACAAATTAAGCGGCTTCATATTTCGGATCGCGTCGTTTAGCTGTGTTTCATTCGTGATCCCCATTTCTGCCAGTGCTGCTTCGATCGCTTTTCTCTGGTTCATAATTCACCCCGCCTTTCTGTCTCTGATAAGCATTGATCCACGGCCCGAAGGTCTATACTGCTAATAATGCCTTTCCGGGCCATGGCTGCGGTTTGTATCGCTTCCACGGCCAGATCAAGGGCTGTTTTATAAATGCCTGTTAATTCTTCGTGCAGTGCTTCCGGATCGTGGTTTTCTTTCACGCCGATCCAGAAATTATTCATTAAAATATCAAGGTTTCCCGCTTCTTCCTTTGCTTCCTCTGCTTCTTCCAGAATTACCGCGAAGGCTTCATGTGTGGAATTAAAAAGCGGGAACTTCTGGTTTGCTGCTTCCAGTTCCTTGTCGATAAGTCCGTAAAGGTCTCGTTTTACAACGTCGCTCATGGTTAGATCTCCTTTCTGTCTCTTAAACAATGCCGTGATAGTTATTTTCGGCACAAATACGGTTAAAGTCGTCCAGAAGGCCGTCACGGTACCGGCTCACTTCTAAGGCCTGATAACCTGCGTCGTAAAGGCTGTTTTTTATCGCCTGCCACTTTGCGCCTATGTATGTTTCCAGATAATCATTAAAATAAACCGTGTTCGGTTCAAATACGGTAAGGCCTGTTTTTGGATCTGTGGCCCTGCGTCTACGCTTCTTCTTTGCCGGTTCCTCTGCTGCCGGCGTGTTCTGTCTCTTCATGCTCTTTTTCCTTTCCGAAAATAACTACCATAGACGGGAACGGCGCCGCGTCCTTGCAGCCGCCGAATTTCAGACGGCCTTTAATGAAGCGAATTTCCGCTTTGTGGTATATATAATCGTGAAAAAACCTTGTGTCAGTGCGCGCCGGAATAAGTACAACGACAACCGTTCCGGGCTTCTTCGCTTCTTCGTAACACTTCCGGATCCATTCGCCCGTTGTTTTTCGGCCGTATGGTGGATTGCAGAAGACGCGACGCCCCCCCCCCAATCCTTCAAAAGTCCATTTTCCTCTTTTGTGAAATATTCCTTACACTTCGCGTTTTCTGCGTCTGCGCAAGGATCCAGATCGAAGTGAAATTCTTCGTTCAGTTTGTCGAAAAAGTCCTGTGGTGTCGCCCAGTCTTCCTTTGTGCTGCTGAATAGGGCTTTGCTTAATTGTGTCATGGTTAGATCTCCCTTCATTGTTACCACTGGCCTTCTAATGCTGCGCATTTCCCGGCCAGAAAATAGTTATAATCTTTGCAATGCTCCGGGCCTTTACATTCCTTCTTCTTTCCTTCGTAAAATTCCCGGCATAGTTCGCAAAATTCACATTCGCTTTCTTTTTTCATTTTCTCGTTTTTATCCACTCCGCTATGTTCATGATTGTTAAAACTACAAAGGCAACTATCGCGGTCGCGGTTGTGAATAGTAGGCCGGCCAACGTGGCCCAACCAATAAGGCTTTTCACGCTCTCACCTTCTTAAATACAAATTTTGTAATACAGTTTCATTTCCAGATCCGAAAACTTATAGTCCGGCGCCTGTTCCGGTTCGATCGGGGCCATAAGTCCGCGCGCCTTCCAGTCTTTCGCCCGGATCTCCGGATCTATTCTGAAAGATACCATTTCCGCTTCCAGAATGTCCGGCGAAAGGTCCGCGGCGCCTTCATTAACTAAGGCGCCCTTATAACCTGCGAAAAGGACTTCTTCGCCCTTTACGATCTTGATCCGGTCCTGGTTCGTTATCTTTTCCAGAAAATCTTTTACCGTAATCATGCGGCCGCCGGATAGATCCAGATCTTGAAGATATACTTTCCGGCGTTCTCTGTATCTGCTGCCGGCTGAATGAATTTCACTTCGCGATCCAGTAATTCTTCGTGATCTCTGATTTTTACGGATCTATCTTTGAAGGCCGGTTCTGTTTCGCCTTCTTCGATAATGTGTAAAACCTGCGCCGGTCCTACTAAGGTTAAAAACTCTTTCAAGGGCAAGTTCATTTTTCCTTTCATGCTGTGTTCTCCCTTCCTGCTAATTTCTCGAAGTTGCTATTCCAAGTTCTAACGCGATCCGGAACATTCCTTCGGCCTGTTCGCGCGGAACTCCATTTTTCACGCTGCTTTCGATAATCTCCGAAATTGCAAACGCCAACATTTGCGCGATCAGATCGCTATCTCCTACCACCTGCACCAGTGGCGGCCGGTTCTCGTCAATGCTTATTACATGGAACCCGGCCTTTTCTTTTAATCTGAAAGCCTGTCCTTCTTTCAGGCGGGCTTTGAACTCTTCTTCGGAACTCGCTTCTTTCAAGTCGTCAATAGCAGAACTGCTTTTTCAAGGTCGTTTTCCGGTTCTTTCTGGTATGCCATTTCGTAGGCTTCCCGTGAATACGGTGTGAAGTATATTTCGCGGGCCAGACGTTCCGGATCGTTCCGGATCTGCCTGAAAAGGTTTACCACTTCGCCGTCAAGATCGTTTATTGTCTCAATGTCTGATCGTGGTTTATTGAAGAAAACGCCGCCGGAACCGAAGAACGGTTCTAAATAACTGTGATGTTCTGGAAAGTGTGAAATTATCCAGTCCGCGGATCCCCACTTGCTACCCGGATATTTCATAAGCGCTTTCACTGTTTATTCTGGTTCGCAAGGTGTACGCCGAAGGCCACAAGGCCAACCGTTGCGGCGACTGCTCCCGCGATAAAACAAATAATTCCTACCGCTACCATGCTTTATTCTCCTTTCTACCTTCTGCAGGTGGCTTCCTCTGCCGCTTCCAGAATACTTTCCGCGGTTACTTCTGGCGGTTCCTTTTCCGTGTTTTCCTGCTCCTGTTCCGCGGCTTCCTGCTCCTGTTCCGCGGCTTCCTGCTCCTGTTCCGCGGCTTCCTGCTCCTGTTCTGTGGCTTCCTGCTCCTGTTCTGCTTCGTCCTCTGCCGGTCCGAACTTCGCTTCGATCTCTGCGGTGGCTTCCTGCAAAATCTTTCTGAACTCTTCCGCGTCGAAGTCTACCTTTACGACGCCCAGAACGGCTTCCTTTTTCTCCGGAATTTCCGGAACCTCTTCTTTCTTCCCGGTCATTGTTTCCCTGATAAACCGGTGTGGAACGTCACAATTTACGGCGTTCATAAGTGTTTCATACTGTGCCGCCTGCTTTACCAGTGCGAAGAACTGTGAAAACTTCACTTCGGTTCTGTCTTCTTTCGTGAACGCGTCAACTAAACTCATTTTGTTAGATCTCCTTTCTTTTGGTAAAATTGTATCTATAAAACAGGCGCGGCGCCTTGCGTCGTCCTCTTTTATAATTAAGGTGTCTTATTACCTGCCGGATCCTGCCGACTTCTTCCGCGGTCAGGCCGTCGCCGGTAATCTCGAAAATAACTTTTCTTTCCGGTCGTTCTTTCATGGCTTCACTATTCCTTTCATAATTTCCAGAACGCGGGTAAAAGAACAATTCCGGAAGCGCGGATCCTTTTCATATTCTGATCCGGCTGTTATGTAGTCATAATGTGGGATCGCTATGTCTGCGCGAAGTCCGGCGTTCTTCGGATCGTAGGGCGAACCGTTCCGGAACTCTACCCGGTGGCCGTTCGCTTCTATTGTCAAGGTTCTTTTGTTGGCCTTCGCTCCCGGTACGTCGTGCAGCGCTGCCGCGAACGTGTTGAAGTCGTCTTCCGAATACTTGCGAAGGCTTCTAAAAATAATAATCTTCGTTGCAAATTCTCCTTTCTTCCCCTGCTGCCTGCTTCCGTGGTAATATGGAAGTGAAAGGGGGTGTAATTTTGAAAAAGGATCCTGATCTTTATGAAGTCTTCGACTATTTCAGGAAAGTTTTAATTGATGAACTCGACAACGCCGATATTGAAACCGTGGAAGGTCAAACAATCAAAACGGCCGTTGTAACCGCTGCTGAAAAGGTTTGTTCTCAATTAAAGCCGATCGAATAGTCTGGCGCCCCGCGGCTCACTGCTGCGTGGTCCTCTTAAATGGTTCTTCCCTTTTTCCAATCTCTTTTTTTATTCTTGCGTCTATCATTTCGGGAAGATAAAGAACTTCCCGGAAGGTCAAGCCCTTTTCCTCTGCTGCTTTCAAGGCTATTTCTGCCACTTCCTCGACGATCTTTGAAGTTTCTTTAAATGTTCGCAATGGTTCACGCTCCTTTCTACTCTCTGTCGCCTGTTGTTTCTTCAATAGGCGGCGTTACTTTGTGGCCGTGCCAGTCTAACGCGTATTCGTTCGGCTGACACGGTGTAGCGCCTACCCACCGTGAAAGCTGCTTTCCCATTCTGTCTAAAATGTCCTGTGCTTCCGAATATGTTCTTCCGGTGCTAATCTCTTTTAACTTCTGGTAAGCCAGAAGATCTTTTTTGTTTTCTCTTTCTCTTGCAATTTTCAGAAGTGCGTCTGTTTCTTTGTCCACCGGTTCACGCTCCTTTCATTTTTGCTATAATCGGCCATTTTATAAGGGTGATATTTTCGGGCGTGTTCTTGTTAATCGGCTTTCACGCGATCCGACGGCTGTTTTTTTGTCGGGAACTTCCAAACCTTATTTACTTTCGCCTTAAAAGTAAAAAACCTGTTATCCTTCATGGAACTTTTTTAAGCGTTCGTGTTCTCCACCGCTGTTCTGTTTTCACCTTAAAAACTGAACCGAAAACCTGTTGACCTACTCCGAAAATATAACCTTTATAAAATGGCCGATCTGTTGACCCGTATTATCTCAAAACTTCACATTGTGCTTTGATTGCACTGTATCCGTCTTTTGTCTGACCGCGTTTCATTTCCCTGTAAATAGTCGCCACATGAACCCCGGTCGCTTCTGCAATCCGCTGCGGCGTCTGCTTCTTTTTTGCCATATTTTCTATAATTTGGCGTTTTTCAAAAGTTAAACTTGTATACGGCTTTTTGCTCATGCTCTCACCTCTCCTTCTTTATGCGTAAAAAAATAATGCGGAAGGGTTGCTATACCCCGCCGCATTATCGGAATTTTTCTATTTTTTTGTAAAAAAATAAATGCGGCAAAAGGTTTTTCAACCTCTTTTCGCATTTATTTTAAAACCCTACGAACTTTTTTATTTTTCTTTTTTGCTGTCTGACCGGAAGTCTTTTCAAACTTCTTCGTGAAAGCCTTTGTTTTAAGGCGTTTTCTCAACAGCGAGATTTATAATACCATCGTTCTTTTTGTTTGTCAACAACTTTTTTCAGTTTTTCCAACTTTTATGAATAAAAGAAAGATCCTCTGTGTAGCCGCCGTAAATCAGCTGACACAGAAGATCTTAATAAATCTGCTATTCTTTCCCTCTGCTTATTACTCTGCGCAATGACAGCAGAGAACCTGTCTGATTCGAGTCGATTAATAAGAAACAACCGTCGTCCCCATCGGGCATGTATTGTTGATGTAACTCAGATCGGCATCCGACAGACGCACACATCCATGTGAATAAGCACCTCTTGTATGACCATCCACACGGCGGTGGAAGGAATTCCCCCACTGCTTCTGCTCGTTCCAAGTAAAATAAATCCGAACGCCGCCATATGCATAATCCTTTCGGCAAAGCCGGAACGTACCTGTCGACGTTTTTCCGTCTTTCCCTATAACACATGGCATCCGCCTTACGAGCTTCCATGAACCCTGCTGTCCTTTAAACACATTCACGGAAAGTGTGTACTGGCTGACCCAGATCAGATATTTGGTCCTGCTGGAATATCCCTTTTCATTGACAAATGCCTCTTTGACATTTGTCGCGTATTCCTGTTTTGTTGCATTTATGCTGTTATAGCGAAGGTCAGAACCTTTTACCCTAACTCTTGTTCCATCCTTCATAATAACGGTAACCACCTTACTGCTTCTCGCAGTTGCCGTTACCTTTGTACCCTTTTTCAGAACCTTCTTTGCTCCGCTGCCTGCCAGCGTGCCTGTTGAATTTCTGCGCAGTGTCGCGTTAAAATAACGCCCATGTACCTGCTTTGCCAGGCCGCTCAGAGACTTCGGTGTTCCGCTTACCTCAGCCACTCCGCCTGTTACCATCTGACCGCTCACCTTCCGAAAGCTCTGTACACTGAATTTAGCCGCAACGCCTTCTGTCAGATTTGTCACATTGAAGCTTGTTTTCTTCGTCGTCGTGAGCAGCTTATATTTTCCTTCTGTCTCATCATAGCGATATACATAATATCCACTTGCATTTTTCGCCTTATTCCATTTCAGCTTCAGTGCGGTCTCACTGGAACCGGCAATTTTCAGACCGGACGGAGTCGCCGGCTTCTTCACGGAAGTCTGCACCCGGATCGTAGCAGGCTGCACACTCTCCGTCGTGGTATCCTTGCTCTTTACGAATGCACGCACCTGATATGTATATGCCGTATTCGGAACAATTTTCTTCAAAGTATGGTTCGTTTTTTTCGTCGACGCAATCTTTGTCGCCGCTCCGCTTGCCGGATCTACCCGATAAACCTGGTAGCCGGATGCCCCCTTTACCTTGGACCAGGTCAGCTTTACCGATGTCTCGGATACGGCCTTCTGCTTCAGATTCTTCACATCGCCCAAAGTCCCGGCTGCCAGAGCAGACATAGCCGGAAGAATCAGCATCGCAGTCAGCATAAACAGCAGTAGCACCTGCTTTTTCAAATGTTTTTTCATGGCTGTAATCCTTTCTTTTCAGACTTTATTTGTATGATGATACAAGGGTCAAAAGCTCAAAAAGCCGTTCCTGCTTGCATGATAAGGCTTTTGAACTTGGGACCCGCCAAACATGAGAAAGCAGCGATTTACGTAGTAAATCAGCGGATTTCGAATGTTTGTAGCTTTGTATCTTTATTGTAAATTTATTCCTGTTAAATGTCAATGCGCATTCCATTCTTTTTGCGGGCTTTTAACCGAATCAGGCAAGTCCTCTGCTTCAATTGTGCCAAGCAATAAGCCGCGGATCGGAGCACGATGCAATTTCCTGTAAAACAAAAAGACAGCTGCGAATAAACAACTGTCTTCGTCATACTGTCTTTAATACCCAGAGTGCCGTTTCCCTGCTTCTGACTCCTAGCTGAGCTAGGTGGGTAACCGCAGCAACGACTTCTGCCTTCCACTGCAAACGGAGGCCTGGCATATGCCGCGCGATATAGGAATCCCGTTTAAAGTAAATGTAGGTTCAAAACACAGGGATTGTCGAACACCCCAGGAACTTATAACATGATTATACTCTACTATTGGCAGATACGCAATCCTTTTTTTCTGTCGCCCACAGGTTCCTGTTCGATCAGCAACAAAAGCGGATATCCTCAATCTGCTTCCGACTTGCAGGATTATAAGGAAGTCTGTGAACCGCAGCAGTCGTAGGTCGCACGCACCGCCTTGATAAAGTCCTCACTGTTTAAGACAGTCACGTCTTTCAAAGAAGTGATCAGAGCCAGGTCCTTGGTCATCTTACCGCTCTCGATCGTAGTGATAACTGCCTGCTCCATCCGGTCTGCAAACTGACAAAGCTCAGAAATCCCATCCAGCTCTCCGCGCTTGCGCAAAGCTCCGGTCCACGCAAAGATCGTCGCAACGGAATTCGTGGATGTCTCTTCACCCTTCAGATACTTATAATAATGGCGCTGTACCGTCCCATGTGCCGCCTCATACTCATAATTGCCATCCGGAGAGACGAGCACAGAGGTCATCATCGCCAGCGAACCAAACGCAGAAGAAATCATGTCGCTCATAACATCTCCGTCATAGTTCTTGCATGCCCAGATAAATCCGCCCTCCGACTTCATGACCCGCGCCACCGCATCATCAATCAGCGTATAGAAATAAGTGATCCCTGCCTCACCGAATTTTTCCTGGTATTCTTTTTCAAAAATTTCCTGGAAAATATCCTTAAACGTATGGTCATACTTTTTCGAAATCGTATCCTTCGTCGCAAACCAGAGATCCTGCTTTGTATCAAGTGCATAATTGAAGCAGCTTCTCGCAAAGCTCTCAATCGAACGATCCAGATTGTGCATCCCCTGCAGCACGCCCGGACCACGGAAATCAAAGATCGTCTCCCTCTTTGTCGTACCGTCCTCTCCGGTAAAAACAAGCTCGGCTTTTCCCGGTCCGTCCACGATCATCTCTGTATTCTTATATACATCGCCATACGCATGTCTTGCGATCGTGATCGGCTTTTTCCAGCACCGCACATACGGCTCAATACCTTTTACGGTGATTGGTGCACGGAATACCGTACCATCGAGAATCGCACGAATCGTACCATTCGGGCTTTTCCACATTTCTTTTAAGTTGTACTCCTTCACGCGCGCTGCATTCGGAGTAATCGTCGCACATTTCACGGCAACGCCATATTTTTTATTTGCATTCGCACTGTCAATCGTCACCTGATCATTGGTCTCATTCCGGTGCTCCAGTCCCAGATCATAATATTCACTTTTCAGGTCAATATACGGATAAATCAGTTCCTCTTTGATTATTTTCCAGAGGACTCTTGTCATTTCATCGCCGTCCATCTCAACAAGCGGCGTGGTCATTTTAATCTTTTCCATAAAGCATCTCCTCTTATTAACTCTGTTTTTTTCGGACGTTCTCCGCCCCGAACTGGTTCCGGTTCATTTTACCATTTTCTCTATACTGCGTCAAATATATCTTTTTCCGTCCGCATGCCAAAGAAGTAAACGTCGCAGATCCGGCATACCCCATCCCTGGCAGTTTTTCGGCATGCCGGTATCGACGGCAGCCTCCTTCAGCCGCATCTTTACTTCAACATTCGTCAGCTCCGGCTCCTGTTCCAGTAAAAGTGCCACCGCGCCGGCCACCGCAGGAGCCGCCATGGAGGTTCCGCTTTTTCGCGTATAATACACGCCCCTTCGAAACCCTGAATAGCAGGAGATGATCCGTGTCCCCGGTGCGACCAGTTCCGGCTTGCAGATACACTCAGAGGTCGGTCCGCACCCGGAATAGTGGTCAAATGCCCCCACGGTAATAACCTTTCTGCAGTTGCCCGGGATCGTAATGCTTTCCGGATCAGGCCCCAGATTTCCCGCTGCCACGATCACGACCAATCCGCCGTCCCATGCCCGCTCCACACACCGGAGCAGCTCTCTCGCCTGTCGGTCTTCTTCCGTCCTGGTTGTTCCTGCCGAAATATTAAGAATCCGGATTCGATACACATCTCGCTGTTCTATCACCCATTCGATCGCCCGGATCAGATTTTCCACTTCGCCTGCCCCAAAGCCATCGAGCACTTTTCCGGAAACGATCCGACAGCCGGGTGCGATTCCACAATATTTCCCACCGCTGCTTTTCCCACTTCCTCCAAGAATCCCCGCCACATGTGTACCATGGGAGGCGTCGTCATAACACGACGGCTTTCCGTTGACAAAATCCCGGAATGCCACGATCCGCTCGCTGTAGTCCGGATGGCGGCTGATACCGGTATCCAGGACAGCTGCGGTAATTCCCATTCCCGTGATTCCCGCACGGTGTATCTCTGTGGCATGCAACGCCTCTCTGACCCGATTCATATTCACTCCTGCAGCGCTCTTTCTATCATCCTATGCACCTTTTCCCTTTCTGATACTTTCTTTTATTCAGTTCCGGTATTTATTCCTGCGAACACCGGGCCAAGCAGCCAGGCTTGCATGGATATTTCATCTCCACGGCTTTGCTGCATGGTGTTTGATTTATCTGAACACAAAAAGGCGTTGAGTTAGTTCTTCCTACTGAGAAAAAATACAAATCTGTTTCCTTTACCAGTGGCAAAAAGTATGCTATACTGAAGAAGATAACTTGCTTTCCAAGGTATCAATAACGAAAAAGGGGGGAATTACATGAATGTCAATGAATCTGCGGAAAACTATCTCGAGACAATTCTAATACTCAGTCACCGGCTTCCGGTTGTACGTTCAGTAGATATTGCGAATGAATTAGGCTTTAAAAAATCAAGCGTCAGTATTGCAATGAAAAATCTTCGCGAAAAGAAACACATCGTCGTATCGGACAGCGGCTTTATTACCCTGACCGAATCCGGCAAAGCGATCGCGGATGAGATCTATGATCGTCATCAGTTTTTATCTGCATGGCTGATCCAGCTTGGCGTCAGCCCTGAGGTCGCTACCAATGACGCCTGCAAAATCGAGCATGTCATCAGCCACGAAAGCTTCGAGGCAATCAAAAAAAATATTAAATTATAGCATCAACTCCGAAAGATCAGGCGTGCTTTTTCTTTCGGAGTTTTCTGTTACGTTCCCGCAATCCTAAACTGATGCCTGCGAATTGCTCCGCTGCGAAGCAGCTCTCGCAATTCTGCAAACATCATCATATTTAAAAAAGATAACCCATATACTGTCCGGAATCCATATATCCAGAGGTTCCTTATGCCTTCTCCCATTCCCGCTATTTCAGAGGACTATTCCGATATCATTGTAAAAAAACAGCTGCTCCCGTTCCGGATCGAGGAGCGCTATCAGGAGCAGCCCGTCGACCGGCAATACAGTATCCTCTATGCCCCGCTCTCGGAAAATCTATACGCAGCACATCAGATCGGCTATATCAGCGTACCAAAGCTTTACACCTTTATCAGTCTCTCCAGTCTGGAGCGCTCCGGCATCCTTTCTGCCCAGACACAGCCCTATCTCAGACTCCTCGGAACCGGAATTCTCATCGGTTTTCTCGACTCCGGCATCGACTACCGGCACCCCGCCTTCCGAAAAGCAGACGGAACGACCCGGATCGCTGCTCTCTGGGATCAGTCCGATTCAACCGGAATTGCACCGGAAGGTTTTTCCTATGGCAGTGAATATCAGGAGGATGCCATCAATCAGGCCCTCTTTTCTGAAGAGCCTTATCGCATCGTTCCCTCTCATGATTTTGACGGGCACGGAACCGCCGTCGCCGGGATTGCCTGCGGCAGCGCAGATCCGGAGGCTGATTTTACCGGTGCGGCGCCGGACAGCACCCTGGCCGTCGTAAAGCTCAAGCCGGCCAAGCAGTACCTGCGCGACTATTTTCTGATCCCGGACGATGCGACGGCATTTCAGGAAAACGATCTGATGCTCGGTATCCGCTATCTCATCGACACCGCAATCCGGCTTCGCATGCCGCTCGTCATCTGCATCTCACTCGGAAGTAATCAGGGCAGCCACACCGGAAACACACCTCTTGAAGAGGTTCTCTCTTCTGCTTTGCTGCTCGGCGGAACCTACGTCGTAGCCGGCACCGGAAATGAGGCCGGAATGTCCCATCATTACTACGGCAAACTCAACCGTGCTGCCGAATCTGCCGAGCTGGAGCTTCTGATCCGCGATGCTTCCAAAGGAGTCACGCTGGAATTCTGGGCAGAGCCGCTCGAGCTCTATGACATCGGCTTCACTTCTCCGCTCGGCGAATCGATCCAGCCTACTTATTATGGACCATTCTCCTACCGGGAATTTACCTTTGCTCTGGAAAATACCAAAATTTATGTCTATTACTCTGCTCTCGAACTCTCCACCGGACAGCAGGTCATTCAGATCCGGATCGAACACCCATCGACCGGAATCTGGCGACTTCACGTCGTAAATCGCTCCTATATAAACGGAAGCTTTCATCTCTGGCTTCCGATTACCGGGTTGTCTTCACCGGGCACATTCTTTACCGCTCCCAATCCGGATACCACACTCGTCATCCCATCCTGTGCTTCATCGCTTCTCTCTGTCGCCGCCTACGATGCCGACAGCAACCGTCTGTTTCTGAATTCCGGCCGCGGGTATACGCAAAATGAGATCATCAAGCCGGACCTTGCCGCGCCCGGTGTCTCAGTCACTGCCCCGGTTGCAGGCGGCGGCTACGAAGCGTTCACCGGCTCCTGTGCTGCCTCTGCACTGACTGCAGGCGCTACCGCACTCCTTGCCCAGGGGGGGCGGCAAATGCATCCACCCCTCACCTTCACCGCACAACAGGTCAAAATGCTGTTCCTGCGTGGGAGCCGGCAAAGCAGCGCCTATGTCTATCCGAACCGGGAATGGGGCTATGGCACCCTGGATTTGTACCATACATTCGAATTGATTGTATAACACAAAATTTCTTTCTGAACCTTTTTAACCGACAGGCATATGATACACTGTAAATGATCTCTCGGAGGAAACAAAATGAGCGATTTGGCTGCAACAAACTGTGGATGTGGATGTGATAACAACGGCTGCAACAACGGCTGCGGATGCAGCAACTGGATCTGGATCATCCTTCTGCTCGCCTGCTGTGGAAACGGCAATGGCTGCGGCAGCGGATACGGCTTCGGCAACGATAGCTGCTGCTGGATTATCCTGCTTCTGCTCTTCTGCGGAAACGGCAATAACTTCCTTGGCTGCGGCAATGGCTGCGGCAACGGATGCGGCTGCTGATGGCAGCTGTCGGCGGGGTCTGCGCCCCGCCTTTTTTTACTTTACAAGAACTGCTTTTTTCCGTTTTTCACAAGATCGGTCTGTTGTCCCATATTCTTTTTTTCCTGTTTCCTGTTTTCTATCCGCTGCCGCGCCGCAGCTGCTTTCTCCTGCTTTCGCCTCACACAATCCTCATCGATTTCATAAAACGCATTTCCATCTATAATAATTTGATGCATACCCTCACCTGCTGTTTTTCTTCCATTCTTACCATATTCCATCTTGGGGGCACCGGTGCCTGTCGCCGGGCGGATTCCGGTTCTAAAATATGTCTAGGCAACATATGATTAGAAAAAAAGCATCGGGGCCGCCATGCTCACTCCCATCGACGAAATTGCAAATCAGAACCATCTCCAGCTAATAAAAGCTGCAGTCGCTTTTCTACCGCCGCCAAGCCAGCGGTCTCTTTCGCTTCTGATCAAGCTTTTGGAGCTTCGGAACCTCTCTGCCTTTTTTCAGAAACAGGGAAGTCTCCATGCCTGCAATGTCGCCTCTTCTGCATCCCTTCCGGAAATGCTCGCGGAAATGCGCAATTACTGCGATGGTTCGGAGCTGGAGCTGATCGATCAGCTCGGGCAGGTATGCTCTTTGATGGAATTGTATTCCGTCATGATGCAGCCTCCGGAAGACGAATCGTCCTGAAATGCGAAGTGTATATGAGCATACTTCGATGCTGATAGAGCGTGTTTCCAAAATGCTCTGGAAAGGTTTTTCTATGAATCCAAATTCCTGGATGGAAAACCCTGCGCTTTCGGGAATCGATCCTGCAAAGCTGCAGCTTCTGACCTCTCTCGCCGGACAGGCGCAGGGAAAAAGCCAGAACGAGCTGCTCCCGTTTCTCATGTCTGCCGCTTCCGGACAGCTCTCGTTTGACCCGACTGAAATCGATACCATCATCCGTGTACTGAAAATTGGAAAATCCCCTCAGGAAACCCAGCGGATCGACCGGATGTGTGCACTGATGAAGCAATTTAACCGACACAAATAGAAAAAACTGTCCGGCCATAAAAATCAACAAAAAGCAGGAGATGTATACACCATTGCGATATACATCTCCTGCCCCATTTAATCTTTGTCACCTATCCTATTTGCATTTCATCCGCTGCTTATTGCTCTGCACAATTAAAACAGAAGACTTGCAGCAGTCTACATATCTCCCGAGAGCACGCTGCGGTTCTTTACCATATAATCAGCAAGCGACACAACAGTCAGCACAAGCGCTATCCACATGAGCACCTGCGCGATCGTATGGAATACACCGCCAAGATCCAGGATCAGAAGAATCACCATCAGCATCTGAGAAACTGTTTTAAATTTACCCCAGTAGCTTGCCGCGATAACGACGCCCTTGTCCGACGCCACAAGGCGGAATCCGCTGATGATAAACTCTCTTCCAATAATAATGATTACGATCCAGGCCGGAAGCGCACCCTTTTCTACCAGGCAGATCATTGCCGAGCAGACGAGCAGCTTATCCGCGATCGGATCCATAAATTTCCCAAAATCCGTCACCAGATTGTTCTTTCTCGCCAGATATCCGTCGAGCCAGTCTGTCATACTCGCAAGAATGAAAATCACAGCAGCTACATATTTCGCCGAACTGCCAAGCCCATTCCAGAGCATAAATACTACAAATACCGGTACCATACATACGCGAAGCACCGTCAGTCGATTCGGTAAATTCATAATCAACACTCCTATCTGTCGTCAAATATCTTCTGTAAGCTCACCGATCAGATCATACTCCACCGCACCGGTAATGCGCACGCGCACAAAATCGCCGGAATTCAGCTCTTCCGTCGTCTGTACAAACAGCAATCCATCCACATTCGGCGCATCGCCATATGTACGTGCCACATAGGCATCCTCATCTGCGACCTTACCTTCAATCATTGCCGTGACCACACTGCCCGTCCGTTCCTCCGCACGGTCAAACGCGATCTCCTGCTGAAGCTCCATCAGCTCTTCCTGCCAGTTCAGCTTCGTCTCCTCATCAATCTGATCCGGCATGGATGCTGCCGGTGTGTCCTCTTCCTGAGAGTAGGTAAACACCCCGAGTCGGTCAAACTCCATCTCATCGATAAATTCCATGACCTCCTGATGCTGTTCCTCAGTCTCGCCCGGAAATCCGGCAATCAGTGTCGTGCGAAGCACGATGTCCGGAATCTCTTCCCGCAAATGCGTCACGATCTGCTCCAGATCCGCCCGTGTCGTCCTGCGACCCATACGTCTGAGCACGGCATCGGATGCATGCTGAATCGGCAGATCCAAATAGTGACAGATCTTCTCTTCTCTTTTCATTGTCTGGATCAGATCTTCATAAATCTCCTCCGGATAGCAATAAAGAATCCGAATCCAACGCAGCCCACTGATCCGGCAGAGCTGCTCCAGAAGCAGATGCAGTGACTTTTTCCCGTACAAATCCACACCATAGACTGTCGTCTCCTGTGCAACGAGAATCAGCTCCTTCACTCCCTGTGCAGCGAGCTCCTTCGCCTGATCGATCAGCCACTCCATCGGAACCGAGCGGTAACGTCCGCGCAGCTTCGGGATGATACAGTAGGTACAACACTTATTGCACCCTTCTGCGATCTTCAGATAGGCATAATGCCCGCCGGTCGTCACCATGCGCTTCGCATCGGTCTGCGGAAGGTAGGATAATGGCTTCTCCTCCACACCACGGCTGCCCGCAAGTGCCTCATCCACCGCCTCCACAATCTTCTCATAGGCAGTCGTGCCGAGCACCTGGTCGACCTCACTCACCTCATCGAGAATCTCCTGCTTGTAGCGCTGTGCCATACAGCCGGTCACGATGAGTGCTTTGCATTTTCCGGTCTTTTTATATTCTGCCATCTCGAGAATCGTCTGTACGCTCTCTTCTTTTGCATCGTTAATGAAGCAGCACGTGTTGATAATGATCACATCTGCCTCTGTCTCATCGTCTGTGAATGTATAGCCCCGGCTGTTTAATAAGCCAAGCATTTCCTCAGAATCCACAAGATTCTTGTCACAGCCGAGGGAAATAAACAATATTTTCATTCATTACTCCTGTCTTTGTCTTCCGGCTCCATCTCATAGACGACCGGCTGCTGCTTCTGTGCCTTCGCCTTTTCCTTCTGTTCAAGCAGATCGCTGACATCCGCCTGCGGATACTCCTTCTGCAGACGGTTGAGCTGCTTGACCCGCACCTGAATGCAGATCAGGCTCGTCAGATTTGTCAGTCCATCCAGAATCAGACAGATCCCGATGTAGAGAATCATATCCTCCTCTTTCTGAAATGGATTGCACAGCAATACAACGCCAAGCGCGCCGATCAGAATCGCACAGATCAGTACCAGATACCATTTGGCAAAACGTAACCGCTTCATATTGATGGAACTCTGAATTTTCACGATTGCGCCGAGCAGTAAAATAATGCCCATTGCAAACGGAAGCACCGACCCCAAAAAGGTCGGATTCAGTAAAATAAACAGGCCGAACGCAAGGCAGACGATCCCGATCACAAGATCCATTTGAAGAAAGCCCTGCAGATTATCCTTTGTAAAATACATCACTCCATAGGAAATGCCGATCACAATCATCGCGACAGCAAGTCCGTAGCAGATCATCTTTACAGACATCATCGGCCACGCCAGTAAAGCTACTCCCAGTACTACATAGAGCGCCGAGATAAAAATATAGCTTTTACTGAACTGCTTTACCTCTTTCAATGGTCATCGCCCCTTTTCAGCCCTCATCCTCTTCCTTCTTCTCCGGAAGTACCTTCAGCTCACCATCTGCAAGCTCCTCCACTGCACGGGAGAGCGGCTTGGAAATCACCGGAACGTCCAGATCTCCCTTGGACTGACGCGCAATGATCTGACGCGCACGCTTCGCGGTCGCCATAACGATAGAATAACGGCTGTTGACTACCGGAGTCTCGCCCTCCTCTACGCCACTGTTTACTACTTTCATTAAATCTGAATAAGACGGATGTAACATAATTATTTTTCTCCTTTCACAAATTCCCGAACCTCTTCCTGTATCTGATGGATAAATGCAAGGTTCCGGTCTGTTTTATTATGCTGACTCTCGATCAGATGATGCATCAGCTCCATGCTCTGTTCGAGATCATCATTTACAATAATGTAATCATACTGCTCAATGCCCTCAGACTCCTCCGCGGCACGTGCAAGACGCTTTTGGATGACATCCTCGGTCTCCGTATTCCGGCCCCGCAGACGGTCAAGCAGTGTCTTTGCATCCGGCGGTACGATAAAGAGCAGCAGTGCCTTTGGAAACTTCTTTTTGATCTTTAAAGCTCCCTGCAGCTCGATCTCCAGAATGACATCGCGCCCCTGCTCCATCTGGCTCTCCACATATTCCCGCGGCGTCCCGTAATAATTTCCGCAATATTCTGCGTACTCTACAAGCTGATCGTTTGCAATCAGCTCTTCAAATGCTTCTCTCGTCCGGAAAAAATATTCCCTTCCGTCTTCCTCTCCCGCACGCGGGCTGCGTGTGGTGGCGGAAATGGAAAGCGCATACTGTCCGTAACGCTCCGTCAGAAGCTTCATCAGAGTCCCTTTTCCCACACCGGAAAACCCGGATACGACAACAAGAATTCCTTTTCTATTCATGCTCCTCTCCCTTTCCTTCCTGCTCGGACAGCTGCCGTGTGGCAAACCGTCTGGCAATGGTATCCGGCTGAACCGCCGAAAGCACCACCTGACCGCTCTCCAGCACAATGACTGCCTTTGTCCTTCTTCCCTGCGTGGCATCAATCACAAGATGCTGCTCTTTCGCGTTCTGCACCAGCCGTTTTACCGGCGCCGCATCCGGATTTACCACAACCGAAATCTTCTGGTCGTTTACAAGATTGCCAAAGCCGATGTTCACCAGTCCTGCCATCGCTGCCTCCCAAGTCTTTATTCGATATTCTGGATCTGTTCCCGGACCTTCTCGATCTCAGTCTTCAGATCAATCGCCACATTGGAGGTCGCCAGATCATTCGCCTTTGAGAGAATCGTATTGGCTTCCCGATTCATCTCCTGTGCAATAAAATCCAGCTTTCTTCCGATGCTTCCGCCCTTAAGCAGTGCATCCCTCATGGTCGCGATATGGCTTCGAAGCCGCACCGTCTCCTCATCCGTACAGATCTTGTCTGAAAAAATCACGACCTCCGCCGCGATCCTTCCCTCGTCCATCTGCACATCTGCGAGCAGCTCCTTTACCTTCTCCTCAAGCTTCTGCCGGTATTCTGCGACGATCTGCGGATACCGTGTCTCGATGAGAGTTACATTTTCGTCCATTCCATCCAATTTGTCAAGCAGATCTGCTTTCAAAGCCTCGCCTTCCCGCTCTCTGGCCTGTACAAACTGCTCGCAGGCACCCTCCAGGGTCTTTTTCAGCTCTGCCCAGATCTCCTCCTCGTCGATGTCCGTATCTTCCATCGTCAGCACCTCCGGACATCTGCCAAGCGTCGACACCCGGATATCGTTTTCCAGGCCAAAGGTCTCCTCCATCTTCCGGAAATACTTCAGATACTCTGCCGCGATCTCTTCATTATATTTTAAAGCGCCCTGTCCCTCGCTATAATCCTCATAGGTGACAAATACATCCAGCTTTCCGCGCTGCACATACTGCTTGAGTACGCCGCGGATCGCTGCCTCAAAAAATCCAAGCTTCTTCGGCATCTTAATGCTTACGTCAAAATAACGGTGATTCACTGCCTTCATCTCGACGGTGAACTTTCTGCTGCCCTGGTGATTCTCGCATCGGCCAAAGCCCGTCATACTTTTTATCATGTCAAATATCCTTCCTGCCCCTGCGGCACTTTCTGCTGATGGCATAAGTTCCCATACTGATTCATTATAGTCGATCGCCCTTCCGCCGTCAATGCCAATTGTTTTTTCTTTCAAAATCTGATATGATAAATTTTAAATGTCTGCAGTCTTCTGCAGCGTTCACTTGAACTATGGAGGTATGTTTCTATGGCATTAGACGGCATTGTTGTTTCAAATATAGTGGCGGAGCTGAATGCAAATCTTGCGGGCGCCCGCATCGCCAAAATCGCCCAGCCGGAGGCAGACGAACTGCTCCTCACCTTAAAAAGCCCGAATTCCGGTCAGGTCCGGCTGCTGCTCTCAGCAAGCGCAAGCCTTCCGCTGATCTATTTCACTTCGGTCAATAAACCCTCTCCGGTCACTGCCCCGGCATTTTGCATGCTGCTGCGCAAGCACATCGGCGGCGGGAAAATCATGCGGGTTTATCAGCCCGGCTTAGAGCGCATCATCCACTTTGAGATCGAGCATTTAAATGAGATGGGCGACCTCTGCCGCAAGGATCTTGTCCTCGAGCTGATGGGCAAGCACAGCAATCTCATTTTCTGCGATGACAACGGCACGATCATTGACAGCATCAAGCGCGTATCCGCACAGACCAGCTCCGTGCGCGAGGTACTTCCCGGCCGTCCGTACTTTATTGCGCAGACACAGGAAAAGCTCGACCCGCTCTCCACCACAGAGGATGCATTCTGTCAGAGCGTCTTTTCCAAACCGATGAAGCTCGCAAAGGCGATCTATTCCTCTTATACCGGCATCAGCCCGGTCATTGCAGAGGAACTGTGCCACCGTGCTTCTCTGGAATCCGACCAGAGTGCAAATACGATCCAGGAAATGGCTAGGCTGCATCTCTATCATCTGTTCGACCTTATGATGGAGGACATAAAGCAGCACCGCTACACACCTCTGATCGTCAGCGACTGCCATGGTGACCCGGTCGAGTTTTCTTCCCTTCCGCTTACGATGTATGCAGATATGCAGATCACGGAATATCCGACGATCTCTGAAGTACTCGAACAGTATTATGCCCGGAAAAATACGGTCACACGCATCCGGCAAAAATCCGCAGATTTGCGTCACATCACGGTGACTGCTCTGGAGCGCAACCGCAAAAAATATGCGCTGCAGATGAAGCAGCTCAAAGACACAGAAAAACGTGACCAGTACAAAGTATACGGTGAGCTGATCCACGCCTACGGCTATGGAATCAATCCGGGGGCAAAAAGCTTTGACGCTCTGAATTATTATACGAATGAAATGATGACCGTGCCGCTTGATCCGACGCTGACACCGCAGGAAAATGCACAACGCTATTTCAATAAATATAACAAGCTCAAACGTACTTATGAAGCACTCACGGAGCTGATCGAGGAGACAAAGGCGGAAATTGACCAGCTCGAATCCATCTGTACCTTTATGGATCTGGCACTTTCTGAGGACGATCTTGTACAGGTCAAGGAAGAGCTGACCGACGCCGGATACATCCGCCGCAGATACAATGGTAAACGGGTAAAAATCACCTCTCATCCGTACCATTACCGCTCATCAGACGGCTTCGATATGTATGTCGGAAAAAATAATTACCAAAATGATGAGCTGACCTTTAAATTTGCTTCCGGAAACGACTGGTGGTTCCACGCAAAAGGCGCTCCCGGAAGCCATGTCATCGTCAAATCGCACGGGGAGGCACTTCCGGACCGGGCCTTTGAGGAGGCAGCCCGTTTAGCCGCATATTACTCCAAGAACCGGGATGCAGAGAAAGTCGAGATCGACTATGTGGAAAAAAAGCATGTGAAAAAGCCAAACGGTGCCAAGCCCGGCTTCGTTGTATACTACACGAATTATTCCATGATGATTGATCCGGATATCCGGAATCTGACGCTTGTCTCAGACTGATGATCTATCCTTGTAAAAACCTTCCCAGGTTCCGGCAGAGCTGCCGCTGCAGCTCTGCCTCATTCTTCCCCGTCGCTTCTGCCAGCGATTGCATATTTGCCTGCAGCGCAAACGGCAGCATGTTCCACTCTGCCTCCGCTTCTCCCATCGTCCATGCAACTGCGGAAATCCCGTCCGTCTCTATAAACAATCGCTCAACCGGAATTTCCTGTAGCATTCTTTGATATAATGACCGTTTCTGTTTTTTTTCTTCCTTTGAAAATCCACGAAGCAGCCGTCGATCCGCCACAGAGCCACATGCCGCCGAAAAATCCGGCCCCAGTGTAAAATAGCAGCCCATATCCAGATAGGGCTCCAGATCCTGCTCGGTACCGGAATACCAGTGTACACAGATATGATACGGGAAACCGCGCAGCAATTCTGCAATTCTTTTCTCCTGCCCCTTCGTATGCAGCAATACCGGCTTCTTTAGATCTGCCGCGATCTGCAGCTGCTCCTCCAGCCGTTTTTGCTGGATATCCAGTGGGATGTCACACCAGACAGAGTCCATTCCGATTTCTTCAATGTAATCACACTCGCCGTATGCCTCCTGCATTTCCTCTGTCCGAGGCTGATCTGCATACCATGGATGGATTCCAAAGCTCAGCAGCAGCTCCTCTCTGTTTTGGAACTGTTTTGGAACTGTCTTGTGTACGCCCATTCCGCCGGTGTCCCGCTGCTTAAAGATGTTGGGTTCAAGAAAAGCCGGTGTGCAAAACACACCGGCTTTCAAACATCATAGAAAACGACACCTGTTGCATCGTCTACGTCCTGTTTTCCTGCGCCAGCATTATCTGTATCAGGTTCTAAGGGTCAAAACCGTACGGTTTACTCTCAGGCCTCCACGACCTCCCCATTTTCAAGAATAGTAAAGCGGACATTCGCAATCCGCTACGCTACTTGCTCATGAACGCAGTCGCTTCGCGATCTGTCAGTGGGAGCTTTCAACTCCCACTGACATAAGCATCCCCCTCACCCGTCGCTTAGTGCTCCGCGCACTTGAAGCGGGGGAATGCTTATCTGCGTTCAATTTATATGACATTCACAGCTTATTCTGCATTGCAGATCTTCATAATCGCGTCAGCAAAGATCTTCGCACTGCGCAGCAGCATCTCAATCTCCATGAACTCATCATCACCGTGCATGTGATTATCGACCTCCGGAACCATGCAGCCAAATGCAACGCCCCGCTCCAGCTCATGCACGTATGTCCCACCGCCGGTCGAAAGCGCTTTTCCCTTCTTTCCGAAGTAACGCTCATAGCTTCCGAGCAGCGTCTGTACAAACCAGGAATCGCCCGGTACGCAATGCGGCTCGCGCAGCTCATCATTATCCAGCGTGATGCCATACTGTGCCAGCGCTTCTTTTACCGGATAGCTTGTATTCTCCTTTGTGCAGCCAATCGGCAGACGCGCATCAAAAATCGCATGCAGATGCTCCGGCGTATAATCCATAATGCTAAAGCACAGTGTCAGTGCCCCGGATTCCTCATTTTCCCGGTCAATTCCGGCCTGCTTTCCGCACGTATCCTCATACGGGAAAAGTGCCTCAAGGCCAAGCAGCGCCGTCAGTCCCTTTGTCGCATCCAGCGGAAGTGCCGTGATCAGCCGAAGCGTCGCGGTCAGCGCATTTTTCCCCTCTGCAGGTGTGGATGCATGGGCCGCCACTCCCCTCGCAGAGACTTTTACTGTGCCATCCGCCTGACTCTCTGTGATAAATGCCACATTCGTCTGGGCCGTTACACGTGCCGCCGCCTCTTCTACTACAGCTGCTTCTACCCCGGCCACAACAAGCGTTGCACGCGCAGGGACAACGTTTACCTTATCGCCGCTTGTAAAGGAAACCACATAAGCCTTTGCATCCTCCGCCGGAAAATCTGCTGAAAACTCACCCTTAAAGGAGCCTTTTTCGATATTAATCAGTGGAAAATCCGCATCCGGCGTAAAGGTGTACGGTGCTTCCTGCTCCTTTGCATAATAATACTCCAGATCCCCGGATCCGCACTCCTCGTCTGAGCCAAGGATCAGCCGTACACTCTTTTTCATCGGAAGCCCCAGCTCCCGGATCGCACGCAGCGCATAAAGTGCCGCGATCGCCGGTCCCTTGTCATCTGCCGTGCCTCTGCCGTAAATTCTTCCGTCTACGACCTTCGGCTGAAACGGCTCTGTCACAGTCCAGTCCTCCGTCACCGGCACGACATCAAGATGTGCCAGAATATCCAGCGCCTTCTCCTGCGTCCCGAAATCGCCGGTCACAACGTAGTTGTCATAGTTTGTTGTCTGAAGCCCATACTGCTTCATCAGTCCTTCTGCCGCTGCAACTACCTTAGCCGGGCCGTCACCAAACGGCTTTCCTTCCTTCGCCCGGCCACGCTGACTGTCGATCCGTACGAGCGTCTTTAAATCCTCGATCATCTCGTCCTTTTTGCTGTCGATATATGCATCTATTTTTTCTCTGTACATGTCTGTAGTCCCTTTCCACCGCTTCCTGTCCTACTTTAAAAATGCCTCGATCTCTTCCTTTGTCGGAAGTGCCGGAATGCCGCCCATCTTCTGTACACACAGTCCACCAGATGCATTTCCGTACTTTAACGCCTCGCGGATTTTATCTACTGTGAGATCATCGGCCGTTGTCACTCCATTCATCAGAAGGCTTGCAAGGAAACCGCCCCAAAACGCATCGCCGGCTCCTGTCGCATCCACAGCCTTTACCTTATGACCCTCTACGGTCTCTTCCTGCCCTGCGAAAAAGAACTTTGCACCCTTTGCACCGAGCGTCTCGATCACGACGCTGATCTGATTCTCCTTCATCATCGCCGGAATATTCGCCTCGCCACCGACAAAATCGAGCTCCTCGTCTGAAATCTTGAGCAGATCCACATACGGAAGCACCTCATCTACGACCTTCTTTGCGTCCTCAAAGCTCCAAATCATATTGCGGTAATTGACATCGTAGCTGATCAGCTTGCCGAGCTTCTTTGCCAGCTTCATCGCCTCAAAATGAGCGGTGCGGCTCGGATCCGCGGACATTCCGAAAGAACCTGCGTGCAGCATTTTTGTATCTGCAAGCATTTCCTCTGTGATGTCTTTCGCATCCAGCATAATATCTGCGCCCGGTTTTCTCACAAACGTAAAGGAGCGCTCTCCACCCTCATACAAGGTGACAAAAGCCAGCGTCGTCACTGCCTTATCTGTCAGCTCCGGGCAAAGCATTTTGACCTGATTGTCTTCCAGTGTCTTTTTCAGAAGCTTACCAAAATCATCATTGCCAAGGCGTCCAAGGAAGCCGGTCTCAAGCCCGTTCCGTGCGATCGCAATGCAGGCATTTGCCGGCGCCCCGCCCGGATTGCACACATAGCTCCGCTCCTCTTTTCCCGGTGTAAAATCAATCAGCATTTCCCCCATACAGATAATATCCATGATTAAACCTCCATTTATTTCTTTTTGTTCTTGTTTGCTGGATGTAATTATATTACAATTGTACGATGAACTCAAGGTTATTTTGTAATACTCTGTCGGCTGCAAGGCCGGAAAGGATTTGTCTATGAAACCAGCTCTCCCATCCTCCCTGAAAGAAGAACGAACGCACGGAAGCGAACTGTTCCACTTTGGCTATTACACCGCAGATGCTTCTGCCGACTCCTTTTTTGTCGCTCCGCACTGGCACGAAGAGATCGAAATCGTCTATTTTCAGGAGGGACATTTCATTCTCGAAGCAAATATGGAGCGCTATCCGGTCGATTCGGAGGCCATCTACTTCATCCGCTCCGGAGAACTGCACCGGATCTTTTCCGCGAATCGTTGTGCAGAGTCCGCGGTTGTCTTCTCTCCGTACCTGCTTACATTTCTATCCAATGATGCCGCACAGAGACGGCTGCTCGGACCGCTTGCAGACGATACACTGCTGCTGCCGCGCTGCATCCATTCAACAGATCCCTGCTTTGGACAGGTGCTTTCTGAATACCAGAAAATAGTACGGCAGTGCCACAACCAGGACGGGATCGATGTGATAGAAGCGACACCGCAGCTCTTCATCAAAGCAGCGCTCTTAAATATTCTCGGCATCTGCTCCGAGCACGGCCTGCTCACATCAAAGCAGCCGTCACGTGATCAGAATATCGAGGATCTGAAACGAATCCTTTCTTATATACATACACACTATATAGAGCGTATCTACGTCCGCGACCTCGCCGGTCTTCTCAGCCTGAATGAACAATACTTCTGCCGGATGTTTAAAAAAGCCATTGGACAGTCGCCGATGGCCTATGTAAACGCATATCGTATTCGCCGGGCCTGTGCCCTGCTCCGTGACAGTACGCAACCGGTCACGGACATCTGTCTGGAATGTGGATTTTCCAACTTTGGAAACTTCCTGAGGGAGTTCCGCAAGCAGACCGGACTCACACCGCTGAAGTATCGCCGGAAGTCTCACGGTTAAATTCAAGAATGCCTTTCGTCCTGAACACCTGCATCATCTCCATCGTGAGGCTGACATCTTCCCACTCCGGCACCTCTGCACGCGGACACCACCTTGCCTCTGCAAGTTCACTCTGATCCAGCCGGATCTCATCGTCTCCGTCCGCTTCACAGAAAAAGCCCATCAGCAGGGTCGAAGAGGCTGACCACGGCTGGCTCTTATAATAATGAAGATTCTTTACCTTCAGTCCGACCTCCTCCATGACCTCCCGGTGCACGGTCTCTTCAATCGTCTCCCCGACTTCTGCAAATCCGGCAATCAACGCATATTTCTTATAGCTGCGCCCCGCGTAGCGAGTCAGGAGAATCTCATCTCCCTTTGTCACGCCGACGATCACTGCCGGACAGATCTTCGGGTACTCCATCAGTCCACAGCTCGTGCAGTGCATCATACGCTCAATGTCATCGTGTACCATCCTGTGCCCGCACTGCGGACAGTAACGCCGCGTCCGGTACCATTCTGCCAGCTGAAAGCCCGTCACTGCTGCAAATGCAGCTTCCCGCGGCCTGGCCGTCCGAAACAGCTCCAGCGGCTGCCAGCCGACGCCTTCCGGAAGCCTTTGCATCGCATCTGCCCCAAAAGCTTCCGCTTCGGGAAGGAAATAAGCAACCCCGTCAATGGAAAATAAATACCGGAAGGTATCTTCCATTTGACCGCCAGCTTCCTCATATGTTAGAAAAGTAAGCTGACCAGCCTCATATCTGCCCAGCACATTCCGGTTTTGATAACATAAAATCCGGTCTCCGGGCTGCGGAGTACATGCTCTGTATTCGTTATGGAATCTCCCGGCTCCTATATCCTGTATCATATTATCCCACCATGTTCCATGTAAATTTCATCGCAATGTCCTGCCCGGTCTGTGACGGTGTCTTCTTCTGTGCCGCCTCCAGCGCATCTGCCTCCGCCTGATACTCCCGTACCTCGACGCAGAAGCAGCGACGGTCCCCTACGACATAATAATAAATATCCTGGTAATCCACACCGGAAGGCTCCACTGTCAGCATATACAGGTAATCCTTTGCATCGGTATATGCTGCGCTCGTGCTGATCTGCGCATCTGCATTGCTGTATACTGCATTATTGGTAAGCATATCACGCAATTGCTCATACTCCAGTACCGAATAATTTGTATCCAGATAGCTGCACACAATCGTAGACGTCTCTTCCTCCGCCTCTGCTCCGCTCTGCTTGTAGGTCCAGCGTTCTTCCTCATCCTCTGCCTTTGTCTGTACCCACGCGCTATCCACCGACCAGCTTCCGGTCAGTTCCTGTGCTTCTGTCTGCTCTTCCGGCTCCCCGCCGATATTCACCACCGCTGCATCCAATGACAGCTCCTGTGCAAATGTCCCGATTGGCTGGCTGATACAAACTGCTGCCAGAACTGCTGCCGTCAGACGCACCGCACAGAGCATATCCTGATAATGTCGATTTTTCATACGAATCGTCTCCCAATTGTAAAATCTCTTATCAGTATAAGCATAAACCGGCGTTTTGTCACGAAAGGATTTCTTAATTTTTACACTTTTCTGTGTTTCTTCATATGGCTCACGGTAAATTCTGTGTCATCTATGTAAGCTTCTCGTAAGTTTCTTCTTTTGTTTTGTAATTTTTTTAAATTTTCTCGTTTTTTTTGCATAAAAATATGGAATTTTTTCACAAATAATTGTATAATATACCTTATAGCACCCATGGCTTATCTCAGAAATGTGTCAGCTGACGCTGTTCCGAACCGTGCGCCGGATTTCACATGTGTTCGACTTGATTCTGTGGGGTTAAGAAAGAGAAAGAGAGGTCTCATCATGAAACAAGACACTATGTTAGCAATGATTCTGGCCGGTGGACGCGGCAGCCGACTGCATGAGCTGACCAGCAAAGTAGCCAAGCCGGCAGTAGCATACGGCGGCAAATACCGCATCATCGATTTTCCTCTGAGTAACTGTGCCAATAGTGGCATTGATGTCGTTGGCGTCCTGACACAATACGAGTCCGTGCTTCTGAACAGCTATGTATCCGTTGGCGGACGCTGGGGACTCGATGCGAAGGACAGCGGTGTTTACGTCCTTCCCCCGCGTGAAAAGGCAGACGCAGAGCTTGATGTTTACCGCGGTACTGCAGACGCGATTTCCCAGAACATTGATTTTATCGATAAATTCGCTCCGGAATATCTTCTGATTCTCTCCGGTGACCACATTTACAAAATGAACTACGCAAAGATGCTTGCATTCCACAAGGAGCACAAGGCAGATGCTACGATTGCCGTGATCCCGGTTCCGCTAAAAGAGGCAAGCCGCTTCGGTATCATGAACACAAATGAAGACGGCAGCATTTACGAATTTGAGGAAAAGCCGGCTGAGCCAAAGAGTAATCTCGCATCGATGGGCATCTACATATTTAACTGGAAGACCCTGCGCAAGCTCCTTCTGGCAGACATTAAGGATCCGAACTCCCACCACGATTTCGGAAAGGATATCATCCCGACTCTTTTAAACGATGGCAAGAGCCTGTACGCATATCAGTTCAAGGGCTACTGGAAAGATGTCGGAACGATCGATTCGCTCTGGGAAGCCAACATGGACCTGCTCAACCCGAAGAATGAGCTGGATCTGAACGACCGGAGCTGGAGAATTTACACGGAGGATGTGACCGCGCTTCCGCAGTACATCAGCGCAGATGCCGAGGTGAAAAACGCCTATATCACACAGGGCTGTGTCGTAGCAGGCAGCGTACAGAATTCCGTCCTGTTCACGAATGTCAAGGTCGGCGCAGGCGCTAAGGTCATCGACAGTGTGCTGATGCCCGGTGCAGTCGTAGAGGACGGTGCAGTCGTCACACGTGCACTTGTGGCAGACGGCGTACAGATCGGAAAGCAGGCCGTAGTCGGCAGTGCAGACAGCGAGCACATTGAGCTCGTGGCAAAACGTGTAAAGGGGGCTGAATAATATGTACGATGCATTTGGAATTGTAAACTCCGCTTCGCGGAATATTTACGTGGAGGGCATGCAGGATTATCGTCCTATCGGCGCCTTTTCCTTCCTCGGAAGATATCGTGTCATCGATTTTCCGATCTCAAACATGAGCAACAGCGGTATTGACCGCATCCAGGTCTATGTCAACCACAAGCCACGCTCTCTTGTCGAGCATGTCGGTACAGGCCGCCACTACAACATCAACTCCAAGAGCGGCCGCCTGCATCTGCTGTTCAGCGAGGCACGCGCAGTAAATGACCTTTACAATACGGATATCGCTTCCTACCTTGAAAATATGGAATACATCCGCCGCCTTCGCAATCCGTATGTTGTGATCGCACCTAATTATATGGTCTACACGATCGACTACTCGTCTCTGATTCAGACGCATGTCGAATCCGGCGCAGATATCACTCTGCTCTACCACGCAGTAGACAATGCAAAGGACGCCTATTTAAGCTGCAACATCCTGAACCTGAACAAACAAAAGGGCGTACTTTCGATCGAGCCGAACCATGGAAATGTAAAGAACCGCAATATTTTCATGGATACTTATATCATGAAGACAGAGCTGTTCATCGAGCTTGTCTACAAGGCAAAGGAAATGTCTTCCATGTTCACACTCTCCGATATCGTCAACGAAGAATGCGGCGAGCTCGATGTACGGGGCGTTGCACACCGCGGCTATTTTGCATCCATCACAGATTTCAAGAGCTATTATGAGGCCAATATGGCGCTGATCGATTATAAATCCGCACAGAACCTCTTCCACGAGGAATGGCCAATCTACACCCGGACGAATGATTCCTGCCCGACCCATTATTTTGATACGGCAAGCATCAAAAATTCCGTCGTATCCAACGGCTGCATGGTACACGGCACGATTGAAAACTCCATCATCGGCCGCGGCTGTGTCATCAAAAAGGGCGCCGTCATCCGCAACAGTATCGTACTCGGCGGCTGCATGATCGGTGAGAATGTCCACATCGAAAATCAGGTCGTAGACAAACAGGCCAAAATCACCCGCGGACGGGAAATTATCTCTCAGGAAGGCAATCCTGGATATATTAAACGGGGAGATATGCTCTGATCCGGGCATATGCCGGTCAAATGTTCCACTGACTTGAGGCTTAGTGCTCTGCTTATTGCTTTGCGCAATTGAAGCAGGTGACTTGCTTGATTCGCTTAAAAAACCTCCGGGAATCGGAACCTGCTCATTTCACTTGAGCATGCTCATGATTCCCGGAGATTTTTCATTCTAACCAAATATCCGTTACAGCCCCTTTGCCTTTTTCACACACGCCTTCTGTGCTTCGATCACAGCACTGCGGAAGCCCTTTTCTTCAAGCACACGCACAGCCTCTATCGTCGTCCCTGCCGGTGAGCACACCATATCCTTCAGCTCCCCCGGATGCTTCCCGGTCTCCAGCATCAGCTTCGCGCTTCCCATCACTGCCTGAGCAGCAAATTCATATGCCTGCGCACGTGGCATTCCATCTGCCACAGCCGCGTCTGCCATCGCTTCCAGGAATAAAAATACATAAGCCGGAGAGCTTCCGGAAACGCCGACAACCACATCAATCAGAGCCTCCGGTACGACCTCCGTCCGTCCAAAGGTGTTGCACAGCTCACAGACCAGTGACGTCTCCGATTCTGTCACACGTGAATTTACGCAAAGCCCGGTCATCCCCGCGCCTACCATCGCCGGTGTGTTCGGCATCGTCCGTATGAGCTTTGTCTCACTTCCGAGCCTTTGAGATAGCCAGTCAAGTGTTTTTCCCGGTGCTAATGAAACGAACACCTGGAACGGGCGCACCGCTCCTCTGATCTCGGTAAGCACCGCTTCCAGATACTGCGGTTTGACCGCCAGAAACACGATATCCGCAAATTCCAGCACTTCCGTATTGGTTTTTGCTGCCCGGATTCCGATCTGACTGCTGATCGCTTCCCGCGTCTTCTCGCTTTTCGCCGAGGCGATCATCTCCTGCGGCTGCACCTTTTTGCTTCCGAGCATTCCGTGTATCATCGCCTTAGCCATGTTTCCACATCCGATAAATCCAACCTTCATATGCCTGCTCCTCCTCTATTTTATACTCATGCTGATTCTTTCTTATCCCTTTTTTTCGGATCTGTCAAGCACTTTCGAGCCGTCAATGCTTTTCTTTTCTCGCAATTACAAACCAGGTGCTCGCCGCATTAGACTCCTCATCCAGCAGCCGATCTGTATACCGAACCTTTGAAAAACCGGCTTCCGTCAGCATCTGCAAAATCCGCTCCGCATCATAGATTCGTTCCCGGATCACCTCTGTATGTACCAGCTGTCTTCCCTCAAACACCTCAATTTGCAGTCTTACTAGCCCATCCGCCGTTCGATGAATCTGAAACTGAAGCCGTTTTCCATCCAGCTCGCCCAGGTCGACCGGCTCACATTCTTCCGTCTCCTCCCATTTCAGCAAGTCAAACAGAAAATATCCTCCCGGTGCCAGGTAGCTGTATACATTCCGCATCACCTGCTGCAAATCTGCCGATTCCAGAATATGGTTCATCGCATCGCAGGTGCTCGTCACAAGATCAAACTGCCGGTCACTTTCATAGGTAACCATATTTCCCTGCTCAAATACCAGCTCCGGATACTTCTCCTTCGCCATCGCGATCATTCCCTCTGAAAGATCCATTCCCTGTGCATCCATCCCATACGCATGCATCCTGCTGCAGAGCACGCCGGTTCCGCAGCCGATATCGAGCATCGACTGCGCACGAATCTGATTTTTTTCCATCCAGCGCTGCAAAAGCACTGCAAACTCCTCCGGATAATAGTTCCAGCCAAAGGCGTCGTAGACACGGCTGAATAAATCACTGTACATTTATTTCACTCCTCATTTTTTCTTTCATTATAAATGATATTGGAGTCAAAAGATACTTTGATTTCAACATATCATTGCATTTTTCTTCCATATGCGCTATAATGTCTGGCAAAAGGGGAGCTTGCCGTGAGCAGGCTGAGAACAGGCTGTATCGTCTGGACCCAAAACCTGATTTGGATAATGCCAACGTAGGGATATATCATACGCAGCATATTTTTTTGTGTTGTCTTTTTACGGATATGTTCGGACGGACATGTCCGTTTTCTTTTTCAGGCTTTGTGCATGGCTGCTCCCCCGGCAGATCGTGTATCACAGAGAATGCATCGCTCATACGTGTCTCTTCCAGACATGCATGCTATATTTGTGATTGCAATGTTCGGATACCGATGACTGTTATCTTATGTACGCTCAGAATCTCAAGTGTACAATCAAAGAAAAGGAGCAAAAATCATGCTTGGAACCTGTCTTGATCAAGTCAGAACATTTGTGCCGCTCGTGCACAACATTACCAATTACGTCACCGTCAACGACGTGGCAAATATTCTGCTCGCCTGTGGCGGCAGCCCGATCATGTCGGATGAGCCGGAAGATGTCGCGGATATCACCTCAATCTGCGGCGGTCTGAACCTGAATATCGGGACCTTAAATCAGAGAAGCATCGAGGGAATGTTCCGCGCAGGACACCGCGCGAAGGAGCTTCAGCATCCGATCCTGCTCGACCCGGTCGGTGCAGGCGCTTCCGCCCTTCGGACGAACACCGCGCTTCGGATCATGGACGAGCTGCAGCCGACCGTCATCCGTGGCAACATCTCTGAAATCAAAACTCTCGCATTTGGAAGCGGAACGACCAAAGGCGTTGATGCCGATGTCGCCGACGCTGTAACGGATGAGACGCTTGACTCTGCCGTTGCATTTGTAAAAGACTTTGCAAAAAAGAGCCATGCTATCATCGCCATCACCGGAGCGATTGACCTCGTAAGCGACGGCGACAAATGCTACGTCATCCGCAACGGCCGTCCGGAGATGGGCAAAATCACCGGAACCGGATGTCAGCTCTCCGGCATGATGACCGCATTTATCACCGCAAATCCGGACAACAAACTGGAGGCCGCGGCAGCAGCCGTCGCTGCTATGGGTCTTGCCGGTGAAATCGGCTGGAGTCACATGCAGGAATTTGAGGGTAATTCTACCTACCGCAACCGCATCATCGACGCGATCTGCAACATGACCGGCGACATTCTGAATCAGGGGGCTAAATATGAAGTGCGATAAAAACAATCTTCTGCTCTATGCAGTCACAGACCGCTACTGGCTGAACGGACGCAGCCTGTGCTCAGTCGTAAAGGAGAGCCTGGATGGCGGCGTCACCTTTGTACAGTTGCGGGAAAAAAAGCTGGATGAAGCACATTTTCTTGAGGAGGCAAAAGAACTTCAGCAGCTGTGCCGCAGCTATCACGTTCCGTTTGTCATCAATGACAACGTGGACATCGCACTTGCAATGGATGCAGACGGAGTACACGTCGGCCAGAGCGATATGGAAGCCCTGGATGTCCGCGCAAAATTAGGACCGGACAAGATCATCGGCGTCTCTGCGCAGACCGTTGAGCAGGCCATCTTAGCCGAGCGGCACGGAGCCGATTATCTGGGCGTCGGAGCTGTATTCCCGACCGGATCAAAGGATGATGCCCAGGAAGTCTCTTACGACACTTTAAAAGCGATCTGCGACGCCGTCTCGATCCCGGTCATCGCAATCGGAGGCATCACCAAAGAAAATGTCGGTAAACTCTCCGGCAGCGGCATCTGCGGAATCGCAGTCATCAGTGCCATTTATGCACAAAAGGATATTCAGAAGGCAGCAGCGGATCTGAAGACCGCGACTAATGCAATGCTCGCATAATTTTAATATTTCTATACCGCTCTGCGGCAGATTGGGGGCACCACCTTCTGTCGCGTTAAAAAACGTATGCTGAACATCAGGAAGGAGAATCATTATGAAAAGAAAAACAGCATTAACGATCGCCGGAAGTGATTCCAGCGGAGGCGCCGGTATTCAGGCAGACATCAAGACGATGCTGGCAAACGGCGTCTATGCCATGAGCGCCATCACCGCTCTGACCGCCCAGAACACAACCGGCGTTACAGCCATTTTAAACAGCACCCCGGAGTTTCTTGCCCAGCAGCTCGACAGCATTTTTACGGATATATACCCGGATGCGGTCAAGATTGGCATGGTATCCGACAAGGAGCTGATCCGGGTCATCGCCCGGAAGCTGAAGCAGTATGAAGCCAGACATATTGTCGTAGATCCGGTCATGGTCGCCACAAGCGGCGCACGGCTGATCAGTGAGGATGCGATCGAGACTTTAAAGCAGGAACTGTTTCCGCTTGCCACCGTGCTGACGCCGAATATTCCGGAGGCAGAAGTACTCTCCGGACAGTCCATCAAAACGGCCGAGGACATGATCTCAGCCGCTAAGGTAATCTCTGATTCCTATCACTGTGCGGTACTCTGCAAGGGCGGACATGATCTCAATGACGCCAACGATTTGCTTTATTATGAAGGTATGGCACGCTGGTTCCGCGGAAAACGTATCAATAATCCGAACACCCATGGTACCGGCTGTACCCTTTCCTCCGCAATCGCGTCCAACCTTGCAAAAGGCTACGACCTTCCGGCAGCCGTAGAACAGGCAAAAGAATACATTTCCGGTGCACTCGCCGCGATGCTGGATCTCGGATCCGGAAGCGGTCCGATGGATCACGGCTTTGCCATTCACAACGCTTTCACAAACGAAAAGGAGGTCTGAATCATGGAAAAACGAACTTCCCTTCTGGATAATGCGCTCATCTGGTTCGGTGCAGGTGTCTCTATTGCAGAAATTTTAACCGGAACCTATTTTTCTTCTCTTGGCTTTGGCCGTGGACTCGCCGCTATTTTAGTCGGACATGTCATCGGCTGTATCATGCTCTTTCTCGCCGGTGTCATCGGCGGAACCAGTCGGAAAAGTGCCATGGAAACGACAAAATCCAGCTTCGGCAGCAAGGGCGGACTGCTGTTCGCCATCCTGAATGTCCTGCAGCTCGTCGGATGGACCGCCATCATGATCTATGACGGTGCACTCGCCGCAGACGGGATCTTCTCTGCCGGACGCTGGGTATGGTGTCTCATTATCGGACTTCTCATCATTGTATGGATCCTTATTGGCATCACAAACCTCGGCAAACTCAATACTGTTGCCATGGTACTTCTTTTCCTGCTGACGATCGTACTTTGCCGCGTGATCTTTTTCAGCGGAAATGTGATCACCACAGTTCCGGACGACAGCCTTTCCTTTGGCGCTGCTGTTGAACTGGCCGTCGCCATGCCGCTCTCGTGGCTTCCACTGATCAGTGACTACACCCGCGAAGCAAAAGAGCCGGTCAAAGCTACTGCCGTCAGCGCGGTCGTCTACGGACTGGTCAGCTGCTGGATGTATATCATCGGCATGGGCGCTTCCCTGTTCACCGGGGAGTCCGATATTGCGCAGATACTCTTAAAAGCAGGCTTAAGTATTGCTGGGCTGCTGATCATCGTATTTTCAACCGTCACGACAACGTTTCTGGATGCCTACTCTGCCGGAATCTCCAGCGAATCTGTCCTAGCAAAGCTGAAAGGCAACCATGCGGCAATCGTAGTGACCATTATCGGAACCATTGCCGCTATCCTGTTCCCGATGGATGACATCACCGATTTCCTCTATCTGATCGGCTCTGTCTTCGCACCGATGATCGCCGTACAGATCGCAGACTTTTTCATTCTGCACCGGGATCGTAAAGAATCCGACTTTGACTGGCGCAGTCTGATCCTCTGGTTCATCGGCTTTGTGATTTACCGGATGCTGATGAAGGTCGATCTTCCGGTCGGCAATACACTCCCGGATATGGTAATCACAGCAGTGCTGTGCTGTCTCATAAAATGATGATGCCAGGGTCAAAAGGTCAAAAAGTCGTTCATGCTTGCATGACAAGGCTTTTGAACTTGGGACCCGCAAAACACCGAGCGGATTTGAGGTGTTTTAGGATTGCGGGAGCATGAAATGCGAAGCAATCCGTGTATCATATAGGTTAAAACTGGCCGCTTCATTCCCTGATGCTTTGGAATGAAGCGGCCATTCATTTCTGTTTTTATGTAAAGCGGACATTCGCAATCCGCTTCGCTACTTGCTCATGAACGCAGTCGCTTCGCGATCTGCGTTCATATCGTCTGAATAAACTGATCAATCAGCGAAAGCGCTCCGCCGGATGCACAGGCCTCTGTCTTGCATACGCACACAGACAGATAATCCACATCCTCAGAAAACGGATCTTCCTTGCGCATGAGCGCCTCGACCTCTCCCATATAGGTATCGATATACTGTCCCAGATATCCGCCAATCACGATCCGGCAGTCGAAGAGCATTCGGGCCGCCGTGATTGCTGTCACGAGATAATGCAGATACTCCTTCCACCTGGTCTGTACACGCTCTTCTCCTTTTTCCAGCTCTTCAAAAAACAGCGCCAGGTCACCTTTCGTCACGGTCGCAAGTACCTTTGTATTACAATAAGCATCCAGACAGCCACGCTTGCCGCAATAACACTGCCTGCCGCCGCGTATCAGCTGGACGTGACCGATCTCACCACTGCGAAAATTCATACCCCGGTACGGATGCGCATCTAAAATCGGTGCACCACAGATACTGTCACTGATCATCATATAGAAAAAATCCGTCTCGTCGTGGTTGTACCAGCTCTCTGCGTAGGCAGCGGAGCTTGCATCATGAAAAAAACGGGTCTGATATGGGATATAGGCAGAAATTTCCTCGCATGTCATATCCGTATCCAGCCGAAGCACCCGACTATAATAAGTACTTTCTCCATCCTTCGTCAGAAGCCCCGGAATTACCAACCCCACTCCAAGAATCTGGTCATCCTGAAGCCCTGCTTCCAGCACAACTGTCTGAACCGCAGCTCCGAGCTTCTTATAATAATCATCACATCTGGCAAACGCCTGACGGAATCTGGTGTGCGCGACAACCGTACCCTGCAGGTCAATCGCGACCGCCGAGATATGCTGATTCGTGATATTCACACCGATCGCCACGCGATAGTCTGCCACCACCTCATATAGCTTTGAGCTGCGCCCTCCGGTATTTTTCTTTTCCTCGGAGGAACGCACCAGCCCGGCTTCCTCCAGATCTGAAATATTCTTTCCGACCGTCGGCAGACTCAGACCGAGATCCATGGAAATATCCAGACAGGAAAACGATCCGACCTCCCGCAGCCGATTATAAATGCGGAGCCGGTTATTTCGCTTGATATCCCGTCTGGTTAACGTTTGATCCAGCACCATAATTGTTCACTCATCCTTTGTTGTAGGTTCCCTTTCCACCATCCTATTAAAAGAACCCTCTTATGTCAAGCGCTTTATATCAAAAGCATGGACAAACCGATGTCCTTACGTATTTTTTATACCTTTTTCACAAATTCACATTCTCATATTTAGAATAAAAATCAATTGCCAAATAGTTCCCAAATCGCTATAATTAATTATAAATTTGTTTATAAATTAATTTTAAAAACTCATTACATATCATAGCAAATGGAGGAAACTAAAGTGGCAGTAAGAGGAACAATTCCAAAAACAATGAAAGCACTCGTAGCATATGGACGCGGTGATTATCGTTTTGAGCCGGAGTACCCGACACCGGAGTGCGGACCGGATGACATCATTATTAAAGTAGAAGGTTGTGGTGTATGCGCAGGCGACTTGAAATGCCAGCACGGCGTCGCAATGTTCTGGGGCGACGAGATGCAGCCGTCATGGGTAAAGCCGCCGTTTATTCCGGGACATGAGTTCTTCGGACGTGTCGTACAGCTCGGTGAAAATGTGACTGAATATGAGCTCGGTGACCGCATCACCGCAGACCAGATCGTACCGTGCGGCAAATGCCGTTTCTGTAAGGACGGACATTACTGGATGTGCCAGCCGCATGATATGTACGGCTACCAGTACTACAACAATGGTGGTATGGCTGAGTACGTACGTTATGTCAAGAACAGCGTCATCACCCGCGTACCGGAGGAGATGACTGTGGAGCAGGCGCTTCTGATCGAGCCGTTCGGCTGCTCCAAGCATGCAGTAGACCGCGCGGAGATCACAAACGAAGATGTCGTTGTCATCTCCGGCGCAGGCACCCTCGGCCTTGGCATGATCACCTACGCAAGAATGAAAAACCCGAAGCTCCTTATCGTACTCGATATGCAGGAGAATCGTCTGGAAAAAGCAAAGGAATTCGGTGCAGACCTCGTATTCAATCCGGGACAGTGCGATATTGATAAAGAAATCAAGGCTCTTACTGATGGATATGGCTGTGACATTTATATTGAAGCAACCGGTAATCCGGCAAGTGTACGTCAGGGTCTTACGGTCATCCGGAAGCTCGGTACCTTCGTAGAGTTCAGCGTATTCGGTTCCGAGACAACCGTCGACTGGTCCATCATCGGAGACCGCAAGGAGCTCGACATCAGAGGTTCTCACCTCAGCCCGTATGCATATCCGTTCGTAATTGAGAACATGATGAAGGGGAACATTAAGACAAATGGCGTGGTATCTCGCATCTTCAAGCTTGAGGACTGGGAGAAGGCCTTTGAATATGCTACCGGAAAATATGGTGACTTTAAGGTCGCATTTACATTTGACTAACTTTTACACATATATGTTTCTGCCGACGCTGCCCGCTTTTATGGGCAGCGTCGGTTTTTACCCGGGCATTGCAGTATCTCATTGTAAAACAGACAGCTGTATTTTTGATGCAGTTAACCGAGATACTGACAGCTGCTTTTTTCTCCGATATTCCGTCGGCGTCATTTGATAATGCTTTTTAAATAATTTGCAAAAATATTCTACATTTTCAAATCCGCTGCTTTGGGCAATCACCGTTATCTTTTTTTCCGTTGTAATAAGCAGCTTTGCTGCTTCCTGCAGGCGATACCGCAGTAAATAATGGATCGGCGTATCATCCAGATAGCCCCGGAATAGATTTAATGCAGTGCTTTTACTGATCATCGCCTGATCCGCAATATTCTCAAGAAGAAGCTTTCTGTCATAGTTTTCATGAATGTACTGCATCATCATCTGCAGCCGCGCCTGCTCAGAAGCCGGGTTTTCGTCTTTCTGCGTAAGATATTTTTCCTCTGTGTTCAGATATATCAGATGCCACAGACGCTGCATGAGAAATGAAGTCACCAGCTCCACATCCTTTTCCGAATCCTGCGCCGCCACGATATCCCGCATGACAGAAATTGCTTCTGCCTGCCACGCAATGTCAGGAGAAAAAATGAGTCCATTTAAGGCAGATTTCTGAATCGGCTGCACATATTTTTTATAAATCAGGCTCTCAGGAGCTGCAAGAAAATCCGGATCCACTACACAGTTCGGAACCACTGCATGCCCGTCTGAATAATAGCGATGCAGGATTTTGGAATTGATAAATACGCCATGCCCTTTTTCCAGCGTCACCTGCTTTTCTCCAATCCCGAATGTCACCGTCCCTGTCTCGATCAGGACAAACTCAAATCCCACATGCCAGTGCCATTCGACACAGTGAAAATCAAACAGCGCGAGGTCATCATAGTAAAGCTTAAACGGATAGCCTCTATCCCCATGCTGTATCATTTCCATCATATTCTCGTCTGTCACAATCTTATTATAGGATGTATTAAAGTCCATGCGCGCTTCTCCTTATGCAAACTGCCATCGGTCTGTCTGTCCTGAATTTTTACCTCTTCTGCGATATTATACAATAAAATGCGGATATATGACAATGAAATCTGCTTCCATTTACGTTATTATACCAGATAAGCAGTTCTGTAAAGCAACACATGTTTCGCAGCTGCGCAGGCAATAACACTATATACAAATGAATCAGGAGACCCGAAAATGAAAAACAAGTACAAAAAAACACTCATCGCCTGTTATCTTGGCTTTATCACACAGGCCATTTCCGCAAACTTTGCACCACTGCTGTTTCTCACCTTCCACCGAACCTATCAGATTTCACTTGGAAGGATCGCCTTTATTTCCACAGCCTTCTTTTTCACACAGCTTCTTATTGACCTGTTCTGTGCAAAATACGTCGATAAAATCGGCTATCGAAGAAGTGTCGTTGCATCTGAATTGTTCTCTGCGGCAGGATTAATCGGCCTTGCTGTTCTTCCTGGTATTATGCCGGATCCCTTTGCCGGTATTTTAATCAGCGTCATTATCTATGCTATGGGAAGCGGACTGATCGAAGTGCTGGTAAGCCCGATCGTCGAAGCCTGCCCATTCGAGCATAAGGAGAGTGTCATGAGCCTGCTGCATTCCTTTTACTGCTGGGGATCTGTAGGTGTCATCCTGCTTTCCACTGCGTTTTTCGCCATCTTCGGTATCGAGCACTGGAAAATCCTCGCCTGCCTCTGGGCACTGCTTCCGCTGTATAATACGTTCAACTTTCTTACCTGCCCGATCGAATCTCTGACGGAAGAAGGAGAAGGTCTCACCATCCATCAGCTGTGCGGCATTCCGGTCTTCTGGATCGCCCTGATCCTTATGATCTGCGCCGGTGCAAGTGAAATATCCATGGCACAGTGGGCCTCTGCCTATGCAGAATCTGCCCTTGGCCTTTCCAAAAGTCTCGGAGATATCGCAGGTCCATGCCTTTTTGCCGTCATGATGGGAATTTGCCGCTCCTTTTACGGCAAGTATGGGGAAAAAATTGACCTTTCAAAGTTTATGATTGCTTCCGGTACGCTCTGCCTGATCTGTTATCTTCTGGCCGCACTCGCCCCGAATCCACTTCTGAACCTCATCGGCTGTGTCGTATGTGGATTTTCCGTCGGAATCATGTGGCCCGGAACGATCAGCATTACCTCCGGTAAAATACCGCTTGGCGGAACGGCGATGTTCGCATTGCTGGCAATGGCCGGAGATCTCGGCGGTTCCATCGGACCGTACATCGTCGGCACCGTCACACAAAATTCCGGTGATAATTTAAAGACCGGTATGCTGGTCGGCTGTGTTTTCCCGGCCATCCTGATCTGCTCTGTCATTCTGCTCAGACGCAAAAAGGCCGAAATCTGCAACAACCAGAAGCTGACGCATCCGACTGTTGATGGGATGCAGAAAATTGTAGAAAAAAACAACGAAGCATAAAAAATCCCCCGACAGTAAGATCACGCTTGCTGTCCGGGGTATATTTTTGCCTTTTATTTACTCTATATTTTCAGATATGGGGAACGCTTGCCGCCACTTCCTGCATCTCTTTCAGGCAGGCATCAAAAAACATCCGGTACGACTCGCACCACATATTCCGGTATACGCGCTGCCCCGCCACTGCTTTGCGGCAGCGCTGACAGCCGCCACGGCACAGGAGATAGTACCGGCACTCCCGGCAGGACGGATCCAGCGCAAAGGAACGTTCTACGAATTTGATCTGCACCCGTGCTTCATCCAGCTGTGCGACCCGGTTCTCATTCAGGTTGCCGAGCCGGTACTCATCCAGCATGTAAAAATCGCAGGGATAGACACTGCCATCCGCTTCCACCACATACTGGATACCACAGGTGCCATGCTGGTCACAGGCCTCCGGCGGATAGCCTGCGAGCATCCCGATCCAGTTTTCAAACTGACGGATATAAGGCTGGCGGTTCTTCTTCCAGTCCCGATACCAGAGATGAAAGAGGCGAATCAAGAAATCTCCGTATGCTTCCGGTGAAAGCACATACGCGGAATCGGACAAAGCCTGTCTCATCGGCGGCAGACAGGCAATATACTGCTGATAGTTCCAGCCGCGACGGCGGTAGTCCTCGTAGATATCCTCGATCCGGGCAGCCGTCTGACGGTTCACGACAGTGAGAATGTTGAAGTCAACGCCGCATCTTGCAAGCAGGTCTGCCGCATGCAATGCCCGCTCGTAGGTCTGGTTCTTCCGGCCTTGTACGATGTCAGTTTCGCATGTCTCGCTTTCTATCGGTATTCGGAACCGGCTTTGTTCTGTCCTTTGTTCTTTATCCTGCAGTATTCTTCCGTGTCGGTACACATCGTGCGTCTCCTGCACGCCGTCGATCGAAAGCCCGATCAGGAACTGATGCCTGACAAAAAACTGACACCACTTCTCATTTAATGCATACCCGTTTGTCTGCAATGCATTGTGAACGCGAATCCCTTTTCGATTATATTTTCTCTGCAGCTCGACTGCCTTTTCAAAAAATGCAAGCCCTGCCAGGGTCGGCTCTCCGCCCTGGTAGGAAAAGGAAATCTCCCGGTCCGCATTGAGCATCGTCTTCCGGATCACATTCTGTAAAGTCTCCTCAGACATAAAGCCGTAGGACGCCTGCGCGCGCTGCTCCATCTCATCACAGTAAAAGCAGTAATCGCAGTGCATGTTGCACTGGCCGGAGGCCGGCTTGAGCATGACGCTAAGTGAATGCATACTGGCTCCTTTCTGCATCCTTGCGGGTCTTACTTCTTCAGCTTTTCTTCGCTCAATGTACCGCTCTTCGTAAAATACGGCACATCCAGCTCAGAAAGCTTCACGACCTCTTCCTTCGCGATCGCGCGCGCCACCTCTTCTTCCAGGCTCACAAAATCCTCGTCCTGCTCCTTTGGGAACATCGGCGGATTATTCTCACGGTAGAAAAACGGCTGCATTTCATCCAGCACGACCAGCTCATCATTCTTCACATAGCCTTCCAGTCCATACCGCTTCTCCTGCTCCACCAAAGCTGCGTGGAGTTCCTCGCGCACTGCAGACACGCTCTCTGATGGAAAACTCTGCCGTAAGCATTCGCATGTCTCTTGCGCCTCAAGCAGGTTTGTCGTCTCATCCGGATCATTGATCATGTCGAACAGCTCCTCTTTTCCACCACCATAATAATAGGTGTACTTATACTGCCCGTTCCTGATACTTGCCCAGCGACGGGAGCCATGCGCATGCTCCACATACTGCTTCGTCCGATCCTTAAAGCCGGACTTTTTCAGCACAGACTCCCCCGGAAGGATCGCCGGATTCGGATAAGCCACACCAGCCGCGTCAAGCACGGTCGGCAGGATATCATTCAGATCGACAAAGCGCCGGTCGACCTCACCACCTTTAAATACTTCCGGATACCGGACGATCAACGGTACGCGCGCGGAGCTGTCGTATGGAAGAAATTTCTGATACGTCCCATAGTCTCCGAGCATTTCCCCGTGGTCACTTGTGAAAATGATCAGCGTATTATCGTACTCTCCCATATCCTCAAGCTGCTGCAAAATTTTTCCGATGTTGTAATCTACAAATGAGATCGACGCAAAATAGAGCTCCCGTGCACGGCGCAGGTATGCCTCCGTCGGATAATCCGCGATATTTTTATTCTCCTCTGCCAGCGCCGAAAGCGGTGTCGTCGATACCTTCAGAGGCGGAAGCTCTTTTCCCTTATACAAATCTGCCCATTGATCCGGCACATCAAACGGCGGATGTGGCGCGATAAAGCTGCTCCACAAAAAGAACGGACGCTTTCCTGCATTCTCTTTTATATGATGAATGCTGCGGTGGCTTACCCAGGAGGAGCCATGAAGCTCTTCCGGAAGCATCGAGCGCTGCGGCAGCATGTAGAGCAGATGCCGCACTCCATGGATACTCTGGATATCTCCATAGCCGTGCTCCTTCAGATACAGGGCATATTCATCGTCCTGCCGGTGACGCGGAATCTCATCCATCAGCTCCAGCTTCGTAATGCCGTTATGTCTGCGATACGGCTGGAAATGCATTTTTCCGACTGCGATCGTATCGTATCCTGCATCGGAAAGCAGCTGTGGAAAGGTCGGCAGATCATACGGAATCACCTTTGGATTATCATCAAAATAGTTATCATCAAAACCATGATAGCGTGCCGGAAGTCCGGTGATAATATTGTGGCGCGCTGCCATACAGACCGGATTCGGCGAGTAGGCATTCGGAAAGCTGCAGCCCTCCCGCACCAGCCGATCCAGATTCGGTGTGTACATATAGTCGTATCCCATCGCAGCGATCGTGTCATAACGCTGCTGATCCGTCGTAATCAGTAAAATGTTTGGTTGTTTGCTCATAAAAATCCCCCACCTTTGTATTTTAAAGCAGATATTCGCAATCCATCCCTGCAGGTGTGCTGACATATCCCAGCTTCGCTACTTAAAATGCTGATGCCGCCACATTCAGCACACCGGCCAGTACCATCACCCATATTGGATTCATCTTCCGCTTCTGCAACAATACGAGCGAAATCACAAAAATCATAACCAGCTTCCAGTTCGTCGCCCCAGGGGCAATTGCCTCATTACTGCCCCAGAATGCGCCAATTAGAATCGAGATACCCGCAGACGCAATCATCGCCACCACTGCCGGACGCAGCGAATTCAGGATACCCTGCAGCATCTCCATATTCCGGTATTTCAGATACAGCTTCGCGATGACCGTTACGATAATACACGATGGCAGAATGCAGCCCGCAGTCGCCGCCAGAGCGCCCGGAATACCGGCAATCTTAATTCCGACAAAGGTCGCTGAATTGACTGCGATCGGTCCCGGTGTCATCTGCGAAATTGTGATCAGATCGGTAAACTCCGCCATCGACAGCCATCTATGTGACGTCACGACCTGCTCCTGAATGAGCGGCATCGCCGCATAGCCGCCGCCGAAGCTGAACGCCCCGATCTGTAAAAAGCTTAGAAATAACTGTAGATAGATCAACTTTATACTCCTCTTATATTTTTCTCCCGTGCAAGTGTTCAAGCGTAATTACAGCCCGTACTCTAAGCATTCTTTTTAGCGATAAGCGTCCGCAGCGCTCCAAGCACGCCACACACAATCACGATAACTACCACATTTACTCTAAAGACGCAGGAAGCCAGAAATGCCCCCGCCATGATCAGCAACGAAATTCCGTTTTTCTCCCTCACAATGCCCGCGCCCATCTCATACGTCACCGATGCGATGACTGCACCGACGCCCGATTGCATACCCTCCAGCATTTTTCCCACGATCACATTGCTGCGGAATGCATTGTAGCAGACCGATACGAGTGCGATGATGACAAACGGCGGAATGATTGTCCCGAGAATCGCCACCGCCACACCGAATAGCCCAGCCAGCTTATACCCGACCACGATTGCCCCGTTTACCGCAATCGGCCCCGGCGCAGACTGCGCAATCGCCACCAGATCCAGCATCTCATCTTCCTCGATCCAGTGATACTGGTCCACGAATTTTTTCTTCATCAGCGTGACAATCACATAACCCCCGCCAAACGTAAACGCGCTCAGATACAGCGTCGATAAAAACAGCTTTCTGAGCACGTTTTTCTTATCCTTCATGTTCTACTCCTTATAATAAGATGATGCCAGGGTCAAAAGCCTGAAACCACGATGTGCTTGCACAGGAGTGGTTTTATGGCTTAATGACCCGCCCCGATATGAGCATAAAAGTGGAGCGAAAGCTTCACGATATGCGAATATTGGGTAGGATTGTGGGAGTACGAAGTACGAAACAATCCGTAAGGCATCTTTTGACATTAATATCATAAGATGTTTGGGTCAAACGGTATTTTGACTCGAACCATTCTGTTCACACATTTTCCATTGTACCATACTCTGCAGCATTTTGACAGCCTCTTTTGGGTGCAGCAAACCTCGCCAGCAGCGCGGCCCCGGTCGCGGTCTCTTCCTTTCGGTCAGTCAGACAGGCTTCTCTTCCGAATAATTCCGCACAGAGACTGCGCAGCAGCGGATTGTTGCGCAAGGCATTTCCGCAGAGAAGCAGACGCCCCTGTGCCGGCTCTGCATCCATCTTCTGATATGCTTCATACAGCTCCGTCAGGACGCCCCGGTAAAAGCCGAGCACCAGTGTCCCCATCGTCAGGTTCGTCATCGTGATGCCGTCAATGCTTCCGCGCAGGGACGGATTCGCCCGCGTCCCGCGAAACAGTGTCTGAACGCTCAGCATCTCCGTCCCCTGTTCTGCTTCTCTCGCCTCATTTGCTGCCGTCATCATACAGCCAAACATCTCATCACGGGAAACCGTAGCTCCACACTGTGCGCATACATCACGGAAAAAATCATTCAGCATCCGAAACGAAGTACCGCCGCAGAGCCCGGCTCCAAGGAGCAGATACTTCCCTCCTATATAAGGGCGGCACTCCAGTGTCCTATCCTCCGGGATCCTGTCGCTGATCTTTGATATCTGACTGGAGGTGCCGATGTTCAGCACGATATCCTGCTCGCTCTCACACAGCCCTAATATTCCGGCCTGATTATCCCCGATCGGGATCACTACCTCTATGCCGTCCGCCGTCCGGCCGATCACCGATTCTCCCGGCGCCACCTCCGGCAGGATCGCAGGATCGATCCCGGCCTTGCGGCATGCTGCCTTATCAAAACTGCCGCTTCGGATATCAAACAGCCCAAAGCTCGCCGCATTGGTAGGATGTGTCATCGGATGTCTCCTTCCGGTGAGCCGCATCGCTACATAATCCATGATCGTCGTCATGAAAGCAGCCTGCTTAGGTACCAGATTGTTTTGCAGATTGTAAAAATGGGTCGTCAGTCCGTACCCGGTCGCCATCTCATAGCCGCTTCGCGCACTCAGCTCCTGCGCATAGGTGCTGCCCTCCCGATAAGGCTGGTTTCCCCGCTCATCCTCCCACGTCGTAAGCGGTGAGACGGCACATCCGTTTGCATCCACATACAGCATGCCGTGCATCTGGCCCGTAATACCGATGCACCGCACGTCCGGCCACTCCATCCGGTATTCCATCACAAGCTTCCGGCATTTTTCCAGAATCCGGTCTGTGTCCTGCATGCGCTCCCAGCTATGGCCTGCACGTGCCGTATCATTCGGCAGCGTCTTCGCAGCCACCTGTGTCTCTGTCTCCCCGTCCAGCACGACCGAGCTGATCGATGTCGTCCCGATATCAATTCCGATTATCTTCATATGTTCCCCCGCGCGCTATTTCTCTACCAGCACAATCCGTTCCCACTTTCCCTGCAAATAGCGCAGTATACAGGCGGCTCCTGTGATGAGCCAGGTCAGACCGGTCGTATACCAGACTGCCCAGTAGCCGAGTGCCGGAATACCGGCGAGCAGAATTGAAAAGCCGACTCTGCCTACGACCTCCGCCAGTCCGCTGACAAAGGCAAAGGCTGAATCGCCTGCCCCATTCAAAAGGCTGCGCGTAATATAAATCATCCCAAGCGGAATGTAAAACAGACTCGTGATCCGGATCGCACGGCCGCCAATCGCGATGACATTCGCATCTTTGACAAAAAGGCGGACAAACGCTTCCCCGGAAAGGAACATGATCCCGCACATAATCACGCTGAACACGATGACCAGAAACGTTGATTTTCGAAAACCTCTGCGGACACGTTCCTGGTTGCCTGCTCCAATATTCTGTGCCGCAAAGGTGGCAAGCGCCGTCGCCAGAGAATTGTACGGCTGCTGCACGAGCTGCTCGATCCGGGAGGTCGCTGTGAATGCAGCGATGACATCCGAGCCAAAGCGATTGATGATGCTCTGCAGTGCCACACAGGAAAATGCAATCAGACTGCCCTGCGCACCGAACGGAATGCCGAGGCGCAGACATTTTTTCATAAGTGCCGGATCCGGCCGGAAGTTCTCTTTTGTCAGCCGGAAATACGGATTTTTCTTTACCGCATACACGATACACCCCAAAGCCGAGAGCAGCTGCGCGATGATCGTCGCAATCGCAACGCCGGCCACTCCCATATGGAACACGACAACTAGCAGCAGATCGCCAATCACATTCAGTACACTGGCAACCACCAGAAAAATCAGTGGTGTCGTCGAGTCGCCAAGCGACTGCAGCATCGCCGCAATCCCATTGTACATTACAACTGATATGATACCGCCGCAGACGATCCTCGTATAGAGCAACGCATCGTCAAAAATCTCCTGCGGCGTATTCAAAAGCTCGAGAATATTTCTGGAAAACAGCACGGAAACGAAACTGACCAGAATGCCCATGCCAAGCAGCAGATATACAGAATTGCCGAGCGCATCCTTGACCCGTTTTTCATTTTTCATGCCAAAATACTGGGACATCAGTACTCCTGCCCCGGTCGCAAATCCATTGCAGAGCGCAAAGTACAGAAAATTCAGCGACGATGTCATACCGACTGCCGCCAGCGCATTTGTCCCGACGTAATTCCCGACTACGATCGAGTCGACCATGTTGTAAAACTGCTGAAAAATATTTCCGACCAGCATCGGAAGGGAAAAGCGCAAAAGCAGCGGCAGCTCATTCCCGGTTGTCATATCTTTCACGTATTGTTTCGCCATAAATCCTCCTCGTCATTTGTTCCATCACCTGGTGTAAAGTTCTGTTCAACCGTCAAGCAGATATTCGCAATCCATCCCTGCAGCTCTGCTGACAGGGTCTCCGCTTTACAGCTTGCTCACAGGAAGAAAAACCCGGCGTCAGAGCATCCGCTTTTGATGCTCTCATATGCCGGATTCAGACTATATTTTATACAGTTTTTTTTTCAAAAGTCAATCAAATTTTTCAAGCTTTTGCAAGTTTTTCCAGATATTCCTCAAAGACATCCAGGGCACGTTCTACCGGCTCCGGTGAAGACATATCGACGCCACAGAGCTTCAGCAGATCAATCGGATCCATAGAGCTTCCGCCACTCAGAAATCTTTTATAATTCTCGACGATTCCCGGCTCGCCCGAGAGGATCTTGCTGCTGATCGCGATCGCTGCTGCGAATCCGGTCGCATACTGATATACGTAAAATGGCGTGTAAAAATGCGGAATGCGCTGCCACTCAAAGGCGATATCTTCATCTGCCTCCATAGCCTCGCCAAATTATCTGCGGTTCAGCTCATAATACGCACTGCAGAGTGCCTCTGAGGTCAGTGTCTCTCCGCACTGTACCGCTGCATGCGTGTCGCGCTCAAATTCTGCAAACATTGTCTGACGGAACATCGTAGACTTAAACTGATCCAGAAAATAGTTGATCAGATAACGACGCTCTGCCGCATCCTCCGTGCGATCCAGAAGGTCATGAATCAATAGTGCCTCATTACAGGTGGAAGCCACCTCTGCGACGAAAATCCGGTATCCGGAATAACGGTATGGCTGTGTGTGGTTCGAATACCAGGAGTGGATGGAATGTCCCATCTCATGTGCCAGCGTAAAAACATCTGCCAGTGTGCCATGGTAATTCAGCAACACATAAGGATGTGACTGATACGTTCCCCATGAATAAGCCCCTGTACGCTTGCCCTCATTTTCATATACATCGATCCAGCGGCCATCAAACCCCTTCTGCAAAAGCTCCTGATAGTCTGCTCCAAGTGGTGCCAGGCCACGCAGTACGATCTCCTTTGCCTCCTCAAAGGAATACTTCTGATCCGGGCAGTCCACCATCGGCACATAATTGTCATACATATGAAGCGTCTCGACTCCGAGCAGCTTTTTGCGAAGCTCCACATAACGGTACATCGCCGGAAGCCTGCGGTTGATCGTCCCAATCAGGTTCTCGTAAACGGATACCGGTATCGCACTCGCATCCAGCGCCTGCTGCATCGCATTGTCATAATGGTGCTCCTTTGCCATCACATCTGCCTGCTTTGCATTTGCATAATACATCGCCGCAATCGTATTGCGGTACTGACGGTAGACGGAATACAGGGCATGAAAGGCGTTCTCCCGTAAGGTGCGGTCACGGCTCTCCATATAGGAAATGTAGCTTCCGATCGTCAGCGTATGCTTCTCGCCATTTGCATCCTCGATGTCCGGAAAGCGGATATCCGCATTGTTAAACATCGAAAAAATATTAGCCGGTGCATCGGCCAGCTCACTCATCCTCGCCAGCAGCTCCTCCGTCTTTGTATCCAGGATATGGTCGCGCATTCTTGTGACCTCCTCGACCTGCCGACGGTATCCCTCCAGCTTCGGCTCCTCCGCATAATACTGAGTCAGACGCGCTTCCGGCAATGCAAGCAGCTCCGGCTGAAACCAGGATATACTCTGCATCATCTGCACGCCGAGTGTCTGTACCTCACCTGTCAGCTTCTGGTATACCGCATTTCCTGTATCCTCATGATATCTCTGATTGGCATAGACTGCCAGCTCTGAATAAATCATGCTGATCTGCTCATCAAGCATCAGCGCCCGCAGTAAACACTCCGCATCCTTCCCAAGCGTTCCCTGCAGCGCCTCATATTCCTTCAAAAGCGCCTGCACCTTCTGTACATCGGCATTATAAGCCTCCATGGAAGCATAAATATCTTCCATTTTCCACGTATTTTCTACCCTCTGTTCCGATCGTTTCATATCACACACCGGCGGCAAGCCGCCTTCCTTTCTTATTATTTTCATTATTCATTCTTGTTTTCTGTCTTTACACAACTACCTTTGAGTATATCAGCTTCCTGCCATTTTCACAAGATGGCGCAGGGCAAATTACAGGGCGCTCCTGTAACATAAAACAGCAGGACTTTGGTTGTTTCCAAAACCCTGCTGTCTGCATATTCTTTTCTTCGATGTCACAAGCCAAAGCGGATATTCGAATATCCCTCTGAATTTACCGCTCCTCCCGGAAATACGACTGTCCGAGTGAGCTTGGCGGCTGGTTCTCCCGCTTATTACGCATGCTCGTGAGCACGAGTACAACAAGCGTGACAATGTACGGGATCATTTTATAGAGCTCCTGATATTCCATATGATCCATACCGGTCGGCAGATACAGATACAGGATGTAAAGCCCGCCGAAAAAGATCGAAGCAAAGATGCTCACGAACGGCCGCCAGATCGTAAAGATGACGAGTGCGATCGCCAGCCAGCCGCGGTCACCAAACGCATCATTTGACCATACGCCGCACGCATAATCCATGACATAGTACAGTCCGCCAAGGCCTGCGATCATACAGCCGATGCAGGTAGCCTTGTATTTATACTTCGTGACGTTGATACCCGCCGCATCTGCCGTGCCCGGATTCTCACCGACCGCGCGCAGATGCAGTCCGATGCGCGTGTGCTTCAATACATACGCGCAGATAATCGCGATCAAAATCGCCGCGTAGGCCAGAAATCCATAGGAAAAGAATACTTTTCCGACCCAGCCGAGCCTCCCTGCAAACGGGAGCGATTTGCTGAAATATCCGCTCGTCGCAGATAATGCGATCGACGGCACATCACTTCCGGAAAGCTTTATCAGTGAGCCGCCAAAAAAGTTTCCGAATCCTACACCAAACGTCGTCATCGCAAGACCGGTCACGTTCTGATTGGCCCGCAAGGTGACAGTCAGAAAGCAGTACAGAAGTCCCATGCAAAGAGATCCCACAAGACAGCACAGAAGCGGAATCAGAACCGCCAGCACGCCATTCATATTCGCAGGATCAGATACCGACTGCTCATAGAAAAAGGATCCCATGACGCCGCTGATCGCGCCCACATACATGACACCCGGAATACCGAGGTTCAGGTTGCCCGTTTTTTCTGTCAGGATTTCTCCGGTGCTTCCGAGCAGAAGCGGAATACCCTGTACAACGGCACGCGGAATAAATGCAACAAGATTAATCATTTACGATCATCCTCCTCTCCGGCTTTTTGCGGAAGTGAATCTGGTACGCGATAAAGAACTCACATCCTATGATAAAGAACAGAATAATTCCAGTCAGAATATCCGCAAACGACTGATTCAGTCCAAATGTCGTGGAAATCTCACTCGCTCCACGATTCAGAAAAATGATCAGAAAGCTCGTAAAGATCATCGTAAACGGATTGAACTTTGCCATCCATGATACCATAACCGCAGTAAAGCCCTGTCCGTTGGCAATCGTCGTCGTAACCGTATGATTAATACCACCGACCAGAAGCAGCCCGACCAGACCACAGATCGCGCCGGAGAGCAGCATCGTCCGGACGATGACCTTTTCGACCTTAATGCCGACGTAGCGTGCTGTCCGCTCACTCTCGCCGACGACCTCAATCTCATAGCCATGCTTGCTGTATGTCAGATAAATGTACATGAGCACGGTCACAAGCACTGCCACTACAATGCTCAGCAGATACTTCGATCCGCCGATCTCCGGCAGCCATCCGATATTTGTCTTCTGATTGATGATACCGATCTTGCCGGAACCCTTTGGCATCTCCCATACAATCGTATAGAACGCCACGAGCTGTGTCGCAATATAATTCATCATCAACGTTGATAATGTCTCATTCGTATTCCATTTTGCCTTAAAGAAGGCCGGGATCAGTCCCCAGATGGCACCTGCGCCAAGACTGCATACGACCATCAGCAGTACTACGACTACGTTTGGCACCTTATCTGCCAGTGTGATCATGCAGGCTGCCGCCGTCAGACCGCCGACCAGCACCTGTCCCTCGCCCCCGATGTTCCAGAAGCGCATCCGGAATGCCGGTGTCAATGCCAGCGAAATCAACAGCAAAATTGCCACATTCTGAAATGTAATCCATGTCTTTCTGGCCGTTCCGAACGCCCCTAAAAAGATGGAGACATACACCTGAATCGGATTGATACCGGTCAGGATCGTCGTCACAATCGCACAGACAATCAATGCTGCCAGAATCGCGATCAGGCGGATACCGAGCGACTTGTACCATGGCAGCGCATCCCGTTTTACAATATTAAAAAGAGGATCCTTCGCTTTATTCATGCCCTGTACCTCCAATCTGAGTCATCATGCTTCCGACCGTATTTTTATCGGTCGTTCTTCCGTCCACAATTCCGCTGACCTCGCCGCCGCACAGTACGAGAATACGATCAGCCAGCTCCAGCAGCACATCCAGATCCTCTCCGACAAAGATAACCGCAGATCCTTTCTCCTTCTGCTCGTTGATCAGATTGTAAATGGTATAAGAAGAATTGATATCAAGTCCGCGCACCGCATAGGCCGTCATCAGCACCGTCGGACAGGAAGAAATCTCACGTCCTACAAGCACCTTCTGCACATTTCCGCCCGACAGGCGGCGAACCGGTGTGGATAACCCGGGCGTCACGACCTCCAGATCGTTTACAACCGTCTGCGCCAGATCCTTCGGCGCCTTCCGGTCTGTAAACATCGACCGGCCATTTCGGAAGGAACGCAGCATCATATTATCAGTCAGATCCATATCCCCGACGAGTCCCATGCCGAGTCGGTCCTCCGGGACAAAGGAAAGAGCCACACCCATATCCATGATCTTCCGCGGATCCTTTCCGATCAGCTCCTCACTGCTCCCATCCTCGTTGATATAAGTGATGCTTCCGCTCTCAGTCACCTGGAGTCCGGCAATCGATTCCAGAAGCTCCTTCTGTCCGCAGCCGGAAATACCGGCGATTCCGAGGATCTCTCCGCTGCGCGCCTCGAAGGACACATTTTTCAGCCTGTAAATACCGTCCTCGTCTTTTACCGACAGTCCCTCGACCTTCAGACGCGGCTTCGGATTCACCGGCTCCGGGCGTGCGATATTTAACGTCACCTTATGACCGACCATCATGTCCGTCATCTCCTGTGCATTTGTCTCCTTTGTCGCCATATCGCCGACAAAGCAGCCGCGGCGCAGCACGGCCACGCGGTCAGACAGGCTCTCAACCTCATGCATTTTATGGGTAATGATAATGATCGCCTTGCCGTCGTTTCGCATATTTCTCAGAACTGCGAACAGCTTCTCCGTCTCCTGTGGCGTCAGTACCGCAGTCGGCTCGTCCAGAATCAGGATGTCGGCTCCCCGGTACAGCACCTTGATGATCTCGACGGTCTGTTTCTGTGACACGGACATATTGTAAACCTTCTGATCCGGATCCACATCAAAACCGTACTTATCACAGATGCTGCGGATCTTTTCGGATGTCTTTTTCAGATTCAGGTGTCCCTTCATGCCAAGCGCCACATTCTCCGCCGCGCTCAATACATCAATCAGCTTGAAATGCTGATGCACCATGCCGATTCCGCACGCATAAGCATCCTTTGGCGACCGGATCACCGTCTCCTTCCCATTGATAAAAATCTGGCCTTCATCCGGAAAATAAATACCGGACAACATATTCATCAGCGTCGTCTTACCGCTTCCGTTTTCTCCGAGCAGCGCCAGAATCTCCCCACGGTAAATATCCAGATTCACCTTATCATTTGCCACGACTGATCCGAAACTCTTTGTAATATTTCTTAAGGATACTGCTGCTGTCTTACTCTCCAAATGGATATCCTCCTTTCTTTTCCCTTGCAACCAACGAAACCGGGCGATGTAGCACCACCCGGTTTCTGTACTGTCCTTTTCTGTTCTGTCAGGCGCTTCTATGCCCGGCAGAAGCTTTGTTTCATAACTTGCTTGATTCGGTTAAAACGCGGTATCCAGCAGGTCGATGCCATCGATCTTGACATCAAAGTACGGTGCGGAACGGAAACCTTCTGCAGACTCATGGAAGTATCCGTCCGATACTGCCTCATGGTCTCCCTTATAATCTGCATCTGTGTCTACGTCTGCCATGTAGCTCTCAAGCTCTTTTCCGTCTACTGTAAAGGTAGCGGTATCAAATACATGAAGCTCACCGGATTCCAGCTTTGCCTTTGCCGCATCGATTGCTTCCTGAGTACCCTCTGCAGCGGTCTTTCCAAGGCTGGTCAGCTCTACTGATCCGGTCTCCAGATTGCCGGTCCAGTCGGTATCGATCGCTTCACCGCTTGCCACACAGCCCATTGCATACTCAAAATACGGCTCCCAGTTGATTCTGGAAGAAACAAGGAAGGTCTCCGGGCATGCGCTCTCTGTGCTTCCGTTGTATGATACGTCCGGAACACCTGCGGTCTCACACGCGGTCGGTGCACCCATGGAGTCTGCATGCTGGCTGATCAGTACACAGCCATCCTCGATCAGCTTGTTCGCGCCTTCCTTCTCAGCGGTCTCATCATACCAGGAACCTGTGAAAGTAACTTCCATCGTGGCAGTCGGGCATACCGAACGTGCGCCAAGGAAGTAAGAAGTATATCCGGAAATAACCTCTGCATAGGTATATGCACCTACATAGCCCATCTTCGCCTGATCTGCAGTGATCGTTCCTGCGTCGATCATCTCATTTAACTTCATGCCAGCTGCAATACCAGCGAGGTAACGTCCCTCATAAATCGAAGCAAATGCATTATGGAAATTATCCAGCTCCTCTGTGTGTGCCTTTGTTCCGGTCGCATGGCAGAACTGAACATCCGGGAATTCTCTTGCTGCCTCAATGATGTAGTCCTCATGTCCGAAGCTGTCTGCAAATACGAAGTTGCAGCCTGCGTCTGCGAGCTCACACGCTGCCTCATATGCTTCCTGGCCCTCCGGGATTCCGGTCTTAGCTACATACTCGATACCCATTTTTTCGCAGGCTGCCTTTGCTGCATTGATGAAGTTCAGGTCATACGTGGAATTCTCGTCATGCAGGAAAATAAATCCGGCCTTTACCGTTGTCTCCTCCGCATTGACTGCAACGCCGGTACACGCTCCGAGAGTTGCGATCACAGATGCTGCCGCGATCAGTTTTACACACTTTTTCATTTCCTTTTCTCCTTCGATTGAATTATTGTGGTGTCAGATCCGGAATTTCTGGTGGCAAACGCTTCCTTTGCATTTTTGAGCAAAAAAAGCAGATGTACAATCCAATACATCTGCAGATAAACAAACTCTATCCACCCAATAGTCGCAACTGAACGGCGTGCGGTAGAAACGTCTGAACCATCTTCACAGACCTATATCGGATAACACTACTTATTTAAAGTCTAACAACTTTCCCGGCGCTTGTCAAACAAATTGCTATCCGAAAAAGCTTTTCGGTACAAATGCCAAAAAATCGACATTTTTTGTATGACCGTTCGTCATTTAGACAAGGCAATCGCTTTGCGCAACGAAAGCAGGAGACCTGCCTGATTCTGGTCAAAAGAATATGAAAAAATCGCCCTGCAATCATTGACATTCCAGACTGTTTGTGGTAGTATTCGTCAATATAGAACGTAGTTTTAAAAACTACATTGTATTATGTAAGCAACACTTCGGTAATCCGCTTTGGACGTTTATAAGGAGGGATTTTCATGACTATTACAATCCGTGAACCCGGCAGTGCCATCACACATCTGATCGGCCTGCTGCTCGCTGCCTTTGCAGCCATTCCGATGCTTGTTAAAGCAGCACTTTTTTCCACCCGTACGGCTGTTGCAGCGATGGCCGTCTTTATGACGAGCATGATCCTGCTCTATGCTGCGAGCACGCTCTATCATTCTGTGAATCTGACCGGATCGAAGCTGAAGCTCTTTAAAAAGCTTGATCATATGATGATCTTCGTCCTGATTGCAGGCTCCTACACGCCGGTATGCCTGCTCGTGCTCACACCGGATGCCGGGTATCCGCTTCTCATCGCTGTATGGGGTATCGCAGCAGCCGGTATGCTCTTCAAGCTCTGCTGGGTGACCTGTCCGAAATATATTTCTTCTATTATATATGTCGCGATGGGATGGGCCTGCCTCTCCGTATTTGGTCAGCTCATTCACACCCTGAGCCACGCGGCCTTTTCCTGGCTGCTGGCCGGCGGACTCTTCTACACCGTAGGCGGCATCATCTATGCACTGCGGCTCCCGTTTTTTAACGCCCGCCACCGCAATTTCGGCTCTCACGAGATTTTCCATCTCTTTGTCATGGCCGGAAGCATCTGCCATTTCATTTGTATGTATCGGTACGTGCTATAGCTCTCCATTCCAGAGCGCTTCAATTACCGCCCACACTTCCTCGACCCCCTGCTTTGTCTGCGCGGAAAACGGGATGATCGTTGTCCCCGGCTTTACCGCAAGCCCTTCTCTGATCAATTTGATCTGCTTCTGAACCTGGCTGCGCTTGATCTTGTCGAGCTTCGTCGCGATGATGATCGGCGCAAAGCCGTTCTGACAGATCCAGTCATACATGATCGCATCATTTTTTCCCGGCTCGTGCCGGATATCAATCAGCAAAAAGACAGCCTTCAGCTGCTTTGAACCGTGCAGATAGCGCTCGATCAGCTTTCCCCACTTCTCCTTTTCGCTCTGTGGTACCTTCGCATAGCCGTACCCCGGCAGATCGACCAGATACTCTGCCTGATTGATCCGGTAAAAATTGATCGTCTGTGTCTTTCCCGGCTGAGAGCTCGTACGCGCCAGCGCCTTGCGGTTCACAAGACTGTTGATCAGAGACGACTTCCCGACATTCGATTTTCCTGCAAATGCAACCTCCGGGTATGCATTTTCCGGAAGCTTACTTGTGATTCCGCACACTGCTTCCAATTCCGCCTGTTTGATTACCATATCTGCTCCTTTCTCACGCACGCTCCAGTGCCACCTTCAGTACATCCCGCATCGACTCCGCATACACAATCTCCATGCCCTGTTTGATCTCCTCGGAAATCTCCCCGACATCCAGCCTGTTCTCAGCCGGAACAATCACGGTGTGCATACCGGCGCGGTTCGCAGCGAGCAGCTTCTCCTTCAATCCTCCGATCGGCAGCACCCGACCGCGCAGGGTGATCTCACCGGTCATCGCCACGTCCGCGCGCACCGGAATCTCCGTGACAGCCGATAAGATCGCTGTCGCCATTGTGATGCCGGCTGAAGGGCCATCCTTCGGCACTGCACCTTCCGGGATATGGATGTGGATATCATTCTTCGCAAAAAACTCGGCATCAATATGATAACGTCCGCTCAGCGACCGCACATAGCTGATCGCGGTACGCGCCGACTCTTTCATCACATCTCCAAGCTGCCCGGTCAGTAAAAATTCACCCTTTCCAGGCATCGTATTTACTTCGATCTGCAGCGTATCGCCGCCCACGCTCGTCCATGCAAGGCCACGCACGATGCCGATGTCACTCTTTTTATTCCTGCGGTTGACCGAAAAAATCTTCTTGCCAAGATATTTCTCCAGGTTTTTCTCGGATACCTTTACAGCTTCTGCCTTCTCCTCTAAAATCTGTCTGGCTGCCTTCCGGCAGATCTCGCCGATCCGGCGTTCCAGCTGACGCACCCCGGCTTCACGCGTATAAGCTTCGATGATCGCCATCAGGGCCGGTTTTGTGATCGTAAGCTGCGACTTCGTCAGTCCGTTGCGCTCCAGCTGCTTCGGAATCAGATGCTCCCTTGCGATATGGTATTTTTCATTTGACGTATAGCTCGTGATCTCAATGATCTCCATCCGATCCAGCAGCGGACGCGGAATGGCATGCAGGTCATTCGCTGTCGCGACAAACATCACATGAGATAAGTCGATCGGCAGCTCCACATAATGATCCCGGAAGCGGCTGTTCTGCTCCGAATCCAGCACCTCCAACAGTGCCGACGACGTGTCGCCCTTATAATCACTGCTCACTTTATCGATCTCATCGAGCAGCATGAGCGGATTCTTGACACCTGCCTGACGCAGTCCGTTGGCCAGGCGCCCCGGCATCGCTCCGACGTAGGTACGTCGATGGCCACGGATTTCCGCTTCATCCCGCACACCTCCGAGGCTGATCCGGACATACTTTTTATCCAAAGCCCGCGCGATTGAGCGCGCGATTGACGTCTTTCCGGTACCCGGCGGTCCGACAAGGCAGAGAATCGGGCTGTCGCCTCCCTTTGTCAGTACACGCACCGCAAGGAATTCCAGCACGCGCTCCTTGACCTTTTCCAGTCCGTAATGATCTTCATCAAGAATCCGTGCTGCATTTTTCAGATCCTGATTGTCCTCGGACTCTTTATCCCATGGAAGCTCCAACAGCGTCTCAATATAACCGCGCAGAACCGAATTCTCCGCATTGTTGCTGCCGATACCACGCAGGCGGTCTGCTTCTTTGATGATGCGCGCCTTAACCTCATCAGAAGCCTCCAGCTCCTTTGCCTGCTGTTTATATTTTTCCACATCCGAGAGCAGCGTATCCTCGCCGAGCTCTTCCTGAATGACCTTGATCTGTTCACGCAGGATGTACTCCTTTTGACTTTTGTCTACACGCTCCCGGACTTTCTGCTGGATCTCATTGCGAATCTGCAGAATCTCTATCTCATTTGTCACGATCTGATAAAGGCAATCATAGCGTTCCAACAGCCCATTGGCCTCTAAAAGCTGCTGCCGCTCCTGATAATGCAGCGGCAGCCGTGCACATACCTGCTCCACCAGCTCCTCCAGAGCATCCAGCTCCAGCAGTGCGCCGAGCAGCTCCTTGCCAAATTTCTGATTCATCTGTGCATAACGCTTCAGCAGATCCTGCAATGCCCGCTGCATCGCCAGCTCCGTATTCCGGTCCAGATCATATGCCTCTTCCTCCAGAAGCTCGATTTCACCTGCCAGATATCCTTTGGCCTCCTGCATGGAAATGAGACGTGCCCGCTGCATTCCCTCTACCATGACACGCACAATCCCCTTTGGCATCTTCGTGACGGTACGGACCTCTGCTGCTATACCGATCGGATACAGCCCCTCTGCCTGCGGACGGTCCTGCTCCGGGTCCTGCTGCGTTACGAGAAAAATCATCTTGGCCTGATCCATCGCCGCTTCCACCGCACGGATGGATGACTCACGGCTGATATCAAAATTAACAACCATTTTCGGCAGTACCGTCAGGCCGCGCAGCGGAATAATTGGCGTTACTCTTCTTCCTTCTTCCATCTTGTGTCTCCTTTTCATGCTATGATGATGCTTGCTTCGGTTAAAAAAGCTGCTGCAGAAGCAGACATGCTTGTCCTCGTCTGTTCTGCAGCAGCTGCCTGCGTTTATCTTATGCGGTCTCAGTCTCTTCCACAACGCCAAGGCGGCGTCTTCTCCTGCCACGCACATCCTCGCGGTAAGTCAGCTCCGGCTCTGCCGTACCTTCCACCGCTTCCTTTGTAATCGTGCATGTCGCGATCTTCTCATCTGACGGAATACGGAACATCAGCTCCTGCATGACGCCTTCCATGATCGCACGCAGTCCCCGCGCTCCGGTACGGCGCTTGATCGTCTTTTCCGCGATGGCCTCAATAGCCTCCGGGGTAAAGGTCAGCTCCACATCATCCAGCCCGATCAGACCCTGATACTGCTTGATCAGCGCATTCTTCGGCTCGGTCAGAATCCGTACCAGTGCATCCTTATCCAGCTCATCCAAAGATACGACGACCGGTACGCGGCCCATGAACTCCGGAATCATACCAAATTTAATAAAGTCCTGCGGAAGCGCTTTTTTGAGTACTTCGCCGACGTTGTGCTTCTCCTTTTCAGTAAGCTCGGAATTGAATCCGATGCCCTTCTTATCCAGCCGGGAAGAAATAATCTTTTCCAGGCCTTCAAATGCACCGCCACAGATAAAGAGAATGTTTGTCGTGTCGATCTGAATCAGCTCCTGATGCGGATGCTTCCTTCCACCCTGCGGCGGTACGGAAGCGACCGTCCCTTCGAGTATCTTCAGCAGCGCCTGCTGTACACCCTCTCCGGAAACATCACGTGTGATAGATGCATTCTCCGACTTTCTCGTAATCTTGTCGATCTCATCAATATAAATGATACCATGCTCTGCTTTTTTGATATCATAGTCTGCTGCCTGAATGATCTTGAGCAGAATATTTTCCACATCCTCGCCCACATATCCGGCCTCCGTCAGAGAGGTCGCATCTGCGATTGCAAACGGTACATTCAGCAGTCTCGCCAAGGTCTGTGCCAGCATCGTCTTTCCGGAACCAGTCGGCCCAAGCATCAGAATATTGCTCTTCTGTACTTCCACATCCAGATATTTTCCGCTCATGATACGCTTGTAGTGATTGTACACAGCCACCGCCAGCGCTTTTTTCGCTTCATCCTGTCCGATGACGTATTCATCCAGAAAATCCTTGATCTCCATCGGTTTCTGAAGATTGATCGCATACTCCCCATCCGGAGCATACTCCTCATCCATCTCTTCCTCTATGATCTCTGAGCAGATTTCCACACACTCATCGCAAATATATACCCCGTTTGGACCAGCTATGAGCTTGTGCACCTGATCCTCTGTCTTATTGCAGAAGGAGCATCTGATTTTGTCATTGTTTTTCCCTGGCATGTTTCCACCTCTTATATATTTACTAAGCGTAAAGCGGACATTCGCAATCCGCTGCTTATCGCTTTGCGCAATTGAAACAGGGCCTTACTTGATTCGGTAAAGTAAGGAAATTCCCGTAAAGCAAAATACAGGACTGTCACCAGTATTGTGCGACAGCCCCGTGCATTTTATCTTGATTTGACCAGTTCGTCAATCAAACCATATTCTTTTGCTTCTTCTGCTGTCATATAATTATCACGGTCGGTATCTGCCGCGATCCGCTCCAGCGGCTGGCCGGTATTAGCAGCCAGAATTTCATTCAGCTTCTGCTTCGTGCGGAGAATCTGATCCGCGACAATCTGAATGTCCGTCGCCTGTCCGCGCGCACCGCCGGACGGCTGATGAATCATGATCTCTGCATTCGGCAGAGCAAAACGCTTGCCCTTTGCGCCGCCTGCCAGCAGGAACGCACCCATGCTCGCAGCCATACCCATGCAGATCGTAGATACGTCGCATTTTACATAATTCATCGTATCATAAATCGCCATGCCTGCCGTGACTGATCCGCCCGGGCTGTTGATGTAGAGCTGAATATCCTTATTCGGATCCTCAGACTCCAGAAACAGAAGCTGCGCAACGATCAGGTTCGCGCTGACATCTGTCACTTCCTCGCCCAGAAAAATGATCCGGTCGTTCAGCAGTCTGGAAAAAATATCGTAGGAACGTTCGCCTCTTCCGGTCTGTTCGATGACATAAGGTATAAAACTCATTTCGTCTCCTCCTGACTGGAACCGATCTGTATTACTCCTCGGTCTTTTCCTCTTCCTTTGCAGCCTCTACTTCTACTGCAGCATCTGTAATCATATCAACTGCAGCCTGGATTGCGAGATCGCTCTTCATCTGCTCCTTCTCAGCATCGCCGATGAGCTCTTTCAGCTTGTCTGCTTCCATCTTGTATGCAGCTGCCATCTTCTCAATCTCTTCATTGACCTTCTCATCGCTTACTTCGATGTTCTCAGCCTTTGCAATAGCCTCAAGTACCAGGCTGTTCTGGATGCGCTTGAGTGCCTCCGGACGCATCTGCTGTGCCAGAGCATCCATGGTCAGACCAGTGAACTGCATGTACTGATCCATAGAAAGACCCTGAGACTGCAGTCTTCTTGCGAAGTCGTCTGCCATTCTTCTTACCTGCTCGGTAATCATAGCCTCCGGAATCTCCATCGTTGCATTCTCTACAGCCTTTGCAACGGTCTTGTTCTGCTTCTCACGCTTTGCGTCAGCCGTCTTCTTCTCCAGCAGCTTTGCACGGATATCATCCTTGTACTCAGCCAGTGTATCGAACTCGGATACATCCTTTGCAAACTCATCGTCTGCTTCCGGAAGCTCCTTTACCTTGATCTCATTTACCGTGCACTTGAATGCTGCCGGCTTGCCCTTGAGCTCTGCTGCGTGATACTCCTCCGGGAAGGTAACATTTACTTCTACTTCTTCACCGATCTTTGCACCGATCAGCTGATCTTCAAAGCCCGGGATGAAGCTGCCGGAGCCGATCGTCAGAGAATAATCCTCAGCCTTTCCGCCCTCGAACGGAGTACCGTCAACAAAGCCCTCGAAGTTGAGCTTGATCATGTCGCCCTTCTCCACTGCTCTGTCATCTACATCGATAGTTCTGGAGTTATTCTCGCGCTCCTTATCGACTTCCTTATCCACTTCCTCCTCAGAAACCTCAACCGGAGTCTTTTCTACTTCTACGCCCTTGTAATCACCAAGCGTAACAGCCGGCTTTAATGCTACCTCTGCGGTAAAGATAAACGGCTGGCCTGCTCCGATCTGTGTCACACTGATCTCCGGCTGAGAAACGATCTCCTCACCGCACTCCTTTGCAGCCTCGCTGTATGCCTTCGGGATCACAATATTCGCTGCATCCTCATAGAATACGCCTGTGCCGTACATCTTCTCGATCATCTTTCTCGGAGCCTTGCCTTTACGGAAGCCCGGAAGGGAGATCTTCTTCTTATCCTTCTGATAAGCCTGCTCAATCGCTGCATCGAACTCTTCTGCAGATACCTCGATCGTCAGCTTTGCCATATTCTTTTCCAGTTTTTCCACCTGTACACTCATTGTGTCTGTTCCTCCTTTAACTGTCAAGCGGACCGGTAATCCGCTTTGCTTCTTGTCCATAGCTGCAGCTTTCACCGCAGATCAGCCTGCTAAAAACAGCCGGTCCGATTCTCACTCACAAAAAGACTGCCCCTACAGCTATGCAGTCATTGAGATAGTATAGCATAACAATATCTAAAACGCCAGTGTTTTTTTACGTTTTCCGGCGTTATACCGCATAAATAATGCCCTTTGCCAGCGCATCTGCCTTTTCTTTCCCTGCAAGCTGCTCTGTAAGTGCCAGTGCGAACGGAATTGCGGTACCCATGCCGCGGCTGGTCGTGACATTACCGCATACAACGACCGGATCAAATGACACCTCTGCTCCCGTAAGCGCCTCCTCAAAGCCCGGATAGCAGGCCGCACGCCTGCCTTCAAGCAGACCGAGTCCGCCAAGCACACTCGGAGCCGCGCAGATCGCAGCCAGCCGTTTACCTTCCGCATTTTTTTCTTTCAGAAGTGCCGCCAGCCCCCCGTGCGCCGCCAGACGCTTTGTCCCCGGCATACCGCCCGGAAGGACGAACAGCGTACCGTCTGAAAAATCCACCTCTTCAAACACTGCATCTGCAACGACCGGAATCCCGTGACTGCCGGTCAGTTCTTTGCGTCCCATAATCGAAACCATCTGAATCTCCACACCGGCACGCCGCAGGATATCCACAACGGTCAGCCCCTCGATCTCCTCAAATCCATCTGCCAGAAATATATATGCCTTTTCCATGCTCTTCCTCCTGTAATCTGCTGTTTTATCGTTTCTGCATTCCTTTTGCTGTCCACAGTGTAGCAAACCAGGAAACGAAAGTCAAACGTAAACAGAGGAAAATGTGACCGCACACTTCTGTGCCACATTTTCCTCTGATGCTTCCGCCTGATCAGCGGGATTCTGTCGGCCGCCCAGCTTCAGCGGTTTCCGGTTCAATCCTGATAAGTTGATTTATAATTATGGAAGCTCTCTACGTGATGCGGATTCTCCTCCCAGATCTTCTCTGCCTTTCCGGCCCAGTTTTCCGCATAATTCTTACATTTATCACAGAGATGGTCGACGCTCTCCGGCGACTGCAGATCTGTCGACTTTGCACCGGTCTTATGTACCATCTCACGCAGCAGCTCCGGGTTCTCAAGCATCGGGCACGGCCGCAGCTGGTTGTCATTAAACGGCTGACCGTCCCGGTATGCCATAAAGAGCGGCTGACGCAGCGCATCTAAAAGAGATACCTCGTGAATATTTGCACCGGAATAATGAATGAACACACACGGCTCTACATCGCCGTTTGCATTGATGTGCATGTAATTCCGGCCTCCGGCAATACAGCCTCCGACAAACTCACCGTCATTCTGAAAATCCATTGCAAAGATCTGCTTGCCGCCCTCCTTCCCACGGATCTCGCGGACTCTGTGATACATGTACTCTCTTTGCTCCTTCGTCGGAAGCAGCTCCGTCGCCGCCTCATTTCCAACCGGCATATAGTGGAAGTACCAGGTATAACGGCACCCCTTCTCGATGATCATATCGAGGAACGCATCACTTGTGACGGTCTCAATATTCTTGCTCGTGTAGCAGATCGATGTGCCAAAAATCAGACCGTGCTGCTTCATCAGATCCATGGCATGCATGACCTTTTCAAAGCATCCGGCGCCACGGCGGGAATCATTGACTTCCTCATATCCCTCCAGACTGATCGATACAGAGAGATTGCCGACCCGCACCATCTCTTTACAAAATGCTTCATCGATCAGCGTACCGTTTGTAAATGCATGGAATGCGCAGTCATTATGCTTCTCGCACAGACGGATCAGATCTGCCTTGCGCACAAGCGGCTCGCCTCCGGTATACATATAGAAGTAAATGCCAAGCTCCTTGCCCTGTGTAATAATGGAATCCAGATCTTCAAAGGAAAGATTCAGCTTATGCCCGTACTCGGCAGCCCAACAGCCGGTACAGTGCATGTTACAGGCACTGGTAGGATCCATCAGAATCAGCCACGGCACCTGGCACTGCAGCTCTTTCCGTTTCTCACGGATCGTCTTTGTCCCAAAATAAGCGGCTTCAAAGCCAAGATTTAAGGCTGTCATTTTCAGCACATGCGGATCTAGTTCATTCAGAAGCCGGTTCACGTACTGATACCATTTTCCGTTTTCATCAGAAAGCATCGCACGTGCAGCGTCGTAGCTCTTGTCCTGAAACATCGGTCCGGCCACCTTCTGCGTGACATCGACCAGATTTAGCAACGCCTTTTTCCGGTCTTCCGGATCTTTATTCACATAATGCAGCACTCCGTCGATCCCTTTTCCTACCAGTGCGCGTTCCATCTTATGTACTGTACTCATTTGTAGTTCCTCCTCTTCTCTCTTTACTCATGTTATAATGCCGTCTACCGGCTATGATACCTGCGGATCGCTCCGGAAATACAATGCAATACCATTATAGCACCGCAAACAGACCACCCGTCAGCAGCAAAAACAGACCGCCTGCGAAGCTGATCTGTCGGCGCCATTTTGTCCCATACCAGTAGCCGTAAGCCAGGCCGCCGACTGCTGCCAGAAACGCAGAAATCCAGATGCCGACTATCTGCCACAGGCTTCCGTGGCTGATATACCACGCCGCCATGCCGATCAGCAGCATATGCAGCCCGGCCCGCGCCGCATATTTTGCGACTACGCCATTTTTAGGCTCTGCCTCTCTTCGTTCTTCAAATCCTTTCCCACAGATCGCCGTCCGCATACATAAAAAGGAATAAAACAGCAGCAGGGCTACCAGCAACGTCCGCCACAGCCGTTCGAGTGACAGATCCGATCCGGCATTTCGAATCAGCTCTGCTGCTAGGGTTCCGCCAAGCAGCAACAGCAGCTGGATTCCGGAATAGACAGCTGCTATGCGCAAGGCTTTCTTTCCTCCCATATTGCTCTGAGTCGCTCCGATCTGAAGGACATATTCAAACACAGACAGGGCAACACCTGCCACAAGGCAGATCATACAAACGCTTCCGATCTTCACCGCCCCCTCTCTTTTGCTGTTTTTAATATAAAAAAAAAGATCGAATTTTGAAAGATTCAATCTTTTTCTGTCGTCTGTTTTTTCTGACACACATCTTCTTTTGTCAAATTTCGGAAACGCGTCCTGCAATTTGTCTCATCTATCCTTCTACCTTATGTCCGAGAAGCTTTTCCGCGGAATCGGAGAACAGGATCTCGTATACCTCCATCACCTCCAATGCGCTGACATCCTCGGCATAATTCAGCCACTTTTCTGTTACGAACCAGAAAATACGTGCGAAGTATTCCGAGACCAGCTCCACGCTCAGCAGATGATGAGACGGATGAAATGTATTTTCCCGCAGCGCCTGTTCAACCTCCTGACGGATGCAGCGGACAAAAATCTCCTGGAAAGAATTCTGTCCCTCTAATGCAGCCAGTTTTCGGTAATAGCGCTTGTCCTTTTCCATGCTGATCAGCATAAAGCGCAGCCCTTCCCGGATATACCCGGCTGCAATCAGGGAATTGGCAGGCTGCCAGATCTCCTGCATAAAAATCCACTCTACCACATCATATTTATCCCGGAAGTACGTGTAAAAGGTAGGACGCTTTACATTCGCCCGGTCAGTGATGTCCTTTACAATTATTTTCTGGAAACTCTTCTCCTGCATCAATTCCTTGAAGCACTGTGCCAGCGCCTGCCTGATCTCCGCCATTTCAAAAAGCCTCTCTTTCCTTCTTCTCTTCGGTATCTTCCATCCTGTGACGCACCCAGCGGTTCCTTCCTCTGTGCTTCGCTTCGTAAAGCGCCCGGTCTGCCTTCTGATACAGCTCCATATAGGAACAGCCACCGTGTTCCGGTACCTCCGCAAGCCCGATACTGCAGGACAGATGCACCTCATCCGGGCATCCTTCCGGATGCAGACTGCGAAACAGTACGCACAGGGCCTCCGCCTTCAGCTCCGCATCCCGGATTGAATTAACCTCTTTCATCAAAACGACAAACTCATCGCCGCCAATTCTTCCGACAATGTCATTTTCCCGGAATAAACGTAAGAGTGTCTGTCCGACCTGCCGCAGCGCCGCATCTCCGGCTGCATGTCCGTACCGGTCATTGATCTCTTTAAACTTATCCACATCCAGCATGAGAAAGACCTGCTTTTTCTGATGTGCTTCCTGCAGCCAGCCGTCAATTGCCATCTCTGTGCTTTGTTTATTCAAAACACCGGTCAGTCCATCTACCTGTGCCGCCTGTTCCAGCTCCTTCTGCCGCTTCAGCATCATGCAAAATACATAAGCCAGCAGTGCCGCCATCCCGAACAGCACCATCCCCATCAGTATTGCCTCGTAGCGTGTAATCGTGCGGTAGGGCGCCTCTACGATCTTCTCCGGAACGATATAGCACATCATCCAGTCATTGGCGTCGATCGGCGCATAACTCAGATAGCGGAAATCTCCATCCCTGCCCAGCTTCACACTGCCGCTTATGCGGTTTGCAAAGCCGTCCCGCATCATTTCAAAGGTATCTCCCTCAAGGAAGGTCATCTGTGCATAATAAGAAAATACATTGTCATCTAACTGAATTCTGCGATATTTCTCACTTCCGTCATAAGCAACGATCTCTCCGTCTGCCGTCACAATCAGAGAATAACCTGCCCCGCCGTAAATATCCTCAAACAGCATATGACTCAGGGCGCCCACATCATAAGAGCCGCCAAGCACGCCTGCCACTTCACCAGCATGATATATCGGCACACAGAGGATGACCCGCGTCTCGCCATCCACGACACTTTCCAGTGGATCACTCAGGCAACGCTCTCCTTTCATGGCCCGCTTAAAATAGTCCCGCTCTGCGACATTTTTTACCTCACCGCTGCTATAATGAGCCGTCCCATCCGGTGCTATGATCGCGATCCGTTCCAGGTCGCTCTTCTCGCAGACCTTCCGCATCAGCGTCATCACATTCTCCGAGCAGAGCTCACCGATCTCTCCTAAATAGCCTGCAAACCCTTCCAGATACTGATACTGAATCGTGATATCTGAGCTGAATGCCGCACTCTGACGGTCAATATTCGTCGTAATTGTCTGTCTTACATTTTGCTCAATGCTTTTTTTCACCGCACCGAAAAATGCGCTCAGACATAAAAGAAGAAACACAAAAAACGCACCGATTACATGAATATATACTCTTAAATCCTTCCATCTCTTTTCGCCTCGCCGCACAGACACTCCCCTTTCCGAAGTTCCTGATATGCTGTTGGGGTCAAAAGGTATTTTGCCCCCTATGATACACGGATTGCTTCGCATTTCATGCTCTCGCAATCCTAAAACACCTCAAATCCGCTCATTTTTCTACGAAAAACGGCTACTTTTCGGTGTTTTGCGGGTCAATAAGTCATGCTTTTTCATGCAAGCATGAAACGCATGACCTTTTAACCCTAGTATCATCATATCATAAAATGCGTGGGGAGTGTAGCAATTTTTGCATAAAAAGAGCCTGATCCGGCATCTGTTTTGCAAAATTTGTCCGGTCAGGCAAAGGCTTTTATTTCGCCTCTTCTTTTTTGTTTGCAAGATACTGCTGAATTGATGCCAGTACCTCATCCGCATTCAGTCCATGTACCATGCAAGCCTCCTCCAGAGACTCTCCGATAGAAGACGGACATCCGACACAGTGCATTCCGGACTCCATCAGGACATATGCGATTCCCATATCATACTCGAGCATATCGCCCATGGTTGTCTGCTTTGTAATTAACATAGCGTTCTCCTTTCAGGATCTTTTTCGGATCATTTTCCTCTCCTATTATTCCCTTTTCTTCGGGATTTGTCAAGCACATCCCGATCCTGCCGGGAAGTTTTGCATTTTTACAAAACAGTAAATGAAGCATGGAATTCGCCTGCTTCGTTTAAACGCATTCTAACAAATCTTCACAACCGCCTTTACAATATCCGCTTTATTATTGACGCTCTCATCCATTGCTTCCTGGATATCATCCAACGCAAACTCATTGGTGACGATTCCCTTGAGATTGACCCTTCCGGATGCGACCGCATCGATCGCCATCGGATAAATGTGGCGGTAGCGGAATACAGTCTTGAAGGTCAGCTCTTTGTCGAGCGCCAGACTGATCGGCATCTTGATCTCTCCGGTCTTGCTGTAGCCGACCAGAACGATCGTTGCACCCTTCTTTGTCATCTGCACTGCCTGCCTTGTCGTTATCTCCGTGCCTGCCGTCTCAATGACCAGATCACAGCCCATACCACCGGTCAGCTCCATGACCTTCTTCACCGCATCTTCTCTGCTTCCGTTAATGACACCGTCTGCGCCAAGCTCCAGTGCCTTATCAAGGCGTTTATCCATGACATCGACGGAATATACCTTCGATACCCCCATCGCCTTCAATGCCATCATACTCACAAGGCCGATACAGCCCGCACCTGTCACGACCGCAACCTGGCCTGCCTGTGCGCCGCCCTGCCGTGCCGCATGAAATCCGACTGCAAGCGGCTCGATGAGTGCGCCCTCCATCGTGCTCACATTATCCGGCAGCTTGAAGCAAAGTCCTGCCTCATGTGCCACATACTCCTGAAAGACTCCGTCTACCGGCGGCGTTGCAAAGAATACGACATCCGGACAGAGATTGTATCTTCCGGTTTTGCAGAATTCGCAGTGTCCACAGGTCTTGCCCGGCTCAAGCGCCACGCGGTCGCCGACTTTCAGATGTGTGACATTTTTTCCAACCTCCACTACCGTGCCCCCCGGCTCATGTCCGAGTACAAACGGCGGCTTTACGACATAGTCTCCGATCGCACCGGACTCATAATAATGCAGGTCGCTTCCGCAGATCCCCACATATTCCAGCTTTACAAGCACCTCATCGTCCTTTGGCTGCGGGATGTCACGCTCCTCAAATCCCATCTTGCCGATTCCAAGCATTACCGCTACCTTCATCTTTCCTTTCATCTTTTTCCTCCTTAAATACTTAATTAAACTGTTTTATTATGTATTTATATTATGCCTGTTTCCAGGTGATGTCAAGAAAATCTGACGGACGTCACCACAATTCAGCATTTTTCTCAAATTTTATCCTTTGTTTTTGGTCAAAGTGAATATTTGCTCCACAGGTGGTTATATCTTCTCTAAAAATGTCTCAATAATTCCGAGCGCCGCCCCCATCGCCGCGGTTCGGTTTCCACCGCTGCATGCACGGATATAGCCGCCATCTTCGGAAAAGGTATTCCTTCCGGCTGCTTTTTCCCGTACCTGCTCAATGTGAGCGCCGATCCGGCTGCCGACGTAGCCGCCAAGCATCACATCACAGTCCAGAATCATATGAATATTATTCACTGCCATCGCCAGATCCGAGGTATACACCTCCCAGAGCGCCGTCATTTTTACATCTCCCGCATCCAGATACTCGAAGAACTGCTCCAGACTGCCGCCTGCCGCATCGGACAGAATGCCGGCCGCACAGTACGCATCCAGACATCCCAGCTTCCCACAATAGCATTTCCTTCCGCCCGGATGGATCGTCATATGACCGGCTTCTCCGCATCGGAAGCTGCTTCCCTGCACGAGCGTTCCGTGATGAAATACCGCTCCCCCGACCGTATTGCTCAAGGACAGATAAAAGAAGCGCTCCGGCATCTTTGCATGCATCCCGGCTGCGTATGCACCCGCATTCGCATCATTTAACAGCTGACAGGGATACGGAAAATACCGCGTCACCTCCGCAAACGGGATCGCATGCAGTCCAAGCACATGTGAATAGGTGATCTCCTGCATGGTAAGGTCTACAATTCCCGGAAAGGAGATGCCAAGTCCCAGAATCCGGCTGCGCGACAGCTCCGTTTGCCGACTCTGGCAACGGTCAAAAAATGCCTCCAGCTCCTGCCCTGCCCTGCGATAGTAGTCTTCTGTATGTGCAAATGGAAAATGAATGCGCTCATACGCCAGACAGCTTCCGGTCAGATCAGCAAGTGCGAGTCCGATGTGGTTCTTCGTGATATCAAGTCCCAGCGCAAGTCCCGTCTCTGCCGCTACCCGCAGCGCCTTCGCCCGTCTGCCGCCGGTAGACGCCAGCTCCCCGGTCTCCCGCACAAGCCCCTGTTCAATAAATTCGCGCGTATTCGCCGTCACGGTCGGAAGACTCATGGAAAGCGCTGATGCAATCTCCGGATTTGACACTGTCTGTGTCTGCGCACACAGATAGCGAAAAATATGATTGCGGTTATTCTTTTTTACTTCGATATTTGTCCCTCTTGTCTCTCTCATGTACGGATCCTTTCGCATCTTCTTTATACAAGGCTATCTTACCATTTACCTTACATTTTCGCAATTAAAAAAAGCCTTCCGGAGTCCGAAGACGCCGGAAGGCCAAAGGTCTGCTGTCAGACAGGAATTAGTCCTGTACGTACGGCATAAGTGCAACGTGACGTGCTCTCTTGATCGCTACAGTGAGCGCTCTCTGATGCTTTGCACAGTTGCCTGTGATTCTTCTCGGAAGGATCTTACCTCTCTCAGAGACGTATCTCTTGAGCTTGTTTACATCCTTGTAATCGATCTCATTGTTCTCTTTACCACAGAAAACGCAAACTTTTTTTCTTCTGCGCATGCCGCCTCTTCTCTTCATCGGAGCATCGCCTCTATCTTTATTGAATGCCATTACTATTCCTCCTTTTCGGTACCAGTCAACTGCAAACCGGTATTCTCTTCTACGCATTATTTCCGAACACACCCCAAGTGGGAGATCCGGTCCTAGTTGAACGGAAGCTCTTCGTCAATTCCGTCCGGAATATTCATAAATCCATCTGCTGAGGAAGCCTGTGCCGGTGACGGCATAGGAGAAGCAGCCATCGGCGACGGTGCGGACTGCCGCATCATGCCGCTCTCAGAAGCTGCTGCCTTACTCTCTGCAAATTCCTGGTCCTCCACTACCACATCGGTCGTGTAGACCTTCTGGCCATCCCGATTCGTGTAGCTGCCCGTCTGAATCCGGCCAGTCACAATAATCTTAGTACCCTGACGGAGATATTTTTCTGCAAACTCTGCGCTTTTTCCGAAAGCGACACAGCCGATAAAATCGGCATTGTTCTCGCCATCGCGGCGGAATCTGCGGTCAACTGCCAGCGTATATCTGGCAACTGCCATGGAGTTATTCCCTGCGGAATAACGTACTTCAGGGTCTCTGGTTAAACGTCCCATTAAGATGACTTTATTCATTCGATCTCCTCTTTTCTATTTATGCATCCTGTCTAACGCATAAATATCTGATGACATTCTCCATGATCCGGACACGTTTCTCAACCTCTGCCGGGCATGCTGCATCAGACTCGAAGCGAACGAAATAGTAAAATCCTTCACGCATTTTCTGGATTTCATAAGCGAGCTTTCTCTTGCCCCACTCGTCTACTTCCGTTACAGTACCGCCAAAACGGGTAATGTACTCTTTCACCTTTTCGATTGTAGCGGCTCTGTCCTCGTCTTCGATCTTTGCGCTGACAACCACTGCTAATTCATACTTGTTCATGCTTTCGCACCTCCTTATGGTCTCTGGCCCCTTTCCGATAAAAGGAGCAAGGAATTAAAAAAATATATCACGAAGAGATATACTAGCATAAAGCATCCGGAAAAACAAGCCCTTTTTTTCACTTTTCTTCTGTTTTTTTCCGCAATCCACGCGTATTCTTCTCGACCAGGGTACGCGGTACCATAATCTGATGTCCGCAGCCGACACATTTCAGCCGAAAATCCGCACCTACGCGCAGAATTTCCCACTCGAAAGCACCGCACGGATGCTTTTTCTTGAGCTTTACGATATCGCCCACCTCGTAATCAAATGCCATCTTTTCCCTTCTTTCTGACAAATATGATGATGTTCCTGCCCAATAGTAAAGCGGACATTCGCAATCCATCCCTGCAGCTCTGCTGACAGGGCCTAGCTTCGCTACTTGCTCATGAACGCAGTCGCTTCGCGATCTGTCAGTGGGAGCTTTCAACTCCCACTGACATAAGCATCCCCCCTCACCCGCCGCTTAGTGCTCCGCGCACTTGAAGCTGGGGAATGCTTATCTGCGTTCACATATCGCAAAGCTACACATGCAGCCCGCCAAGCACCTCTCCGATCGGCTCAGAGATCAGCAGATCCGCCTGCCGGTCGCGCGGGGTAGGCGACTTATTAATTACGACAAGATACTTTCCATTAAAGTAATCAATCAGCCCGGCGGCCGGATAGACCGCCAGTGAAGTGCCTCCGATAATCAGCACCTCGGCCTCCCGGATCGCACGGATCGAAGCATCGATCGTCGCGGTATCGAGTCCCTCCTCATAGAGCACCACATCCGGCTTGATCACACCTCCGCAGGTGCAGCGAGGCACAGGCTCCCGGCTCTTAAGCATATACTCCGCATCATAAAACTTTGCACAGCGCATACAGTAATTCCGATGGATGCTTCCGTGCAGCTCAAGCACATGTTTACTTCCCGCCTTCTGATGCAATCCATCGATATTCTGTGTCACGATCGCTTTCAGCTTTCCTTTTTCCTCCAGCTCAGCCAGCTTGTAATGTGCCGCATTGGGCTTCGCATCCAGAATGAGCATTTTATCCCGGTAGAACCGGTAAAATTCCTCCGGATGCCTCTTAAAAAACGTATGGCTCAGAATCGTCTCCGGAGGATAGTCATACTTCATATGATACAGCCCGTCCACGCTTCTGAAATCCGGGATACCGCTCTCCGTCGACACGCCCGCACCGCCAAAAAACACCAGATTGTTACATTCGTCTACAATCTCCTGCAGCTGCTTTTTTCCATCTTCCATCCCGCACGTCCTCTCCCGGCCTTACCTGGCCGCGTAAATCTGAGCCAGCTTGCCCATGACCACGAACCGCGTCGAATCATCACCGGTACATGTCGATAATGTCACGATCCGGTCCTCCTTTGTCACTGTCACATCCTGGTTGTCCACTACAGAATTCGAATAAGCCCGGCTGATAAACTGGTCGAACTCATCATCTGTAAAAGAAATCTGATAGGTCAGCCCGGTCTTATCTACCACCGATGCGGAAAAAATCCGATACTGATAAATAAAGTCCGGCGTAAAGATCCAGAAATAACGGCTCTTCTTAAATACCTCCGGATCGTTAAAATTCTTGAGCTTGCCAAACATCGAACCATTCTTCATGTTATGGCCGTAGATGATCGTATTCTGATCCGTGAAATCACCCATGTTGTAGCTGTTCACAAACAGGCAGCCAGCAAAATTGTCGGTCTTCTCAAAAGTCCGATGCAGATAATAGTCGTTGTCTTTGCCCTGTACGACCGGATATGAGATATCCAGTGCCCGGATCCGCAGCCAGCCGACGATATCACTGTTCACCGAGAGCAGCTGAGTAAAATCTATCGGGTTCTTCAGCACCGGAAGCGTCTTTTCCTCTCCGTCTTCGAACACCGTACGCACCTCCTGGCCGGATATGCTCTGCAAAGCATCGTCATCTTCCAGATTGTCGATATTTTCACTCTCCTGTTCCTGATCTACAGCATAGCTGTTCTCCAGATTGTCATACTCATCCGAACTCTTTTTATATTCTTTATAAAATCCATATAAGGTATAGCCTGAATAAAGAAATACGGCCAGTGCCGCCAGCATCACAATCAGCCGGATCACATCACCGAGCGTTTTGGTTCGTTTCCTTCGTCTGCTCATTCTACTGCCTCCCTCCTGCCTCGTCTTTATGGCTTATTTCCTGTATGCAGCCATTTTCTTTCTGCGGGCCGCTTTCTTTTTTTCTTCTGCATCCGGCAGGGTCACGATAAACCTTGTATTGTGGATATCGCTTGTCGCCGTGATCGTCCCTCCATGCAGCTCTACGATCTGCTTTGCGATCGCAAGTCCCAGTCCGGCTCCTCCGGTCCGGCTTGACCGTGCCTCGTCGACACGGTAAAACCGTTCAAAGATCGTCTCGAGCTTTTTCTGAGGAATCTGCTCCCCCTCATTGGTAAAGACAATCGTCGTCCGGCCCCTTCCGCCGCGCGCCTGAATGAGAATCTGCGTATTTTCCCGCCCGTAGGCCGCCGCATTGCGCAGCAGATTATCAAAGACACGCGCCAGCTTATCCGGATCGCCCTGGATCATCAGGTCTTCCTCGGCATCGACCGCGCAGGTCATCCCTTTTGCGTTCAGCATCCCGTAGCTCTTATCTGCAATCTGCTCCAGGAAAAGAGAAAGATTCATCTCCTGCGTCTCAAGCACAAAATCCTGCAGATTGAACCGTGTGATATCAAAAAATTCCAGCAGCAGCTCTTCTAAGCGCAACGCTTTTTCCATCGTGATATGTGTATATTTTATGCGCTCTTCTTCCGGCATTTCCGGCTGCGTATCAAGCATGCTCAGATATGCGAGCACCGAGGTCAGAGGTGTCTTCAGGTCGTGTGCCAGATAAGCCACGAGCTCATTTTTTTTCTTTTCGCTCAGTGCCGCCTCCTGCTCCCGTCTGACGAGCTCCTCCTTCAGATGAGTCAGGTCGTCCTCGAGCAGCTGCAGCTCATCCGGAAGCATGACCGGCTGCTCCGCACCACGGATCACAGCCTTCAGCGCCATGCTCACCGCATTCAGATCACAGATCTGCCGGAACACGAAAAAAACAAGAGAAAAAAACAGCACTGCTGCCAGTAATCCCAGCACCAGTGCCGGTCTGTTTTCCAGCAAACTGCTCTGATCCGCAAAGAAGGTGAGCACCCCATAGCAGACCGTAATAAAGAGGAGTGCAAAAAGAAGTGTCTTTCCCAATATGGCAAATGCCATTTTCTGATACTTATTTTTCAACCTTGTATCCTACTCCCCATACTGTTTTAATAAAATCGCTCTTGCGCCGGTTATCGCCCATTTTCTCCCGCAGATGCCGGATGTGTACCATAACCGTATTGTTACTGTTCTTGAAATATTTTTCCTTCCATATCTGCTCAAACAGCTGCTCTGAACTGATGACCTTTCCCCGGTTCTCACACAGAAGCCACAGAATGTCGAATTCAATCGGCGTCAGCATAAGCTCCCGCTCATTGTAAATGCACTCGTGCGTATCACGGTTCATCACAAGTCCTGCAAAGTCAATTATATTTTCTGAAGCAGCCTTCTCGCCTCCATTGTATTTCATATAGCGGCGCAGCTGCGCTTTGACTCTGGCTACGAGCTCCAGCGGATTGAACGGCTTCGCGATATAATCATCCGCACCGAGCGTCAGACCCGTGATCTTGTCGCCATCCTCCGTCTTGGCTGTCAGCATGATGACCGGGAAGCGATACTTCTCCCGGATCTTCTGCAGGACACGGAAGCCTTCAATGTCCGGCAGCATTACATCTAAGAGTGCCAGCTTTGGCGGATTCTCCTCCACCTTTTTCAGGGCTTCCAGCCCGGTATGGGCCACCTCTACCTCATAGCCCTCATTGCGGAGGTACAGTGCAATGACCTCCGCAATCTCTTTTTCATCATCTAATACCAGTATTTTTTCGCTCATATATCCTTCCAGGCAAGTAATCAGATCAGAGTACCGACTGTACGCGGATACGGAAGCACATCACGAATGTTGGACATGCCGGTCAGATACATGACGCAGCGCTCAAAACCAAGTCCGAATCCCGCATGCCTCGTCGATCCGTATTTTCTCAGATCCATGTAATACTTGTAATCGTCTGCCCGCATGCCAAGCTCTTTAATGCGGTTCTCCAGCTTTTCAAAATCGTCCTCTCTCTGGCTGCCTCCGATGATCTCACCAATACCAGGTACGAGACAGTCCATAGCAGCTACGGTCTTGCCGTCCTCATTCATCTTCATGTAGAACGCCTTGATCTCCTTCGGATAATCGGTGACGAAAAGCGGACGCTTGTAAATCTGCTCCGTCAGGTAACGCTCGTGCTCGGTCTGCAGGTCACAGCCCCAGGATACCTTATATTCAAATTTATCATTGTGCTTCTCAAGGATCTCGATCGCCTCGGTGTAGGTCACATGGCCAAACTCGGAGTTGAGCACGTGGTTCAGACGGTCGATCAGTCCTTTATCCACGAAGGAATTAAAGAAGTTCATCTCCTCCGGAGCATGCTCAAGCACATAACGGATCAGATATTTGATCATATCCTCTGCCAGACGCATGTCATCATTCAGGTCTGCAAAGGAAATCTCCGGCTCGATCATCCAGAACTCTGCTGCGTGACGCGCCGTATTGGAATTCTCGGCGCGGAAGGTCGGTCCAAATGTATAGACGTTGCGGAATGCCTGTGCAAATGTCTCGACATCCAACTGACCGCTGACCGTCAGATTTGTCATCTTCCCAAAGAAATCCTGTGAGTAATCGACATTGCCCTGATCATCCTTCGGGAGATTGTTCAGATCCATCGTCGTCACCTGGAACATCTCACCTGCACCCTCGCAGTCGCTTCCGGTAATGATCGGCGTATGCACATAGACGAAGCCTCTCTCCTGGAAGAACTGATGAATGGCATAAGCGATCAGAGAACGCACACGGAATACAGCCTGAAACGTATTGGTACGCGGACGCAGATGCGGCACGGTACGCAGATATTCCAGAGAATGGCGCTTCTTCTGCATCGGGTAATCCGGAGTGGATGCTCCCTCAAGCTCCACACCTGCAGCCTGAATCTCAAACGGCTGCTTCGCATCCGGTGTCGCTACGAGTGTGCCTTTTACGATCACAGCTGCCCCGACGTTGATCTTGCAGATCTCTGCAAAGTTTTCCAGCTGATCCGAGTATACGACCTGAAGGGTCTCAAAAAACGTACCGTCATGCAGTACAATAAAACCAAATGCCTTAGAGTCACGATTGCTGCGAACCCAGCCGCCGACCGTGATTTCTTTTCCGATATAGGCATCAGTGTTGTGGTAGAGCTCTTTTACTGTTGTGAATTCCATTGTTTTTGTTCTCCTTAAATTTGTCTAATGCGGACGTTTCGTGCGCAGGCCGCAGACCCGCCCGCGTTGCGAGCTATCCGCTGCTTATGCATCTGCACGAAACTGTTTTCCACATTATACCTTCTTTTTTACTTTCCTGCAAGGTCGAGATTTCCGCAGGTAAATCCGGGCGTGTATCCGATTATGGATATGTGGCTACTCCACGCTCTTTAAAGATTCTACCATGTCAATCTTCTTCAACTTATAGTACATCACCAGATTGACGATGATCGAGAACGCAAAGGTAAACAGGATCCCAAGGACATAGCTCAGCAGCTTGATGTTCCGTCCGAACATGCAGGCATCCACTTCTACCGTCTGAATGATGAAGAGATGCAAGAATTTACCGATGAAGAGGCCGACTGCCGCCCCGATAATCGTCAGCAGGATATTTTCGCGATAGACATAGGCTGCCACCTCGCCGTCATAAAATCCGAGCACCTTGATTGTCGCAAGCTCACGCTTGCGCTCGTTGATGTTGATGTTGTTCAGGTTGTAAAGAACGACAAAGGCGAGCATACCTGCCGATATAATGAGTACGATAATGACAATATCCAACGCACCGAGCATGTGGTCAAGCTGATCCTTTAAGGACTTTGTATAGGTCACGTTCAGAACCACATCACAGGCAAGCAGCTGTTCACCGAGTGCTTCTGCTTCGGAGAGTCCGTCGACTGTACGGTAAAATATGCTGTTGAATTCCGGAGCAGCTTTGTATGCCCGCTCATAGCATGCCGGAGTCAGATAAATATAGTGGTTCAGATAGTTTTCGCAAATCGCCGTGACCGGTACTTCAGCCTCGCCACCTTCATCATCCTTTAAGGTAATCGTATCTCCGATACCGACCTTCAGCTCCTTTGCAATCTTTTCCGTGACAATCGCACCTTCATCGGTCAGCTGATACTCTTCCTTCGTCGTCCGGTCGCGGAAACAGAAGAAATCTTCCAGCTGTTCCATATTCTCCGGCACGTATAGATAAACCGTCCACTCTTTTTTACTGCCTGCAGCCTGCACCTTTTTCTTTTCGACTGCGAACCGCTTACTTGCCGACACCTGATCCGACTGTCTCAGGAGCCGCACCGCTTTCTCCTTTTCAGAAGTGCCTGCATCCGCATCTAGCACCGTCATCGCGTCATAGAGCTGCAGTTCGTCAAACTGCAGAATTGCCACATCCATGATCGAATCCCGCAAACCGAAGCCGACGAGCAGCAGTCCCATACAGCCGCCGATGCCGATGATCGTCATCAGAAAACGCTTTTTATAGCGCATGAGGTTGCGCACGGTCGATTTCCATGTAAAGCTCAGATGCTTCCACAAAAACGGTACATATTCCAGCAGTACCCGTTTCCCCTGCTTCGGCGCAGGCGGACGCATCAGCTCTGCCGGAACTGCATGCAGCTCCCGGAAGCATGCAAAAAATGTCGCCGCCATCGTGCATACCAGAGCAGCTGCGGTCGCTGCCGCCCCGAAGCCCCAGTCATACGGGAGCAGAATTTTCGGAAGATACTGATACATTATGCTATAACCATTTATGATAACCAACGGGAATATCTTTTCCCCGACGAGCACACCGAATATACTGCCGCCCATCGTCGCGTAAAACGCATACTTCAGATATTTGGAAGCGATGTCCTTCTTCCCGTAGCCAAGCGCCTTCATCGTACCGATCTGTGTCCGCTCCTCCTCGACCATCCGTGTCATCGTTGTCAGGCTGATCAGTGCCGCCACAAGGAAAAAGACAAGCGGAAACACCTGTGCGATATTTGTCATACGCTCTGCATTTTCTCCATATCCCGTATTATCCGGGAGCTCGTTGCGGTCATACACATACCACTTCGGCTCCTTCAGATCCGTAAGCTGCCGCTTCGCATCCGCGATCTTCTCTTCCGCATCTGCGAGCTGCTGCTTCGCATCCGCAATCTTCTGCTCGCCATCTGCGATCTTATCCGCAGCCTCCTGCTTTCCGTCCTCATAATCCTTCCAGCCGTCGGCGATCTTTTGCTCATTCTCGGCAAGCTCCTTCTCCCCGTCCGCGATCTGCTGCCGTCCGTCAGCCAGCTTCTGGCGTGCCTCTGACAACTGGCTCTTTGCATCGTTCAGCTGCTGCTCACCGTTCGAAAGCTTTGCACGGGAAGCGTTCAGCTCTGCCCAGCCAAGGTCCAGCTTCCGGCGTGCCGTGCTCAGCTGACTTTTCGCATCGGTCAGTTCTTTTTTCCCTGCATCGACCTGCTTCTGTGCCTCTTGCAGCTCCTGCTCCTTTTCTTCAAGCTGCTGCCTGGCCGCCGCAAGCTGCTCCTGCCCCTGCTGCAGCTGCTGCTGTCCTGCTACAAGCTCGGCAAGCCCCGCATCCAGCTGCGTTTTTGCTGCAGCCAGCTCTGCTTCCTTTTCCGAGAGCTGACTGTCCGTCTCTGCAAGCTGGGCTGTGGCAGCATCCAGCTGTGTTTTCCAGCCCTTCAGCTGGGCATCGCCCGCATCCAGCTGGTCTTTCGTTCCGTCCAGAGCCGCCTGCTGTGCATCTAGCTCTGTTTTCGTCGCATCCAGCTTTGCCTTCTGTTCTGCAAGCGCCTGTGCCGTCTGCGAAATTTCTGCTTCCTTTGCAGCAATTTCATCCGGAAGTTGCTTTTCTTCCTGCTGCAGACCCAAAATCCTTCCATCCGCATCCTGAATCTTCGCTTCTTCACCGGCAATATTTGCATTGCATGTATCAATATCCGCCTGTGCAGCTGCCACAGAAGCAGAAGCATTTTCCATCTCTGCTTTACACTGTGCCGCCTTCTCATTTGCTTTGGCCCGCTCTTCTTCCGATGCCCCCGGATCCTGCGACAGCCGGTCTGCCTCCGCCTGTGCGGTATCATATGCAACGGTCTTCTCTGCCAGTATCTGCTGTTTTTCTCCAAGTGTCTGCTGCAAAGCCAAAAGCGTCTGCTGGTATGCACTCTTCGCATTTGCCGCTTCTGCCTTCTGTGCCTTCAACGCGGTAATCTGCTGCTGCACCTCCGACAGACGGGCCTTTTTCCCATCCAGCTCCGTCTGTGCTGCGTCACAGGCTGCTTTTGCTGCCTCATAGGTATTCAGTGACTCCTGATATGCGCTCTGTGCCTGTGCAAGCTGTGCAGATGCTGTATTGTACTGTGTCCTTCCGCTCTCACAGGCAGCCTGCTGCTTCTCATACTCTGCATTCTGCCCCAAAAGCGCCGTTCTGGCCTCCTCATACTGCTTCCGCGCCTGCGAAATCTGTGCCATCCCTGCATCATATTGCTCCTGTGATGCCTGCAGCTGCCCGGAGGCCTGCTCCAAGGCGGCCGCGCTCTCCGCAAGACGCGCACTCTGTTCCTCTATCTGCTGCTTTCCGCTCTCAAGCTGCGCCGCTCCATCATCGAGCTGCTTCTGCGCCTCCGATAATTGCTGATTTGCTTCACTTTCCTTACTCTGGTACTGTGTAAGGCCGGACCGATATTCTTTTTCTCCGTCATTCAGCTTTGCGACTGCTGCTGCAATCTGGCCTCTGGCATCCGCAAGCTTTGCCTCATTCTCTGTGATCTGCTGCTCGCCATCTGCGATCTCCTGCTCCCCATCACTAAGCTCACGCCTGGAATCCGCAAGCTTCTGCCTGCCATCTGCAAGCTCAGACTCACCATTTGTCAGCTCGGACTCTGCCTCTGCGAGTTCCGATTCCGCTTCCGCTTTCCCATCCGCAAGCTCCTGCTCCGCATCGGCGACTTCCTGCTTTCCGTCCTCGACTTCCTTTTCGGCATCGTCAATCTTCTGCTGTGCTTCGCCCTTTACCTCCGCATAACGCAGTTCACACCGGACATCCTGAATCGCCTCCACGCGTTCCTGCACTTCCTCGATTTTCGCATCATAGGCATCCGTATAGGCGACTTCCTCTTCTGCTCCTTTTACGCGCAGATATGCGGTATGATAAACTTCGGAATGAAACGCTTCCGGCAAAAGATAAGCAAAGCCGGACACGGAACCATTGCCAAGCGTCGTGCTTCCACGCTCAAATGCAATGTAGCACGGGCTGTAACCGATCCCGCACACAGTGAATTTGCGGTAATGCAGCGCCGTATCCTCTTCCGAAGAAACTGTGACTGCCAGCGTATCACCGACGGAATATCCCTGCCGTTCGGCAAATGTGGCATCCAACAGACATTCTGTCGGCTCGTCCGGCAAACGCCCCTCCTTTACGGAGAGCTCATTCACCCCATCCGGAATCGACTCCAAATGCAGTACCTGCTGCACATCGCCGCTGCCACAATACACATCCTCCATGTAGCTTCCGACCGCAAGCGCTACCCCCTCAACCTCCGAGAGCGCTTCGATATCGGCATCTGTCAGCCCGAGTGTTCCGAGCACCTTGATATCCATGAGCTTATTCTGGTCGTAATAATAGTCTCCAGTCGCGCGCATATCCGGCGCAGCCGCCTGAATCCCGGCAAAAAATGCCACGCCCATCGCCACAATAAAAAAGATGGAGAGGAAGCGGTTCAGGCTCTTCCGTATTTCGGTATGAAATTCTTTCCGTAATGCTTTTTTCCTCAATGTCCTGCTCCTTACCACTCAATTTCCTGTACCGGCATTGGCTGTGCATTCAGTGACATCTCAGAGACCCTCCCGTTTTTGATCCGGATGACCCGATCTGCCATCGGCGTGATTGCCGTATTATGTGTGATGACAATGACCGTCATGCCTTTCTGCCGGCACATATCCTGCAAAAGCTTCAGGATTGCCTTACCAGTCTGATAGTCAAGCGCTCCGGTCGGTTCATCACAAAGCAGAAGTTTTGGATTTTTCGCCAGCGCCCGTGCGATCGAAACTCGCTGCTGTTCCCCGCCGGAGAGCTGTGCTGGAAAGTTCCCCATGCGTTCTCCCAGACCGACCTCCTGCAGCACCCGTTTTGCATTCAGCGGATTTTTACAGATCTGAGATGCCAGCTCCACGTTTTCCAGTGCCGTCAGGTTCGGAATCAGATTATAAAACTGAAACACAAACCCAATGTCGTCCCTGCGGTAGCCGGTCAGCTTCCGCGGGCTGTATTTTGCAATGTCTTTTCCGTCTACAAGCACCCGTCCCGTGCTCGCCGTATCCATACCGCCCAAAATGTTAAGCACCGTCGTCTTTCCCGCGCCACTCGGCCCGACAATGACGACAAACTCGCCTTTTTGTACTTCAAAATCAATGCCGTCCACCGCATGGATGTCAACCTCCCCCACATGGTAGACCTTTGTTACCTGTTCCAGCTTTACGTATGCTTCCTGCATATTGCCCCCCGTACTCATTTTTATTCTCTTATATATTCTATTGTAGCTTTCCTTCTCCCCCTGCGCAATGACTTTATAAAAATTTAAGTCCTTTCACCTTTACCGGACATCATTTTCCAGTCCAACCCACTTCTTATTGCTTTGCGCAATTGAAGCAGGGGGCTTGCTTGATTCGGGTCAAAGCGGATATTCGCAATCCGCTTCGCTACTTGCTCATGAACGCAGTCGCTTCGCGATCTGTCAGTGGGAGCTTTCAACCCCCACTGACATAAGCATCCCCCTCACCCGCCGCTTAGTGCTCCGCGCACTTGAAGCGGGGGAATGCTTATCTGCGTTAAAAAAAGCGCAGACATCAGACTTTCGCTCTGATATCTGCACTTCCCTATTCTGCTTCAATCTTTACCGTTCATCCAGCGGCACATATGCTCTGTGATGCCCTACATACTTGTACGCCGGACGGATGATCTTGCCCTCATTTACGAGCTCCTCAATCCGGTGTGCCGACCAGCCTGCGATACGGGAAATCGCAAAGATCGGAGTAAACATCTGCGTCGGAATGCCGAGCATCGAATATACAAATCCGCTGTAAAAGTCGACATTGCAGCAGATTGGCTTATGCAGGTTCTTGCGGCCGGTCAGAAGCTCGGACGCCAGCTGTTCTACCTTCGAATAGAGCATGAACTCTTCTGTGAGTCCCTTTTCCTCCGACAGGCTGCGCGCGTACTCCTTCAGAATGACGGCACGCGGATCGGACAGTGTGTAGACGGCGTGTCCCATTCCATAGATCAGCCCGCTTTGATCAAACGCTTCTTTGTTGACGATTTTTTCCAGATATGCGTAAATCTCGTCATCATTTTTCCAGTCCTTTACATGTGACTTGATATCGGAAAACATGTTCTCGACCTTCAGGTTTGCACCGCCGTGCCGGGGTCCTTTCAGAGAACCGAGAGAAGCGGCTACCGCTGAGTAAGTATCGGTACCCGTCGAGGATACAACGTGGGTCGTAAACGTGGAGTTGTTACCACCGCCGTGCTCTGCGTGAATGACAAGCGCAATATCAAGCACCCGCGCCTCCAGCTCTGTATATTTTCCGTCGCTTCTCAAAATCCGCAGGATATTTTCTGCAGTGGACAGCTCCGGATCCGGATAACGGATGACGAGGCTCTGGTCATTGTGGTAATGCTGGTACGCATGATATGCATAAACCGATGTCAGCGGCATCGTCGCAATCAGAGTCAGCGCCTGACGCAGTACATTCTCAATGGAAATATCATCCGGATTCTCATCATAAGAATACAGGGTCAGTACGCTTCGCTGCAACGCATTCATGATATTCAGACTCGGTGCCTTCATGATGACATCCCGCACAAATTTACTCGGAAGCTCCCGGTACTGGTTCAGCAGATCAATAAATTCCCGCAGCTGCTGCTTGTCCGGCAGCGCACCGAACAGAAGGAGGTACGTAACTTCCTCGAAGTTGAACCGTCGCTGCTTAAAGCCCTTTTTCAGATCCATGACATTGTAGCCCTGATAGTACAGTTCACCTTCACACGGCACCTTCTCGCCCTGTATGGTCTTAAAACCGGTAACATCCGAAATCTCAGTCAGACCGGTCAGGACTCCTTTTCCATCTGACTCACGCAGTCCACGCTTTACGTCGTACTCTGCATACAGATTCAAATCGAGTGCTCCGGAAATCATACAATATTTTACGAGCTGGCTAAGCCGCTCATCCCTTGTCTTTCTGTCTGTCTCATTCAGTACCATAATCTTTCTCCTCCCTGCGTTTATTCCAGTCCCATCTTTTTCAGTAAAAACTGAATATTCTGGTTTTCAACGGAGCTGAATACACTGTCGCTGAAATGATCGGCATCTGTCGTTCCCTGATACCAGGACTTACCTTCAAAATATTGCTGAATGGATTCGGTTCCGAAGATCCGTCCATGCCTTGCATAGATTTCATTAATCGCCATTTGCAGATCGTCATAGGACATCCCCTGTACATCTGCGTCTGTCAGCGCACGTTCCGAACTCTCCGGCAAAATATACTCGCCGCTATCTGCCTGTGCCTGCGCCTGCTCCTGTATCTGAATCGCTTCGGTCTGCGGTCCATCCCCGGTCACCAGAATCTGAATCCCTGCGGCGATCTGATTGATCTCAGACGCCATTGCCGTATACTCCTTCTGAGCCGCTTCGTTGTTCTGTGCATACTGTACATCCGTCGGAAGCATCAGCACATAGGCCGCGCCTCCGCCCATCCCAAGCACCCGGTAAGACGGCAGATCCTGATAGGACATATCGGTATATTTCCCAATCGTAAAAAGCGTTCCGTTATAGCCGAGCGCCTTCGACGACTGCTGGTAAAATATATAAAAATTGTCCTGCTGGGTAATTCCGTATTTTCCTTTCCAGTCTGCCGGAAGTGTCACGGTAAAATCTGTATAATTTAAGGTCGTTGCCGTCGCCTCTGTCTGCACAGCTGCCTCGGTCTGTGCCTCTGTCTCGCTTCCGGCCGTCTCCGCCTGCACGCTTGCTTTATTCTCGCCATCCAGAATTTTGATTGCCTCGGTCTCTTTCTTTTCCGAGCCCTTCGCATCGCTTTGTTCCGTCTGCGCCTGTCCGGCTGTGGTACTGTTCGAGCTGTGATTTCTGGAGCGTCCGATCAGCCAGAATGCTCCAAACGTCAGTAGCGCAATGAGCAGCACGCCGATAAATCCGAGCAGAATATACTGAAGCGTCGTAAAACGTCCTTCTTCTTCGTCCTCATCCTCTTCCGGATCCCACCGGTTCCCCATATTGGTCGGTGCATACTGCTGCGCTCTGGTACGCCGCCACTCTTCCGGGGATGCTCCGGTTGGCCGCTGTGGCGAAAAGGCATTGTCCCTCCCGATATTCGGAATAGATGGTCCGGCCTGCGGACGCCGTTGTGGACGCCCGGCAGCTCCCGTCTGTGTAACCTCCGCGTCACTCGCGGCGGATGTCCCCGTCTGCGGACGCCGCTGCGGATTCCCTGCTCCTGTCTGTGCAGATCCTTCATAATATCCGCCTGACGGACGCCGTTGCGGACGATTGCCCGCTCCCGTCTGCGTAGTATCTGCATCTCCTAGCGGACGCCGCTGCAGAGGATTGCCTGCTCCGGTCTGCGTAGTATCTGCATCTCCTAGCGGACGCCGCTGCGGAGGATTGCCCGCGACACGTCCGGCTGTCTCGCCGCTCCTGCGCGGGGTAAATACTTTTTCCGTCTCATTTTTCTGTCCGTCCGGCACCTTGGACACTGCCGCACCGCAGTTTTCACAGAATCTTGCCGTCGGCTCCAGCGCATGCCCGCATTGCGGACAGTATCGCATATTTCCCATAACTGCTCCTCTGTCTTTCTGTCATTTTTATATGATGATGCCAGGGTCAAAAGGTCAAAAAGCCGTTCATGCTTGCATGATAAGGCTTTTGAACTTGGGACCCGCCAAACATGAGAAAGTAGCGATTTACGTAGTAAATCAGCGAATTTCGAATGTTTGCAGAATTGCGGGAGCTGCTTCGCAGCGGAGCAATTCGTAGGCATCAGTTAGTCTTTACGCTTCTGTCCCGGAAGCTGCCTTCGCCGCTGCCGCCATCTTCTCAAGATAGGCCGCCGCCTGCTCAAGCTTCTCTGCGTCAATCGAATAGTACGACCATTTTCCCTGTCGCCGACATGCTACCACACCGGACTCACATAATATTTTCATATGATGTGAAAGTGTCGACTGCACAATGCTCACCGACTTGAGCAGATCTGCCGCACAGAGCTCCCCACTTGCGCGGATCAGCTGCACGATCTGCAACCGGACATCATCACCCATCGCCCGGAATAAAAGAGCAGCCATCGCATCATCGGCCAACGCCTGCTGTGGATGCTTCGCTGTCTTCTTTATCTTCGGCCGGCTTTGTTTTACAGGAGCGCCTGTATCCGGCGTCTCTGCTGCTTCCGTCAGAGCTTCTGTAATCATCTCCGGAGACAGCTTTTCTGTCAGCCTGCTCTTTTTTTCTTTCTTTTTCTTTTTTGGCTTATCCTCGGATTTCTGCTTTTCCTGTTTCTCGAGCTTCTCGAGCTTTGCCAGTTTTTTCTTTTTCTTTTCCTTCATCTGTACTCTCTCCTGCTTTTGCCCTGACAGATGCCGGTATCTTATGAATTCGGGCTTCTGACACCGGCACCGGAATAATGTAACATTATAGCACGTTGTATTTATGCCGTAAAGCGGTTATTCCTGCATATTTCTCAGATTTATGGCTGTTTTTATGCATTTTTATTCATACACAATCACCGGTGTCCCGACTGATACCGTATTGAATATCGTCTGTGCCTGCTCATACGGCGTATTGACACAGCCATGTGAACCGTTGGTCAGATAAATTGTCCCGCCGAAATACGCGCGCGTCTGCATGTCGTGAATCCCGACATCTCCATTAAACGGCATCCAGAAATCCACCGGGGACTGGTATCCTTCCCCGACCAGAATCGCATTCTGCTTCATCGCATCGATGGCCCAGACACCACCTGACGGAGTTGCGTTTCCTTTGTTCGGATTACCGGTCACCACCGGCGTATCGACGATACACGTACCATATTGATAACACCACATCCGCTGCTGGGAAATGCAGATCTCCACATATGTATCGCCGATATCATTTGTATCCCGACTCTTTGCCGTGTATAAATATTCAGGCTCCATCGTTCCCTGATAACCATCTGCCAGTGCATTCAGCAATGCCACTACCGTCGCGTCTTGATCCATACACCAGCCATAATCCCCTCCGTTTAATGTGACGGTCGTCCCAAGAGAAGTATAGAATTCCCGCGTCAGGCCGAATGTATCATATTTTGCAGCCAGGCTCTCTACATAATCCGTGACTGCCACTTCATCAATGACATATTCCCCGTCTGCGCGTGTCACGATCCAGTCCGCGATAAGCGGCGCATTTACTACTTCCTTCCGGTCACCAAAATCATACGTGATATATGCCTTTGCCAGCGCACTTTTTTTCTTTGCCTCTTCCAGCAGTGTGGCATCATCGGAATACCGCTTTGGATTCACATAGCAGCCGGCATCCTCAAGGCTGAGCACACTCTGCCCCGCATCCAGCGCATCTGCAAGCGCCTGCTCGGCTTTTTCGGCATCCAGCGTCGTTCCCATGACCTCCGGCTCCACCTCAAAGCCGGTGTCCGTCGTTTTCACATAAGCATCCTCCGGTGCGGTCACATAGAGCGGATTCATGCAGTCCAGCTCTGAAAACGCCTGTATTGCAGCATCCCGGTCATATGAAAATGCCACAGCTGCCGCATTGGAACGCTTTAATAGAATCATGGCCGGCCAGAGAAAGGACTTCTGTGCTTTCAGCATCCGGTTAATGCTGCTGTCATCCACAAATGCAAGCTTGATCTGTTCTGCAGTGAGATATTCACTCTCGCCTCCCCGCTTCCTGATCTCTAGCCGGTAATCACCAAGTCTTTTTGCCACCTCTGTCTTTACCGTATCTGCGGTCTGCTGACTGCAGTCAATGCCATAAATCTCTGTATCCTCATAAAAATGAAACCCAAAATAGATTGCCACTGCAATATAAATCCCAAGCACGCCCACACCGATACCCGCCAAAATCCGGTTCCGTTTTCGACGCTTTCGTGCGCGGAGCTTTTGCTGCCAGCCTTCTGCCGCTTCCTGCACCGCAGCCGCCTCCCGCCGCCTGCTTCTCCCCCTGTCATACCTTCTTCTATCTTCGGCCGATGCCCTGTATTTTGGTCCGGCAGGCGATGTCTGTCTGCTTCCTTCCCCTGTACATCTGCTGCGACGCGGCCGCTCCCCTCTTTGCTCCATCTCTTTTCTTCCCCCGTTACTGTTATTGTAAAGCGGAGATTCGCAACCCGCTTTCACTGCCTGCTCATGAATGCGCCTCTCCAAAAGACGCTTGTGTTCTATCATAACACTCCGTCTGCATTTTCGCAACGTGAAAGAAAGCGAAAGGCAGCGCCATCCAATGAATGACACTGCCTTCCGCTCTCATATTGTTCGGTCCGATGACCTTCAGGACCTGCAGCTTTCCTTTTACTGCAGCTGGCTTAAGCGCTCCTTTACCTGATCCATCATCTGGGTATATTTTTCCAGCTTTGCCTTCTCCTCGTCGATCTTGGACTGCGGCGCTTTGCTGACGAATTTCTCATTGCCGAGCATTCCATTGACGCGGGCAAGCTCCTTTGTCAGGCGCTCCTCCTCCTTCTTCAGACGCTCGATTTCTTTATCAATATCGACCAGCTCTGCAAACGGCATATAAATGACCGCCTCCGGGATGACAGCTGATACCGCATCATCACCAATACCGGACTTATCTGCCTGTACGTGCACACTGCTCGCGTAGCCAAGCGTTGCAAAGAATACCTTACCGGTCTCGAAAATCTCACGCACCTTCTCATTTTCCGAAACAACGAATACCTGTGCCTTCTTGCTTGGCGGAACGTTCATGCCGGTACGCACGTTACGGATCGCGCGGACAGCCTCTTTGATCGTCTCGACTTCCTTTTCTTCCTTGGCGAAGTTCCATGCATCCTGATATTCCGGCCATGCCGAGATCATGATGGACTCCTCCTCCGGATGTAAGGTGCAGAAAATCTCTTCTGTGATGAATGGCATGTACGGATGCAGCAGCTTCAGCGCATTCGTCAAAACCGTCTTTAATGTCCAGAGTGCAGCTGCCTTTGTCGTATCCGTCTCACTGTACAGACGCGGCTTCACCATCTCGATGTACCAGTCGCAGAACTCCTCCCAGATAAAGTCATAAACCTTCTGAACTGCGATACCGAGCTCATATTTATCCAGGTTCTCCGTTACTTCTTTTGCAAGCGTATTTACCTTGGAGAGAATCCACTTATCCGCCCCGGTCAGAGTCGCAGGATCGATCTGCTCCGGCACCTCTGCCTTTTCCAGATTCATCATAATGAAGCGGGATGCATTCCATACTTTATTTGCAAAGTTCCGGGATGCCTCGACACGTTCCATATAGAAACGCATGTCGTTGCCCGGCGCATTTCCGGTCATCAGGGTCAGACGCAGTGCATCCGCACCATACTGGTCGATGATCTCCAGCGGATCGATACCGTTGCCAAGGGATTTACTCATCTTTCGTCCCTGAGCATCACGCACCAGTCCGTGAATCAGTACATGATGGAACGGCACCTCTCCGGTCTGCTCCAGTGCGGAGAATACCATACGGATAACCCAGAAGAAAATGATGTCATAGCCGGTCACCAGTACGTCTGTCGGATAAAAATACTCAAGCTCCGGTGTCTTGTCCGGCCATCCAAGCGTGGAGAACGGCCACAGTGCAGAGCTGAACCATGTATCGAGTGTATCTTCATCCTGTGTAAAATGCGTACCGCCACACTTCGGACAGATCTTCGGCATCTCCCGTGCCACAACGGTCTCGCCACAGTCATCGCAGTAGTAAGCCGGAATCCGATGTCCCCACCAGAGCTGTCTTGAGATACACCAGTCGCGGATGTTCTCCAGCCAATGCAGATACGTCTTGCCAAAGCGCTCCGGTACAAACTGCAGCTCACCGCTCTTCAATGCCTCGATTGCCGGCTTCGCCATCTCCTCCATGCGGACAAACCACTGCGGCTTGATCATCGGCTCTACCGTCGTCTTGCAGCGGTCATGTGTGCCGACGTTGTGCTCATGCGGTACGACCTTGACCAGAAGTCCAAGATCATCCAGATCCTTCACCATCGCCTTTCTGGCCTCATAACGGTCCATACCCGCATACTTGCCACCGAGCTCGTTGATGGTCGCATCGTCGTTCATGATGTTGATCTCCGGAAGGTTGTGGCGCTTTCCCACCTCAAAATCGTTCGGATCATGAGCCGGCGTGATCTTTACGCAGCCGGTACCGAACTCTTTGTCTACATATGCGTCCGCGATAACCGGGATCTCACGGTCCGTCAGCGGAAGCTTCAGCATTTTTCCGATCAGATCCTGATAACGTTCGTCATCCGGATTGACTGCCACTGCGGTATCACCAAGCAGAGTCTCCGGACGGGTCGTTGCGATCTCGACGAATCTGCCCTCTTCCCCGACAATTGGATAATTGATGTGCCAGAAATATCCGGCCTGATCCACATGCTCAACCTCGGCATCAGAAATGGATGTCTGGCAGACCGGACACCAGTTGATAATCCTGGATCCTTTATAAATATAACCTTTTTCATAAAGGCGGATAAACACCTCCTGCACAGCCTTCGAGCATCCCTCGTCCATTGTGAAACGCTCGCGGTCCCAATCTGCAGATGCACCGAGCTTTTTCAGCTGATTGATAATCTTTCCGCCGTACTCTTCCTTCCATGCCCATGCATGCTTCAGAAATTCCTCACGGCCGATCTCATCCTTATCAATGCCCTGCTCTTTGAGCTTTGCTGTGACCTTTACCTCAGTTGCAATCGCCGCATGGTCTGTTCCCGGCTGCCACAGCGCCTCATAGCCCTGCATCCGTTTGAACCGGATCAGAATATCCTGCATCGTCTCGTCCAGCGCATGGCCCATATGCAGCTGTCCGGTAACGTTTGGCGGCGGGATCACGATGGTAAACGGCTTCTTGTCCGGATTTACCTCCGCATGAAAATACTTTTTATCCAGCCATTTCTGATACAGTCTGTCTTCCAGGCCCTTCGGGTCATAGGTCTTTGCCAATTCTTTGCTCATAAAATCCTCCTGTGTGTCGTAATGTAATCTGCAGTGCGCGACCTGCCGTGCGCAACCTCGATTTCGCTTCGCTTCATCTCGGTCGCGGGCTTCGCCCTATCGGTCTTTACGGGAACCCTCTGCCGGAAGCAAGCTTCCTTCCGAGGGTTCCCGCAAATCCCGGCACGGCTCATTGCCAGCACGGAAAAAAACGCCCTTCACACTTACGTGCAAAGGGCGAATGTCTCGCGGTACCACCTTTTCTTACGGAAGCCCTTGATGCTCTGCCTGAAGCGAATATTTACTCACGGCAAAATCGATAAACAGCTCCGTATCTTTCCTTCTGTAACGGGAAGTCCCGTGATCACCTACCCATCCTTTGACTTCAGCGATCCAGTTCAAAAGCTACCTTCCGTTTCTTCTATCCCGGATGACCTCTCAGCCGGTGGATCATCCTCTCTGGCGGCATCAGAAAACGTACTCCTCTTTCTCATCACCTTTTCTTACATACCTGCTATCTTAGCGGAGACGCACTATTTTGTCAAGCCGAAATGAAGAAAATATGCTTCCATACTCATCTCGGCCAGCGCTCTTCCTTTTTCAAAAGCGGAGCAAACGCCTGATGCGGCTCGCTCTGATACCAGTAAGCCACGCTTGCCACATCGTCCTGCCGTTCAAAATTTCCCTTATGGCAGCCTCCGATCTGCTGAAGCGTCACGCGCAGATCCTCCTCAAACAGAATTGGGTCCAGAATATGCCAGCGATAAAAGCCGCGCTGCGGAAGTGTATCATCATTATGATATGCGCTCCAGGCCCGCTCATCGTGTGTGGAATAATACGGATATCCGAGAAACGGCGTATTGTAATTCTGCTCCACAGTCTTCCCGTCCACCTGCTTTGCAAAGCTCCAGGAACCGCCGAAATAGTCCTCCATCCCGGTTCCGCAGATCGTCGGATATGCCTCATCTCCGTCAATATAGAACTTCATCTCACCTTCGCCATACCAGTAGCGCTCCAGTGAGGTATGGGCAATATACGTGCCGACATAATGTCCGCGTCCCTTTACGCCATCCAGGATCGTATAATCCTTCTGCAGCTGCGTCAGCTTCTCCCTGCGCCACTGTGCATGGAAGTATAAGGTATCCTCCGGCTGCTCATCCAGCTCCAGATAATCAATCTGATAAAAGAAGCACTCCAGCTCTGTCTCGTGCTGATTTTCCAGTGTGATCCTCGCCCGCTTTCCGAACGGCATCTGAAAATAACAGTTAAAGCCTCTCGCCGGAACCACGCAGATCGGAAGGGAATTGACGATACAGTCCCTGGCAAAGCCGCAGCAGAAGAAGTCCCCGAGCGGACTCTCCACAGAAGGTGTCTCCTCATCATCCCAGTACATCCGCAGCACCAGATCGCGCAGAACATAATAGTCCTTTTCCGTCTGATCTGCTACCGTGATCCAGATATGATTGATCACGCCCGGCCCTTTGATATCTGCCAGTGTCGTCACACTCCCGGAAGCAAGGTTTCGCAGACACGGAGAACCTTTTCTGGAAGGTCCCAGATTGCTGGGCGCCATCCCGCCCTTTCCTTTTTCGCCTGTCGGATTTTCTGCATTGACAGAACGGCTTCTGCCTCTTTTTGCTGTCGTCAGATCTGAAAGACCACCAAATCCATTCATTGCTTTTTCCTCCTACAATTTATCATGCACAAAATTCTTTTTTACAGCTTTTTCAGATAATAGTAACCAAACGCCGGGATATTGACCCCGCATGCCTTCATCTTCTGTCCGGAGATCAGATCGACATACAGGCCGTCATTTTCATTGATCCATGCCGTCTTGTCGTACTCACTGAAATTAAACAGACCGTAAATTTTCTCTCCGTCATAAAATCTGCCGATACAGAGCACACCCTTTTCCCACGTCTCGACTGTCCATGTATCTGCATAGGAGACAAACGCCTTCTCTTCCTTACGGATCTGCTCCAATTTTTGCAGGCCAAGGAACATTTTCCCTTCTACGGTAGACGGATCGTTTCTCTTTTCTGCCAGATCCCAGTGCATCACACCGCGGTGAATGTAACGGGAATCTGCCACCTTGTTCGGATCAGCCTTATAGGTATAATCGTTGACCTGTGCGATCTCGTCTCCGCTGTAGAGTACTGGAATACCGGACTGCATAAACATATACGCATGCAACATCAGGTCCTTGCGGATCGCCAGATCCATCGCGGCCGGATTCTGCTCAAAGCCGGCCTTTTCGATTCCACACATGGACGCAGTTGTACCGCAGAAGCGGGCATCTCCGGTCACCGGATCAGCATTGTACAGCTCGCCGCGGCTCGTGCTGTTTCCTGCATAGCCCTGGAAATAGTCATTCAGGTACTGCTTATGGGAGCGCTCCATCATGCCCTCCTGCTCCAGTGTCGCGTAATCCAGTCCCCAGCCGATATCATCGTGGCAACGCAGGTAATTCAGAAATACATAATCCTTTGGCAGGCTGTCCACGATATCCAGCTGCTTCTTTAAAAGGCTCACATCACGCGTCGCCACGGTATGCCAGGTCGTAGCCATCGTCGTCACATTGTAGAGCATATGGCATTCCGGCTTCTCAACTGTGCCGAAATACGGAACGACCTTCTCCGGCTCCATGACTACCTCACCGAGCAGCAGAATGCCCGGGCAGACGATCTCACCGATCATACGCATCATGCGCACAATCGTGTGCACCTGCTGAAGATTCCGGCAGGTCGTACCGAGTTCCTTCCATATATATGGCACTGCATCAATCCGGACAATATCGATTCCCTTATTTGCAAGGAAAAGGAAATTGTACATCATCTCATTGAACACACGCGGATTGCGGTAATTCAGATCCCACTGATACGGATAGAAGGAGGTCATGACAAAATGTCCGGCATCCGGAAGCCAGGTAAAGTTGCCCGGTGCTGTCGTCGGAAATACCTGCGGAACGGTCTGTTCATATTTTGCCGGAATATCCCAGTTGTCAAAGAAGAAATAACGGCTCATATATTCACCGTCTCCCTGACGCGCACGCTTCGCCCACTCGTGATCCTCTGATGTGTGATTCATGACAAAATCCATGCAGACATTGATGTCCTTCTCATGGCAGGCTGCGGTCAGATGCTCCAGATCCTCCATTGTGCCAAGCTTTTCCTGTACCTTGCGGAAGTCTGACACTGCATAGCCTCCATCGGAACGCCCCTCCGGGGTATCCAGAAACGGCATCAGATGAATGTAATTGACACCACACTGTTCTACATAGTCGAGCTTCTCCTGCACACCCTTCATATTGCCTGCAAAATTGTCGATGTAGAACATCATGCCCATCATGTCATTCTGCTTGTACCAGTCCGGGCGTTTCTCTCTGCTCGCATCAGATGCACGCAGGTTGGTATTTCGCTCCATGTAGAAGCGTTTCATATTGTCGCACAGCTCTGCAAACATGGAGCTGTTGCCATAAAGCTCCATATACAGCCAGCGCAGCTCCTCAAAATGCCGGTCAAACCGTTTCCGGTACGTCGCTTCAATTGCATCCTCGCGTGCTTTTTGGGCTGCCTCTGCCTCGCGCAGTGCAGCCTCCTTCTCAGCTGCCGCAATTGCCGCTGCCTTTTTCTCTGCTGCCACTTTTTCTTCGGCTGCCTTCTTCTCAGCTGCCGCCTTTTCTTCGGCTGCCTTTTCTTCGGCTGCCTTCTTCTCAGCCGCCGCCTTTTCTTCGGCTGCCTTCTTCTCAGCTGCCGCCCTATCTTCAGCAGTCATCGTGATCGCCACGGTCGGCTGCTGTAATGTCTCCTGCTTTGTTGTCCTCTTTTTTGATCTTTTCATCTTCTATCCTCTCCCTCCCGAACCGGAAGTATGATGCCCTTTTTCTCCTTTATATCAGTCTCTGGCAGTGGAAGCGTCGTCCCGCCGTCCTGAAAGACAATCGGCAGATCAAGAATATCCTCCACCGCTTCTCCATTCAGAAGCCGCATCAGACAATCAACACTTGTCTTTGCGATTATCCCGGTATCCTGATAAATACTCGACACAAATGGCTGTCCGGTATTCATCCAGCGCAGCCCGTCATAACCAATCACCTGCACATCCTCCGGAACACGCAGGCCCATCTGCTCCAGCTCCTCCTGAATGACGACCGCCAGATGATCTGTCCCCGCAAAGATCCCGTTCGGCCTTCCATTTTCTGTCATCTGATTATTCATATGCGCCTGCAATACACTTCCGATCAGGCTGCGTGCAGAAAAGGATGAGTACACGGACGGTACCTGCTTCTCGGAAAACGTAATGCTTGCATATGGAATCTCGTTTTCTTCACAATACCCTTCAAAACCAAGTCTGCGCTTTCGTACCTCATTGTCCACTGACATAATGGTCTGCACAAGCAACAGATTCGTCGCACCACGCCGGACCAGATTCTCTGCTGCCATACGTCCGCCCAGATAATTATCTCCGGATACACACGGAATATTTTTCGAAAAACGGCGCTCAATCGACACAAATGCCAGCGTATCATCCAGATATTCCTCCACATCACTGAACGTGACACCGATGATACCGTCGACCTTATTGGCTCTGGCCATTTCGATATATTTGATCTCTTTCTCTTTCTCGCCGTCTGAAATACACAGCAGTGGCTGTTTGTCATAGGCAGAAAGTGCATGCTCCAGCCCCTGCAGCAGCAGGCTGTAAAACGGATTGGTAATATCAGGCAAAATGACGACGACATAGTCGGTGCGCTGTGTACGCATCTTCCGTGCAATCCCGTTCACCTGATAGCCAAGCTTCTGAATCGACTGCTCGACCCTCTGCCTCCGCTCTTCACTTACATTTCCGCCATTAATGACATTGGATACCGTTCCTACCGATACACCTGCATCCATCGCCACGTCTTTGATTGTTGCCATACCTGTTGTCCTCACTTCTTTTCCGGTATTCGGATTTCTTTATCTGCTCAACCTTTTATTCCTTGGCGTCTTTATTTCAATACACACCACTTTGCAGCTTCCGGAGCCGCATCTCCGCTCAGCACGATCGTTTTACCAAGTACATTTTCCTCGGTCTCAATGGTGCCGCAAAGCCGTCCGCCGTCCGCCAGGATATCCAGCATCTCCTGATCGATCACAACGGTCATATCAAGCGGCTTCGTCGGATCGAACACACCGCGCAGCTCTCCATCCAGCTCATGCTTCCGGTCGGTGTCCACCCAGAGCTCGCCATGTGTAAAGTCTACCCGGATCGTCGTCTCTCCGATCACAAGAAGCTCCGTTCCGGTCATTCCGACATTCCAGCTAAGCGCAACCTCCCTTACATTCCCTGCAATGGAAATGGTCTCGTTTTGCGGAAGCGCCTCCCAGCTGCCGCGCATGGCATGCAACTCCTCTGCCATGGAAAATGCCAGCTGCAATCCGTCCGCGCCATCCTTCAGGCAGATTTCCTGCGGAATTCCCATTGCGCCGCGATACCAGCCGTTTGCATTATCCAGCCGCACCCACGGAACGAGTAATACCCGTTCTCCAACATTTACAAAATTCTGCGCGGCATAGGCCCGTCTGCTGAAATAGGCCATCTTCCGCTCCGTCTTCGTACAGAAGGTATAGCCATCAAAGCTGCCGATCTGATAATAACCGTCCGCAGACCAGAATACCCATTCCTTCTTATCCGTCCCCTCTACCGGAACCTCGATCAGAAGCGGACATTCCCACATCCCCGGTACCGTCATCTTCTGCGTCTGCTCCCAATGCAGTAAATCATCAGAGCGCAGGATCAGAAAATCATTTTCCTCCAGGTACATAATCATCACATAGGCGTTTGATTCCGCATGCCAGAATACCTTCGGGTCGCGGTTTTCCCCGACAATCCACGGAACCAGCTCTTCGTCACGCTTATGAAGGGTTTTCGTTCCGTCTGTCGACCACATCAGCTTCTGTGTGAAGAGATTACCTGCTTCCTTCGACCACTCGTTCATCCCTCCTGCCGCTGTATAGAAAAACAGCAGTGCATCCTTTCCGTAACCGGCCGTATTTTTCTCATCAACCAGCGCACAGCCCGAATACATCGTGCCGTACTCATCCGGTGTGATTGCTACCTCCTGCTCTTCCCAGTGCATAAGATCCGTACTGGTGGCATGCCCCCAAGACATATTCTGCCATTCCGTCGAATACGGATTGTACTGATGGAACATATGATAAACGCCATCCGCATACACCAGTCCGTTCGGATCGTTCACCCAGCCGTATGCCGGTGTGTAATGCAACCGCGGACGGTACGGATAATCATTCTGCGGACGCGTCTTCTCCTGGCGGATATCAACGCCATCCAGATACTCCTCGCCCTTTTCACTGACAATCCGAAGCTCTTTTCCAAGATACTCCGTTGCCTTCCATGCTCCGTAAAAATCAATATGCTCTTTTCCGAGGGAAACTTTCATCTCCTGAACCTTCTGATCCCCGTCATATACCGACACCCAGACCATTTCTCCGGACATGTCCACCGGAAACCAGAGATACTTCTCACTCACTGTAATTTTCATAAACGTTCCTCCCATTATTTTTTCCACAGGCTGAAATTATATGGCTCTTTTGCAGGCTCTGCATCTTTGTAGCTCAAAAGCTTCACACCCTGCTCCTGTAAAAAGCTAAGAACCGTCGGATCATTGTAAAACTCATAATCATCCTCCCGCTCCCACGCAATAAATTCCCCGGAATAATTGTGATTTCCTGTCATCTTCATCTCATCTGAGGTCTTTGCCGGATGCAGCACCAGCTTGTACTGACCCTCCATCTTTCGGATCTCTTTTTCAAACAGCGCCCGGTCATGGGAAAAATTTCCGCTATCCGGAAGCATCCGGTTGTAATAGCGATGGTTGATCAGCCCCTCTTCCTCTACCCACCGGTCAAATTTTTCTGCCAGTCCCGGAATGTCTCCCTCCGGCATCATATGAGAGTCAATATAGGCAATCGGGAAGCCCACCTTGCGCAGCCGATCCAGCTGATACTTGTATTCGGTAATAATCTCATCCAGATCCGGCTTTGCCGCTGCCAGCTCCAGCACATCCTGGTAAAAAACGCCCCGGTGATCGATCAGACTTTTCACCTTCTCCTTCGGCGCTACCGGTCCCCATACGACCCGATCCCATTCTGCATTGATCACACTGTGCATACCAAACGTGACATCCTTACTGGATGCAAGCATTTCCGCCGCTTCCTCCAGATATGGTGCACATGCCATCACGGATACATTTTTTACAATTCCTTTTTTCGACACTTCATAAATCGCCTGGTTCGCCGAATGGCTGGACCCAAAATCATCTGCTCTTGTAATTAAAGCTTTATCTAACATAGTAATCTCCATTCTATCCCCGTTGGCAAAGCGGGAGCATTCTCCCTGCCAACTGCTCAGCACTGCGCACATCTGAATCAGGAAATGCTTACTCTGCCTTCACACAGATGTGGGCAAGGTTCTTACCGAATCAGGAACAGCTCTGCTTCCATCTCACCGGAAAGTTCAATACTTTTCACAAGTTCCCCGTTTCCCGGGACATAATAGCAGGCTGTATCTTCATTGACTGCGATCTCCAGCACACCACGGTCTGCCAGAATCGTCATATTCCTGATTTCCAGAATGTCAAGACGGTTCATAAAGGTAAATGCCAGCTTTTTCTTTTCGGCATCCCATTCAATCCGTTCGCCGCAGATCCACAGTGCGAAAGACGTATCCTCGGAAAAAGTCAGCTGCAGCAGCATTGCTCCGTCCTCTTCCCAGCAAAATTCCATCGGTTCCTTCTGAACCGTCCGCCGCCATAATGGAATCTTCTGCTGCAGCAGCTCCCGGCACAGCGGTTCGGATAAGACATATTCACTGCCTTCTTTTAGAAGCTGCATCTCTCTCGGAGCACCCATCAGGCCGCGATGATTGTAATACGGCTGCGTATGTCCGCGCAAAAACGGGATCTGGAGTACACGTCCATCCAGATTGGCGACCGTCTGTGCCGCATAGACCTTCTCGCTTCCGTAAAATCTTCTTCCCGGCTGTGTCGCGGTGAACTGCATGCCGTCAAATTCTCCCACCAAGTAAAATCCGTCCGGTGTCCAGAACAGCCATTTTTCATCTCCGGTGCTTTGTACTCTCAGCCGGACAAGATCCGGACATTCCCATGCCTCCGGAATCACCAGACTCTGCGTCTGCCTCCAGTCCTTCATATTATCCGAGACAAAAATTCCGAATTCATGCCCATCGAGAAATAATACCATAAACCAGTGCTTTTGTCCAAACCTGTATACCTTCGGGTCCCGGTTTTCAAAAATCTGATTTGGCAGTATCTCACCCAGTGTCTGAAAATGTGTTCCATCCTCGCTCCACGCGATTTTCTGACACATCTTCTTCCCGCGGCTCCATACGCTGCGATTTCCGGCACAGGTATAATAGACCACCAGTGCATCCTCCGGCACTTCCGGGAGCTCACCCTCATGCAAAACGGCACTTCCGGTAAAAGCCGGTCCGTCTGCCTCCGGGAGCAGTGCCTCCTCCAGCTGCTGCCAGTGCAGCAGATCGCTGCTCACTGCATGCCCCCAGCTCATATTGTTCCACTGAACACCAAACGGATTGTGCTGAAAATACAGATGATAGCTTCCCTGATACCAGCACGCTCCGCAGACATCATTCATCCATCCGCTTTTCGGTGCAAAATGAATCCATGGCTGAAATGGCTCTGTATTTGGCAGGAGCTCATCCGACTGCAGAAACGGAACCGGCCGGTCCTCCTCATGCACAAGCGTCAGTACCGAACCCTTCCATCGTTCTACCGGAAGCTCCGCATAAAAATCCGGTGCCCCGGATCCATAATCCACAAAAAGGCCCGCCTGGAACTGCAGCACTGCGGTCAGTTCCTGGTAAAGCCACACATTTTTTTCGACTGCATCTTTTCTGATCGGTATCCGAAGATAATTTTTTTCAATTAAAACCCGCTGATTCATGCGTTTTTCTCCTTGCATCTTCGTATTATCTCTGCCAAATAAACAGCTTTGCTGTATGCAGAAAAGGGCAATGCATTTTTACTAAATTGCTGCATTGCCCTTTTTCTTGCTTATACATTCATCAGGATTTTACTGCTCCTGCAACAACACCTGCAATAATATACTTCTGCAGCGCGATATATAAGATAATGATCGGAATAATCGACATCACAAGGCCTGCCAGAAGCAGATCCATCTGATTCGAATAAGTGCCCTGGAACAGCGCCATCGCTACCGGAAGGGTATATACCTTCTTGTCGGTCAGTATCAGGCTCGGCAGCAGGTAATCGTTCCACAAAGACAGGGCATACAAGATGACCAGTGTCGCCGTCGTCGGCTTCAGCAGCGGAAATACGATGGAGAAATATGTCCGGAACGGACCTGCACCATCAATGTGCGCCGCCTCCTCCAGTGCCAGAGGAACACTTCCCTTGATAAAGCCATGATACATGAATACCGCCATTGAGACAGAAAAGCCCAGATGCATGAAAATCAGCGTATATCTGTGATTCAGCAGACGGAACATGCCGCCATAAATGGAGATCAGCGGGATCATGACTACCTGGAACGGAATGACCATCGAGAACATCATTAAAAGGAACAGGAGTTTATTGATCTTCCAGTCTTTTCTTACAAAGATGTAAGCGCACATGGAAGAAAACAGAAGGATCAGAAGGACACTGATACCTGTTACCAGAAAAGAGTTCTTAAATACATTCAGGAAATCCAGTCTCTGGAAGGCTGTGATGTAGTTGTCAATCGTGAATCCCTTCTTACCGCCGAAGCTGAGCGGCAGCTTTGTAATATCACGCTTATCCTTAAAGGAGTTCAGCACGATCATGAAAAACGGAAACATATAAAACAGGAACAGCAATACCGCAACCACCGTACGGATAATCGGCCTTACCTTGCTGGACTCTACACTTCTTCCCTCATCCATTACGCTTCTACCTCCTTCCGCTTATTCATAACAGCCTGAGAAACTGCAATAATCGCCGTAAACAGGAACAGGATGACCGCCTCGGTCTGACCCGGTCCGTAGGACTTTGTCACAAATGCTTTGTTGTATACGTACATTGCCGCCATAACGGTAGAACCGAACGGGCCGCCCTCAGTCAGGGCAAGGTTCAGATCGTAAACCATGAAGCAGCGGGTAATTGTCAGGAACAGACAGATCGTAAAGGAGGAACGCATCAGCGGGATGACAATGTTTCTTGTCACCTGGTTCTCCGTACATCCGTCGATCTTGGCAGCCTCGCGCAGATCTGCAGATACACTCGTCAGTCCTGCGATGTAGATCAGCATCATGTAACCGGACAGCTGCCATACCGTTACGATGATCAGTGCAATAAACGCGGGTACCGGGGAGGACAGCCAGGACTTGGATAAAAATCCGATGCCTGCGTTCTTACCGATATAAACCAGAATGGTCTTGAAGATGAACTGCCAGATGTAGCCAAGTACGATTCCTCCGATCAGGTTCGGAACGAAGAAGCCTGCACGGAAGAACTTTTTGCCACGGAGCTTTCCGGTAACCAGCAATGCCAGAAGAAATGCTACGACATTGACCAGAACCACGGACACGACCACATAGATCAATGTCAGTCCGAGTGCCTGCCAGAAGCCGGTATCTTTAAATACCTCAGCGTAGTTCGCAAGTCCTACAAACGGCTTTGACTTGGAAAGGCCGTCCCAGCTCGTAAAGGTCAGATAAAATCCGTATAAAAACGGGATAATAACTACTGCCATGAAGGCAAAGACTGCCGGTCCTGCAAAGGCCAGAAACAGTCCCGTATTTTTTAAAGACTCATTTTTCTTATTCATAATTCCCTCTCTTAATCGAAGAATAGCTGCCGCCGACGCCACCGCCGACAGCAGCTATCATCAGCCGTTCAAGCTCTGTATGTCCATTGAATCGGTTCGGAATTATTTTGCAAGTCCGGTCCAGTAATCCTGAATCTCCGTCGCAAAGGTAGCGCGGTCGGTCTCACCTGCGAAGTACTTCTGCATGTAAGCACCAACGGTCTGCCAGTGATCTCCCGGGTAGGAGTACGGTACGTTGATGACTTTGCCTTCCTTCACGTAGTTCTGAACGCTCTGTGCCAGCATGTTGGTAACATCCTTGTCAATATTCGTGAATGCCGGGATCAGGGAGCACTGCTCGATCAGAACGCTCTGACCTTCCTCAGACTCAACAAGCCAGTTCAGGAAATCCTTTGCTGCTGCCTGCTGCTGTTCATCATTGCACTCCTTGTCGATCATGACTTGCTTTGTTGCGCTGCCGCAGATGGAGCTGTTTACTGCTTCGTTCTCAGAGGTCTCATTCTGCATCACCGGCATGATACCGATCTCTGTGCCGTCTTCAATATAGGAAGAAATCTCTGCCCATGCCCAGTTACCATTGAAATAAATAGCTACTTCACCTTCTGCAAGGTCTGCGCAGTTCGTAGCGTAGTCCGCTGCGAGCGGGTCATCCTTATTGATATTGTACTGAGCCAGAAGGTCGAAGGTATCCATCAGCGCTGTGAATCTCTGGTTGGACATCAAATCTACGTTGCCAGCCTTCAGGTCATCGATGAACTTGGAAGTCGTCTCCATCGTGCCGTCCTGCTCCTCATATACCTGTGTGAGGTAATGTCCTCCAAGAGCATAGTCCTCCATGTTCAGTGCTACCGGATACTCCATGCCGTTCTCAACGAGCTTCTCCAGCAGAGCTGCCAGATCATCCATGTTCTTTACGGAAGACGGATCCCACTCTTCGCCGAGGGTCTCCTCGATCGCGGTCTTATTGTAGATCAGACCACGGCCCTCGATGCAGAACGGGAAGCTGTAAAGCTTGCCATCTACAGATACGCCGTAGGTCTCACCACCGTTTGCTGCCCAGGACTCATTGCTTAAGTCTGCGCCATACTCCTCGCAGATATCAGCCACGTCCTGTACATCGCCCATGATCAGGGTCGGTGCATTGTTTGCTGCATATCTGGCTGCGATCTCCTGAGACGGTGATCCGCTGTCGCTGATCGTGTAAACATCCAGTGATGCTCCGGTCAGCTCGCCCCACGTAGCTGCTGCATCTACCAGGTAATCCTGGATCTCACTCTTTGTGTTCAGCATTGTGATGGAAACCCCATCGTAGCTTCCTGCCTCGTATGCAGAAGCGTTCACGCCCATAAGGCCAACCATCATGCTCAGTGCCATTGCTGTTGAAACTGCTTTTTTCATGTTCATCCTCCTATTTTTCTCTGTCGCTTATTTTGTTGAAATGAGTTATTTTATGCCGTTCTTTTGAATCGTTTCATTTCTTTTTTTGCAACATTTATTGTGGTTACAGAATAGCACAGTCTTTTCCTGATTTCAATGCACATATATGTACAATATCGTCTCCTGTTTTTGTGCACTTTTAACCTGTTTTCGTTTTCTGTTTCGTATTCCGATTTTGAACGTTCATTTTTGTTTTTTCATTTTTCATTATGAATATTCATTTTTTTGAATTTTATGAATTGAACAAACAGAAGATTCATTTTAAGCGAATCAAACAAGTCCCCTGCTTCAACTACGCAAAGCAATAAGCGGTGGGTTGGGACTTGCTTGTATCAGAAGTGGTGCAGGCCACTCCTGATCCGCTGTGAAGCAGCATTCGGTTATGACATATCATAAGGAGGAGCCCGATTGCGGGAGGATTCCTTATGATCCTGCAAGTAGCGAAGCTAGACCCTGTCAGCAGAGCTGCAGGGATGGATTGCGAATATCCACCTAACGCCATATAGGTAGCAGCAGCGTTGACGGGATTTCCACAGGAATCAGATTTCATGGCTTGCAGGATGCCAGCTGAAATGCTACGATGATACAAGGGTCAAAAGGTATTTTGCCCCCTATGATACACGGATTGCTTCGCATTTCATGCTCTCGCAATCCTAAAACACCTCAAATCCGCTCATTTTTCTACGAAAAATGGCTACTTTTCTGTGTTTTGCAGGTCAATAAGTCATGCTTTTTCATGCAAGCATGAAACGCATGACCTTTTGCCCCTAGTATCATCAAGTATATTAAAAAAAAGGAGATTCCCATTATGACGGATCAGGAATTACATCGATTATTAGAAGACATGTCGCTGCAGGAAAAAATCGACCAGCTGCTGCAGCTCACCGCTGACTTTTATGGAAAGACCGACCGGGATGTTGTGACCGGTCCGGCTTCCGAGCTCGGCATTTCTATGGAGGATATTGACCTTGCCGGTTCGGTATTAAACGGTACCGGTGCAAAAGCACTGATGCAGATTCAGGACGCCTATATGGACAGACATCCGCATCACATCCCTCTTCTGTTTATGATGGATGTCATCCACGGCTACCGCACGATTTTTCCGGCTCCGATCGCGCAGGGCGCTTCCTTTGACCCGGAGATGAGCAAAAGGGCTGCCTCTGTCGCCGCACGCGAGGCATCTGCCGCAGGAATCCACGTCGTCTTCTCTCCGATGGTCGACCTCGTCCGCGACCCGCGTTGGGGGCGCGTCATGGAATCCACCGGCGAGGATCCATATCTGAACAGCCGCTTTGCAGCGGCGCAGATCCATGGATTTCAGGGCGACGATATGAAAGAGGATGGGAAGGTGTGCGGCTGTATCAAGCATTTTGCCGGATATGGCGGTGCTGAGGCCGGAAGGGAATATAACACCGTACAGATCTCAGAGCATACGTTCCGCGAGTATTACCTGCCCTCCTATGAAGCCGGAATCAAAGCCGGAGCCGGGATGGTCATGACAAGCTTCAACACCGTCAACGACATCCCTGCCACAATTAACCAAAAGCTCATGCGCCAGATACTCCGTGAGGAGATGGGCTTTGACGGCGTACTGATCTCCGACTACGCTGCAATCCTTGAGACAGTCGCGCATGGTGCTTCCTCCGATAAAAAAGATGCCGCACACAAAGCACTGCTCGCCGGTGTCGACATCGATATGGTGACCGGCTGCTATGCCGGGGAGCTTGCAACGCTTGTAAAAGAAGGCACGATCCCGGAGTCACTGATCGACGAGAGTGTCCTGCGCATCCTGCAGCTGAAAAATCAGCTCGGTCTCTTTGAGCATCCACATAAAGATGCCAACCCGGAAAAAGAAGCCCGCTATATCCTCTGCCCAAAGCACCGTGCACTCGCCCGCGAGGCAGCTGCCGCTTCCTGCGTACTGCTTAAAAACGACAAAGTGCTGCCGATCCACCCATCCCAGAAGGTAGCTTTTATCGGGCCGTACATCGACAATTACGAGATCTGCAGCAGCTGGGCCGTCACCGGACATCCAGAGGACTCCGTCACGATCCGACAGGCCGCTAAGGAACTGCTTCCGGACTCTGACCTCACCTTTTGCCACGGCACGTCGCTTCTTCCTCGTGACTACGTCTTTACCGGCTTTGCAGAGCCAAACCGCGCCGAAGAATTTTATGCCGATGTGTTTGCGGATCCGGCAAAGGCACTGGCAGATGCAGTCGCGGCCGCTAAGGCTGCTGATGTCGTCATCCTATGTCTTGGAGAGCATTACCTCCAGACCGGCGAGGCGACCTCCCGCACTGAGCTTTCCCTTCCGGAGAATCAGATGGAGCTGTTTCGCGCAGTCAGAGCAGTCAATCCAAATGTTGCCGTTGTGCTCTTTAACGGACGCCCGCTGCTTCTTGACGAGCTCTCCCGCGATGCCGCTGCGATTCTCGAAGCATGGTTTCCTGGTACCGAGGGCGGTCTTGCGATCCTTGATCTTCTGACCGGTACAAAAAATCCATCTGGAAAGCTTCCGATGACATTTCCGCGGAATATGGGACAGATCCCGATTTACTACAACCATTTTTCCACCGGGCGTCCGCTGACCGGAACAGATCCACAGCGTTTTGTCTCCAAATACACCGATGCGCCAAACACACCGCTCTTCCCGTTTGGATACGGATTAAGCTATGCAGAGTTCTCTTATTCTGATGTGAGCCTTTCTTCCGATTCTCTGACGAGCGAAGCTTCTATCACTGCATCCGTACAATTAAAAAATACCGGTGCATGCACCGGTACGGAGGTCGTACAGCTCTATATTCAGGATGTTGCCGCGAGCACGGTTCGCCCGGTCCGGGAACTGAAAGGCTTTACACGAATCACCCTTGCTCCAGGTGAGACACAGACCGTCTCCTTCCAGATTTCCGAGGCAGAGCTGGCCTTCCACCGGGCAGACGGCAGCTACGGCACAGAGCCGGGAGCCTTCCGCGTGTGGATCGGCGGCAGCAGTGCCACGGAAAACGGAGCGAACTTTACTTTACGCTGAGCTTTTCTTTAAAGAAGTCTGCAATGATCTTCCAGACTTCTCTCTGAAAAAAGTGCAAATCTGCGTGATCCGCGTCCTCGATGGCGATGAGATCCGCATCCGCGCCTGCTTCGGTCAGCGCCTCATACATCGCCTCGCCCTGTGTGTACGGTACCGTATGATCATTGGTTCCGTGCAGCAGTAAAAATGGCGGGGCATCCTTTGTCACATAGCTGATCGGGCAGGCCTTCATCGCCTCGGCTTCATGCAATGCCGCGTTTTTCCCAAGCAGCAGAGATTCCGGCGCAGCCATCATCTCCACATCGGAAAGACGCGGCATTTTGCTGATATCCGCCGGAAGATACCACGGGCAGGCTGCCTGCACCGCACTGCTGTACTCCAGATAATCCCCCTTGTCAAATTCCTTCCGGTCGCCGGTCAGAGCTGTCATAGCCGTCAGATGTCCTCCGGCTGACTCTCCCATCACTCCGAAGCGCTCCGGATCGATGCCATAGCGCTCACTGTGCGCCTTCAGATACCGGATCGCCGCTTTTACATCCTCAAGCTGTGCCGGGAAGACCGCCTCGTTACTCGTGCGGTACTGTACGCTCGCCACGACAAAGCCCTCGCGTGCCAGATCACAGAGGTATGCCAGATGTGCGCAGACACTCATCTGCAGCCACGCACCTCCGCAGATCCACACGATACATGGACGTTTTTCTGCGTGCTCCGGATAAATAATATCCAGCTTCAGATCCCGCACCGTATGTCCAAACCACGCATCTGCCTGCGCGAACGCCACATCTGTACTAACGACGTACTGCGGCTCTTTAACTGCTACCTGAATTACTTTCTTCATAAACTAAGTCCTCCTTTTGACCCCTATGATTTTCTCCTCATCGGTAATCTCCCCGTGGCTGTCAGGACCCCTGCCGATAAATGAATTACGCAATAACCATTTTTAGTATATCACATTGTCAAAAAAACGGTAATTTTTCTTTTTCCTTCTGATTCTGGCTTTTCACACACATTTACCCCTCTGCCCCTGTCAACAGGGGAAGTAGCAGAGCTTTCCGTCAGCGCCGGCGGCGCCGCCTACCCGAATAAAGGCGAAGACTTTGTATCCCTGTGCCGAAGCGCAGACGCAGCACTGTATGAGGTGAAACAGAACGGTAAAGGAGCTTTCCGGGTGAAAGGCTGACAATCTCTCTTAGAAAATAATTTTATAGCTTCCGGATCCGCTCAAGTGCCTCCTCCGTCTGCTCCCGGGTGCCAAAACCGGTCAGGCGGAAGTAGCCTGCACCGCTCGGACCGAAACCGACGCCCGGGGTGCCTACGACCTGTGCGTGGGACAGCAGATAATCGAAAAATTCCCATGATCCCATGCCATGCGGCGTCTGCATCCAGATGTATGGCGAATCGGTCCCGCCGAACGCCTCATAGCCCATCTTTTTCAACCCCTGTAAAATCAGCAGCGTATTTTCTTTATAATAGCCGATGTGCTCCTTTACTTCCTTCTGGCCATGCGGCGTGTAGATTGCTTCTGCGCCGCGCTGTACAATGTATGGCGCACCGTTGTACTTGGAGCCAAGTCTGCGACGCCACAGATCATTCAGACGGATTCCACCGTTCTCAATTTCCTTTGGAATCACCGTATAGCCAAGACGGACGCCTGTAAAGCCTGCGGTCTTCGAATAACTGCGGAACTCCATGCAGCATTTCTTTGCGCCCTCACACTCATAAATCGTGTGCGGCAACGCCGGATCGGAAATAAATCCCTCATAGGCCGCATCAAACAGAATCAGTGATCCCTCCTTATTTGCATAGTCCACCCAGCGCTGAAGCTTTTCCTTACTGATCATCGCGCCGGTCGGATTGTTCGGAAAGCACAGATAAATCAGATCTGCATGGCGCTCCGGCAGCTCCGGCGTAAATTCATTTTCCTTCACACACGGAAGGTATACGACATCACTCCACTGCCCTTTTTCTTCCTGCCAGGTACCGCACCGCCCCGCAATGACATTTGTATCAATGTAGGCCGGGTATGTCGGGTCACAGACTGCAATCACATTGTTTGCTGAAAAGAGATCGCAGACGCTGCCGACATCACTCTTGGCACCGTCGCTGATGAAAATCTCATCAAGCCCGATTGACACACCATACGGTGCAAAATCATGCTCCGCGATCGCTTTTCTTAAAAATTCAAATCCCTCATACGGACCGTATCCCTGAAATGTCTCTTTTTTCGTCTGCTCCAGCACGGCCTTCTGCATCGCATCCGTCACTGTCTTCGGAAGCGGCAGCGTCACATCTCCGACACCAAGGCTGATGACCTTCTCCTCCGGGTGTTCCTTTTTATAGGCATCCAGCTTCTGATGCAGTACCGCAAACAGATATCCTCCCGGAAATTTGCTGAAATTACTGTTAAATTCGTACATAATCGCTTCCTCCTTTTTCTTTTCTATCCAACTTCTAAAAACTTTTTCATTACTTCCTGATCAAATAATGGCTATACCAGTATGAATCCGACTCTATCACTACCGATGATATATGTGATATATGCTTCTGATGAATCATTCCATAGATCATTTATATCACCTGCATCAGCACACTCAACGCCGGGATTGTCAAAAGCGACAGCAGTGTACTCACAAAAATGCAGCCGGATGCGTACAACAATCCCTCCTGTCCATAGATCCCTTCAATAATCTGATTTCCCATAAATCCTGCATTCGAACAGATCGTTGCATACTGAAGCACCTTCTTTTTCCCCGGCTCGGCAAACTCAAACAATATCTTTCCGCCCAGCCAGCAGAGAATCTGAATGCCGAGTGCAATCAGTAATACTTCCAGAGAAGCTATCAGCACTTCCGAACTCAAGTCAATTAAAAATGAATTAATAATATTGCACGGAAGTATCAAATCGATCAGTAAATCTGTCAGGCATTTTCTTCCATCTGCCATCAGAATTCTCTTCTTGGTCAATACAATTCCACAGATCATCAGAAGCGCCAATATGATCTGAAGCTCGATTACACTGTTTATCGTCGTCATATCATCATTTGCCTTTCTATCGTCCTCTGATTTCTCTATATTTCATTTTCACTCTCTCCCGCCCGGAAAAAGGATGCCAGATTCTCCAGCGAACTCTCCACAATATTCTCGATCGCCTGATCCGTATAAAATGCCGTATGGGTTGTAAACAATACCTGATCCATTGCAAGCAGCCCGGAAAGTAACGAGTCATCCAGCGGTTTTCCCCTGTAATCCTTCCGCGCAGTTAGATTCTCATATTCATAGACATCCATAGCAAAGCCACCAAGTCTTCTGTTTTGCAATGCCTCATAAACGGCCTGCGTATCAACCAGTCCTCCACGCGCTGTATTGACCAGCAGTGCTCCCGGCTTCATTTTCTGAATCGTTCCGGCATTGATCATATGATAATTCTGTTCAGACATCGGACAGTGCAGTACAACGATATCCGACTGTTCAAGCAGTGTTTCCAGATCCACCTGTTCTGCAAGGCGCTGTACCTCCGGATTCGGGTGATGCCCGTTTGCGAGAATCCTGCAGCCAAACCCGCTCAGATCCTGAATCGTCGCTGTTCCGATCTTCCCGGTTCCGATCACGCCGACTGTCATGCTCTTCAGTTCCCTGCCACGCAGCCCATTCAAAAAGAAATATTGCTCTTCTATCCGCTTCAGCTGTGTTTTCATTTTCCGAAGCAAAGATAAAATCAGCAATACCGTATGTTCGGAAATCGCATTTGGCGAGTACCCCGGTACATTTGCCGCTTTGATCCCACATTTTTTAATTTCGTCTTTATCAATATGATCTTTTCCTGCTGTTCTTGTCGCAATAAAACGGATGCCTGCTGCCTGCATAGCCCTTGCCATATCCTGATCCACTTTGCAGCCTGCATTGATTGCAACCGCATCATAGCCTTTCAATCTCTCTGTATTTTCCAACGTAAGCTGTTCCGGCATATATGTAAGTAAAAATCCAAATCTCTGATTTATCTTTTCAAAAATTTCTGTTTCATCCTGCCGGTGCGCAGTTACCAGTACCTTCCGTTTTTCACTTTTCTCCATGACTGTACATCTCTTTTCTGTTTTATATCTGTTACATTTTTTCTGGCATTCAAAAAAGCGTACAAAGAAGTTCTGTACTTCCTTGCACGCTCAATCGTAATAACATAATAAGACTGTAGGCAGTTCTTGCAATCCCAACCACCATTCATTCTTTAATTATGCGGCTAGTATAGAATGACGTTCTTCTTTTGTCAACCTGTTTTTATAGAAATTTTAGAACCCTTTCCTCTTTCTTCATTCTTTTTCCCTTTTGGTCATGCTATACTACCGGTATCGGAGAGCATACATCTGTCCCGTCCGATGCGATGTTTTTATAATTTGTAAAGCGGAGGATTTTATGACAAACGATACAAAATACGCCCTTGAGGCTTCCTTAAAAAAATTTCTTCTGAAAAAACCAATTGACAAAATCACCATCCGCGACCTGACCGATGACTGCGGGATCAGCCGGATGGCATTTTACTATCATTTTAAAGACATTTATGATCTCGTGGAATGGAGCTGCTTTGAAGATGCCTCCCGCGCGCTTGCCGGAAAAAAGACTTACGATACATGGCAGGAGGGACTGCAGCAGATCTTTGAAGCCGTGCTGGAGAACAAGCCATTCATCCTGAACGTCTACCGGGCTCTGAGTCGCGAACAAATTGAAAATTATCTCTTCCGTCTCGTCTATGATCTTATCATGGGGGTCGTCGAGGAAAAAGCTGCAGGACTGCGCGTGACGCAGCAGCAAAAGCAGTTCGTAGCTGAATTTTATAAATACAGCTTTGTCTGCGTGATGCTCGACTGGATCCGCGGCGGAATGAAGGATGATTATCACATCATCGTCAATGATATCTGCACGACGATGCATGGTGCGATCTCGAATTCTCTGCGAAATTTCGCTGACTCAGATAAATATACTGCTTTATAAATTTTCCCATTTTTTATCATTTCCTTGGTTTTGTAAATAGCAGCCACCGATCTTGTGTGCTAAGATGTGCTCGTAAACAAAAAAGAGCTTTTCCGAATAACCTGCCGATATTTTCACATACTGAAAAGAGACTGCAGGGACTTCGGAACCAATTATAAATCAGAAAGGTGGATTTCATTATGTCGAAAAAAGGAAAGAAATTAGCAGCAGCATCTGCTCTGGCAGCCGGACTCGGCGCAATGTATTATGCATCAAAAAAGAAAGAAAACGGATCGGATAAGTCTGCAGATAATGGCTATCGCAACACCGAGCGTGGCAAATATGAGAAAAACAGCAAGGGCATTTACTACAGCAACGGAAACTACGAGGCGTTCGCCCGTCCGGAGAAGCCGGAAGGCGTCGATGACAAGCATGCCTATATCGTAGGCAGCGGCCTTGCCTCACTCGCAGCAGCCTGCTTCCTCGTCCGTGACGGTCAGATGCCGGGCAAGAACATTCATATTCTGGAGGCGATGGACATCGCCGGTGGCGCCTGCGACGGCATCTTCGATCCATCCCGCGGCTACGTGATGCGCGGCGGACGTGAGATGGAGAACCATTTCGAATGCCTGTGGGATCTGTTCCGCAGCATTCCGTCAATTGAAACGCCGGGTGTATCCGTCCTTGATGAGTATTACTGGCTGAACAAGCATGATCCAAACTACTCTCTGTGCCGTGCCACAAAGAACCGCGGTGAAGACGCACATACCGACGGTCGCTTTAATCTGAGTCAGAAGGGCTGCATGGAGATCATGAAGCTGTTCATGACAAAGGATGAGGACCTGTACGATAAGACAATTGAGGATGTCTTCGATGAGGAAGTATTCGATTCGACCTTCTGGCTGTACTGGAGAACTATGTTCGCATTTGAGAACTGGCACAGCGCACTCGAGATGAAGCTCTATTTCCAGCGTTTCATCCATCACATTTCCGGTCTGCCGGATTTCAGTGCCCTGAAATTCACCAAATACAATCAGTACGAGTCACTGATCCTCCCGATGCAGCGCTATCTTGAGGAGGCCGGTGTTGACTTCCAGTTCAATACAGAGGTTACCAACGTCGTTTTCACCTTCCACAACGACAAGAAAATCGCATCTGCGATTGAATGCAAGGTAAACGGTGTGGAAAAAGGTATCCTGCTCACCGAGAATGACCTTGTCTTCGTAACAAACGGAAGCTGTACCGAGGGTACCATCTACGGCGACCAGAACCACGCACCGAACGGCGATGCAGAGGTCCGCACGAGCGGCTGCTGGAGTCTGTGGAAGAACATCGCAAAGCAGGATCCGTCTTTCGGACACCCGGAAAAATTCTGCTCCGATATCAACAAGACGAACTGGGAATCTGCGACCATCACGACTCTGGATGAGCGCATCATCCCGTATATCACAAATATCTGCAAGCGCGACCCGCGCAGCGGCAAGGTCGTTACCGGAGGTATCGTAAGCTGTCAGGATTCCTCCTGGCTGATGAGCTGGACAATCAACCGTCAGGGACAGTTCAAGGATCAGGACAAGGATAAGGTATGCGTATGGGTATACGGACTCTTCACCGACCGTCCTGGCGACTACATCAAGAAGCCGATGAAGGACTGCACCGGTAAAGAGATCACCGAAGAGTGGCTGTACCACCTTGGTGTTCCGACTGAACAGATCGAAGAGATGGCAGAGCACAGTGCTGTCTGCGTACCGACAATGATGCCGTACATCACCGCATTCTTTATGCCGCGTACCAAAGGTGACCGCCCGGATGTCATCCCGGATGGCTGCGTAAACTTCGCATTCCTTGGCCAGTTCGCAGAGACCCCGCGCGACACCGTATTTACGACCGAATACTCCGTCCGGACCGCAATGGAAGCCGTATACGGACTGCTCGGCGTCGACCGCGGCGTACCGGAGGTATGGGGCAGCGTCTACGACATCCGCGAGCTGCTCGACTCCTCCGTCAAGCTCATGGACGGCAAATCCCCGCTCGAGATCCGTCTGCCGGGACCGTTGAACGCACTGAAGAAACCTGCGCTGCATCTGATTCAGGGTACCGTCATCGAAAAAGTACTGCGGGATCATCAGGTAATTAAGGATGGGATGATGTAGGGAAAGCCTTGATCGTTCCAATACCATCAGGTAAAATAATAGAACCGGGTAGGAGGCGGTGATTAGCCGCCGGGTGCACCGCAAAAAGGCTCGTTATCGGCTATTTAGCCAATAGCGAGTCTTTTTGCTTACTTTTCACAAGCTATTTTTTCGATTATCTGCTATAATATTCTGTAAGATGATGATGACACAAGGGTCAAAAGGTCATGCATTTCATGCTTGCATGAAAAAGCATGACTTATTGACCCGCAAAACACCGAAAAGTAGCCATTTTTCGTAGAAAAATGAGCGGATTTGAGGTGTTTTAGGATTGCGAGAGCATGAAATGCGAAGCAATCCGTGTGTCATAAGGGTCAAAATACCTTTTGACACCAACAACACCTTCTGTAAAAAATAAAAAGGAGTTTTCTATGACAACGACGAATTTTCCAAAAATAGATCTTCATCTTCACATTGATGGTTCCCTCTCACTTCCGTGCTTTCAGACACTGGCATCCAACGTCGGTCTTTCGATGACCGATGCGCAGATTCGAAAGGCAGTCATAGTATCCGATACGTGTCAGAGCCTTCCGGAATATTTGCAGTGCTTTGAGCTGCCGACCCGTCTGCTTCAGACTGAAAAGGCGCTCACGCTTTCCACATTGGATCTCATCCGTAATCTTGAAGAACAGGGCCTGTTCTACGCCGAGCTGCGCTTTGCCCCGCAGCACTATACCAAGCAGGGACTGACCCAGCAGCAGACAGTTGCCGCAGTACTGAAGGGTGTGGATATGGCAAAAAAGGCAGGATTTCATATCCGGATCGGCATTCTTCTGTGCATGCTTGTAAACGGCTCACCCGCGGACAATCAGGAGACCACAGAGCTAGCCGTCGCCTACAAGGACATCGGCATTGCCGGACTGGATCTGGCTGGCCCGGAATCAGCCGTTCCGATGTCGGAGTTTCAGCCACTGTTTCACTTTGCCTATCAGTCCGGCCTGCCATTTACCATTCATGCAGGCGAATGTGGCGACTATGAAAATATCTCCCGTGCCATCTCGTTTGGTGCACGGCGTATCGGACATGGCTGTGCGGCACGCTTTTCCGAGGACTGCATGCGTCTGTTAGAAAAAGAACAGACCATCCTCGAAATGTGTCCGACGAGCAACGTCCAGACCAAAGCGGTCCCGACCCTTTCCGAGCATCCCATACGGATGTTCTTCGACCGTGGCATCGCCGTGACCGTCAACACTGACAATATGACTGTCTCCAATACGACGCTGGACAAAGAATACGCACTGTTGAAAAAACAGTTCCATTTCACCGATCAGGAGCTGGCGAAGATGAGTCAGACAGCGCTGCGGGGCACGTTTTGTAAGCTGTGAATTTATCCATAGTCCCTCTGAAATTTGACTTGCGATTATTTTTTCTATGAAACTCCTGCTTTCCCGCTATTTTCCGAAACAAAACTACAAGCTTCCAGTCACTGCCGCAACCGCCCGGAACACCTGCTCCACGCTTTCTCGCATATTCTCCGCTGCGACTTCTTTTTTCATCGCTTCTTCTAAGGTCGTAACACCACGGACGATCGGGAAAAATGCATCGATTCCGGCTGCATTGCATGCCCTCGCCTCTTTTGTCACGCTTCCGGCAAAGGCCAGAACACGCACACCATGCTTTTTCGCAAGCTTTGCAACCCCGACCGGTGCTTTGCCCATCGCGGTCTGAAAGTCCAGCTTTCCCTCACCCGTAATCGCATAGTCTGCATCTGTGAGCTCCTGCTCCAGCCCGACCGCATTCAAGATCAGCTCGATCCCAGGTGTCAGCTCAGCCTTCAAAAAGCTGCGGAACGCGAATCCAAGTCCACCGGCTGCGCCAGCTCCCGGCTCCTGCATATAATCTGATCCTATTGCTTTTGCCACGGCCTGCCCATAACGCGCCATCGCCGCATCCAGCGGCTGCTTCATCTCCTCGGTCACACCCTTTTGCGGACCGAACACGTAAGTTGCTCCATTTTTTCCGCACAGCGGATTTGTCACATCGCAGGCAATCCGAAACTGGCATGCGCCAAGGCGCGGATCCGCCCCGACACAATCCACCTGCGCTACGTTTCCAAGTGCCTGCGCTCCTTCGCCAACCTGCTTTCCATATGCATCCAAAAACCGAAATCCAAGCGCCTGCAGCATCCCGATGCCACCGTCATTTGTCGCGCTTCCTCCGATCCCGATCAGAAAATTCCGGCAGCCACGATCCAGCGCATCCCTTATCATCTCACCAACGCCGCGTGTACTCGCCCTCATCGGATCGCCCCTGCCATCCGGCAACAGCGTAATCCCTGCTGCAGCAGCCATTTCCATCACTGCCATCTGCTGCCCGGCGATCCATCCATAATACGCTTCCACCGGTTCACCGACCGGCCCCGTCACCTGCAGCACGACCTTTTCTCCGCCCATCCCTTCGATCAGGGCATCCGTCGTCCCTTCGCCTCCGTCCGCCAGCGGTTTCACGACCACCATGGCATCCGGCATCGCCGCCCGCACCCCATCCGCCGCCGCGTTTCCGGCTTCGATGGAGCTTAAGCTGCCTTTCAGAGAATCTATGGCGATTACTACTTTCATGAGTCTTTCCTCCTGCTGTACCTGATATATATTTTTATGTTACACACTGGTACGCATTGTGTCCAGCTCTATTTATCAGAAATATTCCCGTAAAAATACGGCCGATTCAAGAACGGTAAAGTCTATTTTTTCTTTGGTTGGATTAAACCATTTATGATTTTTTACCAGTCAATTCCTTTGATCGCATTTTCCACTATAATCCAGCAAAAGCTCCTGCAAAAAACGGATTTTCGTCTTTTACAGGAGCTTTTGAGTTCCCTATATTCTATTCTTATTCCAGCACCTCTATCTCACACGTATGCTCTTTCGTCTTCCTGTCATACGCAATCCCCACCGCCAGAATTCTTCCGGTATATCCGGTCTCTTCTGCCAGCTTGCCACGAAAGCGTGCCGCATAATTTTTCTGTTTGATTTGCTCTACTGCTTCCCCGGCCGAATGATCTACCTTTAATTCCACAATTATACAGTCCGCATGCCTGTCATAACGCGGATAAAAAATAAAGTCTACATAGCCTTTTCCAGACCGGTCTTCTCTTTGGATATCGTATTCGTCTCTTGCCGATAAATAAGCCAGATTCACGATCGCCGTAAGCTCTGACTCCCGATTATAATCCCAAAGCGGCACCTCCGAATCATGCACATGCGATAAAATTTCAGCAATCGTTTTTGTATCCAACGCGCGTGTTGCCTGCAGCATTCGTTCCGATTCTTTCGCCAGACAGTATACATATCCCAGCTTCGGTTCCCTCTTTAGCATTTCTGAAAATCGCAGCATCAACTCCCGGTTCGGAATCGATACCCGCCCCTGATTGCAGCTCAGAAATCCATACACGACCATCGCCGAAAAAATCTCATCCCGCGTAGTCAGTTTCATCGCTGTCGCTGCATATTCCTGCACATCGGCTTTTACCGTTTCTCCTGAGATCAACAATGCCAGGGCATCCCGGATGTCTGCAATGTTATGCTCAATATAATAAAAAATCTCATCATATGGCCCAGCACTCGTCCAATAGCTTCCAAGCTGATTATTCTCCAGCGCAACCACGATGGAACGCGGATTGTACAGACGCTTCCCGGTCTTCGTGTAATAACCATCATACCAGATACGCAGCCCCTCTCTTGTCACACGCCTCTCCATGACCTTCCTGCAATAGCGCGCATACAGCTCGTCCACTTCCTCTTCGGTAAATCCAAAATATTCACTGAACCGTGCCTGAGACGCCATACTGTACTCCAGAAACATATTCAGTTCAGAGCCACTGGAATACTTTGCAATAGGCAGGATCCCCGTCATATAAACCAGCGAGACGTACGCCTTTCCCTTCAGCAGCGTTTTCAGAAAAGTAAGATATTTTCTGCGATCTACCTCAGTCACAAAAGACATATGGAAAACCGCATCCCATTCATCCAGCACAAATACAAACCGATCTCCGGTTTCCAGATTAATCCGCTTCAGATCCTCTGCCGGAGATCCCTTTTCCTTCCGAAACTCCACCCGAGGGTATGCGCGCTGTAAATCTTCACACAGCAGTTCTTTGATATTCGAAATATAGTCCTCATAGCTGTCACAGGCATCATCCATCTCACTGAAGTCAATGTAAATCACATGAGACTGATTTCGGTATTTCTGATATTCTGCCGCTTTTGCAATCGCAAGAGAATCAAAAATATCCGCCGAATCCTTTGCATCAGAAAAGAAAGCGCCGATCATGCTGGCCGCAGTCGTCTTGCCAAAGCGTCGCGGTCTGGTGATACAGATAAAATTATTTCCACCGCTCACCAGTGGTAACAATTCCTCCAGCATCTTTGTCTTGTCAATGAAATACGGTTTCTGCACTTCACTTTTATAAAGAGAATATGCAATCTGGCTGTCAAGATACATCCCCATGTTCCGACTCCTCCCCACTTGCCCCTATTGTAGTTTGAATCAGGCGGACTGTCAAGAAATCCTGTATTCACGTTTTCTGTAAAGCGGACATTCGCAATCCGCTTTAATCCGGATCAGGCAGGCAGTGAAGCAAAAAGGCTTTGCGACTACAACCGCAAAGCCTTCACCTGTGTACGATATTACCATCCTACTCTACATTCTTCAGCGCCTCGTCCATCGGAATTCTCCGGATCTTGCGCAGCTGCAAGAGTGCCACAAACAAGTACGCAGCCATTCCCATCAGGAACATCTTCGGATAAATATCCGGTGCGATGTAGAGGGTGAGCCAGCCGCTGAATTCGGCCATCATCAGCACATAGATCTGACCAATCAGCACCGTCGCGATCCAGAAACTGATCAGGATTGAGAGCACTACGATCCAGGTCGTCGCCGTCAGATACAGGCTCATGATCTCACGTGTCTCATATCCGAGGATTTTAACCATGGATATCGAGGTCGCATTTTTTTCGATGATCAGCTTTGTCAGAAGGTAGATCAGCAGGACGAACAGCACAATGGAAAAGATATTAATCAGATAGAACATACTGCCCATCGACACCTTCAGCTGCCGTGAGATCTTTGTCAGATCATCCTTTGTGATCGTCGCACTGATATAGCCTTCATCGAGGTCTGTAATCTCTGTTTCGGAAAAATAGCCGTTGAAGTAGGTATCCGGCTTCTCAAACACACTGCGCCATGTCTCGATCGGCAAAAATACCGCCAGCGCTGCCGGATAATGATAAAAGGAGCCGACTGTAAAGGTATAGCTTGTATCCTCATATGGTTCCTTTACGGTAATCGTATCCCCGATGCGGATGCCATATTTCTGTGCAAATCCATCGGAAATGCAGACGGAATCCGCGCTGTCATTGTCCGGCAAACCGAGATAGGCACTGTCGTCGGTAATACCGTAAACCATGATATCTTCGCTGTTTTTTCCGGTGATCACGCTTTTCAGGGTCGTCACGCAAAACTTCTCAGCCGTTGGATTGGAAGTATCCATGGACGGGGTCATAAGCTTCTGTAATACCCCAAGCAGGGTGTTCTCGTCTTCCTCATCAATCTCTTCGGATGGACTTAAGATATACTGATAGGTTCCAAGCATATTTGCAAGAACATCATCCTGATAATGTTCCAGGAGAGGAGACATCATCATGCCGAACAGCAGAAGGACATTTGCAAATGTAATGCCAATAAATAACGTCAGATAGCTGGAGCGGTTCTGTAAAATAATACGCAGCCGGAATCGCCGGAAAAACCGGAAATTCGGAAGCTGTACCGCACGTCTGGTTCGCTTTCCGCTTAAATCCCTGCGCAGGAATTTGAGTGGGGACAGGCGCAGGCGCTTTGCGATCAGCCAGACATTGACCAGCAGCATCAGCAGAATCGGCACCACTGTCGTGAGCAGAAATGCATTTACATTCCATCTCGTCTCATACGTCGGCAGACTGTAGCTTCCATAGTACATTCCTGCGCAGATGTCCTTGAAAAAGGTATAACCGAGCACATTTCCGATCACTGCCGCAATCAGAGTCACGATGACCGGCAGCGCCAGATAGTGTGAAAGCAGCTCCCTTCTGGTATAGCCGGATGCACGCAACGTACCGATGACACACGCTTCCTTTGCAATCGTATTGTTTGTCGTCACCGCAAATACAAATGCCATAATCGCGATCAGAATATAGAGCAGCACAAGCATCATCGAACGGTCACTGCCCATATCGTCGCCGGTAAAATTAATCGCCTGACTGCCATAACGCGGAATATAATCGGTCAGGGTCATGCCCATCCGTTTTGCCAGCACATTCACAAAGTCATCCGACTGCTCCTTCTCTGCCTGCTCATCGGCCGGTTTTTCATCATAGGTAAACGAATAACGGTATTTTAAATGCGCCGTTCCAAATGCATCGAAGCCCTCCTTTGTCATCAGTCCGACGCCAAACTTTACTGCATCAAACATCATATCGCTGTTGTTCTCGAACAGACAGCTGTAGTCAGAAAATGCCACCAGTCCGCAGATCGATAAGGTCCGGTTGCCCAGACAGATTTCGTCTCCGATCGATAGCCGGTTGTTATCCGCATACATCCGGTCGATTGCGATCTCGTCCTTCGATTCCGGCAAATTGCCTTTCATCAGGCATACGAGATCGATTTCGTTACGTGGTCCGTAAATGCGCAGCTTGCCAAGGCTCTCTTTCGTATCATCCTTCTCGGACTCTGCCACATCCCCCGGCTCCCTGCGCTCTTCTTCCACAAAGAAATTTTCATAAATCTTCACCCCTGCATCCACAAGGTGCTGCAGCTGTGTATCACTTGCCTTTTGGGACAGGGTAAAATTGCCATCCTCTATGTTGTACTTTTCAAAGCTTTCGTTATACGCGGCCAGCATACTGTCATCCGCTACGAGAAATCCGGAGACGAATCCGATCGTAGCTGTCATGAACAGAAAAATCACAAGATATTTTCCGATATCGCCAATCAGTTCCCGCGGAAGCCGCTTCATCAATGGATTCTTCATTGTCACCTCCCCTGTCACCAGTCCAGATCGCAGGCTGCAATCTTTTCTTCATTTACATAATTTTTCCGGATCTGCCCGTCGCGCAGCTTTACGACCCGATCTGCCATATTTTTAATTGCATCGTTGTGTGTGACCATGATAACCGTATTGCCATAGCGGTGATTGACCTCCTCGATCAGCCGCAGAATCTCTTTCGACGTCTGATAATCGAGTGCGCCGGTCGGCTCATCACAGAGCAGGATATCCGGATTTTTGACGATCGCACGCCCGATTGCCGTCCGCTGCTGCTGTCCTCCGGAGAGCTGATTCGGCAGCTTGTTGCGATGCTCGTACAGTCCGAGTGTCTTCATCAGCTCATTGATGTTCAATGCCCGATCGCTCAGATAAGCGCCCACCTCTATGTTTTCCTTCACATTCAGATTCGGAATCAAGTTGTACATCTGGAATACATAGCCCAGATGACGTCTGCGGTAGCGGGTCAGTGATTTTTCATTCATATCCACCGTCCGCTCCCCATTGATCGCAATGTATCCCTCATCCGCATTATCAATTCCACCGATGATATTCAAAAGTGTCGACTTTCCGGAGCCTGACGGTCCGAGCAGCACACAGATTTCTCCTTTTTCCACAGAAAAATCAATGCCCTTTAATACTTCGGTCCGGTTCGCCTGTGTTCCGAAGCTCTTTTTCAGATTTTTAATTTCAAGAAACATCTCTTCCCACATCCCTTCTCTTTGTGTTAGAGTTTGCTAACTGATGTTATCATACTGCAATTGCACAAAAAAAGAAATGGCATTTACTGAGTATTTTTCTCAATAAATGCCATTTCTATCATTTCTGTCTCAGATGAGCGCCGCGTATATTACTCGGTCACTGCCTCCGTCTCGCTCTCAGCGGTCTCGGTCACGCTCAGGGAGCAAACGATATTGGTTACATAAGCCTCTGCATTCTCGATATCCTTCGGTCCTATCTGAACGTTGTACATGATACCCGCATCATCCAGGAATGCGATACCATACGTTGACTCGGTCGTAAAGCTGACGGCCGGAATGCTATTCACAATACCAAGCTCAACATCAGTATTACCTGCCTCTTCCAGTTCCGCTTTGACTTTCGACAGATCATAATCGGTTCCGATTTCCGTTGCGGTCACAACCATATTCAGTCCGGAATCCGACGGATCCTTTGCCTGGAACATCATACCCTTCTCCTGATCCTCCTCGGAGATCTCAAGTACATCCCAGTCAGACGGAATATACAGATCAAATCCACCTGCAAAGGATACCCAGGTTCCTTCATAGAGGTCTGCATCCATCATATCCATCGTGATCTCCGGAATCGCTTCGGAAGAAGCCTCCGTCGTCACTTCCGTCTCAGTTTCTGCCGCAAATACACATGCAGAGCTTCCGAACGTCATCAATCCTGCCAGCATCAGTACAAATAATCTTTTTTTCATATCGTTTATCCACCTTTCTCCCTGCACAGGGACCTTCCATCCTGTCTGTTCCATTTTTCAGTCACAGGCGTTACTTAAAAAAGCTATGTCTATTTATTTATCAGAATCTTTCTCCCTTTTCAACCGGTCTTGCGCAATGCGCAGATTTTTTGCGCAATCCGCAGATTCCTGGCGGCTATTTCAGACTTTTTTCATCTGACGGATCGTGCTATAATAGAGATCTGTGGATTGTTCCGTGTATTGCACAGAGCAGCAGATTTTTATCAAAAAGAAGGGATTTTCTATATGAATATTGCCATTGTGGATGACCTCGCCTCTGACCGTCTGCAGCTTATCGGAAAGCTGCAGACTTATATGCAACAGGCACGAATTCCGTTTACCTTATATGAATTTGACAGCGGAGAAGCATTTCTCGAGGCATTTTCCCCTGGGCGGTTCTCCATCGTGTTTTTGGATATTTATATGGGTGGAATGACCGGAATGGCGGTGGCACATGCCATTCGGGAACAGGACTTTGACTGCCGCCTGATCTTTCTGACGCAGTCGGAGGAGTATCTGCGGGAGGGCTACTCGGTCAATGCCGTACACTACCTGATCAAGCCGGTATCCGATCCGGACTTTACACAGGCCATGCGTTTCTGCCGTCTCACCTCGTCTCCGCAGCCGGTCTATCTGGATGTCATCTCTTCCGGCACTCCGATTCACCTTGATACGTCCAATATTGTATATATCAATCTTCAGAAACGGATCGTCCACATCCACACCCTGAAGCATACGCTTCCGGTCACCGGCACCTTTACGCGCGTGACAGAGCCACTTTTATCCGACCCGCGTTTTCTGCTCTGCATTCAGGGTGTCCTTGTTAATATGGATATGATCGTAGATCAGCCCGGCAGCACGTTTCTGATGAAAAACGGTGACGCTGTACAGATCAATCTGCGCAAAAAGCGCTCAATCGTACAGGCCTACCGCCAATATATTTTTGAAAGTATGAGTGAAAACAGATGAAAAAAGACATAAAGAACCGTTGGAAATATCGGCTCGGAAAACTGATGTGTGTGATGCTCGCAGCCACAACGTTAGGCGGAAGCATTGATGCAAAAACGCTGGCAGATTTTCAAACGGAAACACACGAAACATCCGAAGCGGAATCAGATAAAGTTGCAGAAGCAACATCCGAAGCAGAATTAGATAAAGCTATAGAAGCAACATCCGAAGCAGAATTAGATAAAGCTGCAGAAGCAACATCCGAATCCGTTAAATCAGCAGAGACCGAAACAGAAACCGAATCGTCCGAAACATCGGAAGTAACAGGCACGTCTAAAGCAAGCCAGACACCGGAAATAAAAACCGGCACAATTCTTGAAATTCTGGATTCGGATGCACTCTCCGCTCTCGATCCGGTCGTCATCGTGCAGAACACGAGTGAAAACAATGACGCACTGCTGATGCGTATTCTTCAGCTGCAGTCTGTCAGTGCCCGCGTGTGTACGGCTGACGGTGAGGAGACAATCATCCGGCTTTCCGTTGACTGGAATGTCGGACGGCTCGATCTACCGCAGATCGATGTCTCTGTCGCCGGCGAATACGAAGAGCTCGGAACGATCGTCTTCCCGGACGGCTACGCATGCGCGGATCATATACTACGCACGCTGCGGCTTCCGGTCCATGTCGTGCTCCCGGACAGTCCGGTCGTTCTGACAAAGGTCGATGCGTGGACCGCCGAAGGAGAAGCCTACGCTATCGCGACCGGAAGTGATCTGTCTGCTTTCATAAGCACAAACCTCCCCGGGCTCTGGAGCTGCTATGATGCATCCCATACTTTGTATCAGGCGAATATCTGCTGGAATACGGATTCCGTTAATACCACGACGCCCGGTCTTTACTGGCTGACCGGCACCCTGGCCGCTCCGGCCCACACCGTTTTTTCCGAGACTCTCGCCGTCCCGGTGCTGCGTGTGCCGATTTCCGTACAGGATCCTAAACATCCGGATATCAATTTCATTTTTCCGGCACGCGGCAAGCTCTGTATCCCGATCGCCGGTCTGCCCGGTAATCCGGCGCAGATACGCATCCGGCTTTGCACACACGATGGTATCTGGCAGGATATCACAGATTCCGGCGCTTGCCAGGTTTCCTCCGATGCCATTTATCTGTCCAATTTCCTGTTTACACCGCAGGAAACCTATAAGCTTCAGGTCACCTATGAAGGCGGAAAGACCGGAATCCTGACCTTTCTCTTTGATGAGACGCTTGAGCATTTCCAATATTCCGGCGGCGACCGCGATGGCGGCGACTCCGACACCGGAAAGGAGGATGACCGGATCCAGCCCGCACCGGAACTGCCGGAAACAGAGCAAACCGAACCGGAACTGCCGAAAACGGAGCAAACCGAACCGAAACTTCCGGAAACGGAGCAAACCGAGCCGAAAGTGCCGGACACCTCCCAGGCAGAGACAAACCTGACCGAAACCAAGACACCAGGATCCTCATCCCGGCCGTTCAATCCGTCTGCCGCTGAACAGACGGAAGCAAATTTCAAGAGCAGTCAGAATTCTGACCGGACGGAATATTTCACATCCGACTATGATCGGATCTCCGGAACGCGCCTTTTGCTGACACTTGAGACGTCCGGCTGTGCCCAGTTCTCCAAGCACGGAATCAGCATCTCCATCCCGGAAGCGACTCTGCATGCGCTTTCGATTGCCTGCGAGGACTTTTTCCGCATCACGATCCTGCAGGCATCGGATGATACATTCTCCTTTTTCTTTGAAAAAAATGAAACTGTCATCCCGGCACTCCCTGGAGTGCAGATCATGCTTCCGTGGTCCGGAGATGACAAGTATGGACTGCTCCTGCTTGATGAGAAGCGATGCATCATCTCCTATGGCAGCTGTGATCCGAATTCTCATATCGCATCCTTCGTGACCGATCAGACCGGAACCTTTCAGATTGTCCCGGATGATGGAACGGTGTCCACACTTGTCAGGCTTATCGATGACTGCCGCAGTTCCTTTTTACAGCAGGTATCCCGATATTTCTTCTGGCTTCTTAGTATCTAAGTATGTTATGTGTTGTAACGCATATCTCGCAGCAAAAATGTCGGGGCATTCTTGAACTAAGTCATCAAAAATGCGCTTAAAGGAGGTCTCCCCTTGAAAATATCTATCCGCAGGCTGCTTCCGCTTTTTCTCGCAGCCCTGCTCACCTCGTTCTTTTGTCTGGCGCTTTATTTTTTCAATAACAAATATACCCGACAGACGGTCCAGCCGGCAAATGGACTGATGGTCGTCTCAGAACAGGACCTGGATGAACTGCTCTACCTGATTGATGGCTGGGCCTTTTATCCGGATGTTCTTCTGACGCCGGACGATTTTGCCAGCGGAAGCCCAAAACGCTATATGGTCTATACAAACATCGGGGATCATACCCGTTTCGACACGCCCGGCGAGCCGGATACCCCATATGGCTGCGGCACCTATGTGCTTCATCTGCTTCTTCCGGAGCAGACTGCCGTCTACGGACTGGAGCTGCCGGAAATCTTTTCTGCCTACCGGCTGTTCATCAATGGAAAAAATGTCCTCTCCGTCGGCGATCCGGATCCGGATACTTATAAAGCGCGGACACAGACCCGGATGGCCACCTTCGAAGCTTCCGGCCGGGCCGATCTGCTTTTGCAGGTCAGTGATTACTCGCACTATTACAGCGGTATTGTCTACGCGCCCGCACTTGGAAAGCCGCTTCTGATCAACCAGACACGCGCCATGCGTCTCACCCTCATTCTCATCTGTGACACAATCGGTCTGATGCTGATGCTGTTTTCTTTCTATGCTGCAATCCGGATGAAGCAAAGGCATGCACTGCTCTTTTCCCTGCTTTGCTTTTCCATGTGTGTCTTTACCTCATACGGGTTCATTCACGTACTGTTTGAGCTTCCGGTCTTTCCTCTGTACACACTGGAGCTTTTTTCCGGCTACCTGCTCATTTTTCTGACGATCCTTCTGCAGAACTATCTGTGCAAAACGGACTGGTTTGCCTCCCGCATCTCCTCTGCCGCTGCGCTTGTGTTCTGCCTGCTCTCGCTGCTCTACGGTATCACCTCCGCAGCATCCCGGATCACAAACTGGGAACGTGACGCATTCTCCATACTCGTCATCGCATATAAGGCTGCTGTAGCTGCTTATCTGCTGATTACTTCCTTTCTGGCCTTCCGTGCAGGAACGGTACGCTCCCGCGCACTGCTGCTGGCGAATGTCGTCTATGGCGCAACCTTTGTATGGGACCGCCTGCTCCCTTCCTACGAACCGGTTCTTGGCGGATGGTTTACAGAATGGGGCAGCTTCGTGCTCGTACTTGCAACCGGCTACACGATCTGGCGTGACATCATCACTGCCTATTCCTACAATCTGGCCTTCGCCGAGGAACACCACCAGATGACTAGGCAGCTTGCCATGCAGACCGTCTACGCAAAACAGATCGCTGAACAAAATGAAAGCCGCCGGAAACTGACACATGATTTCCGACAGCATATTCACACTTTAATGACTATGGCCACACAGCTTCAGCAAATGCCTCACTTAGATGAAAGCGACGCACTTCTGGCTGAGCTGATGAATTATCTCTCCCACATCGAAACTTCCCCTATCCGGCTGCGCACACAGGGCTCCTTTTGCAGCAACGTGGCGGTCGATGCCCTGCTGCAGTATTATGCAAATGCCGCAGAGGAATCACATATTCAGATAAGCTTTCAGCTGCTGCTTCCTGCTCTTCTGCCACTCACAGATGTGGAGCTGTGCACCATGCTCGGCAACCTGCTGGAAAATGCACTTGACGCCTGCCGCCGGATGGCACCTGCAACGGACGCTTCTCCTCGCACCATCCGCCTTTTCACAAAAGAGACCGGTATGCTTTTCTTTCTCTGCGTGGAAAACTCCTACGACGGAATCGTTCTCTCCGACAAAGGGCATTTTCTCTCACGGAAGCGTAACGGCAAACGCTCCGGCATCGGCATCTCCTCCATCCGCGAAATCGTCGAACGTCACGGCGGCAGTGTGTCCGTCTATCCGATGGAGCATCTCTTCCGCGTCGGAATTACGTTGCCGATGAAGTAGAGGCAAACGGATATTCGCAATCCGCTTCGCTACTTGCTTGATTCGGTTAAATAATCTTCCTGCAAATATCTGCCAGACAGCACCGCTCACAATGCGGCTTCGTCCGGGCAGTACAGACCTCCCGTCCATGATAGACGAGCCGATGACAGAAATCACTGCCCTTTTCCGGAGGAATGATATCCCAGAGCTGCATCTCGACTTTCTTCGGATCCTTTGTTCCGTCGACCAGCCCCATCCGGTTCGTCAGACGAATGCAATGCGTATCCGTCACGATAGCAGGCTTTCCAAATACATCGCCCATGATCAGATTTGCACTCTTGCGCCCGACACCCGGAAGCTTTAAAAGTGCATGAAAATCATCCGGTACTTTCCCACCGTATTCATCGCGGAGCATCCGCATACAAGCACTGATATCCCGCGCCTTACTTTTTCCAAGTCCGCACGGACGCACCAGTTCCTCAATCTCCTCCGGGTCAGCCGCTGCGAGGGCTTCCACATCCGGAAATTTCTCATAAAGCTTTTCTACTACTACATTTACACGGGCATCCGTACACTGCGCCGCAAGCCGCACACTCACGAGCAGCTTCCATGCATCATCATAATCCAGAGTACACCCGGCATCCGGATACTCTTTTTCCAGCCGTTCGATGATCTCACCGGCCAGCCTGCGCTTTTCCTGCAGTGCTGCATCATCCGGATGCCCTTTTCCTGCCCTGTTCTTCTCTGTCACCTGTATCTCCTCTGAACTTATACTGATTTATTCGCAGTGGCCTCTGAATTGCTGTACTCCTTAAAGAAGTCGCTCAGTGCATCTAGCGTCTTCACCAGCACCGGGAGCTCCTCCTCGTCGAGCCGTTCCAGCACAGCCTGTGTCATCCTGCGGTGATAATCCTCGTGATGGCGATAAGCGGCAATCCCTTTCTCAGTCAGCTTTACGAATACCACGCGGCGGTCCTTTTCACTTCTGCGCCGCTCGACATACTGCTTTTTCACCAGATGGTTCATTGAAGTCGTCAGGGAACCTGTCGTGATATTCAGCCTGCGTGCCACGCAGGACATGTTATTACCTTCTCCAAGCCCTACCGCTTCTATGACGTGCATATCATTATTCGTCAGATCTGCGAACTCTTCTGTAATAATTGCCTTTCCCTCCAGCTCCCAGATTTCATTAATCAGGCTGACGAGTATGTAATTAATCTTTTTATATGCGCCGTCCATATATTCCATGTGCTCCTGCCCTTTCGCCTCTCCTTCATGTACGCCCGGATCCTTTCTGTGCTCGATGTTCAGGAGAATTTCAGACATACATATTATGCTACAGTGCTTATTATACCCCTTCCGCCTGCGTAAAATCAAGTAACAGTTCAGAATTTCCGAAAGCGCGCATAGCGGCATTTCAACCGCTCTTCGTCCGTCTGCCTGCTCTGCTGCTGTAAAAACTGTTCCATAGCAGCACCAAGAAGCTCCGTCACCGGTTCCATATGCTCCCGCGTGTAGTGCTCTCCTTCCGGAAATACCCGTTCGATAATTCCCTGCTTTTGCAGATCCTGTGCAGTCAGCCGCATCACGTTTGCCGCTTCCTTCGCACGGGAAGCATCCTTCCAGAGAATGCTCGCAAATCCTTCCGGGGAAAGAATGGAATACACTGAATTTTCCAGCATCCATACTTCATCTGCCACCGCTAGGGCGAGTGCGCCACCGCTTCCGCCCTCACCGGTAATGACGGTCAGCACCGGTGTGCGCAATCCGGTAAGGGTAAATAAATTGCGGGCAATTGCTTCTCCCTGCCCGCGCTCCTCTGCTTCCATGCCGCAGAAAGCTCCCGGCGTATCAACAAAGCAGATGACCGGCCGGTGGAATTTCTCTGCCTGCTGCATCAGCCGCAGTGCTTTACGATACCCCTCCGGCTTCGGCATTCCAAAATTGCAGGCAATATTTTCTTTCGTCGTAGTGCCTTTCTGCTGCGCGATCACCGTTACCGGCTTTCCGCGAAAATATGCAATGCCGCCACGAATCGCCGCATCATCCCCGAACTGCCGGTCGCCGTGCAGCTCTATGAAATCCGTAAACAGTGCTTCTATATAATCCATTCCGACCGGACGGTCTGCGCTTCTTGAACACTGTACCCGCTGCCAGGCATCCTGGCTCTCCATTCGTTCTTCCGGTTTGCCTGCCGATTTTTTGCAGCTTTTTTTCAGAAGTCCAACTGTAAAACTTCGCTCAGAGGACACTTTACAGACCGTCGACTGACCGCTTTCGTTACTTTCTTTCTCGATAGTGTTACACCTTGATTCAGTAATCTTCTGAACCACTTCTGCCTCTGCTCCACAGTTTTCACTATGCAGCCTCAGAAACTTCCCAAGCTCCCGCTTCATTTCCTGCCGCTGCACGATCGCATCCAGAAACCCGTGCTCCAGCAAAAATTCTGCGCTCTGAAATCCTTTTGGCAGCTTCTGCCGGATCGTCTGCTCAATCACGCGCGGTCCGGCAAAGCCGATCAGCGCACCCGGCTCTGCAAGAATCACATCTCCCTGCATTGCAAAGCTGGCCGTCACACCACCCATTGTCGGGTCAGTCAGCACGCTGATATACAAAAGACCCGCGTCACTGTGCCGCCGCAGCGCCGCTGACACCTTCGCCATCTGCATCAAAGATACAATCCCCTCCTGCATCCTGGCTCCACCAGAGCAGGCAAGGATCACGACTGAAATCTGTTTCTCCGTCGCACGCTCGATACAGCGTGTCAGCTTCTCTCCGACGGTTTCCCCCATACTTGCCATCAGAAAACGTCCGTCACATACCGCAATTGCAGTTCTATATCCTTCGATATGACATTCTCCTGTTATGACCGCTTCTTTCAGTCCTGTCTTCTTGCGCAGCTGTGCAAGCTTTTCCTGATATCCGCGGAACTGCAGTGGATTGCCGGCCGGCATCTCCTTATCCCATTCCTGAAATGTGCCCGGATCTGCAATCATTGATATTCTTCGATTTGACGGAACATGAAAATATCCGCCGCACTTCGGACAGATATAATATTGCTCCTCTACCTCCCTGGCAATGATCGCCCCATGACATTTATTGCACCTCCGCAGCAGACCTTCCGGTACTTCTGGTTTTCCGGCAGATGCACCGCCCCTTACCGCTGCAGCGGGCTTCATCTTTTTAAACATATTGTCCAGTTTCATGTATCTCTCCTCTATCGTACCGGGCGGATATTCGCAATCCGCTTTGCTGCTTATTGCTTCATCTGCTCTATGCAATGGAAGCAGGGGACTTGCCTGATTCGTTTAAAAACTCCACATCAAATTTTCCGCTGCAGTAGTCCGGATCCTGAAGAATTCCATATTGATAATCCACGTTTGTCTCGATCCCCTCAATGATGATCTCGCCAAGTGCACTGCGCATCCGTTGAATCGCTTCTTCTCGATCCTTTCCCCATACGATCAGCTTTGCCAGCATGGAATCGTACCAGGGCGGAACCGTATAGCCGCGATAAACCGCCGAATCGATCCGCACACCGTTTCCTCCCGGAAAATAGACGTCCGTGATTGTCCCCGGCGATGGGCGGAAGTTCTGCTTCGGACACTCTGCATTGATACGGCACTCGATCGCATGACCGCGCAAAACAATCTCATTCTGGGTAAACCCAAGCGGCTCTCCGGATGCTATCCGGATCTGTTCCTTGATCAGATCGATACCTGTCACCCATTCCGTCACCGGATGCTCCACCTGAATCCGTGTATTCATCTCCATAAAATAAAAGCGTCCATCGCCATCCAGCAGAAATTCAATTGTCCCTGCGTTCACATATCCTGCAGCTTTTGCCGCCTGTACGGCGGCCTCTCCCATTTTTTTGCGAAGCGCCGGTGAGATTGCATCACAGGGAGATTCTTCGATCAGCTTCTGATGATTTCTCTGAATTGAGCAGTCGCGCTCTCCCAGATGTACGACATGACCATAAGCATCTGCCAGAATCTGAACCTCAATGTGTTTCGGATGCTGTACAAAATGCTCAATATACATCGTGTCATCCCCGAACGCCATCCGGCTCTCCTTCTGGGCCATGGCAAAGCAGCGGTCAAACTCTTCCGGTGACCACGCAGTACGCATGCCTTTTCCGCCTCCGCCAAGTGCCGCTTTGATCATCACCGGATAACCGATCTGTTCTGCCTCAAGCTTTCCCTCACTGGCACATCTGATCGGCGTATGACTGCCCGGAATGACCGGGACACCGGCACGGCTCATCGTATTTTTAGCCTCCTGCTTATTGCCAAGGCGCGCGATGATATCTGCATCCGGTCCTACAAAGGTAATCCCGCACTGCTGGCACAGACCCGCGAACCGACTGTTCTCCGAGAGAAATCCAAAGCCCGGGTGGATTGCATCTGCACCTGAGGTAATCGTCGCACTGATCAGCTGTTCCATAGACAGATAGCTGTCCTTTGCCGCTGCAGGTCCGATACAGATCGCCTCATCCGCCAGCTTCGTATGCAGCGCATCCCGATCCGCCTCTGAGTACACCGCCACAGATGCAATCCCCATCTCCCGGCATGCCCGGATGATCCGCACTGCGATCTCTCCCCGGTTCGCAATCAATAGTTTTCTGATCATAATATTCCCCTATCCTACCATAAATGTCAGCTCTGCCGTCGCTACGACCTTTCCGTCCACGGATGCCGTAGCAGCCCCGATGCCGACCGGTCCCTTCTGGCGGATGATTTTTGTCTCCAAACGCAGCTTATCGCCCGGGACAACCTTTCCGCGGAAACGGCAATCCCGTATGCCTCCAAAATACGCCGTCTTTCCTTTGTTTTCCTCCATACTCAGAATCGCCACGGCTCCGGCCTGCGCCAGTGCCTCGATTGTCAGCACTCCCGGCATAACAGGCTCTCCCGGAAAATGTCCGGCAAAATATTCTTCCCGGTACGATACGCATTTATATCCGATGGCATACTGGCCCGGCTCATAATCCTCAATATAGTCGAGCAGTAAAAACGGATGGCGGTGCGGAAGAATTTCCTGTATTTCTCTGATATTTAAATGTCTCATACTACCTCTTTATCCGATCCGGAACAGCGGCTGATTATACTCTACATTCTGTCCATTTTTTACCAGAATTTCCGTCACCGTTCCATCATATTCACTCTCTATGTTATTCATCAGCTTCATCGCCTCGACAATGCCGAGTGTCTGTCCTTTTTTTACACGGTCGCCGACCTGCACGAACGGCGCTGCCTCCTCCGACGGAGCGGCATAAAAGACACCAACGAGTGGGGATACGACCAGCTGCCCCTGCCCGTCCTTTGCCAAGTCCGTTTTCATCTGCCCTATTTCTTTGTCCGATCGCTTTGAAGGCTCCTCAGGCATCAGGAATTCCACTGCATTGCCCGTCACCTGTTCCTTCTTTTTTGTAAGACGGACGCGCACACCGCCTTCCTCATATCGAAATCCCGTCAATGCAGAATCCGACACTGCCTGAATCAGTCTGATCAGATTTTCTGTATCCATATCCCGTTCTCCTCCAACCTGGATGTTCTTTCTCATTTTTTATAGCGCTTCAGCAGCAGAGAAGCATTATGTCCGCCAAAGCCGAGAGAATTTGTCAGTGCATAATTGATTTCCATCTGCACCGGCGCACCAATCGTATAATCAAGATCACATTCCGGATCCGGTCTCTTCGTCCCGACCGTCGGATGGATCCAGCCATCCCGGATTGCAAGCACCGTCGCCACCATCTCCACACCGCCTGCACCTCCGAGCAGATGACCGATCATCGATTTTGTCGAATTGATGTGCAGCTGATGAGCTGCATCCCCGAACGCCCGGTGGATCGCCCGCGTCTCGAACAGGTCATTGTGATGTGTCCCGGTTCCATGTGCATTGATATAGTCTACCTCGGATGGCAAAATGCCCGCCTCCTGCATTGCAAGCTGCATCGCACGAGCCGCACCGGCTCCGTCCTCCGCCGGCGATGTAATATGGTACGCATCCGCGGTCGCTCCGTAGCCACAAAGCTCCGCATAAATTTTTGCGCCACGCTCTTTTGCATGATTCAGCTCCTCGAGCATGACAACTCCGGCACCTTCGCCCAGCACAAAACCACTGCGATCCTGATCAAACGGAATCGAAGCCCGCATCGGATCCGTTTCCGTCGAAAGCGCTGTCAGGTTCATAAAGCCTGCCACCCCGGTTTCACAGATGCAGCTCTCCGTACCGCCGGCCAGCATCATCACGGCATCGCCATACTGAATAGCCCGCAGTGCATCACCGATGCAATGTGTCCCGGATGCACAGGCCGTCACAACGTTTGTGCATTTTCCTTTAAATCCAAGCTGAATAGATACATTTCCGGCTGCCATATTTGAAATCATCATCGGAACAAACATCGGGCTGATACGGGTCGGTCCCTTTGTCAGCAGTCGGCTATATTCCCGCTCCAGGGCAGGTAAGGATCCTATACCGGAGCCGATGATGACACCCGCATCATATGGATCTTCTTTTGAAATATCCAGTCCGGAATCCTCATATGCCTGCCGCGCAGCTGCGACTGCATACTGGGAAAATAGCTCCATTCTCCGTGCTGCCTTCGCGTCCATATAATCTGCTGCCTTAAAATCCTTCACCTCGGCAGCCAGTTTTACCTTATAGTCCGACGTGTCAAAGCTTGTAATCGCACCAATCCCAATCTGTTCTTTTTTTATACCATCCCAGAATGCATCCACCGTATTACCGATCGGCGTCACAGCTCCAAGTCCTGTAATCACTACCCGTTTTTTCATCTGTTTCCTCCTGGTTCTACATCACCATGCCACCGTCAACCTGCAGCACCTGTCCGGTCATATAAGAAGCCGCGTCCGAAGCCAGAAACGCCACCGTCTCTGCTACCTGTTCTGCCGTCCCGAAATGTCCCATCGGAATCTGTGCGGCTGCCGCATCGCGTGCCTGACTGGAGAGCGCTGCCGTCATGTCCGTTTCTATAAAGCCCGGAGCCACTGCATTTACCGTAATTCCCCGCGATGCCAGCTCCTTCGCTGCGGCCTTCGTCAACCCGATCACACCGGCTTTCGACGCGGCATAATTCGCCTGTCCTGCATTTCCTGCGATTCCGACGACGGATGCCATATTGATGATCCGTCCGTATCGCTGCTTTAGCATCTGCCTGGATACGAACCTCATCATATGAAAAGCGCCCTTCAGGTTCGTGTCCAGTACCTGGTCAAAGTCTTCCTCCGCCATACGCATCAGCAGTCCGTCCCGCGTGATTCCCGCATTATTGACCAGAATATCGATGCGTCCCCATGTCTTTAAAACATCTGAAACAAACGTTTCACAGGATGCAAAGTCTGCCACATTGCACTGGTAAATTTCTGCCTGTCCGCCCGCTTCCCGGATCTGGCGCTGCACCTGTTCTGCCTGTTCCACTGAACCATTATAATTAATGATGACCCGAATCCCCTCGCTCGCCAGGCGACAGGCGATTGCCCGACCAATTCCGCGGGAAGCCCCGGTCACAACTGCTATTTTTTCTGACATACGGCTTTAATTCCTTTCTTTTATGCACTTCGCCACAGCTTCTTATCTCGGGCCTCCAGCTTTGCGATCACAATCTGTGCTTCTTCCCACGTCGTCACCGGATAGACATTCACATTCCGATCCAGCTTGCGCAGAAATCCTGCCAGTGTTTTCCCGGCACCGATTTCCACAAATGTATCCACGCCGTCTGCCAGCATCCGCTGCATGCTCTGCATCCACCGCACCGGCGCACAGATCTGCCGCGCCAGAAGCGCCCTGATTGGTTCCTTTTCCGTCACCGGCTGTGCTGTCACATTTGTAATATACGGAATATCCGGATCTGAAAATGGGGTCTGTAAAAGTTCTCGTTCAAGCTCTTCTGCTGCCCCGGCAAGAAGCGGCGAATGAAACGGACCACTCACATTGAGCATGACTGTCCGCCTTGCTCCTGATGCACGCAGCGCCTCCGCCGCCTCCTCGACTGCTGATCGCACACCGGTGATCACCAGCTGACCGGGACAGTTATAATTTGCGATAAACACACCTTCCCGCTCTGCAAGCACTTCCTCTACGGCTGCTTCCTTCATGCCGAGCACCGCGCACATCGCACCACTGCCATCCGGTACGGCATTCTGCATCAAAATACCACGCCTGCGTACTAGACGGATCGCATCCTGCTCCTGCATTGCATGGCTGACAGCAAGCGCTGCATATTCACCAAGACTCAATCCGGCTGTGACATCCGGCAGGATCCCGGCCTCTGTCAGCACACGGGTCTGTGCCAGATATAAGGTCACAAGCGCTGCCTGTGTATATTCTGTCTGATCCAGGCGGTCATTGTTTTCAAAGCAGAGCGCTCTCATATCCATTCCGAGTGCAGCGGAGGCCTCATCAAATACCGCACGCGCCGATGCGCTGTTCCGATAAAAATCCGCACCCATGCCAGGTGTCTGTACTCCCTGCCCCGGATAAAGAAATGCTGTTTTACTCATCGATCCGGATTCCTTTCATACATGCTTTGGCTTCTTGCATCAGCTGCGGCACCAGCTCACTGCACGGAAGAATCTCCCGTACCAATCCGGCACACTGTCCGGCCATCATGCTTCCCATCCGCACATCACCTTCCACAACCGCTCTGCGCAGTCCTCCTAATGTGAGCTGCTCCAGTTCTTCAAACGATGCACCCTCCTGCTCCAGCTCCAGATAGCGCTTTGTCATTTCATTGCGCAATGCGCGCACCGGATGTCCGGTCGACCGCCCGGTCACGCGGGTATCAATGTCCTTTGCCCGCAGCACCTGATTTTTATAGCTTTCATGCACCTGTGCTTCCTGTGTCGCGATAAATCGGGTTCCCATCTGGACGGCCTTTGCGCCGAGCATAAACGCAGCCGCAATACCGCGCCCGTCTGCGATCCCCCCGGCTGCGATCACCGGAATCTGCACTGCGTCAACGACCTGCGGCACCAGCGCCATTGTCGTGCTTTCTCCGACATGTCCTCCGGATTCACAACCCTCTGCGACCACTGCATCCGCTCCACAGCGCTCCATCCGCTTTGCCAGTGCCACAGAAGCGACGACCGGAATCACCCGGATACCGGACTGTTTCCACTGCTCCATATATTTTTCCGGACTGCCCGCGCCAGTCGTTACGACTTTGACACCTTCTTCAGCCACGACCTGTGCGACCTCATCGGCATATGGACTCATCAGCATAATATTCACACCGAACGGCTGCTCCGTCAGATTTTTTGCGGCACGGATCTGCTCCCGCACCCATTCCGCCGGTGCGTTTGCCGCCCCGATCAGTCCCAGGCCTCCGGCCTCCGATACAGCTGCCGCAAGATGATGCTCCGCCACCCAGGCCATACCACCTTGAATGATCGGATATTGTATTCCAAGTAACTCTGTGATTTCTGTCTGCATTGCTGTGCTCCTTCCCTTACGCGCGGTGTGCCTCCACATAGTCTGCGACATCCTGCACGGTCGAGAGCTTTTCCAGATCTTCGGTCGGAATCTCGACGTCAAACTCCTCCTCCAATGCCATGACGAGTTCAAACAGATCCAGCGAATCAATGCCAAGATCTCCCTTAAATGAAGAAGTCGGCTGGATCAGCGCGCGGTCAATGTTCAGATTCTCCGATGTCATTTCCATAATTCTTTCTACCATGATATATAATCTCCTTTTCTTTTTCTTAGTCTCTTTGAATCTCCAGGTTGTATTTACAAGACCTATAAGATTCCATTTTTATTTTTTCTCCGCCCTTTGCAAAGCGGACATTCGCAGTCCATCCCTGCAGCTCTGCTGACAGGGCCTAGCTTCGCAGCTTGCTCATGAACACAGTTGCCTAGTGCTCATAATCTAATATGGATGCACCCCAGGTCAGACCGGCTCCAAAGCCGGCAATCACAAGACGCTGTCCCTTTTTCAACTGCCCGCTGTGTTTCATCTCATCCAGCAAAATCGGAATGCTCGCAGCCGAGGTATTTCCATATTCCTGTAAATTGACCGGAAAGCGTTCCAAAGATACGCCCAGATGCCGTGCGACCGACTCGATGATCCGGCGATTCGCCTGATGCACCACAAACCAGTCGATGTCCTCTATCGTCAGTCCGTTCAATTCCAGAACCTCCAAAATCGCTTCTGGAACCTTGCGCACTGCAAATTTGAACACGGCTTGTCCGTCCATATGCAGGAAACCGGACTTCCCGCTCTCTTTGCAAAAAGACTGGCGCTCATACAGTGCCTGACAGGAAAGTACTTCTCCCTTTCCTCCGTCCGCTCCGGCAACCGGAAGATAGTCAAGCCCGGGATGCCGCTGCAGCACTGCCGCACCGGCTCCATCTCCGAACAAAATGCAGGTGCTGCGGTCTCCCCAGTCGATGACCTGTGACATGCAATCGCTTCCAATCACAAGCGCCGTCCGGTAAATACCGGCCTTCAAATACGCCGTTGCCGTCTGATAAGCCAGCACAAAGCCGGTGCAGGCCGCATTCAGATCAAAGCAGACTGCCTGCTTCGCACCAATCTTCTCCTGAACCCTGCAGGCCACACACGGCATCCGCACTCTGGCTGTTGTCGTCGCCACCACAATCAGATCGATGCGTTCCGGCGCTATCCCGGCATCTGCCATCGCACGGCATGCCGCTTCCTCTGCAAGTGAGTCCGCCGTTTCTTCTTTTGCAATGTGTCTCTGCAAGATTCCGGTTCGCTCTCGGATCCAGGCATCGTCTGTCTCCACCATCTCTGCCACGCCGTCATTATCCAGCACATAATCCGGAACCGCTGCGCCTGTTCCTATTATGATCTCTGCCATCGTACCCTCCTGTTTTGTGATTCGGTATCTTATTTGTCTCTCTTATATTTTGTATTTAAATATATTTGACTTCCAAACTATATAGCAATTTAGTTTGTTTGTCAAGTATTTTTATTATCAAACTTTATACGTAAAACAGACAGCCTATGAGCCATCCTGCAAAAACGTGTTGTTTTCCCTGCGGCTGCATGTTAAACTACAGCTGTAAATAATGATACACAGATTGCTTCGCATTTCATGCTCTCGCAATCCTAAAACACCTCAAATCCGCTCATTTTTCTACGAAAAATGGCTACTTTTCGGTGTTTTGCGGGTCAATAAGTCATGCTCTTTCATGCAAGCATGAAACGCATGACCTTTTGACCCTGGTATCATCATAATATTCTTCAGGAGGGAAGTATGGAAATCGAACGAAAATATTTAATTGACGGGACGCTCCCGTTTTCTCTGGAGCCGTTTTCCTGCCATCTGATCGAACAGGCATATCTGTGTACGGCTCCGGTCGTGCGAGTGCGCAGACAGGATCAGGACTATATCCTGACTTATAAAGGAAGCGGCCTGATGGCGCGTGAGGAATACAATCTCCCTCTGACTGCAACGAGCTATGCACATCTGCTGACAAAAGCAGACGGCAATATTATTACAAAAAAAAGATATGTGATCCCGCTTGCAGGTGGACTGCGCGCCGAACTGGATCTGTTTGAGGGAACCTTTGACGGACTGCGCATTGTCGAGGTAGAGTTCCCGACCGAAAAAGATGCCAATGCCTTTACCGCACCCGCGTGGTTTGGGGAAGAGGTCACATTTTCCTGTGCGTATCACAATTCCACACTCTCCTCGCTCACAATTGCACCAGGTCAGACATGGCGGGATCTTGCAGCCTATCGCCGCTGATATTATGATGATGCCATGGTCAAAAGGTCAAAAAGCCGTTCATGCTTGCATGATAAGGCTTTTGAACTTAGGACCCGCCAAACATGAGAAAGTAGCGATTTACGTAGTAAATCAGCGGATTTCGAATGTTTGCAGAATTGCGGGAGCTGCTTCGCAGCGGAGCAATTCGTAGGCATCAGTTGGGGTCAAAAGGTATTTTGACCCCTATGATACACGGGTCAATCCTTCACTTTCGTGATCTCTTCTTTGATCCGCCGCCACATTTCTCCGTGATCCTCCGGAACCGGTATCTGCCTGCGGTTCAGCTGTCTCTCCAGATGATCTGCACGCAGCTTCAGCCAGCCGCGCACGAGCCTGGCCGAAAATCCATGAATCTTCTGTCCCTTTTTTTCATTCTCTGTCGCAAATTCCAGTAATCCCATATCGTTGCTCCTTTCTGATATGTGCAACTTTTTGTTGCTATTTGTATTTTTTGTATTCAAATTGTTTCTTTTCCAGATATTCCATTCAGAACTTGTTATAATCAGTCCAGACAGGCGATTGTCCGGGATACTCTCCACAATCCGAAGTCAGCTATTATCACTATTTGACAGGGAGGTACTGTATGGAATATACCTTTTTTATTGATAAGATCCGCAAGCTGCGAAAGGAAGCCGGCTATACGCAGGAAGATGTCAGCCGAAAGCTGAATATTCAGCGTCAGACCTACTGCAACTATGAGAACGGTACGCGCATGCCACCATTGGAAATCATCATCGCACTTGCTGATCTCTACAAACTTTCGGTAGACGCATTAGTACGGGATGGCACTCCGGTACTGTCGCCGGAGCCACCGCAGCTGACCTCCTATCAGGCTACTACCATTCAGACATTTTTGACGCTCAGTGAGGAAAAGCAAAAGGAAGCCGGTGACTTTATCCGCTTCAAGCATCAGCTTTGCAGCTGATACCTTTGCATTTGCAAATTGTTTTTTATATTATACTCGTATTATGTCCATATAGCAATGTTATAGTTTGTATTTGCAATGACACATTTTGTTATATCTCGCCTGAAAAACTTCCATTTTTTTAATGCCCGGCAGAGCTTCGCAATCCGCTTTTCTGCTTCGATAAAATACAGCATTATTTTGAAAACAATTCTGTTTGACTGTTTCAAAATGATGCTGTATTCTTTATTTATAGTACAATTATTCTGTCGATTATTACAGGAGGATCTGTCATGAAACGAACCGACATTGTTATGACCGAAGAACTGAAAAGCTTTCTTGCCTTTGATCTTGGACATATGAATGAATACGCTTTTCCCAATAAACGCACCGATATTCCCTATTGCGACGATCCGGAGCTTCTTATGGACATATATTATCCGGAAGAAAAAAAGGACACTTACCCGGTATTTCTGATCGTATTTGGCGGTGGCTGGATCAGCGGTTTCCGCCGTTCCAGATTTGTCGAATACATGCTCAAGCCGCTGCAGATGGGCTATGCCTGCGCAGTCGCGCAGTACACACTTTCTCTGGACGATACGTTTCCGCGCCCGGTCATCGATCTGAAAAAAGCGGTCAATTATCTGCATACGCATGCACAAGAGCTTTTGCTGGATACCGATAACCTGACGCTCTGGGGTGAATCTGCCGGAGGTCACCTTGCACTGGAGACCGCTCTGCTCCCGAACGAAAGACTCGGCCTGACCGGTCTGAATACCGAAGTAAAAAACCTTGTCATCTTCTACCCGACTACTGACTGCGATACGATCGACCGCTATGCCGAAACGGAAAAAGACCGCCATCTGCGACCGGACTCTGTTATGGGGATTTTCCTTTCTTCCGGCTTAAATGATCCGCAGACACTCGATCTCGCCAGCCCGGCGCACTGGATCCATCCGGGTATGCCACGCCTCTGGCTGCAGCACGGCACCGCAGACAGGCTCGTGACCCCGCACCAGTCTGTGGAGCTCGCCGAAAAAATGCGCCGGGAGTGTCCGGATGTCCCGTTTTTCTTCGAGCTGAAGGAAGGAAAGGAACACGCAGATCCGTATTTCTTTTCGATGGAAAATGTAAAGCGCTTTATCCGGTTTATTGAGGAATAAAGGAAACAGTAACGCATCATTTTATGAGCTAACAATGCAGCGGATTCCCAATATCCGCCAGACAGGAGGTCCTATGAATTTACACAAAAGCACGATTCCAGCAAGGAGAACATTCGCAGCCGTTTTATCCGCTGCCATGCTGATACCTTCCGTATCATTCGCTACTTCTAATGACCAAAACGCTGCCGAAGAATTGAAGGCTATTTTAACGGCACAGCAGGAGCAGTCTGCTGACTCCCTGCTGGAAGAGACACTCGGCCTTTCACAGCTTGCAAAAGCTGCGTCTGAAAATGGTCTGCAGTGGCATTTCACAGGCGGGCTTCTGCCGGAAACCGCAGAGCTTCTGGGCATCCCGGATAGCTGGAGCGATACCACCTGTTCACTCCTTGCCAGGATCGATCCAAAGCTGAAAAAATATCTGTTTGAGGCCGGACTGCAGCATGCCTCCGATGATCTGCTGGACGTTTCCCTGTACGGCGATAAGGATTTACTGACAGTCGCAATCCCGCAGTTTTATTCCGGCAGTCTTGCGCTGCGCTCCGGAAATTTCCGGCAGCAATACCTGAAATCCGGTTTATCTGAACTGCTCGGAAAAGATGCATCGGATGACATCCCGGATCTGGATCTGCATTTTTATCCTCAGACTGCCGCATCCGATGATTCTCTCATATCGGAGCTGCAGTCAACCATCACCGGGCTGCAGGACTCTGTCGCTGTCACAAAAGCAACCGATGATGGTGTTGACATTTACACGGCTACCCTTCGCGCGGATCAGCTCACCGCTTTCTATCGCACACTGTTCCGGCAGCTTCTTGCCCCGATGCAGGCGCTTGACGATTTTTCTGCCGATGATGCAGAATATCTCGAAGCACAGCTGGAAGAAATGCTTACCATGTTCCAATCTGTACTGCCGGAAGAAATCCCGGTGCAGTTTGAGGTATCCGATCAGCGCCTGCAACGCATCCACTATGAGCTGGATCTGGATGTAAATGCGCTGAAAGCACTGGCTGATGAATATGATGATTCGTATGATGATGACTACGACTATAATGATGCGTATGATGATTCGTATGATGATGACTACGACTATGACGATGCATATGATGATGACTACGACTATGATGATTCGTATGATGATTACGACTATGATGATGCGTATGATGATTCGTATGATGATGATTACGACTATGATGACACGGATGACCTTTACGATTCCGATCACACAGGAGCCGCCTTCGGCATCCATGTAAATGAATCCGTCTCAGAGCTTCCGGAGGACATTGATACGATCTCCTGCTCTTACGAACTCTCATTTGCAAACCCGGAAAACCTGAGTGAAGGCTACAACTTCTTCATGAACCTTGGATACGGCGAAGCTACGTCCGCCCTCATGGCTGTATCGCTCAATTATAGCCAGCAGCAGGAAGCTGGTACGGAATCGGCAGCCCTGTCGCTTAGCATTGATGCCGACGGTGAATCCGTCTACTCGGCTACACCATATGTCATGCAGTTTGATTCCGCATCAAACGAGCTCGCCGCACAGTTTTCCATCACGGACTCCGACACAGATGAAACCATCGCATTGTTCTTCTCCGGCACCTTCTCCGATATTGAAAAGGGAAAATGCTTCCGGCTCGACATTGATGACCTCTCATTAAATAATATCACAGCTACAGCTGAAGATATGGAGTCCCTGGGAATCACTGCCTCCCTTTCTGTCGATGCCGAACCGGGCGACATCGTCACACCGACTGATTGCCGCTATCTGCTGGAGATGGATCAGAATGCACTTATGTCCTTATTTATGGAATGCTCTGCAAACGCCGAGACCTGGAGTCAGCTGTACGCTCCGGAGCCTGAAAGTGAACCTGAATCAGAAGCTTCTGATATCCTGGATGGCAGCAGCGCAGTAAACGCTTCCGTTATCGGTGGCGCAGATTCTCCGACCGCAATATTCCTGGCCGGAAAGCTCGGGTAAAACGGATATACGATACCATAGTCAGATAACAAAAGTTGGGGGCAAATGCCCCCAACTTTATGTATATTTTTCTATTGTTGATATCAATAATTCTACATCGATCGGCTTTGCAATGTGTGCGTTCATTCCCATTTTCCGTGTCATTTCCTTATCCTCTACAAAAGCATTTGCTGTCATGGCAATGATCGGTATCGATGCCTTTTTCTGATTGTCCATCTGTCTGATCTTCTTTGTCGCCTCATAGCCGTTTAAATTCGGCATCTGAATATCCATAAGTATCAGATCATAATATCCTTCTGGCATCTCTTTCATCTGCTCGCAGCATTCCTGCCCGTCTGCCACACGGTCGACAAGAAAGCCTGCTTCCGTTAAAAGCTCTATGGCAATTTCCGCGTTCAGCTCATTATCCTCTGCCAGGAGAATTCGTATGTCTTTTTTCCTGTCTCTGCCAGATATAAGCTTCGGCTCCGGCTCTTTATACACATCTTCTTTCGAAGCAATTGTAAGAGAAACCGTCACTGTAAATTTTGTCCCTGTTCCCTGCGTACTTTCCACCTGGATGCTTCCCCCCATAAGTTCAATCATAGATTTCACAATAGGCAGACCAAGCCCTGTGCCAACAATCTTGTTTTCTGTTGTTGTTTTCTCTCTTGAGAACTCTTCAAAAATATGCGGGAGGTACTCCTTACTCATTCCGATTCCGGTATCCTCACAAATGAAAACATACTTTGCCTTTCGGACATCATCTGATGCAACTTCCCTGATTGTCACATGAATCGAATGACCATCCGGTGTATATTTAATTGCATTGCTCACAATATTCAGATATATTTCCTGTATTTTTGTTTTATCACAGATGGCATACTTATGCTCTACGCTCGTATGTGCACAAAAATGTATTCCCTTCTTTTTCGTATCTGATTCGAAAACCGCATAAACCGAATGAAACAGCTCGCTCAGATCTTCTGCTTCCAGTTTCAATGATGCCGTACCACTTTCAATACGCGCCATCTCCAGCACCTGATCAATGATCAGCATCAGCAGATTACCGGAAGACTGGAGCTTTTTCAAATACTCTTTTGCCTTTTCTTCATCGTGAAGGTTCTTCTCCAGCAAGCCGGAAAATCCTATGATTGCATTCATCGGTGTCCGGATATCATGGCTCATATTAAACAAAAATCTCGTTTTTGCCTCATTGGCATTTCTTGCCTGTTCTGCTGCCTTCTCAAGCTCAGCAGTGTACTGCTTTTCCCTTTGTTTTTTACTGAATATCTGATAAAAGATTGCCACAACCAGTAATGAAAAAATATAAGAGGCCGCAGCAATGATGATCCAATCAGAAACCGGTGTCCATCCATTAGACGCCGCAATATCAAAATACCATGTATTATTCGGAATTTCACACTCTACCGTCAGACTCTCCTTTGGCATCTCACTCTGGCTTTGAGCTAAAATAACTTTATCCTCACTGCCCCTTCCATAAGCCCATATCCGATAGCAGAAACCTACTTCACTTAAATATTCCGGATTGAGTTCATACATAAAACGATCCCAGTCAATTACCAGGATCACAAATCCCCAAAATTCACTGTTGCCAGAATCATCCATCCGATAAACCGGGTTGAACAGTAATGCCCCTGTTCCTCCCTGCTTTAGCTGGTAAGGGCCTCCCATCGTATACTTTCCGGTTTGTTTTGCAAGAGCTGCATCCGCTTTCCGCTCATGCTCCTGCAGCATATTCAGCTTTAAAGCCTCTGTATTTCCCTGCTTAGGATAAACTGCGGTGACAATACCTTCCGGTGCCAGTTCAATAGCCTTTATTACACCTTCATCATTCGGGATCTTTTCTGCCAGCTCCAAAAAGGAAGTCTCGTCCAGATCATCCCCATCTATGAGACAGTTTCCAATAATTTCAGAAACCATTACGTATCTTTCCAGCCTTGACTTGATTCTTCTTACAGTACTTTCTGCCAGATAGGTTCCGCTTGCCTTTTTTTGCATTTCCTGATAATGAATCCCCACGCCGCAGAAAAAAAATGCCACCAGAAAAGAAAGCAATCCGATTACATAGCAGTATTTTTTGATATACTTCGCGGCCGTACTGTTTTTCTCCATTTTCCTATGTCCTTTTCTCTATAACTTATCAGGTCATTGAATACAGAGATTTCTCGGTTCTGTTCCTTATCCTCTTCCAGAAGAACCCTGAGTCCATGCCCGAGATTCATTATATATCGTTTTGTTGAAGCCAGTCAACCTTATGATATCCGCTTTGCTAATCATATTATCCATTCTTCTCAATTCTGAGCATGCGATATCCAATCCCGATATGCGTCTGGATATATTGCACTCCATTTTTCTCAGGCTCCAGTTTTTTTCTCAGGGTTGCCATAAAAACCCGAAGAGACGCAACATCGCTTTCCGAAGATCGTCCCCAAATCTGCTGGGTAATATACGTATGCGTCAATACCTTCCCCACATTACGGGACAAGAGGCAGAGAAGCTTATACTCTATGGGTGTCAGATGTAATTCTTCTCCCTTCAGATATGTACAGCCCGCCGTATAATCTATTTTTAATCCACCGTTTTCAAAAACAGAGTTTTCCGTCTGTTCACCTGTCTGCATAATTGCAAGTCTTCTCTGTGTGACACGGATTCGTGCGAGCAGCTCCTCTACGGAAAATGGTTTTGTAATATAATCATCTGCCCCGGCATCGAGTGCTTCGATTTTATCTGTATCTTCGCTTCTCGCACTGATCACAATAATCGGCATATTCGACCAGGTACGAATTTTCTTTATTACCTCTACACCTTCCATATCAGGAAGCCCCAGATCCAGAAGCACAATATCCGGATTATGGGAGGATGCCTCCAAAATGGCCGAAGATCCGTTTTCTGCCGCCAGATATTTATAGTCATGTGTTTTTAATGTAGTAACGATCAGGTTACGTATAGGTCTGTCATCCTCAACCACCAGGATTAATGCTTTATTCATGTAAGGTCACCTCGCTTAAGGGTAAAGTAAAAGTAAAATTGCATCCATGAGGCTCATGCTCCGTAAGCATCAGGGTTCCGTCATGTGCTTCTACGATAGAATGACAAAGTGCCAGACCAAGCCCCAGACTTCGATGACTGTCCGCAATCGCTTTTTTCCCTGTATAAAACATCTCAAAAACATGCGGCTTCATTTCTTCCGGGATTCCAGGTCCGTTATCTTCCACACTTATCTGTGCTCTCCTGTCTGTTTTTCTTCCCCGAATGAAGATGACAGAACCCGGCGGCGTATATTTTATTGCATTATCTACTAAATTTATCAAAACCTGCATAATAAGACGTACATCCATACGTGCAAGGACAAGCTCTTCACAGTCTGTCACAATTTTGTAATCGTCATGTTTCCGGCTAATATGCCGCAGGGCTTCTGCAATCACCTCATCTAAAAGCTGATCTGTAAATTTAAATTTCAATCTTCCGTCATTCAGCCTGGTAATGGAAAGAAGATTCTCCACAACTCCGATCAGCCATTCAGAATCGTCATAGATGTCTGTATAAATCTGATGCTTTGTAGCTTCATCCAGACAGTCGCTATTGCTAAGCAGCATATCTGCATTACCGGAAATGGAGCAAAGCGGTGTCCGAAGATCATGGGAGATTGCCCGCAGAAGATCTGCCCGCAACTGCTCGTTTTTAGCTAAAACTGCAATTTTCTCTTTTTCCACGGCATTTTGCGCATTTTCCATTGCAAGCGCACATTCATTTATTACAGAGAGCAGGATGCTGTATTCAAAAGAATCCAGCGTTTCTTTTTGCATCGGTATCCCGACTACACCGTAAACGCTGTTGCCGCTCCGGATTGCCAGGTACAAGCATTTGGCATTCGGAAAATGGTGTGTGGATGCACCGGCACGCTGCCTGTTTTCACAGACCCATCTGGCTGTCTGCTGTTCTTCCGGTGTCAAAAAATCTTCTGTGTCCCCTTTTTCTCCGGAGAAAAGCTTTCCCTCTGATAAAGCTCCGTCCTTTACTGCATACGCTGTAATATTGCGGTTTAGTAAGCGGAGAAGCTGTGTACAGGCAACATCAAGAATCTCTGTCTCTCCTTTTGCCTTCTGCAGCAGACGGTCTGTATCGAACAGAACCTGTGTGCGAAAGGCAAGCTGTGCAGAGAGCTTTGCATGTGTTTTCAGCTTTGCCGCAAGTGCCCCCGTAAGTACGGATGAAATAAGCATTATAAAAAAGGTCACCGGATATCCCACCGCATAGGTCTGAAAAGACATTCTTGGTTCTGTCAGAAAAAAATAAAACAGGAATACACTTAAGAAAGATCCGGCTACACTGCAAAGATAACCGTCTGTCACAATTGAAGTAAGCAAAACTCCCAGAATATATATCGTTACAATATTCGTATCTCTGAAATTCAGTTTCTGAAACAGCAGCCCGATTAAAGTGCATAGTGCAAATATAAAAGCCGTGAGAAAATAATCCTTTTCAGACGGTTTTTCCACATAGCATGTAAAAGGTCGTTTTTGATAATTTCCGGCTTTTACCGCATCCGGAATAATATGGATATCTATGTCCGGTATAAGCTCAATCAGCTTTTCCGTCAGAGTTGCCTGGCTGAAGAAGTGATTTCGCCTGGCATTGCTTTGTCCGATCACGATTTCAGTAACATTGGATAGCCTAGCATACTCTGCAATCTGTACCGGAATGTTTTCTCCGTGAGTCATCACGATTTCTGCTCCAAGCTTTTCTGCATACCGGATATGCTCTTCCAGCTTTTCTTTATCTGCTGCTTCTGCTTTTGTACCAGTCTGCACATACAAGGCGGTAAAACGTGTCTGCAGCGCATTTGCCATCTTCGCAGCTGTATCTATTATTTTTTGATTTGAAGGTGCTGCTGACAGGCAAACAAGAATATGCTCATCTGTTTTTTTATTGTCGTCTTTCATCTTAACCTCATCCCATCCGCCACCTTTTCTGCTGTTCGTAAAGCGGAGTGGCTTGATTCGGTTAAAGCGGATATTCGCAATCCGCTTCGCTACTTGCTCATAACCGAATAGCTGCTTCGCAGCTTATCAGGAGTGGCTTGTACCACTCCTGATACAAGCAAGTCCCAACCCACTGCTTATTGCTTTGCGCAATTGAAGCAGGGGACTTGCTTGATTCGGTTAAATTATATCACGTGACTGTATTGTGGTCAAAAATCTTTTATAATCTGGAAATTCAGGCAAGTTCTGTGGTACAGTTATTTGCAGTATAATGTACCAGCTATATACGGAAGCACTTCTGAAGTGCCCTGTATTCCCCTAACACCAGTAATTTATTATTCTCTGTGAAATCCGTATCCGGAGAAATTGCAATACTGAATTCTCCTCCGTTTTTTACTGCCAGAATATTAATGTTATAGCGTTTTCTGATATCCAGCTCGCCTACTGTTTTTCCAATCCATTCCTCCGGCACTTCCACCTCAAAAATTGCATGGGAAGCATCCACCTCCATGTAATCAAGAATATGGTCATCCGTGTAACGGATAGATGCCCATTTTGCAACCTGTTTTTCAGGATAAACTACCTTATCTGCACCGTTGCGTAAAAGAAATTTTTCCTGAACATCACGTTCAGCTCTGGATATCACCAATTTTGCTCCCAGCTCTTTTAGAAGAGAAGTTGTTTCAAGGGAATTCTGAAAACTTCCTCCGATGGTCACAAAACAGATATCATAGTTCCCAATCCCAAGCGATTGTAAAAATTCTGCATTGGTACTGTCACCGATCTGAGCGTTAGTCACAAATGACAGTACTTTGTCCACTCTTTCTTCATCCCAGTCAACTGCCATAATTTCATGTCCAAGCTGGTTAAGCTGCATTGCAATATGCCTTCCAAATCTTCCAAGTCCAATAATCAGTACATTCTTCATAATATTATTTTTCTCCTTCTCATCCAACTGTGATTTTCTCCAGAGGCAGCTTTGCATTTCCCTTGTTTCTTCCGGAAAATACCGCATAAATCAGGGTCAGCCCACCTACACGCCCCAAATACATCAGTATAATCAACACAACTTGTGAAAAAATATGAAGCTTCGGTGTAATCCCCAACGTCAGACCTACCGTACCAACAGCTGAAGCTGCTTCATACAGGCAATCTAAAAGCGGAAAGCCTTCATATACACTGATTGCAAGCCCGCCGCAAAAAAACAATACAAAGTACAGCATAGCTATCGTCGCTGCATTTTTTATTACATGATATTCCAGTCTCCGTCCAAAAGCCCCTGCATTTTCCTGGCTGCGAAACGTAGCAATCGCATTTAAAATAAGCACCATGAAGGTTGTTGTTTTCATTCCTCCCGCTGTAGACCCTGGCGATCCGCCAATCAGCATTAGCAGTATCATAACCGCCTTCGATGCCTCACTCATCTCTGAAATGTTTATGGTATTAAAGCCGGCGGTTCTTGTGGTTACTGATTGAAACGTGGCCGCTAACAGTCGTCTCCCGGCTGATAAATTTTGCAGATCACATACAAAGAAAAAAACCGAAGGAAGCAAAATCAGGCATACGGTAGTCATAAGAATCATCTTGCTTTGCAGACGATAACGTTTAAAGTTCATTTTATTCATATAAATATCATCCCAGGTGAGAAAACCGATTCCCCCTGTGATGATCAGCAGCATAATTACCACATTTATAAGAACATTTCCGGAATACCCGACCAGGGATGGGAACGCATTATCTGCTGTTCCAAGAATATCAAACCCGGCATTACAAAAAGCGGAAACAGAATGAAAGACCGACATCCAGATTCCCTTTAATCCATAATCTGATAAAAACACCGGCAGTAGCAGCACAGCTCCTGCCGTTTCAATCAGCATTGTTCCCTTTAAAATAAACCTTGTCAGTCTGACGATTCCGCCAACCTTAGGTGCTGAAATGGCATCCTTCATGGTACTTCTTTGCATAAGGGATATTTTTTTCCCTGAAAAAAGAGAAACCGATGCCGCCACAGTTACCACTCCAAGTCCGCCTGTCTGTATGAGTACAAGAATAATCGCCTGCCCTATCGGGGACCAGTAGCTTCCGGTATCCTTCACCACAAGCCCTGTAACGCACACTGCAGAAGTGGCAGTAAAAAGTGCCTCGTGAAACGAAGTCGGCACTTTATTCACAGAGGAAAATGGCAGCATCAGCAAAAAAGTTCCTAAAAGAATCACACCTGCAAATCCCAGAATAATTAATTGAAAGGATGTCAGATGTTTTTTTTTACACAATTTTTCCGGCATAAATAATCATAACTCCTTGCTATTTAATTGCATTTATTATATAGAACTGCCTTCAAAGATAGTATAAGAGTCTCTGCTTCTATATTAAGATTGTATAAAGATTCTTTCTTTATTCCTCAGAATGCCGCATTTTTCAAGCTTGTTGTCAAAAGCTGTCCCTCACTCTGCTTCAAGATCCTCCAGGTTATCACCTTGCTTTCCTTTTTTCGACATAAACCAATAAAATATAACACAAAATGCGAATGCAAATACAACACCAAAAACATTCTGAATCACTCTAAGACTGACTGCTCCTTTTAATCCATAGCTCCTGGCAGCAATGGCCAAAGCACCAAATGTATTGAACACTGCCTGCCAGCCATATTGTGCTGAAAATCCCACGCCGATTCCACCAAGAATTCCTATGTATGCATAGATTGACGACGGGAGCAGAAAATACAATGCGGTAAAGCATATGACACCTGCTATATTTCCGACAATCCTTTTACGGACTCTGTATTTCATGTCTTCCATAAACGGCAAGATTGCGGACATGGCCGCAATACCGGCCCACATTGCACGTGGCATATTGCAGAGTTCTGCAATGCAAAGAACAATCGGTACGCATAAAATCTGACATAGCTGCCATTTTGTTCTGGAAGAAGTGATATCAAATTCCTGTATCAGATCTTTCAGATTTCTTTTATAAGTTCTGTTTTTATGATTTCGATAAAATACCAGGCAGGTAAGCGCTGCACCTAAAGCCATTCCGACTAATCGCATCTGATAGCTTTTTCCTGCCACATCATAACCATATAACAGCAGATAGCCAAGAACCAATGTAGATTGATTAAACATGAATGGATTATGACATCCGAACAGAATCAGCACTGCCAGTGCAGCAATATTTAACAGCATTCCCGGTACCGGTGAAAGCAGATTTGCTAAATGTGGACATATCGTCATAATTACAAAGAACAGAGCCAAAAGCATCGTAGATTGTCCGGCATGGATCCCCAGATCCGCATTCCGAAATACCATAAGACATAATAAAACTACCACGCCCACAATACTGTTCTCATTTCCAAATAAGATACTGAAAACAGTGACAAAGAAAAAGCAAAATATCATTGTAACTGCTATCTTCACCAAATATACCAGCATATGATATAACTTTTCCTTCACCGTTTCACTCTTATTCAACAGGTTTTTAGAGCCTGCCTGATTCAACTGCAATTCCTGATAAAATGTCATATAAATTTTCTCTCCTGTCTATTTATAGTTAAATCCTTATAGTAGATCGAACATTCGCAATCCGCCTGACCTTATATAGTCTCAGCTTTCTGCATCGGAAGCGCTACAACAAATCTGCATCCGCCATATTCTCGGTTTTCTGCTTTGATTGTTCCCCCGGCACTATCTACAATCCGTTTTACAAGTGCAAGACCCAGGCCATTTCCTTCTGCTTTATGAGAACCATCTGCCTGATAAAATTTGTCAAATATTCTGGATTTTACATCATCCTCTATTCCCGGTCCCTCATCTTCCAGAATGAACCTGACAGAATCCTGTTCCCGTTTCAGAAACATCATAATTGTCCCCTTTACCGGACTGAACTTAATCGCATTATCTAAAAGATTCGTCCAGATATGCATAAAAAGTCCTTCATTCCCGGTATATTTCACTTCTTCCAGATCTACCTGAAAACCAATTTCTTTTTCTGCCCATTTTGTTTCCAGGGAAAGAAATGCCTGACGGATCTGTTCATCCAGACGATATTCTGTTTTTTTCATTGGTATATTCTGATTCTCCAGTCTGGATAACAGCAAAATATTACCGACCAATCCGGAAAGCCTTTGAGTGTTGAATAAAATTTTTTCTACATATCCCTCTTGATCCGAAGACAGTTCTTCTCCCTGAAGGAGCATTGTATATCCTTCAATAGCATTGATCGGAGTCTTAAATTCATGAGAAACATTGGATACAAAATCCATCTGCAGCATCTCTGTTGCACGAAGCTCTTTTGTCATTACATTAAAACTCTGATAAGATTCTCCAACTTCTGCGATACGGCTATTCGTTTCCAAATGCTGTTCAAAATCCCCCTGAGAAACCTCCTTCATTGCTTTACTGAGTCTGGTAATTGGTTCCAGTAACCTTGCATTGATAAAAGAAGTGATCAGCCCTGCAATCAATGTATTAAAAATCAGCAGCCAGCCGAGCGCAGGTATACTGCCCGGCAGATCGAAAAAATGATTCAAAAAAGCAAACAGTAAAGCAGATATCACTGTCGAAAATGCAAGCGCCAGCCAGATTGCACCGGTCAGACATGCTCGGATCCGCAATCCTTTTTCTTTCTTTTGTTCCACTATTTTTTCACCACCTTGTATCCGATTCCACGCATTGTTACGATTTCAAAATCCGGGTTATCTTTAAAACGCTCCCTGATTCTTCCTATATGTACCTCTATCGTATGTGGGTCTGCCTCTGTCTCATATCCCCATACCTCATCCATTAATTGTTGTTTTGTAAATGTTCTGCCCGGCGAAGCTGCAAGCTTGTATAAAAGCAGAAATTCTTTTTTAGGCAAAACAAGACTTTCCTTATCCGTTGTAACAGTCATTGTATCATAATCAAACTCTGTTGAACCGATCACAATTTTGTGTTCATTCAGTATCTGTGCACGTCGAAGCAGTGCTCCGACTCTTAAAACCATTTCATTCACATTTACCGGTTTTACCATATAATCGTCACTTCCCGAAAGAAATCCCTGACGCATATCATCAAAGGAACCTTTTGCAGTGATCATAAGTACCGGTATCTGATATCCTGCCGCCCGAAGCTCCGAGACCAGCTCATAACCATCCATGACCGGCATCATAATATCGGAAATGATCAGATCAATATACTCCTTATCCAATATTTCTAATGCCTGTGCTCCATCCGATGCACTTTTGACCTGATAGCCATTCTTCTCAAGCACTTTCTGGAATAGCTGGCTTAATTCTTGATCATCTTCTACAATTAATATCTGAAACATGTTTTCCTTCCCCCTTCTCGTTACTTGATTCGGTTAAAACAGGTACCTGACCCATCCAAGCAGATGCTGTACCAAAAATACATTCCTCTGATGTTTTTTTGTTAGTTCAATCGGCGTTACATGATACGGATCATGATAAGTTCCATCTTTCAACACCTGTCGGGACACTTTTTCATATTCCATCATGCCCTCTTCCAGTTGTTTATTAATCTCTTTGCTGCGTATTACAAGCATCAGTTCCGTATCCAGATAAACACTTCTCATATCCATATTAAAAGAACCGATTACCGACAGATCATCATCGATCAGAATACTCTTTCCGTGGTATGAATAACCACCTTCATATTCCCAGATGTCAATTCCTGTACTTAAGATTCTGTTTCTGTTTTTCGCATAATCGGCAGCCCCAAATGGATTTCCATTATTTGCAACCGAATTTGTCATGATAGAAAAATCCGGAACATTCTCTGCAATCTCTTTCCATGTATTATACATCATATCGTTGCAGATAATATATGGCGTGTGGATCTTCACTCGATCTTTTGCATTTTTCATCAATTCTCCCAACTGATACCACACTACCGGTTCCTTGGAGCCCGTGTGGATAGGATTTGACACTAATGCAATCTTTTCTGTCTCAAAAGTTTCGTCCGTATAATCGGTATCGCAGATTCTTTCCTTATTCTCTTCAAAATATTGCCGGTACCCATTCTGCAGCTCTAAAACTGCATTCTTTACAGACTTTCTATTAGCCAGCTTTTTACTGTTATGAAAGTAACCACAGTCCTCTTGTTCCCATATAGTTTCAAAATAATCTAACAACTGGTTCACTGAATTTTCCTTTTTAGGTTCATCGCAAACTACTAACACATCTCTGTCATAGTTCTTATGTCCCGGGAAATCACCTAGAAAATAATTGTATGTATTTCTTCCACCAAGAATATAGGTCTTACCATCTGCAATCAGATATTTATCATGCATTCTACCCATCATTTTCCATGGTTTCAACGGATTAGCCTTATTATATAGTTTTATTTCAACATTCTCATGGGAAGATAATCCATAGAAATACGGATTGCCTTCCATATCAATCCAGCTCTCCATTCCATCTACTAACAGACGAACATGCACACCTCTGTCTGCCGCATCAAGCAGTGCTCCTAAGATCAGTTTTCCACTTTCATCAGATTGAAATGCAAAAGTAGAAAGAATAATGTCCTCTTTTGCATTCTGGATCAAACGCACTCTCTGCAAAAGAGCTTCTGGATTCTTTTCTATGATTACTGCCCGTTCTGTATTCTCACTGCGCTCATTCCACGACTCATTTTTTGTTTCTTTTCTGGTTGTATCGGACACTTCCGGCTGTTTTTTATATGCAATGCAGATCCCGAGTAATTCATAAAAAACCACACATAAAAAAACTGCCAGTATAACAAGAATGGCTTTACATATCTTATACTTTTTCATTGTATATCACCTGATTCCTTTTCTTTTCATGCAAGCATGAAACGCATGACCTTTTGACCCTTGTATCATCATCATACAAAGTCAACCTCAATTTAACCTCAACAAAATTTATTTCACCATGCGAAATCTTCTCAGGACATTTCTATAAAAAATAATAGCATTGGGAACAGAAGTACATTTTCTGTTTTCCAACGCTATTTTTAATTGTTTTCCGTTATCGCGATGGCACCACTTTATCAGTCGGCCATGATCTCCTGACCGCCACATAGGATATTAAAGATTTGTTGTCACTTCATTATAAATGACCGGCAAATATTTGACAACCTTTATTTAAAATCAACAACAAAGATTATGAATCATTTATGATGCTTCGTATTATTTTTTTTACTATTCTTCTTAATGACAGCTATGGCTTCCACATCCATGCTCGCCACATGCATGTCCTTCCCCGTGGCTGTGCTCGTGATGAGAACACTTCACATTTGGATTATACTCAAGTGTTTCATTGATAAAAGCTTCTACCGCTTCATCCGCATCTCCGGAAACTCCTCCGAAAAGCTTAATACCGGCTGCCGCTAACGCTGTCTGTGCACCGCCTCCGATTCCGCCACAGATCAAAACATCTGCGTTCAATGCATTAAGAACTCCTGCCAATGCACCATGTCCGCTTCCATTCGTATTTACTACTTCTGAATGTACTACTTTTCCTTCCTCTACATCATAAATCTTAAATGTCTCTGTGTGTCCAAAGTGCTGGAAAATCTGTCCATTTTCATATGTTACTGCTATTCTCATGATACCTTCTCCTTTTTCTTCTGCATATTTTTTGTAAATTTCCTGTTTGTAACATCCTCCAAAGCTGCAGTCGCTACTTTGACCGTCACAAATTCTGAAATCCCCACCCTCGATTCTGAGTGGATGTCCATCAATGAGTGCATCTGCTATTTTCTTCCGGGCAATCTCGTAAATTCGCTGAACCGTTGTTCTTGCGACTTGCATAGATACTGCACACTGCTCCTGACTATAACCTTTCTTGTCCAAAAGACGAATTGTCTCATACTCATCTACCGTCAGAACAATGGGAGGGTTCTCAGTATTATCTGCCGGAAGAAATTCTAAAATATTTGGGAAATGACAGACTTTTCTGCATTTTACTGGCCTCGGCATAAACTGCTCCTTTCTCGCTTTTCTTATATAATAGCCCTATAAAAGGCATATGTCAATTATATGATTGACGCATCTTAAAAAAATAAGTATACTAGGTTCGTAAAGGAGATAACTGTTATGAACTTCGAAAATTATTTTCCACTATGGAATGACTTAAATACAGCACAGAAAAAACTAATTTCAGACCATTTAATCACACGGGATGTAAAAAAAGGAACGATCATTCACAATGGAAACCTGGACTGTACCGGATTATTACTGGTTAAATCCGGGCAGCTTCGAACCTACATACTTTCAGATGAAGGACGGGAGATTACACTTTACCGTCTGTTCGATATGGATATATGTCTTTTATCCGCCTCATGTATCATACGCTCCATTCAATTTGAAGTAACCATTGAAGCAGAAAAAAATACTGATCTTTGGATCATCCCTGCTGAAATCTATAAGGACATCATGAAGGAATCTGCTCCCGTCGCAAACTATACCAATGAGTTAATGGCCACCCGTTTTTCTGATGTCATGTGGCTGATTGAACAAATCATGTGGAAGAGTTTGGATAAGCGTGTTGCTTCATTTCTTTTAGAAGAGACCTCTATCGAAGGAACAAACGAGCTGAAAATCACTCATGAGACGATTGCTAATCATCTTGGTTCCCACAGGGAAGTTATCACTCGAATGCTCCGATACTTTCAAGGCGAAGGACTCGTCAAACTCTCCCGCGGCAAAATCACAATCCTGGATTCGAAAAGACTGGAAATGCTACAAAAATCATAAAACCGTTTTTCTGTAACATCTAAAGAATCCTCCATTTATCAGAATTATGAAAGTCATTCTAATAAATGGGGGATCTCTTTATTATTTTGTTTATTTCTAATAATCCATACCGCATGCATATGCCCTTTCGATCAGCGCACGGTCATTAACCACTGCATCATAGAAACGGAATCCGCCGGAGAAGTTGTATGTTTCATATCCATTTCCTTCCAGAATACGGCTCGCAATATAACTGCGCAGACCACTCTGGCATATCAGATACACAGGCTTTCCTTTCTCAATTTCATTGATCTGTTCCCTCAGTTCATCTACAGGAATATTTTTGAATCCATTAATATGCCCCCTGCTAAATTCGTCTACCGTTCTCACATCCAGCAACACAGCACTTTTATCTTTAGAAATCTTATCCATATCTTCCAAATGCCATTGTTTTAAGGTACCCTTTGCTATATTGTCTATCATGAATCCGGCCATATTTACAGGATCCTTGGCAGAAGAATAAGGTGGTGCATATGCAAGATCCAAATCTTTCAGCTGGGTTGCCTTCAGCCCTGCATGGATTGCTGTTGCCAGCACATCAATACGTTTATCAACTCCTTCATATCCAATAATCTGAGCACCAATCAAACGATACGTCTTTTTTTCAAAAACCACCTTCATGGTCATCACTTTTCCGCCAGGATAGTAACCGGCATGACTCATAGGAGAAAGAATTACTGTATCTACCTCTAATCCTGACTTTTTGGCATTGGTTTCATTGATACCTGTAGTGGCTGCTGTCATATCAAACACTTTGATGACGGAGCTTCCCTGACTACCCAAATAACGACTATCACCGCCACAAATATTATCAGCAATGATCCTTCCCTGTTTATTGGCAGGTCCTGCTAAAGAGATTAACGCATCATTGCCAGTAACATAATGTTTTACCTGAACTGCATCACCTGCTGCATAAATATCCGGTACAGAAGTTTCCATTCTGTCATTCACTACGATACTTCCCTTGATGCCAAGTTCCAGACCGGCTTCTTTTGCTAATGCTGTGTCTGGAGTAACTCCGATTGCCAGTACTACCATATCAGCATGAAGAGATGGATTATCTTTCAATAGGACCTCCACTCCATTGTCTTTTTCTTTAAATCCTTCTACTGTATAGCCCAATACCAGTTTTATTCCATGCTTTCTCATTTCATTATGGATCATGGATGCCATATCCGGATCAAAAGGATTCATCAGCTGCTTAGGCCGCTGGACAATCGTAACATCCATGCCAAGCTCCCTCAAATTTTCTGCCAGCTCCAGACCAATAAAGCCACCACCAGCCAATACAGCAGATTTTGGATGATTCTTATTAATATATTCCTTGATTCGTAAAGTATCTTCTACTGTACGAAGTGTAAAAAGTTTATCAATACCTACTCCAGGAAGCTTTGGCTGTGTTGGCTTAGCGCCCGGAGAGAGAATAAGTTTATCGTAATTTTCTTCAAATATTTCACCATTCTCCAAATTTTTCACTGAAACAGTTTTACGATCCGGGTGTATGGAGATAACTTCATGGTGAATTTTCATATTAATGCGGAAGCGTTTAAAAAAACTCTCTGGTGTCTGTAATGTAAGTTCTTCCGGGTCTGTGATCACGTCTCCAATATAATAAGGAAGCCCACAATTCGCATAGGATATGTATCCGGATCTTTCAAACACAGTAATTTCTGCATGTTCATCCAGTCTGCGTATTCTTGCTGCAGCTGTAGCTCCTCCGGCTACACCGCCTACGATTATTACCTTCATCTTATTTTTCCACCTTTCCTAAATAAGCAGCAATGCCACCGATATTATTTACTTTAGAATATCCCATTTGTTGCAACATCCCAATTGCCTGGCGGCTTCGTGAACCGGAATAACAGTATACAAACAGTGGGATATCCTTATTCTTCGCTACAGAAGCAATATTGTCAAGTTGCTGCAACGGCACATTTTTACTTTCTGGTATATGCCCTTCCTCCTTAAAGCATTTCTAAAATTGCATTCTTAGGTCTCGCCCCTGAAACCTGTTGTACAATCTTCCCATTCTTCATAACCACCAAAGTTGGAATACTCATAATACTAAATTCACTTGCCAGTTCAGGCTGCTCATCCACATTGATTTTACCAACTTTGATATCAGGACGTTCACCGGCAATCTCCTCTATAATAGGAACCACCATACGACAAGGAACACACCAAGGAGCCCAAAAGTCTAAAAGAACGGTTTTCTCGGAATCCATTATTTCATTCTGAAAATTATTTTTATTAATAATAATAGCTGACATTTTACAGTCCTCCCTTGTTTTTTCTTTTATGGCTTTATTATAATCTGAAATTCATTTGTTTTCTGTGATATCATCACATTATTATCATGATTAATTTTTTAAGAATTTATTCTTTCATTTTATGATCCGATGGCAGTCTCACTTCTCCGGCCCTTTTCTTCATAATAAAATTCTGTGTTTCCATCTGTATTGGAATACTCTGTATTGGGAGCGACAAAATCGGACATGATTTTATAAATTTTTTGAAATTATTTTTTGAAGTGTAAAAAAGCATAAAAAAAGATGCCAGGATTTCTCCTGACACCGTAGTGACTGTGCCAACTTCGTGTCCACTGGGCACAAGGTTAGTTCATCTCATCAATATAGCTGACTCTGTGACTGCAACATAGCAATCACAAAGTTGAATGTGGTATCCGTATCGGACATAATCAAAAACAAGGCTGTTTTCCTATCCCCGATCTTATCCAGTTCCATTTCATCGTAAGACATGATCTCACGGAGTTCTGCGATCCAAAATGGTGCAAGTCCGGCTCCACTGGATATCAAAATACTTTTCGCTGCCTTTCCAGTAACAAAATGTCAATAGTTTTTAATCACTTTTTTCAATAATTGATTTATAGTAGTTACCAAAGTCAGCAAGTGAATTAACAATTGGAAGCATTTTTGTTCCGAGTTCCGTTAAGCCGTATTCAACTCTCGGTGGCTGCTCATGGTAATCGTAGCGATATGCCAGTCCATCACTCATCATTTGTCTTAAACTATCTGTCAAAACCTTTTGTGAAATACCATCTATACTTCGTTGTAGCTCATTGAATCTCCATGGACGCTCTTTCAAATTACGCAAAATCAGCAGTTTCCATTTTCCTCCGATGAGAGATACTGCTGTTGCAACTGGGCATTCCGGTAATTCTTCTTTTACTCGCATAATTCTCACCTCCGAATCTATTGTAACACATTCAATTTTGAGTGTACAGTTACAAAAAGGTGCGTACTTGTTTTTGTATGTGTCTCACACTATACTAATACCACGCAACCAGAAACTACAAATTAACTATGGAGGTATTATTATGGCAAATTACACAAAAACAACTATTGGAAAGGAAAACCGAATTGAGCTGCATGAAAAGTTATCTTTAACAGGTGCAGAAATCAGTTTAAACGAACTACCTGCATGAACAAATGTCCCATTTGTTCATGCTCATAAAGAAAATGAAGAAATCTATGGAATTCTTTCAGGTAACGGCAAAGCCATAATTGATGGAGAAGAAATCAGCCTTTCAACTGGAGACTGGCTAAAAATCGCACCTGCTGCAAAGCGTCAGTTTTTTGCATCCGATATTTCCGGAATTACTTATATCTGCATTCAGGTAAAAGAAAATTCTCTGGAACATTTTACAGCAGAGGATGCCATAATCGGCTAATTAAAAGTATTTATTTACAAAAATGCACAGCTCCCGATAAGCTAAGAACTGTGCATTTCCTTTTTCTTCAATTTTACGATTTCTCAATTTTTCAAACTTGAAGTTGTTAATTAGAATTGCTCTCAAAGCAACAATTATCTTAACATTCCCCAAATACACTCCAGTAATGTTAGTGCAAGGATAATGTTAATAACACGGAAATGCCGCAGATAAAACTTCTGAATCAGTACGCCCAAGCCAATCCAAGTACAGGTTGCGATCGTTCCGATTGTTGCAATAACCAGCTCAAAAAACAGCAAAGCCGGAAAAGAGGACATATATCCTACAACATAACCCGTTAGCGCGGTAACTCCGAACATATAGATCTTTACATTGACAAATTGCAGCATGAAGCCTTTCAGAAACGATGCCGATTGCTCTGCGTTTTCTGTTGACGGCTTACTGAAAGCAATATGAATCGCAAGCCACAGAATATAGGCTGCTCCGATGTACTTCATCACTTCCATTACATTTGGAAGCAAAGAATTAACCCCATATACAAAAATTGCGCATAAGATTTGTACTACATAGTAGCCTGCAAAAATTCCAAAGAACAGCGGCTTTCCTTTTTTATATCCATAGTTTGTTACAGTATTTAATGCCAAAAGTTCATCAATCTGATGACAATTCATGTGAGCAAGTCAGTGACAGCTCATGAGGTCAGTAACAATTATTCATTCTCCCAACCCATGCCACCTGATTCTACATCTTCAGTTCTTCCGTCACTCCCTGCCTTTCTTTCATCTGCTCCACTAATCTGTCCATCATCTGATTACATTCCTCGTCAATCTGATGCAGATTGTACGTTTTATCGGAAGTTAACATTAATCTCCCATATTCTATTTAAGCCAAATTACCTGGCCCAAACCCCATAGGAAATAAATCCTTTAATTTAAATATTTCATACTGTTCGGTACTAGTGGCAAGGATAATTTCAAATGATTCTGGATTACAAAATTCCATCATTACCTGTCGGCATACACCACAAGGTGCCGCATAATCATTAAGAATACCTCCTTTGCCACCCACAACACAAATCGCTTCGAATTCTTTTACCTCTTCACTGATTGCTTTAAAAAATGCTGTACGCTCTGCACAATTACACGGGGTATACGCAGCATTTTCAATATTACAGCCAGTATATATGGTTCCATTCTTTGCAAGAAGTGCTGCTCCCACCCTATAATTTGAATATGGAACATATGCCTTTGGGAGCTGCTGAATTGCAAATTCAATCAACTTTTTTACATCATTTTCTTTCAACATAATCTCTTAATCTCCCTTTGCTTACAATATAAAAGCAATCCCTTGTATTTTAACTACACATTTTCATGAATTATTCTTCGAAGTGCCTCTACTGCAACGCGAACTGCCTTATCCGTATTATGAACTACTGGATTACTAAGCCCTTCTTTTTCTCTCTCCTGGTTTGCTACAACCAAAAAGACCGAACCGACTTTTACATGAAGCGCACTGCCTACTACAAATAAAGCTGCAGACTCCATTTCGGAAGCAAGACAGCCAAGCCTTTTCCATGCTTCCCATTTATTTAACAATTCATAGCCCACCGGCATGCGTTCCGGTGAATGCTGTCCATAAAATGAATCCTTACACTGTACAACACCCACATGACTATCCACATTCAACTCATCTGCAGCTTTCATCAAAGCATTTACAACTTCAATATCTGCAACCGCCGGAAATTCAATCGGTGCATATTCTTTACTGGTTCCTTCCATGCGAACTGCACCACTTGCAATTACTACATCACCACTTCTTACATTTAACTGCATACCTCCACAGGTTCCAATACGTATAAAAGTATCTGCGCCAGCCTGCACTAATTCTTCCAGAGCAATTGATGCAGAAGGGCCACCGATTCCAGTAGACGTAACACTAACCTTAACGCCATCCAAATACCCTGTATACGTTACATACTCTCTATTGTCTGCAACTAACTTTGCATCATCAATATACTTTGCAATTTTAGCACAGCGCTTCGGATCTCCCGGAAGAATTACATAACGGCCAATATCCTCCTTTCCTACCTGAATATGGTACTGTTTATTCTTGTCTTCTGAATAATTCATTCTGCACACCCCTGCCTTTCTTTATATTTCTTCTATAAGCCGAACTCCTTCTACTAACCGAAGTTCATTTAATATATCTCTATGCTTTTGATGTTTGTTTAACTGAATTTCAATCATTAAACAAATGTCCTCACTATACCACTTATTCTCCACAGACCGTGAAAAATTTTTTATATGTATACCTTTACTTTTAAAATACTCTAAAAGTTGAATAGTAAATTCTTCATTTTCTCCTTCAGCATGTACTTTCATATATTTAGAGTATTCTAAAATAAAACCCTCTATTATACGAAAAAGTAAAGAAGAACCAAACACAATAATAATTCCAGTTATGCCTCCAAAGAAAAATCCAGCTCCTATCGTAATTCCCAAAGCTGCTGTCACCCACAAAGATGCGGCTGTAGTTAACCCTCTAATCTGACTATTTCCTGTCACAATAATTGTTCCAGCGCCCAGGAATCCAATCCCACTAATTACCTGTGCTGCAAGTCTGGCAATATCCCCAGATACATTTGAAAGATATTTTATGATATATTCATTTGTGATCATAACTATAGTTGCCCCAACACAAACCAAAGAAAAAGTTTTCATACCTGCCGGGCGGCCTTTCAGTTCTCTCTCCATACCAACAAGACCACCAGCAATTGCAGCAAATATCAACCTTAATATAACTGTCTGTTCAAAATCCGACAGTTTCAATATCCATACGAGTTCTTCTATAAATTTCATTTTTTCTCCGTATAAGATGCTTGTTATGCGCTTTCTCCTAATTTGATTTTTCCCGGGAGAAAAATCTTCATACTATCTGTTCTTTGGTTATGAATCTGTTCCAAAAGCAGTTTTATTGCTGTTTCCCATACAATATCTGGGTACATCTGTACTCTTGTAAAATCCTCCCATTTAGATTCCAGCGTCTTAATATCTTCATAGATAACAATTGCCAAATCTTTAGGAATTCTCAATTTTGCTTCCGCAAATGCCTCAATAGCGCCCTCTGCAATCTCATCACTTCCCAAAATCACTGCTTCTGGTAAATGACCTGATTCTATCGCTTCTTTTGCAAGAGCATAACCACTTTCTTTACTTAATTCTCCCACATAAATGTTTTTTTCATCCAGACATCCATATTGCGCAAAAGTATCCCTTACACACGCTAAACGTCTGTATCCAATACGCACTTTTCCTTTTTCGTACAAGCCGCCAATATATCCCACGCTGCGATATTGGCGCTTATTTACCAGATATTCCAAAGACTCCCTGATGCCTCTGTCAAAATCCATTATAATTGAATCATACTCATAATCTTTGTCATTCGAATTTATAAAAATTACAGCTACGCTTTGAATTCGTAAACGTTCCATTTCCTCTTCTGAAAACATTCCAAAGGCAATAATACCATCATAGCGCCTGGAAACTTCTTTCTCCATCCGAACAAATTCGATTTTCACCTTTGGAGACAAAGAATCCGCAATACAATTCAAAGAAGTAAGATGTACATTTAACCGATCCGGTCTAACGATATTCCAGTCAGCAACTCCAATTACCATTTTGTCTTTTTCCTGAAGATGCCTCATTCTTGGGGAAACATACTTTAATTCGTGCGCAATTCTGAATATCTTCATTTTAATATCCTGGCTCACAACCATAGTTTCATCCTGACTCAGTACTCTGGAAACAGTTGTTGGGGATACTTCTGCCAATTTAGCAATATCTTTTATTGTCGCCATATTATACACTCTCTTTTCTAAAATTTCATTTTATATTATTTTAGTAAATATTTACCAGCTATTTTTTTATTTTAACACATGAAACCAAAAAGAGAAATAGCAGCGCTTACTTATTTACGAAATTGTCAAATAATCCATAACAGAAATATTCAATTTTCGTGCAAAAGCTTCTGCTTCCTTAACAGACTCTCCGCACAAATCTTCGGGTCTATGCGCATCAGAATTTATTAAATATTCAAGATTATACTCTTTTGAAATTCGAAATGCATTTTCACTGGGATATGCTCTTCTATCCCCAAGTGCATTTGCATTAATTTCAACAGGAAGTGCATATTCCTCACATTTACTGAAAATCTTTCGCATAATCCGCTCACATTCAGCGTCCCATCCTTTCGGATATCCCTGTAATGCCAAATCCGGATGCGCAACAAAGTGAAACAATCCAGTTTCTATTCCTCTGCAGATTTCATCGGCATAAACTTCCATTTCATAAACGCTTTTATCTGCAAAATTATCTATTTCCCTCTTTTTTCCACTTCTATGCTGTCCCAGAATCAACAGGTTATAACCGTATTTTTCCATAAACATCTGATATGCATTCAACACTTCCGGATAATACTCACATTCAAAGCCTTTGATTACCCGAATTTTTCCTTCATACCTTTTTACTGCTTCGTTCAGCGCCTGATCATAGGCAGGGAATTCCTCCCACTGTATTCGCCTTGGATCAAGGTTATCTTTGTGTGGAACATGTTCTGTAATTGCGATTTCGGTTAATCCTTTTCGGATAGCTTCTTCTATGTAATCTTCAATTTCCCCGGTTCCGTGCTTACACCATCTGGTATGTGTATGATAATTAGCCTGCATTCTCTGCCTCCAGTAATTTTAGTATCAGTTCCGGATGATCACTTTCAATCAAATCTACGCCCAGTTTCTGTGCAATGGCAAGTCTCTCCTTTGTATTGATTACAGAGCCATCTACCAGATACCCTGCTTCATGCAGTTCATTTACGAGATTTGGTGACAATTGTTCTACATAATTTAAATAAACAACTGCTTCCATTTCTTTCATAAGTTTTACAGGATCAGCCGGTATAAACGGAACAATTAAGCCTATATTAACAGCTGAATCCATTTTTTTAATCATGGATAACAGGCCATAATCCGCTCCAAAAACAAAACAGTTTGAATAAAATTCATAGTGATAAATTGTTTTTGCAATTATTCCTGCCAGAATCTCTCTGTCTTCCCACATGGTATATGGCTGCATTTTTATTTCCAGAGCAAGTCCCATTTTATTTTCTTTGCACCAGACAACAGCTTCTTCCAATGTGCAGATTTCAAATGACTGCCTGAGCTGCTGTAACGTATAATCCCGTACCATGCCCTCAAGGGACGTTTTCAGGGATAAATCAAAATCGTGATAAATTACAGCCTGTTCATCTTTTGTCAATTGAACATCAATCTCGATATAGGAAATACCCAGACCTTTAATCTGTTCAAAATTTGCAATCGTATTTTCACGCACATCTGATTTGTGTCCTCTATGACCTCCAATTACCAACTTTGTTCTGTTCAGTCCTTTGTTCTGTTCCATTTTTTTAATGTCCTCTCTTATACGGCATAGGTGAGATTCAAACCACTTTCTTTATCAAAAACATTGTACGCAGAATTCAGGCCAATATAAATTGTACCTTCCTGTTGCTTAAACAGCTGCTGCATTGCTACAGATTCTGTATCAATTTTCTCCGGTAAAGTAATTCTTACAAAAGATTCTCCTACATATCCGGAGATCATAATTTCTTTTCCAAGGTTTTCTACCATACATACTTCTACTGGAATATAAGATTCTTTTGCACCAAAAGAAACATCCACCTGATGGGAACGTACACCCAATACTACTTTTCTATTCACAGAATCTTTCAAAAACTTCCTCATATTCTCCCTTATGAGTACATGGAAATGGGGGCTGCTTAAATATAATTTTCCATTCTTTTCCTCCACTGTAGCATCAATAAAGTTCATAGGTGGATTTCCCATAAAATGTGCTACAAAAAGATTTCTGGGATGATTGTATAAAACCTGTGGTTCATCGAACTGCTGGATTTTACCTTTATCCAGAATAGCAATCTTATCTGCCATTGACATTGCTTCTTCCTGATCATGGGTAACCAGAATGGCTGTAACTTTTGTTTTTCTCTGAATCCGGCGGATTTCATCTCTGATCTCAATTTTCAATCTGGCATCCAGATTGGACATAGGCTCGTCCAGTAATAAAATCTTGGGATTTTTTACTAACGCTCTGGCCATGGATACTCTCTGCTGCTGTCCACCGGATAATTCAGAGGGTTTTCTATCCAGGTACTGCTCAATCCGAAGCATTTTTGCAATTTCTCTGGCCTTCTGATGTCTTTCTTCCTTCTTCATTCCTCTCTGTTTCAATGAGAAAGCAATATTATCAATTACTTTCATATGAGGATACAAAGCATAAGACTGAAACACCATACCGATATTTCTATCTTTCGGAGGTAAGTCTGTTACATCCTTATCATCAAAATAAATACGTCCGGAAGTCGGTTCCAACAATCCTGCAATACAGTTTAATGTCGTTGATTTACCGCATCCTGAAGGACCTAACAGTGCAATAAATGTAGAGTCTTCAATCTGCAGATTAATATCATCCAATGCCACTGCATTCTTTCCAAATTCTTTTCTAATTTTTTCAACTCGAATCATATTCCTTTTCCTCCTGAAATATTACCTTTCATCAGCTGTTTCTGCGAAACAAAGAAGAATACAAGTACCGGAAGCATATAGATTAATGCCATAGCACAGAAAATACCATAATCACCAATCATTTCATCATTTGATGCAACTTTACGCAGATAAGTTGCCAGCACTGGTGTCTTGGAATTAAAAATCAATACATTAAATAACAAATAATTTGACCATGCTGCCATAAAAGCAAACATCGCGGTGGAAGCAATACCTGGCTTTACGAGATGGATAATTATCTGGAAAAATGATGTAAAACGATTACAGCCATCCACCAGTGCCGAATTCTCTATATCTCTTGGAACCTGTGCAAAAAAGTTCCTGATAATGAAGGAAGAACCTGGCAAACGGAATGCAATAGCTACCATAATTACACCAAACAAGGTATTAACAACCTTTAAGTACATCAATACATACACTACTCCAATCAAAAGCAATACTCCCGGAAACATCCTAAGAATGAGAAGAGAGAATGTAAGTGTTTTCTTTCCCAGAAACTCCAATCTTGATAAAGCATAACCAGCCATACAGCTAAATACTACTTCACAGAAGGTTACTACAACAGTAAATAGAATGGTATTTTTCATAGAAGGTCCAATCGGCTCAATAATACTATTTCCTATGGTAACCGCCTCTCTAAAAAAGTTGAAATTCGCTAATGTCCACTCCCCAGTCTGCTGATCAATAAAAGCATTCATAAAAAACTTTCCATATATGTACAGAATTGGAAGTACACAGATGATCATTATAATAACTGCTATTCTTTCCTGGCGAATTTCGAATTTTGCCCGAGTATCAAATTTCTTTTTACTACGCATTTGGAGTTACCTCCTTTTTTGTTCTTCTCGGCATAATCGTAATGACAAACATCAACAATGCAACTACTACAATGAGTAGTAATGATATTGCAGCACCATAACCATATTCCTGATTTCCGAAAGCCTTATGATAAGCAGACAATGCCCACACTTCTGTCTGGATTCCAGGTCCGCCATCTGTAATAAGGAGGATAGATGTATAGTTTGTAAGTAATCCCAAGGATTCCCATAAAATAATAAAAGAAATGTGCGGCTTCAAATTCGGTATAATAATCTGCTTAAAAATTTCCCATTCTCCTGCCCCATCTACTCTTGCAGCACGGAATTGGTTTTCCGGTATGCTTTTAATGGCACTGGAATAAATTGTCATTCCATAAGCTACACTCGTAAGTACCTGCGCAAAAATTACTACCTGAAACGGATATTCTGCAATCCAGTTCACCGGTCCCAAGCCTGTAAACCTGTTAAGCAATTGATTGACCACTCCATTTTCGGATGCATCCAAAAGCCAAATCCATAAAACAGAATATACGACTGTCGGGGTAATCATTGGAATCATCATAATTGCTTTAAAGAAATTGCCTTTTTTCTCATCACGAATAAAATAAGTTGTCATTGTTGCCAAAAACAGTTGCAGACATATCGTAATTCCTATGGTGATTGCAACATATAAAATTGTGTTTCTGATAATTATGATTGTATTAGGATCACGGAAAATTTTTCTAAAATTCTTCAGCCCTGCAAACTCCCAGATAAATGCACCGTCTAAATCTGTAAAAGCCATTGCAACAGTTAAAATTGCCGGTAAAATATATAAAAGTGAAACCAGCACCAAAAAGGGAGTCAGAAAGCCATATGCCTGAAGATTTCTTTTTATACAGTTTTTCTTTTTTTCAGTCATTTTTTGCCTCCTAAATGACAACGGCATGGAATTTATCTCATTCTTCCATGCCGTAAAATATGAGAATTAATTTAATTCAAAAACAACTTCATCCTCATCTACATTTAATTCCACCTGAATCTTAAAATCTTCAAATGCCTTTTCTGGAGTCACCTGACCCAGTTCCAGCAGGACAATCTGCTTAAACAACTCATCCCTGAATACAGATTCGCCTTCAACAGGTGGAGTAGTTACAACATAATCTGCCATATATCCGATGCTTTCAAGAATAGGATTGGTGGTAATTTCTTCCATCTCGTTTGCTGCGGTTACGGAAGTCAATGAGAAGATGGTATCACCATGTACAGCCAAATCCTTTACAGCATCGCCTGCATATACTTCTTCTAACAGCGCTTTGCAGATTTCCGGATATTCCGTATTTGCATTCACACTTACAGCCTGTGGTGCTGCAACACAGAAAGGTGTTTCGTTCTTTTCAGATTTCGGGAAAAGTGCAAATCCAATGCTTTGAGCCAATTCTTCCGGAGTCAGATTTGCTTCCGCTGCCACGTACGTAGAAGAGAACACCGGGCCATAATATGAAAAAACATCTCCCTCGCCAACCATTTTCTGAAGATCCGTCCATACACGCTGGGTGGTATCCTGGGGAGTAATCTTCAGGGTATTTGCTGCATCATAGATAAACTGGAAAAATCCTGTTACAGTATCCTGATTTACCACCAGTTTTTCTTCTTCATTGTAATGAGCCGGTCCATACATTCTTAAAATATCAAGGAAATCATTTCCCTTTCCTGGACGATGCACCATTCCCCACTCTACCAAACCTTTTTCCTGTACTTCCTGACAAAGAGCAATAAAATCTTCCCATGTGAAAGAACCATCTGCAATCTTACCCGGGAAAGCGGCTACTTCCTCTTCATTCCATCCAAGTTCTTTCAGCACATCTTTATTGTAATAAAGTGCTCTTGTAGGAATATCAAAGGGCATGGAATAGATCTTTCCGTCTACAGTGAAGGCGTCAAAAGAACCTTCTACAAACTTGCTGGTATCAATATCAGAAAGATCCAGCAACAGTCCGCTTCTCACCTGATCCTTCACGTTACCGGAAAATGTAAAAATATCAGGACCATCTCCGTTCTTCGTTGCAAACAGGATATTCTGCATATATTCATCCCAGCCAATTCTCTGATAATCTGTTTCAATCTCAATATGAAGATCCTTACCTTCGGCTTCATATTTTTCATTCAGATAATCTGCTGCTGCCACAATTGCATCCGGAATTGTAATGAAATCCATGTTATGGGCCAATTTGATGGTTACTGTTCCTGTAGCTTCCTCTGCCTGCGTTGGTACTGCCATAAGTGAAGCTGCCATAACCCCACTCAAAAGCATAGCAGTTAATCTCTTCATTTGTTTCTCCTCCGTTCATTGTTTTTGACGTTTTTTACTAAATATTTAGTATTTGTAATTGCATTATAATCATAATGCTCATTGTTGTCAATAGTTTCGGTGTTTTTTTACTAAATATTTACCATGTTTTATCCAAACATCACTGCAAACCAAAAACATCTTACCAAAAATTTAACATACTACAATGCCATATCCATCCCATAATTGTGAACTTACATTATAAGAAACGGTGTCTATATGCTGGTCATCGCACTGATCATGCTGGCTGCCGGAGTACTTGGTGCAAACTTTGCCATCCGCGGATCGTCCCGTCTTGCTGCCGAAGTACGCAATGACGCATTTCGCCAGATTCAGAGGTTCTCATTCGCCAATATCGACGAGTTTTCTACCGGTTCACTGATTACCAGAATCACCAACGATATCACACAGATTCAGAACTTTACGCAGACATTGCTGCGCGGTATGTTCCGAAGCCCGGTGATGCTGATCGGCGCACTGGTGATGTCTTTTGCTTTAAATCCGGCCCTTGCCGCGTGATCCTGATTGTTGTTCCCATTCTGGCACTGGCGATTGCCGCAATCATCATTACCGCATCTCCTCGCTATACCGTTATGCAGCAGAAAATCGATCAGCTCCATAACGGCATCGGCGAAACGATCACTAACGAGCGTGTCATCAAATCCTTCGTCCGCGAAGAACATGAAAAGGAAAAATTTTCACGGATCAATCAGGAACTCGTGGAAAAAAGCACCGCTGCGCTCAGGATGATGATCCTGATGCAGCCGGTCTCCACACTTGCAATCAACGTTACGACACTCGCAGTTGTCTGGTTCGCAGGAAAACAGATCATGGTCGGAACGATGGAGCTCGGTACGCTGACTGCATTTATCACCTATCTCTCGCAGATCCTGACGGCACTGAATTTTCTTGTAAACATTGTTCTACAGGGTACGCGTGCAGCTGCCTCGAACCGGCGTATCACAGAAGTTCTGCAGGCAACCATTGATCTGACGGATAAAGATGCCGCGTTTCCCGACCGGGAAATTACAGGCGGCAGTATTGAATTTCAGCACGTATCCTTCCGCTATTTTAAAAAGAACCATCAGAAGGTACTCAATGACATCAGTCTGTCCATCGGCTCTGGCGAGCCCGTCGGCATCATCGGTTCCACCGGCAGCGGAAAATCTACCCTGATCTCCCTGATTTCACGGCTTTATGATGCGGATGAAGGAAGGGTGCTTGTGGATACCCATGCTTCCGGTGATGTCATGAGCTGTTTCACAAACGATGTGGATACGGTCGGAGAAATGCTCAACACCACACTGATTCAGATCATCTCCGGTGCAGTCACCATCATCGGTACTGTTATTCTAATGCTGTATACCAGTCTGATCCTTGGTGCGATCACGCTCATTATGACGCCGTTTCTGACATGGATCAGCAAGAAAATCGTTGAGCGCGGACGCAGCGCATACCGGATCCAGCAGAAAACACTTGGTATGCTCAATGGCTTTTCTGAGGAAACCATTTCCGGCCAGAAGGTTATAAAAATTTTCAATCATGAAGAAAATGCGCAGGAAGAATTTTCCTAATCACAGGCTTCACATTACTTCCAAGACTTGCAATTTCATTCACATTCAAATTTCTTCTCATTCCCTTCATATAGCTATATTTTCTTTGTTAGTCATTTCTAATTTTTTATATCTTACCATGAGAATTAGGCTTTATCCATACCCGAATGGACCTTGGCAATCCATTTGGACAAAAATAAAGTTCCAGACTTATCATCTGAAACTTTATTATAAATCCAGCATCATTGCATTACTTCACACAACGGAAATATACCATAGAACCGTCAACATGGATATCCGTTTCTTTATATAGTTTTTGAAGGATATCTCTCAGCTCTTTCTCCGTCTGAAATGGTGGAGAAAACCACCCTTTCTTTGCAAGAATATTTTTTGATGTTTTATAGGCATTTTGTATTTTGTCTGCCATATTACCCTCCAAATTTAATTTTAATTCTAAAAGCTTAAAACTATCGTTCTCTAATCTTCCTGACATTACGATTCATGAGGTGTCTTCCAATATGTCTATAAGCAAATGCTTTAAAGGCTGAAATTTCTTGATGATGTTCCTTCAACAGTTCATCTGGACAATCATAAACACCAAAATCCTGATTGATTCCCTCGCTCTGAATATAAGTATTGTTCCTATCAAACTCAATAATGAGATTTCTGAAATCCTTGACTGCTACTCCATAACCGCAAAATGCACCTGTACATTCCGAATTTTGTTCCTGTAACTTCTTTATGTAGGTTTTATCCAAAATGAAAGCTTCCAGTTCGTACCACTGATTTTCGAAATTAATTTCTACCCAGCTATGGAAAATACTTTTTGGAGCATTACGGTAAACAAACCCGGTCATAGCCCCTTTCTGCAATCTTTTATCAATCGTAAAACCATGTACTCTGCATGGAATATTGCAGGCACGTAAAAGTGCCATAAATAAAGTTCCTTTTGTATTACATTGTCCATAACCATCTGCAAGTACTTTTGAAGCTGAAATTCCGTCATCAATATTATATCCAAATAAAACATCATCTCTTACATAGTTGTAGATTGACTTAATCCTTTCAAATTCACCCATTTCCTTCCATTTCATATTTTGAATAAGTTTTTGAATTGCCGGATTAGAAAAATCAACCATTCGTGTTTCCCTAAGATACTTATCTTTCATTTTCTATCGCCTTTCCCATAGGTTTTCTCACAGCACAATGCATTCGCATACCTTTACGAATTTCAAATTTTTCTACTTCTAATCCTGCTTTTTTGCAACATTTTATGACCATGTCTCTTGTTGGCACTTGGACATCCCCATGTCCGCATATATTTGCCAACGGCATTTCCAATGTATTCATTAGCCATACCAATACTTTATTGTCACTGGTCACATCTCTCAGTATCAATCTTCCATTTGGGCGAAGACATCTTTTCACACTGTCAAAAAATGCCTGTGGATCCGGATAATGATGGAAGCTCATAGAACAAATAATTGCATCAAATGAATCCTTTTCAAAAGGAAAGTTCTCACAGTCCCCTACAACAAATGTTGCATTTGGAATATTTTTCTTTTTTGCCTGTTCAATCATGGCAGGAGTCAGATCCAGTCCTGTATAATGTCGGTCTGGATATTTTTCTGCTAATAAAGAAATCATCGGAGCAGGCCCACAGCCTGCATCTAATAAATCTCTAAATGGCTCCTTCTCTAATTCTTCCAGAATATCCTGATAATCTTTCTTGCACATTTCGTAAATGCCAGCATGGTTACTTTCATATCTTCCTGCTGCTTTTGTAAATTCTTTAATTGACAATTTTTTATATTCTTCATTTTTCATGCTTTTTTCTCCAATCACTGTACCTTTTTCGCCTTGCATCCGCATTTCTTCATTTTTTTCATATAAGCATAAAACTGCTTATGCAATTCCCTCATTTCATCTGGTGCCTTCATAGCATGTTGATACATAAATTTATCTCCAAAACTGCTTCCAAATGCAACTACCAGCATAATCGCTAAAAATGGCAAGGGTAAAAAGCAAAAAATATTCATTTTCCATGGTGACAGTTTACCCTTTTGTTTTCTCAAAAAATTAAAATTTCTTTTCAGCCTTTCTGCTGTTTTCCTCATGATTTTCCATTCTTTTTCTACTTTCTCCGGATCGTCTGATTCATAATACGCATCCGCAATCGGTACCACCATAGCAAGATGACAAAGCTGCCATAGATGCATATCCGTTACTTTCTGGTATGGTATATGAGCATGCCTCAATATCTCTGAAAACTGCTTAGTTCTTTCGGATTTATTTCCTGATATTTCTGCAAATGTTGTCGGCTGAATCAACCTTGGAGTAAGTGCTTCATACATCTGGTTTTCCCGGACAGTAAGCAAGACAAAATCATAAATTTCATCGTTTGGTAGTTCTCCAAGAATCCTAACCTCTGCCTTTATTACTTCCTGATTTTTCTTATATTGTAATCCATTATTTCTTAAAGCCTCAAGTCTTTTACCTCTGGCATAAATGTTTGTATCATAACCAGCTTCTGCAAATAAAGCCGCATACAAGGATCCAATCACACCCGCACCATAAATCAATATTCTCATAGAAATCCGTCCTCTTTTTCATTTTCAAGAAAACTGCCAACGCTCGTGTTAGTAATATCTAACTCTTGTTTTCTAAAAAACCGTGTGCAAACAAAACTGTAATTCCACACGGTTTCTTTTCTTATGCATTCAGTATATCACTTTTACCTGGTTTATCAACCAGATTTTGTCTTCATAATATTTGAGATTTTGCTGATGCTCATGAGTATTATATTTACTGCACTTGGAATGCATTTTATAATTTCTCAACTTCTTTCTGATTATCCAGTTTGCCTTTCTCTTTGAACAACTGCTTTTCTGCTTTCCTTGCAGTAATTGATTTCCAACACATCAGACGCACCCTGTATCTTCGTCCCGTCTGTTGTCTACTCTAAGATATTTTCTGCAAGTTCATATGGATTTTTCATAAGTCCTCCCATTATTTAGCCCCTGATTTTCATACCCAACACTGTTAGCCACCTCAATCACTTTCAGATTTGTAGATTCCAGAAACTCCGCAGCTTTTTCCATTCGTTTCTTTCGAAAATACGTCAGATAACTTTCTCCCAGAATTCCTTTCACATACAATTTAAAGCTGCTCTCACTGATACCAAAACGGTCTGCCATCAGAATATCGTGAACTGTCCCCTTTTATCCAGCTGTCTGTATATATCTGATTGAAAGAAACACTGATACCGGGTGCCAGAATATAAATGTCCACTATGCCTTCGTTTTCTTTTTTGCAAAATGAAAAATGTGTCTGATTTTCGTTATTCATGACCTGTATAAATCGCCATAATCATACAAAGCAAAGAACTTGCCGCAAAATATTTATGGCTTGATTTTGTTCCTTTATATCCAGTATAAAATGTTCCTAGCATCGTTAACAATGCTCCGACAGACCAATATTCATGAGCTTTCATTCTAACATCTCCCTTTGTATTAATTTTAATATGTACCTTTTGATGAAATATGCAAACTGGAAGTTATTACTTTCTGCATAGTGTGTTTCCTAAAATGATAATTACCACGACATCAACCAAAATAATCCCCAATGCAATATATACAAAAAATGCAGGCAAAATATTTTCAAACAAGCCCATAGTTAATGCAAGAATTGCTATAATAGACATTCCAATTCCCATTGTTCTGCATAACTTCTTTTCATCATATTTTTCCTTTTCTTCATTTGAAGCTGTATTATATCCAAAAATGAACCAGCTTCCATGTCCAGAAAGTAAAATAATAGAAAGTACAGCAAATATCGCAAAGACAGTCCACACTATCCAATCAGAGCCTGTTGCTAAATCTGCTAATTTCATTTACATACTCCTCCTTAAATTCCATTTTCTTAATTTTATAAACTGGAATTTCTGTTCCAAGCACTGGTTAAAACGTCCCGGTTGGAAACCGGAGCAATACGATTAGAAAAGAAAGACAGCAGCTTATTCCATACGCTTGCACAAGCCATGAGCAGTATTGTATATGCCGCAGAGAAAAAAGAAATTGCTGTATCCGTGGATTGCCCGGAAAATTTGATAATCTCCCATGACAGCAAGTGGACAAGCGAAGCCCTTTTCAATCTGCTGGACAATGCAGTAAAATACACTCCGTCAGGTGGAAAGATTTCTGTATCAGTGGTTCAGTGGGAAATGTACGTAGAGGTCAAAGTGACCGACACCGGCAAGGGCATTTCAGAAAGCAATCAGGCTGCCATCTTCCGGCGCTTCTATCGTGAGGAAGAAGTACACGATCAACAGGGTGTGGGAATAGGTTTGTATTTGGCTCGTGAGATTGTAACAAGGCAAGGGGGCTATATCAAGGTTGTTTCAGAGCTGAGGCAAGGCTCAGAATTTTCTATTATGCTTCCTGTAAGGTAAGATATAACCACTTTTTTTGAAATGTCCGAGCGTTGTAACATTTCACTCTGATTTTCGATAAAAATTTTTTCTATCTCGGACATTTGTGTAACATTTGTGGTTTACAATGGCTTTATCAACAGATAGAAAGCCTTGAAAGGAGCATTTGAATATGAGCATTTTACAAACAATCGACTTAAAGAAGTATTACGGCACAGAACCAAATATTACTCGTGCCCTTAATGGTGTAAATTTTACTGTGGAACAGGGAGAATTTGTTGCCGTAGTTGGAACTTCCGGCAGCGGTAAGTCTACATTGCTTCACATGATGGGAGGACTTGATACCCCCACTTCCGGCAGCGTGATTGTACGGGGAGAAGAACTCGCAAAAAAGAATGATGATGAATTGACAATTTTCCGCCGTCGTAACATCGGATTTATCTTCCAAAATTATAATCTGGTTCCGATTTTGAATGTATATGAAAATATCGTCCTGCCTGTGGAACTGGATGGCGATACAGTAGACCAGAAATTTATGGACGAAGTTGTGTATATGTTGGCTTTAGAAGATAAACTGGAAAATATGCCGAACAATCTTTCAGGCGGTCAACAGCAACGTGTAGCGATTGCACGAGCTTTAATTACGAAGCCTGCGATTATCCTTGCTGATGAACCGACCGGAAATCTTGATAGCAAGACCAGTGCAGATGTGTTAGGGCTTTTGAAGCATACCAGCGGAGAATTTAATCAGACCATTGTAATGATTACTCACAACAACGAGATCGCTCAACTCGCAGACCGCATTGTACGGATTGAAGATGGTAAAATTGTTGGCTAAAGGAGGTGGGAATTATGAATTATCCTTTTGAAAATGATACCAGTGCAGTAATTAAAAAATTAGCACGAAAAAGTGTGCGTTTTGATAAGAAGAAAAACTTATTTTGCCTTTCGGCAATTATTGTAGCCGTTGCTATGATAATGATGTCGTTGCTCACAGTGCAAAATATCATTTATCAAAATCAGAAAGAAATCGAAGGATTACATCAAGGGATTTTCTTTGACATTACGCAGGACAGTAAAGAAAAGTTGTTAGCAAACGAAGAAGTAAAAAGTGTAGGACTTTCCTGTAATATCAAAACAGTGAAAGAAAATTCTAAAGAACTGTCTCTGATTTATTATGATGATGACATGCTTAGTTTGATTCCTGCCTTTGACGGAAAATATCCAGAGAAAGCAAGTGAAATTGCTGTTACAGATGCCTTTTTTGCCAGTGAAAATAAGTCTCCGGAAATCAACGCCATAGTTCAGTTGAATCTGGATGGTACTTTGAAGAATTATACTATTGTTGGTATTTATCATGATAAAACTTCTACCGCTTATCCTGTTTTTGTTTCACTTGAAAAATGCCGGGAATTACGTGGAAATAACCTGCTTAATGGATATGTTTGGCTTGAAAATGCAGATACCCTTACAAAAGACGAAGCAACAGAAATATTATCTCAAATTTCAGAGGAGACTGGACTGAATAATTGGACAGTCAGCAGTTACTATGATTATGTAAATACAACTTTGTCCTTCAGTAATTATGCGGTATATGGTGTAGTTGCTGCCATTTTGTTTTTAGCTGCCGCACTTGTAATTTACAGCATTTTCTATATTTCGGTTGGACAAAAAGTTGCTGAGTTCGGACAGCTTCGGACAATAGGGGCAAGTAAAAAGCAAATTTATAAAATAGTTCTTAAACAGGGTTATATGCTTGCAGTTCCGGGGATTTTAATTGGTAGTATCATGGGAACGATCATCAGCTATTGTCTGCAATCAAAAGGCTGGTCAGTATTTGCATTTATTGTTTCTCTATGTGGCGCATGCCTTTTTGGAATACTGCTTGTTTATATTAGTGTTCGTAAACCAGCAAAAATTGCAGCGAATACTTCTCCAATTTCCGCCCTGAAAAATCCAGTGGGAATTGTAAATTACCGCACTCACAAAAGACATCGTATTACGCCTGTATATTTAGCGAAAATCAGCTTTTCCAGAAACAGAAAAAAATCTCTATTGACCATTTTATCATTGGGACTGTGCGGAGTTATATTTTTCCTTGCAGCAAGTTATCAGAGTTCTTTTAATGCCGAGAGTATGGCTCGTTATTGGGATATGAAGTACGGAGATTTCAAAATCAGCATTGATTTAGAAAACGAAAGTGAAAATTTGGATGCTCTCTTGCAGAAAGAATATTTTTCTGATTATGTAAAGCGTGTTGGAGATATAGAGGGAGTTAGCAATATATTTACTTATGCTACCGTACCAGTTGATTTCTCAACAGACAATGATATTTCAGATAGCACCTTGATGCTCGGCTATAATGAAAAGGATTTGGCGTCGCTAAATGCAGCGGTTTTGTCTGGAAATATTACTGATGATACAGAATTAGTTGTAAGTGATCCCGAACGTATTTATGATGTTTACCATTGGAAACCTCAAATTGGGGATACTGTGACCTTTAATTTCAAAAATCATAGTGGTAAAACAATAACAAAAGCATTCAAAATTGGTGCAATCACTTCCAGCAATGATGGAATGGGTGGCTATATTTTCAGAATGCCGGAAAATATGCTCAAAGAACTTGCAGGTTATGACTGTACATACGCAATCGAAATACAAGCAGAAGCTGAATATCAGGAGATAATCGAGCAAGAACTCAAATTACTCGTTTCTGACAATAGGGATGTTCGCTTACAAACCCTTCAAGATTTTATTGTAGAACACCAATCAGACAATCGTGCAGGTTTTACATTAGCTTATGCGATTGCAGCCATCTTGTGGATATTTGCGGTCATCAATCAAATCAATCTTACTGTGACAAATCTTTTATCACAGAAACAGGAAATGGGCACACTAAAATCTATTGGTATGACAAATAAGCAGTTGAAGCAAGCATTTATGATGGAAGGTCTTTTTACTACTTTGATTGCATTGCTTATAACTGCTGTTGTTGGAATCCCCGGCGGATATGCAATCGGTATATTTTTGAAAAATGCAGGCATGTCTACGGGATTTGTATTTCCGGTTGTTGCTTTTACTCTTTTTGCTGTTGCTATGTTTATGCTTGAAAGTTTGATGACAATATTGCTTATTCATTCATGGAAGAAGCAATCTGTTATTGCAATAATGCGAAATTGATGATAGAAAGCTTTTCATATCTCGGTCAGCTCCACAATTACATTACTCTGCTGATACAGCCAGTCCGTAAATTCTTTCGGGCTGGCTGTTCCTGTTTTTACAGCCTTTTTTCTCTGTAATACTTCTTTTCATACAGTAAATTTTCACTAGGCTGGTATGGAGTAATTTTACTGTCTATACAGTAAGTTGAAAATACTAATATGGTCTTTTTTCTAACCAAACTTTAAGATAACATCTAATTCCAACATATGCGCCCTGCGAAAGTACGAAAAGCAATAGAAGATTTACTGACAGTACTTTTTTGATTGATTCTCCAAAATAAATGACAATAGCAACACTTGTCAGTATCATTAGTAGAGTAATAACATCCCAACAGTTTTTCTTATATAATTCTATAACCTTTATTTCTATCAGTATCGCCAGCATCCCTGTTCCTGCCATACATATTCCTACAATCAATATTAGCAATAACCAATATACCATTCCGGCTATAAAAGCATTTGGAATTTTTGTACTAATCTGTGCCGCAGAATGCCCGGCATCAATCGTCCATCCGACAAAGGTTTGTATGAATGATGCTAAATCATTGAAGAATGATTTACAATCGACAAGGAACATATCTGACTGTACTGCCTGAAAAAGAGTGGTTGTCAACGAATACCATGCAAGAAGGAACAAGGTTGTTTGGAACATTACCGTTTTTGCTTTATACTGTCCTGCAAGTCGCTCTTTTTGTGTTTCGTATTTTGCTTTTGCATTCTGATAGGCTGTCCGGTTACAGGCTTCACATTTTTCATAGAGTACCGGCTTTTCTACCGGTATTTCTACGATTTTCTGATGTGTCCGGGCATAATCCCGTTCCTGTGTTAAATAGCATATTTTATCTTGACATTCCTCTATCATGACGTTTGCGCTTCGCAACTTCTCTTTCTCGATCCGCAATGCTCTGTCTGCCAGCTTCAAGTCGTTCTTTAATGCTTGAATATTCCCGGCTCTGTTCTCTTTGTTTAATTTCTCGTTCAAGGTCAGAGATTCGCTGAGCTGCGTCTTCAGTTCCACGATAAGCTGTTCTTTCTGTTCTAGTTCTTCTTGTATCTCCTCGGTCAAGAGCAGAAGTTCTTCCAACTGTTCGGCGTTCTTTGATTCTCTGGATTCGTTCATCTATATCACGTCCTTTCTCTATCTGCTGTTCCAGTTCAGCAATTCGGTGTTCTGTTTCAGTAATAAACTGTTTTCGCTGTTCAGCTTCTGTGCCAATTTCTGCCATTGCTGATTTTCGTTTTCCAAAAGCTCTATCTTCGTTTTCTGTTCTTCCATCTTGGAAAGCAGTTCCTCGGTATTTGGCAAAATGTTGAGCAGCTCGGATAACTCGTTGTTTAATTTTTGTAATTTCTGATTCTGTTTTTGCATAAGAGAGAGTTGAGTGTCCCGGTTCTGCATTTCCAGAATCATTTCTGCCATTAGGTTCTGCTGTTCTTCGATTTGACCAATCATGGATTCCATTAAGGGTATAATTTCCCGGCTTTCTTCTAATGTCATTTAATCGCTCCTTCCATAATGATAATGCACCCGATACTTTCCCAAAGGTGTTTAGTATCTTTTGCAATAACGTGTTTTGTTGTTTTATGATTTGATTTTCCGCTACTTTCCACGAGCCTTTTATTTCCTGCCCGGCAAAAAACTTTTGTTCAATCTTTCTTGCGTCAGCTCCTTCATGGATGGTAGGAATCTGGAGTTTTCCCTGCTTTTCATAAGAACGATGATCAACTTGATTATGCAAAGGCAGATGTTCATTACATACCTTTGCCCATTCACTCCGCCACAGTTCACAATTTTTTGGATTGTTCCATCCAGTAGCATCGGTCAGCACCCGTTTCCATTGCAGGCGGTTTCTTGCTCCAATCTTCTGAATTCCGTTTTCGTCTAATACAGGGATACGGATTCCATGACGGTCAGGGTTTTTCTTATCCTGCCACCAGTTCGGATGGGATTCATCAATCACGATATTTCCGTTTTTATCTCTGACAAAATCCCAATCCTTGACTTCTTTCTTTCCCCAAGAATGATCCGGGTTAAAAGGACGCATAGTTAGAAGCAGATGGACATGGGGGTTGCCATCCCCTTTGTCGTGGATACTCCAATCAGCGCACATTCCTCTATCTACAAAAGTTTTTTGGATATAGTCGGTTGTATATTGAATTTGTTCCTGTCTGCTCCATTCTTTGGGGAGGGCAAATTCAAATGACCTGCCAAGTTGGGCATCTGCATTTTTTTCAATCTTCAATACCTCATTCCATAACCTCTGTTTCTGAAATGTGATTTTGAATTTTTCTAAAGCAGCTTCTTTATCTTCTGACCTTTTGTAGCGGACAGATTTTTGAAAGCGTTTTATATTTTCTTCTGGTACTATCTGCCATTCAGGAGGTGCGTTTTCACACATCATCAGACTGGTGTAGACCACTTCTTTTTTAGAAGTGTAATAACTGATTCTCCCGGTTTCCTCGTTTTTCATCACATCCCCATTGAGATATGCGGAAGCGGAGATAACAGATTTCCCTTTACTTCGTCCGACTATTTTGATTGTGTAATGAAAAATCGCCATATCTGGATTCCTCCTTTCTGCACATCCGGTATAGATTTCCGGCAACATTGCTTTCGATTTTAGAAAAAGCAGCATTGCCAGAACGCCCTCTGCGTAAGAGTGCCCTGAGCATAGCAGCCTGCATGGAATGCGCCTCTCTGGCGAAGAGTGCCTCCTGTGGCATGAGCAGGTCTGGCTGAAAGCCCCGCCGACGGAACGAGCCCGGCAAGCGTGAGCGCAGACCGGTTGCCACTTGTGGCAAACTTATTGGGACGACCTCTGGTTGTCCATAAGTGCGCCCTTCATGAAAAAGCAATGAAGGGAATGAAAAACTCATCCCATCCGCCATTACACTTCCTCCATATCGGTATTTGTTTCTTTCTGCATTGCCTTTGAGAAAAATTTCCCATTGGCTTCCTGCTTTTTCAGAAAACCAATCAGCTTTGGGATGTCTTCCTCCTCAATAGTCGCACCAAGAACGGATTCCACCGCACCGCCAACCTGACAGAGCCTATGGGTTCGTTTTTTACTTTCTTCGGCTTTCTTTCGTTTTAGAAGTTCTTTCTTCTGTGCTGCATATCGTTTTGCTTTTTCAAGGCTTTCCTGTTCCTTCTTTTCCATTTCAAGCATTCGTTCTTCATAACTTTTTGTTGATTTTGCCATTCTTACATTCTCCTTTCCTTCACAAACATAAGTTCTCGGTTGCGTATCAGAAGAAGCACATGGTATAATCTTCTTGCGTGTAGGTATATCATGGCTTCGGTCTGATAGAACCTTTGGCGGTTTCTTCGGAAGCCGCCTTTTTAATTTGCCGCAGTTCTTGTTACGGCTTTTACATTTCCTCTATCCCTCAAATCACGACCTTCATTAGCTTCCATAAACATTTCCAGAATATCGGTTTTAATCAGGACTTTGCGACCAACCTTTAATACTGGAAGTTTCTTCCATTCTACAAGCTGTCTTAAGGTATTTCTGCCGATTCCCGTATAGTCAGCAGCTTCTTCGATGGATAATGCAATTTTTCTTTGCGTCATATAATCACCTCCTTATAAATTGCATTATGCAATTCTTGTGATGTAAGTATATCCTTTTCATATCTTTTTGTCAAGCGTTACGAAATATCAAAAACAAACTTTATGTTGCATATTGCAATTTTAGAAAAACAATGCTATAATTCATACATACCGAAAAAGGAGGCAGTCAGCATGAAAGATAAAGAACTACGCAAGCTGATAGGCAGCAGAGTAAAACAGCGCCGTCTGGAATTGAATCTGACACAGCCTTATGTCGCAGAAAAGATGGGGGTTACCGCTTCTACAATCCTGCGTTATGAGAATGGTTCGATTGACAATACGAAAAAAATGGTGCTGGAAGGTCTTTCGGAAGCACTCCATGTATCTGTGGAATGGCTCAAAGGGGAAACAGATGAATATGAAACCGACATTACGGATAAGAGAGAGTTACAGATTCGTGATGCGATGGGAGATATTCTGGAACAGTTACCGCTTGCCCTTACCAAAGAAGAAGATGCTTTTTCAAAAGATTTATTACTGCTGATGTTAAAACAATATGGTCTGTTTTTGGATTCCTTCCAGTTCGCCTGCAAAAATTTCAAGGGGAATGCTGGTCAGACGGATATTGCCAAAACAATAGGGTTTGAATCGAATGAGGAATATAATGAGATTATGTTCTTAAGGGAAATCACTCCTACCATCAATGCTCTTAATGAGATGGCAGACGTTGTAAGGCTCTATTCCAAGAAACCAAAAACAGCAGAACAAAGGCTTGCAAATCTTTTATCAGAAGTCTTATACGAAGATTCCGAATCGGTATAGTAAGACAACCGGAGTTATGATATACTTACACGCACGAAGCATTTCATCAGTTCCGATTGTCTAATATCGAAAGGAGATATACGATTATGGCAAAAGGATCTGTAAGAAAAAAAGGAAAGAAATGGTACTACCGCTTCTATGTAGAGGACGCAAGCGGCAATCTTGTTCAAAAAGAATGCGTTGGAACAGAAAGCAAAAGTGAAACTGAAAAGCTGCTCCGTCAGGCAATGGATGATTATGAAAAAAAGAAATTTGTTGCCAAAGCGGAAAATCTCACAGTCGGACAACTTCTGGATGTGTGGGCAGAGGAGGAATTAAAAACAGGTACGCTCAGCAATGGTACTGTGGAGAATTACCTCGGAACAATCCGAAATATCAAGAAACACCCATTGGCAGAACGGAAATTAAAAAATGTAACCTCTGAGCATTTGCAATCCTTCTTTGATTTGCTTTCCTTTGGGGGAGTTCATCCCGATGGAAAAGAGAAAAAGGGTTACAGCAAAGATTACATCCATTCTTTTTCCGCAGTCATGCAGCAGTCCTTCCGCTTTGCAGTATTTCCAAAACAGTATATTACGTTCAATCCCATGCAGTATATTAAACTGCGGTATCAGACGGACGAAGTTGATTTGTTTTCGGATGAGGACATGGACGGAAATATCCAACCAATTTCACGAGAAGATTATGAAAGACTGCTTACGTATCTTCAAAAAAAGAACCCAGCCGCAATACTTCCAATCCAGATAGCCTATTATGCCGGGCTTCGTATTGGAGAAGCCTGTGGTTTGGCATGGCAGGACGTAAATCTGGAAGAACAATGCCTTACCATAAGACGCAGCATCCGATATGATGGCTCAAAACGCAAATATATCATCGGACCAACCAAGCGGAAAAAAGTGAGGATTGTTGATTTTGGAGATACGCTGGTAGAGATTTTCCGTAATGCCCGGAAAGAGCAGTTAAAAAATCGAATGCAGTATGGAGAACTTTATCACACGAACTACTACAAAGAGGTCAAAGAGAAAAACAGAGTGTACTACGAGTATTATTGCTTAGACAGAACAGAGGAAGTCCCGGCAGATTATAAAGAAATTTCTTTCGTCTGCTTAAGACCTGATGGCTGTCTGGAACTTCCGACTACTTTGGGAACGGTATGCAGAAAGGTAGCAAAAACATTAGAGGGATTTGAAGGCTTTCATTTCCACCAGTTACGTCACACCTATGCAAGCAACCTTTTAGCAAATGGAGCTGCCCCAAAAGATGTGCAGGAATTGTTAGGACACTCAGATGTCAGTACCACAATGAACGTCTATGCTCACTCCACAAGAGATGCGAAACGAAAATCGGTTCGGCTTCTTGATAAAGTGGTAGGCAATGACTAAAAAATTTCCCTTATTTCCCTTGTGATTATCTCATAAGGGCAAAAATAAGGGAAACTACATATCATTTCACTAATGGACAGGCGGGAAAGCCTATAAAATGGGGAAAGTTAGAGAGATAATTATATAAATTCCAGTTTATCAGTCTGACTACGTATGCCTTGTAAAAAGTCCATCCGTTCTTCTTCTGAAACAGGCTTTGTTAAAAGTGTGTCCGTTACCATTTGCAAATTGCTGACAGGCGTTTTAACTTGATGTGAAATATCAGAAATCAGCATTTGAAGCTCCTGTCGTTCCATGTCTACCTTGTGCCGGTTTTTCTGCATAATCTCATACAACCGAATTAAGCGGTGGTTGATACGGGCAAAAAGAGTTTCACTATCATTTGACTTTTGTAATTCCTCGTTTCCATCAATCATGTTGTCCAGCGTCCGGCACAAATTAGAAGTAAAATGAGAAAGGCGTTTTCCAAAAATCAGCACCAATAGCCAAATCCAGAAAAACGCACAGAGTGTCAATGTTCCACCCACTATAAAAATTCGTATATCCTGCATTATACCGCCGAAAATACCGGTAATTACCAGCATAGAGAAAACCATGCCAGCACTAACCAGTCTACAAATTTTCTTAGCAGAAAGGTTATTCAGATTCATTTCTTTTCGCCTCCTGTCCATTGATACCCCATACCATAAACCGTTTTGATATATGTGTCGCCATCCGCTTCAATCTTACTGCGAATACGGCTGATAGAAGTAGTAAGGGTATGTTCATCTACATATTTTTCATCAACATCCCACAGTTTTTCTAAAAATTGTTGGCGAGTAAGTACCTGCTTCGGATTTTTAAGAAATAGGTTCAACATTTTATATTCCATCGCAGAAAGTGCTAATGGTTTCCCGTTCAAACTTGCAAATTGTTCCGAAAAATCCAGAAACAAGCTACCATCCTCGTAAATATCCTTAGCTGGTTTGTGATGCTCCAACATAGCGAACATGGCTTTGATTTTTCGCTGCAAAGCACTAATCGAAAAAGGTTTCGTGATATAATCCACTGCACCAGCTTCATATCCCCGTATCTGATTGCTTTCCTGATCGTTGGCAGTTAGAAATATAACTACTGTATCAGGATGCTCTGGCTTGATAAGACGGCATAGGTCATAACCATTTCCGTCTGGTAAATTTATATCCAGCAATACCAAATCAAAAATGTTTGTTTTTAATGATTCAGCGGCTGTCCTTGCATTCAGAACAGAAGTTATTGTGTAACCGTCCAATTCCAAATTATAAGTAAGCGTTTTATTCAAAAGATTATCATCTTCGACAATTAAAATATGCTTCATATTATCACTTCCTTTTCTTTTTGCAGATAGTATAACAGGCAAATGTCCGAGAATTGTTACAAGGACAAATATATTTTTCATTTTACAGCTTTTTTCTGTGTACTGCAATTTTATAAAAGAAAGGACAGCAGTGTCAAATTGCTGTCCTTTCTTTTATCATAGCTGGTAGTGTATAAGCGTGGGTTCATCATATCGGGTGTGGTATCTTTAACTACAGGAAACTCCCTACAACACTATCTCACTTCTTGCTTAATAAAGTTCTAATGAATCTTCTGTATCCACCCACATCTGTAAATTGCCATCAAGATATAATCTTGCATATTCCAAAGGCTCATCCACAGCCAATGAAGTAAGCGCACATTCTGATCCATATGTGGTTTTTAAATTTTTTTCAGCTTCCCAGCAATCAATGCGAAGCATATATCCAGCACTTGTGTAAACATCAATACTATCGTGGTTTATATTATATTCTGCATAAATTGTTCTCATCGTATCTTATCTCCATTTTCTTTTGATAATCAGTTACAGAGTTAAATATCGAAAACATTTCAATCAGTTCACCATGTCGTTATTGTTATATGTTATATTGTGTTATGAAATTTTCTTTCCCTTAATTTTTCCCATATTAAGGTTCATGAAAAGCAATGGGAAAATGTAACACAAGGGAAAGAGTAAGGGAAAGTTCACTTGCTACAAACTTAGTATTTTCAAGGGTTTGCGAAGAATTTGATAATCAAATATAACAGTTATTAAATTTCCTAAAATATGTGAAATATCAACTGGAATTGTTCAAGCTTTTCAAATACTAACATCCTTAATTCTGTTCAATAATTGATTTATAGTAGTTACCAAAGTCAGCAAGTGAATTAACAATTGGAAGCATTTTTGTTCCGAGTTCCGTTAAGCCGTATTCAACTCTCGGTGGCTGCTCATGGTAATCGTGGCGATATGCCAGACCATCACTCATCATTTGTCTTAAACTATCTGTCAAAACCTTTTGTGAAATACCATCTATACTTCGTTGTAGCTCATTGAATCTCCATGGACGCTCTCTCAAGTTACGCAAAATCAGCAGTTTCCATTTTCCTCCGATAAGAGATACTGCTGTTGCAACTGGGCATTCCGGTAATTCTTCTTTTGCTCGCATAATTCTCACCTCCGAGTCTATTGTAACACATTCATTTTTGAGTGTACAGTTACAAAAAGGTGCGTACTTGTTTTTGTATGTGTCTCACACTATACTAATACCAAGCAACCAGAAACTACAAATTAACTATGGAGGTTATTATGGCAAATTACACAAAAACAACTATTGGAAAGGAAAACCGAATTGAGCTGCATGAAAAGTTGTCTTTAACAGGTGCAGAAATCAGTTTAAACGAACTACCTGCAGGAGCAAATGTCCCATTTGTTCATTCTCATAAAGAAAATGAAGAAATCTATGGAATTCTTTCAGGTAACGGCAAAGCCATAATTGATGGAGAAGAAATTAGCCTTTCAACTGGAGACTGGCTAAAAATCGCACCTGCTGCAAAGCGTCAGTTTTTTGCATCCGATATTTCTGGAATTACTTATATCTGCATTCAGGTAAAAGAAAACTCTCTGGAACATTTTACAGCAGAGGATGCCGTAATCGGCTAATTAAAAGTATTTATTTACAAAAATGCACAGTTCACGATAAAGCTAAGAACTGTGCATTTCTTTTTTGTTCAATATTACGTTTTCTCTGTATTGGGAGAGATAAAGGCGAACATGATTTTGAAAAATTATGAAAAAATTTTGTTCCTCTACCTATAAATCTTTTGAAAGTATATTTATCAACTCCTTTTTGCAAGTTTTTTTCGCAAAAATGAACTATTTCCTCACTAATTGCAAGTTTCAGAGTATCTTTGGACAGTACTCTCGCAGAAAAATTTATTTTCCTACTAAGTACACGTGGTGACTTTGAAGAATGTCAGACGATTTTTTATAAAATCAAAAAAGAAACACTGACCGTTATAGTCAGTGCTTAGTGCTAGTTATTCTGCAAAGCTTTCTTAAAGATTCCACAGAACTTTTTACTTTTCATTTATAATTACCCACCAGCAAGGACAGACGGGGCTGTCAACGGTGGGCGCAGCACATTCACTTGCCGTTGACTGGCTCGGCTGGGTTTGCTATTTTTGAATGGTAATTGCAGATTTAATTCTTGCGACTATATCCAATGGTGCTTATTATGAGGGAAATTCCAAAAATCAAAATTGCCGCTATCCCTGTGATTAGCACATATGAATGAACAGAATTTACCATAGCAGCCATTCCCGGCCCATCTTCAAAATATTTTACAAAGTAAAACATTGGAATTACCACAATCAATCCCATAGTTTGCGCAGAACGAAAACCAAACCAATAAGTTAATGGCAAGCAAATTCCTGTCCATAATAATGGGATAATAATTGCTGCTGCAATCGAAAATAACCAGATAAGCATATCAAAGTTTTGAAAAATTATGCTGGATAAACTATTGAACGCAATGCTTCCCAAAATGCTGATTGCAACAGTATATATTACGGAAACATATTTACTTGCAACAACAGTAAAATTGCTTATCGGCATAGCTAATTGATATTTTTTCCAGCTTGCCTTTTCATCACTTGCGAAACTCATAATATTTTGCATACCGATTGTCATGGCAAACATAACGGAAGCAAATAAGCCAGCATAAATTCCAGCATTGAAAATGAGCAGAGCAATAGCTGCTGCTGCAATCGGAATAAGTTTCTTATCAATACTCTTGAAGAAAATGGATATGTCTTTATATATCAATCCTCGCATGATGTACCTCCTTTAACATAGAAAAGCATAATATCTTCTAATGTGGCATTATCCACAATGATGTTTTTGTATTTTCGTTTGAATGCTTCCTTGTCATGAACAAGACACTCCACGCTCATATTTGTAGTTCGGTGTATGATATAATCATCAGAGGAAAGCTGTGCAAATTTTTCTTTTCCGCACTTTGCCACGCCATAATTATAAACAAGATTATCTTTCTGTTCCTCGAAAATGATTTTTCCCTGATGAATTAAAATCACATAGTCTGCAATTTTTTGTATGTCCGAAGTAATATGCGACGAAAAGAAGATAGAGCAATCTTCATCTTGGATAAATTCCAAAAATAGGTCTAATACTTCATCACGCACAACGGGGTCAAGACCTGTTGTTGCTTCGTCCAAAATCAACAGTTTAGGTCTATGTGCCATAGCACAAATGATAGACAACTTCATTTTCATGCCTTTAGAAAATGTACCAATCGTTTTCTTGGTCGGGATTTTGAATTTTTTCAAGTATTGTGAAAAAAGGTTACTATCCCATGTCTTATAAACTCCTTTCAAGACTTTTTCAATATCTGCGGCTGTAAGCACATCATGAAAATTACATTCATCAAAAACGACGCCAATATTTTCTTTGACAGTTGGAATTGTATGGTCTATTCCAAAGACTTGTATCTGTCCGCTATCTTTGCTTAGTTCATTTAATATCAGATTGATAGTAGTGCTTTTTCCTGCACCATTCTCGCCAATAAAACCTACAATCCTGCCTTTAGGGACTTTGAACGAAACATTGTACAAAGAAAAATCCTCGAATTGCTTGCATAAATTCTGCACCAAAATGTTGTTATCCATGCCTGTCACCTCTCGTTATTCCTCGTAAAATAGTTTTAGAATATTCGTCATTTGCCCAAGACTAATGCCATGTGCTCGACCAATTTCTGCGACCTTTTGTAAAAGTTCTTCAGCAATTCGTAACTGTTCCTCTTGAATAAATTCCCTATTCTGTGATGCTACAAAACTGCCTTTTCCAGATACAGTTTCTATAAATCCATCTCTCGTTAAATCTTCATATGCTCTCTGAACGGTAATAACACTGATATGTAAATCTTTTGCTAAAGCTCTCATAGAAGGGAGAGCTTCGCCAGCAGATAATGTGCCGTCCATAATAAAACTTTTTACTTGCATACAGATTTGTTCGTAAATAGGCTTATCACTGCTATTACTTATGATAATCTCCACTTGCTCACCTCACCATGTGTACTTATCGTAATAAGCGTACTTATTCGATAAGCACAGTATAGGCGATTTGTGTGAACCTGTCAAGAGAAAAGATGTAAATACATTCGGAAAAGTGAGTGGCTGTCTATCAAATTCTTGTGTGTTACTTTACCGCACATGAGCATTTGCACCGGGATTATCATTTCCGTATCCTTCAAGAAGATTGATAACGCCCCATACACCCACACCTGCGCCGATTGCGGTTACTACTGTTTTAAGTCCTGTTACTGATGTTGTAAAAAAGCCTATTTGTTTGTCTCCTTTTTCCAAAAATAAAAAGGGAGCTTCTCTGAATTATAATTTTTAGAAAAGCTCCCATGTCATAAGTTCCATATTCAGTTGCAAAACAACTTCTGGTCACAATGTCCAGAAGTTAAGCTATGATTTCTCCGACATCGCATACCTCATCCACCACATCATTCCTCTTAAAGCGGAGTCTGTTGCGGTTCTTGACATATTTTTCAATGTCAAACTCATTCTTTTTGTCATAATCGGATAACAGCGGGTACTGCTTATGCTTCGTTATATCAAACTTGTCTGAGAAAAAAGGTCTCACGCCCCTAAGCTGCATGATACACTTGCTGCCATCCATGACTGCAATCTCGTCCTGGCTCATCAGTTCCTTTCCGGTCTTTTGGTAATTCAGACCGTAAGACTGGCTCGTACCCCTTGTATCCGAGGTATTATAAAGATCAATCGTTTCTTTCCCAAGGATTTCTGCCAGATCTTTCAGAGTATCTTTCTCTTTTCCTCCCAAAAACAGGGTTGTGTCGCAGTTTCCTTCAATGGTCGATGCATTGTCCTTATACAGAGCCTTTAGCTGTGACTTTGACTGCAAAATAATAGAAGCTGATATTTCCCGGCTACGGATAGTAGCAATCAGCTTCTCAAACTGTGGAATCTGCCCGATGTTCGCAAACTCGTCCAGTAAGCACCGGACATGAATCGGCAGTCTTCTGTTATATACATCATCTGCCTTGTCACAAAGCAGATTGAACAACTGCGAATACATGATACTGACAATGAAATTGAATGTCGCATCGGTATCGGAGATAATGACAAACAGTGCTGTCTTTTTCTCCCCTAATGTATCAAGCTCCAGTTCATCATAAGCAGTCAGGTCACGCAGCTCCTTGATGTCAAATGGTGCCAACCTTGCACCACAGCTAATCAGAATAGATTTTGCTGTCTTTCCAGTAACAAAATGTCAATAGTTTTTTAATCACTTTTTTCAAAAAGGCAAAAAAATAGAACGTATAGATTATTTCCATACGCTCTATCTCACTTTTCATATTAAATTTTTGAATTCTACAAACTTGAATTGAGATTTCATATATTCAAAGGGATTTAATAACTGTTATATTTTATTATCAAATATCTCTCAAGCCCTTGAAAACACTAAGTTTGTCGCAGGTGAGCTTTCCCTTATTGTTTCCCTTGTATTATATTGTCCCATGAGTTTTTACGAACTCTGATAAGGGAAAAAACAAGGGAAAGAAAATCTTATAAAACAGTATAACACAAAATAAAAGTGACATGGTGAACTGATTGAAATGCTTCTGATTTTTGCAACAAATGATTGATTGAACGATAAGGAGATTTGATACGATGAGAACGATATTTGCAGAATACAATCCACAACGCAACAGCATTGATGTTTATACTTCTGCTGGCTATATGCTCCGCATTGACTGCTGGAAAGCGGAGAAGAATTTAACAACTACTCCCGGATCTGACTGTGCATTAAACGCACTTGCCATTGATGAACCACTTGAGTATGCAAGATTGTATCTTGATGGAACGATGCAAATGTAGATAGATGCGGAAGATTCCTTTTAGGTATACGCAAGAAACGGCGGCTCTGATTTCTCAAAACCGCCGTTAGGATAATAACTTAAAATAGGCGCGCAAAATCACCTGCCCCAGCCAGCGTTTTTTTCTTTCCCCGTAGTCGGGGCAGGTTCATGCGCTATGCAATTATTCTTCTTTAGCTTCTATCAAGCCGATATTTTTTGCTCTGCGTTCCACATAGCAGCATATTTTCCGCCTTTCGCAAGCAATTCCTCGTGGGTTCCAGATTCAGCAATCCTGCCATCACCCATTACAAGAATTTGATCAGCGTTTTTGACAATGGAAAGGGTATGAGCAATCATTACCACTGTCTTTTTCTCTTTTAATAGATTAGCGATGGCCTGCTTTACGGCAAGCTCATTTTCAATGTCAAGAGATGCTGTTGCTTCATCCAAGAGCAGGATGGGGCTATTTTTCAGTATAGCGCTGGCTATTGAAATTCGCTGACGCTCACCGCCAGAGAGAAGATTTCCGTTCTCACCAGTCGGCGTATCGTATCCCTTTTCCATCTTACGGATGAAGCTGTCACAGTTAGCCTCCCGGCAAGCATCATCGATTTCCGTGTCCGTAGCATTAGGGCGGGCGTGTCGGATATTATCCCGGATGGTATCGTCAAAAAGAAATACGTCCTGGTCTACCATAGAAACTTGTTCCAGTACACGCTCTGCGGCAACATGGTTAATGGGTTTACCGCCAATAGAAATCGTCCCGCCCGTTGCTTCATAATATTTTGCAATCAGGTTCAAAATAGTAGATTTGCCGGAGCCAGAGTCTCCGACAATGGCCGTGAGCTTTTGATCTGGCACCGTAAAGGTGGCGTGTTTTAGTACCGGTTCACCGGGAACATATGCAAAATCTACATTGTCAAATGTGATTTCATGGGTAGCTGTGTGAAGCGGCTCCATGCTGCCAGTTTCCTCCGGCTCATTCATTACACTCAAGATTTTGTTTTTCGAGATCATCAGGTTCTTATAACTGGTAAGGTCTACAAAAATCGAGTTAGCCAGCTTTGCACAGAACAGGGGCAGCATACAAATCAAAAGGTAGTCCACCGTGCTCAGTGTCCCTGCGACCCAGGGTGCATAGGCCAGCAAGATAACCAGCGGGCAGGACAGCCAACTCAAAATACCAAAGACCGCACCAATAGGAAGCACTTTTGATTCGTACACAAAGCTGATCCGGGAAAACTCCCGCATGGCGTTGATAACAGTTTTGTTCTTCATACCGCCTACACCATAAGCTCGGAAAGTCTGAATACCAGAAACATACTCAACAATGCTGCTGACGTTCTCCGCACAAATATCGTTCTTTTCTTTTCCATATTTCCGTACCATGCGGAAAGAAAGCCATAGGCCGGGGATTAAAAGAAGATCGGCTATCAGCAGGATAATTCCTGCCGGAACATAGAGCGTCATAACAAAGACAATCAACATCAATGACAGGGCAAAATTCTTTGCGAAATCTCCGACTTTATGGGTCAGGATTTTTTCGTAGTTGTTTACGTCGCTTGTAATGGTGTTGATATAATCGCCGGTCTGCCCCTGCGAAAATCGAGACAGTGGGATGCGCTTCAAATGGTTGCCCATAAAAAGCCGAATATTTTTGCTGACCGCTGCACCGCCAATCTGCGCTTTGGTATAGCCATAGCTGTAAATCAGGATACGAAGAAGAAAAACCACCGCGATCACACAGGTCAGAACCAGGACACGGTTCATGTCAAATTGTCCCGACCACAAAAACTGCATGACAGAGTAAAGCAGCATAAACAGGCTGCCGGAGAGAAGCCCTTCCAGAACAGTCCCGCCAACGCCAATATAAAAATTACGGTTCTTTTTCAATACATCATGCTCACTCATGCTGCTCGCCTCCCTCCAACTGATAAGTAATATTCCGGGCTGTTTCGTAGTCCTCCCACGCCTTCCGATAGTAAGCATTGTTCTTTCGGACTTCCTCATGGGTTCCGACACAGGTAATTGTGTGATTTTCAACCACTGCTACACGCTCGCACATCTTCAACGCGCTCAAACGATGGGCTACCACAATGACAGTCTTTCCCTTACAGAGATTTTGAATGGCTTTGTCAATCTCCATCTGATTTTCCGGGTCAGAGGCGCTTGTGGCCTCGTCTAAGATCAAAATGGGGGCATTCTTCAGGATAGCGCGGGCAATGGCAATCCGCTGTTTTTCACCGCCGGAGAAGCGAGAGCCAAAGCTGCCCACCTTCGTGTTATATCCATCCGGCAAAGACATGATGAAATCATCAATCTGCGCCTCTTTTGCGGCGGTCCGTACTTTTTCCAGAGTGGCGTTACTGCCCATGCGGATATTTTCTAAAACGCTGTCACGGGTCAGGAAGGTCTTTTGGAACACAATGGCGACATTTTTTAGGATAGTATCATAATTGAGTTCCTTTACATTTTTCCCGCCAATCAGCACTTCGCCCTCCTGCACATCATAGAACCGGGAGATCAGCTCAATCACGGTACTTTTACCGGCACCAGACTGTCCCACAAGGGCCATGCGTTCACCATCTTTAATTTTGAGATTAACGCCTTGCAGTACATCGGTCTTGCCATCATAGGAAAACCGAACATTCCGAAGTTCAATATCGTGATTTTGGGGAAAGTCCGCTCCACCCTCATAAATTGGAATATCCAGTATCTCTTTGGTCTTAGTAACAGCGTTCAGCACATTGGCAAAATTAGTCCCCAGTTCCTGTAGGGGGCGTATTTCCGTCAGATACATGGAACCTACATAGACGAACAGCAAAAATGCGCTGGCAGCCAGTGAGCCTTTCAGGAAAAACATTCCGCCGATTGGAACCATCATCAACATCCCACATTCGATGATAACAACAAAGGCCGCATAAGGTGGCCCCATGCGCCGGGAAGTTTCATTCCACATGGCGTTTTCTTCCTGGATAGCGTCTGAAAACTTTTGAAACGATTTGCTCCCCATGTTATAGGCTTTAATCAATTTCATGCCGCTGATGTACTCAATCATAACCGAGTTCAGTGTGGTAATGGAGTGATTGGCCCGTTCCATCAGGTCATCCGTATTGCGGAACATCATCCCCATTACAACAACAGCAAGGATCAGCGGAACCAGGGAAATCAATGCCAGAGGAATATTGACGGTCATCAGATAAATAAAGATGACTACCGGCCCCACCAGATAGCACACAAGGTCAGGAAGGTTATGGGCCAGAAACAGCTCCAACTTTTCAATATCTTCATTCAGAACCGTTTTTATGTCCCCAGTGCGCCGTTCATTCAAGGCCCCTAAAGGCGCTCTAGCCATGTGTTCTGCAACCATGCAGCGCACTTTGAAAAGAGCGCCATAGGCCCCTTTGTGGGCTGCTACGCCGGAACAGCCAAACAGGGCAAACCGCAAAGTTACCGCCACTGCAATCATTACCACGGTATGTACAACAAGTTCCTGCGTGCAGGTATGATTGAAGGTGGCGTCCATCAGCCGGTAAATTCCAATGTAAGGGACGATAATGCAAAGACCACTGACCGCCGATAGAAAAATTGCCAGGAACAGCCATATTTTTTGCTCACCGGCCCAGTGGAGCAGCAAAGCTACTCTGTTTTCTTTTTTCTGTTTCATAGATCACCTCTCCTTTCCATCTGAAACAGAGAACAGCTCTCTCAATTTCGGGAGGGCATCCATTGTAACTGGTACATCATCGGGCATTTCGCCCTCGTCAAAATGCAGGACACGGGAGCAGGTACGGCAGACAAATTCAAAATCGTGGGTGACAATGAAAATAACCTTTCCCATATTGGACAACCGGCGGATCAGTCCCGCCACCTGCGTCATACTGTCAAAATCAAGGCCGCTGGTCGGTTCATCGAATACCAGCAGATCTTTCCCACAAATCATGCTAACAGCTACAGCTACTCGTTGCTTTTGACCGCCAGAAAGCGTGTTTGGATGGCGCTCCCGATATTGGGTAAGGCCTAATTCCTCCAAAGTTGCATTTACCAGTGTTTGATCTGGATTGCGTATACCAAAGGAGCACTCTGCCGCCACGCTGTCAGCGAAAAGTTCATAATTCACATCCTGCATAACCATGTAAGAGCGTTTCAGCCTTTCCTTACGCTCAATCGGCTCGCTTTCCCACAAAAATTGTCCATCGCAGTCTTTGTGAAGCCCACAGAGAGCGCGGGAAAATGTAGTCTTTCCAGCTCCGTTGTGGCCGACAACACCAATCACTTCGCCCTTTCCGGCGGATAGCTCAATGTCATGCAAAATTGTTTGCTTCTTGTAACGGAGCGTCACATTCCGCAGCTCCAATACAGGGGTAGGCGCAGGCAAGTGGGCTTTTTGCGGGAATACCGCCTGTAGATCAACAGCTCGCAGCCCCATGTGTTCACGATCAGATTCAGATAGCTGCCAAAATTCTTCCGGGGTGTATATTCCTTTGATTTCTCCTTTTTCCAGATAAACAATTCGGTCAGCCAACTCCATCAGGTAGTACAGACGATGTTCCGCTATCAAAACTGTTTTGCCCTGTTTTTTTATCAGCCGCAAATGTTCCTTTAGTTCTTGGATCGAAGTCATATCCAGATTAGAGGATGGTTCATCCAATAGATAAATCTGTGGGTTCATGGCATAAACAGAAGCAAAGGCGATTTTCTGCTTTTCTCCGCCGGACAACTCAAAAATATTTCTGTTTCGCAGCTTTTGAATATGCAAATCTTCAGTTGTCTGCTCTACTCGCTCAGCCAATTTCTCAGGAGGGCGAGCTTCATTTTCAATTCCAAAGGCAATCTCACTGTCTGTATCAACATTAAAAAACTGCGTCCGTGGATTTTGGAAAACGGAGCCAACCTTAGCGGCAATCTGATACATGGGGATATTGCTGATTTCCTGACCATCTACCAGCACACGGCCATGAAGCTCCCCCTGATAAAACTGAGGGATCAGTCCATTCACCAGCCTTGTAATCGTTGTTTTTCCGCACCCGCTGCGGCCACAGAACAGGACGAATTCTCCGTCCGAAATTTTCAAATTGATGTCGCGCAGCCCACCATGTTCCTGCCCCGTATAGGAAAACGATACATTTTCAAACTCAATCAACCGATCACACCTCCTCGCACACATAATTCAAAAATCAGATAAGCTACGGCAACGGCCATGACGCCCCAATCGGAAATTCCGCATTTTATCTGGACAAGACAGGTGCGTGGATTGGGATTTTCAATTCCACGAGTGACAGAAGCAACAGAAAGATCATCCGCCGCTTTTGAAGCTGCCATCAATAAAGGCACATAAATACACTCAACCGTCATGCCCGGATGTGTTAAAAAGCCCGCCAGAGATGGTGAAACATCTCTCATTCGCATAGCGTCTGTGATATAGCGCCAGTCCTCTTGAATAGTTGGAATGTACCGCAGCATAACTGCCATAGGAATTACTAACTTTTTGGGTGCGCGGACACGGTTCATAGCAGACAGGAACTCATTGACTTTTGTAGTAGTCAGAACAATCCCAGCCAAGGTTCCGCACGCATAGACCTTATGAAACAAGCCTAAAAAGGCAATAAACATTGTCCGCAGCGTGCCTGTCATTTCTGCCATGATCCAAACTGTCAGGGCACAGATGACCGCATAAAAGCATACAGCCTTAATGACATATTTCCACTTTCCAAAGAAAGCCCCCAATATCGCAATCAGCATAACAAGGATAAATTGATATGCAAGTGAGGGCGCAAACATGGACGATAAAACACACATAAGAATAAGAAAGAGCTTGGCCCGTGGGTCGAGCCAAAGCTCTTTCTTGTGGCGTTTACCGCTCATGCTGTAATACCTGCTTTTTCAAACTGCTTTTTCAGCATTTTGCAGCCTACAAAAGCGCTGATTGCAGATGTAATGATAACAGCAGCAAACATGGCAATCAGGATGCCGGTATTTGCAGTTGCCTGCATGGTGTCGATGTAACTCTGTTCAGTTCCGTTTCCCAGCATGGTCTGCGCCCAGCCGTTGGGGTCAACAAAGAACACGATATATGAACCAGTGCCACCGAGAGAGAACAGAATATAAGACAGGCTGTTGAGTTTTTTGCTTTTGTACTGCCCTGCACCAGCAACAAAGTCCGCGACAATCGCCATGATCATGTAGCCCAATGCAAAAGCCCAGTGCATACCAGTCACGAACCAAATAATACCCATGATAACGCCCATTATAGAAAGGCTCCAACGCTTATGTACTTTTGCAATCAGCAAAAGATAAATGGGGCCAGCAAGCAGCCCACCTCCTGCTGGCATGAAAAAAGTAAGTACAGGATTCGTTGCAAAAAAGACGCCGCCCACCAATACAAAAACAAATAACAGTGCGGTAAAAATACCTGTTGTTACAAGGTCTTTCACTGTCAGACCTTTGTTCATAGAATTTACTTGATTACTCATTTTGACCTCCTACCTTTCATTGTCTTGACTCGACAAGTGGTTTGTGATATTCTTCGGTTAGATACCTCTAATCTTCGCCTAATACAATACGCATTTATCGAACAACATTCAATAGGTTCCGGCAATGTTCGTCTGTTCCTTTCAAAAGTTCGTCTAATCGTTGCAAAAAGGAGGCGGTCTGTTTTCATGTCTGAAATTATTGACCAGTTTTATACACCGCTACTGATTGAACACGGTTTTATCCGTAACCCAGACAACCAGCAATATGGAGCATTAGGTGACTGCTGGAAACTTTCTCCCGAAGTTGGAGAAGGCACCTACTGGACTTATGGACAGAAAGACTTATATGATATTAAAATCCATAACTTTTCCTTCCACGAAGATTTCATGTTGGAATGCTCCATGCCGGAATGTCTGAGTATCACTCGGTATGACTCTATTTCCGGGGAGGAATTATCTCCATACCGTAGACTGTCTGCAGGTTGTATCAAAACATTTATTGGAGGCTACGCTCCATACAAGGCTTTGATACATAAAAATATTCCAATCCGTTCGGTTGGGATTGAGATTGCACCAGCATATTATGAGGACTACCTGAAAAAACTGTACCCGGAGGCACAGATCAATCCTGTGGATGCATTTCGGAAGATCGACCAAACATCCGACTTTCCAGAAATGTCACGGTTACTCACAGAAATCAAAGACTATCGCGGGGAAGGGATTGCAGCAAAACTTTTTTATGAGGGTAAAGTCGCAGAAGCTGTTTCAATGGTGGTGGAATATCAGAAGAAACATCCTGATAAACCAGCCCATAAGCTCTCTCAACAGGATATTGAAAATCTCCAAATAGTTGCCGCTTATCTTAGCGACCACTATGCTTTTGATATTCCCCTGGAGCGGCTAACACAGATTGCCTGCATGGGAACGACAAAGCTCAAAAGCTGTTTTAAGAAATACTACGACTGCACCATCACGGAATATGTTCAACAGCGGCGCATGAGCCAAGCAGAATATCTGCTGGCATATACAGAGCTGACAGTCGGACAAGTTGCCCAAACAGTAGGCTATTCCACTTCAAGCCGATTTGCAGAATTATTCCGAAAAAGCACGGGATTGTTGCCATTAGAGTACAGAAAAAACGCACAGCGAAAGTAAAATGAGCGCCAGAGGGAACTCTGGCGCTTGTAAAATTTTTCACCCACATTCTAGTCGGGCTTAGCCATGTGTGGAATATATACGGAATGCATCGTCAATATTTCACTGCAACTTGCGGTTGTTACCAAGATAGTGAGAGCTCATCTGAACACAAAGTTTCCATTGCCCTTTTTCGTACCTAAACGAAGTAAGATTTCATGTGCATGCTCATCACTGAATTTTTAGAATAATCTGTCCTAGAGCGTGTTTGAAAATTAAAAATTGCACAAAACATATGTTTTTATGCCCTTTTTCATGATAAAATAAAGAAAAAGGGGTGTTTATTATGTTGCGGCGATATGAATTGACTGAT
>CABIZF010000006.1 GCA_902363135.1 Lachnospiraceae bacterium
AGTTCCACATGTTCTGTTTCCACTAAAATTGATACATAATATTTTCCACTCGGAATTTGTAATATCGTTGCCGATTTTATCTGCCCGCTAAAATTTCTATGCAGTTTTGCTTTTACATTTTTTAGTTTAGGCAGTTTTACTCTATTTCCATCGAAATCTACTGCTATATTGCCATTCGTAAAATTTGTTGTATATGACTTATGATTATCGTGTTTACTCTTAAACTTCGGATATCCTGCATGTTCCTTAAAAAATTTCTGATATGCAGCATCCATGTTGTAAATCGCATTTGTCAGAGCAAATTTATCCACTTCTTTCAGCCATTCATATGCTTTCTTTAATTGTCTGTTGCAGTAATTGTTACAGTCAGTTTTACTAACTGTTTTTTTCTCTTTCTCATATACTTCTTTCCGGTATGCCAGTGTCTGATTATATACAAAACGGCAACAGCCAAATGTTTTTGCAATTTGTATTTTCTGCTCATTATTAGGATATATTCTGTATTTATATGCCTTTAACATCCACTGTCACCCTCTTTCTCAACCTTGATTTTCTATATATCTTTTCAGCATTTCTTCCGATACATTTCCTACACTACATGCAAAATGTCCATCTGTCCAAAAGGTATGTCCTTTCCAAAATTGTTTTCGTAAATATTGGGGATATCTTTTCCATATATGGTATATTGTATAGCTCTTCATCAGGTTTACAATCTTACTAATAGACATTGTTGGTTCTGTCTCTATCATGTAATGAATATGGTCTTTATCCGTTTCCATATATCTGATAATAACACTGTGCCTTTGACATATCTCATATGAAAACTGCTTTATATCATCTGATATCTGTCTCGAAACCAGTAATTTCTTCCTGTATTTGCAGACGAAAATAATGTGATATTGTAATAGGTATTTGTGTCTGTTTTTAGATTTCCATGTTCCCATGCCATGAGTATACAATAATTTCTGATTTTTAGCTACCTTAACCCATTGTCTAAAGCCAATGGGATTGCGGTAGCCTTATTTCATCCCACCGGCGACTCGCTTTGAGACTTGAATCCATCTGGCAAAGACCCTAGCCCAACGCATTTTTCTGTCAAAAAGGGCATTGCCACGTTCCTGCTTCAGAATGTGGCAATGCCTTTTGGCTCCTGTTTTTCCGCTCTTATTTTTCCTCTCCGATTTTTATCAGAACCTTAATATTTTCCGGTCCGTGTCCGATCAGATATTCAAAGCCCTCCTCGGTCAGTGTATCTAAGGTAACTTCCTTTGTAATCAGCTCATCTGCACGGATTTTACCTTCTTTCATATATTCCAGCGCAGTCGCAATCTCATTTACATGCGCCTGGCTTGTATACAGGATACGTTCTGCCTCCTGCAGCGTATTCATGTCTACCGTCGGCTTCTTTCCAAATACACCCATGACCATAAGCTTTCCGCCCGGCTTCGTGATGCGGATCGCCTGATCGAGTGTTTTCTCCGCACCGATGCACTCGTATACAATATCAGCCAGCCTGCCATCGCCCCACGTCCGCACGTACTCCTCCAAATCAGCCTTTGAGGAATCGATATACGTTCCGCCATAGCGCTCCACCAGCTCCCTGCGATAGTCACCGATACCGGATACGAGGATCCGACTCGCGCCTGCATATTTTGCACCGAAAAAAGCCGAAAGGCCGATGATGCCGGGGCCGATCACCACGACATCCTTCCCGTTCATATCGCCCATCAGGTTCGTTGCATGAATACCACATGCGAGCGGCTCTGCCACTGCCGCCTCACGCTGGCTCACACCTTCCGGAATCCGGAAGAGCTTCGCTGCTTCAACGACAACATAGTTCGCAAACGCACCGTCGTCACCTACTCCGAGGAATCCAAGCTTCTGGCAAATATTGTAGCGACCGCTTCTGCATGCTTCACATTTGCCACAGGTCAGGCTGCCATTCGCCGTCACGCGGTCACCGACCTTCCAGCCATCCACATCCTCTCCCAGCTCCACAATCCGACCGGAAAACTCATGACCGATAATTAATGGTGCAACCCGGCCGGTCAGACGATGTGGCTTCTTCACCGGGATAAAATTCGGCCCCTCGTACTCATGACGGTCCGTCCCGCAGATACCGGCCCAGTCTACTGCAATTTTGACCTGACCCTTTTTCGGTGTCGGCTCTGCGACTTCTTCGATTCTCACATCTTTATATCCATGCCATACTGCTGCTTTCATCTGTTTTCTCCTCCTGATAGTAAAGCGAACATTCGCAATCCATCCCTGTAGCTCTGCGGTAAAGCGGACATTCGCAATCCATCCCTGCAGCTTTGCTGACAGGGCCTAGCTTCGCTACTTGCCTGTCCCGTGTCTTTACTGTCCCAAATATGCCTGCATCAGCTTCTCATCTGCGAGCAGATCAGCTCCGGTTCCCTCTGCCACAATATTGCCAACGTTGACGAGATATGCCCGGTCGCAGAGCTTCAATGCCTTTCGCGCATTCTGTTCAATCAGAAGAATCGCTGTGCCATCCTGATTTACTTCCTTTAAGATATCCATAATCTGATTCACAATGATCGGCGCCAGCCCAAGGCTTGGTTCGTCGAGCATCAAAAGCTTCGGCCGTGCCATCAGTCCGCGTGCAATTGCAAGCATCTGCTGCTCACCGCCGGAGAGCAGTCCGCCATACTGGCTTTCACGCTCCTTTAAGCGCGGGAACATCGCATAGATGCGCTCAAAATCCGTCCGGATACCGTCCGTATCCTTACGCAGACAGCAGCCGATCTTCAGATTTTCCTTTACCGACAGCTTATAAAAAATCTGACGGCCTTCCGGCACGATGACCATGCCCTCTTCTACGACCTGATAAGGCTTTGGCGGAAGCGGCTTGCCGTCAAATGTAATTGTCCCGCCTGCCGCCTTTTTCTCACTGGAAAGGCATTTGAGCAGCGTCGATTTGCCTGCTCCGTTTGCACCGAGCACCGCCACGATCTCACCGGCATCGACCTTTAATGAAATATCATACAGCGCATGGATACCTCCGTACGCAGCCGACAAATGTTCTACCTTTAATAATTCCTGTGCCATTATTCGTCTCCTCCCAGATATGCTGCGATAACCTCCGGGTTCTTCTTGATCTCTTCCACTGTGCCGGTCGCCAGGGTTTTACCGAAATTCAGTACCGTACACGCGTCACACAGATTTGTGACAACGTCCATGTGATGCTCAATCATCAAAATTGTGATGTCAAATCGCTGCTTCAGTTTACGGATAAACTCGACCAGCTCCAAAGACTCATCTGCATTCATACCGGCTGCCGGCTCGTCGAGCAGCAGAAGCTTCGGATCGGTCGCCATCGCACGGGCAATCTCCAGCTTTCGCTGATGTCCGTACGGAAGACTGCTCGCGCGCTCCTCTCCTTTATCTGCCAGTCCTACGATATCCAGGAACTCCATCGCGCAATCCTCAGTCTCTTTTGTCGCTTTGCGGTAGCGGGGCGTACGCAACAGTGCATCGCCAAGGTGGTATTTGGAATGCATATTACAGGAAATCATAACATTCGTCTTTACTGACAGATTTCCAAACAGGCGGATATTCTGGAAGGTACGCGCGATGCCAAGATGTGCGGCTTCATGCGGCTCTATCTTTGTGATATTTTTTCCCTGAAACAGAATTCTGCCGCCGTCTGCCTGATAAATTCCGGTGATCGTATTAAATATTGTCGTCTTTCCGGCACCGTTCGGGCCAATCAGCCCGTAAATCATTCCCGGCTCCACCTTAAGGCTGAACTGGTCGATCGCCCGCACTCCACCAAATCTTTTTTCTACATTTTGCATTTCCAGAATGGCTTCACTCATGGCTGTTCTCCTTTGCTGTCTTTTTTCCGATGTTCCGGATCTTCTGAACCAGCCGGGTCAGGCTGAATTCCCAGTAGCCGCACAGTCCGTTTGGACGCAGAAGAATCACAAGGACAACTGCGATTCCGTAGAACAGCATACGGTACTCAGACATACTCCGGAATATTTCCGGCAGAATCTGCACAATCAATGTACCTAGCACACTTCCTGTCAGACTGCCAAGTCCGCCGAGCACCGTCGTGATAACAAGCTCACTGCTCTTTCCAAGATTGAATAAGGTCGGTGTGATGAAGCGCAGATAATGTGCATACAGTCCGCCTGCCCAGCCTGCATAAATCGCGCTGAACACAAACGACATTTTTTTATAACGCACGACATTGATGCCATTTGCCGCTGCCGCCATCTCATTTTCCCGGATCGCCGTCAATGCCTGTCCGTATCTGGAATGAATGAAATTCCATGCAATGATAAATGCCAGCACGGTACAGATCACAGCCACTGCACCGGTCGTCCTGTACGGAATATTTGAGTAGCCGTTTGCACCGCCTGTAATATCTTTTGTATAGTTAAATAATACCCGGACACACTCGCCAAAGCCGAGACAGCTGATCAGAAAATAATCGCCGCGCAGCCGGATCGTCAGACTGCCGAGAATATAGGATACAATACCCGCAATCGCCGCGCCGATCAGGATCGACAGAACAAATGGGAGCTTAAACTGTACACTGCAGATCGCCGCCGCATAAGCACCGATCGACATAAAGCCTGCATTTCCAAAGGAAAACAGACGGGTAAATCCGGTGAGCACAGACATACCGAGCACGGCGATCATGTTCACACAGCAGATAACCAGAACACCTTCCTGAAACGAATTCAACATGACTTTCTCCTCCTATGCTTTTTCCTGTACATCCACGCCAAACAGTCCGCTCGGTCTGACCAGCAGAATGACAATCAGCAGGCAAAATGAAATCAGATCGCGAAGACCGGAACTGATATAGCCGGATACGACCGTCTCGATCAGTCCGAGCAGCAGCGCTCCTGCAATTGCACCCGGCACGCTTCCGAGTCCGCCGATAACGGATGCGATAAATGCTTTTAAGCCCACATTTCCCATAGTCGGATAGATATTGTACTTCATTCCGTATGTAATACCTGCAAGTCCGGCAAGTGCACCGGCCAGAAGAAATACCATCGCAATCACACGGTCGATCTTGATACCGAGCAGACCGGCCGTCCGGCTGCTGCAGGCTACCGCCCGTACATGCAGCCCAAATTTAGTCTTATTGATCAGGAACAGCAAAATGACCAGTGCGATCGCCGAGAGCACCAGACAGAGCATATCCGTCTTTCCGATAAAAATACCGCTGATATTGATCGTACCGACCTTGAACAGCTTTGGGAGCTGCTTGAATTTGGATTTCCATATCACATTTGCCAGGTTCTGGTAGGTCGTGGAAAGTCCCATGGCTGCGATCATCAGAAACATATTCGGGGAACCGTTGTTGCGGATCCTGCGGTATGCCACACGCTCGTTCAAAAAGCTGATGACCGCCGCGCCGCCAATACCAATCACACAGGCAAGCCAGAACGGGATCGCATCCACCTGCGTCGCCATAAAGCATACATAAGCGCCCAGCATGCATACCTCTCCGTGTGCCCAGTTGGAAAAATCCAGCAGGCTGTATACAAGCGCGTAGCCGGAAGCGATCAGCGCATAAATGCTCCCGATAGAGATTCCGGTGATGATCTGTTGCAGCAAAATTTTCATTGCTCTGTCTCCTTACTTTCTGTATTTATCCTGAAATATATCAAAAAATGTTTTTCTTAAGCCCGAGAATACCCAAGCAAATCCAAGACCGGAAATGCATTTTTACTGCACCTCCGGTCCCTTTTATTTCCCTTTTCAGTTTGCTGACTACTTGCTCTGTTCCGGCTCGTAAATGCCTACATACTGTACTTCATTATCCTTGACCTCAAAGATCGCGGCATCTCTGCTCGGATTGTGGGTCGCCGGATCAATGCTCATATGTCCGAGCAGTCCGTCAAAGCTTGTGGTCGCCTCCAGCTGATCGCGGATCGCAGTCGGATCGTCGCTGCCGGCTGCCTCGATCGCCTGCTTGATCCACATCACACCATCATTTCCGTACAGACACTCTGCCTCAAGCGCAACGTTGTATTCTTTCTGATATACCTCACCGTAAGCAGCTGCCTCCGGAAGGTTGAAGCCCGGACGGGATACATAATAGCAGCCCTCCAGTGCACCGTTGGACAGCTCGATCAGCTCGGTCGTATCCCAGCCGTCTGCACCAAAGAATACACCTTCGATACCAAGCTCACGTGCCTGCTGTGCGATCAGGCATACATTCTCATAGTTCCATGGAATGAACAGGACATCCGGCTGTGCCGCTGCGATCTTCGTCAGCTGTGCGCGGAAATCGTTATCTCCGTTCTGAGCTTCTTCGGAAGCAACCAGCTCTCCGCCAAGCTCAGTAAAAGTATCTACCATGTACTGACCTACGCTCGTGCTGTAACTGTCGGTCACATCTGTGATCAATGCACAGGTCTTCAGGCCAAGCTCATTATACGCATAGGATCCTGCCAGATAACCCATGTAAGAGTCAATGAAGCAGAGGCGGAAGGAATACGGATGCAAATTACCATCCGCATCAACCGTTACCAGATCATTGGATGCTGCTGTCGCGATAACCGGAACCTTCAGCTCATCTGCCACTGCTGCGATCGCAATGTTGCAGCTGGAGAAGTTCGTTCCTACGACAGCGGATACGCCCTCTTCCTCTACGAGCTTCTTGTAAGCGGTGACGGAGTCATCCGGTGCGCCTTTTCCATCCAGACCAATGACCTGTACCTCTCTGCCAAGGATACCGCCATCTTCATTGATCTGCTTTGCGGTCAGCTCCATGCCGTTTAATCCTGCCTGTCCCCACAGTGCGGTATCTCCGGATAAAGCACCGACATAGCCGATCTTGATCGGGTTCTCGGTGTCCAGCTCCTGTGCAAACGCACCGGATACGGTCGATAAGCTTAACCCTAATATTGCTGCAAAAATTGCTACATTCTTTTTCATAATCATCTGCTCCTCATAAGTTGTCCGTATTTTCTGTAAAATTGATACAATTTTTTTCCTGATGTCATAGTAACATACTAGGGAATGCTTGTCCAATATCCAGAAAAAATACCCAGCTATAAGGTCTTCTTATAACACCGATGCCATGTTATTCTCCGGCCCGGATCGCCCAGCGCAGCTTCGTCGAGCGCGCCCGGCTGTTTTGGATGCATTCCTCCTGCGACGGACGGATCACATCCTTGGCAATATCCTGATAAACGCCTTCCCGGTAAAACTGCTGGAAGGTCTTTTTCACGAGTCGGTCTTCTCCGGAATGGAACGTGAGGATTGCGGCTCTGCCGTTAGGCTTCAGTACGAACGGCAGCTTCTCCATCAGTGCATACAGCGCCTCAAATTCATGATTCACATCGATCCGCAGCGCCTGAAATGTGCGGGCGCTCGCCTTCTTGACCGCTTCCTTCCGTTCTTTTTCCGGAATCCGCGCAAGCGCTGATGCGATCACCTCATGCAGCTCTGTCGTCGTCCAGCCCGCCTTGCTTTTCCGGTTTCGCTGCAGGATCTTCTCCGCGATCTCCTCCGCATACGGCTCATCCGAATTTTCCACAAGCATGCCGATCAGTTCTTCTTTCGAAATACCAAGCAGGCGATCCGAAGCGCTGATCCCTTCCATCGGGTTCATGCGAAGATCCAGCGGCCCCTCTGCCTTGTAGGTGAATCCACGGTCCGGATTGTCGATCTGCATCGAGGAAACACCGAGATCCGCAAGCACAAAGTCAAACTTGCCGACCTCTTCTGCCACCTGATCGATATTGGCAAAGTTCGTCAGCTTCACTGTCAGTATCTCCGGGCCGTAGCCATATCCGGCGAGACGCGCCTTCGTCTTCTCAGACTCGATCGGATCGACATCCAGCGCATACAAATGTCCTTCTCCTTTTAGCTGCTCCAGCATTTTTCTCGTATGTCCGCCATAGCCAAGCGTCGCATCCAGTCCCTGCATCCCTGGCTGAATCTGCAGAAAATCCAGAATTTCCTGCACCATGATCGAGATGTGCATCCCCGCCGGAGTCCCGCCCTTTCGGATGACCTTCTCGATCGTATCGCCGTACTTTTCCGGGTTCAGCTCCTTGTACTTTTCCTTATAAGACCGCGGATGCGTACCGGAATAGCGGACACGGCGCTTGTGCGGGGTCTGATTCGTATCATTATTTATTTCTGTCATGGTGAACCTCCTGTGTGGTTTTTCGTTTTTCTCTATTACTATAAATTTCATATTCTGTCTTCTGGTAAACGTTAGCAAATGTGCATATCTCATAGACAGATAGACATATCTCGGGTCCGGACGCAATTGTGGCGTCGGCCTGCAGATAAGTATTATAACGTAAAGTCCATATGAATAGAAGATATCACTTTCTATCACCCTATCATTCATACAGCAAGCCTTCGGTAACCTGTACAAGCTCTGCATCCGCACAGCCGCAGACCGCAAGTGTATACGCATCATAAACAAATACACACATCTCAGACGCCATCGCAATCTCATCCTGCTTCGATATTGCGTTCTTAAGACAATAAATGCCTGTGGATTGCTTCTGATTTGCATTTTTCTGCACCGCAGTCTGTTCTCTGTTTTTTCGATGATCGCTCCGGTATTCCCGCAGATATGCCGCACATGACACCTGATCCAGTCCACGGGAAAGCCCACGCCCATCCCGTTTCACATAGCTTTCCTTCATTGGCCAGAGCACCGAGAGCAGGTCGGCACGCTCTGTGTCATTCTGGCAATCGGCAAAGAGCGCCTGCTCTTCCTCTGTGCAGATCCGGCGCATCAGCGCCTCCTTATAGGAAAGCTTCCGCTCCACGTCAATCCCGACCGGACGGTCTGCGAGCACGCAGGCACAGGCGCTCTTGCAGTGGCTCAGGTTAAAAAAGAGCTCTGGGTGTGCTACGCTATATGGCTTTCCATGCGGGTGCTTTGCAAGCTGCAGGCTGGAAAGCTCCGTCATCCCGTATTCCGTCCGCAGTGCGTACAAAAAGAGCAGCCACGCACTCAGGTGCTCCCTCCGATGTCGGATGACCCGTTCATTCCCCTGCCAGAGCGCTTCCACTTCAGAAGCACTCACCAGCCCCGCCTGCAGCGAGGCGCCGGCAAGCCTTTCTCGCCAGTTATTCTGTGTAAATTCACATACATAAATCATTTGCTCATATTACCTCATCACTTGTCTGCAGGTTTGCTGTACAGTCTGTAGGAATTCCGACTGTCATTTCCTGCTGCTCATCCCGGTCGATTTGCCGCAAATCACACTTGAGTATTATACGCTAAATTATGGCTGAAACTCCTCCCGCAGCCGCTCCACCGCCCGTTTCTCGATCCGCGACACATACGAGCGGCTAATGCCAAGCTCTTTTGCGATCTCCCGCTGTGTGCGCTCCTTGTACCCCAGCAGCCCGTAGCGCTCGCAGATGACCTGCAGCTCTCGGCCGCTTAATACACGTTCCAGACAGTCTGAAAGATGCCGCAGGTTCTGCTCCCGCTCCATGTCTTCTAAGATATCGAGCGGCGGGCTCTCCAGCACATCCATCAGCCGCAGCTCCCGTCCCTCCTGATCCGTCCCGATTTTCTCATACATCGACACCTCGCGCATCCTCTTTTTCCGTGTGCGCAGCATCATAAGCAATTCATTTTCAATACAGCGCGCCGCATAGGTTGCCAGCCGACTGTTCTTTTCCGGATCAAAGGTCATGACAGCCTTAATCAACCCGATAATTCCGATTGAAATCAGTTCATCCGTCTCCTGATCCGGCGACTGATATTTCTTTGCCACGTGCGCTACCAGCCTTAGATTGTGCTCAATCAGTGCATTTCTGGCCTCGACATCTCCCATTTGGCAACGTGCCAGATATTCCTTTTCCTGCTCAGCCAGAAGCGGCATTTTAAATGTTTTCAAAAAAGCACCTCTAAGCGGTTTTATGCTATCTTATGCATCAGCCCGCTTTGAAGTGCTTTTCCATCTTTTTCTTTTTAACCGAATCAAGCAAGTCCTTACGCTTTCACACTGCCATCCGCAAAATATCATAGCGGTCTGCCTGCGCATCCAGCGCAAGCCACAGCACCTGCTTCGGATGCGGCGCACTCTCCATCGCCTCGCCGTCCTCATTCTCGATGCCAAGCACTGTCGTCGTGACATTGCTTCCGTCCGGCTTCATGATCTCGATCTGATCGCCGATAAGGAACTTGTTGCGCTGCTCGATGCACACCCGTCCATCTGCTCTTGTATCTCCGATGATGCCAAGATACGTATATTCTTTGATGTAGGTATTGCTGTCGTAAATCTGTGCTTCCGCCGACGGCTTTCCATAAAAGAAACCGGTCGTAAACTGCCGGTATGTGCAGTTTGAAATCTGATCCAGATACCAGCTCATATTCTGCTGATACAGCTTTGGTGACTTTGCATAATCATCCAGTGCCTTCCGATACGTCCGCGCCACCGTCGCCACATAGAGTGCGGTCTTCATCCGGCCCTCGATCTTGAAGCTGTCGATACCGGCGTCGATCAGATCCGGGATGTGTTCGATCATGCACAGATCCTTGGAGTTAAAAATATACGTCCCGCGCTCATTTTCCTCGATCGGAAGGTATTCACCCGGACGGCTCTCCTCCATGACCGCATATTTCCAGCGACACGGATGGGTGCAGGCACCCTGATTTGCATCCCTGCCTGTGAAATAATTGCTCAACAGGCATCTTCCGGAATAGGAGATACACATCGCTCCGTGCACAAACGTCTCGATCTCCAGATCATCCGGAATATGCGCCCGGATCTCTTTGATCTCTGCCATGGAGAGCTCCCGTGCGGAAACGACCCGCTTCGCTCCCAGCTCATACCAGAAGCGGTACGTCTCATAATTTGTATTATTTGCCTGCGTGCTGATATGGCGTTCAATTTCCGGACAGACACGCTTTGCGATCGCAAATACACCTGGGTCTGCGATGATCAGAGCATCCGGCCGAACCTCTTTGAGTTCCTCAAAATAAGCTTCCACGCCTGCAAGGTCGCCATTGTGCGCGAGAATATTCGCCGTCACATATACCTTTACGCCATGCTCGTGTGCAAAGGCAATGCCCTCCTTCATATCCTCCATCGAAAAATTTTTCGCTTTGGCGCGCAGACCGAATGCCTCGCCGCCAATGTATACCGCATCTGCGCCAAATACCACTGCGGTCTTCAATACCTCCAGGCTGCTCGCCGGGATTAATAATTCTGGATGTCTCATAATCCTGTTCCTGTCTCTCTTCTTTTTCTCCTCTGCCTTTTCTGGTCTGACCCTGGCATCTACAGGAGAATTTTTCATTTCATTCTGTTTTCTATCTAATATTTACAATCTGACCGCGGTCTTTCTCTGTGCTGTTTTGCCACAGATACCAGCCGCCAGTGTTCTGTCAGCAGCACTCTTCCTCACGCTTTCGGCAACACTATCGCTTCCTTCTGCTTCACTGTCACCGCTGCTCCGTCCTCGACCGGTACGATCGATGTGAGCAGTCCGTCCGTATGCTTGAGCACATAAAGATACTCCCGCATCCGCCGGTAGATCGTCCGATTCCGGCGCTCCACCGCATAATGGGACTCGATGATGTCACCATCCTGCAGCACATTATCGGAAATCAGAATACCGCCTGTGCGCAGAAGCCGCAGCGCATCCGGCAGAAAATGAATATACTGCCCCTTTGCTGCATCCATAAATATCATATCGTATGTCCCGGTCAGCTCCTGCATGATTGCAAGTGCATCGCCTTCCAGCAGCGTGATGCGATGTCCCATACCGGATTTTTGAAAATTCTCCTTTGCCACCGGGATCCGTTTTTCGTATTTTTCAATCGTTGTAATGTGACACATTTCCGTATTTGCTGCCATCAGAAGCGCTGAAAACCCGACCGCCGTGCCGACCTCAAGGATCTGCTTCGGCTGATGCATGGCCAGCAGCACTTTCAAAAAGCTCTGCATATCCTGCCGGATAATCGGGACGTCATCCCGCAGTGCCTCCTGCTCCAGCTCATCCAGAAACGCCCCGTTCCCGACATCCAGAGAATTGATGTACACCGACATCCGTTCCGGTATGATCATGTCTCCTCCTGCCTACAGCTCAATACCTGCTGTCACTTCTTCTGTATCAAGATCCACCGCCCGGGTCACCTGCAACGTGATATTCTGAATCATCCGGCACACCCACAGCTCACTCTCAAGAAATTCCTCTACAAGCGGCTCCCGGCGAAATGCTTCATAGTCTCGCGTAATGCGCTCCATCTCTCCGTACATATCAAGTGGTTCTCTGGAATTCTGCACCTCATAGACATGGCGGCGGAACGCACTGATCTTTGCATGAAGCTCCGGATTCTTTTTTACCTCATCTCTTATCCGGCAGAACTTCTGATACTCCAAACTCTCCTGAATCGCGCTGACAAGCGACTCGGTACATGCTTCAATCTGATTCATATCCATCCCGCCTTACTCTACTTCCATAATGATCGGAAGAATCATCGGGCGGCGCTTCGTGCGCTTCCAGAGAAATTCACCAAGGGTATCGCGGATCGCTGTCTTCATCTTGCCCCAGTCTGTGACATGGTGAGAAATGCATCCCTCCATCGCCGTCTGCACGATCTCACGCGCTTCTTCCATGAGATCCTCTGCCTCACGCACATAGACAAATCCACGGGACACAATGTCCGGTCCGGAAAGAATCTGATTCGAATAACGCTCCAGCGTCAGCACGGCGATCACAATACCGTCTTCCGCCAGATGCTGGCGGTCACGCAGCACAATATTTCCGACATCTCCCACACCAAGTCCGTCGACCAGAATCGAACCGGTCTGTACATGTCCGGTCACCTTTGCGCTCTCATCATCCATCTCCAGCACATCGCCGGTCTTTAAAATGAAAATGTGATCCTTCTCAATGCCAAGACCCTCTGCCAAATTCGCCTGTGCCTTTAAATGACGGTACTCGCCATGTACCGGAATCGCATACTTTGGATGTACCAGCGTATAGATCAGCTTGATCTCCTCCTGGCATGCATGTCCCGAAACGTGTACATCCTGAAAAATAACATTCGCACCCTTCATATAAAGCTCGTTGATGACCTTGGAAACTGCTTTCTCATTGCCCGGAATCGGATTTGAGCTGAAAATAACCGTATCACCCGGCTTGATCACTACCTTTTTATGCACATTTGCCGCCATACGAGATAAGGCTGCCATTGATTCGCCCTGGCTTCCGGTCGTGATCAATACCATCTGATTGTCCGGATAATTCTTCATCTGTTCCAGTTCAATCAATGTATTGTCCGGAATATTCAGATAACCAAGCTCGGAGGCCGTCGCAATAACGTTGACCATGCTTCGCCCCTCGACGACAACCTTCCGTCCGTATTTATACGCCGTATTAATGATCTGCTGCACACGGTCCACATTCGAGGCAAAGGTCGCGATGATAATCCGATGATCCTTATTTTCTGCAAACAGGTTGTCAATCGTGTGTCCGACTGTCCGCTCAGATGCAGTAAAGCCCGGACGCTCCGCGTTGGTACTGTCGCACATCAGCGCCAGCACACCCTTTTTCCCGATCTCAGCAAAGCGCTGCAGGTCAATCGCATCACCGAATACAGGCGTATAGTCGACCTTAAAATCTCCCGTGTGTACCACGATACCTGCCGGAGAATAAATCGCCAGTGCGACTGCATCCTGAATACTGTGGTTTGTCTTGATAAACTCGATCCGGAATTCTCCCAAATTGATCGACTGGCCCGGTCTTACAACCTTGCGCTTCGTACCGCGCATCAGGTTGTGCTCGGTCAGCTTCCGCTCAATCAGCCCCATTGTCAGCTTCGTCGCATAGAGCGGTACATTCAGCTCCCTGAGGATATACGGAAGCGCACCGATATGGTCTTCATGTCCATGGGTAAATACCATACCCTTGACCTTATCAATGTTATCCTTCAAATAAGTGACATCCGGAATGACTACATCAATTCCGAGCATATCGTTTTCCGGAAATGCCATTCCACAGTCTACTATGATAATACTGTCATTGTACTCAAATGCTGTGATATTCATTCCAATCAGTCCAAGTCCGCCGATTGGAATAACTTTCAGTTTCATATTTTGTTCTTTTTTCAATCTGCACCTCCATTTCTACGTGATCTGTCACGCAAAGAGCAGAATACCGTCCCGGCATTCTGTACCCGTCAGTTTCCGTTCCATTTGTTCTCATCGTATTCGTTACAGTTCAAGATCAACATCCTCGAGCAGCTCCGCAAAAATCTTTGACACTGCCTCCAGCTCCTGGTCATCCTCTACAAATACGTATCTGGCCTCAGTCTCTCCATCCTCTGAGAGGTCTTTTAAAATATAAGCTTCCGCTTCCTCATCATCCTCTGATTCCGTCACCAGCAGATAGGAAACACCTGCAATTCTTGTTTCTTCCACAACAAAGAACCCGACCGTCTCATTTTCTCCGTCCGGGCAAAACTCTATTCTTTTATTCATTCGATGTCCTTTCGCGGCTGTCCAGATATCCCTGCAAGATATATACCGCAGCCAGCATGTCTACATAATCCTTCCGGTTCTCGCGGCGTACGCCGCCCTCAATCAGTGTCCGGTTTGCCGCTACGGTAGTGAGACGCTCATCCCACATCACGACCGGCAATCCCGTCCTGCGCTCCAGCATTTCTTTAAATGCCAGCGATTTTTCTGCACGTTCCCCAATGGTATTGTTCATATTTTTCGGAAAACCTAGCACGATCTCGGTCACTTCATACTCTGTGACGAGCTCCTCTATCCTTGCCAGTGTCTTCCGAAGCTTATTTTCCGATGTCCGACGCACGATCTCGATTCCCTGTGCAGTGATACCAAGCGGATCACTGACGGCCACCCCCACGGTCTTGGAACCGAAATCAAGTCCCATGATCCGGATCATTCCTGCTCCGGCTCCCAGGACCGGTTCTTGATATACTCCCGGAGCAACTCCTCTACGAGCTCGTCCCGTTCTACCTTCATAATCATGCTGCGCGCATTTTTATAGCTGGTAATATAAGTCGGATCCCCGGACATAATATAGCCGACAATCTGATTCACCGGATTGTAGCCCTTTTCTGCCATCGCGTTATACACGAGGTCAAATACCTTTTTCACACGAAGCTCCGGATCCGTGTTAAAGGAAAAATATTGTGTGTTATTAATCTCTGCCATCATTCCACGCCCTTATCTAAACTTTTGTACTTTTAAACTATATCATTCCTTTTTCATTCTTTCAACCGGTTTTTTCGGAAACGAAAATTTCCATCTTCCGAAAACACCTGCCACACCCTGATGTATCTCTTCCGTTCTCGTCGGCAAATGTTCATATAAACTACAGCAAAAGCACATGTTCTGCCGGTCCTGGCTTTAAAATGCCGGTAAGCTCCCGGTTTGCATAATCCTGATCCGCCGGGATTGCCACACGGATGTATTCCTTTGTGTAGCCGACAAAATAAGTCTTCCCATCAATCATGGTCTGCTCCTCAAAAAGCACCTCTGCCCGTTTTCCTATCCAGCTTTGTTCAAATCTCTTCCGGTTTTCTTCGCCGAGCGCGATCAGACGGTCGCTGCGTACGCCCTTTACCGGCTCCGGAATCTGATCCGGCATCACTGCCGCTTTCGTCCCCTGTCTGCGGGAATATTTGAATATATGTGTCTCATACAGTCCGACCCGTGTAAGGAAATCTACCGTCGTCGCATACTCTGTCTCCGTCTCACCCGGAAATCCGACAATCACATCCGTCGTCAGTGCCGGCTGATCAAATGCTTCCCGTAAAATCTGACATTTCTTTTCAAATTCATCGGAGGTATAGCGCCGGTTCATCCTTTTTAACACTGTATCACAGCCGCTCTGCAAAGAAAGATGAAAATGCGGACACACTTTTGGAAGCGCGGATAAGGTATGCGCAAATTCCGGTGTGACAATGCCCGGCTCTAAGGAGCCAAGGCGAATCCGCGTGATCCCATCCACTTCATGTACTGCCTGAATCAGCTCAATCAGGCTCGTTCCGAGATCCACGCCATAGGAGCTTAAGTGGATACCGGTCAGCACAACCTCCTGACAGCCGCTCCCGGCGAGCATGCTCACTTCATTCAGCACATCGTCCATTGTCCGGCTTCGCACCCGTCCACGGGCAAACGGAATAATACAGTATGTGCAGAACTGATTGCAGCCATCCTGTACCTTGATATCCGCCCGTGTACGTGCTTCCGAGCGGCTAATCTGGAGATTCTCATATTCTTTTGTGTGATTGATGTCAATCTTGTCAGTGAATGCCTCTTTATACTCTTTTTCCCGGCGGTGCTCCTCATACTCTCCCAGCACGGTGAGCAGTTCTCCCTTCCGGTTATTGCCGAGCACGATGTCAATCGCCGGATCCTTCTTGGCTGCGCCGTCCGCCGTCTCCACGTAGCAGCCGGTCGCCACGACAACCGCATCCGGATTCATCTTGCGTGCCCTGTGCAGCATCTGTCTGGATTTGCGGTCGGCGATGTTCGTCACCGTACACGTATTAATTACATAGACATCTGCTCCCGGCTCAAACGGCACAATCTCATACCCTGCTTCCTCCAGCAGCTGCCGCATGGCCTCTGTCTCATATGCATTTACTTTACAGCCCAGGTTATGCAGGGCAGCCTTTTTTCTCATTTTTCCGCCTCCGTTCGGCAAATTCACGAATAAATCACAGTTTCTTAGTAGCTTTTCAGCTTGACTTTTCCTATTTCACCCGTTAATATGTGGATGTAACCCGCTGACATCTCAATTATGGGAGGAACAACAACATGAAAACAGTACAGATTTCTTTAAATTCGATCGACAAAGTAAAGTCTTTTGTAAATGACATCACCAAGTTCAACAATGATTTCGATCTTGTATCCGGAAGATACGTCATCGACGCAAAGTCCATCATGGGTATCTTCAGCCTGGATCTTTCCAAGCCGATCAATCTGAACATTCATGCAGAAGAGAATATGGAAGATATCCTGAAGGTACTCGCTCCGTATATTATCTAACACACGGTTCAGTATATCTCTCGCAAAAAGCAGGCCGCGGCAAGTGATTGCCGAGGTCTATTTTTTACTTTATTCTACCCACACGGTCTCTGTCGTCTCGATTGCAGTCTTTACAAGCTCATCAATCTTCTCAGAGAGCTTCTTCTCCGACGCCTGAATGATATGCAGGTTCGGCTTCGTCACCGGATGCTTTGCCACAAAGATTGTACAGCAGTCCTCAAACGGAAGGATCGATGTCTCATATGTATCGATCTTCTCTGCCACGTCGATGATCTCCTGCTTGTCAAAGCCGATCAGCGGACGGAATACCGGCATAGAGCAGACTTCATTCGTCGCTGCAAGGCTCTGCATCGTCTGACTCGCCACCTGCCCGATACTCTCTCCGGTCACAAGTGCCAGGGATTTCGTCTCATTTGCAAAGTGCTCTGCAATACGCATCATATACCGACGCATAATGATGGTCAGTTCGTCATGCGGACATTTATCGTAAATATAGAGCTGGATATCGGTAAAATTCACAATGTGCAGATTGATCGGTCCGGCATAAGGTGTCAGCTTCTTTGCCAGATCAATGACCTTCTGCTTCGCACGCTCGCTCGTATATGGCGGCGCATGGAAGTAGGTTGCATCCAGCTTTACGCCACGCTTGCAGATCATATAGCCTGCCACCGGACTGTCGATGCCTCCGGAGAGCAGCAGCATTGCCTTTCCATTCGTGCCGACCGGCATACCGCCCGGCCCCGGAATGATCTTTGAATAAATGAAAATCTTGCCGCTCTCACGCAGTTCAACGTGAATCAGAATCTCCGGATGATGCACATCCACCTTCATATTCGGGAATGCATCCAGAATCCGTCCGCCCAGGATCGCATTGACCTCCATTGACTCAATCGGATACTGCTTGTTCGCTCTTCTTGTATTGACCTTAAATGTCTGTGCATCAATATCGTATACATTCGTCAAAAACTCGATCACACTATCACCGAGCTCCTCAATGCCGTGATCCTCCACCTGCATAACCGGGCAGATGCCGACGATACCGAACACATGCTGCAGATGTCCAACTGTCTCCTCATAGTCGTACATCCCCTCACAGTCGACGTAAATACGTCCCTGCTCTTTGTATACACTAAATTCCCCGTCACACTTCTTTAAGGCATGGCGGATCTGGCGCACCAGTGCATCCTCGAACAGATGCCGGTTCTTGCCCTTGATTGCGATCTCTCCGTATTTAATCAGAAATGTTTTAAACATACTTCCTCCTGTTATCTTTAATCTACTCCCGAATCTGATTTTGTAAAAAGACACCTTCTATCTCAGAGCATATCCGAAAAAAATTTCGTCTTAGTGTCTTGCTTAGTGTCTTGCGTAGCGCCTGAGCACCGGAAGCAGCTCCCGCAGTGCATCCAGACAATAATCAATCTCCTCCTCCGTCGTAAAACGGCTGAAGCTGAACCGAAGCGTCGACTCCAGCTGTTCCTGTGGAAGGTGAATCTCCTTGAGCACCGTGCTCACCGGAAGCTTTTTATTCGAGGAGCATGCAGATCCGGATGAGACATAAATCTGTCTGTCCTCCAGCGCATGCAGCAGTACCTCACTGCGCACACCCGGAAATGAAGCACTTACGATGTGCGGCGCACTGCCTTCATCCCGCATCGAATGTACAATCGCCCACGCTTCCCCCGTCGCAGGATCCTTCAGCTGTTCAAGACCGTCAATCATCCGGTCCTTGATCGCATAAAAATGGGCCGTATTATCCTCGAAATGGGCAAAGGTCTCCCTGACTGCCTGTGCAAGCCCTGCTGCTCCCGGTACATTGTCCGTGCCGGAACGCATGCCGCGCTGCTGCCCGCCACCAAAAATAAGCGGCTTCACCTTTGCCTTTTCACTAATGTACAAAAAGCCGCTGCCCTTCGGTCCGTGCAGCTTATGTCCGCTGACGGAAAGCAGGTCAATGTGCTGCTTCTTCGGGTAGATCGGAAGCTTGCCATAGGCCTGAATCGCATCAACATGAAAAAGAATGTCCGGATTGTACTTTTTGATTATCTCCCCGGCCTCTGCGACCGGCTCGATCGCTCCGATCTCATTGTTCACCATCATGATTGATACGAGAATCGTCTCCTCATCCAATGCCGCCTTCAGATCCGCAAGACTGATATGTCCGTGCTCATCCACCGGAAGATGGGTGATCCGATAGCCCTGCTCAGCCAGAAACTGCAGAGGCATGAGCACAGCTGCGTGCTCAATCGCTGTCGTAATGATATGCTTTCCGGCACGCCGGGAAGCATACGCGCTACCGAGCAGTGCCCAGTTGTTTGACTCTGTACCGCCGGACGTAAAATAGATCTCCTTCTCGTTCACCTTTAAGGTTTTTGCAATCGTCTCTCTTGCGTCCTTCAGATAACGCTCCGACTCCACGCCCTTCATATGCTTGGAAGACGGATTTCCATAATCCTCCAGCATCGTTTTTGACACCACATCCCGTACGGATTCCAGGCAACGTGTCGTCGCAGAATTATCCAGATATGCTTCCATTCTTATTTCCCAACCTTTCCGATCTGTATCCTCCGCCTTTTCGGCAGACCCTTCCGCTTATTGTACTAAAAAGAAGAAGAGAATGCAAGCTTTTCTTGCCCGCCGCACAAAAGGATGATATGATGATGCCAGGGTCAAAAGGTCAAAATACCTTTCGACCCCAACATCATATGATATGAAAAAACACAAAAAGGAGGATTTCCCCGTGAGCCAGACATTTGATCAGTTTCAGGCCCTCTACAGCCGGATCCGGCACTTCAACCGTGCTGCAACCCTGATGAGCTGGGATCTGTACACTGCCACCCCAAAAAACGGATATCAGGACATGTCCGATACCCTGACTTATTTTTCATCCGAATCTTTTTCCCTATCAACTTCAGACGAATTCCGCGCCCTGCTTACGTCCTTAAGTCAGCCGGAAGAATTAAATGCGCTCTCTGAGGGCATGCAGTACACCGTAAAAAAGCTGAAAAAACAGATGGAAAAGAACAGCCGCATTCCGAAAGATTTCTATGAAGAGCTAATCTCCTTGCAGTCCGCTTCTATGCAGGCGTGGGGAGAGGCAAAGCGGACCGCTGATTTTTCAATCTTTGCCCCGTATCTGGAAAAGCTCATTGATAAGACAATTCAGCGCTGTGCTTATACCGACCCCGGAAAGGATACTTATGAAGTACTGCTCGACGAGTACGAGGAAGGAATGGATTCTGCTTCGATCGATCGTGTTTTTTCGGAACTGAAGGAAGGGCTGGTGCCGTTGCTCGATCAGATCCTGGCTGCGCCTCAGCCGGATAGCAGTCTTTTTAAAGGATACTATGACCCGGATGCGCAGAAAAAGGTCCAGGAGCTGCTGCTTACCTACATCGGTTTTTCTCTGGAATCCGGTACCGTTGCTGAAAGTGAGCATCCGTTTACACTCGGATTTTCCAAACATGATGTGCGTGTAACAAACCACTTCCGGCCGGATGATCCACTCTGTGCCATGTTCTCTGCCATCCACGAGGGTGGTCATGGCATCTTTGAGCAGAATGTCGATTCCGCGCTGCAAAACACAGAGGCCGACGACTGCCCATTCATGGGTGTTCACGAGAGCCAGTCCCGCTTCTTTGAAAATATGCTTGGACGCAACCGCAATTTCTGGCTCCCGATCTATCCTCAGATACAGGAACTGCTTCCGGAACTGAAAAGAATCTCCCTAGATGATTTTGTCCGTGAAATCAATCATGTCAAAAACAGCTTCATCCGCACGGATGCCGACGAAGTGACTTATCCACTCCACATCATCATCCGTTATGAAATCGAACAGGCAATCTTCCGCGACCACACCCCTGTTTCCGAGCTTCCGTCACTCTGGAATCAGAAAATGCAGCAGTATCTGCACATTACTCCGTCCAACGATGCTGAAGGAATTCTGCAGGATATGCACTGGTCCGACGGTTCTTTTGGATATTTCCCGTCCTACCTGCTCGGAAGCATTTATGACGGCATGTTCCTTCAGGCTATCGAGCACGACCTCGGAAGCATCGATGAGCTGCTCGCAGCCGGACGGATCCTGGAGATCACCCACTGGCTGAATGAGAAGATTCACCGCTACGGCGGGCTGCGCCTGCCAAAAGACGTACTCCGCGAGGTATGCCACAAAGAGCTCTCGGCACAGCCACTGCTGACGTATTTCCGCGAGAAATATACAAAGCTGTATCAATAAAAATCAGCGGATTGCGAATGTCCGCTTTACTATTTGTAGCATTGCGGGAGCTACTTCGCAGCAAAGCCTCAAGAATGTCAAGGCTTTCTTGAAGAGTTCACTCCTCTTCCTTTACAGCTTCCGCATATTCTTCCCGGTATTTCTGATTCAGCCATGCGACCATCTCGTCAATGCCCTCCTTCGTATGCGGGAACAGCTCCGACTCCTTTTGCTCCTTTGGTGTCGCCTCCCAGCAGTATGGCTCCGGATACACAGTCGCCTTCATCTTGCCATCCTCCATCATCAGCATATAGCGCATACCGCAAAAGGATCCGGCAAACCGTTCTTTTTTAATCAGTTCCAGAGAAAATTTTCCTTTCAGTGAAATCTCTTCCATAGCTTTTCTACCTTACCTTTCTTTTCCGCATTTTTTCCTCGCCGACTTTCACTCGGTCTCTGATTGCACTTGACAGAACCGGCCCGGCCTGTTTATCATAGAAGCCAGTCAGAAAATATCAGAGATGCGCAGAAGAAGTGTGTCTGCATTGCATGATGTGCATCTCGCAGCAAGAATGCTGAGACATTCTTGAATTTATGACGTTCCCGGAGGATTTCGCATATGAACTGGAAAAAAGCAAAACGAATCATCGCACTCATCGGCGCACTGATTCTCATCAGCCTGTACCTGGCCGTCCTGATTCTCGGCATCACAGCCAGCCCGGCCACAAAAGGCGTGCTCATGGCCGCCATTGGCTGTACTATTGTCCTTCCCTGTCTGCTCTACGCGATGATGCTTATCGCACGCGTGCTCAGTGGCAGGCGTGAAAATGAGGATGAGTCATCGGATAAAAATTGATGCACGGCCCCTCAGTATAGCCGTAAAGATTATTGGCCTGGCTGGCAGAAAAGCCGGTACTTGCATGTACCGGCTTTTTTTACGTTCATGAATGCTCCGCCCCGGAGACTCATTCACTCTTTTCTTTATCTGTAAATAATGTCCTCTCTGCCCGGTCCGTTGGATATCATGGTGATCGGGAAACCGATGTGCTTCTCGATAAACTCGATATACTTCCTGCAGTTCTCCGGCAGATCCTCGTACTTCTGGATACCGCGGATATCACACTTCCAGCCCGGCAGCTTCTCATAAACCGGCTTTGCTTTCTCAAGCAGCGCGGTCGTCGGGAACTCAGTCGTCACTTCACCGTTGATCTCGTAGCCTGTGCATACCGGAATCTCATCCAGATAGCCAAGCACATCCAGAACCGTCAGGGCAACATCCGTCGTACCCTGCAGTCTGCAGCCGTACTTGGAAGCTACACAGTCATACCAGCCCATACGTCTCGGACGTCCGGTCGTCGCACCGAACTCTCCGCCATCGCCACCGCGTCTTCTGAGTTCATCCGCCTCGTCACCGAAAATCTCACTGACAAATGCGCCTGCTCCGACTGCACTGGAGTATGCCTTGCTGACTGTCACGATCTTCTTGATCTCATATGGCGGGATACCTGCTCCGACTGCACCGTAGCCAGCCAGTGTGGAAGAAGACGTAACCATCGGATAAATGCCGTGATCCGGATCCTTCAGGGAACCGAGCTGGCCTTCAAGCAGGATGGTCTTCCCTTCCTTTAGTGCGTTGTACAGAAATGCAGATGTATCACATACAAACGGCTCGATCATATCACGATAAGAATGCAGCTCCTCAAGCAGTCCTTCCGGCGTGAGTACCGGCTTGTGATAGAGATACTCCAGAATCGGATTCTTCAGATCACAGATACGACGTACCTTCTCGTTCAGCAGCTCCTCATCAAAGAGCTCACTCACCTGAAAACCGATCTTGGAAAATTTATCAGAATAAAACGGAGCGATTCCGGACTTGGTCGATCCGAAGGAATTCTTGCCAAGGCGCTCTTCCTCATACTGGTCAAACAGAATATGATAGGACATCACGATCTGTGCACGGTTCGATACCAGAATCTTCGGCATCGGAACGCCGCGATCTACAATGCTCTTTACCTCTTTGAAAAGCACCGGAATATCCAGTGCCACACCATTGCCGATGACACTCGTCGTATGGCTGTAAAATATACCAGACGGAAGGGTATGAAGCGCGAACTTTCCATAGTTGTTCACAATCGTATGGCCTGCGTTTGCACCGCCCTGAAAACGGACGATAATATCGGCCTTCTCGGCAAGCATATCTGTGATCTTGCCCTTTCCTTCGTCTCCCCAGTTGGCTCCTACTACTGCCTGTACCATAATTTTTCCTCCTGAAATCAGCCGCTTTTTCGGCTGTCCTTCTAACTCATTTACGGGGCAAACCCCACAACAGTTTCAGTATACCACAAAATCTTTTATAAGTAAAATTAATAATTATTATATTAATCATAATTTATGCTAATGTAGCTAAGTGGTAATCTCCAGCAGTTCCAGAAATTTTGCCGATGCCGAGGTCAGCGGCAGCTTTTCGTTTGTCACAAGCTCCATTGCGCGCTCCGGAATGGAAGTCTCGAAATGCAGCTCGAACAGCTCACCGCGTTCCAGATAAGGGGCGGCAAAGTCCCACATGACGCAGGCGACGCCGAGGCCGCGCAGGGCAAACTGCACGATCATGTCGCTCGTGGCCAGTTCGATCTCCGGATGCAGGGCTGCATCGCGAGCCAGAAGGAACTCGTCCACATAGCTGCGCGTGCTGCTGTTTTTCTCCAGGCAGACGACCGGCAGCTCCCGCAGGCGGCTCCACGGAATTGTCTGTCCCTTTAAGGCACGGAATCGCTCGCCGGCAACGAAAACATCCTGCACCATCCGCACCGGTGTCGCCTGAAATCCCTTTCGGTGGCTTAAGGGTGTCGTCACGAGACCGAAGTCGATCTTTCCCTCACTTAAATAATGCATCGTCTCCGGAGTCGGCCCGTTCGTGACGCTGATCCGGATCCCAGGATAGCGCTCGTGGAAGCGCTGCAAATGCGGCAGGAGATAAAACTGCAGGGTCATATCGCTCGCACCGATCCGGATCTCGCCGGTCTCCATATTCGTCATCTCCAGCATCTTGCGCTCACCCATCCTGATCTGTTCATAGCCACGTTTCACATAATCATAAAGTACCTCACCTGCCGGGGTCAGTTGCACGCCTTTCCCATTGCGCACGAAAAGCTCCGTACCAAGTGCCTTTGCAAGCGCACGAATCGCCTGACTGACCGCAGGCTGCGTGACAGAAAGCACCTCTGCGGCCTGTGTGATGCTGCCACATTTTGCCGCATAGTAAAAAAATTTGTAATATTCCAGATTGATATTCATTGGTGTTGATTCCACCCTTGATCCTTATTTAAGCTTATCACTCTTCGCACCTAAATGTCACAACCTCATTTCCGTGTTCCCGGATGATCCGGATCAGATCCTCCGTCTTCAGCCACACCGTCGCCGTATTCTCATTCGGATGCACGCCGACAAGTCCCGGCTCCTGTAAAAAATCCTGATCAAGAAAGACTTGCACTGATCTTGTCTCATCGTTCAGTACCCCGAGTGGTGTCACTGCGCCTGGAATCAAAGCGAGCCGCTCCAGCAGATCCTCTGCTGACGCAAAGCTTAAATTCCGCGTCCTCTGCGCCTTCCGAAAAGCTTTTAAGTTTACCCGTTTCTCACCTTTTACCGTAATCAGATAATAATTCTGTTTCTTATCGTCCCGCACGAACAGATTTTTCGCATCTGCCTCCGGGTATGGACACGGCACCTCGGCAAGCTCCGCCATATTGTAGACGGCCTTGTGCTCGGTGATTTCATGCCAGATGCTATTTTCCTGTAAATAATCGTAAATTTGCTGCTTGTTCATTTTATCTATTACTCCGCTAACAAAAATATTTTATTTCACCAAATTATTTCTATATCTATAACCTACCACAAAACCGCTTCTTTGTCCAAACAAAAAGAGAATACAGACACCGCTCCTGCGATCTCTGTATTCCCCTCTACTCCTATTCGTCTTTATCTCTTATATCAGACATTGATCTCAGCTGTCATGCCGAGCAGCTCCTTATTCGCCTCCAGCACCGGATTCACAACGGTCTGTAAGAAGCGCTCTACCTGCTCCTTAGAGCGGCCGATGTAACGGGACGGATGCATGGACCGCTTCAGCTCATCTAAGGTGAGATTGAACGCCGGGTCTGCGGCGATCAACTCGAGAAGATTGTTGTCCTTACCCTCTTCTTTGACATTGCGGCCTGCTTCCATGGAAAGCTCACGGATGCGCTCATGCAGCTCCTGACGGTCGCCGCCTGCCTTTACCGCATCCATCATAATATTCTCGGTCGCCATAAACGGCAGCTCTGCCATCAGATGCTTCTCAATGACCTTCGGGTATACCTTCAGTCCGTCGGTGACATTCAGACACAGATCCAGGATACCGTCGATCGCGAGGAAGCCCTCCGGAATCGACAGACGCTTGTTCGCGGAGTCATCCAGAGTACGCTCAAACCACTGGCAGGAGGAAGTAATCGCCGGATTTAAGGCATCGCAGAGCACGTAGCGGGACAGGGATGCGATCCGCTCGCTGCGCATCGGATTGCGCTTGTATGCCATCGCAGAGGATCCGATCTGTGTCTTCTCAAACGGCTCCTCCACCTCTTTTAAGTGCTGCAGCAAACGGATGTCGTTTGACATCTTATGTGCGCTCGCCGCAATACCCGCAAGCACGTTGAGCACACGGGTATCCGTCTTTCTGGAATAGGTCTGGCCGGATACGGCTACGCATGCTGTAAAGCCCATCTTTTCTGCAATCATCGGATCGATTTTATCGATCGTCTCCTGATCCCCGTCAAAAAGCTCCAGGAAGCTCGCCTGTGTACCGGTCGTACCCTTGGAGCCGAGCAGCTTCATACCGGAAAGCACATACTCCAGATCCTCCAGATCCATCACAAATTCCTGTGCCCATAAGGTCGCACGCTTGCCTACCGTCGTCGGCTGTGCCGGCTGGAAATGAGTAAATGCAAGAGTCGGGAGCTCCTTGTACTTCTCCGCAAATGCACCAAGCTGCGCAATCACATTGACAAGCTTTTTCTTTACAACCTTTAACGCTTCCGTCATGATAATAATATCCGTATTATCGCCGACATAGCAGGACGTGGCTCCCAGATGAATGATTCCCTTTGCCTTCGGACACTGTACACCGTAAGCATATACATGAGACATGACATCATGGCGGACGACCTTCTCCCGCTCCTTTGCCACCTCATAGTTGATATCATCCTGATGTGCCTTCAGCTCTGCGACCTGCTCGTCCGTGATATCCAGCCCGAGCTCCTTCTCTGTCTCCGCCAGTGCAATCCAAAGCTTTCTCCATGTCCGGAACTTCATATCCGGAGAAAAAATGTACTGCATTTCCTTACTTGCATACCGCTCTGAAAGCGGACTCTGATATCTGTCTGTACTCATGAGAATTCTCCTTTTCTTTTATTAACGGTCATACTCTCCCCGGATATCCTCCGTTGGCGGATCCAGCGGATACTCCCCGGTAAAACAGCCACGACAGACCGGAAGCCCGTCGACCATCTCTGACAATCGCTCCAGTCTCAGATAGCCAAGAGAATCTGCTCCGATGATCCGGCAGATCTCGTCAACCGAACGGTTGTGTGCGATCAGCTGCTCGCGTTCCGGGACATCCGTACCGAAATAGCACGGATGCAGAAATGGCGGAGAGCTGACGCGCATATGAACTTCTTTTGCCCCGGCCTCACGCAACATACGCACGATGCGGTCACTCGTCGTACCGCGCACAATCGAGTCATCGATCATAATCACACGCTTTCCTTCTACTGCCTCGCGCAGTACATTCAGCTTCACACGCACGCTCGATTCCCGGCTGCTCTGCTTCGGTTTGATGAAGGTCCGACCGACATAACCGTTTTTCACAAATGCAGTGCCGTATGGGATGCCCGATTCCAGAGAATATCCAAGCGCCGCTGCGTTTCCGGACTCCGGTACACCGACAACAAGATCCGCTTCGACCGGTGAATCCATCGCCAGGTAACGACCTGCCTGAATTCTGGAATGGTAAATGCTGACGCCGTCCATATAGCTGTCCGGACGCCCGAAATAAATATATTCAAAAATGCAGCGCGCCGTCTTATGCTGCTCTTCCCCGGAAAAGCACATACTCCGATCCGATTGGATGCCGTGATCCGGTGTGATCGTCACAATCTCACCTGGCTCCACATCCCGGATAAACTCCGCGCCGATCGTATCCAGGGCGCACGACTCCGAAGCCAGAATATATGCATTTTCACGCTTTCCGATGCAAAGCGGTTTAAATCCGAACGGATCCCGTGCACCGATCAGCTTCCGCGGTGACATAACCACGAGGGAATACGCGCCCTTCAGCTTCTTCATCGCTCCTGCGACCGCACGCTCGACCGACGGCGTATGCACCCTCTCCCGTGCGATATGATAGGCGATGACTTCGCTGTCAATCGTTGTCTGGAAAATCGCACCGTCATGTGCCAGCTCATCCCGCAGCTCCGGGGCGTTGATCAGATTGCCGTTGTGCGCCAGTGCCAACGTCCCCTTGATGTAGTTCAGCACGAGCGGCTGTGCATTCTCCCGTGTACTTCCGCCTGCGGTGGAATACCGTACATGGCCGACACCGATATCTCCTGCCAGCTTTTCCATGCTCTCACTGTCAAATACCTCGTTGACCAGTCCCATTCCCTTGTGCGAGAGTACTTTGCCCTTCGGCCCCTTCGTATCGCTCACCGCAATACCGCAGCTCTCCTGTCCGCGATGCTGCAGAGCGAAGAGCCCATAGTAAATCGTGGAAGCTACATTTTCGCCCGAAAAATCATAAATACCGAAGACCCCGCACTCCTCTCTCAGCTTGTCGGTGATCTCCTTCTGCTCATGAATTTCACAATGTTTCATCTGTATTCTCTCCTGTCTGTCGTGTCGATCGGTCAGTCTGAACTGTCCTGTTTCCTCTTACAAACGCCTAAAGTATACATGATTCTTTCCCGATACGCAAGTCTCATATTTTTGTACTTCTGCAATACTGCTCCTTCAGATCCTTTACGACTTCGCTCCGATCTCTCCTGTGCATGCGTTCCTTTTCCTCCAGATACTCCTCTGATGTACACATTTTTGCATTGTACTCCTGAATTTTCTGTACCAGATACGGATCTGCCTTCAGCTCTTCGAGCTGCTTCTGATAATCCTCCTCGGACAAAAACAGCGGAAGGGTGCTGATATATTTGCGGAATGTCTCCTTCGTCCGTGTGAGATGATATGCCTCCAGAAAACAGTCCGCCGCCCGTCTGAAATCGAGCATGCCCGCGTAAGCCGCCCCTAAATTATTCCAGATTGCCGCATAAAACTGCACACCGAGCTTTCCCGGATTCTTTCGTTTTAAAATCTCGCGGTACTCAGATACCGCGCGCCCGTACATCCGCTCCTTGACCAGATAATCGCCGCGCAGCTTCTGCTTCATATCGGCAGACTGCACTTCCAGCTTCTGAAGCTGCTCCTGATACTCCCGCATGGCACTCGTCGTAAGATAGCCCGCCTCGCGAAAAATCGGAAGCACAAGAAATCCGATCCCGTCTTTTTTCTCCAGCTGATCGTACAGCTGCCGGTACAGTCTGGTCAGTCCAAGCTCATCCCGCAGCCAGTCGAGCAGCCGCTCATTGAGCAGCGATTCATCGATCAGACAGGCATTGTTGTACAGATAAAAGCACAGCTCCTCCAGTGAATAAATGTTCATCCGGATATTTTCTATATAATAAGGCTTTTTTGCCTGCGGAAGCAGGCACAGATCATAGCTCATAGATCATCCAACCTTTCAAAACATGATTTCCCGCTTCCAGACCATGCCGGTCGAGCGGTAAAATTCGCCAAAGCCGAGATCCTCTACCTCGATATGGCAACAGCCCGGAGCAGAAAAATAAATCGTCATCCGCACTCTGGTCGCCCGTGCCGGGCGGTGTGGCAGACCGACAAGCCGCATCATGTGCACGATCGGATCCCCCTCTGCCATTGGCTGCGAAGTGATCCGAAGCTCCCGCTCGCCGTCCAGAATAAATTCACAGACGTGATGTGCCTCATACCAGTTCATCCCTGCGCTGATCAGCGGATACATCTGCTCCTTCCCGCGAATCCGCACTTCCATCTGCAGATTGACCTGTATCATATCCCGGCCACCGAACAGGATCCCGCGCTCCGCGATCAGCCCTGCGCGCTCCATTGCTGCATAGCAGGCTCCTTTGGAATAGAGATTCTGTCCCTGATAGGCATGCCGTTTGAAGCAAAGGTACTGGATCGAGCGCTCCGCCCAGCTTTTACTGAAATAGTCTCCAATCAGATAGCTGACCGTCACCGTCCGTCGTTCAAACAGCTTCTTGAGCAGTTCGAAAAACAGACGGTCCCGCTCTTTATTCCAGTCCGCCTCCTCCATCTCGCCCCGGACATCCAATCCCACCGGCTGACGCGCTATCTCAGTGGCACGTGCGATCGCCGGTCGGGTCGTCCGGTCAATATGAAGAATATATCCGACGATTGCCTCATCCACATATTCGATGAGTGCCACGTCATGATTCCACAGCTCCTTTTTCTGATTCACCGTATAATAATAAAATGAGGAAAGATAATCCTGCAGATAGATTCGTTTCCGATCAAGCCCGTTGCGCTCCAGTGCCCGGACAATCAGATCGCTCCACCGTTCCGTCAGCGTCCGCACCGTGACCATCACCTGCAGCTGTGCATTGGCCGTAAGCACCTTCAACCGCCCGATGCATGCGGCAAAATAATCTGCCAGCAGCTCCTCTGCCGAAACACGCTCCGCTCCTGTCTCGATTTCATCCTCTGTCTGCAGCTTCCGGTACAGATCCGCCACCTTAGCCGCTGCCTCCCCGGTGCCGTCCCACAGTTCCCATTTTCCACCCGCGGCCTTTCTCATCGCCACCGGCAGCAGATAATTTTCTGCATCCGGCTCGAAGCTCAGGGTGAGCGGCTCCTTTACTGACGGATGAAAGTACGTCAGCTGCGCGTACTCCTCATTCAGCTCGATTCCAAGAATGAGCTCATTTGATGCCTGTATCATAATATCACCGCCTTCGTATTCCGTTATATATTCCGTTATATCAGCGGAAACAGCTCTTTTGCCAGATAGGACAGCAGCAGATAATTATCCAGTTCCGTATCTGCCGTCTCCGGATCCTGTTCCTTCAGCGCCCTTGCGATTCGGTTCACCTGATCATACCAGGCTGCCCCGGTCGCCGTCTCTTGTCGAAAGCTCAGCACCCGTTCATCCGCCTTTTTCCGTTCCGTTCCGGCTTCCTCTTCGATGCGGCATTCCACCTCATCTCCGTAAAAAAGGGTAAATTCCCGCACAAAAATTCCCTCAAAGCAGTTTTTCATCGTCTCTTTGTGATATTCCTCTTCCGACCCCTTCGACCGGTAGAAGATTGTCACCGTGCTGTCCGGATTGCCGACATACTCGGCAAACACGCGCCCCTCCATCTGATAAGGTGCCAGCAGTTCCCGGTCAAATTTATTCCAGAACGCAAAACGCATCCCCTTGCGGTTGAACTCCTCCAGAAGCTGTGAGGCGTATTCCCGCCGCTGTCCGGTCAGCTCCACCTGCGTAGAATAATACTGCAAGAGCGCAAGACGGCATACCTCCTCCTGCTCTTCCACAGACTTCTGCTCCATTCCATAGGCGTAATCCCGCTCAAGATAGCGGAATACGACATCCGCTACCGGGATTCCGCGCACAAAATACTCATAGGACTTCAGATTCAGATACGCACGGCAGAGCTTCCGTCTGCCCATCTTTTTTGCATAGGACTCAAAGACCGGTTCGGATCCCTCCGTATGGCTGCCGGTAAACAGAACCATCATCAGAATTTTTTCTTCAATCATCAGAGTATCGAGTTCAAAACCGCGCGCCGCTTCCCATACCTGCAGCATATTCTCAATCGGCCCTTCATAATACAAAAGCAGGTAACGGAGCAGCTTATCGTTGTATTTTTCTTTTTCAAAACAGTAAGCCGAAAGTGACAGCAGCATTGGATTCTCGGCAAATTCCAGATCGAGAATCATCCTGCTGCAAATACGTACCAGCTGTAAAAGCGGAATCCCCTCTGACCCGTACATATCCAGAAGAGAAAACGCATCCTTACACTCTCCTTCTTCTGCAAGCAGAGAAATCAGAGCCGCCTTGTCTGCCTTCACATAGTCCAGATATGCGATCCGCTCCAGAAAATCCGGAAGTGAATCGTCCCTTGCATGCTCGGAATAGTAATGCAGTACCGCCGCACGCAGCTGCATCCGGAATTCCTCTGTGAACATTTCCAGCTCGCAGCCTTTCGTCAGATACGGCATGGAGTTCCGATTCACGAGCTGCTCTTTCATGCAGCTGCAGCAGGCAAAGAGCACAATGCCCACCGCATCCGGCACGAGCTGCATACACCACTCAAGCATCGGATCGCTGTCAAAGAGCTTCTGTCGTGCAATCAACCCTTCCGCGGCAAATCGCTCCCCGGCCCGGTTTTCGAGTACGAGCACGCTGTCCGGGTCATATAAGGTGATCCGCGTCTTTCCTCCGGAAAGCACAGCCGACTGCTCCTGAACAAACCGTCCGGAATGCACCGTCACGCTGCAGATCTCCGGTGACGTACACGTCACTTCATAGGAAAGCAGCAGGCGAATCAGCTGCTCACCCATCTGCCGCGTGAGCATGCTTTTGCGCAGAAATGTGCGATACAGCACTGCAAGGTCATCCGTAAAACGCCCCATCTCAAGCTGATCAGAAGCGAATTTCTCCATCGCAGCCCGATATGTGCGGAACGTCTGAGGATCATCCTCCTTTCGCTCCACAATTTCCCGGTAAATCGCCGCACGCTTCCGGTAATCCAAGGTCGTATCATAGGCAAAATACATGCGTATGATCTGCGGCATCGCAGACAGTGCCGGATGCTCCATCGACTCCATATATGCCTCATACAGCCCGGTAATGCGAAGACCTGCATTTACGCCTTTTTCATACCAGGCAAACGCCTCCTGATCACGCCGTTCCCCACGCAGCAGCAGCTGGCAGATGCCCTGCAGCACTTCAACCTCCGGAGTATGCCGGTATCCCTCCTTAAGCACTTCCAGCAGCAGAGGTGAATATTTACCATAATGCGCCACGAGATTCGCCGTCTGCTGCAAGAGTGACTGGGACATCACCCCATTTCTGGTCGCAAACCACAAAAGCTGCAGCTCAAAGCTTCCAATGTGCCGCATCATAAACGGATTGCCACACAGAATCTGATATGCCTCCAGATACATAATCCGGCTGTGGCAGCCATAGCGGAACTGGTCTGCGACCGCCTCATATTTGGCCGCATCATTCTCCAGCAGCGACTCCTGCAGATAGAGCAGAATCCACTGCAGCTTCCAGTTCGTCTGATCCCGGTAAAACAGTCCCCGGATCTCCTCTTCTACCTGATCCACGTAAGAATTCTCCTGGTAAAAAAAGGTCGTCAGATACCGGTAAAACCCATACTGCTCCGGTGTGCGCAGCCCATCCTGGTGCTCCGTCACACTCTCAAGCAGGTGGATCGCCTTCTGCTTCTTTCCGTCCGCAAAGTAAAGCTGTATCAAGAACAGCTCTGCAAACGGATCATCTCCGCCGGAGCTTTTATACATGCTGATCGTCTGCGTGGAACGCTCCACCCAGTCGGACAGGGATATCTTTTTCAGCCGGAAGCTGACATAGAGCTGCTCCAGCTTTTTCTGCATCATATGGCAGATATGACGCTGGCGGCACAGCCCAGACTGCGTATGTTTTTCTGCCGTCACCTCAATACACAGCTTCTGGTACGGTGTGGACAGCGTGACTTTCCCATAGTTTTTTCCGGCATGCATGCTGTCATAATCAACAATAAGATTCAGCTCACAGGTGCTTCCCGCAAAGGAATCTGTCGTCATCGTCTGACGCTCCGGACGGAGAAATCCCGCATCCGACTCTGCCGTAATCTTCTGAAACCCCCACTGGCTTCTCGTAATCTGCAGCCTTTCCCCAACGGTCTCACGCATATCCTCCAGTACAATGCTCTGGCGGTCGACAGAAATTTTGACCGGATCCTTGTATCCCGCTCCGGTCAGAAATTCTTCCATCGTCTGATAGCTGAAATCCGGTACCGCCAGCGCATCGTAGAGTGCAAGAAGCTCCGGCTCCTGTACACGCAGCATATCGCGATAGCTCCGACTGATAAAGCTGCGGTACGCCCCCGCGAAATCCTGCTCTGCCAGCGCAGCCAGATCCTGTGGATGTGCAAACGGAAGTGTCCCTGTCTTATTCTGCTGCTTCTTCTGTCCGATCAGCGTATAGGGAACCGTATATTCTCCCCGGTCTGAGCACACGGTAAAAGCCCCGTGCTCCTCCTCCCCTTCCGGAAATCCGTTTCCGTCCACCTGATAGTGAATCTCACTTTTAATCCCCTGAAATTCAGTCGGCTCACAGATCATCCGAGGATTAGATGAATAAAGAAAGCCCCTGACCTTTTTCCCGTCCGGGCTTTCTATCCACAAAGTCCCGCGCATCACTTCGCCCGGCTCGACCTTCACGGTCACTTCTTCCGGTAACATCACAAGCGGCGGTGCGCTATATTCAAATTTTCCATTGAGCAGCTGCTCGATTTTTCTTTTCAATATCATCACCTGTATTGTATATTTCTCTTTTCTCAGTGCGTAATTCAGAGCGTAATTCTGTAACTGCCGCTGCATGCACCGTCTGCTGCATTCGGGCAAATCAAACGCAGTATGTAAAAACACCGGCTCAGTTCAGAAATTTCTTCAGCTCATCCATAAACGTATTTACATCCTTGAACTCCCGGTATACGGAAGCAAAGCGTACATAGGCAACGGCATCCAGATCCTTCAGCCGATCCATCACAATCTCCCCGATGACTTTACTCTCGATCTCTTTTTCCTCGCGCCGGAAGATTTCCATTTCCACCTCATCGATCATCTCCCGGATCTTCTGGATCGGTGTCGGACGCTTATAGCAGGCACGCATCACACCATCCTCTACTTTTCTCCGGTCATACCGCTCCCGCGTCTGATCCTTTTTGATCACGATCAGAGGAATCGTCTCTACCTTTTCATAAGTCGTAAAACGCTTTCCACAGGCGTCGCACAGACGCCGACGGCGAATGGAACTGTTGTCATCTGCCGGTCTGGAATCTACTACTCGCGTATCATCCTGGTTACAAAACGGACATTTCATGCATTTCCTCCTTACTATCAGAGCATGTCGGGCAAGAATACACCCGTCTTCCGAACACACTCCGGCTCCCCGAAATCTCAATCTTGAGTATAACGGAAAGAGAAAATGCTGTCAAGCCGCCGTACACACTTCCGCATCCATTACATACTATGATACTAGGGTCAAAAGGTCATGCGTTTCATGCTTGCATGAAAAAGCATGACTTATTGACCCGCAAAACACCGAAAAGTAGCCATTTTTCGTAGAAAAATGAGCGGATTAGAGGTGTTTTAGGATTGTGGGAACATGAAATGCGGAGCAATCCGTATATCATAGTGGGCAAAATAAGTTTGTAAAGGAAAGGAGACGGTTCCTTGAGTGAAAAATTCAATTCTGTGCACGGCTGTGGCTGTGAAAAGCCGCAGCCCGTCCGTCTGTGTGCACTGCGGCAGAAGGAGGTCATTAATATTTGCACCTGCCGTTCCCTTGGCTGTATCACGGATCTGGAGATCGACTGCCGCACCGGCTGCGTGCTTGCCATCATCGTCCCGGGTCCCGGCCGCCTGTGCTGGTTTCTCGGACGCGATTTTGAATACGTGATCCCATGGCGGTGTATCGTTCAGATCGGAAGCGATATCATCCTCGTTGACGTCAAGGAGGAGGACTGCCGAAAAAAATGCGAATAAGTACCACCTTTGCGCTGTGATCAGCCGGTCAGATAGCTCCGCATGCACTTCAACGCATTTTTTTCCAACCGACTCACCTGTGCCTGCGAAATCCCGATCTCTGATGCCACCTCCATCTGTGTCCTTCCTTCGTAAAAACGAAGGCGAATGATTTGCTTCTCGCGCTCATCAAGCCGCTGCATCGCCTCATTTAAGGAGATGCTCTCTACCCAGTTTTCTTCCCGGTTCTTCTTGTCACTGATCTGATCCATCACATACAGCGCATCTCCGCCTTCTGTATAGACCGGATCATACAGACTTACCGGGCTTTGGATCGCATCCAGGGCATAGACCACATCCTCCTTCGGGATTCCGATCTCCCCTGCGATCTCCTCAATAGTCGGCTCCTTCAGATATTTTTTTGTATAGCTCTCCCTGGCGTAGATCGCCTTGTATGCGGTATCCCGCAGCGAACGGCTGACCCGGATTGAATTGTTGTCCCGCAGATAACGCCGGATTTCACCGATAATCATCGGCACCGCATAGGTCGAAAATTTCACCTGAAGACTTGTATCAAAATTATCAATGGCTTTCATCAGGCCGATACAGCCAATCTGAAACAGATCGTCCACATTTTCACTGCTGCTTGCAAAACGCTTGATTACGCTGAGTACCAGCCGCAGATTACCTTTAATGTACAGCTCCCTTGCATTCTCATCGCCCTTTCGGATCCGTTCGAACAGAAATTCCTTTTCGTCCTCCGTCAGCACCGGAAGCCTTGACGTGTTCACCCCGCATATCTCTACCTTATTAAGCGCCATGTGATCATCCTCCTGAAACTGTTCCTCTATCTAAGATGATTCACATTTCGCGCCCCGGCTATGCGCGGCTTTCTGAAATAAAAAAACTTTTCCGCCTTGACAATGCTATACCTCGAGCCGCACAATCTCTCTTCGCAGTCGCTTGATGATACGTTTTTCCAGCCTGGAAATATAGGACTGGGAAATACCGAGCAGATCCGCCACTTCCTTTTGCGTCTTTTCCTCTCCGTCCCGCGTATTGATCCCAAACCGGAGCTGTACGATCATCTGCTCGCGCTTGGAGAGCTTCCCGATCGCATGCTGAAGCGCACTATACTCTGCCTCTGTCTCCATGTCCCGGTAAATAACATCCTCATCGGTTCCCAGAATATCTGAGAGCAACAGCTCATTTCCATCCCAGTCGACATTTAAAGGCTCATCGATCGAGACTTCCAGCTTTGTCTTGCTGTTGCGCCGCAGATACATCAAAATCTCATTTTCAATGCAGCGGGATGCATAGGTCGCCAGCTTTATCTTCTTGTCCGGATTGAACGTATTGATCGCCTTGATCAGTCCGATCGTGCCGATCGAGATCAGATCCTCCACACCAACCCCGGTATTATCAAATTTTTTCGCTATGTATACCACGAGTCGCAGATTATGCTCGATCAGACGGCTGCGCGCCTTCGCATCGTTTTCCTGCCCGAGCATCGCAATGAGCTGCTGCTCCTGCTCCGGCTCTAAAGGCGGCGGCAAAACGTCTGTCCCTCCAATATAATGCACCTCATTTGTGCGGCGCAGCAGGACATCTCCAAAGCCTGCCGCCATCTTCAGCTGAAAACGCTGGGGCATCGCAATCTTTACTATCATACTGATCACTCCTATCTTTCCGGCCAATCCTTTTTATCTGCCGCCGGCATGTTCGGGATGTAAAATAATCCCATACGCAGCCTTTAAGCTAAGTGTCGCTGCACTGACTGCGAGCACCGGACGCGCTGTCACGACGGTCTTTCCCCCGTATACCGTCTCCATCCGATCCGCAATCACTGCTTTCATCCATCCGCTCTTTCCGATCGAGTGATATGGAATCAGGCACATGCCCCGCTCCGTCTCCCACCCGGCTGTCAGCAGCTTTTCTGCCTGCCCGGGTGAAAGGATACTCACTGCTCTTCCGGTAAGCGGCTCTGTCAGCTGATTTCCGGTATCAACAAGTCCTGTCATCTGTACCGTCGTCGCCCCTACGGTGACAGATACACATGCCTGACTGTCTGCCCTCCTGTTTTGCCTGCTGCGTCGTCGAAAGCCCTGATACAGGATGCCAGCGGCTGCAGCTGTCCCGGCAAGTATCGGAAGCCCGTACCATTCATTCAGTGCCTCCAGTACTCCGCCGAAGCAAAAGGTGACAAATATCAGAGTAAAGAACTGCGTTCCCCACCACCGAAGCGGCCGGTGCTGTATTCCTGCCACACAAATAAGTGCAGACAGCATACACAGCGGCCATAAATCCGACCATCCAATACAGACACAGACCGTCATCAAAAATGCGCCGGTCGCACCGCCCAGTACGATACGCCGCAAATGGAATGCCTGATCCATCACCAGTGCCGACAGACTAAGAAGTATACAATCCGTCAGGAAGTGTTCCAGAAAAAACTGGTCAGCGTAAAATTCGTAATACACAAAACACCCCCTGCGGTGCAACTTGCGATAAGTATACTCCGCAGAGGGTGTAATTTTTGTCAAAACCGGGTCCGGAATTGACTGTTTTCATTTACAGGATTCGACATCTGTGTGAGCCTTCTCTATCCATCCCTGTAGCTTTTCCCTGTAGCTTTATATTGCCAGATGTGCTTTGCGCAGTGCCGGACGAAGCGCCAGATATACAGCCGATGCCACAATTACGGACAGAACCGCGTTGATTGAGGTCGCTGTGATGTTCCATGCCAGCGTCACATCCGCCGCTGCCTTTCCAAGGATAATGCGCTTGTAAAAATAGCCGAACAGCGGATCAAAAATCACATTAAACACCAGTCCGCAGACCGACGCCAGCACGGTCCAGCGCGCCACATAGGCCTGGTCCGTCGCCTGATCGATTTTCCCAATCCGATGAGCCACCAGCCCGGTAATCAGTCCGATACAGAACTTCAGAATAAAGGTTTTCGGTGCATACACAACATAGATTGGATCAAGCAAGTCGCCGATTGTCATTCCGATCGCACCGCCGATACCGCCCCAGACGCCGCCAAGCACAAGTGCCCCCAGCACACACACCGCATTTCCAAGGTGAATTGACGTTGCGTCTCCACCCGGAAGGGTGATCTTGATCTGAAGGAATGTGAACACGACATACGAAAGTGCCGCAAACATTCCGGTCATTACAATTTTCTGCATTTTCTGTTTTTCCATACTTCCCACTCCTCTTGATTTGCTATCTTTTTATACCAGAAGCAGTATACCTCCGTGTGGCATGAATGAGAAGTGCCATTTCTATGAAATTTAATCAGTCCAGTTTATCCAAAAATAAAAGCACACATATTTGAAGTCTCCCTCAAAACATGTGTGCTCTTTTTTCACGCATTGATCTTAGCTTCTCTTTAAGAAATCCGGAATCTGGATATCCCGCTCCTGTACCTTGCTGGTCGGAGTCCGCATCGTACCGGTCGTAGTCGATGCCGGACGGGTCTGCTGTGCCGGTGCGGATGTCGCAGGCGGTACACGATGAAATGTCGAAGATCCTGCCGGCTTTTCCTTGCGGACAAAACTGAAATCCTGAGAGGACGACATACTGCCTCTGCGGGACGGCTTCTCCGGCTTTGCATTGACATCCTCAAGGCCGGTCGCGATAACCGTGATGCTCGCCTCATCTGCATAGGTGTCATCGTACATCGCACCGAAAATAATATTGGCATTGTCTCCTGCCATCTCCTGCACATAGCTTGCCGCATCGTTGGCATCCATAAGGGAAATGTCTCCGGAAATATTGATAATAACATGGGAAGCACCCTCGATCGTCGTCTCGAGCAGCGGGCTGGCAACTGCCTGCTTGACTGCTTCAAGTGCCTTGTCGTCGCCCTTGGCCTGTCCGATACCGATGTGTGCGATACCCTTGTCCTTCATGACTGTCTGTACATCTGCAAAGTCCAGATTGATCAGTGCCGGGAGATTGATCAGGTCTGTGATACCCTGAACTGCCTGCTGCAGCACCTCATCTGCCTTCTTCAGTGCCTCCGGCATTGTCGTCCGGCGGTCTACGATCTCAAGCAGCTTGTCATTCGGGATGACGATCAGCGTGTCAACATTCTCCTTCAGACGCTCGATGCCTGCAAGCGCATTATTCATGCGCGTACGGGCTTCGAAGCGGAATGGCTTCGTCACAACGCCGACAGTCAGAATACCCATCTCCTTTGCGATCCCTGCCACGACCGGAGCTGCACCGGTACCGGTACCTCCGCCCATACCACAGGTAACAAACACCATGTCCGCACCCTGAATTGCCTGACGGATATCCTCCGTGCTCTCCTCAGCTGCCTGCTGACCTACCTCCGGCTTCGCGCCTGCGCCAAGTCCTTTGGTGACCTTCTCTCCGATCTGAATCGTTGTCGGCGCCTTGCACATGAGCAGCGCCTGCTTATCTGTGTTGATCGCAATAAACTCAACACCGGCAATTGTATCCTCAACCATGCGGTTCACTGCATTATTCCCGGCTCCGCCGACTCCGATTACTATAATCTTCGCAGCAGATTCCGTTTCGTTTGACATAATCTCTAACACCGTGTTTCCTCCTTTTTGCAGCGAAGCATTTTCTTCACCATCCCGTGGCTTACGCTCCGCCCTGCTCTTCCAGTAAAGCGGACATTCGTAATCCGCTTCGCTACTTGCTCATGAATGCAGCCGCTTCGCGATCTGCAATAAAGCGGACATTCGCAATCCGCTTCGCTATTTGCTCATGAACGCAGTCGCTTCGCGATCTGCGTTCAAATACTTCCCGTCCATGGGAAAAATCTGTCCTCATGTGAAGCAAATCCTCACATTCCATCGGTACGGGATCGCACCGCCGGGCAGCATACCCGATGGGAGTCAATCTACGGTATCGCATACTATCCCCACCGTACTATCTCTTATAATATAGTCATTCGCAAAATTAATCAAGTAAATTTTCAAAAAAGTTATGAGCAGCTTTACTGTACCAGCTCCCCTGTGTCCGGATCAAACCGGTTCATATACGCATCCACGACATATCCGTCAGAGTCCACACTGCAGCCGGATACCGGATTTCCGTTTGCATCGACGACTGTCCCGTTCTCTACATGAACATTGTACACAAGCGTTCCCGAGGAATCAAATACCATGCTGATTGTCGAAGACGAATCTCCTGGCTGCTCCTGGCTGCCATCCACGTTATCATCGGAAGAAGCCGCACCGTTGTCGTCCGCGTCATTTCCGACTGTCGCATCCCCGGCCGTCGATGAATCAGAGCCCGTCCCGGCATCTCCGGCTGCGGAGGTATCATCTCCGCCGGTATCACCTGCCGCATCCGTCTCCGTCTCGGTTTCTGTCTCAGGCTCATCGGACGGCCGGAACGTTGCGGTATCATTTTTCCCGGTAAAGCTCTCTAAATGCAGAGTTCCGCTCTCATTGCCCATCTTCTTTAATATTGCACGGAGGTTTGCGATCTTCTCCTCCATGTACTCATCCTGTCCGAGCATTGCCTCAACCTTGCCAATATACACAGTGATATCTCCGCTCTCATCAAACCGGATCTCCTTCGCCTCCAGCTCCTGATATTTCAAAAGCTGTGTAACGCTCAGAATCGTCCGCAGCTGCGCACTGCTTATGACCGGAAGCTTCTGATAAAGCACCGGCGTATCTACATCAGCTCCGGTCACGACCGGAACTCCGTCATAGACCTCATCCGTAATGGCAAGCACCAGCCCGTTTTCATCAAAATAGGCGTTGCTCCCTTTATTTACATAGGCCACCGGATCCCGCTCCGATACATCTACCCGCACTTCAAACGGAGATTTCATCTGTACCTTGATGGAATCCAGAAACGGCAGTGTATCCGGAATCGTCCCGTTCCGGTATTTCCACTGAAGATACAGTGTATTTTTCATCAGAAACCCGTCCAGCAGACCATCTGAAATCTCTTCTGCCGCGTGACGGCTGTTTCCATATACATTCACCGTCCGTACCTGGAAAAGCATCATAAACCCTGCCAGCACCACGATCAGCAGTACCAGACCGCCCAGCTGGACCGCCCTCTTTTTTCTTTTGTTTCTTCTCATACCTGGTCAGTTCCTTTTTTTAATCTCTTACCTTGTCTCGGATTCGTGTCTCCGGATCTTCGCCCCCAGAAGGCACAGATCTGCTCCGATATCCTCATAGCCCCGCGAAATATATTCCAGTCCGGAGATCTCGCTGATCCCTTCCGCAAAGAGGGCCGCCACAACAAGCGCCGCGCCTCCGCGCAGATCCGGTGCACGAAGTGAAGCGGCATGCAGCCGCGCTTTTCCTTTTATGGTGGCCAGATTCCCCTGCACGAAAATCTCCGCGCCCATCTTCTGCAGCTCCTGAGCTGTACGGAAACGACTCTCAAACACCGTTTCCCATATCCTGCTCTGCCCGTCGGCCCGTGCACAGACCGCCATCAATGGTGACTGCAGATCGGTCGGAAATCCCGGATAAGGAGCCGTCCGGATCCCGGGTAGCGCTTTTGGACGATGCTTCATCTGAAAATGCATGCCGCCAAGATGGTCTGCCCGACATATTCCGCCCATCTGCAATAGCACTCCTGCAAGCGTCTGATCTGCCGCATAGTTTTGCAAATGCAGTTCTCCTCCCGCAGCTGCTGCCGCAAACAAATAGGTCCCAGCCACAATCCGGTCCGATGCGATCCGAAACCGCACCGGATGCAGACACCGCCCGCCCTCGATCACAATCGCATCACCCATCCTTTGCAGCTTTCCGCCACGCAGGTTCAGAAAACGGATCAGCTCATCAATCTCCGGCTCCTGTGCCGCATGCTCGATCCGCGTCTCCCCGGGAAGGAGCACCGCAGCTAATATGCTGTTCTCCGTCGCACCCACACTTGGCAGGCCAAGACGGATCGTCCCGCAATGCAGCCTGTTCCCTTCTGCCGTAATTGCCTCCCCCTCACAGGAAAAGGCAGCCCCAAGCCGCTCTAAAGCTGCAAGATGCAAGTCAATCGGACGCTTTCCGATCGCACATCCGCCCGGTTTGGGCAGCACCGCTTTTCTCATTTTACCAAGAAGTGCGCCCAAAAACAAGACAGAAGAACGGATTCTTGCCGCTTCTCCGCCGATAATTTCATATCCGGCAGCCGTTTCGGCATCAATACGAACTGTTTTTCCGCTCTGATTCACCTGGCAGCCCAGCTTGCGCAGGATATGTAAAGTATCCTCCACATCCTTAATCTCCGGACAGTTTTCCAGTTCACACGGTCCTTCTCCAAGCAGACAGGCTGCCAAAATCGGCAGCACTGCATTCTTGGATCCCTGAATGCTGATTTCTCCCTGAAGCGGCGTCCCGCCTGTCACAATCAGTTTTTCCACAAATTCCGGCCTTCCCGCCAAACGGCACACGCCGCAGCATAACAGGTGCTCTTAGTTATATTTTATGCACGTGATTTCATAAGGTGCCGCATGCCAGTCGTTTTCGTACGCTTATTTTCTCCACCGGCTCACTGACAGTGCAAGCCCCATCTCGGCGAGCAGAAAAAGCATGGACGTCCCGCCGTAGCTCACAAAAGGAAGTGTAATTCCCGTATTCGGGATTGTATTCGTCACGACAGCAATATTCAAAATCACCTGAATCGCAATATGACCCATGATGCCCGCCACAATCAATGCCCCAAAAAGATCCGCCGTATGCGTAGCAATCACCATGAACCGCCAGATCAGCACCGCAAACAGCAGCATCAGAAACAGTGCCCCAAAAAATCCAAGCTCCTCACAGATCACCGAAAAGATCATATCATTTTGTGCCTCCGGCACAAACCCAAGCTTCTGGATGCTTTTTCCTATCCCGCGTCCGAACAGCCCTCCGGAGCCGATCGCATACAGTCCCTGCATCGTCTGGTACCCTTTCTCATACTGCTCCGGATGCCGCCAGATCGCCACCCGTTCCAGCCGGTATGCCTCCAGACTCAAAAAAATGCCGAGGAAACCGGAGCCGGCAAGCAGCATCCAAAGAAACGGCAGATATCTTGGATTAGAGATAAACAGCAGAATACCCGCTATACCGAGAATAATAACGGCAGTGCTTAAGTTATTTGTCCCGACCAGGCCCACGATCGGCAGCACAAGCGCAAATACTGCAGCACTGCGCCACCAGCCGACTTTACCCTGGATACGGCTCACCGCAGAGGCGAGCAGCAAGATGACTGCGGGCTTTGCATACTCCGCAGGCTGGAAGGAAAGCGGTCCGATCGACAGCCAGCGTCTCGAGCCATTGTAGGCATCCCCGAACAGCAGCACCGCTCCGCTTAAAGCCAGAGAAATGAGATACGCCGGGACGGCGAACCGCTCCAGCGTATGATAATCGAGTCTTGCGATGCCGTACATCAGACAAAAGCCAAACAGCATCGCAAAAAGCTGTTTTTTTAAATAATAAGCAGCATCGCCAAAACGGACCTGCCCATTATATGCACTCATACTGTAGAGAACCAGCAGGCCAAAGCCCGCCAGCACAAAAACGGTCAGAAGCAGCAACCCGTCTGTTTTTCCGGCTTCTTTTCGCAAACGCTCACTCCCGTCACAGATTGTTTACCAGTTCCTTGAACATCTTTCCCCGCACCTCGTAGTTCGGGAACATGCCCCAGCTCGCACACGCCGGCGAAAGCAGCACTGCATCTCCCTTTTTCGCGTGATCCGCACAGAACTGCACCGCCTCGGCAAGGCTGTCCGCAAATACGATATCCGTAAAGCCAAGTGCCTTTGCCTCTGCTGCGATCTTCTCTCTCGTCTGTCCGATCAGCACCAGATATTTTACCTTCCCGTCAAACGCCTGGATCCATTCGGAATAAGAAGATCCCTTGTCATACCCGCCGCCAATCAGCAAGGTCGGACGATCCATCGCCTGAATGCCCTTGATTGCGGCATCCGGATTCGTTCCCTTTGAATCATTGTAATAAACGACACCATTTTTCTCAGTGACAAATTCGATCCGGTGCTCCACTGCCTTAAACGCACATACCACCTTGCGGATCACCTCAAGCGGTACCCCGTAAGCGAGCGCCATTGCCGCTGCCGCCATCACATTTTCATGATTGTGGCGTCCCGGCAGGTTCAGCTCTGCCGTCCGGCAGAGCTTCTGCACCCCGTTCTCATCGCGATAGCAGATCTCTCCGTCGTCCAGATACATTCCCTTTTCCAGTTTATGCAGACTGCTGAAATAAATGACCTTTGTATGTAATGTCTTTCCGAATTCCCGCAGAATCTCATCCTCATAGTTCAGCACACATGTATCGGACTCTGTCTGATTTTTTGTAATCAGCTCTTTGACCCGTATGTACTCCTCCATCGTGTGATGACGATTCAGATGATCCGGCGTGATGTTCAGAATTGCGCTGACCTTCGGTGCAAATTTTTCGATCGTCTCGAGCTGAAAGCTGCTGATCTCCGCCACCGTCACAGCATCGTCTGTCATCTTCGGAGCCGCCTCGGTATACGGATTGCCGATATTACCGACGATATAGACCTCCGGATGGTATGCCTGCATAATCGCTCCGAGCAGGCTCGTCGTCGTCGTCTTTCCATTTGTACCGGTCACGGCAAGGACATCGCCCTTTCCACATTCATACGCGAGCTCCACTTCCCCCCAGATGTGAATGCCTTTCTCCTTCATTGCAAGCACGACGGGCAGATCGCACGGCACACCCGGACTCATGACCACCAGATCCAGCTGTTCCATTTCTGCTTCCGGAAGCTCACCAAGTACAATACGGACCTTACTTCCTGCCGGAAACTCCGCCAGAAGTGCGTCCTTATCCTTTTCTGTATTTCCATCATAGAGAATTACTTCTGCACCCTTTGCGAGCAGCAGATGTGCCGCTCCGATTCCACTGATGCCGGTTCCGAATACGAGCACGCATTTCTTTGTCAGTTCCATTTTTCTTCCTCTTTTCTGTTCTTACATTTCGCAGCTAATTCAGCCCTACCAGACCAATTACACACAAAAGCGCAGTGATTACAGTAAACACCGTTACGACTCGCGTCTCGGACCAGCCGCAGAGCTCAAAGTGATGATGGATCGGCGCCATCTTAAAGAAACGCTTTCCACCGGTCTTCTTAAAATACGTAACCTGAATCATGACAGAGAAAATCTCCACCCAGTAAATCAGTCCGATAATCAGGATAAACATCGGAAGCCGCATCGCGTAGGCTGCGCCAGCGACAAATCCGCCAAGTGCCAGCGATCCGGTATCACCCATGAACACCTTCGCCGGATAAACATTAAACAGTAAAAAGCCGATCAGTGCACCCGTTACCGCCGCTGTCAGCGGCTCAATTCCTGCACCCAAAGTCACCGATGCCGCTGTAAAGAACACAGCTGCCATCGTCGTCACGCCGGTCGCAAGCCCGTCCAGCCCGTCGGTAAAATTGACACCATTGACCGTTCCGATGATCGCAGGGAACGCAATGACCGCCGATGCAATCCGCACCCAGTCTCCGCTCAGGACCTTCCCTCCGGAAAACGGAATCAGAATCTCCAGGCTCGACGGATCCTGAATCCACAGGTACACGACAAACACCGCCGTCACAATGATCTGCCCGAGCATCTTCTGCTTCGGATACAGGCCGTCTGAGCGGCGCAGCACGACCTTCAGATAATCATCGAGAAAACCGATGATACCAAAGCCAAGGATCAGAAACAGCACCGGAATCATCTTAGGGAAACGTCCGATGAAAAACAGAGACGTCACCACAACGCTGATCAGGATGATCAGTCCGCCCATCGTTGGCGTCCCGGCCTTTTTCAGGTGAGACTGCACCCCTTCCTTCCGCTCTGTCTGACCAACCTTCAGCCGCTGTAAAAACGGAATGATAAACGGGCTGAGCGCCACGCTGATGGCAAATGCCAGAAACAGCGGATACAGAATATTCTTATCAATCATTTCTCACACCTCTTTTTCTCCTGCGCCGATTCTCCGGCGCATATAGTTCTTCTGATATTTTTCAGATATCTCTCCTCATTCTATACCGTTTTTCCCTTCTTGTACAGATTTTTTTCCGGACAGCCTATTTTTCCGTCTCTGTACCGATAATTGTTTTTTCGATTCCGAGATAGGGCAGAATGTTTTCAAAGATTCCCTTCACGACCGGAGCCGCGATAAGTCCGCCGTAGTACAGCCCCTGCGGATTATTGATGACACACAGCGCGATGACCTGCGGATCGTCCGCCGGTGCGAATCCGATAAAGGATGAGATGTATTTATTGGCACTTCGCGGCAATGTTTCAGACGTCGCGGTCTTGCCGCCGATCCGGTACCCCTTAATGTACGCGTTTTTTCCGGAGCCGCCATCCACGACCTGTTCAAGCGCGTGCCTTAAGGTCGCTGACGTCTGCTCTGAGACAATCCTCTCCCCATTCGGACAGGAAAAAATCTGTGTGAGCGCACCGGAGGCATCGCGCGCCTGCAGCCCAAAGTGCGGCGTCACCCGCGTCCCACCGTTGATCAGTGAGCTGACTGTCGCAATCAGCTGCACAGGCGTGATCTGAAACGACTGCCCGAACGAGATCGTCGCCAGCTCCACCTGCCCGACATTTTCTTTTTTGTGCATGATGGTCGCCGCTTCTCCCGGAAGGTCGATACCGGTCTTTTTTGAGAGCCCAAACTGATGAAAATAAGAAAAATAACGATCCACACCGAGCCGCAGCCCCACGTCAATAAAAACCGGATTGCAGGAATTCCGGGTCGCCTGCAAAAAGGTTTCCGCTCCGTGACCGCCGACCTTATGGCAGCGGATTCGCCGGTCCTCCACGATGCGGTATCCCGGACAGGAAAACGTATCATCTAGCGTAACAACGCCTTCCTCCAGCCCCGCCGATGCTGTGATAATTTTAAACGTCGATCCTGGTTCATAGGTGTCGTTGATGCAGCCATTGCGCCACATCTGATTTAAGGCATCCTGCATTTCGGTAATGCCGGTATATTCCGGCAACAATGTAAACGGCTCGTTCAGGTCGAACTCCGGCATATTTGTCATCGCATATATTTCTCCGTTTTTCGGGTTCATAATGAGAATCGAAACGCTGTCAGCCTGCTTTTTCTCCATGACCTGCCGTGCCGCCTGCTCTGCATACTGCTGAATATTATAATCCAGACTGATGACAAGATCCTTCCCCGCAACCGGGTCTCTCCGGCTCTCTCCCACTCCTGTAAGCTCGATGCCGCGTGCATCTGTCAGTGCAAGAATCTCACCTGGGATCCCCTCCAGAATCGATTCGTATTCTACCTCCAGCCCTATGATCCCCTGATTGTCCCCTCCGGTAAAGCCAAGTACCTTCGAGGCCATACTTCCATACGGATAATACCGCCGGTAGTCCTCGTCTACCTTCACACCTGCAAGCCCATAGCTGCGGATCCGATCTCCCACCTCCTTTTCCACATTCTTCTGAATCCATTCCATCGAGCTGACCTTCCCGACTTTTTTCTGCACAGTCTCCTTATCCAGCCCCAGTTCCTTTGTCAGTACCTCGACGACCCGTTCAGGATCCGTGATCTGGCTGTGGATAACGGAGATCGTACAGACCGTATGGTTGTCTGCCAGCACCTCACCATTTCTGTCCAATATCCGCCCGCGCGCTGCCTTGATCGGACGTTCCCGCTCGTGCAGATCTTCTGCGAGCTTCGCATAGTATCCGGAATCCGCCAGCATCAGCTTTCCAAGCCGTACACCTAAAAGCGCCAGCATCAGCAGCGATGCGGAAAAAACCAATACCATTTTTCTTCGGTGAAACGATCGCGTTTTCAGTCACCATCCCCCGCTTTCTTCCTTTTACAGGATCCTTCTTCGTTCAGGCCAAAGTACACATCATGCTTCAGACGCACCCTGATACGGTTCAGTATATGTAGTAAAAGGTGAGGGGATGCTTATCTGCGTTCAACTTCCATAACAGCAAAAAGAGCAATATCTGATAAATATCGCTCTTTCATCCCAATTTTTATTTTTCAGTTATCATACTTTCTTACAAGTGTTATAAGCAAATTTACAACGCCTTATTTTTACAGATATGGCATCCCAAGGCACTTCGGAACCTCCCCCATGGAGGCAAGCAGCTCCAGCCCCATCTGACGCGCCGCAATTACGGACGACCGCACAGCGCTTGCATCACCGGAGAATCCGAGAATGACCTCATTCGTGTGACTCGTCCCGAGGCTCGGCGTCATATAGCAGGCAATCTTAACTGCAGATGTCTTCATCGCTGTATCCGCCATCACGAGCCCGATCGCTGCCGGTGCCCCGGTCAAAAAGCCGAACGCCTCACCAGGTGCTGCATGGAAGGCTTTCTGTAAGGCACCTCCCGCACTGGCAGAGTATGCGAACTCCAGATGTCCCGCTGCACTTGCATACACCTCGCCCGCATATTTTTCCGTCAGTTCCAGAGCGATCTCAATCGCATGACGTACATCTGCGACGTCTCTTCCACCGATCACAATGTAATTGCCGTGTCCGGCTCCGCCCTTCGTATCACGCGGAAACTCGATCGAGAGCACCTCCACATTTGTCGCTTTGACCGCATCATCCATCGCCGTCACCTGGCCGGCTGCACCGGTACGGGAGCTGAATACTCCTATCGCGCGATATTCTGTACCGACATTCATTTTTTCTAATAATGTATCATCAATACCGGAGATCACAAGACCGATCGTATCCAATATCGTCGTGCCGACAAATTCTGTCCGCGTGCAGGTTGTGCTAATGCTATTCAAGTCTATCATAAAATTGTCTCCTTTCGCAGTTCACCTGCGCGGCTCATCATCATTGCGCTGTATTACCACCCTGCGACGCATCCTCTCCCAGCGCTGTACCATCCCACACCGCTCCATTATCGGCACCCGCCGCGCTCTGATCCGGCGGCGTCGCGATGTTCGGATTGTCGACCTTCGGATCCGGATCATCGGATGTAGTATCGGTGATCGTAAACACATCATTTCCATAAGCGTCAATGACGTGATTCTGCTCATTGATCGTAACACCGGCAAGCACATTTCCATCACCGTCAACGACCTGTCCATCCTGTACGCGCGCATCTGTATGATATGTGCCGTAGGAATCAATTGCATCAAAGGTCACTACACTGTCCGTCGTCGTCACCTCTTCACGTTCAAGCCCAAGATATGCCAGCAGCTCATCCGTGATCTCCTCCGTCTGGTAAATACCCATGTACGGAAGCATCTCCATCGCAATCTTGCGGAAGATCTCCTGCGCGTACGTACTGTGTGCCTGATCTGCTACGTTTGGCTCATCCACAACTACGTAAAGCACGACCTGCGGATCATTGATCGGCACTGCTCCGATGAAGGATACCAGATACTTTCCGGCTGCACGGGTTCCGGTCGTATAATCGATCTTCTCTGCCGTACCGGTCTTTCCGCCGACACGGTAGCCCGGCACCTGTGCCTTTCTTCCGGTACCTTCCGATACCGTCGTCTCCAGATACTGCCGAAGCAGAGACGACACATGATTCGAGATCGGCTGCTTTAAGAGCATACCATCGGAACTCTTGATGATCTTTCCGTTCTCATCAAGCACCTTCTCCACAACATGCGGCTGATAATAATAGCCGCCGTTCACAACCGCGCAAAACGATGCAATCTGCTGGATCATCGTACAGGTAAAACCCTGTCCGAATGTACAGGTCGCCAACTCTACCTCATTCATGCCTTTCTGGTCATACACAATACCGGCAATCTCCTCCGGAAGATCAATGCCGGTCTTACTGCCGAAATTAAAGAGTGACTGATACTTGATGAAATCCGAGATTCCCATCTTTGCACCGATCGCCATCAGTGCGTCATTACAGGAATTCTTCAGGACATCCTCCAGAGTCTCCATCCCATGTGCGCCCGGATAGACATCACAGCGGATAAATGTATCTGTGACCTGCTCACCGCCGTCACAATAAAACGAATCGTCCTCACTGACCGCACCGCTTTCAAGCGCTGACGCGATCGTGATCGGCTTAAATGTGGAGCCCGGCTCAATACCGTCTGTGATACAGTAATTGTCCCAGAGCATGTCCTTCATCGCCTTGGACTTCTCCTCGTCAGTCATGGACTTAATCTGTGATTCCGTATACCAGGCGGAGAGATCCTGTGGATTGTTCAGATCGTAGCTGTGGTTCGTCGCCATCGCCAGCACCGATCCGTCATTCGGATCCATCGCAATGACACCGATATCCTTCGCACCGTGCTTCGCCGTGCCATTATCCTCATCGGTTCCGTATTCTTCATCAAACTCCTGAATATACTTTTCGACAATCTCCTGAATATTCACATCCAGAGTCGTCTGCAGGGTATAGCCATTTTCCGGGGCAATTGTTTTCTTCTGATACTCCTGATCCTCATTCAGGTAGCCAAATACCCTCCCGGACGTACCGCTTAAAAGGCTGTCATAGTACAGCTCCAGCCCTGTAATACCGTCTCCGACTCTGTTGGAAAAGCCGACCACATTGCTCGCCACCGCATTCAGAGGATATTTACGGATGAACTGCTCCTCGAACCAGACACCCGTCACAAGACCGCGCTTCCGCAGCTCCTCTTTGGACAGGCTCTCCTTTGTATCCTCATCGGGGGAAATGTAATCCTCATAGGCATCCTTCTCATCCTGCGGAATCTCGGTCTTTAATACCTGGTACTGACTGTTCTTCGTTTTTTCATTCTCAATCAGATCCCGGATCGCCGCTGAATCCAGATCAAACTGCTCCGAGAGCACCTCAATCGTCGCATTGACTGCGTCGTCCTTCTTTGTGACTTCCGTCGTGTTATTGATCTCCTTACAGTCAATGACCAGCCGGTACACCTTCTCGCTGTAGGCCAGCAGCTGACCGTTCCGGTCCTGAATCTCACCTCTTCGGCTGTAAAGTGTACGGCTGTCATAATTCTCCTGCGACAGCACCTGCTTTTCATACTCTTTGCCATCTTTCAAATTGATATAAACGATGCGCACTAGCAAAAAAACAAGCAACACTAAAATGAATGCAAATATAGCCAGAAGCTTTATTTGCATTTTTTTTGTGAATTTCCTCTTCAGTTTTCGTTTCTTACCTGATGCTTCCAATGCTTCACCTTACCTACTCTTCCGGTACGTCTGCATACTGTCTCACATAATCGCTGTCATCCAAACTGTAAGTCTGCACCTGATTCTTTGTCGCATAGCCCATGCCGAGCTCATTGACTGCCACATCCTTGACATGCTCCATATCTACGCCCGCCATAATGCGGTTGTAATCGGAATCATTCTGCAGGATCGCAGCATCCAGTGATGTCTCAAGCGCCGTGACCTGCTTCTGCAGGCGGGTACCCTGTGCCTTCAGCTGAAGGTAATTGACACACATCCAGACTGTCGCAACTGCCGCTGCCGTGAGAAATACCACATAACGGACATTCATCTGCGACGCACGTTCCCGGTTGCTCCTTGTAGACGCACTGATGGACGGATTCTTCTTTTTCTGTATCTGCTGCCGTGGTGCAGCTTCCAGCCTGCGTACCGCTGTCCCTTCCACGTACGCATGCATATTCTCTTTTGCTTCTCTGCCACCGGATCTCCTCCGGCCGCTCTTTCTGGTATCCGCCATTTTACGTTCTCCCAAATCTACTGTATTTCACGCTCGAATACACGAAGCTTCGAGCTCTTTGATCTTGTATTTTCTTCTAATTCTTCCTCCGACGGTACGATCGGCTTTCTCGTGATGACTCGCCCCTTTGGCTTCTTGCCGCAGATACACACCGGAAATTCTTTGGGACAGGTGCATGGATTTTCGCTCTCCCGGAACTTGTTCTTCACAATCCGGTCTTCCAGTGAATGGAACGTAATCACACAGATCCGTCCTTTATCATTGAGCAGGTCAATCATATCGCCCAGCGAATGATCCAGCACATACAATTCCCTGTTTACCTCTATCCGTATTGCCTGGAAGGTCCTTTTGGCCGGGTGTCCTCCTGTCGCTCTCGCCTTCGCGGGTATCGCCGCTTTTATAACATGAATTAACTCCCCAGTCGTTTCCAGTTGTTTTTCTTTTCTGGCACTTACAATGTGTTTGGCGATGTTCTTTGCAAAACGCTCTTCTCCGTAATCACGGATAATGTGATACAGCTCCATTTCGCTGTAGTCGTTCACAACCTCTTTCGCCGACAGGGTCTGCCGCTGATCCATGCGCATGTCCAGCGGGGCATCCTCTCTGTAAGTAAACCCTCGTTCCGCCTCATCAAGCTGATAGGACGAGACCCCCAGATCCAAAATGACTCCATCTACAGATGTAATACCAAGTTTGCCGAGCTCTTTTTTCATATCGCAGTAATTACTGCGCACGATAGTCACCCGGTCTTTGAACTCTTCCAAACGCTTCGTAGCCGCTGCAATCGCCGCCGCATCCTGATCAATCCCGATCAGTCTGCCACCGTCTGAGAGCCGCCGGCAGATCTCATACGAATGTCCGCCGCCGCCTAATGTACCGTCTACATAAATTCCATCCGGTCGGATGTGCAAAGCCTCAATGCTTTCCTCCAAAAGTACAGATTTGTGTCTGAATTCCATACAAGCCTCCCAAGGTTATATGCTTAAACCTAAATCCGTCATTTGTTCGGCGATATCATCCATATCATCATAAGCATTGTTCTCTGCCCATTTCTCCTTTGACCAGATTTCGATTCGATTAATATTTCCTGACAGGACAACGTCCTTGTCCAGCTGTGCAAACTCCCTCAATGGCTGTGGCAGAAGAATTCTCCCCTGCTTGTCCAGTTCGCACAAATTCGCTCCTGCCACAAAAAACCGAACGAATTTTCTGGCGTTTTTCTGAGTAAGCGGCAGATCACGCAGCTTTTCCTCAAAGAGCTCCCACTCGTTTTTGGGAAACACAAAGAGGCATCCATCCAATCCCTTTGTCACAATAAATTCATCGCCCAGCTGTTCTCTGAATTTGGACGGGATGATCAGTCTGCCTTTGGTGTCAATCGTATGATTATACTCACCCATAAACATCATGATACACCTCTTTTGCTGCCATGGTGTCCCCGTGCTGCAGCCCGGTTCCAGGAAAAAGCCCTCCACTTTTCCCCCACCTGATACCACAGCTCACCACTTTCTACCACCTGTTTCTTATAATAGACTAATTTACATGAAAAAACAAGCCCCAAATCCGAAAAATTGAAATAAATATGAAATTACCATTTGCCCTCGTGGTAAATTTACAGATCGATGAGACGCGATCTGTAAACAGCCAAAAAAGGAGACATTCCATGACTATTGCCATCAAAATGTCCCCGAAAATAATCATTTTTCTATTTATTACAGTCTGATATACTGCTCGATCAGCTGATCTACAATCAGGCTTTGCCCATAGGCTGTCTCACTGATCTCATCACCGTCAAGCAGCAGATTCAGCTTCTCGCGCTCTTCCTCAATTTGATCCATCAGTACTTCTTTTTGCTGCATCTCGTTTGTTCCTTTCACCATGTGTGCCGTTCCTTCAATTTCTTTTTGCCCTGTGCCACAGCAGGCAGGCACCTGCTGCAATCACCAGTATTCCCGAGAGCAGCTGAGAAACCGGAATCACAGTTCCCGGAAGCAGCAGCTGATCGGTACGCAGCCCCTCAATCCAGAATCGCCCGACGCCGTACAAAAACAGATAGGATAGAAACACCCGTCCCTCATACGCCTTTACAGCCCGGAAAGTCAGATACAGCAAAATTCCAAGAGCCACGAGATTCCATATGGATTCATAAAGAAACGTAGGATGCACCTGAATATATTCCACACCGTTGATCGTCGTCACATGCTGCCACATTTCCTGTGTCACCTCATACGTCCGTACATCCGACACAGGGAGCTGCATCGCAAGGAGATTATCGGTATAGCTGCCAAACGCCTCGCGATTAAAAAAGTTCCCCCATCTTCCAAGTGCCTGTCCCCATACGAGCCCCAAAACTGCCGTATCGAGTGTTTTCCAGAAACGCATCTTCCTTATGCGGCAGAACACTGCCACCGTCAGTACCCCTCCGATGACACCGCCATAGATCGCCAGCCCGCCTTTGCGCAGATTTACGATCTCCGTCAGATGTTCCCGGTAATAATCCCAGGAAAATACAACGTAATAAATTCTCGCACAAAGCACAGAAACCACGATCGCAACCATACCAAGGTCGAAATAATCGTCTCCCTTCTGCCCGGTCTTATCTGCCACCTTCATGACGAGCAGTAATCCCGTCACCATTGCGGTAGCCAGCACTATTCCGTAACAGGCAATCTCCAGATTTCCGACGGAAACAGTCTTTATGACCTGATGCAGGGTAATCCCCAAATGCGGGAAGCGGATCGTACCATTCATTTACTGCCTCCATTTGTGTGCACAGCCGTTGCCATCAGACATTGAAGCGGAATAAGATGACATCTCCGTCCTTTACCACATAATCCTTTCCTTCCAATCCGACCAGTCCCTTTTCCTTTGCAGCGGAATAGGAACCACAGTCAAGCAGATCCTGGTAGTTGACTACCTCCGCGCGGATAAATCCACGCTCAAAATCAGAATGAATCTTGCCGGCTGCCTGCGGTGCCTTTGTGCCTTTGCGTATCGTCCACGCACGGGTCTCTGTCTCTCCCGCAGTCAGATAGCTCAAAAGCCCCAGCAGGCTGTAGCTGGCCTTTATCAGTTTCTCCAGTCCGGACTCTTTTAATCCGAGATCCTCAAGAAACATTTGTTTTTCATCGTCGTCGAGTTCTGAAATTTCTTCTTCGATCTGTGCGCAGATCACGAATACCTCGCTTCCGGTCGCTTTTGCATATTCTCTTACTTTTCCTACGTATGCATTTGACGCTCCATCGTCTGCCAGATCATCCTCACTCACATTTGCCGCAAAAATCACCGGCTTTGCCGTGAGCAGATTGTACTCTGCCATCCATGCCTGCTCGTCCTCATCATCGGTGTGGTAGGTAATCGCAAGCTTACCGTCCTCCAGATGTGCTTTGAGTGCCTGCAGAAGATCCAGCTCCTTTGCAAGCTTCTTGTCGTTTCTTGCCCCGCGTGCAGTCTTTGCAATTCTGCGCTCCAGGATCTCCAGGTCAGAGAAAATCAACTCCAGATTAATGGTCTCGATATCGCGTACCGGATCAACAGAACCATCCACATGGATTACGTTCGGATCCTCAAAGCAGCGCACGACATGCACAATCGCATCGACCTCTCTGATATTGGCCAGAAACTGGTTGCCCAGTCCTTCGCCTTTGGAAGCTCCCTTCACCAGTCCTGCGATGTCCACAAATTCGATGACCGCCGGAGTCACCTTTGCCGAATGATACAGGTCGGCGAGCAGCTTCAGACGCTCATCCGGTACCGCAACCACTCCGACATTCGGATCAATGGTGCAGAACGGATAGTTTGCTGACTCCGCTCCAGCTTTTGTTAAAGAATTAAATAATGTACTTTTCCCGACATTCGGCAAACCTACGATTCCAAGTTTCATGTTCGTTCCTCTCCATTTCTGTATCTTCTAACTTTTTCTTTTGTACTGTCCTTTGTATTTCATACTGTCTTTCAACCGTCTTTATCGGCAAGTCACAGTTTAGCACAGAAACACAATTTTCACAATAGTTTCTGCAGGAAACTCATCGACACTTTTCCTGTTTTCCCGCTCTTTTTTGCAGAAATCTGCGGATTTTCCTGATTTTTCCTTTTTATCCTCCATAATCCGCCCGCTTTAATCCGGGCGAAAACGTCCGATTCTGACTTCTCCACGCGCTTTTATAAAATGATGATGATGCCAGTGTCAAAAGGTCAAAAAGCCGTTCATGCTTGCATGATAAGGCTTTTGACCTTGGGACCCGCCAAGCATGAGAAAGTAGCGATTTACGTAGTAAATCAGCGGATTTCGAATGTTTGCAGAATTGCGGGAGCTGCTTCGCAGCGGAGCAATTCGTAGGCATCAGTTTGGACAAAAGGTATTTTGACCCGTGTGCTCTCCGTCGTTGTAATTTGGGACAAAACATGCTATGCTGGATACAATCATTTGTAATTATTCATCCCATCTAAAAAACCACAGGGATGAGATTTTTCCCGTTATTGCAAAGTATATTTTCTTACTTGTATGGCGGATATTCTGAATAATTACAATAATTTTAAAAACTGCAGTGTAATCCTTGCTGCAGATGGGAGGACTTTATGAAAAGAGAAAATATTTTAGCCCCGTCAATCCTGGCCGCCGATTTTACCCATCTCGGCGAGGACATCCAGACGGTCGCCGCTGCCGGTGCACAGTACCTGCACATTGACATCATGGACGGTACCTTCGTCCCGAGCATCTCCTTTGGGATGCCGGTCATCTCATCCATCAGGAAGATCACAGACCTGTTCTTTGACGTTCATCTGATGATGGAAAAGCCGGAGCGCTACATTCAGGCCTTTGCAGACTGTGGAGCCGACGGCATCACGGTACACGCAGAGGCTTCCACCCACCTGCACCGAACGATCCAGTCCATCCATGCTGCAGGTGCCAGAGCCGGAGTCGCCCTGAATCCGGCGACTCCGCTCTCTGTGCTCGATTATGTGCTCGAGGACATCGACATGGTGCTGATCATGACCGTGAACCCCGGCTTTGGCGGTCAGAGCTATATTCCTGCAATGACCGGAAAGATCCGCACACTGCGCGAGCTTGCCTCCAAAAAGAATCCGGATCTCCTCATTGAGGTGGACGGCGGCGTCAATACTTCCACGATCCGCACCGTCTTAGAAGCCGGTGCAAATGTCTGTGTCGCAGGCTCCGCCGTATTCTCCGGCGACCGGACCGAAAAGGTGAAGGGGCTGCTGGAGGTGATGAAGGAGTATACGGAATTCTAACAGCTTACTATTATACAAAGAGTAGAAAAGACCTGCAAAAAGCCCGCCCGTGTACCATGTGACTACACAGTACACAGGCGGGCAAAAAAATACCTGTACCTAATAATTCATCTCTTCCGCGCATTCTTCAGCTCTTCCGCCAGCATCACATAATTTTCATACCGTGACGCCGGTATCTTACCTTCTGCGAGCGCTTCTTTTACTGCACAGTCCGGCTCGCTGATATGCATGCAGCCCTGAAAACGACAGTATGGTTCATATGGAACAAACTCTGGAAAATACCGCCAGAGATCCTCCTGCGCAATCCCGTTCAGATACAGGGAACTAAAGCCCGGTGTGTCAAGGAAATACGTGTGTTCCCTCAGGCAGATCAGCTCGGTATGGCGCGTCGTATGGCGCCCACGCTCGATCTTGTGGCTGATGTCGCCGACCTCCATCTGCACATGCGGCTGCAGTACGTTCGTCAGCGATGACTTCCCGACGCCGGACGGACCGGCTACAACCGTTGTCTTGCCATCAAGCAATCTCTGTATGTCCTCGATCCCCTCGCCGTTTGCCGCACTGATCAGCTGTACCGGATAGCTGTGCACATACGTATCGCGCAGCAGCTCCTCCTCTTCGGTACTGATCAGGTCCGTTTTGTTGAAACAGATCACGACCGGAATCCTTTGCTGTTCCATCGAGATCAGAAACCGGTCGAGCAGATTCAGGTTCGGCTTCGGACTTGCCGCCGCAAAGACGACAAGCGCCTGATCTACATTGGCCACTGCCGGGCGGATCAGCACATTCTTCCGCGCAAGAATCGCATCGACATTTCCGGCTGGCTTCTCTTCATCCTGTACCGGTGAAATCTCCACATTATCACCCGGAAGCGGCTTTATTTTTTCCTTTCGGAAGATTCCTTTGGCACGGCACTCATAGACGACACCGTCCTCAGCGTGTACATAGTAAAATCCTCCGATCCCTCTTATAATTTTTCCCTGCATGTATTCCTCACATTTCATGTACCGCATTCTTTATTCCCGCGAGGATCAAATACCCCACTAATTACAGCGAGATATTTGTGAGATCCTGTCGTTAAAATGCCATACATCAGCTATTTACCTGCGAAAATACGATTCCCGGATATTCAATCTTGCTCGTCACATTCCCGGAACTATCCAGCAGATAGATGTACGCCGTACCGCTTGTCACGCCGGATGCGCCCTGAATCTGGAGCTTATAAGGGAAGCTCGTCTGTCCCTCGAAAATCGTACTCTCCCCGCTTCCGTCCTGTACGAGTGTGATCCGGACATTCTGTCCGCTGTAGCCCTCCGGCTCGTTCAGGCTCGCATTGCATTTCCAGACCGTACCGTCCCCATTGTCTGTTGTAATCGGATCAGATGAAGTCGTTGTGTCCTCGCCGTTCGGACCGCTGCTGATCACGAGCGTGACCGTCGAACCACGCGCGACGTCCGTATTCGGATCTGCACTCTGGCTGATGACCAGTCCTTCTGCCACATCACTGCTCGGCTGATACTCATAGTTCGGTACCAGCTCCAGCATCTCCAGTGCTTCCGTTGCCCGGTCCTTTGTGTAGCCGGTCAGAGACCAGAGCTGTACATAATCGACCGGATCAGTCTCTGCCTGTGCACCTGCGCTGACATATAACACCACCGTGTCGCCTGCCTTTACCTTCGCTCCGGCTGCCGGCGTCGTGGAAATGACGTGACCCATCTCCACACTGTCACTCGTTCTGGAATTATCAACCTCACACTTAAGTCCCTTTGTCAGAAGAAATGCCTGTGCCTGGCTCTGCTCAACGTTCGTCAGATCATCGAGCACCAGTTCATCGCCTTCCGGCACCAGATCGTACGCAACTGCCGTACCACGTGCGACCATTTCGCCCTTTTCCGGTGACTGTGTACACACCTGCCCGGCTGTATACTTATCAGAATCTTTCTCGCCCTTTTTCTCACCGGTCAGGCCGTAGCTCTTTAAGAGCTTTCGGGCATCTGCCTCAGACAGCCCAAGTATCTCCGGAACTGCGACTGACTTTCCGTTTGTCTCGGATTCTGATTCACTTTCCGTCTCCTGCTTTACAGGTGTGACAGTATGGTTCTTCTTTCCAAATTTAAACAGCCCAAATGCATTTGCCACAAGTGCCAGAAAAACACAGCCGATCACGACTGCCACAATGATGCCTCCGACTGTCACGACCTTTTCCAGCTTTGGATTCAGGCCGACCTCCTTATCCGGATCGCGATCCTTAAAGTGTAAGTGCCTGCCTCCTGACGGGCGATTTAGATGAAAGGATTCATCCTCGATCTTGTAATCGGCCGGATTATCGTAAGCGTCATAATATGGATCGTATCCGCTCTCCTGTTCTCCGTCCTGTGTGTGATCATCGCCCCAGCGATCCGCATGCGCTTCTCCGCCGGACGGGGACACCTCCTGATAGCCGCTTTTCTGGTAATAGCTGCCCGGCTGGTATGCCCGGCTCTGCTGATTCTGTGCACTGCCTGTCCCATGAATATGAGCGGCAGCACCTACGTCAAGTGACTCATCATACGACGGCATACTGCGCTCTGCCTGCTGAGCAGTCGGCGCCGTGCCTGACTGCTGATGCTCTGCATTGATCTGCTGCAGATCATTTTTGGAAATGACAATTGTCTTTGACATGTCATCTGGCTGCTGCTGCGTCACAAAATTGCCGTCCGGATTGACAAGCGACTCCCTCAGGTCACGGATGACCTCAGCCATATTCGCATATCTCCGATCCGGACTCTTCTGCGTACATTTGAGCACAATCGCATTCGTACTGTTCGGAATCTCAGGGATCAGCTCCTTCGGCCCTTTCAGATCCTCCTGCAAATGCTTCAGTGCAACCGCAACCGCGGTATCTCCGTCAAACGGCACATGTCCGGTCAGCATTTCATACATCGTGATTCCAAGTGAATAAATATCACTTTTCTGATCGCTGTAGCCGCCGCGCGACTGCTCCGGTGAGCTGTAATGCACGGAACCCATTACGCTGGAGTTGATCGTATTGCCCGAAGATGCCCGCGCAATTCCAAAATCCGCCACCTTTACTTTTCCGTCTGTGGAAATAATAATGTTCTGCGGCTTAATGTCCCGGTGGATAATGCCGTTGTTGTGTGCAGCCTCAAGTCCCGCTGATATCTGCAGCGCGATACTCGTCGCCTCACGCACCGACAGCCGTCCTTTCATTTTGATATATTCCTTTAAGGTAATTCCCTCTACCAGCTCCATTACGATATAGTAAATTCCGGCTTCCTCACCGGTGTCATAAATATTTACAATATTCGCATGCGCCAGCCCGGCTGCCGACTGCGCCTCCACACGGAATTTGGAGATGAACTCCCTGTCATCCCGAAACTCCTTCTTGAGCACCTTTACCGCGACGAACCGGTTCAGCTTGTGATCCTTCGCCTTATATACATCCGCCATACCGCCGGAGCCGATTTTGGATATTATTTCATATCTGTTCTGTATAAACATTCCGACTTTGAGCATATTCACTCCCCATTTATTCGTATTCCGCAAGTACTACGGATATATTATCTTTTCCCCCGTTTTTGTTTGCCTCGGTCACAAGCCGTTCTGCAGCCTCTTTTAATGAAGCGCTCTTTTTTACCAGCTGTAAAATATCCTCGTCCTCTACCATATTCGTAAGTCCGTCCGAGCAGAGCAGAAGCTTATCTCCCTTTTCCAGCTTCACATCAAAAAAATCAACCCGCACCGGCACATGTACACCGACTGCCCTCGTGATCACATTTCGATCCGGATGACTCTTTGCATCCTTGCGCTGAATCTCCCCCATCCGAATCATTTCTTCTACAAGCGAATGATCCCTTGTGATCTGTTCGATCCCCTGATCGATCAGATAAAGGCGGCTGTCCCCCACATTTGCCACATAGAGGCAGCCATCTGTCACTGTTGCCGCCACGATCGTCGTTCCCATTCCCTCATATTCCTTCGCAGATCTGGCCTTCTCCATCACCAGCTCATTCGCGTGATGGATTGCCGAACTCAGAAGAGAGACCGGACGCTTTTCGTCTTTTTCATTCGTTATGTACTCGACCATGAGCTCTACCGTATAGCGTGATGCAAGATCTCCGGCATTGTGTCCGCCCATTCCGTCCGCCACTATCAGCAGATTCTTCAGATTGCCGAGCGGCTGCTCTGAGGCATAGACGTAATCCTGATTCATCGTTCGCCGCCTGCCGATATCCGTAATGCTATACGTCTTCATATCCTTCTTTTCCCTTCTTCTAATTTTCATCCATATAACTCTTTCTTAGCTGTCCACAGGCCCCGTTGATATCCCGGCCCATTTCTCTTCTAATAGTAACATTTATTCGGTTTTTTTCAAGTTTATTTTTGAACGCCTCGATCACTGCGTGATTTGACTGCACATAGCTTCGCTCCTTGATCGGATTGACCGGGATCAGATTCACATGGCAGTTGATATCGCCGACAAGCGCCGAGAGCTCCCTTGCATCCTCCTCGGTATCATTGACGCCGCCTACCAGACTGTACTCAAAGGTAATACGCCGTCCGGTCTGCCCGAAATAATACCGCGTAGCATCGAGCACCTCATGAATGTCATATTTATATGCGATCGGCATAAGCTCCTTACGCTTCTCCTGATTCGAAGCGTGCAAAGAGATCGCCAGCGTGATCTGCAGCTTCTCATTTGCAAGCCTCCGGATGTTTTCTACAATACCGCAGGTAGACACGGTAATATTTCGCTGACTGATATTCAGTCCATGTTCATCGGTCAGAAGCCGGATAAATTTAAGCAGATTGTCATAATTATCCAGCGGCTCACCGGTACCCATCACCACAATGTTTGAAACGCGCTCACCGGATACCTGCTGAATCCGGTAAATCTGATCGAGCATCTCGGACGGCTTCAGATTCCGCGTAAGCCCGCCAAGTGTCGAAGCGCAGAAACGACAACCCATCCGGCAGCCGACCTGTGAAGAAATGCAGACTGAATTGCCATGATGATAGCGCATGAGCACACTTTCGATCACGTTTCCGTCTGAAAGGCGAAACAGATATTTTTCAGTCCCGTCGATGCCGGAAACAAGCCGTTCTACAACCTCCAGCGACGTATAATCCGTTGTCTCTTTGAGCTTCTTGCGCAGCCCTTTCGAGAGATTCGTCATCTCATCCAGGTCGGCAGCCAGTTTTTCATGCATCCACTCATAGAGCTGCTTTGCCCGAAACGGCTTTTCACCAAGAGAAGCCATGAACTGCTGCAGTTCCTCATAATCCAGCGATTTGATATCCGTCTTCTCCATATTCCTCTCCTTGTACTTCTTCTGTCTCTTCCAGCCTGCGCAGCCTTGCAATGAAAAATCCGTCTGATTCGTGGATACCCGGCAGCAGCTGAATGTATCCGCCCTTCGTCGTCTTACTCTTTAACGCATCGCAGATATAAGGATCGATGCTCTCCAGACGGAACGGATAATTTTCCAGAAACCACTTCAGATTGTACTGATTCTCATCAGCGCCAATCGTGCAGGTGCTGTAAATCAGTACGCCGCCCGGCTTCACATAGTCCTGTACGACAGAGAGGATCCTGCGCTGCAGACGGATGATATCCTGCTGCCGCTGAGCAGACATCTTGTATTTAATATCCTGCTTCTTTCCGATGACGCCAAGACCAGAGCACGGCACATCCGCAAGTACAATGTCTGCTTTGCGGATCGATTCCTCATCCACGACCGTCGCATCCTTCACAGCTGCACGGATATTGATTGCATCGGTACGCTCGATGTTTTCCTGCATGAGCTGTACCTTATACTCGGAAATATCGCGGGCTTCCACATATCCGCTGCCCATCAGCTTTTCCGCAATGTGGAGCGCCTTTCCACCCGGTGCAGCACAGACGTCGATACAATACTCTCCCCAGTTTGGCGCAGCGATCTCTGCCACGAGCATGGAGCTGATATCCTGTACCTGAATCCAGCCATTCTTAAAAGCAGCTATGGCACGCATATAATTATAATCGGAAAGAATCAGCGCATAGTCAAGATACGGATGCTGCCGCACACTGATCCCTTCCTGCGTCAGAGATGCGATAATTTCCTCCTTGGAGGCTTTCTGCAAATTGCAGCGCACGACGATTCCCTTTTCCATATGGGAATCCAGGCAGATTTTCTCTGTCACCTCGTAACCATACTGCGTCACCCATTTTTCCAGCATCCAGACCGGAAAAGAATATTTCACTGACAGATAGTGCAGCGGCTCCTTCGCCGGATCTGGATAACGCACCTGGCTTAAGCGGCGCGCCGTACTGCGCAGCACGCCGTTTACAAACCCCTTGAGATTGTAAAAGCCCCTGCGCTGCGCGAGCTTCACCGCCTCATTGCAGGCCGCTGAATCCGGTACACTGTCCATATATTTCAGCTGATAGACCGACATCCGCAGAAGATTGCGGATCAGCGGTTTCATATTGTAGACCGGGACATTGGAAAACTGTTCAATGATGTAATCCAGCTGAATCATATGCTCCAGCGTTCCTTCTACGACCCGTGAAATAAATGCGCGGTCACGTTTTTCCAGATACTGGTATTTCTCGAGTACCTCCCGCAGCACGATATGGCTATAGGCCTCCTCCTCTGTGATCTCCTGAAGAATCTCCAGACAAATTTCTCTGATATTTACCGGTTTAGTCACGATCTCGTCTTCCTCCTGCCAGAATAATCAAACGCAGCAGCTGTAAAATAGACGATGCCAGCGCCGCCACATATGTCAGTGCCGCAGCCCGCAGCACCTTTTTTCCGCCTGCGAGCTCCTCCGTTCCGAGAATCCCGTCCGCCTCCAGTACCTTTAAGGCACGCGAGGATGCGTTAAACTCCACCGGAAGCGTCACAAGCTGAAAAAGTACCGCTAAGGAAAACAGAATGATACCTGCCGTCAGAAGCGGAGGAATTGAAAAAATGAGCCCTGCAAAAAATACCGGCCAGGAAAGTGAGGAGCCAAAATTTGCCAGCGGCACCAGGGTACTGCGCAGAACCAGCGGGCCGTACTGCTTTTGATCCTGAATCGCATGGCCACACTCATGTGCCGCTACGCAGACAGCCGCGATCGACGCTGTCCCGTAAGTACTGTCCGAAAGACGTAACGTCTTGCTGCGCGGGTCGTAATGATCGGTCAGATTACCCGCTACCTTCTGAATAGAGACATCATAGATGCCCGCACGGTGCAGCACGCGCTCCGCCGCCATTGCTCCGGTCAGATTGCTCCGGCTGCGGATCTTTGCGTAATGGTTAAATGTATTTTTCACATTTGCTGATGCAATCAGGGAAAGTGCCAGGCCGATCAGTACCAGAAGATAGGTCCAGTCAAACATATAATATCCGCTGCCATAGCCTCTTCCGTAAAAGGCGTTCATATTTGATGCTAGTATATACATAGAATCACTCCTATCAAGCGGATATTCGCAATCCGCTTCGCTACTTGCTCATAACCGAATGCTGCTTCGCAGCTTATCAGGAGTGGTTTGCACCACCCCTGATACAAGCAAGTCCCAACCCACTGCTTATTGCTTTGCGCAATTGAAGCAGGGGACTTGCTTGATTCGGTTATATCATTTCTCCTGCTTCCATCGGATACCCGCGCAGGAAAGCGTCGACCGGCATGCGCTTCTTGCCCTCCGGCTGCAGCTCCTCCAGTGCGAGCACGCCATCGCCGGTCTGTACGAGCAGTGCCTGCTTCGTCACACCGACAACCGTCCCCGGTACCGCCATCTCATCGATTTCCTTTTTCGAATAAACAGAAGCCGCCCATATTTTCAGAGTCTTTCCACGCCACGCCGTATACGCGCTTGGCCACGGATTCATGCCGCGAATCAGACATTCAATCTCAGCCGCGCTCTTGTTCCAGTCGATATTGCCGGACTTTTTCGTGAGCATCTCCGCATATTCGGTTGTGCTCTCCACCGGCTGTTTTTCAAATTGAGCCGTTCCGTCCTCGAGTTCCTCCAGTGTCCGGATCAGCAGTCTTGCCCCGACCTCGCTCAGCTTATCAAACAGGCTTCCGCCGGTCTCTTTTTTGTCTAAGGTCACTTCCTCCTTCAGGATCATGTCGCCGGTATCCAGTCCTGTATCCATCCGCATCGTCGTCACACCACTCTTCTCATCACCGTTAATAACCGCCCACTGAATCGGAGCAGCCCCCCGGTATGCAGGGAGCAGAGACGCATGAACATTGATACAGCCATACTTTGGCAGCTCCAGAATCGCTTTTGGAATGATCTGACCAAATGCCACAACGACAATCACATCCGGCGCCAGATCCTTTAACACCTCGATCCACTGCTCCTCGCGGATCTTTACCGGCTGATATACCGGAATCTCATGTTCCATCGCGATTTCTTTTACCGGCGTCATCTGAACTGCCTTTCCGCGTCCCTTTGGCTTGTCCGGCTGGGTAAAGACCGCGGATACTTCATATTTTGAATTGATGAGTGCCTCTAAAGTACCGACCGCAAAATCCGGCGTTCCCATAAATACTACGTTTTTTATCATGCTTATCACTCCTGCTGTTTTTCTTGCCTGAGGCTATTCCTCGTCCTCAATTTCTTCCGGCTGTTCGGATACATCGAACAGATTACCTTCCACACGGGTCACATACATAATACCGTCGAGATGATCGCACTCATGGCAGATTGCACGTGCCATCAGCTCCGTTCCCTCCAGCTCATATTCTTCCCCGTTTTCATCCGTTGCACGCACCTTTACGTAATTCGGGCGGGTCACGACACCAGCCTGTCCCGGAAGGCTTAAGCATCCTTCCTGCCCGGTCTGCTCGCCGGATGTCTCGAGAATTTCCGGATTAATCATGACAACCGGGCCTTCACCGATATCAATAACTACAATTCTTTTTAAAATGCCGACCTGTGGAGCCGCAAGTCCGACGCCATTCGCATCATACATCGTATCAAGCATGTCGCGCACCAGCTCCCGTTCCCGGTCTGTGATCTCCTTCACCGGTCTGCATACCTTCTCCAGCTTCTCATCACCCATAATTCTGATCTGTCTTAATGCCATTTTATTGTTCCTCCTGTTTATTTACTTTATAATTTGGGGCGTTCCGCCCATCTTAAAATACAAATCCAGGAAATAGCAAAAAAATTTGCTATTTCCTTTCTTTGTATTTTCTGCCCGAAACTAGTTTACTTCATACTGTATTCGGATATCTTTAAATCCTGTATTTATCTCCACATATTGCTCGGTAAGATTTTTCACTGCGGTCAGCTTTTTTATCTCATCGTGCTTTATATAAATTGCCTTTCGATAGATATCGTTGATCTTTGCAACCGGCTCATCTGCCGGACCAATGACCTGCGCCTGATATTTTCCGGCAGCCTGCCGCACAAATTTCGCCAGATACTCTATGGCCACGGAAAGCCTGTCCGGATCTGCCGCGGCACAATGAACCGCCATAAGGTTGCCCGCAGGCGGATAACCCGCCATCCGGCGATACGCCATCTCCTGTGTGTAAAATCCGGTGTAATCCTGTCTGGCGGCACAGGTGATCGCATAATGCTCCGGATCGTAGGTCTGGATGACGACCTCTCCTGGATCCAGCCCTCTCCCGGCCCTCCCGGCTGCCTGCGTCAACAGCTGAAATGTCCGCTCCGCCGCCCGGTAATCGCTGACATGCAGCGATAAATCTGCCGCCAGGATGCCGACCAGAGTAACGCCCGGAAAATCATGTCCCTTTACAATCATCTGCGTACCGATCAGAATATCGGCCTCATGCTTTCCGAATGCCCGCAGAATCTCCGCATGTCCGTCCTTCCCCTTTGTCGTATCCGCATCCATCCGCAGGATCCGTGCCTGTGGAAATGCTTTTTTTACAATTTCCTCTATTTGCTGTGTACCCGCCCGAAAGCCTCCGATAAACGGGGAGCCGCATTTCGGGCAGGTCCGCACAGTCAGTGTCTCATAGCCACAATAATGGCAGACCAGCCTGCCGCCCCGATGCAAAGAAAGCGACACATCACAGTGCGGGCAACGCATTACCTCGCCGCACGACCGGCAGGATACGAATCCGGAATACCCGCGCCGGTTCAGAAACAACATCGCCTGCCTGTGCTCCTCCAGCACCTTCGTCAGCTTTTCCTGTAGCAGTCCGCTTAAAATCGAGCGGTTCCCGGTCTTTAATTCCTTCCGCAGATCGACTGTATGAACCACCGGGAGACTGCCTCCGACCGCACGCTCCGGCAGAGAAAGCAGCCGGTAAATGCCGGCCTTCGCCTGTGAATAAGCCTCCAGTGACGGCGTTGCCGAGCCGAGTACAAGCTGCGCACCCTCAAGCTCCGCTCTCTTTTGTGCCACCTCCCTCGCATGATAGCGCGGAACAGTCTCACTTTTATAGGAAGGCTCATGCTCCTCATCAATAATGATAATGCCAAGCCTCTGAAACGGTGTAAATAACGCAGACCGTGGCCCGATCATCACGTCGACCTCCCCGCTTCTTGCCCGTTCAAACTGATCGTAGCGCTCTGCCTGTGACAGCCGCGAATGCAGAATCGAGATCCGGTCACCAAACCGATGATAGAACCGGATCACATTCTGGTATGTCAGCGAGATCTCCGGGATCAGCAGAATCGCCTGCTCTCCCCTCGACAACGCATGTGCGATCAGCTCCATATAAACGGCTGTTTTCCCGCTCCCGGTCACCCCGAAAAGCAGGTAACGCCCCGCCTGTTTTTCCCAGTTTTTACAGATCGTATCGACTGCATATTGCTGGGATGGATTCAGATGAAGCGTGTTTTGCTCTGATTCGTTCGGATCGGAAGGCTGCTGCATCTGACTTTGCAGCTCCTTGAGCACCGCAGGCATCCGGTAGATCTGCTCCGTCTCGCAGGTCAGCAGTCCCATCTCTTCCATCGGGCGCCATACGGATGGAGTCACCTTCAGGCTGCCGGTCACAAGCTCCATCGGCAGAACCGGTGTCTCGATCAGCGCCTCCAGAAGCCGTGCGCGGGCGACCTGATGTTTCTGTCGGAATACTGCCAGCTGCCCGGTGGCCTTCTCCCTCGAAACAGTAAGCACAAGCTGCCGTTTTTTCTTCGGCGGTGCCTGCTCCCGAAACGGAAGTACCGTGCGCAGTGCCTGCACTGCCGTTGATCCGTATCGATCCCGCATCCAGAGCGCCAGCGCCGTCAGCTTCGATTCTGTCCCTGCCAGCTGTGTCTCGACCTGCAGAATATCCTTGATCTTCTCCGGTGCACAGGCTGCATGGTCTGTGATCCGAAGCACATACCCTTTTTTCGGATGATCGCCACGCCCAAACGGGACGAGCACGACATTCCCCGGCTCCAGTTCTTCCTGTAACCGCTCCGGTATCCGGTACTGAAAGCTCTGATCCAGACGGCTGTGCGAGATATCGATGACGATATCCGCATATAAAATTTTCTGTTCCCTCATGCTCTACCGACCGGCTTTTTCCTGATCTTCTTCAAGTATCTCCCGGATCAGCACACGCTCATCCATCGGATACTTTTTACCCTCAATCTCCTGGTAGGTCTCATGACCCTTTCCGGCTAAAATAATGACGTCGCCCGGCTGCCCGTGATGGATTGCATAGGCAATTGCCTCTTTTCGATTCGGGATCGTCACATATTTCCCGTCCGTCTTTTTCATGCCGACCACGATGTCTGCGATGATGTCGTCCGGCTTCTCATAGCGCGGATTGTCCGACGTGATGATCGTAAAATCCGCAAACCGTCCCGACACCTCACCCATCTCATAGCGGCGCAGCTTTGAGCGGTTGCCGCCACATCCAAACAGGCAGACGAGCCGCTTTGGATGATATTCCTTTAACGTCGTCAGAAGGCTTTCCAGCGCCATCGCATTATGCGCATAGTCGATCATCAGCGTAAAATCGTCTGATACCTTTACTTTCTCGACCCGGCCTTTTACGTTTGCCGCCTTCAGCGCTTTCTGGATCATCTCCGTCTCTACGTTGAAATGCCGGCAGATTGCGATCGCAGTCAGTGAATTGTACACGCTGAATTTCCCCGGGATGTCGACCTCGACGTCAAAATTCAGCTTTCCGGTCACCGTATAGCGAATGCCAAGGTACCCCGGCCTTCCGACCAGCTCCAGATTTTCCGCCCGCAGATCGACGCCCTCTGAGAGTCCAAACGTCTCCACCTTACAGGTATGTCCCTTTAAAATTTCCTCCAAATGCGGATCATCGCCATTCATAATGCCGACGCGGCACTGACGGAACAGCCGTCCCTTGCAGGCGATATAATCCTCAAAGCTTGCATGCTCTGCCGGTCCGATGTGATCCGGCTCAATATTTGTAAAAATACCAAGCTCAAACGGAATACCGGCCGTGCGGTGCAGCATCAGTCCCTGCGAGGATACCTCCATCACAACGATCTGACAGCCCTCATCCGCCATCCGGCGGAAATACTCCTGAATCGTCATCGACTCCGGCGTCGTATTATTTGCCGGGATGACCGTCTCTCCAATGATCGCCTCGATCGTCCCGATCAGCCCGACCTTATATCCTGCCGCTTCGAGGATCGACTTGACCATGTAGGTCGTCGTCGTCTTTCCCTTTGTACCGGTGACACCGATAATCTTCATCTCCTCCGCCGGGTATCCATACCAGGCTGCCGAGATCAGCGCCATTGCATAGCGTGTATCCGCAACCTGAATGACGGTCGTGTGCTCCGGCACATCGACCGGCTCTTCGACGATGAGCACCGCGGCTCCTTTTTCCGCTACTTCCTTTGCATATTTATGTCCATCCGTCACTGCTCCGCGAATGCAGAAAAACAGTGAGCCTTCCTTTGCTTTTCTGGAATCGTTAATGATTTCCGCGACCTCGATATCCATCCGGCCCTGCAGACACGTATATTCCAGACGCTGCAATAATTGATTCAATCTCATTCGGATCCCCTCCGTATAATCATTTACCCTTTATTCTAACATATGGCTTACTTCGATTCAAGCACTCCGTTTCACAGATTTCCGGCAAAGCAAATTGCAGGCTGCTATTATAACTGCCTGCAAACGCACTGCAAGCCAGCCGGGGAATCCACAGATATCACTATTTGCATCCGTACAAAATCGGATGCCCTCTGCCAAATTCCATCCAGCTGGCTTATTATAATACTTTTCGGTGTTTTGCGGGTCAATAAGTCATGCTTTTTCATGCAAGCATGAAACGCATGACCTTTTGACCCTTGTGTCATCATCTTACAAGTTCGTATAGCCCATCAGATACTGATCGACTTCCTTTGCCGCCTCGCGGCCCTCACGGATCGCCCATACGACTAGTGACTGCCCACGGTGCATATCTCCCGCAGTAAATACCTTCGGAACACTCGTTGCGTATCCGCCAGGCTTCGTCGCCACATTGGTGCGGCCATCCAGATCCACCTTAAATGCATCTGTCACATATTTCTGAGAGCCGAGGAAGCCTGCTGCGATCAGCACCAGATCCGCCTTTACCGTCTCCTCGCTTCCCTCGATCGGCACCATCATCATCCGGCCGGTCTTCTCATCCCGCTTGCCTTCCAGCTTTTGCAGCACAACCTTGCAGAGCTCGCCTTTTTTATTCATGACAAACTCTTTCACGGTCGTCGTATACAGCCGGGGATCATGTCCGAACACGGCAATCGCTTCCTGCTGGCCGTAGTCTGTTTTGCAGACTCTCGGCCACTGTGGCCATGGATTGCCCGGCGCCCTCGTATCCGGCGCCTTCGGCATCATCTCCAGCTGCGTCACAGAAGCTGCGCCCAGGCGGATCGACGTGCCGACACAGTCATTTCCGGTATCGCCTCCACCGATGACGATGACGTGCTTCCCTTTTGCGGAAATATATTTTTTATCTGCAAAATCCGAATCGAGCAGACTCTTTGTCGTCGCCTTCAGAAAATCGACTGCAAAATAAATGCCCTTTGCCTCACGTCCCGGTGCCTTGATGTCTCTCGGATTCGATGCCCCACAGGCGAGCACCACAGCATCATATTCCTTCAGCAGATCATCCGCCCTGACATTCTCGCCGATATTGGCATTCGTTACAAACTCAATGCCCTCCTCCTGCATCAGTGCCTGCCTGCGGTCGATGACCTTCTTATCCAGCTTCATGTTCGGAATTCCGTACCGCAGCAGCCCTCCGATCCGGTCATTCCGCTCAAATACCGTCACCTTATGTCCACGCTTATTCAGCTGCAGCGCTGTCGCAAGACCGGATGGACCGCTGCCGACGACTGCGACCTTTTTCCCGGTACGCACCTCCGGCGGGCATGCTTTTACGAGACCGGTTGCATAGGCATTTTCAATGATTGCACGCTCATTCGCCTTCGTCGTCACCGGATCACCATTCAGATTGCACGTGCAGGCTGCCTCGCACAGAGCCGGGCAGACACGGGATGTAAATTCCGGGAAGCAATGCGTCTTCGTCAGTCTCCGGTATGCCTCCTCCCAGTTACCGTGGTATACCAGATCGTTGCACTCCGGCACCAGATTGTTCAGCGGGCAGCCGGAGGCCATGCCTCCGATCATCATGCCCGCCTGGCAGAACGGTACACCGCACGCCATGCACCGTGCGCCCTGCAGGCGCTGCTTTTCCAGAGAAAGCGGAATATGGAATTCATTAAAATTCTGAATTCGTTCCTTCGGTGCGATTTCCAGGTCGTTTTCTCTTTTGTAGTCTAAAAATCCAGTTGGTTTTCCCATCTCTCACACCTCCTACTTTTCGTTCTCACTCATGCTGGCATAAAATGCCTCAATCTGAGCCTGTTCACTGCTCAGGCCTTTCTCTTCCATCTGTACAATCGCCATCTGCATTTTCTTAAATTCATGCGGAATGATCTTTTTAAACTTCGGCAGGTACTCACTGAAATTATCCAGGATTTCCTTGCCCTTTTCTGAATTGGTATATTTTACATGGTCATTGATAATGTCCTTCAGCTCCAGTACATCGTACTTCGAGGTCAGCTTTTCAATCGCCACCATGTTCTTGTTGACCTTCGTGTAAAGATCCGAATCTTCATCCAGGACATATGCGATACCGCCGCTCATACCGGCTGCAAAATTCTTGCCGACCCGGCCGAGGATGACTGCGCGTCCGCCGGTCATATACTCACAGCCATGGTCGCCGACACCCTCTACGACCGCAACTGCTCCGGAATTACGAACGCAGAACCGCTCGCCTGCGACGCCGTTGATATAAGCGCTGCCGCTCGTTGCCCCGTAAAGCGCGACATTTCCGATAATAATATTTTCATCATGTTCGAATTTCACGCCCTGCGGCGGATATACGATCAGCTTTCCTCCGGAAAGACCCTTTCCGAAGTAGTCGTTGCTGTCTCCGACCAGCTCCAAGGTCAGCCCCTTCGGGATAAATGCGCCGAAGCTCTGTCCACCCGCACCGTGACATTTCACAGTATAGGTATCCTCTTCCAGTCCTTCTGGATACTTTCTTGTGATCTCTGAGCCAAAAATCGTACCAAATGCACGGTCTGTATTCTTGACATCAATCTCAATGCTCCGCTTTGCGCCTGTTTCAAGTGCCGACCCAAGCTTCGCGACCAGCACCCTCATATCCGGTGTCTTCTGCAGGCCGAAATCATAGACCTTCTGCGGATCAAAGGTCACCTTTTCTCCTTTGTGTGCATATGGGTTGTCCAGAATATTGCTCAGATCCAGCGAATAGCCATGCTCATTCTCGCAAACCTCTTTTTTCTTCAGCAGATCACTTCTTCCTACCATCTCATCTAACGTACGGAATCCGAGTCTTGCCATATATTCCCGCAGATCCTGCGCAATAAACCGCATGAAGTTTACGACGTATTCCGGTTTGCCACGGAACCGCTTTCTCAGCTCCGGATTCTGGGTCGCCACACCGACCGGACATGTATCCAGATTGCAGACACGCATCATAACGCAGCCCATTGTCACAAGCGGTCCGGTTGCGAAGCCAAACTCTTCCGCGCCGAGCAGCGCTGCAATCGCCACGTCGCGGCCACTCATCAGCTTACCGTCTGTCTCGATCCGGACCTTATTGCGCAATCCGTTCATAATCAGCGTCTGATGGGTCTCTGCCAGTCCGAGCTCCCACGGAAGCCCCGCATTGTGGATGGAGCTTCTCGGAGCCGCTCCGGTACCTCCGTCATAACCGGAAATCAGGATGACCTGTGCCCCGGCCTTTGCAACACCTGCCGCTACGGTTCCGACACCTGCTTCTGATACCAGCTTTACAGAAATATCTGCCTGACGGTTTGCATTTTTCAGATCGTAAATCAGCTGCGCCAGATCCTCAATTGAATAAATATCGTGATGTGGCGGCGGGGAGATCAGGCTCACTCCCGGTGTGGAAAGTCTCGTACGGGCAATCCACGGATAGACCTTCTTGCCCGGCAGATGTCCGCCCTCACCCGGCTTCGCGCCCTGTGCCATCTTGATCTGGATCTCTTTTGCGCTGACCAGATAGCGGGAGGTCACACCAAATCTGCCGGAGGCCACCTGCTTGATCGCGGAGCAGCGGTTCTTTCCATCCGGTCCGATCGTCAGACGATCCAGACTCTCACCGCCCTCACCGGTGTTTGACTTACCATGCAGCATATTCATGGCGATCGCCAGTGTCTCATGTGCCTCCTGTGAAATTGATCCGTAGGACATCGCACCGGTCTTAAAGCGGTGCACGATGGAATCAACACTCTCGACCTCGTCAATCGGCACACCCTGCTCCGGATAATTAAAGTCCATAATGCTTCGGATGTAACCGGTCTCCTCCTGATTTACCATATCGGTATACTGCTTAAACATCTGATAATTTCCGGTTTTTGTCGACTCCTGCAGCAGATGGATCGTCTGCGGATTGTAGCGGTGATGCTCCCCGGCACTTCTCATCTTATGCCAGCCCTGGCTGTCTAATGTCAGATCCTCTTTCAGCCCAAGCGGGTCAAACGCCTTTGTATGGCGGGTATCAACATCATTTTCGATATCCTTTAAGGAAATACCGCCTACGCGGCTGACCGTATTCGTAAAGTACTTATCAATGACTTCACTGCTGATGCCGATCGCCTCAAAGATCTGAGATCCCTGATAAGACTGAATCGTAGAAATACCCATCTTGGATGCGATTTTTACAATACCGTCAATGATCGCCTTATTGTAATCGCTGACTGCCGCATAGTAATCCTTTTCCAGCATGCCGCTGTCAATCAGCTGATGGATCGTATCCAGTGCCAGATATGGATTCACGGCACTCGCGCCATATCCGAGCAGTGTCGCAAAGTGATGAACCTCACGCGGTTCGCCGGACTCCAGAATCAGAGCCAGAGAAGTACGGCGCTTCGTGCGCACCAGATACTGATGTACCGCAGAGACCGCCAGCAGTGACGGGATCGGCATACGGATTTCATCGACGCCGCGGTCGGTCAGGATCAGAATGTTTGCCCCATCCCGGTATGCACGGTCGACCTCGAGATACAGGTGATCGATCGCCTTTTCCAGTCCGGTATTTTTATAGAAGGTAATCGGTACCTCTGCTACCTTGAAGCCTTCTACCTTCATATTTTTGATCTTCAGCATGTCCGTGTTTGTCAGAATCGGATTATCAATGCGCAGCACCTGACAGTTCTCCGGCTTCTCTTCGAGCAGGTTGCCCTCGACGCCTGCATAAATGGTCTTAGAGGTAACGATTTCCTCGCGGATCGCATCGATTGGCGGATTTGTAACCTGTGCGAACAGCTGCTTGAAGTAATTAAACAGTGGCTGATGACGCTTGGAAAGTACGGCCAGCGGGGTGTCGATTCCCATTGCGCTCGTGCCTTCTCCTCCATTTGCTGCCATATTTAAAATAGAAGTCCGGTAATCCTCGTAGCTGTATCCAAAGGCCTTCATCAAACGCATCCGCATCTCATCACCGTAGGACTCTACACGCTTATTCGGAATCTTGAGATCCTTCAGGCTTACGAGATACTGATCCAGCCATTCACCGTATGGCTGACGGGATGCGTAACGGTTCTTCAGTTCCTCATCATCGATCACACGGCCTTCCACCGTGTCGACAAGAAGCATTTTGCCCGGATGCAGCCGCTCTTTTAAAACAATCTTCGTCGGATCGATATCCAGCACACCGACTTCGGAAGAAAGGATCATATAGCCGTCATCCGTGATGTAGTACCTGGACGGGCGAAGCCCATTCCGGTCAAGCACCGCTCCCATAATGTCACCATCCGAGAACAGGATCGACGCCGGTCCGTCCCACGGCTCCATCATAGTCGCATAATACTGATAAAAATCATGCTTTTTCTGAGACATTACACGGTTGTTCGTCCATGGCTCCGGAATCATAATCATGACTGCCAGCGGCAGATCCATGCCGTTCATCGTCAAAAACTCCAGCGTATTATCCAGCATCGCAGAATCAGACCCTTTGGCATTTATGACCGGAAGCACCTTGTGCATATCTGATTCCATATATTCAGAAGCCATGCGCTCTTCCCGGGCCGCCATCTTGTCCGCATTGCCCCGGATCGTATTAATTTCTCCGTTGTGCACGATGTAGCGGTACGGATGTGCACGCTCCCAGCTCGGGTTCGTATTTGTGCTGAAACGGGAGTGTACGATCGCGATCGCTGAGTCATAATCCGGATCCTGCAGATCCTTAAAGAAGGTCCGCAGCTGCCCTACCAGAAACATTCCCTTATATATAATTGTCCGGCTTGAACAGGAAACAACGTAAGTCGTATCATTCGACTGTTCGAATGTCCGGCGCACAACATACAGCCGGCGGTCAAACGGAAGTCCTTTTTCCACATCCTTCGGCCGTTCTACAAATGCCTGCTCAATGCACGGCATCTTTTCCAGTGCCTTATGTCCGAGCACACCCGGTACGGTCGGCACCTGGCGCCAGCCAAGGAAGTTCATTCCTTCCTTGCGTACGATACTCTCAAACATTTTCTTGGCCTGATTCCGTTTGAGGACATCCTGCGGGAAGAAAAACATACCAACTCCGTAATCTCTTTCTTCACCTAAAAAGATGCCAAGTTCCAAACAGGTTTTGTGGAAGAATCTATGCGAAATCTGCAGCATGATTCCAACTCCATCACCTGTTTTTCCCTCGGCATCTTTGCCAGCTCTGTGTTCCAAATTTTCAACTATACTCAGTGCGTTCTCCACTGTCTGGTGTGTCTTGATCCCCTTGATATTTACGACTGCTCCGATTCCGCAGTTATCATGTTCAAACTCCGGCCGGTACAATCCAGGTTCCTTACAGACAGGACGCGACATTTCTCTCGTATCCATCTCATTTCCTCCTGTATTGAGTTTTCGGTTGAGGACACTATACACCCATTTTTTTCATTTGTAAATAACAAATTTTCTTTTAATTGTCAGATAATTTGTCATTTCTTATCTTAAAGCATTTTTATCAGTTTTTTATTTGATTTTTCGAACGTTTAAACCGATTTTGAAACAATTTATATGTATCCTGGCTACGAAAGAAGATTCAATACGACTGCTGTCAGGTTCGCTCCCATATGAAAAGCCAGAGGGCAAGCAAACCAGCCGCTGCGCTCATACAGCCAGGCCAGAATCAGTGCAAGCGGAAATGCAAATACCATCTGAATCACATTTCCGTGAAACAATGCAAATAAAAGTGCAGAGAAAAAAATCGCTGCCCCCGTTGGAATTCGTTTCCGGATTCTCGTATAGATCAACCCACGAAACATCAACTCCTCAGCCAGTGGCACAAGCATCCCCAGTCCGAGCAGCTGTACCATCGCCTGTCCGGCAAACAGCTGCTCCTGCACCGCATTAGAAAAATGTTCCTGAATTCGAAGCTGCTGCAGGATTCCGCTCCAGAACAAATTCAGGACACCGCCGGATATGGCGCACAAAACCAATATACCGATCAAATATTCGGTCTGTCTTATGCCTTTCCCTCTTTTCCCGCTTTTTTCTGTCCTATTTGTTTTCGCTGCTGCCGTACCCTGCATGTTTTGAGATCGCCGTTCTTCATGCAGCACTCTGTCAAAACGACAGATACTCTTATTTGAGTGCATGCCCTTCGCCGCATCGCTCCGGTACATCCAGATCAGAACCGGCAGAACCAGAAGTGCGGTCACAGAAGTGCACACCGCCGAATCCGCCGCCGCGCCTCCGATTGCCCCTCCCGCTGCTGTCACAATAATCGAAACAGCCATATGCAGCAGCACCGGTGTTATCAATGACAATATAAATTCCATATGCGGCCTCCTTATGCCTTTTCAATACTTTACCTGACAGACTGCTTTTCTCTGCTTTAAGGACAAAACAAGCTGCAGCAATCTTTTTTCGCGGCAGCCTGTTTTCATTCTCTTTAATTCTTTACCTTTGCAAATCTGACTTTTTCTATATTCCCGTAAGCATCATCCTGTTTGATCACTTCGGAATGACATCCATCTGCATTGCATCTATATGCCATGCATCCTCATAATATGCCATTGTAAGCTTTGCGGTCGCATCGCCGGACTGTTCCTGCGTCGTCGTCTGCTGCGCATAAGTTCCGTCTTCAAGCATTTCATCGGTATCTGTCGTGACATCCTCGCGCACTACATAGTGATAAGAGAACGTCATCTCCGTCGTAATCGCACCGTTCTTCTCTTCGGTAAAGACCGGATTGCCAAACTGTGCCGCGAAATTTGAAATCGCCACATTTTTAAAATCAGCTCCATCCACCAGGAAGCTTTCCGTCTGCTTTTTAATCAGTGAATTTGCCTGCTTCTGGCACTCTGCAAGCAGTTTATCCGGATCATTCGTCTGATTTTTCACCGCAGATACATAGACAGTCTTCAGAAGCTTTACACCAAGCTCTGTACATGCGCTCTTTGCATCCTCTTTCAGAGGCATTTTATCTGTATAATCTGCACTTCCTGTAGTCGCGTTCAGCGTCGTATTTACGGATTCCAGCGCCGGATGACGGATCACAAGGCTGATTTTTCCGGGAATCAGCGTCGGTATCTGATAACGGTCGCAGGAAGCCGGAACATCTTCTGTGACAAGCCACGACGCATCCGCCTGCTCCGCATCCAGATACACCTCTGATCCGTCAGGAACGGTCAGCAGAAAATTTTTTACCATACAATGCTCGGAAAGCACCTTCCAGCGATCAAACAGACCCATGATTTGCGCTGATTGCTTCTTTACCGTAAAGCGTTCCGAAGCCTGTTCCTCACCTGCTGCATTCTGAAAGGTTACATCATAGTCTACATATTCATTGCCATTATTATCCCGGCGTTTTTCCGCCTCCTTCATCTGATAGGAGGCATACAGACTATACTTTTTAGCCTCCAGTGCACCTTCATATTCTGCCTTTGTCAGTTCCTGTGCCTCTGACTGATCCAGGCTGCTGTACGCCTTATCGACGCTGTTGTCAATCAGCAGCGCAAGATAATGATCCATTGCATAGTCAGCCGTGCTCTGGCGACTTGCCTGATAGCACGCGGCACCTCCTCCTGAAATACCAATCACAAGCAGCAGGAGCAGTAATTTTATCAGAACTCTTTTGAATACCTTCATGTTCTCTCCTCCTAGTTTCCGGCAAGTGCCGCTTCATAATTGAGAATTACCTTCAGATTCGCCGCTTCGTAATCGTTCAGGTAATCGAACATGTTTGCATCAAAATTATCCGGATCATAAGTCGGAACATACCACGACTTCTGGCTGAAATAATCCCGAAGATCCTGTGACCGGAATATTCTTCCGTGCAATGCAAAGATCTCATTTCGGATCAGACGAAGCTGTCCTGCACTGTAATTATACAGCTCGCTCTCGTCAATATACCGGCTGCTGATCCCCCACAGAATTACGTCATCCGGCGTCGCAGCCGATCCCTGGCCGTTTCCGTTTCCACCGCTCTGACTGCTGTTTCCGGAATTGCTGCCGGAACCGGAGTTTCCGCTTCCACTGTTGCCGGAGCCGGAGCTTCCGCTGTTGCCGGAGCCGCCATTATAGGAATAGCTTCCATTTCCCGGATCGGTAATTTCTATCGCCTGTCCTCCGGAGCTGCTCCCATTTCCAGCACCATTTTCATAGCTGCCGTCATCCCATGAGGTATCTCCGCCGTTGCTATTGGATGAATCATTTTCACCTGAGCCGCCTGAGCTATTGTCCATGCTTCCGGTATCCCAGTCTGTGTCTTCCTGGCCGCTTCCTGCATCCGTCGATGAAATCACATTGCCATTTTCATCCGTCTGTGGTGTGATCGCACTGCCATTCTCATCTGTCTGTGGTGTAATCACATTGCCGTCCGCGTCCGTCTGCAGCTGTTCCGTCTCTTTCTCTGACTGCTTTGGTGACTCGGTTTCTACGCCTTTGACGACCGTTCCATCTGCCGTCACGGTAAACGGATCCGTCTCATATGTATGCTTTTCTGTCATCTCCGGTGCAAGCTGTCTTTCTGAATCGTTCTCTGTTGCCGCTTCTTCTGATGGCAGCTTCAGGGTCACCTGATCTGACATTACAACATCTGCAGCAAAAAAAGATACACCGGCTGCAACTACGCAGCCGATGATAAATCCGCTGTTTCTCTTCAGCATATTTTTCCTCTTCATTCCTTGTCCTTCACCCCTTCAAGGGGCATGATAACACAGTTGTCAGAAAAAGTCCACGCATAACTCACGTTTTCCTTTTTCTTACAGGCAGGATACATACCAGTGCCGTACTCAGAAACAACAGTCCGCCAAACACCAGAAACAGCTTTCCTCTCCGTTGCCGTTCCTGCTGCCGAAGCTTCGTCACAGCAGATATTTCTCCCTTTTTTTGTCCGTTTTCCTTCTTCTCATCCGGGATCTGTCCTGCTTTTGCAACATACTGCTCCCCGGACATTCCCGCCGCCGACAGCTGTAATGCTGTGTGCAGCCTGATCGTCCCGGGGGCCAGAATCGCACTCTGCTGCTTCTGCTCCTCCTCTTCCTGCGCGCTTTTCCGCTGTTTCTGATACGGGACTGTCTTTGCCCCTTTCGTGTTGACATAAACCGCAAGCTCCGGAGTCCAGCATTCATTTCCGGCAAAATCACATACCTTCGCCTGAAGTGTCTGCCATTCCTCTGATTCTGATAACCGGATCTTCACCGGAAGCTCGGACGTATTCACAGTGTCTGTCTGATAATACAGCTCACTGTCCTTATAAATTTTCAAAGTGCGCACTCCGACATTGTCCTGCGGCCAGAAGCAGACTGTCTGCACTGCCGTCTGACAGAGCTCTCCGCCTTTCACTCCGGTAATCAGACACTCCGGCGCCGTCCAGTCCAGCGCAAATGTCACCCGTTTTCCCTGCATCCCTGTATCACTCTGATTGTTTGCCCGATCCTCCGAAGAGAGCAGTAATTCATAAATCCCCTCCTTTTGGAAGCTGGAAGCCGGGATTCGATACTGATACTGCTTCCACGAAGATGCATCGCCTGTCATCGTCACTTCATAATCCGTTCCACGGATCAGCTGCCGCACTTCTCCGTTTTCCCGGCAAAATATCTTTGATGCGCCTACATAATCAATATTCGTCTCCAGAAATACAATGTCTGTCGGATGACGGAAATAATATTGCTTCAGTTTCTTCTTTGTATCCAAAGCCAGGTCAAAGACCGATCCAAAGCGATTCACAGAAAATTCCGCTGTCTTTTGCGTCCGATTACCTGACAGATCGCTTGCCTCCACTGTCAGGGTATACGTATCGTCGTAGCTCTGTTCCTTTGGAAAATCAAAATATTCGACCAGACAGCCCTGTTCTGACTCCTCACTCTTTTTCAGTGCAGGCGCTTTTCCACCGTTTGACCCGTGTATCTGTATCTTCAGAGACCCCGGCCGGTAATAGGCATCTTCACAGAAAATCTGAATCGGTAGACTCCCGGAATTGGCAGACTGATCACTTACCCCGCTGATCGTGATTTCCGGTGCCGTACGGTCTACACAGATTGGCGCGCTCTCTGAAAATTTCAGATTTCCCACCTGATCCTCTGTCCGAACATAAACCTTCCAGACTCCCTCTTCAGAAATTGCTACCTGCTGACCGTCTGTACATTCCTTCCAGATATCCTGCTGCCCCGCCGCCTTACTACCGGGTCTGCCGACACTGCTGCGAATACAGTAAGCCGCTTTTTTCAGTCCGCTCTTTCCATCCGGTTCAATAGCCACCTGCAGATTCGCCGCCTGTGCTGCATACAGAACGCCATTTTGTTCCTCTCCGCTTCCGGAAATCACAGCTGCCGGTGCCTCTGCATCTACATAATAGTTTTCCTTCTGTAAAGCAGATACCCGTGCAGCCTGCCCATTCGGTTCCATCTGTTTCAATTGAAACATCAGTGTCCCATCCTCTTGCACCGACGATACACTGCCTCCTTTTCCGTAATCCATGGTCCCAAGTGCCTGAACATAGACATTGCTCCCCGCACGTACCCACAGCCGATCTCTGTCATCCCGGAACCACGCATTTTCATCACCGCGTATCTCATATTCCCGCCCCCGCTGTACCTGAAGCGGCTGCGATTCCGTTTCCGGCTGCCGTGGTTCTGTCTGCGGCGGATCTGTTTCCGCTTCCGTTTCTTCCGGTATCTCTGTTTCGGTTTCCTCCGTCTCTTTCGTTATCTCTGTTTCAGTTTCCTCTGTCTCTTCTGTTTCAGACTCGGAGACTTCCGTTTCGAACTCCTCTGTCGCTTCCGACTCGGTTGTCGGTGCTTCTGTTTTGTTATCTTCGCTCTCTTCTGTTTCCGCTTCGGAGACTTCTGTTTCGAACTCCTCTGCCGCTTCCGACTCGGTTGCCGGCGCTTCTGTTTCGTTATCTTCGCTCTCTTCTATTTCCACTTCGGAGACTTCCGTTTCGAACTCCTCTGCCGTTTCCGATTCGGTTGCCAGCGCTTCTGTTTCGTTATCTTCGTTCTCTTCTGTTTCCGCTTCGGAGACTTCCGTTTTGAACTCCTCTGCCGTTTCCGATTCGGTTGTCGGCGCTTCTGTTTCGTTATCTTCGCTCTCTTCTGTTTCTGCTTCCGAGACTTCCGTTTCGAACTCCTCTGCCGCTTCCGGCTCGGTTGTCGGTGCTTCTGCTTCGAATCGTCCGTTTTCCCCCAGCTCTGTCTCCGGAAATTGCCCTTCTGTGCTCTCCTCTGATTCCCTTCTGTTTTCTTCTACAGCTGACAGATCCTGCATCGTCTCACTTTCGCTTTCAATATTCGTTTCTAATCCTTGATCTGTTTCTTTCACACCAGTATTTTCTGTCCGCTGTTCACTTCCTGTCTCGCTTTCTTTCTCACTTTCTGTCTCACTTTCCGGCTCACTTTCCGGCTCCGATGTAGCACCCCCTTCTTCTGTGCCCGCTGCAGTCTCTGCTGCATAGCTGTAATCCGTTCTGGGGATCGCTGCTGTGCCCCCGGAAATCATCAAAATGCCTCCGGCTCCGAGCATCCCACTAATCAGCAGCCCATTCCATCCTTGCTTCCATTTCATCCACCACTCCTCCTTCCGCCTGCTTTCCATGATAGGTCCGTTCGACAGATGCACACGCCGCCTTGCATTGTCTCTGTAATTCTTCCTTCTGTTCTTTTGAAAGCACCTGTTCTTCTGACAGATTTTGAATCTCTTCGATGATTTCGGACAGCTCCGCTTTTGTCATGCCATCCTGCTGCAAACGGGATGCCGCCATAATCATACAGGCCAGCAGCTCCTTCGCCGCCTGCACACGAATCCCTGCATCTGTACTTTGAAACTGTATTTCCGTCCATAAGGCAGACAAATCCCGAAACAGCGTTCCATAATCAGCTCCTTCTCCCAGCGGATTTTCTTTCCCAATACGCTCATAATACCCGGAAATTCTCTGATAAATCCTTGCCGCCTGCAGCCAGTCCGGCACTTCCTCCATCTCTTGCGCACTTTGTACCGCTTCCTGAAACCAGTTGGATGCAGCTGTTTTTCCACCGCTGTTTTCATAAAAATACCAGTACAACAGGCCAATTTGATAGGCCAGCCTTCCATATGTGTTCCGATCCCGTGCAAGCGCCTCCTTTACTGTCTGCTCACCGCCAGAAACCGGTGCATACAACAGCTCCTGCAGAAGCCTTTCCTCTTCCTGATCCATACGGCAGTCCTGCAGCATCCGATTCACAAAATGCGTATACAACTCCTCCTTCTCAGGATAAAGCTCTGCTGCATTCCGATAACAATTCCCGGCCTGTGCAATGCCTCCCCGCTCTGCCTGCTCCAGTAAAAGTGCATATTCCTGCGCTCTTCGATCTGCCGATGTCCCCTGTTCCCGTTTCAATGTTCCAACACAAAACAGCCCAAATACCAGCACAAGGATCAGCACTCCGAGCAGATCTCTCATCCGCCTTTTTCCGACACACTTTTTCTGAAATTCCCGTATTGCCAATGTCAGCTGTGCACCATCCGCATACCGCTCTGACGGTTCCTTTTTCATACAGTTTTCAACCAGCGTATATGCCGCTTTTTTCCAGCTGTCCTTCCGTATACTCTGCTCTGCTGCGATCCGCATTGCTTCAGGTCCTCCGCCCGCAATTGTGCCGGATAACAGATAGTACAGCACAGCTCCGGCTCCGTATACATCTGTCCTTGCATCCAGATAGCTTCCCTTCTGATACTGCTCCGGCGCCGCAAAACCAGGTGTCCCGCAGCATTGCTCCGGTCGAATCCCCGGCTGTCCCTGCAACGCTGCCCCAAAATCAATCAATACAAGCCGCCCGTTTCTTTTCAGCAGCAGATTCGTCGGCTTTATATCCAGGTGCAAAATCGGCATTCGACGCCCATGCAAATATCCAAGTACCTCTGATAGCTGTCCGGCAATCGAAAAAAATTCCATCTCTGAAATCCCACCCCAAAAAAGCTCCTGCAGACATTGCCCTTTCACATAAGTCATAATCAGCCAGATACAGTCCTTCTCAGGCAGCACATCGATCACTTCCGGAAGTGAAGGGTGTCTCAGCCGCTTCATCATCTTCAATTCATGCAGGCGATCAGCATCCGTTCCCTTCCAGAGTCTTTTTGCCGCCCTCAATTGCTCCGTCACCTGGTGCCGTACCAGATAGACCTTTCCCTCGCCACCACTGCCAAGTTCCCTGAGAATACAGTACTCCTGTTCAAACCTTCCATAAGAAGCGGGAAGCTTCATAATCGTCTCTTCTCCTCCCTTCTTCTTTTTCTCTCATTATACTCTTTATATTAATATTTGCAACATATTATTTATTAATTATTTCTTTATGTTTTATAATGCATCATACAATTAGTGTTTCATCCCGCAATTAACAGTAAAGCGGACATCCGCAATCAATCCACAGAGATACCATTTCCTGCGTAACAAAAAAGCAGGAGCAATCTGATCCTCTCAAACTGCTCCTGCTTATCGGATGTTTTACCCGGCGGTATTCCCATCGAAACTATTTCTTCTCCGTTCCAAGATTCGCATAAACCTGTGCGGACAGCTCCTGAATACGGCTGATCGCCGTACCGTTATCCTGCAAATCTTCACTCAATACGCAAAGAATATATGCATGATCTCCATGCTCTACAACTGCAATATCATTTTCCACATACTGTCCGTAATCACCGGCCAGTTCTCCGGTCTTATTTGCTGTAATCGCATCCGAATCCGAAATACCAGCCGGAATTTTCCCGGTACGGGTCTGATTCTTTAAATATTCCAGCATTTTCCCGGATGCCTCTGCATTCACGCATGTCCCCTGACAAATCGAAGCCAGCAGATTGCGACAGTCGTTCGCAGAAGTCCAGTTGTCCCCGGTAGCCGGTGCTTCCAGAAACTTTCGTCCGAATGAAGTCTGCGTATAGCCGTTCTCCTGACAAAATTCATTGACAACCGCCATACCGGCCGTCGCATCTCCGTTTCCGAGCCGCTCCAGCAGCGTGTTGGCTGCTGTATTATCACTGACTGTAATCATATCGGTGATAAGCTGCTTTAATTCCCCGTCATAGCTCTCTTCAAAAGAAATATGACGGTCCTCGGATGCCGGATAGCACACGCGGTCATAGACCGTCGCCATTAAAAACACCTTCATGACACTCGCGGAGGCCATCTTCACGTCTCCGTTCAAATCGCCCTCAGCGCCGGTCTTCAGATCCAGCACACTGACCGCCCACTGCTCCTTCTGTGCTTCTGCCGGATAAATGAAACCCTCGCCGATTATCTCCAGCAGCGTGTTCATTTTCTCCGCCGCCTCCCCGGACACCACCTTCTTTTTCATATCCTTTTTTTCAAAATACAGATCGATCCCGTCGGCAATCCCTTCAGCCATCAGCGGCTGTACCGAGGCATCTGACATCCGAAGATCATCAGACTGATTTGTCATAAAGCCCATTTCCAGAATCATCACCGGAAGCTTACTCCAGTTGATTCCGGTCATATTGTCATAATATTGAATCCCAAGGGAGGTAAATGATGCCTTTTCACAATATGCACTCAAAATACATTCTGCCAGCGTATAGGAATCTTCTGCCAGCTCAGGAATATATGGATTATTCGAAGAAGGCACCATCGCCAATGCCCCCTGAACGCCCGCATCATCCGAACCGTTTGCATGGATCCGCACGTAAATGTCGCCGCCTTCTTCATAGGCCATCTGCGCACGCTCCGCATTGCTGATCGCTGTATCATTATCCTCTCTTGTAAGAATCACGCGATAGCCTCTTTTCTCCAGCTCATCCCGCAGCAGCAGAGAGATCTCCAGATTCAGCTCATATTCTGCCTTGCCACTGAAGCTGCCCTGCGTCCCGGTCGTCGCTTTTGCTTTCATCTCAGAAGAGCCAGGCCCATTTGGTTCCTTTTCGCTCATATCAACCCAATTCCCCTGATGTCCCGGATCGATCGCAACGACCAGCTGCTCCGATTCTGGTTCCGTCTCTGATTCTGTCTCTGTCTCTTTTGTAACCAGCAGATCCTGTCCGGATTCTGATTCCGTCTCTTCTTTGACAGCCGTCTCTGATTCCAGCTCTGTCTCTGTTTTACCGGTCTGCGCCTGTTCTGACTCTGTCTCTGCCGCAGTCAACAGTTCCGTCACAGCCTCCGTCTGTTTTTTTCTTTGTTCTTCCTTTTGCCTGGACTCATTCTTTTGTGTCAATCCGACCAGCACGCAAAGCCCAATCAACAAAATCAGAACAATGCCTGCCAGTATTCCGGTAATCGGAAGCTCTCTTTTCCGGCCTCCCGAACGTTTTTTCTCCATCTAACGCCTCCTTTTCACATCTTATCTGTTTCCGCTGCTCCTGTTTTTATTCCCGCTGCTCCTGTTCAGTATACACGCTTCATCTGCCAAGGGCAAGCCCCGCCGCTATCGATTCTTTCTGTGACCGGCGAAAAGCAAATATATCTGCCACAGGATGGAAGCACCCACAAAAATAAGCAAGAATAAAAAACAGCCGACCGGTAATCTTTGGAAAATCACCTGTCGGCTGCTTCTATAGTTGACACAAAGCGGGCATTCGTAATCCTCTTCGTGTTCGCTTTACAAATGCTCTAGAAGAAATCCTCTCCCTGTAGGGCATCTACACCCTCTTCTCCGGTCCGCACTTTAATGACATTCTGAACATTGTAAACAAATATCTTTCCATCTCCAATATGTCCGGTATACAGCGCCTTCTTGGCCGTCGCAATCACCTTCTCCGGCGCTACCTTGCTCACAACGACATCCACCTGAATCTTCGGAAGCAGATTCATATCCATCTGTACGCCACGGTAAAATTCCGCCTTTCCTTTCTGAATACCACAGCCAAGCACATTCGTCACCGTCATTCCGGTCACGCCAATGCCATTCAGGGCATCCTTCAGGTCATCAAACTTGCTCTGCTTCGCCACGATCGTAATCTTTGTCAGATGCGTATCACTCGCAATCGGTGCAGTCTCAGATCTCACCTGCACCGGTACTGCATCATCCACCGGAACAGCTTTTTTCGGAAGCTCTGTCGGAATTGCAGTTGTTCCGCTTCCACTGAAGTTGTTGATGCTGGAGGTAAGTGCAAAGTCCGCATAAGCCGACGCGAGTCCGTGCTCGTGAATATCCAGTCCTTCGATCTCCTCCACTGCCGAAGCCCGAAGTCCGATCGTATGCTTTAATACATTGAAGATAATCGTCATCGTCACTGCAACCCAGGCAATAACCACTACCACGCCAAGGATCTGCAGTCCGAAGAAATGAATACCTCCGCCATAAAACACACCAAGCTTCTCGCCATTACCAAAATCATAATATGCAAACAATCCTGTCAGAATCGTTCCAAGACAGCCACAGATACCATGTACGCCAACGGCCCCGACCGGATCGTCGACCTTCAGCTTCTGATCTACAAACTCAATACCAAATACAACCGCAAAGCCCGCGATCACACCAATGAGTGCCGCTCCTACCGGTGTAACAGTATCACAGCCGGCCGTAATTGCTACCAGTCCAGCCAGAGATCCATTCAATGTCATGGAAACATCCGGCTTCTTATAACGTACCCATGTGATAATGAGAACGGTCACGGTCGCCATCGCTGCTGCCAGATTCGTCGTATAGAAAATCCGTGCCGCATTTGTCGCGCCATCCCCGGACAATGCAACGGTCGAGCATCCGTTAAATCCAAACCAGCAGAACCAGAGAATAAATACACCAAGTGCTGCAAGTGTCATGCTGTGACCAAGAATCGCATTCGGTTTGCCATTTTTATCATATTTTCCAATACGCGGTCCAAGGATCGCCGCACCTACAAACGCTGCAACGCCGCCTACCATATGTACCGCCGTAGACCCCGCAAAATCATGGAATCCCAACTGCGCCAGCCATCCGCCGCCCCAGATCCAGTGTCCGGAAATCGGATATACAAACAGACTGATCAGCGCACTGTAAATGCAGTAAGACGAAAATTTTGTACGCTCTGCCATTGCGCCTGATACAATCGTCGCGGAAGTCGCACAGAAAACCGTCTGAAAAATCATCGTCGTATAATCCGTGCTCTTCATGCTGAACAGATCCAGCCCGCCAATCAGAGCTCCTGTCCCGCCAAACATGATACCAAACCCGATAAACCAGTATATCGGTGTACCGATGCAGAAATCCATGAGGTTCTTCATGACAATATTTCCGGCATTTTTTGCACGGGTCAGCCCCGTTTCAACCATCGCAAATCCGGCCTGCATGAAAAACACGAGAGCCGCTCCCACAAGCGTCCAGCCAATGTCCACATTCGTTGCCAAAGCCCTTAATTCTTCCATAACGTTTCCTCCTTCTTGGTAACAGAAAAGGCGCCGCGGTATGAACTACCACAGCGCCTTCGCTTGATGGAGGTAGTGTACACCTCTGTCCAAAACCTGTCAACGTCTTTTCCATAAAAAACAAAAATTTGGATGCATCACAGAAATTTAGCGAAATCTAAACGTTATTTTCTCATTTTTGCACAATCTGTTTCGCTGTAATCTGCTCACGCAGCTCCCGCACATTCGACACGATTCGTTCACTCACCGCTCCATGCTCGATCAGAAATTCTCTGGAGCGAAATCCCCAGCAGACCGGAATCACATCCATCCCTGCATTCGCAGCCGTCTCCAGATCGACATCCGAGTCTCCGACATACACCGCATGCTGTGCCTCTACACCAAGCTCCCTCAACGCCTGAAATACGGTATCCGGAGCCGGTTTTTTCCGGATCCCTTCGCGCTCACCGATCGCCACCGGAATCATTCCCTCAAAGTAAATCCGATTCAGCTTTTTCACCGCAAAATCTGCTTTGTTTGAAACAATTGCAGTCTGATATCCGGCCTTTTTCAGCCAGTCAAGCAAGGAGGGTACGCCCGGATATGGCTCTGTCGCATCCATACAATGCTCACCATAATAAGTACAAAAATCCTGATAAATCTGCTCATACTGCGGATGCCCGGTGCCGCCCGGAATCGCGCGCTCGATCAGCTTACGGATGCCATTCCCGACAAATCTGCGCACTTCATCCTTTGTGTGCAGCGGCAAGTCATACAGCTGCAACACTGCATTCAGGCTGTCTGCCAGATCCGTCAAGGTATCCAGCAGTGTCCCGTCCAGATCAAAAATAACTGCATCATAGCTTCTCTCTTCTGTATTCATCTTTCTCGCTCTCCATTCATTTACCGAAACCATATCAGCGCCTCCTTCCGGATCTGTCATATGGCTCAGCCTGTAATCGGATATCAGTATACACGCTCTGACCAAAAATGGAAAGCAAAAGTTCCAGAAATGCACCTGTCAGAATCGACAGAGACGCCCACAGAACCGCTACTGAAAATACCGGAATAAATGAAAAAGAAAGCCGCAGGCCGAGAAAAATCAGGCAGGTCTCCAGCAATCCAAGCAATGCACTGACCACTACCCCCATACCGGTCAGCTCTGTTGCCATACCACAATCGCCATTTTGCTCTTTTCCGCCTGCGATCACGGTAAAATGCCTTTTCCTGTCTTCTGCCAAAATCAGCTCAGCAGCTGCCGCCGTATTCCCATATACCGCATATGTCCGCATACTTTTCTTCTTTTCCTTCATCACAATTCCCTCTTTTGCCTCTTCCCAATACCTTTGAATCGAACATTTGTTTTCCCGTATTATAGCATGCGAACATATGTTTTGCAATAGAGAAATCGAACATACTTTCGATTATTATCGAGAATATGTCCGATTTCTCATTACCTATCCCAAAAATATTTTATTCACTGCTTATTCTGCCGCAGCAATCACTTCCACCTCTACCAGAACATTCTTCGGCAGCTGCTTTACAGCAACGCAGGAACGGGCCGGCTTGCCGGTAAAATATTTTTCATAAACACTATTGAATGCCGCAAAATCTGCCATCTCCGCAAGGAAGCAGGTCGTCTTGACTACATTTTCAAAACCGACTCCGGCCTCTTTCAGAATCGCTCCGACATTTTTCATCACCTGCTCGGCCTGAGCCTCAATTGTCGTACCTTCCACCTCTCCGGTCGCCGGATTCAACGGAATCTGACCTGATGCAAATACAAAACCATTTACAACCTTCGCCTGAGAATACGGACCGATCGCTGCCGGCGCGTTAGATGTCTGAATTGTTTTCATGACTGTCTCCTCCTGTTTGTGTAATTTCATTTCCATCGATAATGATAGCGCCGAAGAGTGCGCACGTCAATCTATATTTTGCCTGTACACCGGAATCACATTTAAATCCGCTTATTCTTTTTCCGGCAGGTTGCGTTTTCCGCCGAAGCGCTCCATATGAATCCTGCCAAACGATACCGGCACGACATGCGGATATGTATGCTCACGAATATTTATTTCAGCGCACACGAAAAAACCGAAAGCCTTTATTCAAAAGCCTTCGGTTCTCTCATCAGCGTGCGTTAGAGGATTCGAACCCCCGACCTTTTGGTCCGTAGCCAAACGCTCTATCCAGCTGAGCTAAACGCACATGTCTTTATTTTGTTTTCGTATTTCTTTGTGTCCCTCAGAACAATATTGATTATATTGCAGGTTCTTACTTTTGTCAACAACTTTTTTCAAATTTTTTTAATTTTTTTTATTTTTCAAAAAGTATGCGTTTTTTAAACATTTTACAGCAGCTCATCAAACCCTGCTGCGGTCTCCGCAACAGGGTTTGATGAGCTGCCGGGTAAGCCACTGTATATCCGGCTACTGACTCGTTGTTCCAGAAGCCAGATACTTCTCAGATCCAGTTAAAATCTCCGCCTGTCACTGCAAGGCTCAGAAGCGCATCCATCTGCTCGACTTCCTCTTCGCCCTCGATCTTCTCCTTCAGCTCCGCTGTCTCCAGAAGATCCTCCAGTGATTCATCCGGACCGATCTCATAGTCGATCTCTGCCTCACACTCCGGACATGGGATTTTGTTCTTTACTTCCAGAGACAAAAACCGGTTTCCACATTTCTTACACTCATAATATCCGCACACCTTTGTGCCGTCTGGTACATAGTACATAACTTTCCTTTCCGACCGTCCTTTTATTTTTCATCCGGCTCGTTGCCGCTCTCTTGCACTTATCATAAACGCCATCGTCAAAAAATACAATCTTTTTTTGATGGTCCTTGCTGTCACTCTGCCCAGCTGTCCCCGGTCGCATAGTCAATACCGATTCCCGGCTGCACATTGTAGCAGAACACATGGAAGGAAATACTCTCCCCCTGATCTTCGACCGACTCAGCTTCCATCTCCACGCCGGATGCGACCAGATTATTACCATCAAAGACCGGTGTGATTCGATACAGCACATGGTTGCCGGTCTCATGTATGTAGTCCGCCACCATATTCTCAAATGGAAGCATTCCGTCCACATTCAGGTAGCGGGTGCCGGTGATCAGATTCTTTTTATTAGCATTTTCTGCCGTCAGCTGATAGCCGATCAGATGACAGCGATTATAAAGATATTTTCCGTCCACGCTGTCATATTTTGCCGTATGCCAACCGGTAGGCTTCACCTGTCCGATGCTGCTTCGCGGCCCTGTCGGCATCAAATCCTGCCCAACATTCGCATAGGCTGCTCCGCATCGTCCGAGCGAATCGAGTTCGCTGTATGTCTCAAACGAATCCGCCGTAAAATCCGACTTTGAAAAATCCGGTTCATTTCCATTGATCTCCACATAAGGGCTTCCGGAGTATTCCGGAATCTCAGAAAGTGAAACATTCTTTCCGGATGTGCCAAATGAGGGAACATCAAACGATGGCAGTTCCAGATCACACTCCCGGTACCCAAACAGTGCCAGAAGCAGCACAATCAATAGTCCAATCCATGACTGTCCTTTTTTCCATCTGTTCTTCTTTCTGCGCTTTTTACTCATTTGTGTACGGTTTCCTCCTGTCTGATGTGCACGGCTGTTTGCCGCCCCATTATTTCCGGTCTGTCTGGCACGGCCACTTGCCTGCCCGCCTCCGCTTGGCTGCCGAACGTTCTTACTCATTTGTCGATTGCTTCTACTTTGCTGGCAGTGAGTTTCCCTCACCTGTCTGCCTTTTACATTCGACTGCCTCGCACTTTTGCCCGCCGTTTTGTTACCGCTGCCCATCGGTCTGCCCTTCCTGCCCTCTCACAGGCACATTTCGTCTGTATACCGTCCGCGTAATCTTCTCATGCGACTTCCCGGCAAACTCTGTCTCTTCCATCACATTCCAGCCCTTCAGCGGCAGATCCAGCTTCACATCCGACGGATAGCGCCGGTTCCACCGATAACAGATCACTTCCTGAATCTGCGCCTCATACGGCAAAAGCGGCTGATTCTCCACAAAGCAGAAATCATCCTTTCCCGCCTCTTCCAGAAAGCTATCCGAAATATGAATCCGCGCATCTTCCGCATCCGCAAACTGCCTCGCTGAATACGCATTCATCCAAAGCATCCGCTCTCCCAGCCGCTCCAGCACATCCGCCCGCAGCTTTACATCCTGACTCTGCCTGCGGTCGTGAAACAACATACCGTTGTCATCGTCTAAACAAATAATGATATGCATAATTTCTCCTTTCTGACTCAGCTCAAACAAATATTCTGCTTATTGCTCTGCGCAACAAAAGCCGGCTCCTTGCCTGATTCGGTTAAATTAACATCGTCATGTAGACAGGAAGAAACAGAATTCCGCTCTCCTGCTTTAAATCCTTCGTATAAATAATATACCGGTCTTCCATTTTAAGCTGATACTTTTTCACCAGATAATCAAACGATTTGTGCGATATATAGCCAGATGATTTTACTTCGATCGGACAAATTTTCTTCCTTTCGCTCCCGCTCTATCCAAAAAAGCAACCCGGTAAACACTGCTGTGTAAACGAATTGCTTTTATTCTATCACGAAATTCAAAAATGTTTGAACCTTACTCTTCCAGTTTTCTGATAATATATTCGTTCATTTGATCATAAGAGTTCTAATTTTCTTCCCTTACATTGATCTTTCCCCTTGTACAATTTCCAAGACAGAACTTACTGTTCTTCTCAATATTTTCAATCCACACCAGCTTAACTACCTGTTTATCTTTTTTCTCTGTATAACAAATTTTTATCCATTCATCATCTGCATCTATAATCTTGCAGGATAATTCAGTTTTTCCTGCAAAACTAAAAAGCTTCCTCCACTACCCACCGCTTAGTGCTCCGCGCCACTGACCGGTAATCGCGACAGCTTTACGGCAGGATCTGACAAACCTATGGCTGCCGTCTCACCGCCACACCACCGACACCACCGGATTCTTTTTCTTTGCAGAGCTTACGATAAATCCGACGCTCGTATCTTTTCCTTTCGAAGCGATTTTTTTATTCCATGCGACCGGGCGGATCGTGACATAGTTCTTTTTGAATGTAAAGCCGCCGTTCCACTTGTCGCTCTTCTTGATGGAATATTTGAATTTGACCCGCAGCTTCCAACTGGAAATGTTGTATTTACTTTTGTTTCGGATCGTGACCCGGTACAGCGTGTAGTAGCGCTTGCCCTTTTTCCAGCTGCCGTCCTTTTTCACCGATACCGTACAGTATTTTTTCGAGGCTTTGACAGATTTCGCTTTAGAAGATGTGCCGGATGCCGCTCCACTTGAACTGCTTCCATTTGATGTTCCGCCTGTGCCGCCGGAGAGTTTTCCCTTCATCTGCCTTACAACATAGGTTCCGGACTCGGAAAGATCGGAAGCTGACCATCCGGATGTCTTTTTGCAGCTGCTCTTCAGAAGCGAACTGGACTCATTTTTATTTGACAGATTCCACGCCATATAGCTGATCCCGTAACGATTCAGCAGCGTGAACCATTTGTCGGCTTCCGTCTGATTGACGCTTCCATTGCCGGAGGCCTCACAGACACCATACTCGCTGACGAAGACCGGAAGCCCCGCCCTGACCGCCGCCTCCAGCTTCTTTCGGTATGTGTCCTTGTGCGTCGCCGCATAAAAATGGAAGGTATACATCAGATTCTGATAGCCCGTGATCGGATTCTTTGCCGCAATATCTGCATCCTGGCTCCAGGTCGGTGTCCCGATCAGGATGATGGCGTTCGCATCAATGGCACGGATCTCTTTGATCACAGCCTCCGCATAAGACTTCACCTGCGTCCATGAGGTACCGCCATTCGGCTCGTTGCAGATCTCGTAGAGAACGTTTGACTGGTTCTTGTATTTTTCGGCCATTTCCCTGAAAAATGCGATCGCTTCATTTTTGTGCTTATTCGGATTCTGGTCGGAGAGCACATGCCAGTCGATGATCACATACATGCCCAGATCAGTCGCCGCCCGGACACCCTCCTGTATCTTCTCCTTCAGCTGACTTTTGCTGCCATTGCTGCAATAGCCGCCATACTCTTCTGTGTACAGCGCGAGCCGTACTGCATTAGCACCCCAGTCGTCTCGAAGGCTCTTAAATGCTTCCTTATTAATATACTCCGGAAACCACGCGAGACCATGCGTGCTCACACCCTTCAGCTGAACCGCCCTTCCGTTCGCATCCACAAGACTGTTCCCGCTGACCGAGAGCGCCCCGTGCTCCGATACCGGCGTCGCACTGACCGGTACTGAGAATAAAAGCACAAACATCAATACAAGGAGCATCCACAAGCCTGATCGATCTCTTTTCCCCATTTTTCCGCCCTCTCTTCTATCATACCTTCCCTTTTGTTATATCCTTGTCAAAGCCGGTTCCTTGCCTGATTCGGGTCAAGCGGATATTCGCAATCCATCCCTGCAGCTCTGCTGACAGGGCCTAGCTTCGCTACTTGCTCATTACAGAATCTTCCTCTTCTTGAAAATAAAAATAATAATGGCAACTACCACCAGGCTCAGTCCGATGACAAATGGATAGCCGTGTGTCAGCTCAGGCATATTTTCAAAATTCATCCCGTACCAGCCGGTAATCAAAGTCAGTGGAAAGAAAATTGTGGAAATGATGGTCAGAAACTCCATGTTGGCATTCTGATGCTCCGCCACTTTTCCCTGATAAGTATCCCGCACCTGCCCGATATAATCCAGTAAGTACATGGTACGGCCTCTCAGCCGGTCTGCCCGGTCAGAAATCGTGCCAAAATAAGCCAGATTTTTGCCGGAAAAGAAATTATTTTCATTTTCTTCCAGCTGCTTGCCAAAGTCGTGCAGCTCGTCATAATACTCTCTTAAAATCAAAAGCTCCTTCCGAAGGATTGCGATCTCGGAGGTAACTCCCTCCAGTTCACCTCCCGTGACCCGCTCCTCCAGATTCATAATGCGCTTCTCATATCGCCCGAGATTGTCCAGATCCTGATCCATAAATTTGATGCAAAAATTATACAGAAAACGTTCACGGCTCTCACCCGGTCTTGTCCGGCTTGCAATAATCCGCTTGATTACCTTTACCGCAAATTCTTCGTCATCAATGATTACGATGTTCTTACGGTTCGCGAAAAAATACATCCGCATCTTTTCACCGATCACAGCATTCAGCTTTGGAATGTGAAGGTTTCCGCAAATACATTTCTGCTGTGACTCCACCTTACAGAATTCAATATCTTCCAGATCGATATCTCCTTCATATGAAACTCCCGCAATTTCCAGTGCCTGCAAAGCGGTATCTGAAGTCGAGACAAACACTGCACGGAGATCCTTTTTCTGTTTCTGTTCGATCGCATTTTCCGGATTCATCTGTTTTTCCAGCTTCTTTTTCTCTTTTGCTTCCGCTTTCAGCGCAAGATATTCATCAACGGATGATTTCATGATTGCCTTTTTCAGAATATATACTTTAATTGCCATTCTTTATATTCCCCTCTTGCCGGATATCTCTTTCAGGCGCCCGCAAAACGCCGCAATCTGCACAGATTCCGCATTATCGAATGCTCTCAATCACCTCATGCAGATACTCATAGCACGTCTTCAGCTTCTCCTGGCCATCCTCGTCCAGCGGAATCTGCAAGGTACGCTCAATGCCGTTTCTGGAAATGACGCATGGCAGGCTCATGGCTACACCGCGCAGCCCGTATTCTCCGTTCAGCACGACCGATGCCGGGACGACCGCATGCTCATTACGCATGATCGCGCCGATCAGGCGGCAGACACTCAAGGCGATACCGGAGCTCGTATAGCCCTTCAGCTCCACGATGTCCAGTCCGCTGACCTTCACCTCCGAGAGAAGCTGTTCCTTGTCAATCGGCTCTGAAAGGTCAAACTGACGCTCAAACTGGTCGAACGGAATGCCGACAATATTGACCGCATTCCACGGAATGAAACTCGTTCCGCCATGCTCGCCGAGCACAAACCCGGTCACATTCTTCGCATCGACACCGCAGCGGTCCGCAACCATTTTATTGAAGCGGGCCGTGTCCAGAAGCGTACCGGTACCGATCATCTTCCGGCGCGGATAATCGAACTCTGTTTGAGCAAGGTAGGTCAGAATATCCATCGGATTCGAGACATTGATAATCACAGCCTCCCGCGTATAGCGCACGATCTCTGTCATAATGCTGCGCATCACCTGCACATTCGACTGCAGCAGCACCATACGGTCTCTGGAATTGCCCGGCTGTATGCTCGGCCCCGCTGTATTGATAATGATCTGTGCATCCTTGCAGTCCTCATACGTTCCCACGCGGATGCTCGCATTCGCACTGTATGCAAATGCAGTCGTATGACTTGCATCCATCACAACACCGAGTGCCTTTTTTTCATTTCGATTCACCACAACAATCTCATCTGCCAGATTCATACGCAGAAGTGAATCCAGTATCGCTGATCCGACGTGCCCTGCTCCGATCAGGACAACCTTTCCATAATTGACTGCTCCCATTTTTCTTTCCTCCCTGTATACTGTAAAGCGAACATTCACAATCCATCCCTGCAGCTCTGCTGACAGGGCCTAGCTTCGCTACTTGCAAAATCATAAGAAATCCTCCCGCAAGCGGATCCCTCCTTGTGATATTTAAATTTTATCAGCTCAGCAGCTCCCGCACCATCTTCGCATCAAACACGACCTGTGTGACGTGGTTGACTTCGATCTGATAGAGGGCGTTCGCCGCGATGTGCTCAGCCGCCTGCTCCAGGTCACGAATTCCACTCGTATTTGAGAAGAGATCGACGATCGCTTCCAGGCCATCCGCCGCGATGAGACACTCATTTTCCTTCAATCCCATGCGTTTTAACACCTTCGGCAGAGCGAAACGGGAGAAAATGATCTTCTTTTCTTCTGCCGTGTAGTCCGGGATATCAATTACCGCAAAGCGGGACATGAGCGGTGCACTGATTTTATCCTTCTCATTCGCCGTCGCGATCGGATAGACGCCGCCGGTCGGCACCATGCACTCTATGTAATTGTCGGTAAAGCCGAGGTTGTCCAGAAGCGTCAGCAGTACATCCGCCGGATTGCCGCTGCCTTTCCCGGATGCCGCCTTATCCAGCTCGTTGATGATAAAGACGAGATTTGACTCTCCCGCGGCAGAAAATGCTTCCATAATAATACCCGGCTTTGCATTTGCATACACACGGGAGCTTCCGGTCAGCTGCTCCGGGTCGTTGATCGAGCTCATGTCCAGCGTAGTCCACGGCAGCTTCAGAATCCTTGCAACCGCATAGGCGATCTGGGACTTTCCGGTACCTGCCGGTCCGATCAGCAGAAGTCCGTAAGCCGGAAGTGTGTGCGTCCGGTTGATCTGAATGATCGTCTCGATAATCCGCTGCTTCACACGCTCCATGCCATAGAGCTCCTCGTCGAGAATCCGACGTGCCTCGTCCGGATCGATCGCCTCGAAGTAATGATTCTTCCACTGAATGTTCATCATGATCGAGAGTGCGCGCTGTGCATGTCTGCGCTCCTCCGGAGATACCTCATGAGAACGGGCCACTGCCAGATTCCGGCGCGCCCAGAGTCTGATATTATCCGGGAGCGTCCGCCCCGCGCAGGTCATAAAATCCGTGATGCTCTGCAGGCTCGTCAGCTTCATGTCGTCACCAAGCTCCTCCTGCTCGTCCTCCTCCTGCTCGTCCTCCGGCGCATGGCTCGCCAGCAATCTTTCGATCATAAACTGTAAAAATCCATCCTCTGCCGAGAGCTTCGTCCCGCCGCCGAATGCGGTCTCCCGGATCTTGTACACGGCATAGCCTTCCTCCGTATTCTTTCCGGACAGCCGCACACTGATATGATTTTCACCGAGCCACCTCAGCAGACTGATAAACCGCGCATCCACGCGCAGAATGTCCGCCTCGAACGTTCCATCCTCTTCCTTAAACTCAAACGAAGTCCGCTTTGCCTGATTCGTGAAAATCCCGCAGGAATGATGCTTCCACTGCCGCTTTGCATTGTCCAGAATGAGCATCGGCCTCTCCCACGTCGCCTCTGTCTCCTCCGACCGGAATGATGTATAAGTACAGATACTTTCCTGTTTTTTATCGGTAGAACCGCTGAAATCAAATACTGGCATTTTCTTTCTCCCTTTTTCCTGATTTTATCTATTTATACCACATTTTCTTCCAAAATCAAAGATATGATGTGTCGGTTAAAATAAAAATATCCGGCTGACTATACCGGACATTTTTATCTTCTTGTATTCATTTTCAGAGAACCAAATATTTATGATGATACAAGGGTCAAAAGGTCATGCGTTTCATGCTTGCATGAAAAAGCATGACTTATTGACCCGCAAAACACCGAAAAGTAGCCATTTTTCGTGGAAAAATGAGCGGATTTGAGGTGTTTTAGGATTGCGAGAGCATGAAATGCAAAGCAGCTTCCGCAATTCTGCATCATCATATTTATTTATAGAGAATTATCGGCACATTTGTCTCAATATTATCATAAATGATCTTCGCCACATTCTGCGGCAGGTTCACACAGCCGTGTGATCCATTTGTCTGATAAATATTGCCGCCAAAGGATGAGCGCCACCATGCATCATGCAGCCCCTGTCCGTCATGGAACGGCATCCAGTACTGGACGTCTGTATTCCACGCTCCATTTCCCTGACCGCCGCTTAAGACAGACGGACTTTCCTTATAAGCGAGCGGGAACACACCGGTCGCCGTCTCTCTTCCGTCCTTCGGAAGTCCGGTCACGACATCACTCTCTACCACGAGATTGCCACCCATGTAGAACCACAGGTGCTGCTGTGTCAGATTGACCTCGACATAGTTGCCGCACAAATCGTCACGCCCGTTGCGCTTGTAGCCGCTGACTGCGTAGACCGGCTCACGCTCTACTGTCGTATTGCTCTGAATATCGGTCAGCAGCTGCGCCGCCTCACCGTCCTTGTCGATCTGATAACCATAATCGCTGCTCTCGAAGGTAATTGTATTACCGGCAGTCGTCGTAAACTCACGCTGATAGTAGAGCGTGTCATACTTTGCTGCCAGGTCATATGCGTAATTGTATATCGCTTCCTCATCAAGCACACCCTGACCATCCTTGATCGTCAGCCAGTTCTGGATCGTCGACCAGTCCAGCACCTCCTTCTGCTCACCGAACAGCAGGGAAATCTTTGCCTTACAGTAGGAATTGTAAATGTTCATTGTCGTATTCATCTCTTCGTCGTCCTTTGTGACATCCGGCAGATAATAAAACGACTCCGGCAGGGCGATCTCTGTATCCGGCTGCGGACGCGCCAACGCCACCATCTGATCGACCGTATCCTTTACCATGACCTGCAGATCCGCATCATCAAACTCATTTCCGTAGGTCTCCGGCTCAATATAGTACTCCGTACCATTGTACTTCATCTCTGCATCCGTGCTCTTCACACGCTTTGCAGCAAAATTTGCGGAGGAAACAGCTTTCTTGAAGGTCTCATCATCATACTCAAACGGCACGTCCACCTCAAACTCATTTCCGTCCATCAGGCTGAAAATCAGGCCGATATTCTGATCTCTCATGCAGCTCTGAATACTGCCAAGCAACTCCATCTCATCGATTGTATAGCCCATTTCCTCTAAAGACAGCTCTTCCGCCTTCTCGCCTTTTTCTGTGATCGTCACCTTCGGAGCCTCATAGTCGTCCTTCAGCATCAGCAGCACTTCCTTGCATGTCTTCCCGGATACATCATAGCCGTTGATCTTCGTATCCTTGAAAAAAAGGCCACTGTTCACTTTATCATAGAGATAATAAGCGAAAGCGCCAAGCGCGACAGCTACCAGTACGACAATTACGAGGATCGTAATTTTTACAGCACTTCTCTTTTTCTTTCTCACCTTATGTCCCTTACCCTTCTAACGTCCGGCAGGCGCCTGCGTTCCCCTTTTGCACCGCGTCTCCTCCTGCGTTAATCTATTTTTCTGGAATTATTATTCACTACAATATATTGCACTATTCTCATTTAATAGTCAAGTAACGGAATCTTAAAACTTTCCAAAAAAATACCATCTGTGGCAGGCAGACGGTATTCCCTGGTTAAAACAACACACTCACCTCAGTGCCGACTCCGACCTGGCTCTTCAGATCAAGTCTGGCGTGGTGCTGTGCCACGATATGTTTTACAATGGCAAGACCAAGTCCGGTGCCTCCGGTCTGCTTGGAACGGCTCTTATCCACACGGTAGAAACGTTCAAAGACGCGCTCCTGGCTCTCCTTTGGAATACCGATGCCGGTATCCTTCACGGTCAGCAGTACATGCTCGCCGTGCATCCCGATGTTCACGCGGACACTTCCGCCCGGTTTGTTGTAGCGGATCGCATTGTCGCACAGATTGTAGAGCAATTCCTCGAGCATATCCTTATTGCCATTTACGGTACAGTCCGAGCCCTGGCACGAGATTTCAATGTCATGTTTTGCTGCATTCAGCTTTAAGGACTGTACACAGCCTTTTGCCAGCTCATACAGATTCAGCGGTGCAAATGAGACCTCCATATTGTCGGCATCCAGCTCCGAGAGGCGGATGATATCGTTAATCAATGTCAGCAGACGCTTCGCATTGCGATGAATTTCAGACGCAAACCGCTGCACCTCATTTTCCCCGGCCAGCCCTGTCTCGATCAGCTCTGCATAGCCGGAAATGGATGTCAGCGGTGTCTTCAGCTCGTGGGAGACGTTCGCAGTGAATTCCTGGCGCATTTTCGCACCCTTTAAAATATCCTCGTGCTGCTTCTGAATCGTCGTGATAAACGGAACAAGCTCAATATAGGTATCCGCTCCGTCGATGTTATCGATGTCCCCGGCCAGCTTCTCGATCGGACGGATAATGCTGTTGGTCAGGTAACGGGACAGCATCATACAGATGAAAAACATCAGAATTCCGACACCAAGGATTCCGTAGAGCGTTTTCTGGAATACGCTCCAGATATTATCCGCTTCCTTGCTGATCCGGAGTACATCCCCGTCTTCCAGCATCATTGCATAATAGTACATATCCCGGTCGATCGTGTCAGAATGTCGGATCGCATAGCCGGAGCCGCCCACCTCCGCCTCCTGCACCTCCGGGCGGTCCGCATGATTGCCCAGCACTTCATCGCCCGTCTGGCTGTCATAGAGCACATCTCCCTTTGCACTGATGACCGTCACCCGCACATCCGGGTCGGTGCCCATGTAATGCTCACTCAGCTCCTCCCCGGAGGAAGTCATTCCGCAGATTACCTCCGCATAATTTTTCAGATCATCCAGCACCTGCTCTCGATACATATGGTGAAATACACCAACTGTCATCAAAATAGTACTCAGCAAAGTCAGACAAACTGCCAGCACCATATATCGGTTGATTTTCTTTTTCATAGCCGTTTCTCCCGCATAAGCTTATTGCCGCAGTCTCAGTTGTCCTCACCCGTCAGCATATACCCTACATTTCGAACTGTCCTTATCATCGGCCCGGCGCTGCCTAACTTCTGCCTCAGCGTCTTGATATGCATATCCAGCGTCCGGGACTCCCCTTCAAAGTCAGTGCCCCATACACGGTCAAGAATCATGTCACGGGATGCCACGATACCCGCATTCAGAAGCAGAAGCTTCAAAAGCTCGTACTCCTTGTAAGTCAGCTCGCACTGCTGGTCATCCACAAAGACTGCCCGCTTCTCATCATCCATAAAGATCGGCCCGAGGCGGATCATCCGCTCCTCTTCCATACCACGGCTTCTGCGCATCAACGCCTTGACTCTTGAGATCAGCTCCATGACTCCAAACGGCTTCGTTATATAATCATCCGCACCGATATCCAGTCCCTTAACCTTATCCAACTCTGTTGTCTTCGCCGTTGCCATAATAATCGGAAGCTTCCGCGTGTCTGCCGCATGGCGCAGCTTCTTCACAATGCTCAGTCCATCCTCATCCGGAAGCATGATATCCAGCAATACCAGCGCTGGTACCTTCTCCTTCAGCCTTGCATAAAAATCAGAGGCACATTCAAAGCCCTGTACCTCATAGCCCGCATTTTTCAGCGCAAACATCTCGATCTCCCGGATGTTCTCATCATCTTCTACGATATAAATCATTGCCATATCATTCACTCCGTTTCCTCAGTCCTCATCTGCAGCCTACTGCCTCTATCCTACTTCATTTTCTGCCCTTCCGCAAGCATCTGATGATACCAGGGTCAAAAGGTCATGCGTTTCATGCTTGCATGAAAGAGCATGACTTATTGACCCGCAAAACACCGAAAAGTAGCCATTTTTCGTAGAAAAATGAGCGAATTTGAGGTGTTTTAGGATTGCGGGAGCATGAAATGCGAAGCAATCCGTGTATCATAAGGGTCAAGTAGCTTATCATGAATGAATCAGCCTGCAGTCATCCGTGCACGCATATCCACCTTCGGTGTCCCCTTGATGCGCGCCGGTAATGCATATTCCTTTCCATATTCCTCAAACTGCTCACGGAACTGCTGGTTATCCTCTTCCTTCAGAGAATTCAGATAGGAGTGCCGCTCATACTCGTCATTATCCGCCTGGATCAGACAGACTGCAATGTTCGAGCAGTGGTCTGCTATTCGTTTGTAGCTCGTTGTCAGATCCGAAAGAATAAAGCCAAGCTCAATCGTGCAGCGTCCCTCGCGCAGACGGTCGATGTGACGCTTCTTCATCTCATCTCCAAGATCATCGATGACCTCTTCGAGCGGCTCGACCTTTCCGGCCATCGCCAGATCCTCATCCTTCATCGCCTCCATTGCGATCTCAACGACCTTGCGCACCGCCGCAGAAAAGACCTCCAGCTCCTCCACGGCCGCCTCAGAAAATGACAGATTCTTATCGTAAATCTCCTTTGCCGCATTTGCAATGATTACCGCGTGATCCGAGATTCGCTCTATGTCCCCGATGCTGTGCAGCAGTACCGAAAGCGTATGGCTGTCCTTCGTCTGCATCTCATTCTTTGCCACCTGTACAAGATAAGTGCCCAGCCGGTCTTCGTACTGATCCACAATCGTCTCATTTTCATGCACCAGCGCGACCTTCGTTTCATCATAATCATGCAGCAGCGACATCGCCGTATCCAATGCCTCGCGGGTCACTTCTGCCATATGTGCACAGGCGACACGGCACTGGTCCATTGCAAGCGCCGGATTCTCCAAGAAACGGTTATCCAGTGCAGACAGTCCCTGCAATGCACCTGCTGTGCGCTCCTCGTCCTTGCCATCGCGCACGGTAAGGATCGCCAGACGCTCCAGTACCCGGTGGAACGGAAGCCAGATCACAGTTGCAAAAACATTAAAGGCCGTATGAATCACTGCGATACCGGCTGCATTTGCAGAATCCTGCAGGAAGGAAAAATGTATAAACATATTCGCCGTGTAGAACAGAATCATGAACACAACCGTACCGATCAGATTAAAATACAGATGTACAAATGCGGTACGCTTCGCATTTTTCTTCGCTCCGATCGCGGAAATGAGCGCTGTCACACACGTACCGATATTCTGTCCCATAATAATCGGGAGCGCCGCACCGTAAGAGACCGCTCCGGTCACACACAATGCCTGCAGAATACCAACCGATGCCGACGAGCTCTGAATAATCGCTGTCAGCAGTGCACCTGCCAGCATACCGAGAACCGGATTCTTAAACATCAGAAGGATATTCGTAAACTCCGGAACATCCGCAAGCGGCTTTACCGCACCGCTCATCGTCTCCATACCAAACATCAGCACCGCAAAGCCGATCATGATCGAGCCTGCATCCTTCTTCTTATCCTTTTTCGAAAACAGCAGAAGGCAGATACCAATGATCGCCAGGATCGGGGAAAATGAAGACGGCTTGAGCATCTTTATCCAGAAGCTGTCTCCTTGCAGCCCGGACAGGCTGAGAATCCATGATGTAATTGTCGTACCGATATTGGCACCCATAATGATGCCCACGGCACGCTGCAGTGTCATAATACCAGAGTTTACAAATCCGACTACCATAACGGTCGTCGCTGACGAGGACTGAATCACCGCCGTCACAGCCGCGCCGAGCAATACGCCGCGAATCGTGCTGGAGGTCAGCTTCTCCAGAATCTTCTCCAGACGTCCTCCGGACGCTCTCGTGAGGCCATCCCCCATGACATTCATTCCGTACAGGAACAATGCCAGCCCACCAAGCATGGTCAGAAAATTAAAAATATCCATACACTTTTTCTCCTTCGCGCAGTCTCTGCTGCGCTTTACGTGGTTTTTACATTTGTTACGATTGGATTATACGAAACCCCTGTAAAATTGAAAGTAAGCTTATGTAAAATCTGAGTAAAATAATAAAGAGAGATCCCATGGGATCTCTCAGACTGAATTCCTTATTTCATTTTTGCTTTACTGCAGCACCGCAAACACATCATTGACCTCTTTCCCGCTCCGGTGTTTTCCGGTCAGGGAGAACTCTACCCATTCCGCCACATTGGTCGCATGATCTCCGAGCCGCTCGTAATACTTCGCAATCATCAGAAGATCCAGGGTCTGGTCGTTTGTATAGATTTTCTCTGCCGAACACCGGCTGATCTCCTTGCGTACATTGATAAACAGCTCATCCAATACGTCATCCCGGTCGATCACCTCGCGCGCCATCTCTAGATCCTTCTGCACATAAGACTCCACACTGCGGTTAATCATATCCATTGCAATTTCCGCCATCTTTGCCAGATCGATATCCTTTGCCGGCACCTTGATGCTTCCGGTCTCCAGGATCTCAGCGATATCCGTCGCATGATCCCCGATCCGTTCCAGATCCGTGATCATTTTCAGCGCGGAGGAAATCAGACGCAGATCAGACGCTACCGGCTGCTGCTGTAAAAACAGCTGAATGCAGTCCGCCTCAATCCGGCGCTCCTTCGCATCTATCTCCCGCTCCAGTACATCAATCGCCTTTACCAGCTCTTCGCGTTCCTGTTCCGATACTAGCAGACGATAGGTCTTCTGAATTGCTTCCTCGCAGAGCATGCCCATCTCAAGCAGCTCTTTTTGCATCTGCTCCAGCTTTTTCAGATAATTGTCTCTCATAATCAGCCGAACCTCCCCGTGATATACTCCTCTGTTTTCTTATTCTTCGGCATAGAAAACAGTGCCATTGTATGATCGTACTCCACGACCTCGCCGAGCAGAAAAAATGCCGTCATATCTGAAATACGGGATGCCTGCTGCATGTTATGGGTAACCATGACAATCGTATATTTTTTCTTCAGTTCCACCGCCAGATCCTCTATTCGTGCGGTAGAAATCGGATCCAGAGCCGAAGTCGGCTCGTCCATCAGAAGTACCTCCGGCTGCACTGCCAGTGCACGTGCAATACAGAGTCTCTGCTGCTGTCCGCCGGACATACCGAGTGCACTCTTTTTCAGACGGTCCTTGACCTCATCCCAGATCGCCGCATCGCGCAGCGCTTTCTCTACGATATCATCCAGCTTTGCTTTGCTGCGGATGCCATGCGTCCGCGGTCCGTAGGCAATATTATCGTAAATGCTCATCGGAAACGGATTCGGCTTCTGAAATACCATTCCGACCCGCTTTCGAAGCAGATTGACATCCATCGTTCCGTAAATATCCTCTCCATCAAGCAGCAGCTCTCCGGTAATTTTGCAGCCCTCGACCAGATCATTCATCCGGTTTAAGGATTTGAGCAGTGTAGATTTTCCGCAGCCGCTCGGCCCGATAAACGCCGTAATCTTATTTGCCGGAATTTCCAGGTTGATGTCCTTGAGCGCATGGAAATCTCCGTAATACAAATCTGTATGCTTTACATCTATTTTTCCCATTCTTGTCTTTTCTCCCTTAACCTTAAGCATTACGTCCTTTTGTCAGCTGCTTCGCAAGTAAATTGGAAATACCGTTCAGCACCAGCACAAATACAAGCAGTACCACCGCCGTTGCATATGCCTGATCCATGTACAGACCCTCACTGGAAAGTACATACATATGAACTGCCAGCGTCCGGCCCGAGCCCATCAGATTCGGAATCTTTGCAACCGAACCTGCCGTATACAGAAGCGCTGCCGTCTCACCGACAATTCGTCCAGTCGCCAGAATGACTCCGGAGAGAATGCCGTGGATCGCCGTCGGCAATACTACGCGAAAAATGGTGCGCAGCTTTCCGGCTCCAAGTCCGAAGGATGCCTCCCGGTATGCATCCGGTACCGAAAGCAGTGCTTCCTCAGACGTGCGGATGATCAGCGGAAGAATCATAATGACCAGCGTAAGTGCACCTGCCAGCAGGCAATAGCTCCACTTCAGAGCCGTACAGAAAAACAGCAGTCCGAACAGACCATATATAATAGAAGGAATTCCGGAAAGTGTCTCTGCCGTGATCCGGATCAGCTTTACAAGCCTGCTTCCTTTCTTCGCATATTCCACCAGATAAATGGCGGTGAATACGCCGAACGGAATCGCCATCAGAAGGGAAAGCGCCGTAATAATCAGTGTATTGACCAGTGCCGGCATCAGGGATGCATTCTCTGAATTATAGGTGAAAGAGAACAGCTCCGGCGAGAGATGACCGATTCCACGCACAAGAATAAATCCGACGAGAAACAGCATGATCAGCATCATCGCGATCCCGGAAAGCCAGACAAGCAGCTCTGTCAGCGCTGAAAACGGATGGCCGTTCCACTTCTTTATCCAGCGTGCAAATCCGGAGCTCTTTTCCTTGTTCTGCGGAGCAGACAGCACTCCTGCCCCATCGTTTTGAATATTTGCCATCGTTTACCAAACCTTTCTATTGACTACTCTGCAATTGCCTTGCTCTTCAGTGCAGACACAAGCAGATTGATCAGCAGGATAAATACAAAGAGCACTACTCCGGTTGCAATCAGTGCCTCTCTGTGCAGGTCCGTCGCATAGCCCATCTCGATTACGATGTTCGCTGTCATCGTCCGCAGTCCCTTGAACAGCCCCTGCGGCATCCAGGTCTGGTTGCCCGCTACCATGATGACTGCCATCGTCTCTCCGATCGACCGACCGATACCGAGCACGACTCCTGCCATGATTCCGGATTTTGCTGCCGGGAATACGGTGAAAAATACACTCCGTTCATGTGTCGCCCCGAGTGCCAGCGCACCCTCATAGTAGCTCGTCGGCACGCTGCGAAGCGCGGACTCCGCCACTCCGGTAACTGTCGGCATGATCATGATTCCAAGCAGAATCGATGCCGTCAGCATCGTACTTCCATCATGGCCGGTAAGTTCATTCATCAGCGGGACGATCACGACAAGTCCGAAAAATCCATAGACGACTGACGGTACACCGGCCATCAGATTCACTGTCGTCTTGAAGATCGGATACAGCTTCTTCGGGCAGTAGAAGGCAAGAAACACAGCCAGCAAAAGCGCCGTCGGCACACCTACCACAATCGATCCGGCCGTCACATAAATACTGCCGAGAATGAACGGGAGAATGCCGTACAGATTATTGGACGGCTTCCATTTCTGCCCAAGCAGAAATTTTGTAATGCCGATCTCTCCAATTGCCGGAATTCCATTCCGGAACAAAAAGAGACAGATCAGCACAACTGCCAGTACTGACGCGCACGCTGCGATAAAAAACAGGACGTGCATCAGTTTTTCCACAATTCTTTGTCTCATAAATATCGGTTCCTCTCAGGTCCGTAGAAAAATGCCCCGCGCAACCGCAGGACATCTTTTTACAGGTTTGTCATTGACTGAATTATTTCAGTTCTTCCCAGGTAGTGATGTTGCCGGTGTAAATATCCTTTACCTGCTCACTTGTGAGTTCATCGATACCTGCATCGTTATTTACGATAACTGCAATACCATCCTTTGCGATAACGGTAGCGGTCAGGCCTGCTTCTGTCTCACTGTCCTTCAGGTCACGGGATGCCATTCCGATGTCGCACAGACCGTCGATTGCGGACTGCATACCAGTCGTAGAATCGCTCTGCTGTACTTCGATGTCTACCTTGTCATTCACTGCTTTGTAAGCCTCTGCCAGCTTCTCCATGACCGGTGTTACAGAGGAAGATCCTGCTACAACGACTTTTCCCTCTACGTCTGTACCCTGATACTCTGCCTCATCGCCAACGGAGATGTAACCGTTGTCTGTGATGACCTGCTGTCCTTCCTTGCTCATAATGAAAGAAATAAAATCTGCTGCTGCATCACTTACCTCTGCGGTCGTTGCAATGTTGAACGGACGAACAACCTTGTAGCTGCCATTCTCAATATTCTCAGCCGTTGCCTCTGCCCCGTCAATCTTGACTGCCTTTACGGTATCATTCAGAGATCCAAGGGAGATATATCCGATCGCATTGACATCCTTCTCTACGGTTCCGAGCATTACGGAAGTGCTGTTCGTGATCTTGGCTGCCTCTGTTGTGTTATCTACTTTATTGCCATCTGCATCCTTTTCCTCTACGCCAAACAGTTCGATGAAAGCTCCTCTTGTACCAGAACCATCTTCTCTGGATACGACGGTAATGTCACCCTCTGCTGCTGCCATTGCTGTCATTCCGATGCTTGCTGTCATAAGTGCTGCCATTGCTACTGCTACTGATTTCTTCATAATGTTCTCCTTTTCCTGCGCTTCTTCTATTCTTTCTTTGCGCGCTTCCCTGTAACTATTTCTCTTTGTTACATGCGGTATTGTAACGGAGCAATGTAAAATGTAAAACGTGGCGTATGTAAAATGAGGGTAAATTCACCGTAAACGTGCCATCTGTTTTTTACTACTTGACATTCTGCCGCAAACCTTTCAATATAGAAGATACTTGTATTTTTGTTAATAAAAAGGAGTTCATTTATGTACTATTTTGTCGTGAATCCTGTTTCCGGATGCGGAAAGGGAAAGAAGATATGGAACACAATAAAAAAAGAGCTGGATCAGCTCTCTGTTGAATATAAAGCGTTTCTTTTACGTCAGAAAGGGGAAGCGCGCACCATTGCCGCCTCTCTTTCCGCGCTTACGCAGCCGTTTACGCTCGTAGTCGTCGGCGGAGACGGAACATTGAATGAAGTCATCGGAGGACTTTCTTCCTTTATAAATGTGACACTCGGCTGTATTCCGACCGGCAGCGGCAATGACTTTGTACGTGGGCTGAATCTGGAAAAGGATCCGCTCACAGCCCTGCATCAGATTTTACATCCACAGAAGCTGCGCCGGCTCAAGATCGGACAGACCATTTCTCCCTCCGGATGTCGAAGCGCGTTCTGTGTCAGCTCCGGCATCGGATTTGACGCAGCAGTCTGCAACGGAGCTTACCGCTCCGGCATGAAGGACATGCTGAATTGGTTTCACCTTGGCAAGCTTGTCTACACCGGCACTGCCCTGAAGCAGCTCTTTACCTCCCGGCTCTGTCCGATGAAGCTGACGCTTGATGACGGACAGGAGCTTGTCTACCCGCATACATTTTTCGCAGCTGTGATGAATCTCCCGTATGAAGGCGGCGGCTTCAGGTTCGCACCGGATGCTGACCCGTGCAGCGATCGCTTTACGCTCTGTATCGCTGAAGGGCTCTCCAAGCCGCGGATCCTCTCGATCCTTCCGCTCGCCTTTTCGGGCAGGCATGTCGGAAAGCCCGGCATCCATCTCATCACCTGCAAACGGGTGGTGATCCAAACCGGCCATCCGCTGTGCGTACATACCGACGGAGAAATCTTCGGATTTCATGAGGAAGTAACATTCGAAGCACATCCGGAACGATTAAATGTGATCGTGGCATAAAGTAAGTATTCCCCCACTTAGTGCTCCGCGCACTTGAAGCGGGGGAATGCTTATCTGCGTTCAGTTAAATCCCACAAATTTCTGTGCTGCCTTATAGCCGAGGATCGTCGCTCTTCTTCCGAACCGGCCCGGAAGGTTCATGAGGATACCGAGCAGACCGGCCCGCAGCTTCTTATAATCCTCTGCGTCATGCTCCTTCAGATATGCCCAGATGTCCGCCTTCTTTGCGAGTGCCTCCTTGGATCCGTCAAGGATCAGCATCATGGATGTCACCATCATGATTTTACTTAAGTAGATCAGCATATATTTTTTCAGATGTGGATCCTTCGTTGAAAAATCCTGCTCACCCATGACGTCAATCATGATCTTATTCACACGGATCTGCTGATCAATCCGGCCGATCATAACCTTCTCATTGACAGACTGATCGTCTCTTCCGATGAAGTAATGGTAAAGATTCTCATCCATATAGTAAAGCTTTTCCACATATGGGAACGGCTGGAACGCAAAAATATTGTCCACATAAAACGTATGCTTCGGCAGCTCCAGGTGACAGTCCTTCAGCATCTGGGTGCGATAAAAAATATTATGCATCAGAATATACTGCGTCTCATGCAGATGTCCCATCCTCTCCCAGCCAAACACCTCATTGACCGGAAAGGCATTCTTAAACCGCATCAGCTTCTTGTGCTTCGCACCGACCTTATCATAGACAAAATTTGCCAGCAGCATGTCCACACCGCCGGACTCCTCGAGCTCCTTCATCTTTTCCATAATGCGTATCAGAGACTTTGTATTCACCCAGTCGTCACTGTCTACGACCTTGTAATAGCGTCCTGTCGCGTTGCGCAATCCGGCATTGACTGCCTCACCATGACCGCCGTTTTCCTGATGTACCGCCCGGATGATCTCCGGATAGCGGGCCGCGTAAGCATCTGCGATCTGTGGCGTGCGATCCTTTGTGGAACCGTCATCCACGATGAGTATCTCCAGCTCCTCTCCTGCCGGAAGCATCGACTTGATACATTTTTCCATATATGCCTCCGAGTTATAGCACGGAATTGCAATCGTAAGAATTTTCATTTTTATCTCCCTTTTCTCTTTGTATCCTTCCGCAGGCCAACTCCAATCTGTTTCTAACAGTAGTTTCACCCGCCTCATCAAACTTCTCCTGTCCAAGCAGTATATCCAACGAAGTGACATACGCGGCAAATGCCGCCGGGATCGGATAATCCCGTTCCGTACGTGACGGCTCGACAAAGAGCAGCTCCTGTGCATTTCCAAGCGGTGTGTGCGCTTCCCTGGCATCTGCATCTTCTACCAGCACCAGATACCCCTGCATCTGCCACTCAATATGACTGAATATATGCTTCGCCTCCGGCAGCGGATGTATCCGGATCGGCGAAAATCCCATCCGGCGTACCGCCTTCAGCGCCTCATCCGTGCTAAGATGCCCTTCCGCATTCGGCAGCTCATACAATCCGGCCAGCAATCCCTTCTTCGGTCGTTTCTGAATGACCGCCCGCTCCGTATCCCGAATCACAAGTACCGTACGCGCCTCTATGCGGCGCGGCTTCTTCGGTGCCTTCACCGGAATCTCTGTCCAGCTTCCATCCGCACCGGACAGGCAGAGCTGCCGTACCGGACAGGCAGCACAGTCCGGCGCACCATTTGGTGCGCAGACCGTCGCTCCAAGCTCCATCATCGCCTGATTGAATGCCCCCGGGTGCTCCTTTGGTATCACCTGCCGCAGATCTGCCTCTACTTCCTTTTTGACGGACTGCTTCGTGATATCCGCCCGACTCTCACAAATGCGGGTTACGACGCGCAGGACATTGCCGTCCACCGCCGGAGCAGCCTCTCCTCCTGCGATGGAAGCAATCGCACCTGCGGTATAGCTGCCAATCCCCGGAAGCGTAAGCAGTGTCTCATAATCAACCGGCATCACACCGTCATACTGTTCACAGATCATCCGGGCCGCCTTTTGCATATTCCGGACGCGGCTGTAATAGCCAAGTCCTTCCCAAAGCTTTAAAAGCCGATCCTCCGGGCAGGCCGCCAGATCTGTCACATCCGGCAACGCCTCCATAAAGCGCGCATAAAACGGTTTGACCGCCTCGACTCTCGTCTGCTGCAGCATGATCTCAGACACCCACACCCGGTACGCCGTCGGCCGGATACGCCACGGCAAATCCCGCGCATGCTCTGCAAACCAGGTAAGCAGTGGAGCTGTGATCTGTTGTAATCGTTCTTTATCCATTCGTATTCCTTTACTAAAGATATAAAAGCAGTTTTTTTGCATTGCCCTGCCATTCAGTATAACAGATGATCTTTTCCCAGGCAAGCATGAAACGCATAACCTTTTGACCCTAGTATCTTCACATTGCAAGAAACGTCGAATATCCCTGGTCCCGCAGTGTTTTCTCCATCTGCACCGCATTATCAAGCTTCCGGTACGCCCCTACCTGCACCTTGTAAAGGCCATCCTCCAGCAAAATGTAGGCCGGGAAGCCCTGGCTTTGGAGCCGCCGGAGCAGGTTCTCCGCATATGCCCAGTTACGGTAGGCCCCGGTCTGTACCCGATACCGCTTTTCTGCCGGAGTTTCATCCTCCTGCTGCTCTAGCTGCAGTAGTCCATCCTCCCCCAGCGTCTTCAATACCCCGTCTGCGATTGCCTCCGCGATCGCCCCGAACCGCTCGTCAAAGAGCTCATTGTCTGCAGCTGTATTCAGGAACCCTGCTTCCACAAGCACCGCCGGCATTTTACTCCTTTTTAAAATGATAAGATTCGGGCGCTCCTTCACGCCAAGGTTCCGAAATCCCACCTTCTCCAGTTCACTGTTAATATTTTCCGCCAGCTGTACCTTCCTTCCCTGTTTATTGTACACAAGCGACTCCACACCGGAATACTGATCCGGTTCCGGACTGGAATTCCGATGAATCGAGATCAGAAAATCTCCGCCATCCCGGTTTGCGATCTGTGCTTTTTCAAACGGTGTGTCGTATACATCATCGGTCCGTGTGTACACGACATCCACACCATTTTTCTTCAAAATATCCCCCACAGCCAGTGCCAGATTCAGTGTATCGTTTTTTTCCATCCGTCCTTCATGTATCGCTCCCGGATCCATTCCGCCATGTCCTGCATCAATAATGACCTTTGCCATATTCATTCTCCCGCAGCTTTCCTTCCTCTTATTATATGCTGCTGTTTATCTTCTGTTGAAATTGTACAAAATCACTATTTTAGCGCAGATTTCAGTTGACGTGATAAGCGAACTGCTTTATAATCATTTTAATCTATGTTGTCCTTCATTAACTAGATAGCTAACAGGATGGACCAGATTACAGAGGAGGACTTTGGAATGCCTAAGAATGTATTCAACGATGTATTTATTTTATCAGAAAAACAGGAGCAGCTCATGGAGATCCTGTGGAAGAGCGATAAGTCGCTCACGAGCATGGATATCATGCAGATTCTGAATGATCCGCATGCAGACTACACTTACGTAGTTCGGATGCTTTCTCTTCTTGAGAAAAATCATATGATCTCAGAGGTCGGCACCGTACCAAGCGGCAAGAAGCGCGCACGTCTCTTCGTCCCGGCACTGACCCGTCAGCAGTATGCAGTACGTCTGGCACTTGCTTCCGGCATCACACGGGAGGATGTTCCGGAGGTCGCTTCCGCACTGATTCAGGAAGTATATGGCTTCGGTCCGGAATTCGGAGAAAAGCTGAATGCCCTGATCGCTTCCAGTACACAGTAATTACACAGATGCTGAAGTCAAGCGGATATTTATAATCCACCTTCCTATTTGCCGACAACCGAACAGTTACTTGCTTGATTCGGTTAAAAAGGCGCTGTCCGTCATTTATCTGACAGGCAACGCCTTTTTTGTTTATCTGTCTATGAAATCCGACCGCATTTCCGGCTGGCTTCTGTGCAGAGTTATTTTCCTTCCTCGAGCATTAGCCGGATCTTGGACTGCACGATATCAAACGCGACATCATTCATACCACTGTTAATCACAATATCCGCAGTCGCACGGGTCGGCTCTACATAGAGATAGTGCATCGGCTTTACCGTCGTGAGGTACTGCTCAACAATATTGTCGATGTCTCTTCCGCGCTCCTTTACGTCGCGGAGAATTCTCCGCAGAATCCGCTCATCCGCATCTGCTTCGACATAGATCTTGATATCCAGCAGGCTGCGCAGTCTCGGATCAGCCAGCAGCAAAATCCCTTCGATGAGAATAATCTTACGCGGATCAATGCGGACTGTCTTATCCGAACGGTTGTGCACCGTGTAATCATAGACCGGGCACTCAACGCTCTCACCATTGCGAAGCCTTTTGATATGCTCAATCAGCAGATCCGTCTCCAATGCATCCGGATGGTCATAATTCAGCTTCTTACGCTCCTCAAACGGAATATCATCATGCCGCTTATAGTAATTGTCATGATAAATAACGGTAATATTATCTCCGAAACGGTCACGCAGTCGGTTCGTAAAAGTAGACTTTCCCGACCCGGTTCCTCCGGCGATTCCTATAATAATGCAATCCATTTCTTAACCTCCCTGTTTCTGACACTTTTTCTATTTTATCACACCAAAACAGGTTTGAAAACCGCTAAATCACCCGATTTTTTTCACAGATCCACCCTTCTGCAGGCGTCCCTTCACCACGACATGCTCGATCAGTGAGGTCCTCGGATGTTCGATCTCCTGAATCAGACGGTCTGCTGCCGTCTTTCCGATACCTGCCGTGTCCTGACAGATCGTCGTCAGCTTCGGCTCCAGCACATGGGAAAGAAGAATCCCGTCGTAGCCCGCGATCGAGATATCATCCGGAATACTCAGACCACGCTCCCGGATCGCATTGATCCCGCCAAGCGCCGAAAAATCATCCGGATAAATGATGCAGGTCGGCGGCTTTGGCAAATCCAAAAGTTCCAGAGTCAGTCGCCGTGTCGCCTCCGTATCACGATACTGTGCCTCACAGACGCAGGCATCCGGCACATTGACCCCCCGCTTTGCCATCGTCCGGTAAAAACTGCTGATGCGGTTCCGCGATACCGAAGAATCTGCGCCATGGATATAGGCCACACGCTCATGCCCCATACTGCAGATGTATTCCACCAGCTCTTCCATCCCGTTCACATTGTCAGAAAGTACTGCTGAACGATTGTCAAATACATGATCAATCGTGATGACCGGCAGATCACTCTGAATCAGATTCTGTACCTCCGGATTGTAAAAATCAATGCAGGCGATGACCACGCCGTCCACCCCCCGATAGCGGCAGTGCTCATAATAACTCATCCTGCGGTTACTCGCATTTCCATTTACAAAGGTAATATCATACCCCTTTGATTCTGCCCGTACCTTAAAGCTTTCCAGTACAGAGGCAAAAAAATCGTGGGTCAGGCCGCTGTGTGCCTCATCCACAAATAGTACGCCGAGATTGTAGGTACGGTTCGTCTTGAGCGCCCGCGCAGAAGAATTAGGAAAATACCCCTGTTCCTCTGCAACTGCACGGATACGCTCCTTCGTCGCCTCCCCCACATCGCTGTAATCATTCAGTGCCTTGCTCACCGTCGCAACGGAAACTCCGCACAGCTTTGCTATATCCTTCATTGAAACCATTTCAGCACCCCATCTTCTGCCTTACTCTTTTTACTGTTTGTTTACTTAAACGTTTTCGTTGTCTCTTTTTTCTTACTTTCTTTCAATTATTTGCTTTCTGAAAGTGTTTTCTGTATTATTCTAGCACTTTTCTGCTTCTATTACAATGATTTTTATGAATTTTCACAACATTTCTTTTTTCTACCTCTTTCCATATCTACATAGCCGTTTGTCAGTATTTTCCGCGCTTCTCTCAGCATTTTTCACAAAAATAATTTCAGTAGTTGATTTCCGCAGAAAGTCAGGGTATACTCTGATTAACCGAACAGGCAATTTTTTTTGCCATTTTACTTAATCGTTTTCAGTATATTGGTAAAGGAGAGACTGAACTTATGAAATACGGCTATTTTGATGACGCGAATCGCGAATATGTGATTACGACGCCGAAGACACCGCTCCCGTGGATCAATTACCTCGGCTGCAATGATTTCTTCTCACTCGTATCGAATACCTGCGGCGGATACAGCTTTTATAAAGATGCCAAGCTTCTGCGCATTACAAGATACCGCTACAATGATATTCCATACGACGCAAATGGCAAATATTACTATATCAAAGACGGCGATACGGTATGGAATCCCGGCTGGAAGCCGACACAGACCGATCTGGATTCTTATGCCTGCCACCACGGTATTGGCTACAGCCGGTTCTGTTCTTCAAAGAACGGCATAGCCGCAGATCTGCTCGCCTTCGTCCCGATGGATGCGACGTGTGAGGTAAACCGCCTCACGTTGACCAACCAGACCGACGCACCGAAATCCCTGGAGCTCTTTTCTTACGTTGAGTTCTGCCTCTGGAACGCAATGGATGACATGACCAACTTCCAGCGCAACTTAAGCATCGGCGAGGTCGAGGTCGATGGCTCTACGATCTATCACAAGACCGAATACCGCGAGCGCCGAAACCACTACTCTTATTTCAGTGTCAACACTCCGGTCGACAGCTTCGACACAAGCCGCGACTGCTTTATCGGCGCTTACCGCGAGGGCTCCAATCCGGAGGCTGTCGAGAATGGCTGCTGCAGCAATTCCATCGCAAGCGGCTGGTCACCGATCGCCGCACACCAGATCAGTCTCACGCTTGCTCCGGGAGAATCCCGCAGCCTGATCTTTGTGCTCGGCTACGCTGAAAACCCCAAAGAAGAAAAATGGGAAAAGCCGGGTATCATCAATAAAACACCGGCCAGAGAGCTGCTCGCCCGCTTCCGGACCGACGCGCAGGTCGATGCCGCCTTCGCAAAGCTGAATGAATACTGGAATACACTGCTTGCAAAATATGCGGTCGATTCTGCCGATGAAAAGGTCAACCGCATGGTCAATATCTGGAACCAGTATCAGTGTATGGTCACCTTCAACATGTCCCGTTCCGCTTCCTACTACGAATCCGGTACCGGACGCGGCATGGGCTTCCGTGACTCATGTCAGGATCTGCTCGGCTTCGTGCATCTGATTCCGGAGCGCGCAAAGGAACGTATTATTGACATCGCCTCCACTCAGTTTGAGGACGGTAGCGCATACCATCAGTATCAGCCGCTCACCAAAAAAGGCAACATGGACATCGGCAGCGGCTTCAATGACGACCCGCTCTGGCTGATCGCAGGTACTGCTGCCTATATCAAGGAGACCGGAGATTTCTCCATTCTTGATGAGCAGGTTCCGTTTGACAACGATGAAGCCACGGCTGCTCCGCTCTTTGAGCATTTGACGCGCTCCTTCCGCTATATTGTCGACCATAAAGGACCGCATGACCTTCCGCTGATCGGGCGTGCTGACTGGAATGACTGTCTGAATCTGAACTGCTTCTCCGACACTCCGGGTGAGCCGTTCCAGACGACCGGACCATCTGAAGGCCCGGTGGCAGAATCCGTCTTTATCGCCGGAATGTTCGTGAAATACGGCAGAGAATACGCAGAGCTGTGTCATCGTCTCGGCAAGGAAAAGCTCGCAAAAGATGCACTTGACGAGGTCGACAAGATGTATTCCGCTATCTTAAAGGACGGCTGGGACGGCGAATGGTTCATCCGCGCTTACGATGCACAGTCTCAGAAAATCGGCTCCAAAGAGTGTAAGGAGGGGCAGATTTTCATCGAACCGCAGGGCTTCTGCGTCCTCGCCGGAGTCGGCATCGCAGAGGGGCTCGCAGAGCGCGCCTTGAAGTCCGTCGAAAAACGCCTCGACACGAAATACGGCATCATGATTCTGCAGCCTGCCTACACTCAGTATTATTTGAATCTCGGCGAAATCTCCTCTTATCCGCCAGGATATAAGGAAAATGCAGGTATCTTCTGCCACAATAATCCGTGGATATCAATCGCAGAGACCGTTGTCGGACATGGCTCCCGCGCCTTTGATATCTATAAAAAGACCTGCCCGGCCTACATTGAGGACATCAGCGAGATCCACCGAACCGAGCCGTATGTCTACTCTCAGATGGTAGCCGGTGCGGATGCCAAATTCTTCGGAGAGGCAAAAAACAGCTGGCTGACCGGAACCGCCGCATGGACCTTCGTGAATATCTCGCAGGCGATCCTGGGCGTACAGCCGGAGTACGATGGCCTCGGTATCGATCCGTGCATCCCGGAGGGCTTCGGCGACTTCCGTCTTACACGTTCCTTCCGCGGCGCCCGCTACTACATCGACGTCCAGAACCCGGACGGTGTACAGAAAGGCATTAAAAAGCTGATCGTAGACGGCAAAGAGATCGAAGGACATATTATTCCGTTTGAGAAAGGAAAGACGGAGTATCATGTTACGGCTGTGATGGGCTGAGCGTAAACGGCCAATGATATAGGTTCTGGCAGCCATGATCCGGCTCTCCTGTTTATAGATCCATGCAAAAAAACAGCTGCGTATGAAGATGATTCGTACACAGCTGTTTTTAATTGTAAAGCGGTGGGGCCTGACCCTCTCCTGATACAAGCCCCCACCCACTGCTTATTTCTTTCCGCAATTGAAGCAAGGGGCTTCTTTATTCAGTTAAAAGGTAAGAGCCAGGACGATGAAAATCCCAGCTCTTATCGTAAAATCATTTATGCCCCTGCAGAAAATTGACATCGAATCAAGTTTCCGCTGGATTTTGGAATTAATCTTTCATTCATGTAGATAAGTTCCAAAATACACTTTATATCGATTAATACAGACCCTCGCACAGAGACAGCGCAGCCTCATCCGCCACAACCGTCACATCATTATGCAGCTGCAGAATGGAGCCCGGCACTGCCGGTGTCACCGGTCCGAAAAAGGCATTTTTTACTGCCTCGGCCTTATCTGCTCCGGACACGACTACCAGAATCCGATGTGCAGACATAATCGTCTTGATGCCCATCGTGTAAGCTTCCTTCGGAACATCATTCTCAGAAACAAAGAAACGCATATTTGCCTTGATCGTACGCTCGGTCAGCTTAACGCAATGTGTCTCCTTCTCGAAAGCGATGCCCGGCTCATTGAAACCGATATGTCCGTTGTGTCCAAGGCCAAGCAGCTGCATATCTACGCCGCCGACAGAGTGGATGATCTGATTGTATGCATCGCATGCCTTTTGGCTGTCCGGCTCCGTGCCATCCGGCAGGAAGGTACGGTTGCGGTCGATATTGACCTTGCTGAATAAATTCTCATTCATGAAATAGTAGTAGCTCTGATCATTGTCTCTGTTCAGTCCCTTGTACTCATCCAGATTCACAGTCGTCACCTCAGAGAAATCCAGATCTCCCTTATTATACCACTCGACCAGCTGCTTGTATGTGCCGATCGGCGTCGATCCGGTCGCCAGTCCCAGTACACAGTGCGGCTTCATAATAATCTGCGCAGAAATAATGTTTGCTGCTTTTCTGCTCAGATCGTTATAGTCTTTTGCTTTTACGATTTTCATATCTAATCCTCTTTTCCAGTAATAAATGATGCGCGGCATGCCGCTCTGTCTTCTATTCTATCGCACCATTTTACTTCTTGCAAGCGAAAACAAAGGGAATTCTTGCCTTCTCTTGTGTTCGCAAGAGAAAGACACTCTATTATTTGAACGCAGATCGCGAAGCGACTGCGTTCATGAGCAAGTAGCCGCTTTACATGATTTGCAAAAAAACAGCAGCCTCGATTCGGCATAAATTTTTGCCTGAACCGATACCGCTGTTTTTCTTTTTCATTATTCATGACAGCTGCTGCAAATCTGCCAAATCTTTACCACTCGCCTTTTGACCCCAACAACATCATCATCTGATATAATCTCAATTATCCGCGTCCCAGACGGATCACATTCCAGGATGCCTTGTGCAGATTGCTGGTCACGGTTCTGCCATCTACCTTTGTCTCATCAGAAAGCTTCGGCGCTACCTTCTCTGCTGCTGCGGAGTTGACCGCCTTGAGGTCATCGCACTCCAGCACAATATGCTCGATGAGCTGATAGCCCTCAAAATTTCCGATGTCGCAGGTCAGTGTAATGTCATCACCGAGGTCACGGTTCACTGCAAAGATCGTCACCTCATCCTTCTCCTCATTCCATACAGCTACGGAGTCTACGTCTGTGACATCCGTATACTCCTTCGTGTCATGCTTCGAGGAGGAAAGTACCGGCTGCAGGGCCACGCCGCGTCCGTATTTGGATGCATGCAGATACGGATAGTAAATCGTCTGCTTCCATGCCGGTCCGTTCGTCTCGGTCATGATCGGTGCGATAACATTTACAAGCTGTGCCAGGCACGCCATCTTCACACGGTCAGAATGCTTGATCATCGTGATCAAAAGCAGTCCTACAACGAGCGCATCCTCAAAGGTGTAATGATCCTCGAGAAGCGCCGGAGCCTGCTGCCACGGATGATTCTTCATCGTATCGCCGTCTGCATCATTTGCATGGAACCACACATTCCACTCGTCAAAGCTCAGGTTGATATTCTTCTTGCCGCGCTTCTTTGCCTTTACGAAATCACAGGTGGAGATAACTGTCTTAATGAAATGATCCATCTCCATGGAACGTGCAAGGAAGTTCTCCGTATCATTATCCGGATTGCCGAAATACTGATGCAAAGAAACATAATCCACATAGTCATAGGTATGCTCCAGCGTGGTCGCCTCCCACTGCGGGAAAGTCGGCATCTGCGTATTGGAACTTCCGCAGGATACGAGCTCGATGGTCGGGTCGATCAGCTTCATCGCCTTTGCGGTCTCTGCTGCCAGACGTCCGTACTCGACCGGAGTCTTTGCGCCGAGCTGCCACGGACCGTCCATCTCATTGCCCAGACACCAGGTCTTGATATTCAGCGGATCCTTTACTCCATGGCTGATACGCCAGTCTGAATATTTTGTGCCGGACGGATGATTGCAGTACTCGAGCAGATTGCAGGCGTCAGCGACGCCGCGGGTACCAAGGTTGACCGCCATCATGATCTCGGAATCAACTGCCTTTGTCCACTTTGCAAACTCATTGACACCAATCTCATTCGTCTCAAGGCTGCGCCATGCAAGCTCCAGACGTCTTGGGCGCTGGTCTACCGGCCCTACGCTGTCCTCCCATACGAAGCTGGATACAAAGTTTCCACCCGGATAACGTACGATCGGTACATTCAGCTCTTTTACCAGCTCCATGACGTCACGGCGGAAACCGTTCTCATCGGCCGACGGATGTCCCGGCTGGTAAATCCCCTCGTACACTGCCCTTCCAAGGTGTTCAATAAAGGAACCGTAAATGCGCTTATCGATCTCGGAAATACGAAAGTCCTTGTCGATAACCATTTTTGCGTACTTCTGCATATGTTTTCCTCCTGTTTTCTTATTTCATGCTATAGCTGTCGTCAGTTGTCTGAAAGACTGGATATAGCAATCAATATGCCACATTCTCCTCCTGCACCCGCGTCCACATCGGCTTCACAAGCGGACAGCCATTCTTCTTCATCACTGCCCGCAGCTCCACGTAGCAGCCGCAGATCCGGCACATCCCCTGATACAGCTTTTCACACTCCTTACAAAGCGCGAGCCGCTCCTCATAGACCTCGCTATCCACCTTCAGGTCTGCATCCAGATGCGCAATGTACTCGTGCAGGGTACGGAAATACTCGGTCTGTTCCATCTCACGAGTCAGACATTTTCTGCAGAACCGGCGCGGCTCCGATGTATCCGGCGCCGCACCGATCTGATCTTTTCTTTCTTCTATACTCATATATACTATAAATGCTTCTCTCCAGCCAATTATTATCTGACTTAGCAAGACTTTTGCTTCTTATATTGGCTTTCGATCCATCCTCTTACTCTACCGTGATATGCAGTACGGAGCATGCCGGGATCGTGAACTTCAGTCCGCCATGAACTCTCTCTACACCGTCGAATGCCTTTACGGTAACCGCATTCGGATTCTCGAAGGTATTCATCGCATGCATTTCCTCGGTCAGGATCTCTGCGCTGACCTTCTCGCCTGCAAAACCAACGATTCTGGTCTCTACCGGATAGCTGTCCGTTGCAGACAGGTTCGCGATCGTGATCTGCAGTCTGCCATCTGCGTCGATGGAAGCAGACTCGCTCAGGTTCGGTACCTGGTACTCGTCTTCCAGTCCGATCTGCTCGGTCTCGATATGGCTGTCTACCAGCGTCGCCTCCTGGTGATCCTTGAACATCTTGAATACATGGTAGGTCGGGGTCTTGATCATCTGCGGGCCATCGGTCAGAATGACAGACTGCAGTACATTGACAAGCTGTGCGATATTCGCCATCTTCACCCGGTCAGAATGCTTGTTGAAGATGTTGAGGTTGATACCTGCTACGAGTGCGTCACGCATCGTATTCTGCTGATACAAAAATCCCGGATTCGTGCCCGGCTCTACAGTAAACCAGGTGCCCCACTCATCGACGATCAGGCCTACCTGCTTCTCCGGATCATACTGATCCATGATCGCGCCGTGACGATTGATCAGTGTCTCCATATACAGCGTCTTCGCAAGGGTCTTGTACCATGCCTTCTCGTCGAAGTCGGTCGCACTGCCCTTAATCTCCCATCCCTCCGGATATGTATAATAATGAAGGGAAAGTCCATCCATGAATCCGTGTGCCTGCGGCGGGCAGTGGCGGAAGCAGGTCTTCATCACGCCTTCAGTCCACTCATAGTCGTCTACATTCGGTCCGCATGCCACCTTGAAGATCTTCTTATCATGATTGTACTCACGCACATAGGTCTGGTATCTGCGGTAAAGATTGCCATAGTACTCCGGTGTCATATTTCCGCCGCAGCCCCAGTTCTCATTGCCGACTCCGAAATAATCAACGGTCCATGCGTCCTCATGACCATTTTCCTTTCTCATATCCGCCATCGGAGATACGCCCTCAAAGGTCATATACTCTACCCACTCAGACATCTCCTGCACCGTGCCGCTTCCGACATTGCCGTTGATGTATGCCTTACAGCCCAGCTGACGGCACAGCTCGAAAAATTCATGTGTACCGAAACTGTTGTCCTCTACGACTCCGCCCCAGTGCGTATTGATCATTTTCTTACGGGTCTCCTTCGGACCTACGCCGTCTCGCCAGTGATACTCATCTGCGAAACATCCGCCCGGCCAGCGAAGTACCGGAATCTTCATCTCCTTGAGCGCCTCTACTACATCGTTCCGCATACCGTTCGTATTCGGGATGTCAGAATTCTCTCCTACGTAAAGTCCCTCATAGATGCAACGTCCAAGATGCTCTGAAAAATGTCCGTAGATTTCCTTGTTGATTTTGCTTTTTTTGTTTTCTGTGTTGATAACATACTTTGCCATAATGTCCTCACTCCATAAAAAATTAAAATATTTTAAATCAAGCTAAATTGAGAATACCACAAAACGCTTGTATCTTACAAGTGTTTTTGTTCTTTCTTTCTGTACAAAATATTCGTGTATTTTGTTCTATTTTTGTGTATTCTGTCTTTTTTCTTCTTTTCTATTTCGTCACTTATATAACTGTTTTTGTATAATAATCCGATTAACGTTAATATGAATTGCGGAAGTACAGCCCCGGATACAACAATACCCCACGCTTCCGTGGGGTATTGAAAATGCTATGTATTGTCCTTTTGGCCGGTCAGCCCTTTACCGCACCGCTCGTCATACCTTCTACGAGGTAACGATTGAAGATAAGATAGATCGCCAGGATCGGAAGGATACCAAACATGGAGCCTGCGATCAGGACATTGTAGTTGTTACCATATGGGGTCAGCAGCGTATTCAGACCAATCTGAAGAGTAAACTTGCTCGTATCACGGAATACAAGCATCGGCCAGAGCATGTTGTTCCAGGAACCCATCGCACACATGATCGCCTGAGAAGCAAATGCCGGCTTCGTGATCGGCATCATGATCTTGACACTGATGCCATATTCGGTACAACCATCCACACGGGCCGCATCCAGCAGCTCCTTCGGAAGGCTCGTCATATACTGCTTAAAGAAGAAAATCGTACCGGCTGCACACAGACCCGGCAGGAAAACACCTGCGTTGTTGTCTACCAGACCGATCTTTGTGATCTCCTGGTACAGCGGAAGCATCAGAATCTCAAACGGTACGGACATCGTCGCGATGACCATGAAGAACAGAAAACCCTGCAGCTTGAACTTATACATGGAAAGTCCATATGCGATAAAGTAGCAGACAAGCAAGGTCAGCACTACCGTTGTCAGTGTCAGCACGAGACTGTTCTTATACCACATGAAGTATTTTCTGGATGTCTCAAGCACATCCGCAGGCATTCCCTTCGGATGGAAAATCGCAAACAGCTCGCTGTAATTCTGCATGCTCACCGGTGAGTGCAGATCCAGAGACATACCGGTTGTGATTACCTTTGCGCCATCCCGGAAAGAACCGAGCAAACCGCAGACAAGCGGAAATGCGATCAGCAGACAGATAATCAGGAAGAGACCGGTCGCCAGCACGGTTCCCACTTTATGGTTTTCTGCCATTGTTTTCTGTTTTGGAGTCTTTGCCATTTCCCTAGTCCTCCTTCTTCTTTCCGATATGGAAGGTACCTGTTGCGATAAGCTGTACGAAGTTGATTACAAGCGCAATCACCATCAGTACTACGCCAACTGCACATGCATAACCCATATCATTTTTCTCAATACCACGACGGTACAGGTATCCTACGATCGTAAGACCGATATTCTTCGGAGAGTTATTGCCACCCCAGATCATGAAGCTCTCAAGGAACATGGACAGACCTGCGAATACAGAAATTGTGACAACGTATACCGTCGTCGGCTTCAGAAGAGGAAGTGTGATGTAACGGAACTTCTGCCATCCGTTTGCACCGTCGATATCTCCGGACTCATACAAAGACGTATCGATTGCCTTCAGTCCGGCTACATAGTAAAGGATATTCACACCGGTCCAGCGCCATACACACAGCAGCAGCAGTGCGCACCAGCCGGTCGACTTGGATCTCAGCCACGGCTGAGACGCCTTTCCGAGTGCATTCATGATAACGTTCAGCTGTCCGTTGTCTCCCTCTGAGAACATCAGACGGAACAGCAGACCGGAAATAACTACGGATGTCAGTGCCGGAATGTACATGATGACCTTCCATACACCCTTTGCCTTTGTCAGACGGCTCTCAAGCAGCACAGCCAGAAGCATCGGGATCGGCACCATCAGAAGCAGTGTCAGCACCATATATTCCAAACTGTTTCCAACGGCAATACGGAACACCTTATCACCCAACAGCTTTTTAAAATGCTTGGCACCCACCCATTTCATTCCGCCGAACGATACGTCCTGGAAACTCATGGAAATACCAGAAACCAGCGGATACAACCAGAAAATCAGCAGGCTCAGCACAAACGGAACCACAAACACATATGGTGCGATCTTCTGGGAATACAATAACTTCTTTGCTTTTTTCACAATGTATTCCTCCTTTCACATCTTCACATCAAAGAGGGGCGGTCCGGGAATGCAATTCCCTTGACCTCCCCATATCATTTCATATTACTGATTTAATGCGAACCGCCTATCAGCCGATCTCGCTGTCAATTGCATCCTGTGCCTCCTGAAGAGCATCTGCAACATCCGCGCCATCAACGAAGATCTCGTTCAGGGTGTAGGTATTGATCTGCTCGTTCAGTGCCGGAGAGTTAGCGGTCGTGTAGATTGTTCCGATCGCATCGTTTGCTGCCAGCTCATTCAGAACCTCATACGGCTTTACACGGAAGAATGTGTTGTACTGGTTGGACTCGTCATATGCGAATGCCTCATCAGACCACAGAGCCTCATTGCAAACGTCAAATCCAAGGTCGTTCCAGATGTGCTTCTCACCGTCCTCAGAGCACTTAGCCCATGCAAGCCACTCAGCTGCAAGCTCCGGATTCTCACACCCGTTTGTTACAACTGTACCGGTACCACCGATACCAACAGAACACTTCTGACCCTCTTCGAATACCGGGCAGGTTGTGATATCCCATTTGCCCTTTTCATCCGGCATGTAGTTTGTGAAACGGCTCATGTACCACATTGCCTTCGGGAAGGAAGCGATCTTGCCATCAACGATCTGTGCACGGCATCCGTCTGTATCGGTATGTCCGTCAGTAGAGATCATTGCAATACCATCGTTCAGCCACTCCTGCTGCATGGTCAGCATCTTCTGTACAGAATCAAGCTGTACATTTACCTCTGCATCCTCGCCAAGGCCGCCGGTCCAGTCCTCACCGCACTCAGCCATAGCCAGCCACAGCCAGTCTGTTCCGCCTGTATCAACAGAAGTCAGGTACACTTCACCATTGGAAGCTTCCTTCAGCTGCTCACCAAGTGCGGTATAATCATCCCAGGTCTTTACAGACTTATAATCAAGGCCATACTGCTCAAAGATCGCTGCATTCCAGTACATTACGGTAGCGCCTACGTGTGTCGGAACACCGATTCTTGCGCCATCTGCTCTGGAGTATACGTCCAGACGAGCCTTTACAAGAGAATCCTCATACGGAGCAAGTGCCTCTGTCATATCATACAGCGGGCAATCCTCGCCAACGTAGTTCGGGAACTGACCGATCTCGATATCACACATATCCGGTGCACCGCTGCCAGCCTGCAAGGACATCATCAGCTTATTGTGCATGTCAGTGTACGGATAAGTGCTGAACGTAATCTGGATCTGCTTGTCCGGGTTCTGCGCATTCCACTCATTTACCATGTTTGCGTAGAACTCATTGTGCACATCTACGAATGACCACAGCTCAAAGTGTGTTCCGTCTTCCGGTCCTACGGTGGTGACTGCGCTCGGAGCTGCCTCTGTCTCTTCCTCAGCGAAAGCAACCGTTCCCATGGATGCTACCATAGAAGCAGCGAGGAGCATTGTAAGCCATTTCTTCTTCATAAAGATCCTCCTTCTTGGTACAATTTGCACATACGACTGTTTCGATTGCTTCGAAAAGTTTTTGTGCATCCTGTACACTTTTTTTGTGTTGTTTAAAATTTCTAGTCATAATATACAACATTTCCAGCGCATTGTCAATTGTAAATTAAATTATTTTATGATTTTCTATAATTAACAAAAAGTCCGTCCGCTATTGTAAATAATACCCCTGTGTTTTTGTGCATGATGCTCAAACCCAACTTTTGTCTTTTATTTTTCCTTAAAAAATTCTCTGTTTTCTTTACTTTTTTCTAAAATTCAATTGCGTTTTCCGTGGTTTTATTTTAAAATTTATAAACAGACACAAACATGAGAAAGTAAGAAAGGAACAACATGCGTTACATTAACAATCTTTCCGAAGAACTGGAGGTCTTCAAAGCACTCGGCTCAGAGGTCCGGATCTCTATCCTGAATCTGCTGCTGGAGCGTGGCAAAATGAGCATGAATGAGCTCGCAGAGCAGCTCGATATCACAAACGGTGCTATGACGAATCACATCCGTAAGCTCGAGAGTGCCGATCTGATCCGGGTCACCTCTGATCCGAATGTCCACGGCAATCTGAAGCTGTGCGAGCCGCATCTGGACAAGATCCTCTTCATTCTGAACCGCGGCATCCAGTACAATAACGAATATAAGTCTTATCTGCGCGCCGGACAGTACTCCTCCTACGAGGTCTACCCGACCTGCGGGATCTCCACCACCTCCTCTGTGATCGGCGAAGTCGATGACGCCCGTTATTTCGCACATCAGAAGCATTTTGAGGCGGATATTCTCTGGTTTTCCAGAGGCTATGTGGAATATCAGATTCCGAGCATCATTCCCTATCACAACAAAATCGACCAGATTTCCATTTCCGCCGAGCTCTCTTCCGAGGCACCCGGCAGCAATGAAAACTGGCCGTCTGATATACATTTCTATCTGAATAATACATTTATCGGCGTCTGGACAAGTCCCGGGGACTACGCAGATGTACAGGGACTGTTCACGCCGGACTGGTGGTTTGCCAACTGGAACCAGTACGGTCTGCTGAAAACGCTGACCATCAACCGCAACGGCGTATTTATGGACAATGAACGCCTTTCCAACGTAAGTATCGATCAGCTGCACCTCGATTACCGGGACAAGCTCTTCTTCCGCATGGAGGTACCGGATTCCGCCAAGCATATCGGCGGGCTGACCGTGTTCGGGCGCGGCTTCGGCAACTACAATCAGGATATCGAATTCCGCATTCAATATAGTCCGCTTCCTAACGTATTACCCGAGATGAGGTAGTGCCGGTACATGACAAAACCGACATGGAAGCTTTACTCGTATGAGAATACCGGTGTGCCATCCTCCGCCCACTTTACTTCCATAATCATCGCATGGCGGTTTGGATTGTAAAGCGGGTCACCGATGATCTCCGTCTCAGTACGGGCATGATAGATCATCAGATCCTTACTGCCGTCCTCAGACTTGACAAAGCAATTGTGACCCGGTCCATAAATTTTTTTGGACGCATCAGAACGAAGAACCGGATAGCGGGATTTTTTCCAGGAAGCCGGATCCAGAAGATCTGCATCCTCGTCTGCGGTCAACATGCCGACGCAATAATCGATGCCGGTCTCGCTTGCGGAAAACGTCAAAAACAGCTTTCCGTCATGCTTGAGAAGGAACGGTCCTTCATTTACCCAGAAGCCCACACGCTCCCAGTCATAGTCCGGTGTCGTCAGAAGCACCTGTGCAGTCTTAAGCTTGTACGGACTCTGCATTTTTGCAATGTACAGATTCGAAATCTTCTTGCCGACGCCGACCTTCTCCGCCCATACATAGTAATGCTCGCCGCGGTGCTCAAAGACCGTCGCATCCAGTGAGAAGTCCTCAAAAGAAAACTCATCGTCATCACTTCTCTGCATTTTCCCTTTCTCTACCCAGGTACCGGTGATCGGGTCTGCATCTGCACACTCCAACACATACGGACGAATCGCCCATATATCGTCGATATCGCCGCCGGCAAAATAAATGTACCATTTCCCGTCTAGGTAATGCAGCTCAGGCGCCCAGATATGTACGCTCATGATCCCTTTGTCATGTTTTTTCCAGATCATAGTCTCTTCGGCATCCGCCAGGTCTGCCAGAGTCGATGCGCGGCGCAGCGCGATTCCATTGTACTCCGGAAGCGATGCGGTAAAATAATACATCCCGTCGGTATGGCGGTACACATATGGATCCGCTCTCTGAAGAATCCACGGCTCATTGTATTTCAGTTCTTTTGTCTCGCTCATTATTTCCTCCTTCACGCACAATACTTTATGCATTTTTAAAATATTTTAAGCAACTGTAAACATTATATGCATAATGTTCACCTATTTCAATCATTTTTTATTTTTTTGTCAGTCTTCCACAAATTCTAGTAAAACGGACATTCGCAATCCGCTTCGCTACTTGCTCATGAACGCAGTCGCTTCGCGATCTGCGTTCAAAAAAATTGAGCCATTCTGCCAATGACTCAACTTCCATTTATTCTGCGCCGGTGTAATGGACGCGCACATGAATATCCTGATTGTAATTGCCAAAACCCGCACCGTAAAGCGCTACACCACCCTGATACCGTCCACGCTTTTCCACACCGATACGCAGCTTCAGATGCTGCAGTTCCTCCGCCGTAAAATCGCTCATCCCGACCTCCGATACCTTCATTCCATCAACGTATGTGCCAACGCGTGTCACAACGATCATTTTCATCAGCCCGAACTGCCGCTCCCGCCCATACCACCAGGCCGGGGTATAGATGCCCTTGCTCCACTGAAACTCCGGCGGCGTCACCCACGTGGCAATTTTCCGCTCATTCAGATAAAAATCAATCTCCGCCTGACTGTCCGGAAGCATTCCGACCCGATCCGGGGAAATCTCAAAATAAAACGTCATCTGATTCATCTTCTGATTCGCCGAAAGCATATTTGGAATCCGGTATTCCACATAGCCCTCTGAGAACCAGAGCAGCCCGGCCTGCAGCCGGTCCGGCAGTGCAAAGTAATGTGTGTCATTTTCCCGGCCGATCATACTGTACACGCTGCATAGTCCGCACGGGGCAGTCACATCAAATGCATCGAAATATCCGATCTGAAGCTCCTCATCCTTCACACGGATCTCCCGCACCTCCTCGGTCCGTCCGTTCACCAGAATCTGGTCTACCTTCATACTGCACCGCTTCTGATTTCCGTGTCCGGTACACTCGGTCACCGTGTGGATAATCCCACACTCCTCAAGTCTGCGAATATGTGCCGTCAGTGCACCATTTGTCAGCTCCAGCGCCGACGCAATCTCATTCATGTTCATTTCCCCGCGCTCGGAAAGCAGCTCCACGATCCGCATACGCACATCCGACCCCAACGTCTTAAATAGTTCTAGGCCGTCATTTAAATTTTTAATATGCAGCATATCATTCCCCCAGGCGGATATTTGCAATCCGCTTTATTTCCTGCTCACAATCGAATATGTGCGGTCAGCCGCCACAATATCCCATTGGCCTGAATTTCTCACGCAAAAAGACTGCCGCCCACCATCAAGTGTCTGCGGCAGCCTCATCAACTGCAATTATTATATACTTTTTTTATATACAGCGCAAGAAAAAATAAATCAGATCATGAACGCAGCTGTCTCGATCAGATGCGTGCTACGCCGCTCTTTCTTGCCGCTTCTGCAACTGCCTTTGCAACGGTATCCTTTACACGCGGATCAAATGCTGCCGGCAGAATATAATCTGCATTCAGCTCCTCATCGCTTACAAGGCTTGCCAGAGCGTAAGCTGCTGCTACCTTCATCTCTGAGTTGATATCAGATGCGCGTACATCCAGAGCACCGCGGAAGATGCCCGGGAATGCAAGAACGTTGTTTACCTGGTTCGGGAAATCGCTGCGGCCGGTCGATACGACTGCTGCTCCGCCTGCCTTTGCCTCATCCGGGAAAATCTCCGGAGTCGGGTTCGCGCATGCAAAGATAATCGCATCCTTTGCCATCGTCTGTACCATCTCCTTGGTCAGGGTACCCGGTGCGGAAACTCCGATAAATACGTCTGCACCCTTGATTACCTCTGCCAGAGTACCCTTTTCATGGTTCTGGTTCGTGATCTTCGCCATCTCTTCCTTGATCGGATTCAGACCCTCACGTCCCTCATAGATCGCACCGGTACGGTCGGTCATGATAACGTTCTTCAGGCCCATGCTCATCAGAAGCTTGATGATTGCGATACCAGCTGCGCCTGCGCCGCTCGTAACGATCTTGATGTCATGGATGTCTTTCTTCACAAGCTTCAGTGCATTGATCAGTCCTGCCAGCGTGATAACAGCGGTACCATGCTGATCATCATGGAAGATCGGGATATCGCAGCGCTCTTTGAGCTTCTGCTCGATCTCGAAGCAGCGCGGTGCACTGATGTCCTCAAGATTTACGCCACCAAAGCTGCCTGCCAGCAGAGCGACTGTATTTACGATGTCATCCACATTCTTGCTGCGTACGCAGAGCGGAATTGCGTCTACTCCGCCGAATGCCTTGAACAGCACTGCCTTTCCTTCCATAACCGGCATACCAGCCTCCGGTCCGATATCTCCAAGGCCGAGAACTGCCGTACCATCTGTTACAACTGCTACAGTGTTCCAGCGGCGTGTCAGCTCATAGCTCTTATTTACATCCTTCTGAATCTCCAGGCACGGCTGTGCTACGCCCGGTGTGTATGCGAGAGAAAGAGCCTCCTTGTTGTCTACAGACGCTCTTGCCGTCATCTCGATTTTACCTTTCAGTTCATAATGAAGCTTCAGTGATTCCTTTGCGTAATCCAATGTGATATCCTCCTTACGAATGCTTTGTCATTGCTTTTCGATTCCATATCTATTCTACCGTTTTTTTCTGATTCGTCAATGTTTTTTTTTTAACAATCTACAGAAATCCGCATTATTGAGAAAACAGAGCAAAATCTTAACGGCATACAAAGCCCTTCGCCCTGAGCATGGACTCGGTCTCCTCCAGATATTCGCAGTGGAAAATCACCGACTGACCATGTTCCCCGCCAAAGGAGGAATACATATAATTGATGTTCACATTGCTCTCGGTGCACGCCAGAAGCAGCGCATCCAGGCTCTCCATATCTTCCACAGCCACTTCGATCACATCATAATTTTTTATGAGCAGCCCCTGCGCAGCAAGCACGTGCTCAGCCTCCGCCGGCTGATCGACAATCAGTCTGAGAATCCCAAACTCCGGGGAATCAACGGAACAAAATGCCTCTGTCTCGATCCGGTGCTGCCGCAGCAGCTCCGTCACCTGCCGGAAACTGCCCGGCCTGTTCTCTACAAATACGGAAAGTTGTCTGATCATATATACTACCCTGTCCTTTCTGACTACCTCTTCTTCTATAATGTTCTATAATGGTCAATCGGATATTCGCAATCCATCCCTGCAGCTCTGCTGACAGGGCCTAGCTTCGCTACTTGCATCCGGTAATCTGTCCGAATTTTGAACATGCAGCGGAGCCTGTTCTCAATTTAAAGCGCTAAAGTATTTTAACGCTTATCGGCTCACATGTCAATCTGCATTTTCTTTATCCGAGCAGGTCTGCCAGTGCGACATTTCGCAGCTTTCGCGTCAGCGGAATAGTGCCGCTGTCCTTGCGCTGCTGCATAAGCACGATCGTGATCTTCTCCTTTGGGAGATTTGCAAAATAGCAGCCAAGCCAGCCATCCCAGCCATACTCTCCGTCCCCGGAAAGCATACAGCTCATCTGTGGCCTGTCTGCAATCCGCATCAGATTGGAATAAGTAAATCCCTGCAGCCCGAAAATTCTCCAGAGCTCCTGATTCTGACGGTGTGTCAGCCCGCCGGTCGTCAAAAAATGCACTCCGGCGCGGCTCAATACACGGACTCCGTTCAGTGCTCCGCCATTTTGCAGCATTTTTCCGAACCGCGCATAGTCATCCAAGGTTGAGACCAGTCCTGCGCCGCCCGATTCAAAAGCCGGATTGGATGCCATGGCATTGCTGATGGCGAGATTATCTCCGGTGTAACGCTTCATCGTCGCGGTCTCCGTCTGCTCATAGGCACACGCCAGCCGCCCCTGCTTTTCCCCGGGGACATAAAAACCGGTATCCTGCATGCCAAGCGGCCGGAAGATCCGGCTCTCCAGGAAATCGCCGAACCTCATGCCGGATGCGACCTCAATCACCGCACCAAGCACATCTGCGGACAGCCCATACTGCCATGACGTCCCAGGTACAAAGGACAGCGGAAGCGTCCCAAGATGGTTCGCCAGCTCCACCGTCGATACCGCTTCATCGGTATGAAGCCTCCGGACACATTCTTCGATATAGTCTGTCGTCATCCGTCCGGCCACCGTGACATCATCGCCGTAGGTCAGCCCCGAAGTCATATTCAGCAGCTGGAAAACCGTCATCGGTTCATCAACCGGGACGATCACTCCATCCTTTTCCACCGTCAGATGCGCAAATCCCGGCAGAAAATCCGACACCGGCTGCGCCGGATCAAGCCGTCCCTCTTCCATCAAAATGACCGCTGCCGCCGCCGTGACCGGCTTTGACATCGAATACAGGCGGTGGATTGTATTACGCTCCATCGGCCTTTTTGCTTCCTGATCTGCATAGCCCTGTGCCGTAAAAAAAAGCTCTTCGCCGTCCTGCCAGATACCGAGCGACACGCCTGCCGTCACTCCCTGCGCAATCGCCTCATCCAGCATTTCACGCAGCCGCAGCTTTGTCTTTGCCTTGATTGATCCTGTCATAGTAGTTCCCCCTTATACTTTTCCTGTAAAACGGACATTCGCAGTCGTTTCGCGCCCGGCCGGTAAAGAATGCCCAGGCATGCTTTGCGCATGTTTTCTCTCAGTGTACCGCTTCTGCCCACAAAACGCAATTCACTTTTCCGATTCCCGACTTTTTTTCTTAAAATTCCCGGATTTGCTTTACGATATCCGGTTTCTTATCTATAATAATTATGATGATGTTGTTGAGGGCAAAAGGTATTTTGGCCCCAACTGATGTCTACGAATTGCTCCGCTGCGAAGCAGCTCCCGCAATTCTGCAAACATTCGAAATCCGCTGATTTACTACGTAAATCGCTACTTTCTCATGTTTGGCGGGTCCCAAGTTCAAAAGCCTTATCATGCAAGCATGAACGGCTTTTTGACCTTTTGACCCTGGCATCATTCTATTATAAAAGTATAAAAGGGGGTATTTATTTGTACACACGGAGAATCATTTCTGTGGCAGGAGCCGTCTTGTCGATCGGAGTCTGCGTCTTTATCACCTGGTTCAGCCGGGATGTGGACCGGACCACCATCTTTTTCAATCTCGGCTTTCTCGCTTTGATGCTCTGCATGATACTTGCGGCTTCCCTCACCGGGATGCGCCGCCTGATGCAGATCACCCGCTCCTTAAGGCGGGCGACCGGAGCGATCCGTGACCGACAGGGCGCTTCAGAAACCACGCCACTTTTTGAAAATGCATTTCTGGACGACTGCTATCAGCAGTTCTGCAGCATGCGCCGCAATCACCCGGAGAGCGCCTGCGACATCCAGAACTTCTTAAATGAGGATGCTATTGAGAATTACGTTCACCGCAGTGTACTCGATGGTGTCTCGGATATCCTCACCAGCCTCGGTATTCTCGGTACCTTTGTCGGACTGGTCATGGGACTTAGGGAATTTGACCCGTCCGGCTATGAACAGATGACCGGGTCAGTCACGCCGCTGATCAATGGTATCAAGGTGGCATTTATCACCTCGATCTACGGCATCGCACTCTCGCTCTCCTTTTCCTTCAACCTGCGCAGTGAATTTTCCGGGCTCTCCTTTGCGCTGGATGCGTTTCTGGATGCGTTTTATCAGTATGTACAGCCGCCTTACGAGGTCGATTCGCTTTCAAAGCTCATGGCACAGCAGAAGGATCAGGAGGCACTCGTTCACGATCTGACCGGCATCTTTGTCGAGCAGATGGCGCAGAGCTTTGAGCAGTCCATCACACCGGCCTTCACAAAGATGACGGACAGCTTCTCGCAGGTGACGGAGACGCTGCTGCAAAGCCAGGAGGAGCTTCTGACAAACGTGTGCACGACCGTCGCACGGCAGATGCGGCACGAGCTCGAGTCGGAATTCGAGCAGATCCACAAGCTCGTCACAGAGCTTGGCAAATCTCAGTCCGGATATTCGGACTTCATGGACCGGACGATGGACCGAATGGAGCGTACACTCAATGCCATGACCGGTTCTTCTAAAGAGACTCAGCAGCACCTCGCCGACTCTATGCAGGAGCTGGCCATTGCACAGAAGGAAGCCGCACAAATCAGTCAGGATCAGCAAAAAGCCTATCAGGATTACATCCGCTTCATGTATCAGAGTCTGGAGCAGTTCTCCGAAATCTGGAAGAGCAACAGCGAAGACATGCGGCAGGTATCCTCCGAAATCGCCGCATCCGGTCCGATTCAGTCCTCCAGGGAGCTGCAGCGCCAGATCGCAGGCCTTGCCGGACAGCTCGAACAGCTGCAGCAGCGCCAGGTCGAAATGGCACGCCACGTTTCCGAAAATTATCCGCAGGATGTACAGCAGGATATGTATGACCAGCTGCTCCGCAAGATGGACGAGCTGGCTGAGCTGACAGAACGTCCGCTCTTCTTTTCCAGAAAAAAAGAGAAAAAAAGCAGCACATCTGAAAGCAGGAGGCAGCGGTCATGAGAAGAAGACGGCGCAGACACCATTCGGAAGGCCATAATGTATGGCGCGCCTATTCGGATATGATGGCCGGGCTTCTGCTCCTGTTCGTCCTCGTCATGTGCATCTCCTTCATGGAAGCTCAGAAAAATTACCGCGAAAAGCTCTCGGAGCAGGCTGCACATCAGCAGACACAGACACAGCTGCAAAAAGAGCTTTCCGAGCGGGAAAGCGAGATCAACGCACAGCAGGCAGCCCTTGATGAGCAAAGCACACTGCTTGCCTCCCAGCAGGCGGATCTGGATGAAAAAAGCGCCCTGCTCGCAGAACAGCAGACGGAGCTGGAGGAGCAAAAAGCGCTCGTCGCTTCTTCCCAGACTGACCTGCAGGAAAAGGAAGCGCTCATCGCCTCCCAGCAAAAGGAGCTCGATGAGAAAAATACACAGATGGCTGCACAGCAGGCAGCCCTTGATGAGCAGGAAGGTCTGCTCGCGGATCAGCAGCAGAAAATCGAACAGATCATCGGTGTAAAGGCTGATCTGATCGCTGATCTGAAAAGCCAGTTTGACGAACACAATCTAAACGTCGTCATCGATGAGGCCAGCGGCGCAATCGCCCTCGACTCGAACGTACTCTTCGCCTACAATGAGAGCGAGCTGACCGAAGAGGGTATTGCCATGCTCGGCGAGATCCTCCCGGTCTACTGTAAGGTACTCATGGATCCACAGTATGAGGATTATCTGGCAGAGCTGAGCATTGACGGATACACCGATACATCCGGCGACTATGTTTACAATCTGGAGCTCTCGCAGGCACGCGCACTTGCTGTCGCCAGCTATCTGTTTCAGGATGCCGACAGCTTCCTGACCGCAGACGAGCTCACAAGCCTCAAGGAAAAGCTGACCTCCAACGGTCACTCCATGAGCAATCCCGTCTACAGCGACGGCGAAGTCAATATGGATGCCTCCCGCCGCGTGGAAGTACGCTTCCGCTTAAAAGATGAGGAGATGATCAATGAGCTGAAGGATGTACTTGCCAAGACAGCGACTGCGCAGTCGGAATAACATCCACGATCACATACTCACTGTGCTTTCCTGTCCGGATCGGATAATTCAGTCCGCCCATACCGGAGGTGACAATTACCGTAAGGCCGTCGATGGATGTCAGACCGTAGTTCCACTCACCAAATCCGGTCAGACGGTACAGCCATCCGACCGGCGCGATCTGACCGCCATGGGTATGTCCGGACAGCTGCAGGTCAAAGCCCAGTGCACTGTTCTCCTTCAGATTGCGCGGCTGATGTTCCAGCAATACCAGATATTCGTTTTGATTTACCCCATTTACAAGAGCTGCTCCGCTTACTCGGCCGGCGGCGTCCGGATTCGTCCGGTCGTCCCGACCGACAAGGAGCAGCTCTTTTTCAATATCCACCGCATTCTCCCTCAGGACCGTGATTCCGACAGCTTCCATTTCCGCCGCCAGCTCCTTTGCCGTATAGTTCGGGTACTTTGTATAGGCATTCCGGTCATGATTGCCATAGATGTAATAAATACCATACCGCGTCGTGACCTGTGAAAGCGTTTCAAACAATTCCTTCATCTCCTCACGGGAGGTGTGCTCATCGACGAGATCGCCGCCCAGTACAAGAATATCCGGTCTTTCCTGCTCAATTTGCAAACATATGCTTTGCAAAGCTTCTGCATTCATCGTCGTTCCATAATGCAGATCAGAAAAAAAAGCAATCCGGTAGCCCTCCTTCCGTATCAGCTTGTCCGTGTAAACCGTATAGGACGTGCGAACGATGTGGTGCATATTCCACCAGCCATAGAGCAAAAGCACCGCTACTGCAGCTGTCGGCATGATGCCGGACGCCCATAACCATTCAAACCTTTTTCCGGATACCCCGCCCTTTCCTTTCCGGCTGTATTTCCAGATGCTATGCACGCCATCCATGCACAGAGCAAACGCGAGCAGATGAAATATCACAACCGCCCAGATGCCCCAGATATTGACCGCAGGAAACACAAAAAGAGCCGCCAGGAGCATCAGGACCTGCCGCACACTCTGATGTGCGGGCCAGAATCCGAATGCCTCTGCAGCTCTTCTCAGCCAATGATAAAAGTAAATTCCGGTGCAGGCCAGAATACATACATGAAATGCATATCGCACCATCCTTCCACCTCCTGATCCGCTCTTATCTCTTGCAAGTATGTGGAAGCCGGCCGCTTTTTATGCATAAAAAAGAATTTGCAATTTTCTGCAGCAAAAAAGCGGGTGATGGGAATCGAACCCACGTATTCAGCTTGGAAGGCTGATGTTCTACCATTGAACTACACCCGCATATCTTAAAACTATTAATTTTTGTCACCCGCAAGCAACGAAGATATAATACCGCAGTTTTTAAGATCTGTCAACTGTTTTTTTATTTTTCTTTGAACGCGGAGCATTTATCTCAGCAGGAGTCCTCCTGACTGAGATAAAAAAAGGATTGATGTACTCACAGATCATTGCTCCACCGTCTCGCCGCGCTCGATTCGCTCGGCCAGATCATTTAAATAAACCCAGCGATCCAGCTTCTCCTCTAGCTGCGCCCCGGCCTCTTCCTTTTGCCTTGTCAGCTCGTTGAGCCTCCCGGCATTCGTCGCATTCGCGAGTATCTGCGCGTCGAGATCCGCGACCTTCTCCTCCAGCGCCGCGATATCATCATCGATCGTCTCAAACTCCCGCTGCTCCTTGTACGTGAATTTCAGCTTCACCTGACGGTTCTGCTTCCAGGTCTTCGTCGAATCTGCCTTGCCGGTATCCACGCTCCCCGACACGGCCTTCACATTCACTGCCTGTACACCTTCCTCAGCCGCTCTTCTTCGCTTCGACGCCTCCAGATAATCCGTGTAGCCGCCCTCATACTGCTGCAGGTGGCCATCCTCAAATGCAAATATCCGGTCCACGATATTGTCCAGAAAATACCGGTCGTGAGAGACTGCCACAATGATACCGGAAAATGACGTCAGGTAATCCTCCAGAATCGTCATCGTCGGAATATCGATATCATTCGTCACCTCATCGAGCGCAAGGAAATTCGGTGCCTGCATCAGAATGCTCAGAAGATAGAGCCGTTTCTTTTCGCCTCCGGAAAGGCGGGATACTGGCGCATACTGCATATCCGGCGTGAATAAAAAGCGTTCAAGCATCTGCGACGCGGTAATCTTTCCATCCCGTGTCGGCACGTATTCTGCGATATCCCGGATGTAATCGATCACCCGCCGGTCACTGTCCATATCCGGCACCTCCTGCGCAAAATAGCCCATGCGGATCGTCTCACCAACCTCAACGACGCCGGAATCCGGCTGTACCTTCCCCGCCATCATTTTCAGCAGGGTCGACTTGCCGCATCCATTTTCTCCGATGATGCCAAGCCGCTGATTCTTCAGGACGATATAATTAAAATCCGCAAAAAGTGTGCGCTCCCCATACTGCTTTGTCACATGATGCAGCTCGACCGTCTTTTTGCCCATTCGTGTCTCGACCGAATCCATCTCCACGACTGCATCCGTCACCGGTGCGGTACCGTTCTTCAGTGCCTCCAGACGATCCAGACGCGCCCGCTGCTTTGTCGTCCGTGCCCGACAGCCGCGCTTTGCCCATTCCAGCTCCATCCGAAGAATGCTCTGGCGCTTCCGCTCACTTGCAAGCTCCATCTCCTCCCGCTGCGCCTTCAGCTCCAGAAATTGAGAATAGTTCGCCTCATATCCGTAAATTTTCCCATGACTGATCTCCAGAATGCGGTTGCTCGTGCGGTCGAGAAAATACCGGTCATGCGTCACCATGATAACCGTCCCGCGGAATCTGCGCAGGTAATCCTCCAGCCACTCGAGCATACTCCCATCCAGATGGTTCGTCGGCTCGTCCAAAATGAGCACATCAAAAGAACCAAGCAGTACCTTTGCGAGCGCCGCCTTCTTGCGCTGTCCGCCGGAGAGATGCTCCAGCTTCTCCTCGTAGTTGGTAAGGCCGAGTGTCATCAGATTGCTCTTTGCCTCGCTGATCGCCGTCCAGTCCGACGGATCGATCCCGCGCGTCACAAAGGACAGTACCGTATCCTCCTTCTCATAGGCCGGATTCTGTGAAAGGTACGCCATGTGCAGGCCATTCTGACGGATAATGCTTCCACTATCCGTCTCCTCTCTGCCCGCAATCATATTTAAAAGTGTCGTTTTTCCGGTTCCGTTGATCCCGATGATGCCGATCTTATCTCCCTCCTGAATGCCATAGGAGGCATCGTCAAAAATCACCTTCTCGCCATAAACCTTGCTGATATGCTCGATATTTATGATGTTCATATGCTGTCACCTTTACACCAGATCATCGTACAGCCGTTCCGGATAGATGCCGTCCGCGATCAGCTTCCGGAAGCTCTCTGCCACCGCCGCCTTATCCTCTTTGTACGTCACACCAAACCAGCGGTCCTGTGTCTCCAGCACTCTGACGCTGCATTTATCCTCACGCAGCAGCCCACCGATCAGAGTCGGCAGGAGATACTCTGCCTTCAGCGGATTTGCCGGAACTGCCGTCTCAAAAAACGAAACAAACCCGTTATCCAGCACCGTCAGGAAAGCCGGAGCCTCATCCTCGTTTGCCGGAAACGCCCACATATTCATCGATACATAGGACTCCGGATCGAGCCTCACTCCATCCGCCATGGCCCCATCCTCTGTCTTAATAATATTGGAAGTCTCTACGACATCCGTGACATGTGAGTGTCCATTTGCCACCTGACAGATGCCGCGCGTCACACCGCCATGCTCAGAGAGTGTATTCTTCAAAATAAAGCCCGCCATAGCGATCGCAGTATCCTCGTGTGGCAGCTGCAGCCAGTCATGCAGCTGCCGAAATGCCTCTTTCCCATAGTAGTCATCTGCATTGATCACGATAAACGGCTCGTGGATCAGATCCTTTGCGGCAAGAACCGCCTGACCGGTCCCCCATGGCTTTCCTCTTCCCTCCGGCACCACACCATTTGCCGGAATGTCATGCAGATCCTGAAAGGCATATGCCAACTCTACACCCAGCCTTGCACACACCGGCTCCAGCCTGCTTCCGATCCGCTCTCGGAAATCCGCCTCAATATCCCTGCGGATCACAAATACAATCTTATTAAATCCGGCCTCGATTGCATCATGGATCGAGTAATCCATAATGATCTCATCGTGCATCCCGACCGGCTCCAGCTGCTTGATCCCGCCTCCGAAGCGCGAACCAATTCCCGCTGCCATAATCAGTAATGTTGTCTTCATCTGTCTTCTCCTTTTTTCTCTTTCTGCGGCTTTGTATAATACCTGTATATAGACAAATATAGCAGATTTTAGAAAATACTCAACACCTTTTTATATAATATATTTCCCTCTCAGCCGTGCGATCTCCTCACGGTACGGAGCGTAAGATTTCTTTGAATCATCCGGATCTCTGATCCACGGCGTCTCCAGTATCTTCGGCACGTCGGTAAAGTCCGGATGATGTACGATCCGATACAGAGTCTCAAAGCCGATTGTACCTTTGCCGAGATTCTCATGCCGGTCCTTTGACGCATTGCATGGATTCTTGCTGTCATTGATATGAAAAACGGCGATCTGATCTTTTCCGATCACCCGGTCAAACTGCTCCAGCACACCGTCAAGATCCTGCACAAGATCATACCCGGCATCGTTTGTATGGCAGGTATCAAAACAGACGCGCAGCTTCTCGCTGTGTACCACTCCGTCATAAATCGCCGCGAGCTCCTCAAAGCTCCGTCCGATCTCCGAGCCCTTACCGGCCATCGTCTCCAGGGCAACATAGCATGGCGTATCACTGCTTAATACTTCATTCAGTCCACGGATTGCCTGCCGGATCCCGGCCTCCGTCCCGGCTCCGACATGTGCGCCCGGGTGCAGCACAAGCACCCGGCTGTGGCATGCCGCCGTGCGCTCAATCTCCTTTGCCAGAAATTCCACCGCCAGCTCATAGGTCTTCTTTTTCACCGTGTTCGCCAGATTGATGATGTAAGGTGCATGAACAATGATATCCCCGATCCCGTTTTCATCCATATAGTCCCACGCTACATCAATGTTCAGCTCTGAAATCTCCTTTCGCCTGGTATTCTGCGGCGCTCCGGTATAGAACATAAACGTATTTGCACCATATGAGGCCGCCTCCTTTGCTGAGCCGAGCAGCATTTCCTTCCCGCTCATGCTCACATGTGATCCGATTTTCAACATGCTTCTCCTCCTGTCATTTTCCTGCTGTCGGCTCTGATCCTCTTTGATCAGAGCTTATTGCTCCTGCGCAATGGGCGCAGGTGACTTGTCTGAGCCGTTCAACAGCTTCCCGGCTACCCTCTTCGGAACCCGGATCAGCCCAAACCGGAAAAACATGCTGTAGATATATGAAATTCCAAAAATCTGGCCGATCTCTTTCGGACCGCAGTAGGATGGGATATCCCCCCGGTCTTCTGCCGGGATGGCCTGCATATCCTGACACAGCATCCACATCGGCGCTTCCTTCGCATACCTGCTCCGTCGGCATCCTTTAGGCTCCGTACTGTTTTCAGAATGAATACTGCCTGTACGGAATACGCCGCTTTGCTCCTCCCATCCTGTATCCGCAGCAGCTTTGGCCGCCGGATGCGCTCCATGCCTCACAACGTGAAATGCATACAGAATCGAGCTGCGTGTCAGCGTCTTGGATCCCTCCTTACGGGAAACAATCAGCTCTCCGCCACCGGATCTTTTTAACGTATACCAGAACGGAAGTCCGGACGCGGTATAAAACGGAAAACTCTGAAAAGCGATGACCGCCGTCCAGAGTGCCTGATCCGCCTGCCCGGGCTCTTCCAAAATGCGGTGTCTCAGGTTTTCTAATGCAAGTTCCTGTTCCTTCATATTATTTTATTCCTTTTTTCGACTTGCGCAACAGATAGAGGAAAAACGGCCAGCGCAAGAAACGCTGGCCTTATTTTTTTATCCATTCTCTTTTTATGATGTTGGGGTCAAAAGGTATTTGATCCTGGTATCATTTTATTCTGCGATTTCCGGATAGATCAGCTCTGCAAGCAGCTTCAGTCCCTCTACATAACGCGGACCGGATCTCTGAATCATATCTCCGGCTTCCCCGGAACCGTCGATGCAGATAAAACCATCCTCGTTCTGCAGGCAGGCCAGATCAGAAAGCCCGGCAGTCTCCTTTACCTCATCCAGGTCAGCAAACAGTGAGATGTACACATCCGGATTTGCCTCTACGACCTTCTTAGCGGAAAACTGCGGCCAGGTCGTATCTGCATCCGCCGCAACATTCTTCACATGGATGCTACTTAAGGAACCATCCAGAAGAGAACCCGGTCCTGCACTGTACAGACTGCCAATATCTACAAATGCAATCTTCTCGTTTGTCACCTTCTTAAGTCTTGCGCTCAGGTCATTCCACTCGCTCTCCATATCTGCCACAACTGCCTCTGCGCCGTCTGTATAACCCGTCAGCGTACCAAGGCCTGTGATATCCGCCTCAATAGACTCGCGGTCACTGCCGCCGGTCAGATAAACTGCGGTACCGTTCTCCTCAAGCTGCTCACGAATATTATCATCGATAAAACCGGATGCCACAACCAGATCCGGGGACTTGGATAAAATCAGCTCCATATTTGGCTCCTTATAAGTACCGATGGAATCGAGACTGGTCGCCTCCTCCGGATAATTGCAGTAGTCCGTCCTTCCGGTCATGACCTCCCCTGCTCCGATCGCATACAGGATCTCCGTATCCGTCGGTGCCAGTGAAACAATGCTGGTCGGAGCTGCATCTAATGTCACTTCGTTGTCATAGGCGTCCACAACCGTCACCGGAAAAGCAGTGGATGCTTCTGTCTCAGTCTCTGCCGCCAATACCGGCATTGCACACAGCCATGCCGTACTGAGCATCGCAAGAGAGGCGACATAAAATACGTTCGCTTTCATAATGGTGTTATCCTTTCTGATTTTTCTTCTTCTAGCAAATAGCTGTACCACATAGCTTGCCTGAACTTTCATTCTGCGTTATTAGTCCAGTTATTTTCTAGTCTCTGCACATCGCATTCAGCAGCCGGATATATGACGGATCTGTCCCGCAGCACCCTCCGATGATGCCCGCACCTGCTGTGATCAGCTTCTTCATCGATGCTGCAAACTGCTCCGGTGCCATATTGTAGTGTGCCATGCCAAATTCATCCATGACCGGCATACCTGCATTCGGCTTTGCGATCACCGGCACCTGCGCGACCTTCTTCATAGAAGCCACAACCGATTCCAGCTGATCCGGTCCCAGAGAGCAGTTCAGCCCGACTGCGACCGCACCCATCTCCTGCAGCGTCTCTACCGCCTCAACGGCATTTCCGCCAAAGAGCGCCGTGCCATCCGCTTCCACAGTCAGCGTACACATCACCGGAAGATCGCAGACACTCTGCACTGCATCCAGCAATACGACCGTCTCATCCACACTCAGCATCGTTTCCGCTATAATCAGATCCACACCGGCATTATACAGGGCCTTCGCCTGTTCCTGATAGACCTGCATCAGCTCCTGATAGGACATATCTCCGGCCGGCTCAAGCATTTTTCCCGTCGTCGTCATGTCGCCCGCCACATAGGCCCGTTCTCCGACTGCCTCTTTTGTAATGCTCACCAGATCTGCATTCAGCTTCCGGATATCGCCCTGAAAGTCATGCATTGCAAGACTCATCCGGTTCGCGGAAAAGGTCGGCGCATAAATGATCTGGCTGCCCGCTTCTGCGTATTCCATCTGCAGCTTTTGAATCGCCTGCGGATGCTCCAGCACCCACAGCTCAGTACTCACGCCGACCGGCATCCCTGCCTTACGGAGATTGGAGCCGGTCGCTCCATCCAGTAAAATCACTCCGGATTCTGCTAATTTCTGAAATTCTTCTCTTGTCATTACCGTTATCCTTCCTGATATTCTCTATTCCTGTCGGCCTTCCGGATACCTTCTCAATCCTGCCAGGGCCTGTCGTCTTCCCTTATGGCTTTATACCCGGCGCCCCTCCAGCTGCATCATCAAAACCGCCAGCACCGTCATGCCCGCTGTCTCTGTCCGTAAAATCCGTCTGCCAAGCGTGATCGGAAGCACGCCTTTTTCTTTTGCGTACTGAATCTCATTCTCCTCGAAGCCACCCTCCGGTCCGATCAGGATCGCCACCGACTGTCCAGGCTGCACGCCATTTAAAATCCTGCGTGTCTGCTCCATACCATCTGCCAGCTCATACGGAATCAGACAGATGTCATACCGGGACGCCGCATAATCCACCGCCTCCCGAAACGCCATGACACTGTGTACCTGCGGAATAATCCGGCGCTTTGACTGCTTCGCCGCGCTCTCGGAAATTGCACTCCATCGCTTGAGCTTTGCCGCCTCTTTTTTCGCGTCCAGCTTCACGACGGCCCGACGAGTTGCCATCGGGACGAGCTCATAAGCGCCAAGCTCGACTGCCTTCTGAATCACAAGCTCCATCTTATCTGCCTTTGGAAGCCCCTGAAACAGACTGATGCGGGACGGAAGCTCCGCACCGGTCTCCTCCACCCACATAATATGCGCTGTGACTTCCTCTTCTGAGAGTGCCCGGATCTCACAGCGGTACTCCTTCTCATCCTCTCCGCTGCTCACTGTGATCTGTTCCCCCGGCTGCATGCGCAATACGTTCCGGATATGATTTACATCCGATCCGGTGATCGCAATGTCGGTCGGCCCGATCTGTCCCGGATCCACAAAGAAATGATACATCTCCACTCAATCCTTTCTGTGCTCAGCGCTTCCGTGCGGTCACGGATACCCAGTCGTTCTGATGGGTGACCTCTACGACCTCCAGTCCTGCTGCCTTCACAGCTTCCACGACTGTCTCTTCCTTCTCATCAATGATACCGGATGTAATGTAAATGCCGCCGGATTTCAGCTGATGAAGGATCACCGGCGTCAGCGGTACGAGCACATCCGCAAGGATATTTGCCACTACAATGTCATATTTCTCATAGCCAACTGCATCCTGTACCGCTTTATCTGTAATGATATTTCCGATCATGACATCCATGGAAGTCTCCGGAACCCCATTTACCTCGAGGTTCTCCTTTGTCGCCGTGATCGCACACGGATCAAGATCCGTTCCGACAGCATGCTTTGCTCCGAGCTTCAGCGCTACGATCGAGAGGATACCGCTTCCGGTCCCGACATCGAGCAGCTCTGTATCGCTGTTCACATACTTTTTCAGCTGACGCATACACAGCTGTGTCGTCTCATGCATACCGGTGCCAAAGGCCGTACCCGGATCAATATGAATAATCATCTTGTCCTGATCCTCAGTCTTTACTTCCTCCCAGGACGGAATGATCAGAATATCATCCACATAAAACTGATGGAAATACTGTTTCCAGTTGTTGATCCAGTCCTTATCCTCGGTCTGTCCGCGCTCAATCGTGCATTCACCCAGATCCATAAAGCTGCGGTATATCTCCAGCTCCTCATCCACGCGGGCCAGGATTGCCTCCGTGTCCGCATCCTCCTCCAGATAAAAGCTAAGGTAGGCGATCCCGTCATCTGCCGGACCGTCCGGCAGAATGTCTACAAACATCTGCTGCTTGTCCGACTCAGAAAGCGGCACCTTGTCCTCGATCTCCACACCCTCGACTCCGGCGTCTGCCAGTGCGGAGATGACGATATCCTCCGCATCGGTCTTTGTCTTTAATGTAAATTTATTCCAACGCATGTCCTCATACCTTTCTGTTTCTATTTTCTTTCTGTTTCTATTTTCTTTCTGACCTTCCGCGTAAAGCGGACATTCGCAATCCATCCCTGCAGCTCTGCTGACAGGGCCTGGCTTCGCTACTTGCCCATAAACGCAGTCGCTTCGCGATCTGTCAGTGAGAGCTTTCAGGCCTGCTACAAATCCGGCCATATAGCTTTGCAAACATCCGGGTTTTAGTTTAACATAGCCCCCCGCAGAAGTCAATTACAGCAAAAAAGCCCCCGCAGAATCCTGCAGGAGCCCAATGCCATTTTTCCGGCTCAGCTATCTATTTCTCATTCTGACCATCCAGATCCTCAAAGGTCTCTTTGAGCTTATCCATAAAGCCCTTCTTCTTTCCTTTTTCCGACTTTTCTGACTTCTTATCCTCAGTGCGTCCAAGGCTGTTGCCGGTCTCCATATCGAAGTCCCGGATCGCCTGCTTTGCTGCCTCGTTCAGCTTCGTCGGCACCTGTACAACCAATGTCACATAGTGGTCACCGCGCACATTTTTATTTCTCCAGGACGGAACACCCTTGCCCTTGAAGCGCACCTTTGTATCAGTCTGCGTCCCCGGCTTTACGGTATAGATGATATCGCCGTCCACTGTACTGATCTTGATATCACCGCCCAAAGCCGCCTGTGCATAAGACATCGGCACAGTCGAATAAATATCCATATCCTGTCTCTGGAAAATCGGATGCCGTCCGACATTTACCGCCACGAGCAGATCCCCTCTCGGACCACCGTTGACGCCCGGCTCACCCTTTTCACGGATGCGTACACTCTGACCATCATCAATACCTGCCGGAATAACGACCTTGATCTTCTTTTTATTCGAAATGTATCCGGTACCACGGCAATCCGGACATTTATCCCGGATAATCTTACCGGTACCGCGACAATCCGGACAGGTCTGCACGTTCTGAACCGTACCGAACAGAGACTGCTGCGTGAATACTACCTGCCCCTTACCGCCACATTTCGGACAAGTCTCCGGAGAAGTACCGGGCTTTGCACCGGTACCATGGCAGGTCGTACACTCATCCTTCATATTCAGCTCGATTTCCTTCTCACAGCCAAAAATGGCCTCCTCAAAGGTGATGCGGACGCTGGTACGCAGATTGGCTCCCTGCATCGGACCTCTCGCCCCGCCGCTGCGCCGTCTGCCACCGCCAAACAGATCGCCGAAAATATCGCCGAAAATATCGCCCATATCTCCACTGAAATTGAAGCCGTCAAAGCCGCCTGCTCCGCCGCCACCCTGCTCAAACGCCGCATGGCCAAACTGGTCATACTGTCTACGCTTATCCGGATCACTCAGAACGGCATACGCCTCGGATGCCTCCTTAAACTTCTGCTCTGCTTCTTTGTCGCCCGGATTCATATCCGGATGATATTTCTTTGCCAGGGCACGGTACGCCTTTTTCAGTGTTGCGTCATCTGCATTCTTATCCACACCCAGGACTTCGTAGTAATCCCGCTTATTCTCTGCCATAATCCATCCACCTTATACGGGACAATGCCCCTGCAGAATCACTCCTGCAGGGGTATCGTCTATTTGTATTTTCTTTATCTTATATATCTGATATATTAGACCTCTCTGTAGTCTCCGTCAACCACATCATCATCCGGCTGAGAGCCTGCTGTGCTGCCGCCTGCCGCCTGACCCATATCCGGACCTGCACCTGCTGCACCTGCTGCGCCTGCTGCACTCTGTGCCTGCTCATATACCTTTGCGAAGAGCTTCTGAGCACTGCTCATCAGTTTCTCCTTGCCAGCCTTCAGGTCGTCAATCTGAGCATCGGTCATATCCTCCGGATTGGTCTTCTCTACCAGCTCCTTGAGTGCCTTCAGATCCTCTTCTACTGCAGTCTTATCCGCCGCATCGATCTTGTCGCCAACCTCTTCCATTGCCTTCTCAGTCTGGAATACCATTGCATCCGCATCATTTCTTACATCAATTGCTTCCTTCTTCTTCTTATCCTGAGCCTCGTACTCTGCTGCCTCCTTGACTGCCTTGTCGATCTCAGAATCAGACATGTTGGATCCGGAAGTGATCGTGATGTGCTGCTCCTTGCCGGTACCAAGATCCTTTGCGGATACATTTACAATACCGTTTGCATCGATATCGAACGTAACCTCGATCTGCGGAACACCTCTTCTTGCTGGCGGAATACCATCCAGACGGAACTGGCCAAGGGACTTGTTATCCTTTGCGAACTGTCTCTCACCCTGTACGACGTGGATATCTACCGCTGTCTGGTTATCTGCTGCGGTGGAGAATACCTGGCTCTTCTTGGTCGGGATCGTGGTATTACGCTCGATCAGCTTTGTTGCTACGCCGCCGAGAGTCTCAATTGAAAGAGACAGCGGAGTAACATCCAGCAGAAGGATATCGCCTGCGCCTGCATCTCCTGCAAGCTTACCACCCTGGATAGAAGCACCAAGTGCCACGCACTCATCCGGGTTCAGTGTCTTGCTCGGCTCATGGCCGGTCAGCTGTTTTACCTTCTCCTGTACAGACAGCATACGTGTGGAACCGCCGACAAGCAGTACCTTGGACAGGTCTGATGCATTCAGTCCCGCATCTCTCAATGCGTTCTGTACCGGAGCAGCCGTTCTCTCTACCAGATCATGAGTCAGCTCATCGAATTTCGCTCTGGTCAGATCCATCTCAAAGTGCTTCGGGCCAGTCTCGTTTGCTGTGATAAACGGAAGGTTGATATTCGTCGTAGTGGAGGAAGAAAGCTCCTTCTTTGCCTTCTCTGCCGCTTCTCTTAATCTCTGCAGTGCCATCTTATCGTTCGAAAGATCAATGCCTTCCTTGGACTTGAAGTCCTCGATCATGTAATCGGTAATCCGCTTATCGAAGTCATCGCCGCCCAGACGGTTGTCGCCGTTCGTAGCCAGTACCTCGATGACACCGTCACCAATCTCAATGATGGATACATCAAATGTACCACCGCCAAGGTCATATACCATGATCTTCTGCTCTTTATCGTTGTCAAGGCCGTATGCAAGTGCTGCTGCGGTCGGCTCGTTGATAATACGCTTTACATCAAGGCCTGCGATCTTACCTGCATCCTTGGTAGCCTGACGCTGTGCGTCATTGAAGTACGCCGGAACAGTGATAACTGCTTCTGTTACCTTTTCACCCAGGTAATTCTCTGCATCTGCTTTCAGCTTCTGCAGGATCATTGCGGAGATCTCCTGCGGAGAATATTTCTTTCCGTCGATCTCGACTCTGTAATCACTGCCCATATGTCTCTTGATAGAAGAGATCGTACGGTCTGCATTCGTAACTGCCTGACGCTTTGCCGGCTCGCCGACCAGACGCTCACCATTTTTAGTGAATGCAACGACAGACGGTGTCGTTCTGGAGCCTTCTGTGTTTGTAACAACGGTAGCTTTGCCACCTTCCATAACTGCTACGCAGCTGTTTGTTGTACCAAGGTCGATACCAATAATTTTACTCATAATTCATTCCTCCTGCTTATGCACCGGATCATCCGGCTCATCTGTAATCTATCTGAAAACGTTGTTGCCAGTTTAGTTTGCTACCTTTACCATGCTGTGTCTTACGACGGTGTCACGGTACATGTAGCCTTTCTGGAATTCCTCCACGATGATGTTGTCACCGGCTTCCTCATCATCCACATGCATCACTGCATTGTGAAAATTCGGATTGAACTCCTGTCCTACCGCCTCAATCTGTTTTACCCCGATCGCCTCAAGACTCGCGATCAGCTGGCGGTACACCTTTTCCATTCCCTGTACGAACGGCTCTTCCTTCTGCTCTTCGGATACGCTTGCGAGTCCCCGCTCAAAATTGTCCACCGTCGGCAGAATCTTTTCTACCACGCTTTTGGCTCCCACCTCGAACATGGCTGCTTTTTCCTTCTCGGTGCGCTTGCGGAAGTTATCGAACTCCGCCATCTGGCGCTGTACCCGATCGGTAAGCTCCTCTATCTGTGTATCCTTCTTGTCTTTTTTCTTTTTGAAAAAGCCCTTTTTCGGAGCTTCGTCTGTCTCAGATGCGTCTGACGCATCCGCGGCTTCCTCTGCCGTATCGGCATCCGCAGCCTGTGCCGTCTCCTCCTTCACAGCTTCATCTGTGATCTCCGGCTCCTGCTCCTGCGCGGCCGTTGTCTCATCCGCGTCCTGCAGAACCTCTTCGTTTCTGTTTTCTTCCACCGGATCGTTCCACCTTTCCCGGCAGTGCATGTCGCACCGCGCTATTTTTTCTTAAATATTTCATCGAGCTGCGCCATCAGGGTCTTCAGCGTACCGACTACCTTTTCGTAATCCATCCGCTTCGGCCCGACGACTCCGATCTTGCCATACATGCCTTCCCCCAACTCATAGGTCGCTGTCACGACACTGCAGTCCTGCATCACGCCTACCGGGGACTCCCCGCCGATGTAAACCTGTATTCCGGTCTGCTCGGCGCCGTCCTGACTGATGATATCAGCCAGTTCCTTTTTATCCTCAAACGTACTGATCAGCTCACTGGCCTTTTCCGAGCTGCTCAGCTCCGGATATTTGAAAATATTCGTCGTGCCGCTCGTATAGATCTCCAACTCATCCTGAGATGCCTGTATGGACTCCGCCACGGCATCCAGCACCCGGTTCACCAGCTCGCTGTGTATCCCGGCCTGCTCCTTGAGCTTTGCGATCGTCGCAAGATTGATTTCCTCAATCGTAAGCCCGTTCAGTGCACTGTTCAGCAGGATATTCATCTCCAGTACCGTCTTCTGATCGAGGCCGTGCTGAATCTCAAGAAGCTTGTTCTTCACCACATTTCCCTCTGCCACCACCGTCGCCAGAATCTGTGTATCACTGACAATCGAGAGCTGTATGAACTTCAGCTTCGTCCGATGGTACTGCGGTCCGGATATCATCGCTGCATAGTTTGTATTGGCTGCCAGCACCTTTACCATCTGCTTCAGCAGAAGCTCCATCTTATCCTGCCGCTGGATCACGAGCTCTTTCATCTCGGTGACCTCGCGGTCCTTCTCCTCCATCATACGGTCCACATACAAGCGATAACCGGCATCGGAAGGAATCCGCCCTGCCGAAGTGTGCGGCTGGAGAATATATCCCATCTCCTCCAGATCTGACATCTCATTTCTGATCGTAGCGGAACTCAGATTCAGGTCGGCATACTTGGAAATTGTCCTTGAGCCAACCGGCTCGCCTGTCTCCAGATAGGTCTTAACGATTGCTTTTAAAATCGTCCACTTTCTGTCATCAAGCTGCATCTGAACTCCTCCTTTCTGATCTTATAAGGTAACCAGCTTTTTCTGGTCTTGTTAGCACTCTCGACTTATGAGTGCTAACACCTTATGCAGTTAATATAATACTCCCTCTCTCTTTTGTCAATAGCATTTTCAAAAAAATTTTGACAATTCTGTGAAGAATATGCTACAGTTCTGTATAGTAGCCACAGACAGGAGCTGCTCTGGCGGCGGGTCTGCAGCCTGCATACAGAACGCTTACCCTGCATAAAATGATGATACAAGGGTCAAAAGATCATGCGTTTCATGCTTGCATGAAAAAGCATGACTTATTGACCCGCAAAACACCGAAAAGTAGCCATTTTTCGTAGAAAAATGAGCGGATTTGAGGTGTTTTAGGATTGCGAGAGCATGAAATGCGAAGCAATCCGTGTATCATGTAGATATCCAACTTTACCGGAGACCTTTATATTATGAAGAAAAACACACATTTTATTCTGTTTGCAGCCGGCATCCTTTTCCTTCTGCTCGCTGCCCTTGCCATCTGGCTTGGCCTTGGCCAGCACCGTATGACATCAAAGACGGTGTCTCCCGCAGAGTCCGAAGCGGACGCTGTACTGCAGGCACTGCAGGATATGACGGCAGAGCAGACCGCATCGTCGGCATCTGCCACAGAAATACAGAGTGAAACCGCCCATACAGAGCCTAAAGCCATGGATGAGCTGCGGATCTGGGTCGGCGACTCCCGTACACTCGGCATGGAGCAGGCGCTCGACGGCGCCACGCCTGACATCTTTATCGGCGCTGCTGGTGAAGGCTATGACTGGTTTGCCGCAGACGGTCTGCCACAGCTCTTATCCGCAATGAAAGCGCATCCTCTCTCTCCGATCATTTTCAATCTGGGCGTGAACGATTACGACAATCTCTCCCGCTATCTTGCACTCTATCGATCGCTGCAAAAAGAGCACCCTTCTGCCCGGTTTTATTTTCTCTCGGTCAATCCGATCGACCCTGCGCGGTGCCAGAATATCACAAATGAAGAAATCTCTGAATTTAACGCACAGCTGCAGGAGCTCGCGGGCGATCTGTATATCGACAGCTATACATGGATGCGCGCGAACGACATCCAGACAAAGGACGGCATCCATTATGAAGAGGATGATTACCGCGCCCTTTATAAATATGTAAAAACACAGATAGAAGCTTTCACGTTTTAAACGCATTTTTTCACATTTTGAACACATTTTTTCACTTGACGGGTTTTTTTTATTGAATTATCATAAAGAAAAGAACAGCAGTGCCGCTCATTTCGGGCGGCGCTCTCTTTGTTTTTCACAGAAAGGAGGATCTATTTTTGATTCGCACAATTGCAAAAGAAATCAAGGAATACAAATGGGCTTCTATCGTTACACCACTGTTTATGCTACTGGAAGTCCTGATGGAGACCCTGATTCCGTACCTCATGGCCTCGATCATCGACAAGGGTGTCAATGCCGGTGACATCGGCCACATCTACCGCATCGGCGGACTGATGATTGTCGCAGCCGCCATCGGACTGCTGGCCGGAATGGCAGGCGGGCGCTTCGGGGCAAAGGCTTCCGCCGGACTGGCAAAGAACCTGCGCGAGAGCATGTTCGGTCATATCCAGACATTTTCCTTTGCCAACATCGACAAATTCAGCACAGCCGGGCTTGTGACCCGTCTGACGACTGACATCTCCAATATCCAGAACGCCTACCAGATGGTGCTCCGCATGATGATGCGTGCTCCGTCGAGCATGATCTGTGCTCTGATCATGGCGTTTGCAATCAACCGACGGCTCGCAAGCATTTACCTGATCGCCGTTGTCTTCCTCGGCATCATCCTGTTTTTCATCATCCGGCACGCGACCCGCTACTTCCAGATGGCATTTCCGAAATACGACGAGCTGAACGCCTCCGTACAGGAAAATGTATCCGCGATCCGCGTCGTAAAAGCCTACGTCCGCGAAGAACATGAGACCTCCCGCTTCCAAAAAGCCAGTGAAAACATTTATCGGATCTTTGTGAAAGCGGAGCACAACGTCATCGTCAATGCTCCTCTGATGCAGTTTACCGTCTATACCTGTATCATCCTGATCAGCTGGACGGGCGCAAAAATGATCGTAAGCAACGAGCTGACGACCGGTGAGCTGATGAGCCTTCTGACCTACTGTATGAACATCCTCATGAGCCTGATGATGCTCTCGATGGTCTTCGTCATGATCTCCATGAGCACAGCAAGCATGGAGCGTGTCTGCGAGGTACTCAATGAGACGAGCGATCTGGCAAATCCGGTACATCCGGTACATGAGGTTGCCGACGGCAGCATCTCCTTCTCTCACGTCAATTTCTCCTATAAAAAGGACAGCGCCGAGCCGGTGCTTAAGGATATCACACTTGACATCCGTTCCGGCGAGACGGTCGGTATCATCGGTGCGACCGGAAGTGCAAAATCCAGTCTGGTCTCCCTGATCAGCCGTCTTTACGATGTGACAGCCGGAGAGGTACGGGTCGGAGGCCGCAACGTAAAGGACTACGATATGGCCTCTCTGAGAAATCAGGTATCCGTCGTACTTCAGAACAATGTGCTTTTCTCCGGCAGCATCTATGACAACCTGCGCTGGGGCGACCCGAATGCCTCTGACGAGGAATGTCAGAGAGCCTGCCGCCTTGCCTGTGCCGATGATTTTATCCGCTCCTTCCCGGACGGATACAACACCCACATCGAGCAGGGAGGAAACAATGTATCCGGCGGACAGAAGCAGCGTCTGTGCATCGCCCGCGCCCTTCTGAAAAAACCGAAGATCCTGATCCTCGACGACAGTACAAGCGCCGTCGACACAGCGACCGACGCAAATATCCGCCGGGCCTTCCGGAATGAGATTCCAAACACGACAAAGCTGATCATTGCCCAGCGTATATCCAGCGTACAGGATGCCGACCGTATTCTTGTTCTGGATGAAGGACGGATCAATGGCTTTGGGACACATGAAGAGCTGCTTGCCTCCAATGAGATTTACCGTGAGGTCTATGAATCTCAGACAAAGGGCGGCGGAGATTTTGACGAAAGGACCGGTGACTGATTATGCCAGGACCAATGAACCGCACACCGCGCGGACAGAAGCCGCAGGTGGAACATCCGTTTGCACTGCTCGCCCGTCTGATGCACTACGTATTCCGTGACTATAAATTCCACTGCATCGCAGTCTTTCTTCTTATTTTTGCGGGTGTCATCGCAAATGTACAGGGAACGATGTTTACCAAAAATCTGATCGACGATTACATTACTCCGTTCCTTTTAAGTGACAACCCGAATTTTGCACCGCTCGCAAAGGCCATTTCCCGTGTCGCTGTATTTTATGCAATCGGTGTCATCTCTACCTATATTTATAACCGCATCATGGTCGCAGTCACACAGGGAACCCTGCGCAATCTGCGCAACGACCTGTTTGCACATATGGAAAAGCTGCCGATCCGTTACTTTGACACACATTCCCACGGCGATATCATGTCCGTGTACACAAACGACATCGATACCCTGCGCCAGATGATCAGCCAGAGCATCCCGCAGATCATCAACAGCACGTTCACGATCGTGAGTGTCTTCGTGAGTATGCTCATTCTGAACATCCCGCTGACGCTCGTCACGCTCGTCATGGTCTCGCTTATGCTCATCTGTACCAAAAAGGCCGCCGGACAGAGCGGCAAGTATTTCCTGGACCAGCAGAAAAATCTCGGCGCCGTCAACGGCTACATCGAAGAGATGATGAACGGTCAGAAGGTCGTCAAGGTCTTCTGCCATGAGGATGCAAGCATCAGAGAATTCCACGAGCTCAATGAAGCGCTCTATACGAGTGCGGACCGCGCAAACACGTTCGCCAATATTTTAGGACCGATCAACGCACAGCTCGGCAATATCAGCTATGTCATCTGCGCAATCGTCGGCGGTGTGCTCGCTCTAAATGGGTTCGGAGGATTTACCCTTGGCGGCCTTGCCAGCTTTCTGACATTTAACAAGAGCTTCAACATGCCAATCAATCAGGTCAGCCAGCAGTTCAATGCGATCGTCATGGCGATGGCCGGAGCGGACCGTATCTTCCGGCTGATGGATGAACCGGTCGAGAAGGACGACGGCTATGTACTGCTCGTCAATGCAAAGGAAGAAAACGGAAAGCTCACAGAAAGTACTGCCCGCACCGGACAATGGGCGTGGAAGCACACGCACCAGGCGGACGGCTCCGTCGACTACAAAAAGCTGCGCGGTGACGTCGTATTTGACGGCGTGGACTTCGGCTACACGGACGACAAGATCGTACTCCACGACGTAAAGCTGTACGCAAAGCCGGGGCAGAAAATCGCATTTGTCGGCTCTACCGGAGCCGGAAAGACGACAATCACAAACCTGATCAACCGCTTTTACGACATCCAGGACGGCAAGATCCGCTACGATGGCATCAATATCAATAAAATCAAAAAAGCCGACCTGCGTCGGTCCCTCGGCATCGTTCTGCAGGATACACATCTCTTTACCGGAACGGTAAAAGATAACATCCGGTTCGGAAAGCTCGATGCCACAGAAGAAGAGGTCATCGCAGCTGCAAGGCTTGCAAATGCAGACGGCTTCATCCGCCGTCTTCCGAACGGGTATGACACGATGCTCACCGGCGACGGTGCAAACCTGAGCCAGGGACAGCGTCAGCTCCTCGCGATTGCCCGGGCGGCCATCGCAGATCCGCCGGTGCTCATTCTCGATGAGGCGACCAGCTCCATCGATACCCGAACCGAGCGCATCGTACAGGACGGCATGGACCGGCTCATGAAGGGCCGCACGACCTTCGTCATCGCCCACCGTCTCTCCACGGTACGGAATTCTGACTGTATCATGGTGCTTGAGAGTGGCCGCATCATCGAGCGCGGCACGCATGAGCAGCTGATCCATGAAAAGGGCCGGTACTACCAGCTGTATACCGGAAATGCGATCGGGGCATAGCCTGTCAATAAAAGGGAGCGTACAGAACCATTATTTCAGTTCTGTACGCTCCCTTATTCTTTATGATTCTTTATGATTCTTTAGGATTCTTTATGCCAGCTTCTCACCGGTCAGCATCTCATATGCCTGCAGGTACTTCTCGATCGTCTTGTCTACAATCTCCTGCGGAAGCGTCCAGTCATTGCCCGGATTCGCCTTCAGCCAGTCACGTGCGAACTGCTTGTCAAAGGATGGCTGTCCATGTCCCGGCTCATAGCCCTCTGCCGGCCAGAAGCGGGAGCTGTCCGGTGTGAGCATCTCGTCGCCAAGCACGATGTTGCCATCTTCATCCAGTCCGAATTCAAATTTTGTGTCCGCAATGATAATGCCGCGTCCAAGTGCATATTCCGCACATTTTTTATAAAGAGCAATCGTGTAGTCACGGATCTTCTCCGCATATTCTCTGCCTTTTCCCGGATAATATTTTTCCAGATGCGCAACACTCTGCTCAAAGGAAATATTTTCATCGTGATCTCCGATCTCAGCCTTTGTGGACGGCGTATAGATCGGCTCCGGAAGCTTGTCCGACTCCTTCAGCCCCTCCGGAAGGCGGATGCCACAGACCTCACCGGTCTTCTGATAGCTTGCCCAGCCGCTGCCCGTGATGTAGCCACGCACAATGCACTCGACCGGAACCATATTCAGCTTCCGGCACAGCATGCTGTTTCCGTCAAATTTCTCCTGCTGGAAAAATTCCGGCATATCCTTGACATCTGTAGAGATCATGTGGTTCGGAAGGATATCCTTCGTGAGGTTGAACCAAAATTTTGACATCTGAGTCAGCACAGTGCCCTTTTTCGTTACCACGTTGTTCAGAATCACATCGAAGCAGCTGATCCGGTCTGTTGCTACCATGATCAGGCTGTCCCCATTGTCATAAATCTCGCGTACCTTTCCTTCTTTGATCGGCTTCATTTCCTGCATGATTGTTCTCCCTTTTTTCTGTTAGTAACCTTCAGCAATCCGAAACAGCTTCTGCCCACAGGCAGCTGTACCGGTATGCCAAATGTCCCGTATGTATGGAATCACAAAAGGCACTGTCCTACAGTGCCCTTGCCTGTAACGTATAGTACGTTACACCGTTTGCTATCGCATTGTCAATACCAAAATCAAATTTACTCCGGAATCCGGATACATTTTGCCTCTTTTCGAACCGCCAGTCCGCCCCGGATCCGCGCAATTGCTTCCTCTACCGATACCGTCACCTGCTTCTCGGCATCATCCTCCGCGGCAAACATTTTCTTTAAGGTCACCTGATTGTCCCTGATCTCATCCTCGCCAAGGAAGATCGCATACGGGATCGCCAGCTTGTCTGCATAGCCGATCTTATGCTTGAATTTCTTTTTCTCAAAGTAGATCTGTGTGCTGATACCCGCCTCGCGCAGCTTTGCAGAAATCTCCACCGCTGCCGTCATATCATCCGTCATCGGAATCATCAGCACGTCTGCCGAAGTCGCAAGGCTGCGATTCAGATACTCAAACTCATTCAGAATATAGAACAGCCGGGTCAGTCCGATCGACATACCCACACCCGGAAGCTTTTTCTTTGTGTAAAACTCAGCCAGATTGTCGTAGCGCCCGCCGCTGCAGATGCTGCCGATCTCCGGATGACGGTTGAACGTCGTCTCATATACGGTACCGGTATAGTAGTCCAGACCGCGTGCGATCGTCAGATCGATCCGGTAATTCGTCTCCGGAACCCCGAATTTGCCCATATAGTAAACAACCTCCGAGAGCTCCTGCACACCGAGATCCAGCTTCTCACTGCGGCCCGCAAATGCGCGCAGCTTCTCCAGAATCTCTTCATTGCTTCCTTTAAAGCCAAGCAGCGCGAGCAGTTCATCCGCTGCCTCTGCAGATACCTGCAGCTCGGCAAGCTCTGCCCTGACATTCTCCGCACCGATCTTCTCCAGCTTGTCAATGATGCGCATCACGTCCGTCGCATGTTCGCTCTGTCCATACAGCTCAAACAGTCCATTCAGCACCTTACGGTTGTTCAGACGAATGGTAAAATCCTGCAGTCCGAGCCCGGTAAATACGTGATACATGATGCTCGGCACCTCCGCATCATTCATGACGCTCAGCTCTCCGTCTCCGATGATATCAATATCTGCCTGATAAAACTCACGGAAGCGTCCCTGCTGTGCACGCTCACCGCGGTATACCTTACCGATCTGGTAGCGTTTGAACGGAAACGTCAGCTCAGAATAATTTTTCGCCACATACTTTGCAAGCGGCACGGTCAGGTCAAACCGCATCGCCATATCCGTATCGCCCTTGCTGAAACGATAAATCTGCTTCTCGGTATCTCCGCCGGTCTTGGCAAGCAAAATTTCGCTGCGCTCCAATATCGGTGTATCAATCGGATAAAAACCGTACAGACGGTAGGTCTCCTCCAGCTTTTGTTTGATCTTTTCAAAAAGAACCTGCTCCTTCGGAACCAGCTCCATAAAGCCGGACAAATTCTTTGGGGTAATGATGTTCATAGTCATTCCTTCTCTTTCTATGTAATCTGTATCGCCATTCTGTCATTTTAGCATGACCGTCCCGCTTTGTAAACCGCCACAATGCACTAACCCTGTGCTTCCAGCTCCTTTAAAGCAGCCATCAGCGCCTCATACCGGACCGTCAGCTCTTCAAAAAGCGCCTCATATCCGCTGCAATCTCTTCCGCGCAGATGCTCGGTCAGCGCCGCACTTGACTCGTACAGGCGGTCAAATCCGAGATTCAGACAAACACCCTTTAAGGTATGCGCTGCCCGGAAGGCTGTCTCTCCGTCCTTCTTTATAAGCGCGTCCTTCAGCTCCTGATAACTTGGATCCTTCAGAAATTTCAACGCAAAGCGCTTTACCAGCGCCTCACTGCCCAGGCGCTTCAGCACACCTGCATAGTCAGATCCGATCTGCTCATAGCACTCTTTTACTGTCATCGCTTTTCCTCCTGCAATCTATTGAAATAGAGCCCCGTCTGTAATGTCTGTCCAAACACCTCGTTCAGGACTTCTGCCCCCCCCGGAAGGTCCACAGCACCGGTCACCTGCTTTGCATGATCCCGCGTCTCGGTCTCAATGCGTTCCTTCCACGTGCGTTCATTCACGGTGACAACCTCTTTAATTTTGTCCTGAATCTCCAGCAGGCACTCCAGCAGCAGCGGATTGAACACGCCGCACTCACCACTTTGGATCATCTCAATGGCCTTTTCATGGCTGAACGCCTTTTTATAAACACGCTCACTGACCAGTGCATCATAGACATCTGCAATGGATACAACCTGTGCTGAAATCGGTATCTCGTCACCCTTCAGTCCATCCGGATAGCCACTCCCGTCATAGCGTTCATGATGCCAGCGGCAGATCTGTATCGCGATCCTGACAAGTACCTCATCCTGATAGGCGTCCAGACTTTCAAGCATCGAAGCCCCGATCAGCGTATGTGACTTCATGATCTCAAATTCTTCCGCTGTCAGCTTCCCGGGCTTATTCAGGATTTTCTCATCAATGCCGATCTTTCCGATGTCGTGCAGCGCAGATGCCAGCGCGATCAGGTACTGCTCTGACCAGGACAGATGATACTTTCCGGTCTTCTGCACGAGACGGGCGAGCAGCATTTCCGTGAGCACATTGATATGGCGCACATGCAAGCCGCTCTCACCGTTTCGGAACTCTACGATCTGGCTCAGGATCCCGACCATGAGCCGGCTGTTCTTTTCCTTTTCATAGATCTGATCCGTGACAAGCGAGATCAGCCGACGCTGCTTTGCATAAAGCTTGATCGTATTAAGCACACGCTGAAATACGACCTTGGAATCAAACGGCCTGCTGATATAGTCTGATACGCCAAGCTCATAGGCCCGCCGGATATTTTCCTCCGAATCCTCACTGGAAATCATGATAACCGGAATATCCTCAATCATATGTGTCTGTGCCATATGTGTGAGCACCTCAAACCCATCCTTGACCGGCATGACAATGTCCAGCAGCACCAGCGCGATACCCGGATTCTGCTGCAGCACCAGCAGTGCTTCTTCACCGTTCGTCGCCTCAAGGATATAAAAATCCTCCTCAAGCATTGTCGCCAGAATCTCCCGGTTCAGCTCAGAATCATCCACGATGAGCACCTGCTGCTTGATCCGTTCCCGATCCTTCAAAGGATATGCCTTCCCGTCCTTTCCGATACCGCTGCTCTCTGTGACGACCATATTTTTCTGATTCTTCGCCTGATACATGAGCTTATCCGCCCGTGTGACTGCCGCCTCTACGGTACTGCCTGCAGAGAGCACGCCTCCGATACTCACCGAGAGCTGCAGCCTTGTGTAGCCCGGCACATCCGCTTTGTGGACCTTATTATGAATCTGCTGCAGTCTGCGTGTAAAATTCTCTTCATTGATACCCGGGAGCACGAGCAGAAACTCATCACCGCCGTAGCGAATGAGCATGTCTGTCTTCCGGATGCATTTACGGATCTCGGTCGCCACCGTGACCAGTGCGATATCGCCGGTATTGTGACCATAGGTATCATTATAGAGCTTAAAATCATCCAGGTCAATCATCGCGATCCCGGTCGGGTCTGTGCGGTGCTTGACTTCATCCTCATAATAACGGCGGTTGTATGCACCGGTCAGGGCATCCAGATAGAGCTTCTCCTTATAGCTGCTCAGCTTGTCGAGCAGCTGCTCCCGGTCATGCGCATCACCCAGTACATCCTTATCCATTCTCTTAATCAGCTCCATGACGCAGGGTTCACCATCAATGACTACGTATCTGGCAGTCACCTGATAAATTTCCGAATCCAGAAATTCCAGCTTGGAGCACTGAGCCTTCTCTTGAAATGCCCGAAGGGATACACAATTGCCGCATGCCTCTCCGCGTTTCCAGAAGTCATAGCATCTGCACGGACTCACATCAAGCTCCTTCGCCTTACCTTCGGCAAGCAGCTGAAGCTGTTCCAGCCCTATAATGCGTACGACCGAAAATATCTTTTGAAACTGCTGCATTTCCTCCTCTGCCTGCTCTCTGGTCATACAATAATCATCCATTGATGTTTTCCCCCGTGTATGTTACCTGTATTCTAAACATATCATATGTTGTATAGTCAAACAAAAAACTTCCATACACCACTGTTCTTCTGTAGTATACGGAAGTAAGTTTATTTAAATATAATCAAAACACAGTCTGTTGTCAACTATTCTGACTGTATTTTCCATGCATTTTGTATACGCACATGAAATGAACATTCGCAGCTGCATTCACAAAATAAACTCCGACATCACATAATTACTGAGGCTCACACCCTGCCTCGTCAGTCGGATGCTTCCGTTATCGCGTATGAGAAGCCCTTCCTTCAAAAGCCGTGGCAGCACAGACCCGTACACCGCTTCTACGCTCTGTCCGAAGCGTCTTGCAAACTCCTGTTCCCGAACTCCCTGCATCATGCGAAGCCCGAGAAACATAAACTCTTCCATCTCATCCTGTACCGTCAGCGCCTCCTGACTGCACACCTGCCCTGCCGCTTCCGCGGTGCCTGTGCCATATGCCAGCAGATAGCACTGCATATCCTCTGTATTCTTGTACCGGACGTGAGAAATCAGAGAGGAAGCCCCAAGTCCAAAGCCCGCATACTCCACGCCGGTCCAGTAGCCAATGTTGTGGAAGCATGCAAAGCCAGGCTTTGCATAATTGGATATCTCATATCGGTACAGCCCGGCTTCAGAAAGCAGCAGCTCCGTATCCTCATACATCTCCCGCTCCTCTTCCTCCGATGGCAAATACTGCGGACATTCTCCTTTTGCACGGCGTTCATCATCCGCATGATATTTTTCATAAAAGGGAGTCTGTTCTTCAATAATCAGGCTGTAGGCGGAAATATGCTCCGGCTGCAGTGCCAGTACCCTGTTCAGCGTCTCCCTCCACGATTCCGGAGTCTGCCCCGGCAGTGCCGACATCAGATCGATGTTGACATTGGAAAAGCCTGCCTGCCGCGCCGCCGCATAAATCTCACAAAAGGTCTCAAAGCTGTGAATCCGTCCGAGCAGACGGAGCTCACGGTCATCTGTCGACTGCAGCCCAAAGCTGATCCGGTTGATCCCAAGGCTGCGATACGCGACAAGCTTTGAGACATCTGCCGTCCCCGGATTGCATTCAATCGTGATCTCCGGCTCATTTACAAAGGAAAACGTATCATGCAGCGCCACAAGCACCATTTCGATCCAGTCAGACGGCCAGATCGACGGGGTACCACCCCCGAAAAAGACAGAGACGACCTCATACTCTTCTTTTCGCGGAAAACTCCGGATCTCCCGCAGCAGCGCCAGCAAGTACTGCCTTTGCGCTTCCGTCGACGCCGGAGCCGAAAGAAAATCACAGTATGCACATTTTTTCACACAAAACGGAATGTGGATGTAAATCTCCAGATTTTTCATACCGACTCCTCTCATCTGCCCCCGACTGGATTTTTATGTGGTACCGTTATTTGCAGCATGATGTGCTGACGCACGGCAAAGATATCTGACGCAGGACTTCACGCTATGATGGACTGGATTGTTTGCAGTAATTTATGAAATTGCTATAGGTCCACGCTCCAGAATCTTCCGGATCTTCAGTACAAACAGGGCTGTACACGTTATGACTGAAATTATATCTGCCATACATTCTGCAAAATAAATGCTATATACATTGCCCGTCACAAGCGGAAAGATCAGTGCAAACGGCACAAGCAAAATGACCTTTCGCAGCATCGCTACAAACAGAGAAATTTTTGCCTGCCCCAGTCCTATAAATGTCGTCTGGCACCCCATCTGAATACCAAAGAGCAGCATTCCGGCAAGGAATACCGGTGCCACCCGTCCGACGAGGGCGATCAGCTCCTCATCCTGCGTGAACATCCGCGCGAGCGCTTCCGGGAAAAGTATTTCCAGAAGCGTGATCACAAAGGAGAACGCCGCCGTAATTCCGATGATTCTGCGGTAGCCCGCTTTCACACGTTCTAAATTCCCAGCGCCGAAATTGTAGCTCAGGATCGGCTGAACTCCCTGTGTAAAGCCGTTGATCGGCGCACTCGTCAGCTGCATGATACTCTGCAGGATCGTCAGAGAACCGACATACAGGTCGCCGCCGTAGCGCTGCAGGCCGCTGCTCATCACGATCGAAATCAGGCTCTCCGTGCTCTGCATGATAAACGGCGCCATGCCAAGCGACAGGATCGCCCCGATCTGATGGAAATCCGGTCTCAGGCAGGCATACTTCAGCCGCAGGGATGTCTTTTTCGATGTCATAAAGCGCAGTACCCAGATGGCTCCCGCCAGCTGTGAAAGTATCGTTGCCAGTGCCGCACCCTTAACCCCCATATGGAACACAAAGATAAAGATCGGATCCAGAATGATATTCAGAGCGGCCCCGATGAGCACCGAGCCCATCGCTGTCTTTGACTGTCCCTGCGCAGTGATAAACGGATTCAGTCCGAGCACGATCTGCACACAGATCGTTCCGATCAAATAAATGCTCAGATACTCGCTCGCATACGGGTAGGTCGCATCACTCGCCCCAACCAAATACAGAAACGGTTTCTGCGCCGCATAAAATACAAACATGATAATCGCCGAAAAAACGCACAGCAGCGTAAAGACATTTCCGGTAATCCGTTCTGCCTTTTCCCGGTCGCCCTGTCCCAGCGCGATCGCTGCCAGCGGCGCCCCGCCCGCTCCTGCCAGCGCGCTGAAGGCCGAGACGATCGTGATCGCCGGAAGCGCCAGTCCCAGTCCGGTCAGAGCCTCTCTTCCGACGCCCTGCCCGATATACACCCGGTCGACGATATTGTAAAGCAGATTGATCATCTGAGCCACGAGCGTCGGGATCCCCATCGAGAGCATCAACGAGCCAAGCGATTCAGTCCCTAGCTTTTCTTCTGTATGGTTCATATCACTCCTCTTTTCTGCCTTACTTGTCATCCAGCTTGAGCACGCTCATAAATGCTTTCTGAGGAATCTCGACATTGCCGACCTGACGCATCCGCTTTTTGCCTTCCTTCTGCTTCTCGAGCAGCTTCTTCTTTCTGGAAATATCACCGCCGTAGCACTTTGCAAGCACGTCCTTGCGCATCGCACGCACGGTCTCACGTGCAATGACCTTGCTGCCGATCGCCGCCTGAATCGGAATCTCAAAGAGCTGTCTCGGGATCTCCTCCTTCAGCTTTTCACACATCCTGCGACCTCTTTCATAGGCCGTATCTGCAAACACGATAAAGGAAAGTGCGTCTACCTCTTCTTTATTTACAAGAATATCGAGCTTCACCAAATCCGAGCGCATATAGCCCTTCATCTCATAATCAAAGGACGCATAGCCTCTGGAACGGGACTTTAAGGCATCGAAAAAGTCATAAATGATCTCATTTAGCGGAAGCGTATACTTCAGCAGTGCACGGGTCCCCTCGATATACTCCATCCCCTCATAGATGCCGCGGCGCTCCTGACAGAGCTCCATAATCGCACCGATATACTCCGTCGTCACCATGACCTCCGCTGCGACAATCGGCTCTTCCATATATTCGATCTCCGACGGATCCGGCAGGTTCGACGGGTTCGTCAGCTCGATCAGCTCGCCATTTGTCTTATAAACCTTGTAGACAACGCCTGGCGCAGTCGTCACGAGATCCAGATTGTATTCACGCTCCAGACGCTCCTGGATGATCTCCAGATGCAAAAGGCCAAGGAAGCCGCACCGGAAACCAAAGCCGAGTGCGATCGATGTCTCCGGCTCGAACTGCAGTGCAGCGTCATTGAGTTGCAGCTTTTCCAGGGCATCCCGCAGATCCGGATACTTTGCCCCGTCCGCCGGATACAGTCCGCAGTATACCATCGGGTTTACCTTCTTGTAGCCCGGAAGTGCTTCGGCACATGGGCGCGCCACCTCTGTCACCGTATCGCCGACACGCGTCTCCCGCACATTTTTCAGGCTCGCCGTCAGATAGCCTACCATACCGGCAGATAGCTCCTCGCACGGAATGAACTGACCTGCGCCAAAAAAGCCGACCTCTACGACATCCGCCTCTGCGCCGGTCGCCATCATCCGGATCCGCGTCCCCTTGCGGACGCTTCCATCCTTGATACGCATGAATATGATAACACCCTTATAGGAATCATACACAGAGTCAAAAATGAGCGCCTTTAACGGAGCAGCCGGATCACCGGTCGGCGCCGGGATCTTCTTTACGACCTGCTCCAGCACATCATGGACATTCAGCCCTGTCTTTGCTGAAATCCGCGGCGCATCTTCTGCCTCAATGCCGATGACATCCTCAATCTCATGTACGACACGGTCCGGCTCCGCGCTCGGCAGGTCGATTTTATTGATGACCGGCATGACGTCCAGATCGTGGTCCAGCGCCAGATAGACATTGGCCAGTGTCTGTGCTTCAATGCCCTGTGCCGCATCCACGACGAGAATCGCACCGTCGCAGGCCGCAAGGCTGCGGGACACCTCGTAGTTGAAATCCACATGTCCCGGTGTATCGATCAGGTTGAATGTGTATTCTTCCCCGTCATCTGCCCTATAAATCGTGCGGACTGCCTGCGATTTGATCGTGATGCCACGCTCCCGCTCCAGCTCCATATTGTCAAGCACCTGCTCCTGCATCTCCCGGCTGGTCAGAAGCCCTGTCATCTCAATGATGCGGTCTGCCAGCGTTGATTTTCCGTGGTCGATGTGTGCAATAATGCAAAAATTTCTGATTTTACTCTGATCTGCTGCCACTTAAGTTCCTCCTTGCAGTATTGATAGCGATCCGGGAGCCCGCATCGCTTTTTCTGTCTATATTTTTTCTGTCTATATCCGGTACAGTTTAGCACATTTTTTCCCGTTTTGTCCATAGCAAGGACAGGCTGCGGAAAAATTTTCAGTTCAGCACTTCATGCAGCAGATCTGCCAGCGGCTGCATTGCATTTTTTTCCTCCTCCACGGTGTTCAGCTGTGTCCCGGCCTCCACGAGCAGTGAGCGCGGACGCAGATGCAGATTGAAGCGCTCGGCCTTCAGGTAAATATTTCGCGTATAGCCCGGATATTTCTCGCGCGCTGCGAGCTCCAGCTGCAGAGAAAATGCAAGATTCTGCTGCGTATACGGATTCGCCAGATAGGCGATGGGCTCATCCTGGCTGTTACGGGAGATTCCGTTAAAGAACATAATCATCGATGTCGGCTTTCCGTCAATCTCCGTCACAAATTTCTGTCCGTCCACCCCATCCCGGTGCAAGTCGATGATGACCTCGATCGTCGGATATTCCTGCAGGATATTCTCCACCGCCACACGCGCATAGTCGTAAGCTGCACTCCGATCCGGCACACCGTCGATGAGATCATAAACACCCGTGTCGTGAATAACCTGATAGCCGTAGCCCCGTAATGCTTCTGCCAGCACCTCTCCCATCCCCACAATCGATGTCTCCGTATCGCCCGGCACCGAATCGACGAATTCCTCCTGCGAATGGGTATGATAAATCAGAATCTGCGGCACCTGCGGATTTTTCCGGATACTCAGATCCTCCGTCAGAAGCTTCGACGCATCCAGAAGCTCGGCATCCGCCGTCGTGCCGGCATCTACCGTAAAATACTGGTTCAGAAGATAATCATAGTCGGAAAGCTGCTGCAGCAGATCGGGTGAGACCGCAGTGCTTACAGCTTCCCTGGCGGACTTATCCTCCTGTATCGTTTTCTGCCCTTCACCGGCTGCTTCCCCCGGCGCCGTCTCCTGCGGAAGCTCCGGCTCCTGTGAATACTCCGTCTCCTCTGAATGCTCCGGCTCCTCTGAATACTCCGTCTCCTCTGAATGCTCCGGCTCCTCTGAATGCTCCGGCTCCTCTGATGCTGCCTGCCGCTCTTCCACAGACGCATCTGTCCCGGTCTCTCCCTTCTCCTGCATAGTCTGAGACGCCAGATATCCATACACCGGCAGCGTCGGCTCCAGCAGCCACGCCATCCAGTTCATCGTCCATCCCTGCACCGCTGCCGTATAGCCGGGCATCAGCGTCCGTATCACCATATCCTCCAGCCTGCGCTTTGCCTCCTGCCTTGCCATCGCCTCCTGCACGGCGGGCCGGTCAAGAACAAATCCCCCTCCCTTTCCAAGAATATATGTGCCAAGCAACGCCATAACCCAATACAGCAGACGCTGCATCCGCCGCCTTTTCCGCGTAATCCCACCCCCTGTCTGCATGTTTCTTCCGGGCTCTTTACCAAATCAGACAGGCTCTGCAAGGCCCTTTGGCGCCCTGCAAAGCCTGTCCTACTGATGCCTACGAATTGCTCCGCTGCAAAGCAGCTCCCGCAATTCTGCAAACATTCGAAATCCGCTGATTTACTACGTAAATCGCTACTTTCTCATGTTTGGTGGGTCAATAAGTCATGCTTTTTCATGCAAGCATGAAACGCATGACCTTTTGACCCTGGCATCATCATCATCATCATCATTTTATGCCCGCAGATCAAAACTTATGCCTGCAGCGGCTGTTCTTCCGGTCTTTCTTCGAAGAACACCTTATTCAGGCTCTCCGAAATCATGAAGCTCAAATACTTCACCGTCTCATCAATATCCTTCGGTGTCACAAACATCGTATTGAGCTGCGAAGATATCAGTTCCCGGATCAGCTCCTGCTTTTCTGCGTGATGGAGTGTTCCAAGTGCTCCTGTGAGCCGCTGCAACCTCTCTGAACGGTCAAGCTCCTCCACCAGCGCTTCCATCGTATCATTTACGATTGTCACCGCATCCACGACCGTCGGCACCCCGATCGCAATCACCGGCACACCCAACGTCTCTTCGTTGATCGCATCCCTGTGATTTCCGACTCCGGAGCCGGGATTGATGCCCGTATCCGTGATCTGAATCGTCCGATTCAGCCGCTTTGTGCTGCGCGCCGCCAGTGCATCAATCACGATCACCAGCTGCGGATGCGTCTCATCCACAACGCCCTTTATGATCTCCAGTGTCTCCATCCCAGTCTGTGCCATCACTCCCGGCACGAGTGCACTGACCTCTGCCGCCTGCTGCAGCTCTGCGGAAACCCGGCCGTACACCCGGATCATATGCCGGGTGATCCGCAGATTGCCGACGACCTCCGGTCCAAGTGCATCCGGCGTCACCTCGCGATTGCCGAGCCCTACGACAAGTACGGATTTCCGCTTATCATCCTCCGTCCGCATCAGCGCACGGATATGACCGGCAAGCGCCTCTGAGATTTCAGCATGGTAGTCCTCGTCCGGCGACGACATATTCGGTGCCTCGAGCGTGATATAGGTTCCGACCGGCTTTCCCATCACCCGCGCTCCATTTTCTGTCTCGATCACGACCGTTGTCGTATAAATTTCCCGCTCCGGATCTTCCTGTTCTGTGACGCGCACGCCCCTTGGCTGCCCGTCCTTCGCCTCACAGCTCTCCTTCGCCTCCAGCGCCAGGTCTGTCCGTATCTGAAATTTCCCCATCATAGCCATTCTCCTTCGTATTCATCATGTTTTTATCGCTATTTTTCCTCATTTTTTGAAAAATATGTATTGACACACCCCGAACTTTGGACTAAGATATATGAGTATGTTTACATTAAACGTCCGTGTCCGATTTTAATGGGAACAACAAAATTCAGAATTAAAAATGTTTGGAGGTGTACGAATTGGCTAACATCAAATCCGCTAAGAAGAGAATCCTGGTAGCAAAGACCAGAAACGAGCGTAATAAGTCCGTAAAGTCTGCTGTTAAGACGGCGATCAAGAAAGTTGAGGCTGCTGTTGCTGCAAATGATAAGGCTGCTGCTGAAGCTGCATTATTATCTGCTACTTCTATTATTGATAAAGCTGCTAAAAAAGGCGTTTATCATAAGAACAATGCAGCCAGAAAGGTATCTCGTCTGTCCAAAGCAGTCAACACCCTGGCATAAGCATAGATTTATAGTCAATGAAAAAGAAAGCAGCCGATTCCGTCATTTCGGCTGCTTTTTTATCGAGTCAAGCAAGCCTCCATCTACTGCTTCAATTGCGCGGAGCAATAAGTAGTAGGTGGAGGCTTGCTTGTATCAGGAGGAGTGCAAACTCCTTCTGATAAGCTGCGAAGCAGCTACTCGGTTATGAGCAAGTAGCGAAGCGGATTGCGAATATCCGCTTTTATACATTCTTATATGTTCCTTGCTTCCCTTACTCATCATCTACTTATAATCAATATAAATCCGGTCTTTCCGTGTAAACACTTCCGCCTCGATCTGATAGAGCTCCTTTACCAGCTCCGAGCTGATCAGTGTTTCCGGCTGTCCATCACAAAGATTTCTTCCGTCCTTCAGCACATAGACCCGGTCGCAGAAACGCGCCGCCAGGCTCAGGTCATGCAGTGCCGTCAGCACCGTTTTTCCGGAATTCTTCAATAGAGACAGAGTCTTGATCTGGCTGCCGATATCCAGATGGTTCGTCGGCTCATCCAGAATAATCATCTCCGTTTCCTGCGCCAGTGCTCTGGCGATCAGCACGCGCTGCTTCTCTCCTCCGGAAAGCGTCAGGAAGCTGCGCTCCAGAAATTCATCCATGCCAACCATGCCAAGCGACTGCTTCACAATCTCCTGGTCCTCATCGTTTGCCGCCTCCATCATTTTCTTGCGCGGATAGCGTCCCATCTGCACGACTTCTCCTACCGTAAAGTCAAAGTTTGCTTCACTCTCCTGCGCAACAACCGCCAGACGTTCTGCCATCTTCCGGTTCGACATTTTAATGAGGCTCTTTCCATCCAGTAGAATCTCTCCGGAGGTCGGGGTAAGCATACGGTATATATTTTTCAGCAGCGTCGACTTTCCGCTGCCGTTCGGACCGATCACTCCGACAAACTCCCCCGGATGGACCTGCAGGGATACGCCGCGCAGAATCTTTGTCTGCTTTGTCTTGTATTCTATATTTTCTACCTTCAGCATTTCCCTACTCCTTCTTTCCAAATGCATACTTCCGCACCCGAATCATCCACAGGAAAATCGGCGCCCCGATCATCGCTGTAATAATTCCGATCGGAATCTCACCCGGAGCATCAAACATCCTCGCGCCGACATCCACCCAGACCAGAAAAATAGCTCCGATCAACGTTGATACCGGAATCACCTTTTTATGATCCGCTCCAATCATTGATCGCACGATATGTGGGATGACAAGCCCGACAAATCCAATGCTTCCTGTCACCGCGACGGCCATTCCCGTCAGGGCTGCAGATAAAAACACCGTAATTTTCCGCACTAAATTGACATTTACACCGAGTGTCACCGCGCTGCTCTCGCCCATCAGAAGCGCATTCATCGCGCTGGACATTGCATACATGCACAAAAATCCCGGAATCAGTGTCACTACCACCGGAATCAGCTCTTCCCACTGCGCGCTCGCCACACTTCCGAGTGTCCAAAACGTCACTTCCCGGATTTTGGAGTCATCCGGAGCCTTGTAGACGATAAAATTCGAAAATGCGGTAAACATCGCCGCCACTGCGGTTCCGACCAGCACCAGCTTGATCGGTGCCACTTCTTTTCCGCTTTTCGCCATATAGTAGACGATCAGAATCGCCGCCATTGATCCCGCGAACGCGCCGCCCTCTACCGCATAGGAGCCGAGAAACGACAGCACGCCGGTCACGATCGCAAGGGTCGCACCAAAGGTCGCACCGGATGAAATGCCGAGCACATACGGGCTGGCCAGCGGATTCTTCGTAAACGACTGCATCGCCACACCGGACAACGTCAGGCTCGCTCCTACCATCGCTCCCATCAGGACACGCGGCACACGCAGATGCCAGACAATATTCTGAGTACTCATTTTGATTTCCGAGACATCCCCCATTCCCGTAATCCGATTCCATACAATTTTCCAGACCGTATCAAACGGAATGCTCACTGGTCCGATCCCCGTTGCCAGAATCATGGTAAGGACCAGAATAACACACAGGACCATGCAGGTGATTCCCACATGGTCCTTCATCTTTTTACAAAGGAATTTCATGCCGCTACGAAATTTTATTCAAAGCACTCCGGATGGAACGCTTCTGCAAACTTTTCAATCGTATCCGCTACGCGGGTGCTGGCAAACACTTCCGGAAGGGTGATGACAAGGAAATTCTCATTTTTAATTGCAGTGACATCTGAGAGTGCCTCATTGTCCTTCAGAGACTGGATCTTCTCATCCGCGGTCGTCTCGCCGTAATCGTTGATAACGATGATGTCCGGATCAGCCTCTACGACAGCTTCCCAGCTGACGGTATTCCATGTCTTTTCCAGATCCTCAAAGACATTGACGCCGCCTGCATGACGGATCAGCTTGGATGTAAAGTTGTCGCCCGGTGTATAAGCGCCACCGTCCATATCGCAGTCAAAATTGAATACCTTAATCGGATCAGTTCCCTCGATCTTGGACTCTACTTCCGCGATCTTTGTCTTCATACCGTCTACCACTTCATTTGCCTTATCCTCTACCTGGAAAATTCTTCCGAGGTTGTAGAAGTCCTGATATACATCCTCTACATCACAGCCAAGCTTGTAGCCCTCGATCGAAGACAGGGACATAATTCCATAGCTGCTTAAGGTATCATGTGTCGCAATCGCGGTATCCTTATCGCTGAATGCAGAGCTTCTTCCATAAATAAAATCCGGATCCAGATCCAGTACAACCTCCAGAGACGGATAGCCTGTGTCCTCCGAAATCTTCGGCTTGGACTCATACTCATCGCGGTACTGCTCCGGAAGCTGTGCATTGTTGTAGCAGGTGCCGATGATCTTATCGCCAAGTCCAAGTGCCATCAGCTCCTCACCGGTATTCGGGTTCGTACTGATGACGCGCTCCGGAACGTGTGTAAAGGTAACCTCCTGATCATCCTTTGTCACCAGTGTAAACGGAAATGCAGAAGCTTCGGTCTGTGCCTCTGTCTGCGCCTCGGTCTCGGTCTCCGTCTCAGCCGCAAATACATTCATCGGTGCCATCAGCATTGCTCCGGTCAGCAGCATTGCTATCCATCTTGTTCTCTTTTTCATTTGTGTACCTCCATAACACATAAAATAATATTGTCCGGAAGCCCATGAAAGGCATCCTTGCGGAGCATTTTTGCTTTACAGAATACAATTTCCTGTAAAACAAAAAAAACCCGCTCCACAGGTGCAGGTCAACAGACCGCTCTGATAGATGCGGCGAATCTGCGTCGATGCTTTGAATGGAAGCTTCTGATCGCACAAAACAGGCAGGTATCCTGGCTCGCAGATCTGCACCTTTCCGGCCTTCTCACGGCTCTCCCGCAATGGCATATTCGGATCAGCTCCCTGCTCACAGTGACCTCATCGCTCAGGCTTTTACCTGATTCCCTCTTTTATACTTCATCTACCGGATCAAAGCAAATATAGCAATCTGCTTCGATCCTGCAAGAAATATACACCTGTCTTGTTCATTTTTTAACAAGCAGCAGTATATCATACTCCGCCGCAATTGGCAACCCTGTTTTTACAAATTCCCTCTCATTTTCTTTTTTGTCTGACTATTTGTCAATCGGATATTCGCAATCCATCCCTGCAGGTGTGCTGACAGAGCCTGGCTTTGCTACTTGCAGGATCATAAGGAATCCTCCCGCAAGCGGGTCCCTCCTTATGATATGTCATAACCGAATGCTGCTTCGCAGCTTAAATCCACCAGACTCCCAGCAGCACCGCCAGGAACACCAGATTTGCCACCGTAAACTCCGCCAGATAGCTCCCACGAAGTGTTCCATCTTCCCGTACCATATATTTAAAGCTGATCAGGCTTGCCATGGATGCAATCAGTGTGCCAAGTCCGCCAAGATTTGTTCCGATAATCAGCGCCTGATACTGATCCGTAAAACCAGAGAGCAGAATCGCTGCCGGTACATTGCTCATGACCTGGCTCGCAAATACCGCGGTCAGTACTTCCCGCCCCTGCATCGCCCGCTGTAAAAAGCTGCTGAATGCCGGAATTCTCCCCAGATTTCCGATAAAAATGAACAGCGCCGTAAACGTACCAAGCAGCGAATAATCTACCTTGCGCAGGATCTCCCGTTTCCAGATCAGTCCATACAAAAGTACCAGCACAAACGGTATCTGCCAGACCAGAATACGGCCAACTGCCAGAAGGCTGATCCCGAACAGCATCCCCCATGCCATCAGTGCTTTTGTATCCGTTGCCATCCAACCCCCGCTTGTTTCTTCCGGCTTCCAGACCTTCCCGGACTCTGTATTGTCCTGCCGCTCTTCTGCAAACTCTCTTTGCATCAAAAAGGGCAGGCAGATCCAGAGCAGCAGCAATGCCAGTGATATCAAGCTGTACGGAAGCATCAGGCGAAAAAAAGAGCTTATATTCATTCCTGCCCTTCCATACAGATACAGATTCTGTGGATTGCCGATCGGTGTGAGCATACTTCCAAGATTCGCCGCGACTGTCTGCATCACGACGCACTTCAACATCCATTTTTTTCGATCTGCCTCAGAAAACTGCTTCATGATGATGAGCGCCAGCGGCACAAAAGTAATCAGCGCCACATCATTCGTAATCAGCATTGAAAGGAAAAAGCAAAGCAGCACAAGAATGGTCACAATTCCACAAACACCTGCCACATGTGCAAGCAACCCCTTTGCCATCCGGTCAAAAACCCCGATCTGCTGCAAGCCTGCCACAATCGTCATCAGGCAGAACAGAATTCCCAGCGTCCGGAAGTCAATATAAGCCAGATATCCCGCATCCGGCCGCACAAAAAGCACAGAAAGCAGTGCCAGTACGACTGCGATTGACAGCACCGCTTCTTTTTTACAGAATTGAATCATCGATTTCATTTTTCTCTCATCCCTCCAAATTCTTGTATGGTAGCCCTCCTATCGGTTCTACCTGAACAGTCTTTGTTACAGCATACCATATCCACTGAAAAATTTCCAATAAGCAAAAAGCGCTGCCGCTTCCCTTCCGGGTCGCCACAGCGCTCCTCTTTTAATTTTCTTCGGAATACCCCTCGATATCCTTTCTCAGCAATTCCATTGTCCCGGCAAGATCACGCGCCTCTATACAGCAACAGATCTCTCGGTGCGGAGTGCCGTTTACGGAATCAACCATGCTGCTCCAGCTATTCCAGCGCTGCTGCGCGTAGGTCCGCTGCAGGATACCCATGCAGTCCTTTAAAAGTTTCATCAACACCTTATTACCAGAGAAGGATGCCAGCAGAAGGTGAAACTCCTCGTTGTCCTCCCATACCTCCCAGACATCCGTGTTTTGCTTGGCCTCTGCCTGCTTGACCTGCTTTTTCAGCTGATGCAGCTCCTCCCCGGATATGTGGTCAAAGGAAAGCTTCAGGGCCTCTGTCTCCAAAAGCATCCGCATCTGCTTCGCATCGCGTGCGTCCTTTTCTGTCATCCGCACGACACGATATCCAAAACGCGGGACATTGATCAACACATCTTCACTGCAAAGCTTGATCAGCGCCTCCCGCACCGGCGCTTTACTGACACCAAGCAGCTCCATGAGCTTCTTCTCGGTCAGTACCATCTCTTCTTCTGTCGCATTTTTGATAATCAGCTCCAGAATCTGATCATGTACCCGGTCAGTCAGGGACACCTGTCTTGCCGGGATAAATTCTGTCAACACACGATTCATACTTTCCCCATCCTGTTCTACACGGTCTCGCATCCCATCCGAAAAGGATGCCTTTTTTCATCATAACATGCTCATTTCATTCTGTCCAGCAGTGCAAGCACATCTTCCTTTGCCATGGGATAAAATGCGCCACAGGTCTGTGTCCCATGATTTGTCACTAAATCTGCGATCTCCTCAAATTTCTCCGTATCAATGCCAGCCTCCTTTAAGGTAAGCGGCAGTCCTGCTCCGCGGATCAGGTCACGCAATCTGCGGATACCCTCAAGTGCCGTATCCTTCGGATTCTCGAAATTCATCTCGACGTTCCAGACACGTACCGCGTATTGCACGAGCTTCGGCAGACACTCTTCATTGTCGCAGAGGTATTCCATCCACGCCGGTGTCGAAATTGCAAGGCCCGCACCGTGTGCAATGTCATAAAATCCGCTGATCTGATGCTCTAATACATGATTGAACCAGTCCTGCTCGCGTCCGCAGCCGGTCATATCGTTCTGCGCCCAGGTACCGCAGAGCATGATCTCAGAACGCGCTGCGTAATCGTTCGGATGCGCCAGCGCGATCGGCAGGTTGTGAATGACCGTCTTGATGATCGCCTCGGTCACGCGGTCGGTCATCTCGACATTCGGTGTCCGGGAGAAATAGCGCTCCATCGCATGGGACATCATATCCATGCAGCCACAGGCCGTCTGGTACGACGGCAGTGTGTAGGTCAGCTCCGGATTCATAATGGAAAATACCGGACGCATCAGCGGTGAACCAAAGCCGGTCTTCATCGGGATCGTCTCATCGGATACGATACAGCTGTCGCTCTCCTCACTTCCGGCTGCCGGAAGCGTCAGGATCGTCGCAACCGGAACCCGTTCGGTACCCGGACGTACCTTGCAGGAAATCAAATCCCACACATCCCCATCATAATAAACGCCAAAGCCCATCGACTTACACGTATCAATGACACTCCCTCCGCCGACAGCCAGCAGGAAATCGATCTTTTCTTTCCTGCAGATCTCGATACCCTTGCGCACGAGCGAGACACGCGGGTTTGGGACGACACCCGGAAGCTCTGTAAACCATAGTCCCGCATCTGTCAGAGACTTCACAACACGGTCATACAGTCCGCTTCTCTTAATCGAAGAACCGCCATAGACAAAGAGTACGCGGGTCGCGCCATATGCTTTCAGTTCTTCGCCAACCTTCTCCTCAGTTCCTTTTCCAAAAATCATCTTCGTCGCACACTGAAACTCAAAATTTACCATTTCTGTCACTCCTTTTCTTCTCTCATCCTGTCAAATCCGGCATTCGTATGTCATGCTGCTCATGGGTGGATTCGCGTCACTACTTGCAGAATCACAGGATCAGTAAAAATTCTACCGCAAACTGAACGCTTACAATATAATCAATTCTTTCGGACTCGTTGCCAGATCCTCAAATCCGTCTTCCCGGACCACGATCATATCCTCAATCCGCACGCCAAAGCGTCCTTTTAAATAAATGCCCGGCTCTACTGTGATCACAATGCCCGGAATCAGTTTTTCTGTGCAGACCTCGTTAAAGCGCGGATTCTCATGCACCTCCACACCGACACTGTGCCCCAAACCATGAGAAAAGCAGCCACGATATCCCTGTTCATAAATATAATCCCGCGCTGCCGCATCGACCTCTTTGCAGATCGCTCCCGGACGGATCTTGTCAAATGCGCGCTTCTGCGCCTCTTTCACCGTCTCATATACCTTCCTCTGCTCATCGGATACATGACCAACTGCAACGGTTCGTGTCATATCTGCCAGATAACCGCCATACACCGCGCCAAAATCCATCGTCACAAAATCACCGTTCCGGATCATCCGATTCGTTGCAAATCCATGCGGCAATGAACTGTTCTCACCTGACGCCACGATAAAGTTAAAATTCCGGTCATCTGATCCAAGTTGTGTCAGCATCACGCCGATTTCCCTTGAGACATCCAGCTCGGTCAATCCCGGACGGATAAAGCCACAAATATGAGAAAATACATGATCCGTGATCTGCTGTGCCTTCCGATGGCAAGCGATCTCTTCCTCATCCTCCTCCATGCGGAGCGTCTCGATCAGCTTATGCAGCTTCGAAGAAATATCAATCTGCACCGGATACAATACCGTGGTCATTGCTATATGCTCTTCCAGCGAAGTCAGTCCGGAATGAATGCTTAACGTCCTCACGCCCTCTTCCAGCAGCAAACCTCGAATCTGCTCATACAGTGCTGTTTCTTCTATTACAATACAGTTCTTTACCTTCTTTTCAGCATCCTCAAAATATCGAAAATCTATGATAAGCCACGCATGCTTCTTCGTGACGACTACCGTACCGGCAGATGAACGCATTCCCGTCAGATAGAACCGGTTCGACGGATCACGGAAAATCGCCGCCTCCATTGTATCCGGCATCGCCTTTTGAAGTCGTTTGATTTTATCCATCTGTCCGTTCCTCCCTTTCTCATTTGATACCAATTTCCATTCACGTCTTATCATTTTACAACGTTTCAGCCATTCACCACACACTAAGGTAAGTCAATCCTGACAGCTAACATCTCACAGCTGGTTCTTCAACAGCTCATAATAGCACTTCGCCGCATCCTGCACATCTTTGATATACGCCGACTCATTGTCCCCGTGCACACCGCGTCCCTGCTCCGGTGCCGCATGCATCGGCGAAAAGCGCAGCACCTGATCGGTCACATCGAGAAAATGTCGGGAATCTGTTCCGCCGCCCAGCACGAACGGAATGATCGGAAGGCCCAGATACGTCTGCTCTACGCTTCGCTTCATCGCCAGATATTCTTCGGTATCCATCCGACTCTCTGGAGCCGCATCCACGCCGTCCACCAGTTCACAGATCAGATCGTGGTTTTTCGCGAGTGCCTGCAGCTTCTTTGTCACTGCCTGCTCTCCTTCCACGGACGCTACGCGCACATTTGCCGTGAGGACTGCCTTTTTCGGCATGACATTCATCGCCGTACCGCCCTCGATCATCGTAAAGGCGATCGTACCGCCGAGCAGGTTGCGCGCCTCCGGCGTCAGCTGATAAAGTGTTGGATAGGGTGCATCCTCTGCCGCCGCCTTTTTCAGCTGCTCTGCCTTTTCGCCCTCGCTGTAAGCTGCGATCGCTTTTAGCATCGCACAATTGCCATCGCTCAGTTTCCGGATAAAGAGGTCTTCCTTCTCGACGTCATGCATCAGCTCTGCCAGACGCACGATCGCAGAATTTGGCTGCGGGTTCGCCGCATGACCGCCGGAAGAAAACGCGGTGAAACGATATTCCAGCGAGCCTTTTTCCGAGATTCCGAACAGCGCCGCACGGCCATCGACCAATCCCATAAAATTCTCACAGATTGTACCGCCCTCATCGAATATCATTGCAAAATGGATGCCCATTTTTTTCAACCATGCCGCCGCCTTGGCAGTCGTCTGACCACCAATTTCCTCGTCACAGGACAGATACAGCCAGATCTCCCGCTCCGGCTTCCAGCCCTCCTTCAACAGTTCATCCAATGCTGAAAGCAACGCACAATGCGGTCCCTTCATATCCTGACTGCCTCGTCCCCAAATGCAGCCGTCTACAATCGCCCCGGAAAATGGCGGATACTTCCACGCAGCCTCATCGACCGGTACGACATCCATATGACCGGTGAAGAGCACCGGCCTCTTTTTCTTCGGATCCGTCCCCTCAATGCGCAGCAACAGCGCCTCGCCGATTGCGATCCGCTCCGCACTTCCAAACAGATGCAAAAACTCCTGCGCCAAATATTCCTTATAGCGCCCGATCTCATAGAGCGCCTCATTGCCTTTTCCGCTCACCGTCGGTATCTGTACCATCCCGGAGAGCCGTTCTGCCGTTCGTTCAAACATGACTTCCTCCTGTTCTGTCAGCCCTTCAGTCCACTGACTGCAATACCTTCTACGAAGAACCGCTGTGCGAAGCAGTACAGTACCAGCAGCGGCAGCATGGAAATCAGTGCTCCAGCCAGTGCCGGTCCAGTCTCCCTGACGCCCTCGCCAACGAACATGGCCAGTCCGGCTGAGAGTGTACGCATCTTCGTAGAGTTTGTCATCATCATTGGGTAAATCAGATCGTTCCAGTTTGAAGTCAGGCAGAAAATGAAGAATGTCACAAATGCCGGCTTACACAGCGGGAACATGATCTTCCAGTAAATTCCAAACTCATGCATACCATCTACACGTGCCGCCTCTTCCAGTTCTTTCGGTAAACCCATGTAGAACGATTTCATAAAGTACATTCCATAGGCTGACGCGATACGCGGAAGAATCAGACCCACATATGTATTTAAAATATGGAATATATGTAACTCCAGATACAACGGAATCATGATGATCTGGAACGGTATCAACATCGTCAGCAATACGATATTGAAAATAATCTCTTTTCCTTTAAACTCCAGTCTTGCAAATGCATAGCCTGCAAGTGAGTCCAGCATGGCAGAGCTGACCGAAACAGCTCCTGCAAAAATGATTGTATTTTTAATATAACTTGCAAGCGGAATTCTTGACCATACTTTGATATAGTTCTTGATCGTCCATGCCTTTGGCCAAATTGTCGGTGGCCATTTGATGATATCCTTCTGAAGCTTGAAGGTACTCAAAATCAGCCACACAAACGGAAATACAATCAAAAATAGTACAAACAGACACAAAACTATGCGGATCGCGCCATATATTTTCAGCTTTTTCTTCTGTCTCATTGATTCGCCCTCCTTACATGTTCTGTGCAGTTTTACGATCCAAATAACGCTTGAATACCAGAATAATCACTGCAATTATGATAAACAATTCCACACACATCGCTGAAGCATAACCCAGATCATACGGATCCGAGAAACCTCTGCTGTAAATATACTGTACCATTGTCTCGGTCTTATAAAGCGGTCCTCCGCCAGTCGTGACATATACAACATCAAATACCTGAAATGCTCCGATGATCGTCGTAAGCAATGTAAAGCTGATCGTCGGCATCAGATTCGGAATGGTAATATAAAAAAACTGCTGAATTTTATTTGCACCGTCAATTTCCGATGCCTCAAAATAAGTATTTGGAATATCGTTGATTCCGGCTACCAGAATAATGAGCGTCTTTCCAAACGCTTTCCATACAGAAATAAAGATAATGACCGGCATCGCAAACCGCTCATCGCTGAACAACGCAATCGGCTCACCTGTAAATTTACTGATGACATACGGGATATAACCTACGGTAGAATTTAACATCAGACCGAACAGAATACCAATGGCGGTAAAGGAACAAAGCACCGGCACATAAAATACCGAACGGCAGAGCTTGTTGAAAAAGGTCGGCTTGTACAGCCAGTATGCCAGAATCAACGCTACTAATAGCTGCACCGGCACAGAAATGATTACATAGTAAAACGTATTTTTAAATGCATTCCAGACACGTGCATCCGACAGTGTCCGTTTAAAATTGTCAAGTCCAATCATATCCGGCCACGCCAGAAAGATATCCAGATTTGTCAGACTGATGATAAAGGATACGAGCAGCGGTATAATTGTAAAAATAAATAATACCGATACTCCCGGTAAAATGAACAGATATCCCACTCTGTCTTTATTCGTCCATTTTGCAATAAACCTTTTGACCGGACTGCTTTTTTCCATGGTAAGACTCCCTTCTCCTGTATGCTGATACAAAATGCCTCCGGGAAGGACCGGTAATACGGCTACCTGGAGGCATTCCTTAAATCACATCATTCCCTGATGTCCGTTTCTATCTGCTCTTACTTATTCAGAATATCCTGTACAACATCATTGTACTTATCCAGCGTCTCCTGAATGTCAGCGCCTGCAAAGATTTCCTGCATTGCCGGGTAAAGGGCATCAGATGATATCTGGCTTACGCCGTGCTTCTTCTGCTCGATGTGTCCATAAGTCAGTGGCTCAGAAAGTGCGGAAGTAAGCGGATCGTCTGCAAAATTCTTCTGTGCAGAAATCAAATATGCCGGTGTACCACACTCCTTTGTCCACTTTGTGCAGATTTCTTCAGAGTTCCAGTAGTTCACAAATTTGTAAACCAGTTCCTTGTGCTCATCGGAAGTGGTGGATGGAATAGAGAAGCCTACCGGAATAACTGCCGCATCCTGCTTGATACCGGTGCATGCCGGAACAGCCTTTACACCAAAGTTGATCTCATTCTCTCTTAAACCATTGATGATCCACGGTCCGTTGATGAACTGTCCAAGCTGTCCGCAAATATAAGTATTATCATCCGTATCCTGCGGAGAGCATGCATACAGCTCCTTCAGAGCCTCAAATGCCTTTACATTTTCCGCAGAATTGAATGCTGCCTGTGTCTCATCCTCATTGGTGTAATGTCCACCATATGCATACATGGTATACTGTGCCGGGACGTTATTATCGGTCGGAATACAGAATCCATACTGGTTCTTACTTTTATCCGTCAAAAGCTTCGCATTTTCAATGATCTCCTCAAAGGTCTCAGGCGGATTTTCCGGATCCAGACCCGCTTCCTCATACAGATCCTTGTCCCAGTAGAAATAATGGGATACCATCTGCATCGGGATACCTACGCACAGATCATCATAGTACAAAAGATCTACGACGTTTTGATCAAAGTCATCCTTATTTACTTCTGGAAGATCATAGAAATCACTTACATCCTGGAAGCTACCCGCATTTACATACGGAACATAGTATCCGGAAGAGCAAAGCACAAAGTCCGGTGCATTTCCCGCTGCGATCGCTGCTGGAAGCTTCTCATTAAAAGTCGCCCACGGCATTACATCCATCTCAATCGTGATGTTCCACTCATTTGTCTCATTGAAATCATCTACGATCTGCTGCAAAACTTCTCCATCTGTACTGGTAAATCCGTTCCAGAACGTCAGTGTAGTCGGCTCATATTCTTTCTCCTCTGCCGCTGCGCCAATTCCGGTAAGTAAACTCATCGTCATCGGAATTGCCAAACTAAGTGATACTACCTTTCTCCAATTCTTCATGTCTTTCTTCCTTTCTTTTTCTTTTTTATACGCAAGGCTTCTCGTCCTTTTTGTATTCCCCCGCCAGTTGTTCTGTAAAGACTTATTTTTATCTTGTGTTTACCAGTTATATTCTTTATTGTCTGATATTATATTGATATTAATTATATATTATACTTTTTCTTCTATATATTTAAAATTATATCAGATACTTCTTGCTGCCTCTACCACCCAGCGAATCCGCTCCCAGTCGAGCTTGGAATCGATCGTACAGTCACCGCCGAGCATCAGGCCGATCTTTCCATGGTTCAGGATCAGGTTCTTTGTGTACTCCTGCAGCTCTTCTTTCGTACCGGTGTAAATGATGCCCTGCTGTGTGTGCTCATCCCAGTGCGTCTCGAATCCGCCAAGGCTTGTTCTGCCATGTACGAAGTAGCGTCCTGCATCCAGTGACAGTCCCTCTACGAATACCGCCCAGTTGACAACCTTGGCCGGGTAATCTTCCCAGATTGCGAGCTGATTGCGGTTGCCTGCCCAGCCACACATATGAAGCATGTTGTTATCGGAATAACGATTCGCATGCTCCAGTACGTACAGGTCGCTCGGTGTGATCGTCGCACGGTACTCTTCCGGTGTGAAGCGGTCGTACTCGCCGCCCTGTACACAGTAGTAAACGCCGTCGCAGCCAGCCTCTGTAATCAGCAGCTCTGCCAGCAGTGCGTTGGACTGTGCAATGACATCCAGTGCTTTCATCACTGCAGTGCGGTCGGTGCGGATGTACTCCATCACCTGATCGTCGTTGATGCCAATTGCATCTGCGCCAAAACGCAGGGAGGAGAACGGTGCAAATACGTTATAGAATACACAGCGCTCTTTTCCGATATCGTCCACGATCGCTTTTGCACGCTCAACCTGCTCACGAATAAACGGATGATCTGCGGTCAGCGGCTCCAGAGTCGTCCAATCCTCTGCCTTCTCGATCTTCGGCAACGGGTACGGGAAATAATTATCGCACATGATCTTTACAAAGTCCAAATCTGTCTCACGATAGTATTTCAGATGTGCCTGAACGCACGCATCTCCGACTGCTTCCTCTCCGCCGAAGTGAAACCAGAAGCCTACCGGCACATGATCCACTTCCTTTTTGTTCATTGCATTTAATACTCGGGTTCTCTTATCCATTTTTTTCATCCTCCTGTTGTGTTTTATCGCTTCGTACAGGGGATTTTATGATATCCTGCACGACCAATTCTACTGTTTTTGCCTTGTGCACTTGTAACTGTATGTGACTGTAAATTCTCTTTCCATTCTGAGCACCAGCCTTTTTATATTGCCTGCAGTCACATTCGCTATTTCATCTAAATTGCGCTTTTAACCTGTCATGTATTTACAATCCAATTCATTTCTGTGATGTATTTCTGTTTACATCTCACCGACACACCATCATATCCAGAATCACGCGATCCGTATCTGCCATGCCACGGTTACCCAGTTCTCCCAGATTCCGGATGCTGTTTTCCACATCCGCTCGGACGATTCCGTCCAATTCTCCGGCACCCAAATCCCGAAGTGCCAGAAGAGAGCACTGGTATGCGCTGGAGATGACCGTTGCGATCTTCAATGCACAACCCGCCTTTGCCCCGTCACAGATGATACCGGACACATCGGCAATCATATTGTTAATCGCACTTCGGATCTGGGAAAGTCCGCCGCCCTGCAGATAAGTCAGTGCGCAGCCGACTCCGATTGAAGATCCCATGCCGCAACCGCATAATGGAGAAAGCTTTCCAATAAACTGTTTCACATGAATCGTAATCAGACAGCTCAGTGCAAGTGACCGATACAACATTTCCTCATCCGCCTTCAGGGAAAGAACTGCTGCGATCACCGGAAGCGTCGCTGTGATTCCCTGATTGCCGCTGCCGCAGATCGTCATGACTGCCTTCGTGCCGCCCGACATCCGGACATCCGCCGCTGCCGCCGCTGTGGCAACTATGTAGTTCTGCATGTCATCCGCTTTGTTTTCTGCGCGGATACTGTCATAAATATTTTTCCCTACGCCGAGGCCATACTGCTTTGTCAGACCTTCCTGTGAGATCGACCAGTTCATCCGAATCGCATCATCCAGAAAATAAAGCTTTTCGACCGGAATCTCCGTGATCATCTGATAAATTCCATCCACGCTCAGTCCGCTCTTGTCGCACTCTGACTCCTCGATCTCCCCACAGCTACTGCGATCATAGATGTCCTGCTCTCCGTGAGTGATCTTCGTAATATTCGTATGACTGTCCTCAATGATGACCGACGCATGATCGTCTGCCGTACTGAGCAACACTTCGATATAAAGCTTCTTCAGCGTATCCTTCTGAATGACCTCCACACCTGCCTTTGCAAATTCCTCTGCCTGACGAATCTGCTCCGGTGTCACTCCATCGAGCACCTCAAGGATCGCATCACTGTTGCCTCCAATGATTCCGAGTGCTGCAGCCATCTCCAGTCCGACCATCTTCGTTCCCGGAATCCCGACACCCATTGCGTTCTTCAAAATATTCCGGCTGACCAGAATCTTTGCGCGATCCGGAATCGCTCCCAGCACCGCCCTCGCCTTCGCTGCTGCATATGCAATCGCTACCGGTTCCGTACATCCAAGCGCCGGCACAAGCTCCTGTTTTAATATCTGAAGCATTTCTTCCTGTGTCATTCTATTTCTCCATTCTTCTGCATTCACCCGCTGCTGCTTCTTCTGCTGCTTTTGTCATGCACTTTTTGATCGTATTTCTTTGATCGTATTTCAGATATTATCTCTGATATTTTTCTTTTCTCATTACTGATCATATCAGTGATGTCATCAATATACATCCATACTCTGAAATTTGCAAGTGGTTTCCATGAATTTATTTTATTTTGCCTTTTTAGCTAAAATCACATGATTGATTTTGTAAAAAATTGCCAACTCATAAATTCCTTTTCTTCCCCACCGCCTAGTCCTCCGCGTACCCGAAGCATGAGAATACTTATTCAGATTCCACCTCACGATGGACACCATTGCCTTCGGCTATATCCTTCCTACTACCGGGTGGATTCGGGACTTGCACCCGATAAAAACGTGCGTTGCCAGGCGCACCTAAAAAAAAGACGGGCATCGCCAAACCAGCGATGCCCATCTTTTTTTACTGTATTATCTGCCCAGATGCCAGATGTCGCGGTCATATTCCGCAATCGTACGGTCACTGGAGAAAAATCCTGCCTTTGCAATGTTGACAAGGCATTTGCGCCGCCAGCCAAGCGGATCGCAGGCGTAGTCGCCAAGCGCCTGTCCCTTGCGCACCACATAGGCGTTAAAGTCCGGCAGGGTCTGGAACCAATCCTTGTGGATCAGCTCATTCTGCAGACGTCTGAGATTTTCCTCATGCCCTGCGGCCAGCATCTGCGGACCGGTCAGGAAATCCACAGCGCGGCGGATGTTCGGATCACCCTCATACCACTGAGAAGCAATATAGTCCCCGGCTTCATAGCGATGGATGACCTGATCAGAGCTCTGACCGAAGATATAGACATTCTCCTGTCCGACCTGCTGGCTGATCTCGACATTCGCGCCGTCCATCGTGCCAAGCGTCAGCGCGCCGTTAAGCATAAACTTCATGTTGCCGGTACCTGATGCTTCCTTGGAGGCAAGGCTGATCTGCTCGGACAGATCGCACGCCGGGATCAGCTTTTCCGCTGCTGTCACATTGTAGTTCTCAACAAACACGACCTGCAGCCACTTGGAGACCTCAGGATCCTGCGCAATGACCCTAGATAAGGCAAGCAGTGCATGAATGATATCCTTGGCGATGATATACGCCGGTGCCGCCTTTGCGCCGAAGATGCTGACCAGCGGTACGGCAGGCAGATGCCCCGCCTTGATTTCATAATACTGATGGATAAGGTAGAGCAGGTTCAGCTGCTGACGCTTGTACTCATGCAGACGTTTGGACTGAATATCAAACACTGCCTGTGTGTTTACTGAAACATTCTGTGTGTGCAGCAGCCAATCTGCCAGTGCCTGCTTATTTGCAGTTTTTACAGCTGTCAGCTCATTCAGCACGTCCTCATCCCCGGCAAACGCCAGCAGCTTTTCCAGCTCTGAGGCATCCTTGCGGAAACCTGAGCCGATGTGCTTTTCCAGCACCTGCGTCAAACGCGGGTCACATTCCAGCAGCCAGCGGCGGAATGTAATGCCGTTGGTCTTATTGTTGAACTTTTCCGGATAGAGCGTATAGAAACCGTGCAGCTCGGAATTTTTGAGGATCTCCGTGTGCAGTGCCGCCACTCCGTTGGTGGAGTGAGTAAAATGGATATCCATGTGCGCCATATGCACCCGTCCGTCCCTGTCGATAATCGCAAGGCTCTCGTTCTCGGTGCGGGTGCGCGCCAGCTCATCCAGCTTTTCAATAATCGGCATCAGCTGCGGCACAACCACATCCAGATAAGCGCGCGGCCACTTTTCCAGTGCCTCCGCCAGAATCGTGTGGTTGGTATAAGCGCAGGTCTTGGTGACGATCTCAACAGCCTCGTCAAACCCGATGCCCTTTTCGCCGAGCAGACGAATCAGCTCCGGAATAACCATACTCGGGTGCGTATCGTTGATCTGAATGGCAGCGTAATCCGCCAGGTCATGATAATTGCAGCCGCGCGCAGCGCACTCTGCAAGGATCAGCTGTGCACCGGCAGAAACCATCAGATACTGCTGGTACACGCGCAGCTGACGTCCTGCCTCATCCGAATCATCCGGGTAGAGAAACAGGGTGAGGTTCTTGTCGATGGCGGTCTTGTCAAAGGAAATGCCATCATGCACGATACTCTCGTCAATACTGTCCAGATCAAACAGATTCAGCGTATTTGTGCGCGCACCGTAGCCGGTGACCGCAAGCTTATACAGACGGGCGGTGTACTCCTTACCGGCCAGCTGCACAGGATAGGTGATGTCCGTTTTTTCCGCCCAGCTGTGAGCTGTAAGCCACGGGTCAGGCTGCTCGTTCTGAATGCCGTTTTCAAAGGATTGGTGGAACAGGCCAAAATGATATCGCAGCCCTACTCCGTCTCCCGGCAGGCCGAGCGTCGCCAGTGAATCCAGAAAGCAGGCTGCCAGACGCCCCAGACCGCCGTTGCCCAGGGACGGCTCCGGCTCGACCTCCTCGATATCCGCCAGGCTCTTGCCAGCAGCGGCAAGGGCTGCCCGGGCATCCTCATAGAGCCCCAGATTGATAAGGTTGTTGGACAGCAGCTTTCCGATCAGAAACTCGGCACTGATATAATACAGCTTGCGCCCTGTGACAGGCTGCACCTTGTCGGCGCTCTTGTGTCGGACGATCTCCAACAAAGCCAGATACAGCTCCTGATTTGTACAGTCAGCCAGCGGTTTGCCGGTATAGCCTTGCAGCATTTCGGTAAAGTTCATAAATAAGTCCTCCTTTACTGTAACGACCAGAGTTTTTCCTCTGTACCTATTCAAGAATGCCTCGGCATCCTTGTATCATCAGATGATGATGGGGTCAAAAGGTCTGTGATGATTGAACGACCTTGAATATCAATAGTATACCACGCAAAACGAGAAAAAACTTGTGCATTTACCGCAATATATGATACTATCCTATCATCAGGAGGAAAAATTCATGAACAATCACTCTTCTTTGCAGGAAACCAAGCACCATGGTGCAGTGCGCTTTCCGTTCAATATTTACCCCTGCACCATTCCCGGGGACTTTCGTCAGGTAGCTGTCCACTGGCAGGACAGCATGGAGCTGATCTATATAAAGCGCGGCAGCGGGCTTGTGCAGGCAGGTGCACAGGTCTACCCGGCGCAAAGCGGGGACATCTTTGTAATGACGCCCGGTACGCTTCACGCGATACATCAGGCTGAAAACCGTACCATGGAATACGAAAACATCATCTTCGATGTGGAGCTTCTCGGCGGCACAGGGGATCTTTGCGTAGAAAAATACCTGCTTCCGCTGCAAAGCGGACGTCTGGCTCTGCCAAAGCATATCACCCCCGACGAAGCATGGTATTCCCAGGCCGCCTCCTGTCTTCGGGAGGCCGAGGAAGCCAGCCGATGCAGGCAGCCCGGCTATGAGCTTCGCATAAAAGGGGCACTGCTGCTCTTTTTAGCACTGCTGATCGCGCAGAGCAAGGCGCTGCCCCCAGCTGAAAAAGCAAACACCCAGCGGCTGAGAACCGTACTGCAGTGGATCTCGGCTCATTACAGCGAGCCTGTCTGCGTAGCGGATGCTGCCGCTCTTTGCCAGTGCAGCCAAAACCACTTCATGCGCTGGTTCCGACAGATGACCGGCCAGACCTTTATCCTGTTTTTGAGGGAGTATCGGCTCAACGCTGCCGCCGAGGCGCTTCACACAACAGATGACACCGTCATGAGCATCGCCGAACAGTGCGGATTTGAAAACCTTTCCTACTTTAACAGAGAGTTCAAGGCACATTTCGGTATGACACCGCGGGAATATCGCAGGTAAGCGATTTACGCCGCCCCTATTTCTCCTGCACGCTTTATGGTGTCAGGCATTCTCTGTCTTTTCTTTTCCGAAAAATATAAAAATAAGTGAGCTTATCAGCAGCATATACGGATACAGCAGCATTGGAAGGATATCAAATGCACTGACCACCTCGCCCAGGCCGGCTGCGGCAGAGACTGCAACAAGCATCTGTGCTCCGTAAGGTAAAATCCCTTGGAAAACGCAGGAAAACGTATCCAGAATGGACGCTGCTTTTCTGGAGCTGATACCGTAATCCCTTGACATTTCCTTTGCGATCGGATTTGCCATAACAATGGCAACCGTATTATTTGCAGTAGCAATATCCATTAAGCCTACCAGCAGACCCATGCCAAGAAGGCCGCCTTTTCTTCCCTTGAATACTTTTTTGATCCAAAATAGCAAAGCAGCAAATCCGCCATACTCTTTAATCAGAGCACAAATCGCGGCTACCAGAATGGCTACCATACTGGTCTCAAACATCCCGGCTGCGCCGGTTCCCATATTTCCGATCAGATCCGTCGGCGCGATCATTCCGGTCGCAATCATAATAATTGAACCGCTTAGAATACCTGTGATCAGTACGGAAAATACATTGAATCCGAGAATTCCGCCTATCAGAACCAGCATATACGGAATGATCTGTATCAAATCATATTTTTCTTCAATGAAGCCGCCATTGTAAGCCTTAACCGACAGAACAAACAGAATGATCACACTGGCAATCGCTGCCGGAAGTGCAATAAAAAAGTTTTCTTTAAATTTATCCTTCATTTCGCAGCCCTGTCCGTTACACGCCGCAATCGTTGTGTCGGATATAAAAGACAGATTATCTCCGAACATGGCGCCGCTCATGACTGAACCGATACAGACCGGAAGTGCGAATCCGGATACGCTTGATACTGCAATTCCAATGGGAACGATCAGGGTAATTGTTCCTACTGAGGTACCCATTGCAAGAGAAACAAAACAGCTTACCACAAAAAGTACAACAACCGCAAACTGCGGCGGTACCAGTGACAAAATAAAATACGCAACACTGTTCGCAGAGGTTCTTCCAACGATACCCACAAAAATCCCGGACAGCATAAATATGATGATCATGGTAATAATGTTCGGATCGCTGATTCCCTTTCCCATAAGCTCAAGCTTATCATTCATTTTAAGCTCATGGTTCTGTATACAGGCAACCAATAATGCGACCAGAAAAATCACTACAACCGGAATTTTATAAAATCCCATTTCGATATTCAGGCCATATTCAAACAAAATACCAAGCCCCAGATACAAAACCACAAACACTACTATAGGAAGCAGTGCTTTTCCATTTCTTTTTTCCATTTTTCTAAACCCCCATTTTTCTTCTTTATCACGGTACTAATCGTACCATTTTTTCATCCTTTTCACTACGATGAATCTCTCGCACACCATCACGCTTCCTCTTCTCCGTAATGTTTACTCAATGAGAACCCTCTTCCACGTACTTCTGTGACTCTGCTAACAATCATAAAAGCCTCTGGATCTATATGTCTGATTAATTTCTCAACCTGCGGAAGCTCACGATTAGATACAATACTCAATACAATCTGAGTTTGTTTCTGCCGATATCCGCCTTCACCATACAACATCGTCACTCCTCTGTCTACCTGTGCAAGAATCGCCTGACGTATTTCTTCTACCTGACTACTGATAATCTTCACTTCCGTCTTGGTATTTCCCATCATCAGCACTTTGTCCAACACTGTCGTATAAATCATAACTAACAACACACCGTATAAAACACGCTCCGGAGGATTATATACAATCTGCAGAACAAGGATCAACATATCAAATATATTTAAACTAACCGACACTGGGATTCGAAAATACTTATTCAACACCAACGGCGGAATATCCATGCCTCCTGTAGAAGCTCCCGTTCGAATCACAATCCCCAGACCAATCCCTATTCCAAGTCCGGCAAATATGGTATTCAGCATTGGATCCGTTGTAATCACCAGATCACCGAAAATATGATTGGCCGCTTCCAATGCGATTGGATAAGTAAAAGAACTGATAACTGTCGTCAGTGCAAATTTCTTGCCAAGAAGCGTCCACCCAACTATCAGCATTACAATATTAAACACTAAAACAAACCCGGAAATTGATGCTCCTGTAAAATGCTTCACTACCAGGCCGATACCGGTTGTCCCTCCCGTCATCAGATTCCCCGGCAAAAGAAAAAGTTTGATTACAAAGGCATAGAAAACATTTCCCAAAATAACTGTTGCGACTGTACCTGCCCTCTTTAAATATGCTTGATCCATAATAACCTCCTTTTTTCTCAGTATAGCATATTATAGGAAGAACATCAGATTATTTTCCCATTTCGGAAACTTTTATTTTATTTGGCTTAATATTTTCCAATTTCAAAAACACGTCAGATACGAGGCACAGGTCCTTTTCGGGGCGTGTACCTTTTGGGTGTAGTTATGCGTTTGGCTTTCCATCATATCCTGTTCTTTATGGGGTCAGACCCCATTAACCCAGCATCCTATTATCCAATCCTGTTACTGGATGATCATGCAGCCTAAAGGGGGATTTTCTCCCATACCCAGTTACGTATATCAGTTCATTATAAAATGCTTAGATTTTTGTCTTGACAACTGAACCACTATACGAAATCCGTCAGAGTATTTCAGCCCATACGCATCTCCCCTTTACTTGAATACAGGCTAAAAATGGGCGTAAAAATACCCCGTCAGATTTTTTCAACGAGGTTTTCAGTTAATTCAGTTTCCTGGAAAAAGTAGTCCCATATAATCTCTGCCACCGTAAACCACGCGGTCAACATAAACCACATTGTTTGGTCTTAAGCGGTAAAAGGCAAGATAGTTTTTGAACACAACATAGCGATACCCACTATCCAGTCCGTTTTCAAATTCCAGCTTTGCGCCAGATTCAGGAAAGGCTGCGATTCCGTCCACTTTATCCATGATGCCATTTACAGTGTTTTGAGCAGCAATCGGATTGCAGAGTTCAACCTCAATATAATCCCATATCTCATCAAGGTCCTTCAACGCTCTCGGAGAATAGTCAATCTTACTTTGCATTTGCACGAGCCCTGAAGTGGTTTCTTACATCTTCCGAAGAAATCCAGCCTTCTTCCTCTCCTGATCTTCTGCCCTCTGCCAGTTCACACATCAGGCGAAGCTGTGCCTGCATCCGATCATACTTTTCTGCTTTTTCTCTCTGCTCTTCCTGCTCATCAATGTTCATGACTGTATAGCAGCCACGCCCGTTTTTAGTCAGATATAAAGGCTTTCCAACCTGAACAGTTTCGAGAACAGTCGCATAATTTCTCAAATCAGAGATTGGTTTGATATTCGGCATAATAAAGCCCCCTTTCATGGTCTTTATCTTTATTATACCGCTTAACCGTGCCAAATTCAACATCTTATTTGGTGCCAAATTTTACAATTACTTTTTTAAAGAGTCGTCTTTGACTTTATGCTTTATATACCTTTTCGCAAATCATGTTGACCACTTCGTCAACATATTTCTGGCAGGTGCCGTGGTCAGGTGCTTCGACCATAAGCTCGTTGCCTGCTACACACCACAAAAAGATATGTGATTATTCGAACAGCGCAGGAAGATTACTGCTCCCTCCTGTTTTGCTTATAATTTCTTTAAAAATGTTTCTTTTTTCCTTATGGTGTCAGACCCCTATATAGTCAAGGGCTACCATCACCAATAGTTATTTATCAGACTTTATCACATCTGTAGCTATTGCGAGTTTTTTCACCGCTGCGAAAATTAAGCTTCCAATACATACACATCCTGCAAAAGTTACAAACTCTGCATGCTTCACAACTAAGTGATTGAAGAACTCATTAATTGCAGCCTGCATAGCCTGCGTTTTTTCTTCTTGTATATAATCCGCTGACTCACTTTTACCTTTAGACAGATCAATCGCCGGCATAATCTACTGTTCCTCCTCAAAATAGCGCTTAATACTTTCTGGAGGTTAAATGCATTTTTAAATTCTACCTGGCAAGAGTTAATTCTATATCTGTAGAATTAACTCTTGCATGATAAAATTTGTCTTGCCCGAATTGTTCGGTCCTATAAGAATATTAATCTTTTCTAACGACAAATTATTCGCCGCTATATTTCTAAAATTTACTCTGAAACAAATACTACCGGATAGTCAAAAAAGCGCAAATTATCCCTATAGAGTATTTATTGGAGTATTTTGAACTTAGCCGAGAGGTTTATACGGCAACTGTATCCGCTTCCCAGCCAAGTGCTTTTAACTTTTTAAGGTATGCGTTAATTTTGCGTTCTCTATTGAACTGATTATAAAATTCAGCTCCTATATTTTTAAATACAACGCCGTCCTTAAGCATATGATATATCGCAACTAACATGGAGCGGGCAACCGCAACATAAGCCCTTTTCCTTCCGCGATGTGCACTTATTCGTGAAAATTGTGCTGAGAAATAACTACTTTTGTTTTTAACAGCTGAATGGGCACATACAACCAGGGTTTCTCGCAATAATGAATTACCTTTGGTTGTTCTGCCTGATTTTCGTTTATGTGCGCTTTCATTGCTTCCCGGGCATAAACCTGCCCACGATGAGATATGTGCATCTGTTGGGAAACGTTCCATATCAGTACCGATTACGGAGATTATTGCCTGTGCGCTGGTATTGCCAATACCGGGAATATCCTGTATGACTGCAACAGCCTGCTTTTCATCCGGTTTCATGAAGTTATCGATGTCATCATCTAATTCTTTGATGTGGGCATTCAATTCATCCAGATGATTAAGCAGTATTCGCATCATCTTTTTCTGAAGTGCTGACATTACTCCGTTCAGATCATCAATGATCTGTTCCTTTGTAGCTTTCAGATTATGTGCAATGACCTTTTGTTTATACAAAACATCATACTCTGCTGAGTCGATCTGCTTTCCAGACAAGATGTGTTCTAAAATATTTCTTGCACTCTTGCCATTGATATCAGTTATCGTTCCCGAAATCTTGATGTTGGCTCCTTCCAGCATCTTTTGGAGTCTGTTGAGCTCTCGATTACGCTCCGACAAGACTCTTACGATAGCGCACAAGCTCTCTGAGCTCACGCTGATCCCTGTCGGGAATATAACTTGCTGTAAGGAGTCCATGCTGGAGTATATCTGCGATCCATTCAGCATCCTTGATATCAGTCTTGCGACCCGGAACTGCTTTCATATGGCGTGCATTTACAACCATAACCTGCAGCTCACAGGTTTCTAGAATATTATAGAGAGGCTTCCAATAAGAGGCTGTGCTCTCCATGGCGATCATCTCACAACCGCCATCCTTGAACCAGTCAGCCATGTTGAGAAGTTCTCTGGTTGTTGCACCGAAGTCACGTATTTCCTGCTTGCTGCCATTTTTAAAGCAGGCTAAGATGAGCTTTTTGTGCACATCAATACCACAACATTTGTCGTAAACTCGATCCATGATAATATCTCCCTGAAATAAGTTTACGGCATAGCTTCCTGTCGGTTACTATTTTACTCTACGTCCTTATATGCCATATATGGCGGGACAAATAGTGGTGCAAATGAGGAGGCCACGAGTCAGTTTTACAGGCGGGCTATATGCTCCAAATAAAAATCGACTTTTGCCGTCAAGTTTATTATAAACCTGAACTTGCGGCTTTGTAACTATAATTTAGAAGCTATCATCTGCGATGTTTCATTCAAAGTGGTGCCAAATATCGTGGCATGGAGGTTTTACAGGAAAAATTCTGTATCATGTTTATCACCTCTTTTTGCTTAAAACCAACATTGTATGAATAATTCAGACTTAATATGCTCAAGTACAAATACTTTTTCCTGGAACAATAAACTTCATTCCTTCTGCTTCCATTGCCGCTCGCAAAGCTTTATCCGAGGTAACTACATACATGGGATCTTCTTCCGTAGAATAAATTATCGCAGTTGATGCAATTAATGCATCCTGTGAACCAAATTTATATCTTACCGCATGCATCATAAACCCTTCTGCTCTATTAATTATGCTCTCATTTATTTCCAAAACATTAATTCTAAGTATGCTGCTCCTTCCTTCTATCATTTCTTTAATTAATTTTCTCATTGCAATACATAACTTTTTATTCCATGGTGTAACACCTTCAAAAAAATATCGATTATTACACTTTGTCCCCTCCTCCGAAGTTTGCCTATTACAAGTTTGCCATTGCGAAGGAATTCCTCTTCCATATTTTCCAATTACAGATAAAATTTCCAACTCAGTAATCTTAGAAATATAGCATTCTCCTTGTCGTATATCTGCAAAATCATAATTATCTCTTCTGACAGCTCTTCCAGACAAATAACTAAGCAACTCGAAGAAAGCATTTGTATCTAATAAATATTTCTTCATTTGTACTGGCTACCCTTCTTGATTTAATTTTGCATCATCCATCATCGCTTTCATATCATCAATAGAAAATGGCTCTAATTTTTCTTTAATTTTATTTATAAGCTCCTGCAAATTGGAAGCCGGCCCTTTATTTACATATCCGTCTATTCCAATATTAACTAATGCCTTTATATCCGCAAATTCGCTAAAATTAGTATACACTATCACAAAAACATACGGCCTAATTTTTCTTATTTCTTTCAATACCTCTTCTCCGCTAAGCTTTGGCATTTTCAAATCTAATAAAATTAAATCATAATCATTCTTTTTTATTAAATCCAATCCCTTCATACCGTCTTCCGCAATATCTGCATTTATTCCATTTAGCTCTAAAGCTTCTTTTACAGTCGTGGCTGTCATTAATTCATCTTCTATAATCAATATTTTATTCATATCTTTTCCTACCTTTTTAACATTGTAATTATAAATTTAGCACCATTTTTATATTCCTTATCTACTTTAATATTTCCGCCAAACATTCTAACAATATTCCATATAATATATAATCCAAGTCCTTCTCCTCCTCCATTTTCATCATTAACACACTCCTTTGTTGTAAAAAATGGTTCAAAAATTTTTCCTAAATATTCTTGTTTAATCCCTGTTCCATTATCCTCAAAAGTTATTATATATTCTGCTTGTTCTTCAGAAATTGTAACCAAAATATTTCCCTTTTTTCCATTTTCTTTTATTGCATAAATAGAATTTCCAATTAAGTTATAAAATATTTGATCAAATTTTATATTGTCACCAAATAAATAGAAATCCACATTCTCTTTCAGTTCCCACTCAATATTTTCCTTGCTTAGTCTTGGGCTAAAATCCTCAAAAACATTTTTTATTTCTGCACCTACATTAAAATTTGTTTCAGCGTTTTTTTCAGAAGTAATCGGTGAGAAACGATCCAGCATTTTTTTTATTCTAAATGTCTGTGACAATATATTTTCCAACAACACTTTTAATTCTTCATTTGTATTTACTCCTTTTTCCATTTTCATTTGAAATAATTGCACACCATAACGTATATTTGTGATGGGTTGCCCTAACTCATGGGAAAACCCTTTTAACAATTCGCTCATTGAGATCAACTTTCTACTATGTTCAAGTTCAGTAAACAATTCTCTTATCGTTACTAACAACGCTTCTTCTGCATCATTTTCCTGTTGATTTCTATCCTCATTATTGCGAGTCTCTTTTCTATTCTTTTGCTTTTCTGCAATAACAGCCTTTATCTCCGTTGCTTTGTTAAGCATTCCAAATTGCAAATAAAAATTATATAAAGTTCTCATTATCGGTATGCTATTACGCCCACATAGTTCTATCTTTTTCAAGGCATTATTTCTATCTTCAATGCTTCCGATTTTAGCATAATAAAATACTAATTCATATAATATGTTAAATTCTCCCTGACTTGTTATATCTGGATGATCTTTTATATATTTTTCTGCCTCCGAATAGTCATCTAATTTTCTACATATTCGAAACAACGTTCTTACAGTTACTCTATCCTGATCATATACTAGTATATCAACAATCAGTCCTAACGCTTCTCGATACCTCTCTTTCTTCTCCATTGCCGAAATAATTGATTTATCTATTCTTCTATTTGTCACATTATGCTCAATGACTAAAACTTTATAAAACAAAATATATATTTGACATGTATCTTCAATTTTATGAAGATACGACATCGCTTTTTTAAATGTTTTATCACTTTCAAATAAAACAAGTTGTGGTAAGTCTATATAATGCGATATAATTTCACATACAGCTGCCACAACATCCTGATTCTGTATTTTTGCATCCAATACATTTTGAACCTTTGACACATACTCCCTTACATCATGAACTGTCTCCGCATATCGTTTCAAAAATTGGGCAAAATGTTTTACATACTCTACATCATTTTTTATTTTCAGTAAAAAATCAATATATGCCATTCCTGCAGATTCATAGTCTTTTTTTTGGAAATATAAATCTCCCAAAAATTTTTCAAAAATATTTTCTTCTGGATATTTTTCTTTTGCATCTAATGCAATTTTTATAGCTTCTTCAACATTACCATGGCCTCTACTCTTAGAGATTTTTTTTGAATAGCCATATTTTGATATATTTTCCATCCTTTATTATCTCCAAAACATTTCTAACATTCTACTACATCTGAAACTCTTTTCTGTAAAATATTTAGCAAAAATATTTTAAATGTTTTCAAATTCTTCTGTCGCTGCCATCTCATCGTCAAAACTATTATAGCGCAGACATCTTGTTTTGATCAATGCGTTTACTGCTTCCGTTTTAATAATTTTCAAATATACAGTTCTGTTTTTTCAAATTCTAACATATTATTAACAAGGATTGTACGGATCATTTTATATTCATCCAATCCTTCTGATAATAATATTAAGTTTTTCTAATACATCCATAATAATCAATCTCCTATAAAATCACCCTAGACTCTGCTACCTGAATGACGGCATCATCCTGTACTTGGTAGCGTAGTGTTGTGTTTATAAATTCTTTAGAAAATTTATTTTCTCTTAATGGAGGGGCAGACCCCATTAACTTTTCTCAATGAACTTATTTGCGATATCAAAAATGGAATAATAATTGCACTACATAAGAATCCATATACTTCGCTCCCAGATTTTGAAAATACCTGTTCATATTTATCAATCAAATATACAATAAGCAACGAACTAATTAGCGAAATTCTCGAACTAATAATAACTACTTTACTTTGATCTTTTTTCAGTAGATTAATTACCTTTTCAATGCTTCTTAACAAAACATAAGCCATAGCTAAAATGATTTTTCGCACCATCTCAATGATAGCAATTATTAAAGCTTTTAAAGAATCCCAAATGCAATATAAAATCCAAATTATTCCATACAGTATTTTTTTCTTATAATTCTGTGATTTTTTTAATTTGCCCCATACCTTTTCCGAATTAAAAATAATTTCAGGTTCATTATATTTCCATTCTTTACATTTAACATTTTCTTTTTTCTTATTACAAAAAGCAATTATATTATGCAACGTTAAAAGTAAAAATACCAGACTAAAAAACATTAGAAAAAAATACCACAGTATTAGAAATGACATTTTTAAAAAATCTAAAATAAAAGCATTCCAATTAGCAGTATGCAACCTTATTATACAAATTGTATTTTCATCTGCAAGTTTATTAAATGTCATAAAAGTTAGTAAACCCACTAACCATAACGAATTTTCAAAAAATTTAGATGTTTTAAAATTAAAAGGATTAATAAAAATACTCCTTATAAAGTCAATAAGCACTCCTATGAATACAATTCCAAGATATAAAAAACCCACTGCCAAAAACGGTATTATAATTAATCGAATTTCATACCATATAGATAAATAAAATATGCTCACAATAACACTTATCATTATAAGAAACTGTATAATATTTTTTAATTTGGATTCATTACTTATACTTTCTCTAGCTTCATTTTGGGACTCCGTATTTTCTTTTTCAAAAACTGGCAACAATATATTTATTATCCCAGTCAAAAACAATAAATAGAAAAATATGTGTAATACAGCTTCTTTAAAATATATTCCCCTCACAATATAGCCCTCATTCTCTTAATGGGGGTCAGACCCCATAACATAGTATCCTCTATATTCCAGTTTAGACAGGCCATCCAGCAGGATCGGTGCCGCCTGTCGGCTTCCTGTAAAACCAACGATTCCGCATATAGTTTTATCCCTCCCGTTATTTCCTTCTCTTATCTTCTACACTTTTCCGCTTATTCAAAACGACTCCGGGTAGTTGCCAGAGTCGTCTTTGACTTTATGCTTTATATACCTTTTCGCAAATCATGTTATCATGTTGACCACTTCGTCAACATATTTCTGGCAGGTGCCGTGGTCAGGTGCTTCGACCATAAGCTCATTGCCTGCTACACACTACAAAGAGATATGTGATTATTCGAGTAGCGCAGGGAGCTTACTGCCCTCTGCGATTTGTTTATAAATCCTTTAGAAATGTTTCTTTTTTCTTTATGGGGTCAGACCCCATTAACTCTTCCATAATAACCTCCTTTTTTCTCAGTATATAGCCATGAGCAAAGCTCCACACATTCAGTATTTATGCGGGTTTGCGAGGCATGGCAACCTCATTAATCACTTCAAATTTATAGTAACAATCAGCTCCAAATGATATAATTAAGTTGTCAAAATCAATTCACCGAAAGGAGCTGATTGTTATCTATCGTCAAGAAATTTTGAAAGACATTCGTCTTTTCACTTCACAACCAGTTGCAAAGTTTTATGATTCTCTTTTTTTGAATCTTGATTTATCCTTTGTTCCGGAATTCCCCAAGACAGGAAGGAAAGGCTTTTCAAATCACGCTATGATTTGTTCCTTTATTGTCATGAAATGCGAAGGCTTCTCCATGATTTCCGATCTTGTCGATTATCTTCACAATAATCTTCTGATTGCGCATTTTTGTGGCTTTGATATTTCTCGTCCACTTCCTTCTTATTGGACTTTTGATCGCTTCCTGAAAAATTTCGATAACAAAATTCTCTCTGAAATCATGAAAACTCAGGTGTTATTCCTTTCTAAAGAAGGTATTGTAGACACTTCTTTTATTGGCTTAGATTCAACCCCTGTCTCTGCAAATACTTCACAGAATAATCCGAAATCTTTTCTCTCAAATAAGTTTAAACCCGGAAATCAACCAAGGGCGGATTCGGATTGTAAACTCGGCGTCCACACTGCATCCAATCAAACGAACGAGAAAAAATATGAATTCTATTGGGGCTATAAAAATCATGTCCTTGTAGACTGTATTTCAGGTCTTCCTATTTATGAAATGACCACAACCGCGGAAGTTCATGATGCTACCGTCGCTTTAGATATCCTTGCTGCTACCCATTCCTTTCAACCAATAACGGACTGCACATTCCTTGCCGACAAAGGTTACGATGTCAAAAATATCTACAATCAGGTTAAGGATCTTTACAATGGAGAATGTATCATTCCATTAAACAAACGTAATTCCAAAAATCCGAAACTTCTTCCTCAAGGGAATCCCATTTGCGAAGCAGGGCTTGCCATGTGGAAGGATGGTAAGTTTTCCGATTGTGGTCGTACCCGTCAAAAGTTTTGTTGTCCTCTAAAATCAAGTAAAGATACCGTTTGCCCATGCCACCACAAAAATTTCTATAATGGTAAAAAGCATCGTGGCTGTACGAAATATCTCACCATTCCTGATGATTTAAGACTTTCCATTGATAGGGACAGCAAATATTTTGAAAGTAATTATTCACTCCGCACAGAATGTGAACGCTATAATTCGCGTTTTAAAAATACTGGTCAGGAGCGGATGTGGGTGAGAAATAAAGCGTCTGTTACAAACTTAAACACACTTGCCCATATCAGTTTACTGGCAGTTGCCGTTGCCGCAATCACTAGACATTCCGGTCAGTCTTATCGCAAACTAAAAACAATAAAACGAATTGCTTGATTGAAAATTTCTCATAGTCTTATGATTTCGTAAGTTTTGGACTTACGTTAGCTTTGCTATGCCATAAAATCGTAACCTCAAACTTTATGGAAACTAACTGCCACGTCCTACTTTTGAATTAATGTGTTTTGCTCATCTCTACTCAGTATAGCATATTATAGGAAGAACATCCGATTATTTCCCCATTTCGGAAACTTTTAGAATATCTAGCCAATCAAATCCGCAATACGGAGCGTCAGTCCCGGATAAATCCCAACAGGCACATTCTGAGTAAACGTATAGATAACAGGCGCGGCATCATCTTCATAGTGATAGACGGTAACGCGTTCTTTTACCGGGTCTACGATCCAATATTCACGGATGCCAGACTGTGCATATAACGCATTTTTGATATTGTAGTCCATGCGCCGGCTGGATGGAGATACGATTTCGAAAATGAGATCGGGAGCGCCGGAACAGCCGCGGTCGGTCAATTTATTCGGATCGCAGATAACAGAGATATCAGGCTCGACCCAATCTTTATCATCTGCATCCAGATTGACGGCGAAAGGAGCCGGATAAACGCGGCATTTTCCGCCGTTGGACTCGATATAATTTCCCAGAAAGCGGGAAATCTGGTAGGAAATTTCCTGATGAATTCGGCTCGGAGGTGCCATGTTGTAAAATTGACCGTCAATCAGTTCTGCACGCTGTCCGTCGGGCAAATTCCAGTAATCTTTTGATGTATAAGATTTTTTTAATAAAGGCATAGGAACACTTCCTTTCTAAATAGATTAGGAGAAACAAGTCTCGTTGCAAGCCAATCCTTTAAAAATATAGGTATACCTACACTTAAAAGTATATTACAGGAAGAAATTATTTTCAATCCATCCTTACATATTCGCAACAAACCCCAGATATCCTCAGAAATGTTTCTCTTTTCTTTATGAGGTCAACTTAAACTCTATGGTTCCAAAATCCTCTTATAAATATTTCTCTACAATCTTCTCCATCTGATCCCACTTCGCTTCCATGTCCGCTACCAGCTTCAGCTGCGTCCGCGCACGGTCCAGATTGTGCTCTGGATAAGCGATCTTGAAATACGTATCACCGGACAGATAATCGGTCAGGAAACGCATGCCACACTCATACGTCATCACCTTCGCGCCGATCGGCAGGCATTTGATCTCCATATCTGTCAGGATTCCGCCACAGCCCTCGATAAAGCCCTTCGTATACAAATCATACAGTTTCATGTCGCAGGAAATCTTCGTCAGATCCTTCTCGTCCTCCGCACCGGTGCTCGCACCGAAACGGATCGAATCGCCAAAATCATTGACCGCCAATCCCGGCATGACCGTATCCAGATCAATTACACACAGGCCCTTCCCGGTCGCCTCATCGATCAGGACATTGTTCGACTTCGTATCATTGTGTGTGACGCGCAGCGGAAGCTTTCCTTCTGCGAGCAGATCTCCGAGCACACATGCCACATCATACCGTTCCTGTACGAACCGGATCTCCTCCTGCACTGCGGCAGCCCGGCCACACACATCCGCTTCCACTGCCTTCTGAAATATCTCATAGCGTGCCTTCGTGTCGTGAAATCCTGCAATCGTCTCGGTCAGACTGTCCGCCGGAAACTCTGCAAGCATCTTCTGAAAATGGCCAAATGCCACCGCACTCTCATAAAAATCCTGCGGATCACTCGTCTCCTCCAGCGCATACGCATCCTCTATAAAATGATATGCCCGCCAGTATTCCCCGAAGCTGTCGACAAAATACGGCTCTCCCGTCTTCGCCCGGACAAAGTCCAGCGTCTCACGATGCGGATCGCCTCCCTGCTCCCGGATCTGATCCTTCAGATACTCCGTCACGTGGAGAACATTGTCCATGAGGGATACCGGATCCGTAAAGACCGCCCGGTTCATATGCTGCAGGGAATACCGGCTCACCACGCCGTCCTGCCGGAACGTCATGATATACGTGTCATTGATATGTCCGTTTCCCCACGGCTTACACTCCACGAACTCCCCTTCCACTGCAAATCCTCTGGCAGCCTCCTGCATGCCCGTGTGTAACGTATCCTGATTCATCTGTAAATCCTCTCTTTCCTCATTGTCCGTGATCCCTGAAAATACCCATCCGGTCAAATCCTGAAAGAGCCGCAGATGCGCGGCATGCTGTCATTTTCACCTGATCACATTATCATTATTTTATTTCAACATAGTCTACTCGCCGCATTCCCGAACAAGATACATCCTATATTTATTCCACCGTCACGCTCTTTGCAAGATTCCTCGGCTTATCCACATCCAGACCTTTTGCAACAGACACATAGTATCCCAACAACTGCAGCGGGAGCACCGCAAGGCTGCCAACAAAATGTTCATCCGCCTTCGGCACATAAACGGTAAAGTTTACCTGATCCTCGATCTCATAGTTTCCATAGGTCGTCACCCCCATCAGGTAAGCTCCACGGCTCTTGCACTCCTGCATATTGCTGACTGTCTTTTCGTACAGCTCGCCCTGTGTCAACACACCGATAACCAGCGTGCCCTGTTCGATCAGGCTGATGGTTCCGTGTTTCAGTTCACCTGCAGCGTATGCTTCCGAGTGGATATAGCTGATTTCCTTCAGCTTCAGACTACCCTCCAGGCAAACTGCGTAATCAATGCCACGTCCCACAAAGAACACATCATGTGCATTGGCATATTTCGCAGCAAACCACTGGATACGCTCTTTGTCTTCCAGAACCTTCCGCATCTTTTCCGGGAGCATCAGTAACTCAGAGATATAGTAACCATATTGCTCGTCCGTGAGCTTGCCTCTGACCTTTGCAAACTGAACCGCCAGGCAGTACATAGCTGCAAGCTGTGCACTGTATGCCTTTGTCGTTGCAACAGAGATTTCCGGACCGGCAAGCGTGTAGAACACCTTGTCTGCTTCACGGGCAATACTGCTGCCCACCACATTGACGATTGCCATCGTGGCGATACCATTCTCTTTTGCCATACGCAGTGCTGCCAATGTATCTGCTGTCTCGCCAGACTGACTGACAACGATCACGAGCGCATTCCGAATAAGCGGCATCCTGCGATAACGGAACTCAGATGCAAGTTCTACACGCACCGGGATATCTGCCATATCCTCCAGTACATACTGTGCGGCCATACCAACATGCCATGCAGAGCCACAGGCAACAATATAAATCTGGTCGAAATTCTTAATTTCGTCCTCGGTAATCTCCACGCTGGACAGATCAATAGCACCATTCTTGATTACTGAATTAAGAGTATCCTGGACAGCTTTCGGCTGCTCATGGATCTCCTTCATCATGAAATGCTCAAAACCGCCCTTTTCCGCTGCCTCTGCATCCCACTGAATTTCCGTTGTCTGCTTCTCGATCTCGTCACCATCGAGATTATAAAAATGCGCTTCACCCGGAGTCAGCTTTGCAAACTCAAGGTTGCCGATATAATAAACATTGCGGGTATATTTCAGGATTGCCGGAACATCCGAAGCCACATAGGTCTCACCGTCTGCAATACCAATGATCATCGGACTGTCCTTGCGCGCCACCCAGATTTCGCCCGGATAGTCACGGAACATCAGCTCAAGAGCATAGGAGCCACGGACACGAACCATCGTCTTTGCAATGGCATCGACAGGACCCAGATTATACTTTTTATAATAGTAGTCCACCAGTTTGATGACTACTTCGGTGTCCGTCTGGCTGTAGAACGTATATCCGTGCTTCAGCAGCTTTTCCTTCAACTCGGTATAGTTTTCAATGATACCGTTATGCACACCGACAACCTCTGATTCAACTGTGCCGGAACCGGAGCGGGTACAGTTACCGGAAACATGCGGATGCGCATTCGTCTGGCTCGGCTCACCATGCGTAGCCCAGCGGGTGTGTCCGATACCACAAGTACCCTTCAGCGCATTGCCATTATCCGTCTTCTCGATCAGGTTAGACAGACGGCCTTTTGCCTTCACGACCTGTGCCAGATCTTCTCCATCCCGGACAGCCAGTCCGGCCGAATCATATCCTCTATATTCCAGTTTAGACAGGCCATCCAGCAGGATCGGTGCTGCTTGTCGATTTCCTGTAAAACCAACGATTCCACACATAGGTTTATCCCTCCCGTTATTTAATCTATTATACTTTCCCTTTTATGCAAAACGACTCCGGGAACTGCCAGAGTCGTCATTGACTTTATGCCTTATATCCCTTTTCGCAGATTACATTGACCACTTCGTCAACATATTTCTGGCAGATGCCGTGGTCAGGTGCTTCGACCATAAGCTAGTTGCCTGCTACACACCACAAAGAGATATGTGATTATTCGAGCAGCGCAGGAAGCTTACTGCTCCCCCTGTTTTGTTTATAAATCTTTAGAGATGTTTCTTTTTTTCTTTATGGGGTCAGACCCCAATGTATACATATTTTCTCCCTTATTACAACATTGTCTATTCTTTTCTCAAACGAATCTTATTTGCAAGCGCTCTATTATTGTTTTTTAAAATCCGATATTTTTTTTTCTCTTTTTACCTGCTCTAACAATAAAAAAGCCATTAATCCTTCCTGATAAATTTCATCATACCACTCTTCTTTTTTCTCGGGCGTAAGAGCCGCAAATTTAGGTTCATATCTCCCAGAATCAGATGCATCACAATTATTATGACGGACATTCATTTTATTCACCATATAGAAAAAATCACTTTCTATTGTCCTGCTTATCGCTTTCAATTCGTTTCGCTTTGGTTCTAACGCATCTGCAATCATTTTTAAAATAAGCTGCTTATCTTTAAGCTTTCCTTTTAACAAATGGTGATTATATTCAATAATAGAATCTGCTAACTCAGGTGTCACAATATCCGCAACTGCACTTGCCGCTGCATCTTTTTGCACAATTAAATACTGCTTATCTTCTGTTGCATATACATAATGATTTATCTTCTCAAGATCATATCTGATGATCGCTAATACCTTCCTAGCAGAATCCGATAAGTCATACTGCACCGGCTCGCCAATCACACCAACAATCATATTCCAAATCATTTCACAGTAAAGAATAAAATCATCCATATTCTTCACTACTGCCTTTGGCACTTTTATTCCATTCCGCGCTCCAGAATACGTAAAGCCCATATGATTTCTTACTTCTTCAAAAGACGCATAATTTTTCTTAAATTTCCACTGACTAAAGCTCTCTTCAATATCTTCATTAATCGTACTATATCCGTCTAACTCATTTAACACGATATTTTCAATTTTCTCATATTCAAACTGAATATCCAATTCCCGTTCTAATCTTTCAAAAAAATTATGCCTTGTCATTCTTCCATTCACTTTCTTTTAAAGTATAGTTTTTACTTTACACTGTATACAACATGCAACTGTACCTTCTACATCCAGTCGCTCTGTTTTCTTTATGGGGCCAAACCCCATTGTTTCCCCACAAACAACTTTTCTCCATAACGAGTGCCAATGATATTCGTCCAAGTGTCACCAAAGATCTGCTGAACAGCCTTTGCCAGATCGCCGATATTGGAAGCATCCAACTCTTAAATAAACAAGTCCCCGAATTTACATGCTGGAATGCAAAAATAACCATGACCACATTGGAGGCTGACCCTGAAATTTCTTCGACAAGCCTAGAATCATTGAATTTTCAGTATTCTAGGCTTAAATTGACTCTAGCAGTTATTTTTCATTTTTTTCAAAGCCACTAACGCTATTTTTACTCCTGCAATCATTCCAATACAAATTAATATATATCTTAACACAGTATAACGATACAATACTAAACCGAATAACGCAGCCATGATCGTTAATATCGCCATAAACAATACTGCCTTATCATTATATACTGATTTTTCCCCGGTCTCTTTAAGATGAATCTTTCTTGCGAATATAACCTGTGCACCTGCTAATACTATATAAGCTACCAGTGTAGTATATGCAGCTGCCATATAGCCAAATATATTTATACATATGTAGTTAAGTATAAGATTTATAATAGCTGCGATAATCGAAGAATACATGATATAATTAGTTTTCTTATGGTATATGAGTAAATTAGAATACATATTTGATACAGAAGTTAAAAACACTCCTGCTGCAATAGGTGGCATAATATATATCGCCTCATAATATTCCTTAGTAGCTAATATTTTAACTATTTCTGGCGCTAGAAAAGTAAGCATAACAGCTATAATAGCATACGATCCCATTAAAGCTAATGATAATTCTTTTATTCTATTTTCTTTTTTCTCTATATTCTGATATAAATATGGTATAAACGATGAATTAATTGCAGTCCAAACCAACAGTGAAATTGAGCTTACAGTATATAAAGTACTATATATTCCAACTGCATCATTTCCCACCATTTTGCTTATCATCATTCGATCTGAAACACTTAAAATCTGTGCTGCAAAGGCATAACCAATAAGGGGCGCACTTAGTTTCAAAGAGTATTTCCAATACTTTATATTTACTATCGTTTTCCCTTTTACATATAATTTAATCCATAAAATTGCTGAAATTGCTATAGATACTATGTTAGTTGCATACAATCGCCCAACTGCAATTTGATCTGAACCCATTTTATTTAAATTTAAAACAACTATCATAGACAATATTGTTGATGCTAAAGCTGACCCCATTGTCAATACACCAGCTAATTTATATTTATATTCATATCTTTGTCTTAATAGCCAAAAATCCTGCGCCGGTGCAAAGAAAAACACTACAAGCATTAAAATCATCAGAACAGAAGGCAACCCTGTAATCCTATTCCAAATATTAGGTATGAGAAAATAAATACAACCTAAAACAATGGCCATCATTGATGTTAATGTCAAAACAGACGATTGATATTGATCTCTTTCCCCCTCAAAGTCTTTCATTGCTGCCTGAAATCCACCTGATGTTAATGATAGTGTTGCAATTACATTCAATAATGAATACCAAGAATTATATAAATTAACCATTCCAATTTCGCTTGTAGACATTATTCTCGTGAAAATTGGGACTGTAATCATTGATAACCCTCGTGAAAAAACAGATGCTATGGTATAAACCACTGCTGCTTTTACTCCCAAAGGAATATTTTGTAGTTTTTTCTTTAGCATTTAGTTCTCCTTACTGCATTCTTTCTGTTTTAATTGGACGTACATGGATCACAGATCGTAGGTGTGTGTCCACTAAATTCCTATTTTCTGCTAGAATACCAGAATTTTGCATTTTCTAACAAATTACTCTATCGTCACACAGATAACTAGCCCTGTTTCTGATTCACAAATCAGAATACGACTACTACCTCATAGTGCTTCTGTAACCTTAGACACTGCAAACAGTTCATAATGCTAATATCTAAAATATTGTTTATAAAACATTTCCATGATCCTAGATGTTTCATATTTAAAACTAACTTTTATAACATCATTTATATTCTAACACTAACTCACTTACACTTATTCAAAAAATCATTAAATCGTTCTATATATTTATCAGGCGTAAATAATTCATTTGCAGTTCTCAATGCATTATTTTTTATTTCTTCAATTTGCTCTCTTGGCAGATTGATAATACTAAGTAATGTGGTTTCTAATGTATTCAAGTCATTATCATTAACAAGGAATCCATTATACTTATCTTTTATAAATAGATCCGTACCTCCTACAGATGTACAAATACTAGGAACCCCTAGCATCATTGCCTCGCAAAACTTTGTCGAAACTCCTGCCTTCGCATATCTTTTATTCATCCGTAATAAAACTGACAAATCCGCCATTTCTACTATACTTAGCGTTTTATCATGTGGCAATCTTCCATGGCAGTAAATTCCATATTTTTCTAATTCACTGTTCCCTACTAACTTCTGCACTTGTATTTTATCAGGACCAATTATATCAATGATAACCCGTACTTCGTCAGCATTTAATCGAATTATCGCTTGTAATAGAGTATCAATATAATCCTTTGAAGCCAATGCGCCTGCATAAACTATCTTCAGCACTTTCCTATTATCTGAATTTTCTCTTATTAACTTCTTCTTTTTATCAGTTTTCGGAAAAATCGGCGGTAATAAAATAGTATTACAATTTTGTTCTAAGTAATGTTGATACAAATATTTACTTATTGCTATAACATTGCCAACTTTTTTATCAATATATTTTTTTTGTAAATCTTTTTCTGTGTTAATAACTCTCGAAATAATTCCCCTATAATCTTTAGGATTTCTCCATTCCGTAGTTTCTATTACCAACTTAAATCCTGCTTTTTTAGAAAGCTTTAACATTTTTAAAATGTACAATATCGAATTTGGTTCGTATAATATGATCACATCAGGTTTTATTTTGTCAATATATTTTTTTGTTTGCTCAAAATAAATTTTTCCAAATACCTGGTCCAAATTCCAATAAGCACCTCTTATCTTTCCTCGCCCCGGATAAGGATCCATGTATTGATATGTCAACTCATCCACTTCTTCCATTCTTTTGCCATCAGAAGCCAACTCACATAATACATGAACTTCATGTCCACAAGATTTCATAAATATACCTCTATTTCTGACATGAATTGATGATGCCGTGTCTGGATATCCGACATTTCCAATATATACTATTATCATGAATTGCTACCCTCCCTTTACTAATTATTTCTCTTGATAAGATTTACAATGCACATAAAAGCTTTGATTTAATCTTCTAATAATTTTTCCCATTCCTTGGCTATTTTTTTTACATTTAGTTGTTCTCTTAACTCACTTGCTTGTTTTCCCAGTCTTTTTGCTTTTTCTGGATTTTTTAGTAATCCTATTATTTCATCTGCAAATTTTCTGTCATCACCAACAGGTGTAAGTATACCATTAATGTTATTTTTTATAACCATTCTAGCACCACCTATCGGACAATCTGTACATACCACAGGAAGTCCTATTGCCATAGCTTCTAACATTGAATTAGACATTCCCTCGTAATCTGATGATGATACAAAAATACTAGCATTTACAATATACTTTTGAACATTTGCTTTTTGTCCCATAAATTTTACATTATCAAAAATTTTTAATTCTTTAGAATATTTTTCTAATTCCTCTTGCTGTTCTCCCTTACCATATATTTCTAAAATATATTCTGGAAATACATCAAAAACTCTTTTCATTGCCCTGAGTAGCATGAATAAATTTTTTTGTTGACTTAATCTATTTACAGCTACAATTCTTTTGTCTCTCACTCCATCATATGGACTCGGAATTGATGACGTAATAGGATTTGCAATTACCTTTGACTTTTTCTCTAAGCTCTTACCATAATACTGTTTCGCATCTTCGGTTTGGAAAACAACTCTATATGCTTTTTTGTAACTATACTTTACATAAATCTTCTCATACCAATTGTAAAAAAATTGAGGAGCATTTCTTTCCGATAAAATGAAATTATATTTATTTAATAAATTTCCTAATATCAAATATTGATATCCTAAACCCAATGAAATCACATAATCTGGTGCTTGATTTTTCAATATTTTTTTCAATTCTTTTATTCTAAAAAATACTGCACGTTTCCCTGTATTCTCAGGTAAATAATCAACTTTTATTTTCGGATTAATCTCATAATTATTATTTGCCTTTGAAAATGCAATAAAAGACACTTCATAACCGCTTTCACAAAAATAATCAGCTAAGGCAACTGTAACTCTTTCAGCACCGCCTCCACCTAAACTGCCTATTAAAAATGTTATCCTTTTCATTAATCTATGATTTCCCATAATATTTTTCCCTTAACGCTTTTCCAATAAGTATCATTACAATAACGCCATTATATCCCAACTCAATTTGATAATATGTAGAAACTCCCATATACGCCAGTAATACAAATAATCCGACAAATTTTGCTGCTTGAATCACTATTCTATTTTGCCCATTGTAAATTTTACCGTTTTTTAAAATGGATGCATATACACATAACCATACGATCACTGGAAAAATCCCATAATGGAACATGACAAACATAAACTGATTATCGAAATAAGTATAATTTACATTTCCTAAGTAGCTATAAGAAGCATTTATACCTAATCCAAGAATTAAATCTTTCCATGAATGCTGCGCAAAAAAGATTACGTACTGTCCACTTCTGGTATCTTCAACTCCCCTATTGAATAAATTTCCTGTAATCTCTGGAAAAATATAAGAAACTCCCAATATTGCTATGAAAATCAACAAAAGCCCCATTAGAAACTTAATATATCTATTCCTATTACCCAGAACAGCAACAAATACAAACAATAGTATTAATGTCTGTAATACCCAACCTCTTGACTGTGTAATAAACGCAGCGGCAATAATAAACAATAAATTACAGTATATTATTTTTCTTTTATTTTTTTTGTGAAATTCTATAAAGGTCATAATGCAAGCAGATGTAAACCAACATGAAAATATTCCTTTATACGACGCATTCCTGGGCCAATTTATTCCATAATTAGACCAAAAAGAAAAAACAGCAATATAAAAACAACAACAAAAGAGTAAATTTATACGTAATAATTCTTTTTCCAATATATTCCATATATTATCATCAAAACCAAGCAGTGCTGACACTGGCAACAAAATTACTGATGTAGAAATAGCTTCAAAAAAAACAGATTGAATAGGTGCTTTATCTAATGACAATACAGTCCATATCAAATAATAAAAAATCAAGCTTATAAGCAAAATTCTTATTCCTGCATGAACTTTTTTTATGTAATGTATAATACATCTAAATATCAACACAAAAAGAATAATACTTGAAAAATTCAGGAAGAAAGTTCCCCATCTTCCTTTACTAACAAATGTGTATGTATCATATATCGGCTTCCATTCACCAAACATATTTCTCAATAAACACCCTAAAACCACACATATCAAATATGTCTTAAATAAAAATTCATTTATTGTATATTTTGTTTTCATACTAAAATCACCATTTAGATTTTTCTTGCAATATATTTATATGGTCTTCTAATTCTTCATTTTCAAATCTTTCAGAAACGCGTCTACCGGGTACTCCTACATATATGCCATAGGGATGAGTACTTTTAGTTAACACAGTCCCCGCTCCAATAACACATCCCTCTGCTACAGTTACTCCCTTAAGAATTGTTACATTAGCCCCTATCCAAACATCCTTTTCAATAATGACATCCTGATCGTTTTCGTCATCTTTTTCTTCATCTGTTACATCAGCCATGTACTTTCCTACTGCATTCATCTTGTGATCGCCTGTGATGATACTAAGTCTTGGGCCAATAATTACTTTCTCTTTAATGATAATATTTGCTCGTGTTGTCCACAACAATGCATGAGAGCCAATCGCAACATCATCTCCTATACTAATGTTGCCAATTCCCTTAATATCACTCTTTTCAGCAATATGTACATTTTTACCACAGCTTCCAAAAGAAGATTTAATTACACTTTCTCGGAAAATCTTATAAAATACCTTACGCACAAATTCTTCTGATCTGTATACGAGGCTTCCGATTTTATTGATTCCAATACCCCCCCCCCCCATTTTTATGTAGATTTCTTCTGTCATAGCTTGCCATTTCTCAATCTCTCCACTTCCGTATAAACTCTTTCAAGTTTATCAATGTTTTGCTGTAGAGAATATGATTTTCTTATAACATCAACACTTTCCCGTCCAGCTTTTAATCTCTTTTCATCATCTGTAAGATACTCAATAATTGCACATGCCATATTTTTACTATCACCTGGTTTATACAAATATCCATTAACTCCTTGCCTTACGATTTTAGGAATGCCGCCAACTTCTGTACTCACAATTGGAAGACCGCACCCCATAGCGTCCAATATTGCCATAGGCATTCCCTCATTGTACGAAGGGAGAAGAAAAATGTCTGCCTCTCTCAAATATTGCTTTTTTTGCTCATTTCGGATCCATCCCGGAAATTCCACATTATCTTTATATTTCGCACTGAGTTTCTGCTTGACTTTTTCGATTTCACCACTTCCACCAAGAATAAACCGAGCATCCGGTATTTTTCTGCATACTTGATCTACAATAGCCGGAATATCTAAGCATCCTTTTCTCTCACATATAAATCCCAAAAAAAGAATCATCTTATGATTCGGTTTTGTAAACTTTTCTTTGATTATATCTTCTTGCAAAATACCATAATTCTCAACAACACTAATTGTTTGTTCTGGCACGATCTCTGCGAGATTCTTCTTCCATTCTTCTGATAGCGCAATGGTTCTAATGCATTTATTATAAATTTTCTCTATAGCTTTCTTTTTTCTCTGAGATTTTCTTCGATAGAACTCATCAAATTCTGCACCATGAACATGATTAATAACCGGAATTTTTGCAAGAGAGGCCATCTCAATTATTAACGCCTTTCTGTAAAAACTTCCTCCAAAAGAAGTATGAACATGAACTAGGTTCGGTTTCCAGACTAAAGTAGTATAAATAAACTCAAAATACGCTCTTAATGCTTTAGAAACTTTTCGAATTACATTTCCTTCACAATAGGTTTCTATAAACCGCACATCGTAATCTTCTGTCAATTGAGAATTCCTGTATCCACTGACTACCGATGTTATTCCACCCTTTGCTGTGAAGCTCGGAACTACCATACATACTTTCTTTTTCATTTTTCACCTTTATCTCTAAACAAGTACCATAAAAACTTGCTATTTGTTACAAAATATCTCTTAAATAATCTTCGTGGTTCTTTCATAAAACGATAAAACCATTCAAGTCCATGATCTTGCATCCACTGCGGTGCTCTTGGGATAACTCCAGAGATTACATTAAACGCACCTCCAACTGCCACCCATACCGCATTAGACCGACTTGATAACTTATTGCAAAAAAATTCCTGTCTTGGTGCGCCCAACGCGATCCAAACAAAATCCGCTTCCGATTCACTGATTCTTTCGAGTAATTCGTCCTCTTCTTTCACAGTGAGTGATCTAAATACAGACGGTTCAGCACCTGCGATTTTCAAATTTGGATATGATTTCTTTACTGCAGAAATGAAACTATCTAGATTTTCCTGTGTCGTACCATAGAAATAGTGTTTTACTTCTGTGTTTTCTGTCCTTTTTAATACTTCCTCAAGGAAATCCGGACCTGTTACTCTTCCCATGGAGCTTTTTCCTCGTTTTTTTCCAACCACCGATAATGGTTTTCCATCTGGAAGCGTCATAAAAGAGTTATTCTGAACTTCTCTGTAATTACTATTTTCATGGGCTATAACCGTCGTATGTACATTTGCTGCACATATATAATGCCCTCTCGCCTCTTCAAAGTTGTCGAATAAATACTTTTGAGCCGAATTGAAATTCACCACAGATATATCCACACCAATTATCTTTATTCTTTCCACTTTTTGCATTTTAAAACTTTCTCCAAACCATCTTATCTACTACACCTGTATAACTCTGGATGATCTTTACCACTTTTGAACTTACATTTTCTTCTACATAATCAGGTACCGGGATACCATAATCTTCATCCAGATTCATCTGAACTGCTGTATCAACCGCCTGTAAAAGACTCCTATCATCAATACCTGCAAGCACAAAGCAAGCTTTATCCAATGCTTCTGGACGTTCCGTTGATGTTCTGATACAAACTGCCGGAAACGGATGTCCTACACTGGTGAAGAAACTGCTCTCTTCTGGAAGTGTACCGCTATCGCTTACAACACAGAAAGCATTCATCTGCAAGCAGTTATAATCATGAAAACCCAGAGGCTCGTGCTGGATGACGCGCTTATCCAATTCGAACCCACTCTGCTCCAAACGCTTACGGCTACGCGGATGGCAAGAATAAAGAATAGGCATATCATATTTTTCCGCCATTTTATTGATAGCTGTAAACAGTGACGTAAAATTTTTTTCTGTATCAATATTCTCCTCGCGGTGAGCAGACAACAGTATGTATTTGCCCTTTTCCAAGCTTAATCGCCGATGAATATCCGATGTCTCAATCTTCTCCAGATTCTGGTGCAGAACTTCCGCCATCGGAGAACCTGTCACAAAAGTACGTTCTTTAGGAAGACCTGTGTCTGCTAGGTAACGACGAGCATGCTCAGAATATGCCATATTGACATCAGAAATAATGTCTACAATGCGTCGATTGGTTTCTTCCGGCAGACACTCATCCTTGCAACGGTTACCTGCTTCCATGTGGAAAATCGGAATATGCAAACGCTTTGCGCCAATAACAGACAGGCAACTGTTGGTATCACCCAGTACCAGAATTGCATCCGGCTGAATTTCTGCCATCAGTTTGTAACTTTCAGCGATGATGTTGCCCATAGTTTCACCAAGATCCGCACCAACCGCATTCATATATACTTCTGGGTCAGCCAATTGTAGATCATGGAAGAATACACCATTCAGGTTATAATCATAATTCTGACCAGTATGAGCCAAAATCACATCAAAGTATTTACGAGTTTTGTTGATAACAGCTGCCAGGCGAATAATCTCAGGACGAGTACCAACAATAATCAATAATTTTAATTTTCCATTATTCTTAAATGATACATTACTATAATCAGCCATTCTTTTTCTCCTCCCTCACTATCTCAAAAAATGTGTCCGGATGACTCGGATTAAAGATTTCATTACAGGTCATAACGGTCACCAAATTCTCTGTGTCAGACAAATTGATAATATTATGTGTCCACCCGGGAATCATGTGAACCGCTTCCATCTTATCACCAGATACTTCAAACTCCACGAACTCACCTGTATTGATGTTGCGCTCCTGAATAAGTCCATGTCCAGCTACAACAATAAACAATTCCCATTTCGAATTATGCCAATGCTGTCCCTTGGTGATACCAGGTCGGCTGATGTTGACACTTACCTGTCCGCAATCCTCTGTGTGAACCAGTTCGGTAAAAGAACCTCTGTTATCTACGTTCATCTTCAGCGTATATTTGAACTTGTCAGCTGGAAGGTACGTTAAATATAAGGAATACAGTTTCTTTGCAAAAGAGCCATCCGGCATCTTAGGCATCATAAGTGTAGTAGGTTGCTGTTTGAATTTTTGCAATAAATCAACGATTTCGCCCAGCGTGACCTTATGCGTAACAGGTACACAACAATAGCGACCATCCTCTTTCAAAACAGTTTCAACACCATCGAACTCACAGTGTTTCTCTTTATTTTCCAGCAAATCAAACATACCTTCTACAAGGTCATCAATATAAAGCAATTCAAGTTCTGTACTACGATCATTGACAGTGAACGGCTCATCATTTGCGACCGCCCAGCAAAAGGTACTAACTGCACTATTGTATTTCGGACGGCTATGACCCATCAGGTTTGGAAAACGATAAACAGCAACCTTTGCTCCCGTTTCTTGTGCATAATCAAAGAACAGCTCCTCGCCGGCCTTTTTACTACGTCCATATTCGCTGTTTCCAAAACGTCCAGATAATGTTGCCTGAATGGAAGAAGACAGCATAATAGTTGCTTTGTTGTTGTGCTTTTTCAGGCAATTCAACAGAGTGGAAGCAAATCCGAAATTTCCCTTCATAAAATCCTCAGGATTTTCTGGACGATTCACACCTGCCAAATTAAAAACAAAATCTGACTTTTGGCAGTATTCATCCAACTCTTCTGCCGTTGAACCTAAATCATATTCATATATTTCCTCGATTGCTATTTCTGATCGGGTTTTATTTTTTCCGTCTCGAATATTTTTTAAATTATTGCACAGGGCAGTTCCAACCATACCCTTGGCACCTGTTACAAGAACATTCATATTCTCACGTATAATCCAATTATCTTAGATGGTAATTGGATTTTTCCTTTCTCCCAGTTAACACTGGGTATTTATTTCCATCTCTGATATATTTTGAAAAGGCACTGTGGAT
>CABIZF010000007.1 GCA_902363135.1 Lachnospiraceae bacterium
AAATTCCTCGTTCGACTTGCATGTGTTAAGCACGCCGCCAGCGTTCATCCTGAGCCAGGATCAAACTCTCTGATAAAGTGTTTGATTCGGTCAAAATAACTGCTTAGCTATTTCATCTCGCCAATCCTGATTGGCGAGCATCCCTTTTTACTGTTTTTAAAGGTCAGTTCCTTAAAAAATAAAACTTTTAAGAATTTTTCAAGGTTGTTTCACTGTTCAGTTATCAATGTTCTTTTGTTGATCTTTGTTATCTCCTCACCGGAGCAACTCTGATATCATATCATGTTGTTTGCGGTTTGTCAAGAACTTTTTTCAACTTTTTTTATTTTTCTTTTTTTCGATTTAAATAATACGGAGAAAGAGGGATTTGAACCCTCGCGCCGCTTTAACACGACCTACACCCTTAGCAGGGGCGCCTCTTCAGCCTCTTGAGTATTTCTCCTGAATTATTTTAAACCAATATTTTGTTTACGCCTCACAGCGCATTTTTTATTATACTCATGTATCTTGCAATTGTCAAGCTGTTTTTTATATTTTTTTACCTGTTTTATCAGAAGGCTTATGATATGCCATAACCGAATACTGCTTTGCAGCTTATCAGGAGTGGCTTGCACCACTCCTGACACAAGCAAAAAGAGGGATACCTTGCGGCATCCCTCCGATTTGTTTTCACAATAACGCCTAAGTTATGTATTAGTTGGTAATGGTCAGCTCAGTCTCTTTGTCGAATACATGAATCTTGTCCACATCCAGAGCAAACTTAACGGTATCGCCAGTTCTGGCAGTAGTACGCGGATTTACTCTTGCAGTAAAGTTAGAGCCTTCTACTGTGAAGTACAGGAATACTTCTGCACCAAGCAGCTCGTAAACTTCGATCTTTGCATTTAATACAACATCACTTGTAGCGCCATCAGCCTCGTCGGATAAATCCTCCGGACGGATACCCATAACAACAGTCTTTCCAGCATAGCCGCCCTTAATGAGCTTCTCTGCCTTTGCAGCCGGAAGCTTGATAGAAGCAGTGCTGCCGATCTTCAGATATACATCATTGCCCTTTACATCAACAACAGCATCTACCATATTCATCTGCGGGGATCCAATGAATCCTGCTACGAACAGGTTGCCCGGTGCATTGTAAAGATTCTGCGGAGTATCTACCTGCTGAACAACGCCATCCTTCATAACTACAATTCTGGTACCAAGTGTCATAGCCTCGGTCTGGTCATGTGTTACGTAGATGATAGTAGCACCCAGTCTCTGATGCAACTTGGAAATCTCAGTTCTCATCTGTACACGAAGCTTTGCATCCAGGTTGGACAGCGGCTCATCCATCAGGAATACCTTCGGGGAACGAACGATTGCACGACCCATAGCTACACGCTGTCTCTGTCCACCGGAAAGAGCCTTCGGCTTACGGTCAAGAAGCTTCTCCAGATCCAGGATCTTAGCTGCTTCTCTTACCATCTTATCAATCTCAGCCTTCGGTACTTTTCTCAGCTTCAGGCTGAATGCCATGTTGTCATATACTGTCATATGCGGATACAGAGCGTAGCTCTGGAATACCATCGCGATATCTCTATCCTTCGGCTCTACATCGTTTACAACCTTGCCGTCAATCTTCAGTTCTCCACCTGAAATCTCTTCCAGACCTGCGATCATACGAAGGGTAGTAGACTTACCACATCCAGACGGTCCTACGAAAATGATGAACTCCTTGTCAGCGATGTCAAGGTTGAAATCTTTTACAGCCTCGAATCCGTTCGGATATTTCTTGGTAATATGAGATAATGTTAAACTTGCCATTTCTTTTCCTCCTGATTTCTTCCTGCTCCAGGTCTTCAACCCGGTTTTTCAAGTGACTTAATTATACTAAAATCTTCTTTTTTATGCCATACCAGAACTGTACAAAGATTTTTTTTATTCTTGTCACTTCCGCTTACACCTTGCTCTTTCTTTTGTTTTATATGGCATTCTGCCGAATTTTCATTTTTTTCCTGTACATTTTGACGAAGCACCGTTTTTGACCCGAATCAAGCAATTTTTCTATGTTACTTGCCTAACCCGGTCCAATTGTGTATACTAAGCTACGCTACGGCTGCCTGCAGGAGTAAAGCGGGCATTCGCAGTTGCTTCGCGCTTCGTGTACTTGAACGCAGATAAGCGAAGCGACTGCGTTCATGAGCAAGTAGCGAAGCGGATTGCGAATGTCCGCTTTACGCGCAGAAATGGCTTATCAGAGAGTCAAAACAACAGAAAGGAATCTGCACCACATGAACTATATTGTACTTGATCTGGAATGGAACCAGTGTCCGACCGGAAAATCCGAAGAAATCCGCCGCCTCCCATTTGAGATCATTGAGATCGGAGCGGTAAAGCTGGATAAAAATTTACAGTATGTCGATTCCTTCCGCGAGATCGTGCAGCCGGTCGTATATCGAACGTTACATTTTAAAACGCAGGAAATCGTCGCTTTACGGCAGATCGATCTTCAAAAGGCCCGAAATTTTCCTGAAGTCATTTCAGACTTTCTTGGCTGGTGCGGAGACGATCCAAGTTTCTGTACCTGGGGCCCTTCAGATCTGATGGAGCTGCAGCGCAACCTGGCTTACCACCAGCTGCCGATTCCGTTTCCATTCCCGTTTCTGTATTATGATATCCAGAAAATTTTCAGCATCGTATATGAAGACCGTCGTACCCGCCGTTCTCTGGAGTTTGCCGTCGATTTTCTCAAAATCCCGAAGGATGTAGCCTTCCACAGTGCTTTAAGTGATGCGCATTATACGTCTGAAATCATGCAACACCTTACCCGTACACAGATTGAGCAGAATTCTTCCGTCGATTATTTCCATACACCGGATAACCGGCGTTCAGAAATCCATCTTCGCTATGCCACCTATACAAAATATATTTCAAAGCCGTTTGTCTCTAAAGTACAGGCCATGAAGGACCGTATTGTCGTCTCCATGCCCTGCTGTACCTGTGGAAAAAATGCAGTCAAAGAAATTCGCTGGTTCGCCTCCGGAAGCCGCAATTATCTCTGTCTGGCAAAATGCGCGGACCACGGCTGGCTCAAGGGAAAAATCCGTCTGCGGCAGCGTGAGGATGAGAAATACTATGCGGTAAAGACGCTGCGGTTCGTAAATGAAGAAGAAGTGATCAAGATCTCAGAGCGCAAGAAAGCGCAGCAAAGCAAAGCGCATCATCCGTCCTCCTAATGATTTCCGGCTATCCCCGTGGCTTTGCTGACAGCGTCGGCCTTCGCCGCTTGCTCATAACTGACAAATCCGTTAAAGATGCAGCTGCAAAACAATACGCAGCCACAGCTTTAACGGATTTTTTATTGAAAGTAATGCTTATTCTGTGTTCTGGTCCGGCTCTCTGCAACCGGCAGCCTTATACCTCGAAGGACTCAGGATCCACCTTTACGGTCACGTGATCCAGATGCCATATCTCATCTACATACTGCTGGATCGTACGGTCAGATGTGAACTTACCACTGCATGCCGTATTCAGAAGTGCCATCTTTGCCCAGCCCTCTTCATCGCGGTATGCTTCCTCTACCTTCTTCTGCGCAGCTGCATAGGACTTGAAGTCTGCAAGAATGAAGTACGTATCTGCGCGGTCACTGCTGTTCGTGTTCAGCAGAGAATCATAAATATCACGGAACATCTCCATATCTCCGTTGGAGTACTCACCGTTGATCAGCTGCATCAGCACGCGGCGGATATCCTGATCATTGTTGAAATAATCGGTCGGATTGTAGCCGCCCTCATTCTCATAACGGATAACTTCTTCTGCAGACAGCCCGAAGATAAACGCATTTTCTGCACCTACCTCTTCTACAATCTCCACATTTGCACCGTCCATCGTGCCGAGGGTCGGTGCACCGTTCAGCATGAACTTCATATTACCAGTACCGGATGCCTCTTTACTTGCAGTAGAAATCTGCTCTGACACATCTGCAGCCGCAAAGATCAGCTCTGCGTTAGATACACGGTAGTCCTCGATGAATACGACTTTCAGCTTGCCGTTGATGGACTTATCGTTGTTAATAACATCTGCTACATTGTTGATCAGTTTGATCGTCAGCTTTGCGCGGCGATAGCCCGCAGCAGCCTTTGCACCAAAGATAAATGTTCTCGGATAGAACGGCATCTCCGGATGATCCTTGATCTGATTGTAGAGATACATCACGTGCAGAATATTCAGCAGCTGACGCTTGTACTCATGCAAACGCTTTACCTGCACATCGAAAATGGAGCGCGGGTCTACATCGATACCATTGTGCTCCTTGATGTACTTTGCAAGACGCTGCTTGTTCTGATACTTGATATTCATGAACTCCTGAAGAGCCTTCTTGTCGTCCGCATAGACCTTCAGCTTGGAAATCTGCGGCAGATCTGTGATCCACTCATCGCCGATATGTTCGGTTACCCAATCTGCAAGCAACGGATTTGCATGAAGCAGAAATCTTCTCTGCGTAATACCATTTGTCTTGTTGTTGAATTTCTGCGGCATCATCTCGTAGAAATCCTTCAGCTCCTGCTTCTCCAGGATCTCGGTGTGCAGTCTTGCAACGCCGTTTACCGAGTAGCCTGCTGCAATCGCCAGATGTGCCATCTTAACCTGTCCGTCGTAGATAATCGCCATCTTGCGAACCTTCTCCTGATTGCCCGGATACTTCGTCTGAATCTCCAGGACAAAACGGCGGTTGATCTCTTCGATGATCTGGTATACACGCGGCAGCAGTCTGGAGAACAGCTCGATCGGCCATTTTTCCAATGCCTCTGCCATGATGGTGTGGTTCGTATAAGCACAGGTCTTCGTCGTTACCTCCCATGCCTCATCCCAGCCAAGTCCTTCCTCATCCAGAAGAATACGCATCAGCTCTGCGACTGCTACAGTCGGATGGGTATCGTTCAGCTGGAATGTTGCCTTCTCATAGAATTTACGGATATCTTTATGGCTCTTCTTATATTTTTCAATTGCTGCCTGTACACTTGCAGAGATGAAGAAGTACTGCTGCTTCAGACGCAGTTCCTTACCTGCATAGTGATTATCATTCGGATAAAGGACATCAACGATGTTCTTTGCCAGATTCTCCTGCTCAACAGCCTTCTGATAATCACCCTTGTCGAAGGAGTCAAGATGGAAATCATTGATCGCCTCTGCATCCCATACACGCAGGGTGTTGACGATGTTGTTGTTGTAGCCGAGCACCGGAATATCATACGGGATCGCACGTACCGACTGGTAGCCTTCCTGAACGAAATTATTCTTCTTGTGCTCCTCATCGTACTCCACACGGACATAGCCACCGAATTTTACGATCTTCGCATACTCCGGGCGGCGCAGCTCAAACGGGTTGCCATCCTTAAGCCAGTTATCCGGTACTTCTACCTGATAACCATTCTCGATTTTCTGCTTGAACATACCGTAACGGTAACGGATACCGCAGCCGTATGCGGAATATCCAAGCGTTGCAAGTGAATCGAGGAAGCATGCTGCCAGACGGCCAAGGCCGCCGTTTCCAAGTGCAGCATCCGGCTCCTGGTCTTCAATCACATTGAGGTCAAAGCCCATCTCATCCAGCGCTTCCTTTACTTCCTTATATGCACACAGGTTGATCAGATTATTTCCAAGCGCACGCCCCATCAGAAACTCCATGGACATGTAATAAACCGTCTTCGGATCATCGATCTCATACTGCTTCTGCGTTGCCAGCCAGTTATTGATGATATCATCCTTCACCGCATAGGAAACAGCCTGAAACAGCTGCTGCTGTGTTGCTTCTTTGATTGTTTTCCGGTAGAGGGTTTTCACATTCTCCTTAACGCGCTCTTTGAACTCTTCCTTGTCAAATGTTTTACTCATTACATTTTTCCTTTCATTCAAATTTTGCAGATCGGGTTCTTCTGCTTATTTTCTCTCTACGCCTAGTGTCACCTGTTCTCCGTTGATGTTCCACTCTTTACTGTATCCGGACACTTCGCCGTAAACTACGGTTACTGCAAGTACTTCGTCCTTTATCTGATCTTCGTACTTTTTCAGAATCGCATCTATCTTATCGTTACCCTTTGCGGATACCGTTATTTTATCCATGACCTCGAAGCCGGCTTCCTTACGCATTGTCTGAATCTTGCTGATCAGCTCGCGCACAAAGCCTTCCTCGACCAGTTCCGGTGTCAGGTTTGTATCAAGTACCACTGCGATCTCCTGGTTGGATTCGCTCACATAGCCTTCTGTCTGTGCCGTCTCAATGAGCAGATCCTCCTCGCCAAGCGCTACCTCTGTACCGTCTACGTCCAGATGGATTGCGCCAGTCGTCTTCAGCTCATTCATCGCAGCTGCCCCATCAAGTGCCGGAAGCAGCTGACGGATCTTGCCGAGCAGCTTGCCGTATTTCGGGCCGACAGTACGCATCTGCGGCTTGAAGCTGTAAGAAATGAACTCTCCTACATTATCGGTAAATGCAACAGCCTTTACATTCAGCTCGTCGCGGATAATATCCGTAAAATACTCCGGAAGCGTCTGCGGCGCCTTGATATACATCTTGGCGATCGGCTGGCGGTTCTTGATGTTTGCCTTATTCCGGCAGGCACGTCCAAGGACTACGACCTTCAGCACCTCATCCATATCGCGCTCCAGCTCCGGATCAATCTTGGCCTCATCCACCTTCGGGAAGTCACACAGATGAATGCTCTCCGGCGCGGTCGGATCTACCTTTACTACAATGTTCTGATAGATCTCCTCTGTCATGAACGGAATCATCGGTGCTGCCGCCTTGCTGACCGTCACGAGTGCAGTATAAAGCGTCATGTAAGCGTTGACCTTATCCGTCTCCATGCCTTTCGCCCAGAAACGCTCACGGCTTCTTCTGACATACCAGTTACTCATATCATCGACGAACTCTTCAAGTGCACGTGCAGCCTCCGGGATCCGGTAATTACCCAGATTGTCATCTACGGCCTTGACCATGGAATTCATCTTGGAGAGTAACCACTTATCCATAACCGGAAGCTTCTCGTAGTCCAGTGTATACTTGGTCGGGTCAAAATTGTCAATGTTGGCATACAGCACGAAGAATGCATAGGTATTCCAGAGTGTTCCGAGGAACTTGTTCTGCCCCTCCTGCACGGCCTTTCCATGGAAACGATTCGGCAGCCACGGAGCGCTGTTGATATAGAAATACCAGCGAATTGCATCCGCGCCATATTTGGAAAGCGCCTCGAACGGATCGACGGCATTTCCCTTGGATTTGCTCATCTTCTGGCCGTTTTCATCCTGCACGTGTCCAAGAACGATAACATTTTCAAACGGAGCCTTATTAAACAGCAGTGTGGAGATCGCCATCAGAGAATAGAACCAGCCTCTGGTCTGATCCACTGCCTCAGAAATAAACTGAGCCGGGAAGTGTTTCTCGAAATATTCTTTATTTTCAAACGGATAGTGATACTGCGCAAACGGCATGGAACCGGAATCGAACCAGCAGTCGATTACTTCCGGTACCCGGTGCATCGGCTTTCCGCACTTCGGACAGCGAATCGTCACCTTGTCGATGAACGGACGGTGCAGCTCGATCTCCTCCGGGCAGTCATCAGAAAGCTCATGCAGCTCCTTCTTGCTGCCGACGGACTCCATATGTCCGCACTCGCACTCCCAGATATTCAGCGGAGTACCCCAGTAACGGTTCCGTGAAAGTCCCCAGTCCTGTACATTTTCCAGCCAGTCACCGAAACGTCCCTTACCGATGCTCTCCGGAATCCAGTTTACCGTATTATTATTGCGCACCAGATCATCGCGCACCGCAGTCATCTTGATGAACCAGGACTCGCGTGCATAATAAATCAGCGGTGTATCACAGCGCCAGCAGTGCGGGTAGCTATGCTCAAACTTCGGTGCGGAATACAGCAGTCCTCTCGCATCCAGATCCTTGATGACCTCCGGGGAAACGCCGTTCTCATTTTCGAGATCCTTTCGTGCAATACAGGAGTGACCGGCCCATTTCGTCTCCTTCGTCATCATACCATTCTCATCGACGAGCTGCAGGAACGGAAGATCATATTTTCTGCCGACCTTGCTGTCGTCCTCACCAAATGCCGGTGCGATATGTACAACACCGGTACCATCGGTCATCGTAACATACGGATCACATACAACATAGTACGCTTTCTTTTTCAGCTCTACCGGGTAAAGTGCCTCATACTCCTTGAATTCAAGATCCTTACCCTTATAAGTCTCAAGGACATCGTAGGTCTCCGCTCCGAGCACGGTATCCGCCAGCGCAGCTGCCAGATAGTATACATAGTCCTGATCCTTCATTTTGACTTTGATATAATCCTCATCCGGATTCACGCAGAGCGCAACGTTCGACGGAAGGGTCCACGGTGTCGTCGTCCACGCAAGAATGTACGCCTCCTCTCCCTTCACCTTGAAGCGTGCAATTGCGGAACGTTCCTTGACGTCCTTATATCCCTGTGCCACCTCATGGCTCGAAAGCGGGGTACCGCAGCGCGGGCAGTACGGTACGATCTTGTAGCCCTTGTACAGAAGCTTCTTCTCCCAGATCTGCTTTAATGCCCACCACTCAGACTCGATAAAATTGTCATCGTAGGTGACATACGGATCATCCATATCCGCCCAGAAGCCAACGGTCGCGGAGAAATCCTCCCACATCCCCTTGTACTTCCAGACGCTCTCCTTGCAGTGCTGGATGAACGGCTCCACACCGTACTCCTCGATCTGCTCCTTACCGTCGAGACCGAGCATCTTCTCGACTTCCAGCTCTACCGGCAGTCCATGCGTATCCCAGCCGGCCTTTCTCGGAACCATCTTTCCCTTCATCGTCTGGTAGCGCGGAATCATATCCTTGATAACACGGGTCAGCACATGACCGATGTGTGGCTTTCCGTTTGCTGTAGGCGGTCCGTCATAGAAGGTATATGTCTCACCTTCTTTGCGGTTCTCCATGCTCTTTTTAAAAATATCCTGTTCTTTCCAGAATTTTTCTACTTCTTTTTCGTGTTCAACAACATTTCTGTTGGTAGGTACCTTATCGTACATATGCTGCCTCCTTCTTGAACACCCCTGAATTTTATCTTTTTCAGATATGCCTGTTGTTCTTAATTTATAAATCGCACATTTCGTTATTATAGCTCAGTCTTTGTTTTCTTGTCAATTTATGATGTGCTGAAAATGCCCGCATTTTTCATTGCTTTTTTCCTATATTTCCAGTATACTTGAGAAAGTCGGTTTCGGCATGACATATTGTGTGGGAAGTCGGCAGTCTACGACGAATTTAATAGAAAAGAGAGTGATGAAATGAGTAACTTTTTCAACATGGACAATGGTCTGTTCCGTGCACTCGGCAAGCTGGCAGATCTGATGCTTCTGAACATCCTGTTTCTTGTCTGCAGCCTTCCTATTTTCACGATCGGGGCATCCTTTACCGCGATGTATTATGTGACCTTAAAGCTGGCCGAAAATGAAGAAGGCTATATCGCCCGGGGCTTCCTGAAATCCTTCAAGCAGAATTTCAAGCAGGCAACGATCATCTGGCTGATCCTGCTGTTCTTCGGCATCGTACTTGTTCTGGATCTGCTGATCCTCAAGGATTCCACCGGAACCTTTGTGACCGTCCTGCGCGTAGTCATCACCGCAACGATGATTATATACGCCCTGATCCTGCTCTACGTGTTCCCGATTCTTGCACGCTTTTACAACTCTGTAAAGGATACCTTTAAAAATGCCTTTATCATGGCAGTCGTAAATCTTCCGAGGACCTTTGTCATGCTGGTCATCTGTGCAGCGTCAGTGCTTGCCACCTTCCTGAACACCTATACCTTATGGTACGGTATCCTTATCTGGATGATGGCCGGTTTCGCACTCGTAGCCTTTGCGAATTCCTTTTTCTTCAAAAAGATTTTTGCAAAATACACACCGGCAGATCCGACCACGGATGAGGATCCGGATAACTGGAACCTGGATGAAATCGAAAAGACAGAGCTTGATGTAAAAGAGGACGTGACCGCTTCGACAGAAGCAACAGATGCAGCTGCTTCTTCGAAAGACGAAACCAAACCAGAATAATCAGAAAAATACCGGCTCCAAATCAGATCTGATATCTGAAACTGGAAGCCGGTATTTTTACTTTATTATTTGTTCCACAGTGCGCCGTATACACTCAGAATTCTGGATGCCTGTGCGTCCGTCACTCTGGAAAGTGCGTTCTCAATCGCTGCGTAGGTCTCCGGGCGGGAATTCTTCAGCTGAGTCGGATTCAGAATGTAGTTCTTGTAGGACTCTGCGAAGTACTCGGAGCTGCTGGATAATACATATGACTTGTTGTAGTCTGTGTACAGGGATTTTTCACGGTTGTAAATACTCTGGAACGCAGAGGACGTATCAATGTTGCCTGCCACAAATGCTACAAAGTGTCCCAGCTCATGGTATACAGTATTGTCCGCACGCTTCAGCGTAACAGTACGGGTCCGTGCGTCACACAGTCCGGAATAAGATACACCGGAATTGATGACAATCTTAAATCCGAGCTTCTAGAATGCGCTTGTCACATTACCGCTTACCAACGGGGCAATCTGCGTGATCGCGATCTCACCGTTCTGTGCTGCGGATGCGGTACCTGCGGTCGTCGCCTTGGTCGCGGTCGTTGTCGCTGTACCGGTTGCTGCTGCGGTTGCTGCTGCAGTACCGGTCGGTGCTACGGTCTTTATAACCGTCGTCTTTACCGTCGTCACCCGGGTATCAATCTTAGAACCCTTCTTATATGCATTTGTCACATTCGTTGCCGTCAGCGTTTCTGTCGTGGTAACATTTTTCTTAGATGACTTTACCTTCTTTTTCTTCTTTGTCACGGTCTTCCCAGCCGTCTTGTAGGTCTTCTTGGAAGCCTTTTTCATCTTAATCTTCTTTGTGGTCTTCTTTGTCTTTGTGGATCTTGTAACCTTCGGTGCCGCAAGCGGTACATCCTCATCCGGAATCTCAATACTTCCATCGGTATCTACGTAAGTAATCAGCTCCGGTACCTGATTCTGTGAATTGTAATAAGTAACGCCTCCGCCCATTGCAACCACTGCCGCAAGTGCAAGTGCCCCTGCCTTTGTCAGCTTTTTCCGAAGCGCTTCTTTCATAGCCAGCTTCTTCATAGTCTCTTCCTCCTTGAAATAAAAACACATCTGTAATGGTTACTGAAATAACTTTCTGATATATCATTCCCTGTATACGACTCTTTTTCATAAAAAACCATGAAAAAGAAAAAACCGCCTGATTTTCATCAGCGGTCACCATCTACACGCTCCAGCAAATATATGCATACTCAAAAAAATCCAACAAAATACACAATACTCCGGAAATGCGGCAACCGGCTGTCATAGTCCTTCGGACGTTAGACCCTTGGCTTTGCGTCCCCGCTTTTCAACGGGTTTGCCTTTATATCAGATATGTCTATTTCTCTTTTTCTACTATAATCACTTTAACTGCCATTGTCAACCGCATTTTCTCATTTTTTCGCCTTTTTTCTTTTCTTTTTCAGGTTATCTGCTATACTGGAGCCAGAATGATATTAAGGTCAAAAGGAGTCAACTTATGATAAAGATACATTATGGCTGGCTGTTTTCCCTTCTGTTCTTTATCGCATTACTGTGTTGCAGCTGCGGTACAACAAAAAGCAATACGGACGACAGCGTCTCTGCTCCTCCCGGCTATGTCCCCGGTCAGACAAGTGTTCTGGCTCCGACCGCAGACGGAACCGTGCAGACCGGAGATGAGCCTCTGATCCTTGATTTTTCCAATGCCTCTATGGGCTATTTTATGGGGAAAGTGACAAGCGACAATACAAAAGTAAATATTCAAGTGACCGGAGAGGACGATGTGGTCTATAACTATTTTCTGGAAACCAAAGACGACTGGACGGCATTCCCTCTCACGTCCGGGGACGGTGCCTATCTGATTCTTGCCTTTGAGGACATCGGAAACGGACAGTATGCTTCCCTTTTCAGTTATCCACTGGATGTGACCCTGGAAAATGTGTTTCTTCCATTTCTATATCCAAACCAGTACGTAGACTTTTCCGCAGACAGCAAGCTCGTCTCCTTGGCCGCCTCACTCTCCGCAGATGCCGAGACGGATCTGGATGCACTTCGCACACTTTATGAATATGTCGTAACGACACTGACCTACGACAATGAAAAGGCTGCCACGGTGAAAGCCGGCTATTTGCCTGACCTTGACGAAACATTAAAGACAAAAACCGGCATCTGTTTCGACTATGCAGCACTTCTGACCGCTATGCTCCGCTCCTTATCGATCCCGACCCGTCTGGCGATCGGCTACAGCGGCGATGTCAAACACGCCTGGATCGACGTCTACATTGAATCAGTCGGCTGGGTGGAAAAAGTCGCTCAGTTCGACGGAAACGAATGGAAATTCATGGATCCCACGTTTGATTCCGTCGGAAAGGACAGCGAAGCCATCCGGGAATACATCGGTGATGCCAGCAATTATACACTCCAATATGTTTACTGACAGGAGGTTTTCTCATGCAAAAAGCTCTGAATAATAATGAATTATCTTCGCTTGCAAGGCAGCTCTCCATGCTGCTCCACTCCGGCATCTCTGTACTCGAGAGTGTCTCAATTCTCCGCGAGGATGCTGTCTCTTCAGATGGAAAGGAGATTCTTGGCGGACTCTATGAACGTCTTGAAGAGACCGGAGAATTTGCAGAAGCGATGCAGCAGACCGGATGGTTTCCTGACTATTTCCAGAAGATGACTGCGCTCGGCGAACAGTCCGGCACCCTTGAGGAGACTATGGCTTCCCTTGCCTCCTACTATGAACGACAGGAAACCATGCTCACCAATATCCGCAATGCGCTGACCTACCCGCTTATCCTGCTCGGCATGCTCTTTGCCATTCTCTTGGTGCTCGTGACACAGGTCATGCCGGTGTTCGAAAAGGTATTCTCACAGCTTGGCATCGAAATGACAGGTGTCACCTCCGCCGTTTTTCGGATCACGCATGTGCTGCAGGGCTGTTCCGTCGTGCTTCTGATCGGCGTGCTCACAGCAGCAGCCGCAGGCATCATCTGGCTTCGTACAGCCAGTGGACGCGCCAGACTTTTAAAGCTCATTCTGCCGCTCCCGGTCACCCGTGAAATCAGTCATCTTACGGCATGTGCACATTTTTCTGACGCACTCTCCATGGCCCTGCACTGTGGTCTGGATGTCGGTGAGAGCTTCTCCTTAGCCGGTGATGTTTCCACACAGCCACAGTTTCAGAAGCAGCTAAAAAAAGCAGAGGCGCTACAAAACGAAGGCGAAGAATTTGCCGTCTCGCTGAATAAAGCCGGCATCTACAGCGGAATGAACGCCCGCCTGCTCTCGATCGGCTTTCGCACCGGCGATGCGGAGGACGCCCTGAAGGATATTTCCATTCGCGCCGGGAAGCAGGCCGAAGAGCGACTGCAAAATGCCATTGGTAAAATCGAACCAACCATGACAGCGATTCTCTCGGTCCTGACCGGACTGATTCTCGTCTCTGTCATGCTGCCATTACTCAGTATCATGGCCGGTATCGGATGACGCTTACAAAAAAGGAGGCCTGACCTATGAACCGTTTCAGCCAGGAACATACCCCTCATGATATCCGGCGCCGCCTGGTTCCATCTGTAGTGCTTACGCTTGGGTGTGTTCTGTTTTTGTGGAAATTTTCTTCTTCTGTCACAGAGACAACGAATCACGCGCAGATGGAGAATCTGAAGCAGGCGATCCTGCGCAGCGCTGTTCACTGCTATGCGGTGGAGGGGATTTATCCAGCCAGCCTTTCCTATCTGGAAAAACACTACGGAATCTCATGGAACCCGGAAGAATACGCCGTCGACTACGAGGTCTTCAGCTCCAACCTCCCACCGACCGTTACGGTGATTGACCTTCGGCCGTAGCTGCCTGCCTGGCTTGTTTCTCACGGAAAACAAGGAGGAATTACCCATGAATTCAAAACCGACAAGACACTCCATCGATACGCTCTTTACTTTTCTGCTGCTGCTTTCCTTTCTGCTCTTTTCTCTTCTGGTAGCAGGAACCGGCTCTATGGTCTATCAGAACGGAACAGACAGTCTGAATAAGAATTATACCTCCCGGATGGCGCTCTCCTATCTGGCCGAAAAGCTGCGGCAGCATGATCACACAGACGGCGTAAATGTCAGAGAACTGGATGACATTCCGAGCCTCGTCCTGTATGAAGAACAAAACGGCACGCACTACTGCACCTACCTGTATTTCTATGACGGGGCTCTGCGGGAGCTGTTCACGCAGGCATCCAATGTACCATCTGCAGATATGGGGACTGCGATCACCGAGCTGTCCGGATTCACTTTTTCTGTGGAATCCGCCCCCGACGGCTCTGAATCCGTTTTGCTGATCACCGTAACGGACACAGAAGGAAGGAACAATACAGCACGGATTCATTTATCTGCTGCCGCATTGTCAAAGACCTGATATCCGGTCTGTTGCCCGCAGAAAGGAAGACGAAATACACTGTACGGAAATAATTTTTAAGGAGCACTAAAATGAAATCATCAACATCGAATCATTCCGGAACCCGGTTGTTTTTTATTGAATTTCTGATCGTGCTGTTTTTCTTTCTGATCATCAGTACGGTCTGTCTGCGGCTGTTCGTCCAGTCACACAGTATGACAAAGCATACGGAAGAGCTGTTTCAGGCACAGGAGGCTGCGGCTTCAGTTGCGGAGCTGCTCGAAGCGGGGGGTGACTCTGTTTCTGTACTGCTCACTGCCTACCCGGAGGCTGTTCTGGATGATTCGGGGCTTGATCCGGTGATAACTATCTGTTTTGATCAGGATTTCCACAGCTGTTCTCCAAAAAAAGAAAGTTATTCACTTACCGTACCCCTTATTGTGGATAACCATGAGGAAAGTGCAACGATCTCCGTCTGCAAATCCTCCGGCGAAGTGATTTATACACTGGATGTCTCGTTCCACCGGCCGCTGACGAGAAAGGAGGTGCTCTCATGAGAAGGACTTCCGGACTTTCGCTTCTGATCCTGATCTTTGTCTCTCTCTGTCTCATTACCTTTTCCCTACTTTCGGTCTCGGAATCTAGGGCAGACCAGGCACTCGGCGAAAAAATGGCAGCACGGACAACCACCTACTACGAGGCAAACACAAAAGCCAATCAGCTGCTTTCAAAGATCGATGCACAGTTAGCGAACTATTTACGACTGTTTTCATCCGATGCATCATCTACCCCGGAAAGCAGCTACTATGATTCCTGCCGCCAGATCGCAGATGTCATTCCGGAAGTAAGCTGGGATACCGATACACACACGGTTTCCTTTGCCATCGCCATCACCGAAAGCCAGCAGCTCGCCGTCGTGCTCGCCGTCGATTTTCCGAAAAAGGATACGGATACACTGTATCATATCACCACCTGGAAAATCGTAAATACGCAGGACTGGGCAGTTGACACATCTATGAAGCTGCTTCGAACCGATATGCCAGAAAGTGAAACCTGACATCATATAATATTTGGGTCAAAAGGTATTTTGACCCAAATGATGCCTACGAATTGCTCCGCTGCGAAGCAGCTCCCGCAATTCTGCAAACATGAGAAATCCGCTGATTTACTACGTAAATCGCTACTTTCTCATGTTTGGCGGGTCCCAAGTTCAAAAGCCTTATCATGCAAGCATGAACGGCTTTTTGACCTTTTGACCCTGGCATCATCATATTTTTCTTACGAAAGGGGATCTCCTGTCATGGCTGATATTGCCACGCTTCAGGCGACCGATATGCTGACGGCCGCTACCAACTCAAACGCATCCGACATTTTTATCGTAGCCGGACGCCCACTGACCTATAAAGTAAATGGATTTATGCACACGAAAGGAGAACGGCTTATGCCGGATACTACCGAATCTCTGATTCGGCAGATCTATATACTCGCACAGAACCGGAAAATCGATCCTTTTCTGGAATCCGGCGATGATGACTTTTCTTTCGCGATCCCGGGATTGTCCCGCTATCGAGTGAGCACGTACAAGCAGCGTGGTTCACTCGCTGCTGTGATCCGTGTCATCGCATTTGAGCTTCCGGATCCTGCACTGCTCGGCATCCCGGATTCGATCCTGCAGCTGACCGATCTCACAAAGGGCATGCTCCTTGTCACCGGCCCTGCCGGAAGCGGCAAGTCGACGACGCTCGCCTGCCTGATTGACCGCATCAACTCGACACGCGAAAATCACATCATCACCCTGGAGGATCCTCTGGAATTCCTGCACCACCATAAAAAAAGTATTGTCAGTCAGCGCGAAATCTCAACCGATACGGATAATTATCTGACGGCACTGCGTGCAGCGCTGCGCCAGAGCCCTGATGTCATCCTGCTCGGTGAGATGCGTGACCATGAGACGATCCAGACGGCTATGACCGCTGCGGAGACCGGACACCTTATCCTCTCCAGTCTGCATACAATCGGCGCCGCGAACACGATCAGCCGGATCATCGACGTCTTCGAACCATCCCAGCAGCATCAGATCGCGATGCAGCTCTCAATGGTGCTCCGCGCCGTTGTCTCCCAGCAGCTTGTCCCGGCCATCGACGGTCACATGGTTCCTGCCTTTGAGCTCATGATCATGACACCCGCCATCAGCAATATGATCCGTGACAATAAAACACACCAGATCGATGGAATCATCTATACATCCGCAAGGGATGAAATGCACTCAATGGACAGCAGCCTTTTGCAGCTTTACCATTCGGGCACGATCACCGCAGAAACCGCGCTGCGCTACAGTACAAATCCGGATATGCTGCGGAAAAAACTGTAAAAAGGACGTGTGAAAAAAATTTGTTTTTTCACACGTCCTTTTTTTGCTCTATTTGTCTGCCAGCTGCTGACGCACGAGCGCTCTCTTTAAAGCCAACTCAGCCCGGGAGATATTGATCGATGGATCATGTGCCTGCAAGCGGCGCTCAGCGCGCTGTTCTGCTTCCTTTGCACGGTTCCTGTCAATCTCGTCCGGCCATTCGGCCACCTCCGCCATCATGGAAATCCGATCCGGAAGGATCTCAATAAAGCCCGCATGCACGGCTGCTTCCCGGATCCCGTCCTCCTCATGAATTTTCACAATGCCCGGTTCAATAATCATGGTCATCGGGATATGGCGCTTATAAATACCGACCTCTCCCTCTGTCGTGTTCAGCTCCAGCATGGACGCCTTTCCGGTCCAGAAAACGCGGTCAGGCGTAATGATCTCAAGATCAAAAAACTTGCCATCGTCTGCCATACGCTTTCACCCTTTCTGCCGACTGTGGTTCACACCTTATGCGCGGGCGATTACGTCGTCGATGCTTCCTGCATTCAGGAAACAGCTCTCCGGGATATCGTCATGCTTACCTTCAAGGATCTCCCTGAAGCCACGGATCGTCTCGGACAGCGGAACATAACGTCCGTCCACACCGGTAAACTGTACCGCTACAAAGAACGGCTGAGACAGGAATCTCTGTACCTTTCTCGCACGGCTGACAATCAGCTTGTCCTCCTCAGACAGCTCATCCATGCCGAGGATTGCGATGATATCCTGAAGCTCCTTGTACTTCTGAAGAATCTCCTGCACGCCGCGGGCTACCGCATAATGCTCTTCACCGACGATACGCGGATCCAGGATACGGGAAGTAGACTCCAGCGGATCCACTGCCGGGTAAATTCCGAGCTCTACGATCGAACGGGAAAGTACGGTCGTCGCATCCAGATGTGCAAACGTCGTCGCCGGGGCCGGGTCTGTCAGGTCATCCGCCGGTACATAGACTGCCTGTACGGATGTAATGGAACCATTCTTTGTCGAAGTGATACGCTCCTGCAGCGCACCCATCTCCGTCTGAAGGGTCGGCTGATAACCAACTGCGGATGGCATACGTCCAAGCAGTGCGGATACCTCAGATCCGGCCTGTGTGAAACGGAAGATGTTGTCAATGAACAGAAGTACATCCTTTCCGCCCTCATCACGGAAGTTCTCCGCCATCGTCAGACCGGTCAGACCGACACGCATTCTTGCTCCAGGCGGCTCATTCATTTGTCCGAACACCATTGTCGTTTTATTGATAACGCCGGATTCCTGCATCTCGTGATACAGGTCGTTACCCTCACGGGTACGCTCTCCAACGCCGGTAAATACGGAATATCCGCCGTGCTCAGTCGCGATATTACGAATCAGCTCCTGAATCAGAACGGTTTTACCTACACCTGCTCCACCGAACAGACCGATCTTTCCACCCTTCTGATACGGGCAGAGCAGATCAACGACCTTAATTCCGGTCTCCAGTACCTCTGCCGAGGTGGACTGCTCCTCAAATGACGGTGCTTCCCGATGAATCGGCATCTTCTTTGCGCCCGCCGGTGCCGGCTTGTTGTCGATCGGATCACCGGTCACATTGAAAATGCGACCCAGCGTCTCCTCGCCTACCGGAACCGAGATCGGCGCACCGGTCGCCACGGCCTCCATGCCGCGTACCAGTCCGTCGGTCGGACCCATTGCGATGCATCGAACCGTCTCATCGCCAAGGTGCTGTGCGACCTCTACAACGAGAAGTTCCCCGTTCTTGCGGGTGATATGGATAGCTTCATAAATTGACGGAAGATGTCCCTCTGTAAATTTGATATCCAGTACCGCACCGATAATCTGAGTGATTTTACCTGTATTTGGCATGATAATTCACTCTCCTCTTCTATATTACTTTACTGTATTGCATTTGCTCCGGCTATGATCTCGGTCAGCTCCTGTGTAATGGAGCCCTGACGCGCACGGTTGTACTGCAAGGTCAGATGATCGATCATGTCCTGCGCATTGCTCGTTGCGGAATCCATCGCCTGCATACGGGCGCCGTTCTCACTCGCAATGGCCTCTACCAGAGCGCCGTATAAAATGCTCGTCACATATTTCGGAATGATGATCTCCAGGGCCTCGGTCTCCTCCGGCTCATAGTTCATCAGTGAATCCGCCTTTGCCGCCTCAATGTCCGCTTCCTCGATCTCTACCGGAAGCAGCTTTAAGAGCTTCGGCTCATGTACGACGGTATTTTTAAAATACGTGTAGGCAAGATAGATTTCTGAAATCTCACCCGCTGCATATCCCCCGAGCACTTCCTCACAGATTTCCTTTGCATCAGAGAACATCGGGTTCTCAATGACCTCGCTGTAATCCTTTGCAATCGTATACTCTCTGTGCTGGAAATATTCTTTTCCTTTATTTCCCACCGTGTAAAGCAACAGATCATCCGGTTTTAAATCCGAGCCGGTAATCAGCTTGATCACACTGGCATTGTACCCGCCTGCAAGTCCACGGTTTGAAGTAACGACAATGACTGCCTTTTTCCCGGATGCCTGCGGCTTTAAATACGGATGTTCAATCGTTCCGGATTTGGCAAGCATGGACGTAACCGTCGCATACATCTTGTCAAAATACGGCTTGGACCGCTCCGCACGTGCCTTTGTCTTCTGCAGCTTAACCGTGGATACCAGCTTCATGGCATTGGTAATCTGCTGTGTACTGGCAATACTGCTCCGGCGGCGTTTTATGTCTCTCATCGAAGCCATAAGTATCACCCTTTCCTAAATGCGGCCTTGAACTCCTTCAATGCAGACTGCAGTGCTGCATCCGTCTTCTCGGAAATCTGCTTCTCCGTTGCGATTGCATTCGGAACCTCCGGATACTTCGTATCGAGGAACTCAAACAGTTCCTTCTCAAAACGCATGATATCCTTTACCGGAATATCGATCAGATATTTCTTTGTCGCTGCGTAAATGATGATGACCTGATACTGTACGGCCATCGGCTGATACTGCGGCTGCTTCAGGATCTCTTTGATACGTTCACCCTGTGCCAGACGTTCCTTCGTATCATCGTCCAGATCAGAACCGAACTGGGAGAAGGCTGCCAGCTCACGATACTGTGCCAGCTCGACACGGATCGGGGCTGCGATCTTCTTCATCGCCTTGATCTGTGCTGCGCCTCCTACACGGGATACGGAAAGTCCTGCGTTGACCGCCGGACGGAAGCCCGCATTAAACATCTCTGTCTCCAGATAGATCTGACCGTCTGTGATGGAAATAACGTTTGTCGGAATATAGGCAGAAACATCTCCTGCCTGCGTCTCTATAATCGGAAGTGCCGTCAGGGAACCTCCGCCCAATTCATCCGAGAGACGTGCCGCACGTTCCAGCAGTCTGGAATGCAGATAGAATACATCACCCGGATATGCCTCACGTCCTGGCGGACGCTTCAAAAGCAGGGAGAGTGTACGGTAAGCCGCCGCGTGCTTCGACAAGTCATCATAAATGACAAGCACGTCCTCTCCGTTCTCCATCCATTCCTCACCGATCGCACAGCCTGAATACGGTGCAATGTACTGCAGCGGCGCCAGCTCACTGGCCGTCGCTGATACAACGGTCGTGTAATCCATCGCTCCGTACTCCTCCAGTGTTTTTACAAGAGAAGCCACCGTAGAAGCCTTCTGACCGATCGCCACGTAAATACACTTTACGCCCTGCCCTTTCTGATTGATGATTGTATCAATCGCAATAGCCGTCTTACCGGTCTGACGGTCTCCGATGATCAGCTCACGCTGTCCTCTTCCGATCGGCACCATGGAGTCGATCGCCTTGATACCGGTCTGCAGCGGGGTATCAACCGCTTTTCTGGAAATGACGCCGGATGCGACACGCTCGATCTGGCGATATTTATCTGCATGGATCGGTCCCTTTCCATCGATCGGCTGTCCGAGCGCATTTACGACACGCCCGAGCATTCCGTCTCCGACCGGAACCTCCACAACTCTGCCCGTGGTCTTTACGATATCTCCCTCACCGATCTCGGTGCTGTTGCCGAGAAGTACCGCTCCGACATTGTCTTCCTCCAGATTCAGCACCATGCCGTATACCTCGCCCGGAAACTCCAGCAGCTCACCCTGCATGGCATTCTCCAAACCATATACACGGGCGATACCGTCCGCTACCTGGATGACCGTACCTGTGTCTGACACTGCGATTTCGGAGGAGTATCTCTGAATCTGCTCTTTGATCACGGAACTGATTTCCTCTGGTCTTAAATTCATGAGGCCTGTACACCTTCTTTCTCGCTTTCTAGTGAAATCTTCATAAGGCAAGAGGTCAGGGCCGCCAGCCGACTGCTCACCGTACCGTCTACAACACGGTCTCCGATCCGGATCATCAGCCCGCCGATTTTCGCCGCATCTACCTTATATTCGATCTCCATTGTTTCATACGGAGTTGTCTGAAGAAGCTTCTGTTCTACCTTCTGCTTCTGAACTCCGGTCAGCGGAATCGCAGAGGTGACCTCCGCCACTCCGATCTTTTTATATTCTTTTACTCTTGCTGTAAAATACGCAAAAATCCCGGGTAATTCTTTGTATCTTCCCTTTGCTGCCACAATTCGTAAAAAACCTGTGAGGGTGTCGGATACCCGTCCCTTGAAAACATCCTCGATGACCTGAAGCTTCGTCTCCTGCGGAATCTCCGGATGCACCATAATCTTTTCAAAGTCTTTGTTCTGTTCCAGGATCTCTGTCAGCACCTGAATTTCTTCTGACAGCTCATCCACCCGGTTCTCCTCCACGGCAAGCTCAAACAGCGCATCCCCATAGGTTCTGGATACTAGCTTTGCCATGTCTTTTCACCTATCTCCTTTAATGTATCGTCAATTAACGAATCCTGGATCTCAATATCGAGCTTCTCACTGACTGCCTTTCCGGCAACCATAGAAGCAACTGTAATAATTTCCTTCTTAATCTCATCCTGCGCTTTCTTCATCTCAAGCTCAGCCTGATGATTCGCACGTTCAATAATATTGGCTGCCTCCGCCTTTGCCTGGTCAATGATCTTCGTCTCATTTTCCAGCGCCTTCTGGCGGGCCGCACTTAAAATTGCGTCCTCCTCTTTATGAATCTCACGCAGTCTGTTCTCGTACTCTTCCTTCAGCTTCGCAGCATCCTCTCTGGACTTCTCTGCAGAATCGATATCATTCTTCACCTTGTCCTGACGCTTTTTCAGCATTTCGCGTGCCGGATTGAACAGCATGTAAGAAAGAAATAAAAACATTACGAATACTGCAATCGCAAGCAGCACCGCGTCATGCAGCAGCTGCGGGTCAAGATTAAACAAACGTGGTTCCAAGATTTCGCCTCCTTCCCATTTTTAGTCTTTCCTTCCCGAATCCGGAAATCAAAGCTTTCCGATCAGCGGGTTTGCGAATAAGAGAATGAAAGCGATTGCCAGACCATACAGACCGGTTGTCTCGGCTACGGCCTGTCCAAGAAGCATCGTAGATGTGATATCACCCTTCGCTCCCGGATTTCTTCCAACCGCAGAAGCACCATGTCCTGCTGCGATACCCTGTCCTACACCAGGTCCGATACCGGCGATCAGCGCCAGACCTGCACCAATTGCTGAGCAAGCTAATACTAAACCTCTGTCTGTAATACCCATAATAAAACCTCCTATGTTGTGTTTAATTCTGCCCTACTCCACTTCCGGCAGCTTGTCTGTTACATATACCATGGTCAGCATACAGAATACGTATGTCTGAATTGCGCCCGAGAACACATCAAAATAGATGTGCAGAAATCCCGGCCAGCCGATTGCGAACTTCGCCAGAAGCGTATAGATCAGCGACATCATAACTGTGCCTGAAAGGACATTACCGAACAGACGCAGCGACAATGAAAACGGCGTTGCAATCTCTCCGATCAGATTGATCGGAAACAGGAACGGCAGCGGCTTGAACAGCCCGGTAAATGCGCCGAACTTGTTATATTTGATATTATTGTACTGAATAATGCCAAAGGTCAGAAGACCAAGCGGCAACGTCACACCATAATCCGCTGTCGGCGGGCGAAGCCCGAAAAGTCCCGAGATATTGCTCAGAAAGATGAAAATAAAAATACTGCCGATGTAGTTCCGGAACTTTTTTGCATAAGGTCCCATACTGCTTTCCACCATCTTATCGAGCATCTCGACAATCATCTCGACAATGTTCTGAAAACCGGTCGGGTACTTTTCGGCATGACTGATCGCAATACGTGCTGCAACTGCAAATATCACAATCAGCAGCATAACAATTGCGATTGCAACATGTGTTGTTGTGATCCAGAAGGTCTGGCCAAACAGCTCATAGCTGAACACACCATGTATAAAAAAATCCACATCCTGATCAGAAGATGCCAGCAAATTCGCAGCTCCCACTTTTTTTCCTCCTTTCTTCCGTAATGCTCGTCCCTCTCCCGCAGGCAGGCGGGATCCGGTACGGTATTTCCTTAACATTCATGTAACCAGGTTACATATCTATAAAATCTGTCTTGCAGACTTTATCAGGAATCGGTATGCGGCGGATCGTCTTCACCCGTCTCGTCCAGCACAGCTTCATCCTTTCCATGAAGCATCCGGTGGGTCAGCGGCTGAAGGAATGCTCCGAACTTCAGACAGAACACGCCGACAAAGGTAGCCATCACATATCCGAGCTTCAGAAACGTAACTGCTCCCGCGACAAGGAGAATCACGGCAGTCCGGATCAGATAAGCCCGACGCATGTATTTATCTGCATCATCCGGCTGCATATCCAGCGCACGGTCAATAGAGCGGTACATATGGGCAGCAAGCCCGATCGCTGTAGCTGCTCCAATCCACAGCCCAGACGTAAATTTCCAGGAAAATCCTGCGACCAGAATCGAAAGCACTTCCACCACTGCTGCAGATATGATAATCCCTGTAATCAGCTCGAGGAGGGTATTATTGATCTGTCTTTTCATCCTTTTTCCTCCTCTTCTGGCGTGGCATTCCTACCTGCTGCGCCAGCATCCATGTGTTCCGCGCACCCGCCATAATGCCGAGCACGACGAGCACGGCTGTTGTCGACCATCCAAAGGTATCGTCCAGCCATATGCCGACGCATACACAAAGAATCAGCGGTGCAAGCATGCTGATGCCAAGCTGGGTAACCATGGACAGTGACCTTGCGATTTCATTTCTTTTTCTGTCCATACTGCCTCCTTCTATCTGTCGAATTCTAACCGCAAATACATTTCTATTTTAACAGAAAACGAATAAAAAATATACACCCACAGCAAAAAATATTTTGCTTTCCGCATTTGAATCCGCAAACATCTCGTAAAATTTGTCAACAATTTCCACACTTGTCAGATTATGTTAAAACGCTTCGTAATTGCTTATGCTCATTCGCGCGCCAGTTCCCTCACTGTTTCCAAAATGAGCAGCAGTGTCACCGGTCCGAGCACGACGCCAGATGGTCCATACAGGTAGAGTCCGGCGTATACGACAACTACCATTACAAACGGATAAATGCCAAGACGCGCTCCGATCAGCCGCGGCTCGAGAAATTCCCGCGCCACGTAGGTGATGAAAAACAGCACACCATAGCCCGCTGCCTTTGCATAGCTTCCCTGCAGTACAAGGAAAAACGCGACCGGGAGCAGAACCGTCCCTGTCCCGATAAAGGGCAGTGCATCCAGAAGCCCCGCAGCAACGCCTAGCAGCACAAAATACGGATTACCAAGCAGCCAAAGTCCCAGTACACACAGGATGCTCACGATCCCGATGATCATTGCCTGTGCCTTTAAATACATACCGCCCTGGTGCCACATTCGTCCGCTGATATGCTCCACGTGCCGATACAGCCGATAGTTCCGAAGCTGTTCACGCATCCTGTCATAATCCCGCATCAGAAGAATCGCCGCCACAAATACCATGAGCAGAAACAATGCCGCGTCCATTGCTTTTTTCAGATACCTCATTGAGTAATTAAAAATACCCGGCACGATATAGATCCGTATCTGCTCAGTGGCGTGCTCAATCCCGGAGTATACAAATGATCTCATCTCCTCCATCTCCACGCCAAAATTTCGCTCCGCAAACCGGCAGCACTCGTCGATCCCTTCACAAAAACAGCGGTAGTAATCGTCAAAATTCATGGCAACCCTTTTTAATTGTCCCATGAGCATGCAATAGATCATATAAAAAAGGAGTGAGCACACAATGAGCAATGCGGCAAGCAACACCGACAGAATCAGTTCTCTGCGCAGCCGCAGCTTTTTATAAATCAGCTCCGTCACCGGCTTTAAGAGATGTACCAGAATATAGGAAATAAAAAAGGGGATCACGTAGGGCAGAAAATATTTCATCAAAATATAAACTGCCACGGTAATCCCTGCGATTTTCAAAAGCTGCTTTCCCTCCGTCATCGTATACGCCTCCTCCGCCATGCACACCTGCTGTTTGACTGCAAATCGCCTGTCGCTGCGTTAGAAATGCGCAGTGATCTCTGGTTAGTATGCGAAGTTCGGAAAGTTCTATTCTGTTTAACCGATAAATTGTGAATATCCGCTTGACTCGATAAACCGCGAAGCAATTATCCGATTGTGTGCAGACAGTGCAAGCGGATTACGAACATCCGGCTGTCGAAAACCGGCGGCTGACTATGCATGTCTCAGAAGGTCTGAAAAACAGACTTCTGCGGCTTGACCTGAAAATGCATCGGCTTCCCTGTCTTCGGATGCCGAAAAGTCAGCTCCGTCGCGCACAGTGCCAGCTCCGCAGCCAGCAATCGATGCGCCACATGGTCTGCTGACTCATTTACCATCTGCGCCTGCCACGCCTTTGCATACAATTCCCAATTCGGATTATATTTTCGATCACCAAAGAGCGGAAGTCCGGCATGCGCCATCTGCACCCGGATCTGATGATGGCGCCCGGTAGCAAGATGGATCTCAGCAAGCGCATATCCAAGAACAGCCCCGGCTTCTGCCATCCGCTGCTCCTGCACTTCCCGGTAGGACAGAATCCAAAATGACAGCCTTGCCTCCTTCGCGCCTTTTCGATCCTTTGTCACAACTGCAGAAGAATTGGTCTTTGCATCCTTCACTAGGTAATCCGTAAGGGAATGCCACAGAACCTTCCTGCCGGTCGCCGCTCCCTCATCCCCGTCAAGCGGCGCGTCTGCTTTCTGCATACCCTCTGCCTCCGGTATCCAGTGCCCGCCAGCTTCCGTCACACAGCACACTGCCTGATACACCTTCTTCATGCTTCCGTCTGTGATCTGCGCCGACAGCGACGCAGCCGCCTTTTTATTCTTTGCAAACACAACAATGCCTTCCACCGGCTGATCCAACCGATGCACGACCCGCACCGGCTCCATTCTCTGGTCCGCCTGCTCCATGAGATGATTGTTGAGCATGCTCACCAGATCCTTCTCCCCGATCCGCGCACTCTGCACTGCAATGCCCGCCATCTTGTGACAGACAATGATGTCCTTATCCTCGTATAAAATCATATCTTCTCTCCTCGCATGCTTCTTTTACTGACCCATGCACTATATCGGTTACATCATTTTTATTCTACCATGCAGAAAGAGAAATAACAATTTTTATTCTCGCTTGAAAATAAGAACTGCCCCTGCATTTTGGCAAGGACAGCACTTCTCATCGCTTACTGCTATAAAGTTTTCACGCACTGAACAGATCAATTCCCTTCCTGCAAAGCGTCTCCTGCAATTCAGAAATCTGTAGTTTTCTTGTATCACAATTCTTTTTTGCACAGAGCGCTGCTGCCACGCCGACAGCCTCACCCATTGCCATGCAAATCGACATCACACGATAGGAGGCATGCGCCCGGTGTGTCCCGGAAATACAGCGTCCCGCGGTATACAGATTTGCAATTCCCTTTGGTATAAAGCACCTATATGGAAGGTCATATGGCTTGCAATACTGTATCGTCTCTTCTGCCTGCCCTGCTCCTGACGGATTATGAATATCTACAATAAATTCTGCTTTATGAACAATGGCATCTTTAAACCTTTTACCCGCTGCAAGTTCTTCCGCCGTAATGACATAGTCTCCTATCACACGTCGGCTTTCACGAATGCCTGTTGTATCTCCGCTCGCAATACATTTACAGTTCTCATACCCCGGCAAATGATTTCGAAAAAACTGAACCAGTGTCCGGATCTGCTTTCGAAGCGCTACATCCGCCCGGAATATCTGCTCCGTCTTCGTCACATCCACACCATTTTCCTGTGTCGTATTAACCTGGCGCTCCCCTGAATAGACGGTCGGATGGAGCCGGACAGCCGCAAGTGTCTTAGGAAGCAGTCCCTGATCTGCACACTGTTTACAATAATCCAAAAATCGAATTCCGTCCAATTTGACCGGATCAATATCACCAACACAGATTACCCCTTTTTTCTCATCTACACCGTCAACCGTAAATTCCAGAGAAACTGGCTGCATCAGCCCATCCTCACGTCCTTTTTCAATCTCACAGCCGGCATGAACACACACATTTGCATCTCCAGTCGCATCAATAACTATTTTTCCACCAAGAATATATGGTTCTTCATTACCAGAAATCACAAGTCCTCGGATTCGTTCCTGCTCCATAATCACATCACTGACCATACTTTGCAGATATACATCAATATTCGACTCCTGATCGACCAGCTCCTCCAGTGCGATTTTCGCCTGTTCCACATCATGCTTTTTGCCTTTCCAGCCAAGCATGTCGTTCTCCGGCACTCCTAACAACTGAACCAATTCGTCCCGCATCGTCCCACTTCCTACGATACCTAGAATCGGCCCAACAAATCCGACTGTAAGGTTTCCGCCCAACACACCATACCTTTCAATCAGTGCCACAGTTACGTCTTCTCTGGCTGCTGCCACTGCAGCACAGATCCCTGCTGGCCCGGCTCCGGCCACAAGTACATCGTATTCCTTTCTTACCTTCAGTATTCTTTGATACTGTATTTCTGTCATCTTATTCTCCTCCAAGATAAACATCCTGTTTCTCCAGACATGCTCTAAGTTCCCCTACACAGGCATCGACTGGATCGATATGTTTTTTTAAAGACAATGTCGCTGCCGTCCCTGCTGCCTGTCCGAACGCCAGACAGCAAGGAATCATTCGAATTGCTGAGCCTGCTAATGCGTCTGCCGAAATACAGCGCCCTGCCACAAGAAGATTCTCTACTCCCTGTGGCAACAGGCAACGATATGGAACTCCAAAATATGATCCATTCTGGATCGTAATAAAGCTGCCACCAGGATTATCTTTGTTATGAATATCCATATTTGTGGCCATGACCGCAATTGTATCCTCCGGAACCCGACAGGCAAGTACATCTTCCCCTGTCATCCAGTATTTTCCCTTTATATGTCGGCTCTCACGGATTCCAACCATGTCCGCTGTGTCCAAAAAAACAGCATGCTCAAACCCTGCTGCATATTTTTTCAGAAAATCAAACACCTCATGCGCCTGCCTGAGTCCCTCAAGTTCTGCACTGGTCAGAGATTTCACATCCGTTCCATTTGTATTCAAAATTCTTGTTGTATTAATCCGGTAGATTCCAGCTTCCGGCCCTTCAAAAAGGCCAATTTCTCCTCGCGGAATCTTCCATTCTTCTTGCTTTTCCCGAATCAACCAGGAAAATGGTCCGTAAAACGGTCGGATTTCATCTGCATGTGCCCGGATATGTGCTTTCAGCTCTTCTGTATTTACATTTCCCACTCGGAAAAATAAAGTAGCAGGCTGAATATTTCCATCTCTCGTATTTCCCAGCTCAAATGGTACGCCAGCTTTTGCCGCCACATCTGCATCTCCGCTACAGTCAATTACAATCTTAGCCCTTATAACTGACATTCCGGATTTATTTGCAACGACCACACCGGAAATCCTTTTTTCCTCCATTACCACATCCACAAAGAACGTATGCAGCAACAGTGTTACACCTGCTTCCAGCAACATATCCGTACTTACCTGTTTGAAACACTCATGCTCAAATGGTCCTACATGCGCATGACCAATCTTATAAAATCCGGAATATGACTCCTCTGCCTGAATTTCTTTCGGATCAATTGCTCCTCCTAAAACTTTCATCCGCTCCACAATTTCTTTAAAAATTCCACGGATAATCATATTCTCATTCTTTGTGTCATAGCAGGTCATAAATGGTCCGACCCGACCGGCAGTCGCCTGTCCTCCCACATAACCATTTTGATCAAAAAGCATTGTTTTAGCCCCGGAGCGCGCCGCACTTATAGCTGCACCAATCCCTGCCGGTCCTGCTCCTACCACCAATATATCCACTTCATCAAAAACAGGAAGTGTTCTGCAATACTGAACTTGCTCCATCCTTTTTTCTCCTTTTCAGACAAAGAGCCGCCGTTTCCTTTCTGATTCATCGACCTCCTGCATCCATTTCCGCAGCTCGTCCCTGTCTCTGTTTCTGAAAACGGCGACTCCTTTTACTTATATACTATTGCTATTCCATTACTCTATTTATTGCTGTAGAAACTCTGATACCAGTCCTGAAGCTCTGTGCGGACTTCTTCTCCGCCCTTTGCTTCAAAATCAGACTGGAAGGTCTCCAGATCATCATAGCTCTTTGTTCCCGAAATAATCTGCATGATGAAATCATTCAGGCTGTTGCTCAGTGCAGTATTGTACTTTGAATATTTCTCTGTTGCCGGTTTAAACGCAAATGGATTATCTACAAAAATTTCCGGTGTCTCCTCATTTGCCTTAATCGTAACCGCTTCAAAGCCTGCCCACTGTGCCTCCGATTTTCTTACACGTGATGGCCATTCCTGCTTAAACTCTTCTTCATTTGTAGAATCGATATACCAGTAAGAATTTCCACGTTCTTCTGCAAAGATCGGATTGATCGGCTGGATGCTTCCATCTTCTGCATAGTTGAAATGAACGCCCTCTTCACCGATATTGATAAACAATTGATTCTGCTCCTTTAAATTAATCCAGTTCACAACATCTGCTGCATTCTCAGAGCTTTTCAGAATAACCGTATACTGGTTGACTGCCTCTGTCCGCATAAATTTGCATGTCCCATCTGATCCCTTTAAAGCGCCTATATAGTTCAGGTCATCTAGCGAAATACCAAGTGTCTCCAGCATCGCCGGAACTGTTGTTCCAAGACCATTTCGATTAATAGATGTAATAATGGACTTTCCACCTGAAAATTTTTCACATACTGTAGAAGCCGAATTTACGACCCAGTCCGGATCTATCAGTCCTTCTTCATTGCATTTAGAAAGAAACTCCACCATATCCTGGAATCTGTCTGCCTCTGTCATATAGTATACCTTGCCATCCTCATCTACCATCCAGTCGCTGTAAATGCCAAATGCACACGCAATGCTCTCCGGAATAACCCAGTTTCCATTTCCTTCCGATCCTGAAATATACGGGCCGGAGAAGATAATATACTGATCTCCATAATAATCCTTCAGCTTTACAAGACAATCGTAAAACTCATCGATGGTCTTGGGAATCTCTGTGATCCCGGCCGCCTGCATCAGATCCCAGCGACACGCCATAAAGCCCTGTACTTCCTGATCATACGGGTATTTATACGGAATTCCGTAAATCGTTCCATCAGAATCAGAAGCCGCACGCCATGTATCCTCAGACATTCCTTTCTTGATATCCTGCCCATACGTATCCAGCAGATCGTTCAATCCGAGCAGTGCCCCCTGGCTCATCAGAATCTGAAACTGATTCGGAGATACCTGAATACAGTCATAATCGGCGCCACCAGCTACTTCCATTACCAGCTTCTCATCCGTATTCTCCGCCGGAAGTACATAATACTCCGCATCATACCCGGTCGTATCCTTGATAACGTCCGCCATGATATCTGCGTTCGGGTCAAATGCCACATTATAACCGAGACGCTTGATCGTCACATTGCCCGGCCCCTTCAGTTCAGAACCGTCCGCCTGTGCATTGCATGCCAGCATTCCCGCTGCCAGTACTCCACATAATAATCCTGTTGCTGCCTGCCTCTTTCTCATAGTTCCCTCCTGTTAATAAATAATATATTTTGCGTTCAGTCTGCCTTATATGAGAATCTGTCTGCAGCCATCTTCCATGTTTCCTGCATTCTGAACAAACTTCCTTAGCCCTTTACCGATCCGACGGTAATTCCCTGTACCATAAACCTTGCGACAAACGGATATAAGATTACGATCGGAATAATCGAAAGCGTTACCGTCGCAGCCACCAGTCCTTCGGATGTAATATTTGCCATAAAATTGCTTCCGCTGGCCAGATTCTCCGCGAACTCCTGGCTGTTGTTGATAATATTATACAGATATACCTGCATCGTCTGCATACCTGCTGACTTCGTATACATCATTGCGTGAAAATAATTGTTCCAGTAGGTAATCGCATACAACAGGCTCACGGTTGCCAGCACCGGTGTCGACATCGGACATACAATGCGGGTCAGCGTCCGGATATCTCCTGCCCCGTCCAGCCATGCAGATTCCTCGACTTCTTCCGGCAGTCCCTCAAAATAGTTTTTTACAATAAACATATTGAACTGTACAATGGCAAACGGAAGAATGCAAGCCGCATAGGTATCGATCAGTCCCAGCGTACGCACAACCATGTACGCCGGTATCATTCCTCCGAAGAACACCATACTGATAACATACAAAAGAGTAAATACCTTCCGACCTTTAAAAGACGGCTTGGACAGAGGATACGCCGTCGTAATCGTCGTAAACATACTGATTGCCGTACCTCCGATCGTAACAATCAAAGAATTTTTCAATGCATTTAAAAATGATGTTTTCGTCAGTACATACCACACCGTTTCGAGTTGAAAACCTTTCGGCCAGAATACTACATTGCCCGCCGTTACATCCGCACCACGGCTGAATGCCTTGGAAATAATATGCAGACACGGAAGAATTGCCATCGCTGCCAGCAGCCCCATTACCACATATGCTACTACCTTCAGAAGAAGATTCGACTTTGATAATTTAATTTTTTTATGCATGATCTTCTCCCTTCTCTTACCAGATGCTGCGATGAATCAGTTTTTTGCTGATCATGTTAGCCGATACAATCAATACAAATGCGACGACAGAATTAAACAGTCCCAAAGCGGTAGAGAGAGGAAAGTCCATCTGCCCCATACCAAGCCGGTACACATACGTCTGAATGATATCTGCCACATCATACACTGCCGGGTTGTAAAATACGAGTACCTGCTCAAAACCGGTATCCAGAATATAACCAACTTTCAGAATAAACATCAAAACAATCGTCGGCAGCAGTCCTGGCATTGTCACATGCCAAATCTGTTTCCATTTGTTTGCTCCATCCACACTTGCTGCCTCATATAATGCAATGTCAATTCCCGTAATAGCCGCGAGGTAAATCACCGTGTTATATCCGATCTCTTTCCAGCCCTCCGTAAATACAAGCAGCCAGCGGAAAATACCGGTATCCGTGAAAAATTTAATTCTTGCATGTCCCAATGCTGCAATCACGTTATTTACTACTCCGTAAGATCCAAACAGGGAATAGAAAATTCCAAATACAACGACCCAGGAAAAAAAGTATGGCACATAAATCGCAGTCTGTGACAGTTTCCGAAACGCCTTATTCCGAATCTCATTTAGCAAAATGGCGCAGATAACCGGAATCGGAAACAGAAACAAAATTTTCATTCCGTTTATAATCAGTGTGTTTACCAGAACCTTTATAAATTCGGAACTCTTAAACAGCCGTTCAAAATTTGCAAATCCCACCCACGGGCTTTTTGCAATTGCATCAATCGGGTTACTTCCTGCAAAAATATTGTAATCCTTAAATGCAATCAGGATTCCGTACAGCGGTGCGAATTTGTAAATAAACAAAAAGAACAGCCCCGGAATCAGCATCAAATACATCATCGGATGACGGCGTACATATCGAAAAAACCGTCCTATTGATTGTTTTGCTTTCATCATGTTTCCTCTCCTTTCTGTCTATTATTCTACATGCGCAGGCGGAAATCATCAATATTCCGGTTTTTTGTTTTCTAGTCCGATTTTTCTTGTGTGTTTTTTATATTCAGATCAGGCCTCCTGTTTTTTCTGTTGTATTTTCTATTCTTTTTGGTCGGCATTTCAACATTCATTCCGGCTTCTTTCACAATTCCTTGTTTCCAGGTTCCTGTATTTTTATCGTGATACAGGTCCCTGCTCCGATCCGGGATTCCACCAGAAATTCTCCTTTTTCCTTTTCAAACAGCTCCAGCCTTTTTCGGACATTCGCCACACCATAACTGCTGCCTGGCTCGATCTGTGCATTCTGCAGTCGCTTTGCCTTGGCTTCCTCCATACCGCAGCCATTGTCTTCAATTTGAATGACCGCCTCGCCGTCCGCCCTCCAGGAACGAATAGTAAGACGCATATCCTTCCGGTCACAGTGCAAGATACCGTGGAGTAGGGCATTTTCCACAAGCGGCTGCAACGAAAGTTTGGGAATCGGTATTTGCAACGTATCCTGCTCCACCTCATAAAACACTTCAAATTTATTCTGAAACCGTTTCTGCATAATCTCGATATACGTCCGCATCAATTGGATTTCTTCTTCCAAGGAAACGATCTGTTCCCCTTTATTGATGCTCATTCTCAGATAGCGGGAAAGTGCATTAACCATCCATACCGCATCCTCTGTCTGCTCATCCATAATCATCCATTTCAATGCATCCAGCGTGTTATACAGAAAGTGCGGTTTGATCTGTGCCTGTAGTGATTCCATCCGGTATTCGGAAATAGCAAGCTGATCCTTATAACGTTTATCCACAATATCATGAATGGAGAGCACAATCTGCGCTGCATCCTTCTCCAGCCCTGGCAGGCCAATGCTCGCCAGCTGATCTTTTAAACGCTCCTGAAGAGTCTTATGTACATCCGAATGCACCGGCAGCGTTTCTCCAAGCTTTTCATCTGCCAGTTCCCGTACTGCAAGGTTGATGCTCTGTACAGTTCGGTTCATATTTCTGCTGTAAAACATCGTTCCGGCCAAAACCATCAGAATCAGAAAGACGGCAATCCATACGGTTATGATCGTCCGCACGACATTTCCGTCCATCGTATACGCTTTGATCGTTTCATTTGTGCTTACTACATACCAGGGGGCATTTTTTAACTGATCAAATGCGTAGATTCTTCCCTTATATTCTATACAGCCGTTCTGTTCCGTCTGAATCTTTTGAAATGCCGTATCCGACAATGATGTTTCTTTCCCATCTCTGACGCCTAAAAGAATCTGCCCTTTTTCATCTACGAGGTACATGTGCTCGTTGCTGGAACTTCCCTCCTGCAAAATCGAGGTAAATTCCTCCGTCTTTACATCCGCACACAAAATCCCGGCCAGTTCATCATAATTGGTCAATCGTTTCACGGCCACCGCACATGTCATAACCTCATGTTCTGACCCGCTTCGGCTCAGCCGGATCTGATGGGTTCCCTGCCAGCTGATTCCTCCCCTTTTCAGCTCCTGAAGTGCTTCCTCTCGTTCATTTAAAGAATAAAAGGAATAGCTGTTACTAATCTGATCCTTATAAATTTTCGAATCTGGAACATAAATCCGTAAAAATGAAATTTTATGTTTATTGACATATTCATTCAATGTACGGCAAATCTCTGCATATTCCGTGATCTGCTCCGCAACTCCAGAATCCTGGTTCAAATATGGATAAATCGTCCCAACCAGAGAAAATACAGCCTCTTCTACCTGCTCCAGAATATTATCCACGTTGCTTCCCGCCTGTTCGGTCGCCAGCTGTGTTTTCCGGTAAAGCTCCTGTTTCATCGCCTCGGTCGAATTTTTCGCATAGAGCAGAATCAGAATGCTCAGAAGAATCAGCACGATCAGAAGTAACAACATAATCAACGTTCGAATAAACGAATTACCTTCTTTTTTCTCTTTGTAGTACCTTCTCATTCACACTCTCCTTCCTCTTTCAGATTAACTGATATCATCCTGCTCTCACGATATTCTCGCGGCGTCATCCCGATATATTTTTTAAAAATTCTGGAAAAGTAGCTTGGAGAGAAATAACCCACTTTGTAACAGACATCATACAAATGAATATTACTGTTCGCGAGTAATTCTTTCGCCTGTTTCATCCGTTCCTGAGTCAAATATTCATTGATCGTTTTTCCCATTGTCTGCTTAAATAGTACGCATAAATAAGCCGGTGTCAGATTAACCATCTCTGCCAGACCAGTGACCGAAAGCTGTTCCATATAGCGTTTTGCAATAATCTGGCAGACGCAGTCTACGACTGTATTTGTATACGGACTACTCATCTTTTTCAGATGCTCTGTAATCTCCTCGTAGAGTGAAAACAGCATATCCTCCTGCTCATTGATCCCACCACACTGAAGAAACACCGTGAGCAGACGGGCCTGCGATGCATAAACACCCATATTTTCAGGCTTCATATTGTTCATCAACTGAGCCGGCAGCAAAAGAAGCGAGATCATAAAATTTTGCCTCGTATTTTCGTTTTCAATTTTTCGTACGTACTGCATGACATGGGTCAACGCCTGTTTCGCCTCCTGCACATCTCCACCCAGAATCCCTCTGGAAATCTCTTTTTCTGCTTGTTCTTTTAAGCTCTTTGTATCATCATCTCTATATTTTTTCACCGAAACCGGAATATCCTGACGAACAAGGTAGCTTCGACTGATCGCTTCACATGCATCCGCATACCCTTTCTGGATATTACAAAGCCCCTGAAATGGTTCGCTAATTCCTACCGAAATCTCAATTTTTGTACGCTTTAAAATCTCCCCATACAATTCTTCTGCCGCATCCAATAGGTTCTGCTCATACTCCTCATCTGGCACGGTAAGAACCGCGACATACTCCATCAGATTTTCTTTAAAAGCGACATTTGCCCCGTAATTGTCCAGAATATCTGCAAATGCCTCCTCCACTACTATACTGATCTCCTGTTTTTCCTTTTCCGAAAGTGGATCCAGAATCTTTCTTCTTGAACGATGCCGAATTCGCATGACGAGTATCACATATCTGGTACTGCTGTCCAGAGGCAGATTCAGGAAATGAACACGTTGTTCCAGACTTTCCTCCTGATCGCTATGCTCCCTTACCAGTTCTTCTAACAACCGTACACGTAACAACGGCATACTTTTTTCCAGCTTCTCTTCCATCTCCCGGATTAAATCCTGGTCGCTTCGTTCTTTGTCCAATTGCTTTACCAGTTTTGTTACTACCCCATCCAACTCATTCAAGTCGATTGATTTCAGAATATAATCCACCGCATCAATTTTCAACGCTTCTTTCAAATATTCAACATCTGCATAGCCGCTGATGAAAAGTACCTTTACCTCCGGATAAAGCACACTTGCTTTCTGCGCAAGTGTAATTCCATCCATATGAATCATCCGCACATCCGTAATGATAATATCCACCTCATGTGTTTTCATATATTCAAATGCAGGTATTCCATCTTCAAAAATTCCGACTATTTCGATCTTGTGACCACTCCAGTCAAAATGTTTTTTCAGGCCGTTCCGCACGGTCTCCTCATCATCACATATAATTGCCCTGTACATCTTTTCGCCCCCGTATCTGGTTTCTTTCCCTATCTTCTCTGTTTTTTCTGTGCTTGTCAATGCGGACAATCCGCAATCAAAAGATACAGACAGGATCAAAAAAACGGACATCGAACTTGCGTTGACTTCAAAAGCACACCTGAATTACACTGAAAAAAACAGACACATTTTTCAAAGGGGGTTTTATTTTATGGAGACAGTTTCCTGCACAAGAGAGATAGCAGTAGAAAAAGACTATGACGTAGTCGTACTGGGCGGTGGTCCGTCCGGTCTTATGGCAGCAGCGGCCGCTGCAAAAGCCGGTGCCAGTACTGCCATTATAGAACAATACGGATTTTTCGGTGGAATGGCTACTGCAGGGTTGGTTGCTCCGATCAGCGTCTTTCGCTACAACGATGAACTGGTCGTCGGCGGTCTTCCATGGGAATTCATTCAGCGCATGGTATCCTACGGAGGTGCGAAGATTGAATATCCGCTTGGAAATATTTCTTTTTCTCCGGAAGCTTACAAGCTGACCGCTGATCAGTTCATTCAGGATGCCGGTGCAGTCACTTATTTTCATACCCGGCTCATTGACTGCGTGAGGGATGGCAGACAGATCACACATGTCCTTCTGCATTCCAAATGCGGGCTCTTTGCATTAAAAGCCCGTATCTTCATCGACTGCACCGGAGATGCCGACCTTGCCGCGCTTGCCAATGTCCCGATGTTGCACTATGGAGAACCACTTCAACCGATGTCCATGTATTTCTGCCTGAATCATGTGGATACAAACGCACTTTCCAAAATCCATCATTCCTGCCAGGGCGTGAATTACCATATGGAGGATCTGCGTGATCTGCTCCTCTCAGTAGCAGAGACGGAACATCTGCCAATGTTCGGCGGTCCATGGATGTGTTATATGATGGCTGACGACCGGGTACTGGTCAACGTCACCCGCACCAAAGCCGATATTTTAAATGAACAGGAAGCGACAAAGGCCGAAATGCAGCTGCGCAAAGATGTGCTCCGTTTCACTGAAGTACTGAAAAAATACGTTCCTGCATTTGCCCATGCAGAAGTTTTATACACATCCACACAGGTCGGTGTTCGGGAGAGCCGTCACATACAGGGTGTACATGTACTGACCGGGGAAGAATATTTGAACGCTGTTCATTTTGAGGATTCGATTGGCCGCGGTTGTCATCCGGTAGATATCCATTCTTCCGACGGAAAATCTCAGCGCTGCGAATTTTTGAAGCAGGCAGCTTATGTACCGTACCGTTCTCTGATCACAAAAGAATATGACAATCTGATCATTGCCTGCCGTTCTTTCTCAGCCGACCGTATCGCATTTGCCTCTACCCGCGTACAAGCTTGCGTCATGGGACTCGGGCAGGCCGCAGGAATCGCAGCGGCGCACTGTGTCCGGGATAACTGCAGCGTACAGAACGTGGATATTCAGAAGCTCCGTGCAAAGCTGATCGCACTCGGCGCAAATATTTAACTCAATCCCTATTTTGCTGCAAAAGCAGCTGCCATATCAGGGCTTTCCCTGTATGGCAGCTGCTTTCTCTGTCATTTATTTTTTTCCTGATCCAATCGAAGCTTCACCTTTGCTGCAAATAAATCCGTTTCTATGAATCTATGTTTATTATGATCTATCTTCTACTTACTGCAGATCTGTCAGCGTTGCTTTCGCCTCTTCGTTCATCGTATTCATCTGCTCAGTCACATCTTCAAAGTCGTACAGAGTCGCTTCCATCATCGCAGTGATCAGATTCGCAATATCTCCGTTATTCGGCTGGCTTACCATATGCTGATTATCTGCATAATCCAGCTGTTCAAATGCCTTCTGATAATTGGCATCCTGACGCTTTTCTTTGATGGCATCCATCTCCGCAATGGTCTCGGAACACGGCAGATATCCAATCGAAGCCGAGTAAGTCGCTACACCGCCATTGTCGGTATACAGCCAGTGCAGAAAATCCCATGCTGCTTCTTTTTCCTTAGAAGATCCAAGCATGCAGAGCGTATTTCCACCGGTCGGAACTGCATTTATCGCCTCCTTCGGAACAAACTGTACAGAAAAGTCAAAGGAAGCTGCATTCTGAATACTGTTCAATGCACCAATGGAGTTGATGACAAAGGCTGCCTTCTGCTCGGAAAACAGCGCCGCACAGTTATCATCCTGCGCCGGTCCAAAATACATCACCTTATCTTTTACCATATCCTGAACTTTCTGCCACATCGTAATGCCGGTTCCGTCTTCCACGCATGCAAAGGCATTACCATCCTCTGTAAAAATCGGCGTGTCCGTCTGTGCCATAAACATCCAGAAATACCATGGGTCATGCGGCAGTGCAAACCCATACTCCACCTTATCATCATTGATCAGCTTTTTCGCCACCTCAGTCATCTCATCCCAAGTCGTCGGTACTTCGAGTCCTTCTTCCTTCAACAGCCCATCATTGCAATACATAACTGGTGTTGAGCAGCCCATCGGGAAGCCGAGCAGCGTTTCGTCCGTCGTCGCCGGTTCAAAGCTCATGCCCGTGATAAAGCCTTCATAAAAATCATTTTTCATATCTGACTGCTGCATATACGGAACCAGATTCTCCAGAACACCGTCCTCTTTTGCCAGAATGGAAATCTGTCCGGAACCGGTCTGCAGAATATCCGGACCGTTTCCTGCTCCGATCGCCGTCTGTACCTTCGCAATGGAGTCGTAATAATTGCCCTGATACTCTGGTACTACCTCAATCTTATCCTGTGAAGCATTATATGTATCGACGACCGACTGCAGAATCTTCTCATTGTCACCGCCCATTGAATGCCAGAAGTTTACGGTCACTTTCTCGTCTGCTGCCTGCGCAGATACCATCGGGATTGCAGTAATTGCTGTTGCTGCTGCCATTACACATACAGTTGCTTTCACACTTTTCTTCATAAGATCCTCCTCTTAAGCTATGCAAGACATTGCGTCTCCGTTTTATTCCCGCAGGCAACATCCCATGCAACCTCAGCTGTATGAATATCTGATTGTTGCCGCGAGTGTCAGCTCTCCGGAATCTTTTTTTCGGATTGCCAACGAAACTCAGTACCATAAGGCACTGCCCTTTTGGGTATGGTTACTTAATTCCTGAATAAGTAAACGAGCTTACGATATATTTGGAAAAGAACAGATACAGAATCAGCACAGGAAGTATCAGTATGACATTTCCTGCCATAATATAATGCCAGCTCGTCGTGCCCTCTGTGTTTTTCAGCATGGCGACACCGATTGTCAATGGGCGTACCTGCGTGGAAGACGTGATGATCAACGGCCAGAAATAGTCATTCCAGTGACCGACAAAGCTGAACAGTACCACGCTGGTCAGCGCCGGCTTCGACATCGGCAGCATGATTTTTCCCATCACCTTTAATGCACCCGCGTTATCCAGCCGTGCAGATTCAAGCAGTTCGTCCGGAATCTGCATGAAATACTGCCGGAGAAGAAAAATGCCAAACGCATTTGTCATAAACGGTAAAATCTGCGGCCACAGCGTATTCATCAGCCCGGCCTTCGACATCATGTGATAAATCGGATAGAATGTCAGCTGTGCCGGTGTCATAAATGCGATCATGACCAGACCGAAGCAAAGATTCTTCCCTGCAAATTGCATTTTTGCGAACGCATATGCTGCCGGAATCATTACGAGCAGCTGTATGACCACCACACCAAGAATGACCAGAACAGAATTTCGCAGATATAAAAGAAACGGAGCTGATGCAAATGCTTCCACATAATTCTTCCACTGCGGTATCTTCGGGAGCAGCGTCAGCGGAATCGTCGTGATCTCCTTCTCTGTCTGAAGGGATACTGACAACATCCACAGAAACGGAAAAAGAAAGATAAATACAATGACTATATCTATAATGCCAAACAGAAGCTTTCCTATTTTTGATTTTCTTTGTCCCATGTTCCGCCTCCTACTGGTAGTGGACCTTTTTAGAAAGCCCGACAAAATAAAATACCGTCATAATCCCTACCAGAGCCATCAGCACCACGCCCGCCGCAGCTGCCTTTCCGATATCAAATTCCTGAAAGACCTTCGAATAAATATAAAATACGAGCGACGTAGAAGCATTATTCGGACCACCGCCTGTCATAATAAAAATCATGTCAAAAATCTTAAAGCTGCCAATGGTCAGCACAATCAGCGTAAAAAAGATCTGCGGTGAGATCATCGGTAGCGTGATCCTGAAAAAAGTACAGAGCTTTCCGGCATTGTCAAGACTGGCTGCCTCATAAATACTGGCCGGGATCCCCTGAATTGCTGCCAGCAGGATTAAAGTATAGTATCCGACCGACTTCCATACATTTGTAAAGATAATAGAGCCCACCGCGGTACTCGAGCTTCGAAGCCACGTACATGCAGGCAGGTGTAATGCGGTCAGAACCTGATTAAAAACACCAAAGTCCGGATCCATCATCTGCTGGAAAATCAGACCGATCGATACCATGGAGATGACATGAGGTAAAAACACGCTTCCCTGAATAAAGGAGTGAAACCGATCCTGTTTTCCGGAAAGCCACACAGCGAGCAACAGGGCAATCACCATAATTAAAATGACAGAGAACAGCGCATAATACCCAGTGTTCACCAGTGCTTTTTTGAATGCCGCTGTCTGAAACATCTTTGTATAATTTTCCAGTCCGATAAACCGGCTGTTCGCCTCATTCATCGGATTGACCTTGTAAAAGCTCTGTGTAATCAGCTTCACCATCGGATAAAGTACAAAGGCAACAATTCCCGCCATAGCCGGAAAAATAAAAAGATACGGATATACTTTTTTCATACCACCGCTCCTTCCATTTGCGGCAACCGATTTCCGTTTTTTCCGAATACGTAGAGCGAAGCACGCTCCACATTCAGATAGACCTGCTGCTGCGGACGCCAGTCATCCATTGGTGAAGTGACCATATAGGTGTTTCCCTGCCCATCCCGGATCGAATAATTGGTCTCACGTCCCAGCATTTCCCGGGTCGAAATGGTTCCCGGAACTGAGAACGCCGCATTTGTATGCTCCTTCGTCAGACAGACTGCCTCCGGCCGGAAGCCAATAGTGCAGTCCTCTCTTTTTACAATGTTCATTGCCGGGGATCCGATGAACTGTGCAACAAACAGATTCGCCGGATTCCGGTAAATTTCTTCCGGGGATCCGATCTGCTGAATTTCTCCGTGATCCATCAGAATGATCGTATCTGCCATACTCATCGCCTCGACCTGGTCATGGGTCACATAGACAAAGGTTGTTTTCAGTTTCCGGTGCAGCTCGATTAGCTCCACACGCATCGCAGAGCGAAGCTTGGCATCCAAATTCGACAAAGGCTCATCCATCAGAAACACCTTCGGATTTTTAGACATGGCTCTTGCAAGAGCGACACGCTGCCGCTGACCTCCCGAGAGCGTCGACGGGCTTCGATCCAGATAGTCCGTCAGCCCTACCTTTTCCGCTACCTCCCGAATACGTTTCTTCCGCTCCTCTTTTGGTACTTTATTATTTTTCAATCCAAATTCAATATTTCCGTAAACGGACATCGTCGGATAAATGGCATAGTTCTGAAATACCATTGCCACATCCCGCTGTCCGGGTGCCACATCTGTCATATCCTTTCCATCAATCAGAATCTGTCCATCACTCTGCGGCCCGATACCTGCAATCATACGGAGTAAGGTTGTCTTTCCGCAGCCGGAAGGCCCTACCAGTACGGTGAAAGAACCATCCTGAATCGTCACATCCAGATGTTGAATTACATTATAAGTTCCAAAACTTTTGCTCACATTACGAAACTCAATTCCTGCCATTTCTTTCCTCTCCGAACAGGTTCCAAAAGATATGGAACCCTTCGCCTTTCTCTTTTGTCCTTCTTTTGTGGAGTATAGCCCTTCATTGTAAATTCTGCTTCTCTTTCTTCGTGAAATCCACGTAAAAAATCAATAAAAAAGCAGCTGCCCTGCGGGATTCCCTGCATGACAGCTGTCTTCTTTTATTGCTTATTTTATTATTCGCTTTTTTTCTGCTCTTTTCGCAGGTATTCCTTCACCGCAAGCAAATCCGGCTGAACCGTACATGCCCGCTCTCTCATCTCTTCCGTCGGCGCAAGCAGGTCCGGAACCATGATCGTTTTCAGGCCGGCATTGGAAGCGGAACGGACTCCGTTATAAGAATCCTCCACGCCATACGTCTGTGACGGATCTGTCCCAAGCGCAGCACACGCCTTCTGATAGATTTCTCCATCCGGCTTGCTGTGTATGACCTGATCCCCGCCTATGATGATCTGAAAATATTCCGTAAGTCCTGCCTTCTCCAGATACTTTTTTACAATCGGGCTTGCCGTTGAAGATGCCAGTCCGACTGTAGCCTTCTGCTCCTTTAACCATTTCAGCAGCTCCTCTGCTCCTTTTTTCAAAAGCAGATGCTCATTGGCAAGCAGCTGGATCTGCTCAGCTGCCTCTGACAGAAAACACTGTACCGGGAAATCTACTCCGAGTTTTTCCCGCAAAACCTCTGTCATATGCTGCTGATTGGATCCAATGCACAGCTTCAGAAGCTCATCGATTTCTGCAATCGAAATGCCTCTCTCCTCTCCCACCGTGCGCCATGCCTTCTGGCAAAGTGCTTCTGTGTCAAAAATCACTCCATCCATATCAAAAACTATTTGTATCATATCCCCCATACTTCCCGCAAATCTTCTATGTCATTTTTCTTCGACTCATAATTGTTTTTTTCTGCCACTATGATCCTTTTTCAGAAGCTCCCAAAGACAGCTTCCCTGCACATTTGGGAATTCCAGCCCGAGTAATTCGGCAAAGGTCGGCGCCTCATCTACCAGACGGGCATGCTCCAGCACCACATGCTCCCTGAAATCCGGACCCTTTGCGTAAAATACCGGCTGCGGTCCCTTCTCCGGAAGATATCCATGCGTTGCATGACCATAACGATAGTCCTTTGTTTCAAACGGAGCAACCAGCGGTGAATGGAACTCATCCCCGAAGGAAACTCCATCCAGTGCTTCCAGAATAAAGGAAAATGTTCCGTCCAGATGTTTTTTTCCTGCTTCTTCCTTCGTAAAAATCCGTTCGATTCCATATCGACTGTCCTTCTGCATCGTTTCCAGCAGCTGCTTTACGCGGCCGTAAAGCTCCAAATCCTCCGGATGCCTCAGATGTACTTCCGCCGACATTCCACCGGAGAGACACCATGCATCCCAGTCTCTGAATTCACCATTCTCGTCGACACGAATCAGCCCATGCTCTTTTAATGCCACATTGATATTTACAATCTTTGTAATATTCCGCTGACCGTGATCGCTGACCAGCACCAGGTTGGTATTTTCTGCAGCACCGATATCCTCTACAGCCTTCATGATCTGTCCAATATAACGATCCGTCGATTCTACCGTCTTTTTCACCTGATCATTAAAAACACCGTACTGATGTCTCGCCCAGTCCACATCAGCCGGATGCAAAAACAGAATATCCGGCTGACATTCCCGGATCACATCACAGGCACAGTCTACAATAAACGTATCCAGCTGAGGATGCAGCGGTCGTTTTACTCCGTGAGAATTCTTCTCCACTATGCGCAGCATCTGCTCATCCGATCCCATCCGACGAAAAGCTGCCTCCGGGGTATCTTCTTCCGACTGAATCCAGTACTCATCGATCAGGTGATCGATCGCCGGATGGTTTCCGGTCACCGGCCAGAAGACTGCAGCCGTCTCATATCCTGCCTTTTTTGCCTCCGTAAAAATATCCTGCTTACAGGCATTGTATTTATAATCCCACTTCCACGGCAGGTCCGACGTCCTTCCCGGATGCAGCTCCAGATTTCCTGTCACTTTATGCATATCCGGATAAACACCGGTAATCATCGTCGTATGACACGGATATGTAATCGTCGGATAAACCGAATGCACTTTACGCACTCCGACACCACCCGCAAGATATTTTTTAAAATTCGGCAGTGTTTCCAAATATTCCATATCCTCTGCAACCAGGGCATCTGCAGAAATCACAATTAACTTCTTCATGTCTTCCTCCTTTATTCGCTTTGATGAAGTATAGCCCTTCTGTGTAAATTCTACTCCATATTCCTTATGTAATCCACGTAAAAACCTGCCAAATTCCAAATGCGCAATTTTTATCAGTTATGCTTTCTTTTTTACATCTTAAACCGATATCCTACGCCCCATATTGTCTCGATATACTGTGGTTTGGAGGACTGCTTTTCGATCTTCTCACGAATCTTTTTGATATGAACGGTGACTGTTGCAATATCGCCGACCGACTCCATATCCCAAATTTCGCGGAACAGCTCCTCCTTTGTAAACACATGATTCGGGTGCTGGGCGAGAAAGGTAAGAAGATCAAACTCCTTTGTCGTAAATGCACGCTCCTCTCCGTCAACCCAGACACGGCGTGCGGTCTTATCGATCTTGATCCCACGCACCTCAATGATATCATTTTCCTGCACATTGCTGTTTACAAGACGCTCGTAACGCGCCAGATGTGCTTTCACGCGAGCCACAAGCTCACTTGGGCTGAACGGCTTTGTCATGTAATCATCTGCGCCGAGACCAAGGCCACGGATCTTGTCGATATCGTCCTTCTTCGCCGATACCATAATGACCGGCGTATTTTTATGGATCCTGATCTGTCTGCAGATTTCAAATCCATCCACACCCGGGAGCATCAGATCCAGAATGATCAGATCAAACTCCTCCTCCAGAGAACGCCTCAGCCCTTTATCTCCTTCATTTTCAATCTCTACTTCAAAGCCGGACAGCTCCAGATAATCCTTCTCCAGATCTGCGATCGCGACCTCATCTTCTACGATCAAAATTCTGCTCATTTTACCGGTACCTCCTGATATTTTCTGAGGACAAAGCACATCGTCGTCCCTTCTCCTAGCTTACTGTTCGCCCAGATCCTGCCTCCGTGATCCTCAATAATCTTCTTTACAATCGACAGCCCGATGCCGCTTCCGCCCTGTGCGGAATTCCTGGATGCATCGGTACGATAAAACCGGTCAAAGACATTGACCAGCTCACGGGTCGGAATGCCCTTTCCGTTGTCCTCAATCTCTACCTGAATGAAATCACCCGCATCCCTGACACGCAGCTCCACCCGCTTTTCCTTTTTATCCATATATTTGACGGAATTTCCGATGATGTTATTGATTACACGGGTCATCTGTTCCGCATCCGCGATGACCAGCGTCTCCGGATCTACCGTATTGATGTAGGAAAACTGGATATCCCGTCCACGCAGATCCAGTCCGACATCATCGGCACAGTCATCAAAATATTCTGCCACATTCAGACGGTTAAAGTTGTACGGAATACGATTCGTATCAATCTTCGAATAAAAGGTCAGCTCATTGATCAGCCGGTCCATATCGTTTGCCTTTACATAGATCGTGCGGATATAACGGTCCATTTTCTCCGGCGTATCCGCCACACCGTCCATGATGCCCTCGACATAACCCTTCACCGCCGTGATCGGTGTCTTCAGATCGTGGGAAATATTGCTGATCAGCTCCTTGCTTTGACGGTCAAAGGTCTCTTTCTCCTCCGCCTGCATTTTCAGCTTCTTGCGCATCTCCTCAAAATCACGGCACAGCTCGCTGATCTCATCCTTTCCGGTCTCATTGAGCTCGAAATCAAAGTCCTCATTTTTGATACGCTCCGTCGCCTCACTGAGCTTTTTCAACGGCGTATTGACCCCCCGATAGATCCATATTGTCAGCAGCATCGCTGTGAAAAACATGATAATGACAATCGAAGCAATCAGATTCAGCAGCAGATGCTTTGTCTGGACCACCATCATCTTTGCCGAAGAAATGACAAAAATACTGCCCTCTGAGCCATCTGAAAATTCGACATCCAGCTGCTTCACAAACGCCCGCACATCCTTTCCGATGTAAGAGCCGCCATCTGAAGAACTGCTGAATTCCCGAAATGCGGGAAGCTCTGCAAAGAGCTTTGTCACATCCTCATCCGTACCGCTGTAATAGAGCTTGTCATCCTTGCGTACCAGAAGATAAGACGGCTTGTCCGCTATCGTCTCATTTACCTGATCCAGATAATCCCGATCCAGAAACTGATCCGGATCCTCCTTTGCCTGCACCTTGAGCTTATTAAAAATCTGCTCCGTCGATTTTCCGATCACCTGCATAGAGTCCGAGAGCGACTCAAGTGACATCGGCACGCCGTAGCTCTGCTCGATCATACGCATCTGATATTTGGAAAATCCGAAAAATGCCACCGCAAACATGAGAAACGGCACAAACAGAATCACAAAAAATGCGATGATCAGTCTTGTCTTTAATTTCATCCTGCTCCCACTTTCTTTTCTGTCAATGACTGATACTGGACTGCACAGCAAATGGCAGTCTTATCATTTAAGTATAGCATACGGCAAAATGCTTTTCATCTAAACAATACGGAATTTTTCTAAACTTTTTATAAATCAAAAAAGGCAGTGACCCGCCTGGCAATCTCTTTTATCGACTCCAGACAGATCTCTGCCTTCTGCTTTTTTATTACATTTCCCGCCATCTTCCATGCAGATTACTCTGCCACCTGCGGTTATCCTCCGAACGAATCCTTCGCCTTACAGATACTGCTTCAGTACCTCTACCTTATCCAGCTTCTCCCACGGAAGATCCAGATCATGACGTCCGAAATGACCATATGCGGCGGTCTGCTTGTAGATCGGACGGCGCAGGTCGAGCATCTTGATGATACCTGCCGGACGGAGATCGAAGTTCTCACGGATGATCTCGGTGAGCTTCTCATCGGAAACCTTGCCGGTACCAAAGGTGTCTACCATGACAGAGGTCGGACGTGCGACACCGATTGCGTAGGAAAGCTGAATCTCGCACTTCTCGGCAAGACCGGCAGCTACGATATTCTTTGCCACATAGCGCGCTGCATAAGCTGCAGAACGGTCTACCTTTGTGCAGTCCTTTCCGGAGAATGCCCCGCCGCCGTGTCTGCCATATCCACCGTATGTGTCTACGATGATCTTACGGCCGGTCAGTCCGCTGTCGCCGTGCGGTCCGCCGATCACAAAACGTCCGGTCGGATTTACGAAAAACTTCGTGTTCTCATCGACCATCTCCTTCGGAAGGATCGGATCAAATACATATTTTCTGATATCCGCGTGAATCTGCTCCTGAGTCACATCCGGATCATGCTGGGTGGAAAGAACGACTGCATCCAGTCTGGACGGCTTACCGTTCTCATCGTACTCGACGGTTACCTGAGTTTTTCCGTCCGGACGCAGGTAGGTCAGCGTGCCATCCTTGCGTACCTTGGTCAGCTGCAGTGCCAGCTTCTGTGCCAGTGCGATCGGATACGGCATATATTCATCCGTCTCGTTTGTCGCATAACCGAACATCATACCCTGGTCTCCGGCACCGATGGCTTCGATCTCCTCGTCGCTCATCTGATTTTCTTTTGCCTCAAGCGCTTTGTCTACGCCCATTGCGATGTCGGTCGACTGCTCATCAATCGCCGTGATGACACCACACGTGTCTGCATCGAAACCATATTTTCCTCTCGTGTAGCCGATCTCACGGACCGTATCACGGACGATCTTCTGAATATCGACATAAGCCTTTGTCGTAATCTCACCCATAACAAGTACAAGACCGGTCGTGGTCGCTGTCTCACATGCAACACGGCTCATCGGATCCTGCTCAAGCAGTGCATCAAGAATCGCATCTGAAATCTGGTCACACATTTTGTCCGGATGACCTTCGGTAACTGACTCTGAGGTAAATAATCTCTTGTCCATTTTTATTTCCTTTCTTTTTCTGTCTCTTGAGAAATGCTTTTCTGTTCTGAACCGATCACCATAAAGAAAAGTCCGCCGAAAAAGGCGGACTCAATAATCACTCATCAAATCCCCTTATTGTTCGAGTTCACTCGCTCAGGTTGGCACCTTCCATCATGGGGTTGCCGTGGCTTCACAGATCCTATGTATCTCCACCACTCTGAATAAGAGAAAAGCATCTATTCGTTTGTTCGGATATAAGCTACAGCTTTTTCCCCTGTTTGTCAAGCACTTTCTCCTGACAAATGCCGGGAATCGTCAAATTTTCTCATTTTCCTGTGCGGAAAAAGCCACACACCGACCGCTTCTTATTTGCCCTGTGTAAACCGCTCCACAATATACCGGTTCGCCTCCAGCTCCTGCGTATCGTCCAGCGGTACCAGCTCTGCCGTCCCGTATTTTCGCATCAGTGCATTGGATAAAAGCAGATCGCACACCTGTGGGTTCTTCGGGAGAAGCGGACCGTGCAGGTACGTTCCGATCACATTTTTATACCGCACGCCCTCCATGCCGTCATCCCCATTATTTCCACAGCCGAACAGCACCTTTCCAAGCGGCTCGTTGTCATTAATGTACGTCCTGCCACCGTGGTTCTCAAAGCCGACGATCGGAAGCTCCATCCGGTCATTTTGAATGACAATATTCGAGATCAGACGCGGGCTTCCCTGTTCCGTGTAGAGATCTACCAAAGAGAGACCTTCGATCCTTCCATCGTCGGTATCATAGTAATGGCCGAGCAGCTGATAGCCGCCACAAACTGCGATGACACTTCCTCCATCCTCCACATAAGCCCGAAAATTCTCCCGGATCGCCTTTAATTTCTCACAGACAAGCATCTGCTCCCGGTCGGAGCCTCCGCCGAGCAGCACCAGATCCAGCTTCGTAAAATCGACCGCATCTGTGATCTGAAACTCCCGCACTTCCGCCTCAATGCCCCTCCATTCGCAGCGCTTTTTCATACACTGGATATTGCCCCGGTCGCCGTAAAGATTCAGCAGATCAGGATAGAGATGTCCGATGGTAAGCTTCATGTTGGATTCCTCCCTGGTACCTTAATGCATATTTGCCAGAATATTTCTGGTCGAAAACAGTGCAGTATAGTTTACGAGCACATAAAGATTGCCGCAGCCGTCCGCGATACGCTTCCGGATCGCTGTCTGCACATCCGCAATCAGCTCAGATTCAATATCCACATACTTCATCCGCAGCCGCATATCCTGGCAACGGATACCGCTGACGGTGATTGAACGGATTGAAGGAGCCGCAAACCGGTCAAAATCCACGTCCCACAGCCATGAGATATCCGTACCGTCCTGCGCGTTATCATTGATCACAATGATCAGATCTTTTTCCCTTTTATCCTCCATCACCGCAGAAATATTCTGATTAAAGCCGGCCGGATTCTTCGCCAGATTGAGGATCACGTCGGTATTTCCGATATGGAACTGCTCCATCCGCCCGTTCTGCGGATTGAAATCCTGCAGCACCTGTGCAAAATTTTTCAGCTCCATGCCTCCGGTACGCGCCGCACTGTAGGCCGCAAGGATGTTGTAGATATTGTAAAATCCCTTATAATTGACCGATATATGCGCCGTCTCTGCCGGAATCTTCCGGTTCACGCTGTGCTTTCCGTCTTCTGACTCACAGGATGCGCTTCTGACAAAGCGTACGATGTCAAAATTCAGACCATGCGCCATATCAATATATTCCGCATCAAAATCCACCTCCGGCCGTGCAAATCCACACTTCGGACAGTGGTACATGCCGAGCTGACTATAGTGATAAAAGTCATACTCCAGCCGCTCCCCGCACCGCTTGCAGAATCGTCCCTCCCGAATCTCCCCGGTATCCTGCTCCTTGAATACCTGTTCGGTAATGCCGTAGGTGACGTACGGATTGCCGCTTTCCATCGCCAGATAGGCCGAGAGTGCATCATCGCCGTTCACAATCACGGTCATATCCGGTGCCATCTGCATTGCTTTTTTCAGCAGATTCATCGTGATATCGATCTCACCGTACCGATCGAGCTGATCCCGGAACAGATTCGTCAGCACCATATAGTCCGGTTTAAAATACGGGAAAACACGCACGGTAGACGCCTCGTCAATCTCAATACTCGCATAGTCCGCATCCAGATGTCCATTGTTCTTCGCCGCCAGCACGAAAGCTGCAGTCACACCGTCAAGCATATTTGATCCGGTGTGATTGCAGACCAGCTTCATCCCCTCCGACTCAATCGCAGAGCACAAAAGATTATTTGTCGTCGTCTTTCCGTTTGTGCCACAGACTACAAAAATCTTTTCCCGCACCTCCAAAGAGAGTTCCCGCAAAATATCAGGATCAATCTTCCTTGCCAGCTTACCGGCCAGGGTCACGCCCTGTTTGCCGGCCAGACGGCACGCGGTACTGCACAGCTTTGCAGCCCAGATGGCAATCAGCCTTTGTATCCTCATGCCTTACTCTTCCTTCTTCAGTTCTTCTTCGAGTGATTTTAATGTATCTTCTTCGTTCTTCTTCGCCGAATCCTTTACCTTTGCGATGCTTGCTACGCGTACATTCTGCTCCGGATCAAGACTCATCAGCTTCACACCGCTTGTCACACGTCCGAGCACCGAGATATCCTCGCATGCCATCTGGATGATAATGCCCTCGGTATTGATCATCATGATCTCATGTTCACGGTTGACCGCCTTTACACCGACCACATTGCCGGTCTTCTCCATGATCTTATAGCACTTGACGCCCTTACCGCCGCGGTTCTGTGCACTAAATTCGGTGATCGGCGTCAGCTTGCCCATGCCATATTCCGATGCGATCAGCAGATATTCTCCCTGCGTATCGAGCTGCATGCCGACAACCTCATCGCCGTCCGAGAGGCTCATGCCGATGACACCCATCGACGCACGGCCGGTCTTTCTTACATCCGTCTCATGGAAGCGGATACACTGACCATATTTTGTGACAAGGAAAATGTCCTTTTTATTGTTTGTAAATTTCACTTCGATTAATTCATCATCGTCGCGGAGAGTGATGGCAGTCAGACCAGTTTTTCTCACATTTGCAAAATCTGTGATCGGAGTTTTCTTCACCAGTCCCTTCTTCGTCGCCATAAACAGGAATCTGCCTTCCTTATACTCCCGGATCGGGATCAGAGCCGTGATCTTCTCACCCGGCATCAGCTGCAGCAGATTGATGATCGCCGTGCCGCGCGCCGTCCGGCTCGCCTCCGGAATCTCATAGCCCTTCAGCCGGTACACTCTTCCCTGGTTTGTAAAGAACATCAGGTAATGGTGTGTGCTCGTCATAAGCAGCTCCTCGATGTAGTCATCATCGATCGTCTGCATCCCCTTTATGCCCTTGCCTCCGCGGTTCTGGCTCCTGAAATTATCCGGCGTCATGCGCTTGATATATCCAAGATGTGTCATCGTGATGACGACATTCTCATCCGGGATCAGATCCTCGGTCGTGATGTCAAAGACATCGCGCTCGATAGAGGTCCGGCGGTCGTCCCCGTACTTATCGGCAATGATCTGGATCTCTTTTTTAATCACGCCAAGGAGCAGGTTCTCATCCGCAAGAATCGCACGGTACTCCTCAATGCGCTTCATCAGCTCCTTGTACTCTGCCTCGAGCTTCTCGCGCTCCAGACCGGTCAGCGTGCGCAGACGCATATCAACGATTGCCTGTGCCTGTGCATCACTTAGGGCAAAGCGCTCGATCAGTCCTGCCTTTGCCGCCTGTGTATTTTCTGATCCGCGGATGATGCGGATCACTTCATCAATGTTATCAAGGGCGATAAGCAGGCCCTGTAAAATATGTGCCCGCTCCTCGGCCTTGTTCAGTTCATATTTGGTTCTTCTTGTAACGACATCTTCCTGATGGCGGATGTAGTACGTCAGCATTTCTTTGAGGTTCAGCGTCTTCGGCTCGTTGTTGACGAGTGCCAGCATGATCACGCCAAACGTATCCTGCAGCTGTGTATGTTTATACAGCTGGTTCAGCACGACATTCGCATTCGCATCTCTGCGCAGCTCGATATTGATCCGCATACCCTCGCGGTTTGACTCATCCGTGATCGCCGTGATTCCGTCGATTCGTTTGTCGCGCACAAGCTCTGCCATTTTCTCGATCAGCCGGGCCTTGTTGACCATGTACGGGATCTCTGTCACGATGATCCGGCTCTTGCCGTTTTGCATCGACTCGATGTTCGTCACGGCACGCACGCGAATCTTACCCTTTCCTGTGCGGTATGCTTCCTCAATCCCTCTGCGACCTAATATCTGTGCTCCGGTCGGAAAATCCGGTCCCTTGACGATCTCCATGATCTCATCCAGACCGGTCTCCCGCTGCTCCTCGATGCGGTTATCAATGATCTTTACGACCGCTGCGATGACCTCACGCAGATTATGCGGTGGAATATTCGTTGCCATACCGACTGCGATACCGTTCGTACCATTTACGAGCAGGTTCGGAAAACGCGCCGGAAGCACCGTCGGCTCCTTCTCCGTCTCGTCAAAGTTCGGTACAAAATCGACCGTGTCCTTTCCGATGTCGGCAAGCATTTCCATTGAAATTTTGCTCAGACGCGCCTCAGTATATCGCATCGCCGCCGCGCCGTCTCCGTCGACGGAACCGAAGTTGCCGTGTCCGTCAACGAGCGGGTAGCGGGTCGACCAGTCCTGTGCCATATTAACGAGCGCACCGTATATTGAGCTGTCTCCGTGCGGATGATATTTACCCATCGTATCACCGACAATACGCGCACATTTCCGGTGCGGCTTGTCTGGCCCGTTGTTCAGCTCGATCATGGAATACAGCACACGCCGCTGTACCGGCTTCAGTCCGTCGCGGACATCCGGAAGCGCACGCTGTGAAATAACGCTCATTGCATAGTCGATGTAGGATTCCTCCATCGTCTTTTTCAGATCCACTTCATGGACCTGATCAAATATATTATCTTCCACGGATTTCCCTCCTGTCTTATCTCATTCATCCCTGTCTGACATCATTCAGACGGACTTCCGGCACTATACATCCAGATTCTTTACATTCTTCGCATTTTCTTCGATAAACTCTCTTCGCGGCTCTACCTGATCGCCCATCAGAGTCGTGAAGGTCAGATCAATCTCTGAGGACTGCGCCTCATCCATCGTAACACGCTTCAGTATCCGCTTTTCCGGGTCCATCGTCGTCTCCCAGAGCTGCTCCGCATCCATCTCTCCAAGACCTTTGTAACGCTGAATCTTATTGTACTGGTCTCTTCCGACCTCATCAAGAATTTTCTGCAGCTGCTCATCTGAATAGGCATACCACACTTTTTTATTTCTCTCCAGCTTGTAGAGCGGCGGCTGTGCCAGGTAGACATAGCCCTGCTTGATCAGCTCCGGCATGAACCGATACAGGAAGGTCAAAAGCAACGTTGCAATATGTGCACCGTCGACGTCGGCATCGGTCATGATAATGATCTTGTGGTAACGCAGCTTGGAAATATCAAAATCTTCGTGAATGCCCGTTCCAAATGCAGTGATCATCGCCTTGATTTCTGCATTGCCGTAAATACGTTCGAGACGCGCCTTCTCCACGTTCAGGATCTTTCCGCGCAGCGGAAGAATCGCCTGCGTCGCACGGCTTCGCGCTGTTTTTGCTGAGCCTCCCGCAGAGTCTCCCTCTACAATGTAGATCTCACATTTGGACGGATCCTTATCGGAGCAGTCCGCGAGCTTGCCAGGAAGAGACAATCCGTCTAAGGCCGATTTTCTCCTCGTCAGATCCCGCGCTTTTCTGGCTGCCTCACGCGCCCGCGCAGACAGCACAGACTTTTCTACGATCGTCTTTGCGACCTGCGGATGCTGCTCCAGGAAAATGGTGAGCTGGTCCGTTACGACGCTCTCTACCGCACCACGTGCCTCACTGTTTCCAAGCTTCTGTTTTGTCTGTCCTTCGAACTGCGGCTCACCGATCTTGATGCTGATGATCGCAGTCAATCCCTCACGGATATCATCTCCGCTTAAGTTCTGGTCGGAATCCTTGATCAGCTTATTCGTACGCGCATAGTCATTGAATGTCTTCGTTAAGGCATTCTTGAAGCCGGTCAGGTGTGTACCGCCCTCCGGCGTCGTGATGTTATTGACAAAGCTGTAGCTGCCCTCCGTATACGAATCATTATGCTGCATCGCCACCTCGACATACACACCGTCTCTGGTTCCCTCACAGTAAATGATATCCTCATACAGCGGAGTCTTGCCCTTATTCAGATACTTTACGAACTCGCGAATGCCTCCCTCATAGTGGAAGACCTTCTCTACCGGTTCCTCCGGATTTCGCTCATCTCGAAGCACAATGCGGATATTTTTCGTCAGGAATGCCATCTCCCGCAGGCGCTGCTTTAACGTATTAAAATCATAGACGGTATCCTCAAAAATCTCCTTGTCCGGCAAAAAGGTGACCTTCGTACCGGTCTTTTCCAGCTCGCAGGTTCCGATCACGGTCAGCTTTTCGACGACCTTGCCCCGCTCATAGCGCTGCTGATAAATCTTGCCATCATTGCAGATCTCAACCTCGAGCCACTCACTTAAGGCATTCACGACCGATGCTCCCACGCCATGCAGTCCTCCGGATACCTTATATCCTCCTCCGCCGAATTTTCCGCCTGCATGCAGCACAGTAAATACGACCTCCACAGCCGGAAGACCCGCCTTTTTGTTGATTCCGACCGGGATACCACGGCCATCATCCACAACTGTGATGGAGTTCCCCGGATTGATCGTCACAAAGATATTGTGACAATATCCGGCCAGTGCTTCATCCACTGCATTATCTACAATCTCATATACCAGATGATGCAGTCCCCGCGTCGAGGTACTGCCGATATACATACCGGGTCTTTTTCTTACTGCCTCCAGACCTTCCAGTATCTGGATCTGATCTGCACCGTATTCTGCGCTCATAGAAGCCCTCCTGTCAATTTCTTCGTTCGACTGTTCCTTCTACTACCTGAAACAGTCGGTCTATTTGAAAGTTATTCTCTACAAAATCATCCACGCCCGTACACGTGATCATCGTCTGGATATCATGAATGTTCTCCAGAAGATAGCGCTGTCTGCTGCCATCGAGCTCTGAAAGCACATCGTCCAGCAAAAGCACCGGCGTATCCTTTACACTTTGTTTTACAATCTCGATCTCCGCCAGCTTTAAGGAAAGCGCAGTCGTCCGTTGCTGCCCCTGTGAGCCGTATTTCCGCAGATCGACACCATGCACGGCAAATCCCAGATCATCGCGATGCGGACCTGTCATCGTCTGCTTCATCCGAAGATCCTTCTCCCGATTCTCCTGCAGCTTCTGTCCAAATTCGGTCTCTTCTGCATTTGGCTCATAGGTCACTGTCAGATCTTCCTTCCGCCCGGAGAGACTGCTGTGAATTCCACCGATAATCTCCTGCAGCTGATCCGTAAATACACGTCTCGACCGGATCAGCGCCGTGCCATACTGTATCAGCTGCTCATCTATTACATCCAGCATCGTCCCCGCTTCCGGATAAAAACCATAATCCTTTAAAAGACGGTTCCGCTGTAAGAGCAGCTTATTATAATTCGAGAGATGAAACAGATAAATTGAATCGAGCTGACACAGCTCCATATCCAGAAATCGTCTGCGCTCTCCCGGTCCGTTCTTGATGATATTCAGATCTTCCGGCGAAAAAAACACAAAATTCCCAAGCCCGATCAGCTCTCCCGCCTTTCGAACCGGAACTCCGTTGATTGCAATTCCTTTTGTCTTACTTTTTTTCAGATGCATATCGATGCGGTATGGCACATCTCCCTTGCGGATCCGCATGCAGATATGTGCCTCATCCCGATCAAAATGAATCATCTCCCGATCCTTGCTTCCTTTGTGGGAGCGGGTCGTACCGCACAGATAAACAGCCTCCAGGATGTTCGTCTTTCCCTGTGCGTTATCTCCGTAGAACAGATTAGTTCCCGGATCAAATTCCAGCTCCAGACTGCCGTAATTGCGGAAATTTTCCAGCTTTATCGACTCAACAAGCATTTCCCTACCAGCCTATTATACTATTTTTATCCGAAAATTTCCACAGGTGGCTTCATCTCCTGTATGAAGCTTTTTCCCACGCTGCAGCTCCACCTGCCCGTTCACCGTTACTTTTCCATCCTGAATGAGAAATTTTGCATCCACGCCGGATCCTACGACATGAGCCGCCTTTAACGCCTGTCCAAGCTTGATATATTCATCCCGAAGCTTTACCTCTACTACTTCCATCTTGTTTCTCCCTTTCTTCCGTATGCACTTCCGTACCGTTTCACAGGCACCTCTGTGACAAATACCTTATCTTTCTCCCCGCCCGCCTGTCTGTCTTTCTCGCACGGACATTTCCGGTCTGTCTCAGGATAAGTGACATTTCATCTAATATCACTTATCCTGAGGGGTTTTCTTATCATTCATCATTCACCATTAGTCATTGTCAACAAAATTGACCGGCAGAATCAGATAAATATACGTTTGCGCTTCATCACGGATAAAGCACGGTGCCTTCGGATTCATGTAGTAAATATCGATCATTTCATCGTCGATGACGCGAAGTGCATCAATAAGCAGCTTCGGGTTGAAGCCGATTTTGATATTTTTCCCTTCCAGCTGAATGTCAATCATCTCATCCATCGAGCCGATCTGAGAAGAAATCTTCAGTTCCATTACGTCATCATTAATATTCAGGATGATCGGACGCTTATCGCCTTCTTTTACCATCAAAGTTGCACGGTCAATACAGTCTAAAAACTCGCGCTTATTGATTGTGACCTTTGTTTCATAGTCATTGGTCAGCATCTGCTCCACGCGGAAGTAATTGCCCTCAATCAGACGCGAAACAACGACGGTGTCCTCAAACTCAAACAGGATATGATTGTCTGTAAAATAAATATCCACATTGTCATCGACGCCGCCGGTCAGAATTTTGGAAATTTCAGTCAGGGTTTTGCCCGGAACAATCACTTTTTTCGCCGGATATGAAGACTTCAATTCAATTTTACGGATGGAGATCCGATGTCCGTCCAGAGAAACGACCTTCAGTTCACCGTCATTAATATCAAAAAGTTCTCCGGTCATCATTTTATTGCTGTCATTGACGGCAATAGAAAAAATCGTTTGGCGAATCACTTCCTTTAAGGTAAACTGAGAAATTGTGATCTGATAATCCTTCTCCACAAACGGCAAAAACGGGAAGTCTTCTCCGGTCTGTCCCATGATCGTAAACTTTGCTTTTTCACAGACAATTTGCGTATTATTATTTGAATCTGATGTAATAATAACATCATTATCTGGCAGTTTTCGAATAATTTCCGAGAAAAGCTTTGCATCAAGGGCGACCATACCTTTTTCCTGAATGATTCCGTCGGTCTTAGTTTCAATGCCAAGCTCCATATCATTGGCGGTGAACCGTATTTCATCTGTTGTTGCATGAATCAGGATACAACCAAGAATCGGCATCGTCGTTTTTGAAGAGACTGCTTTCATTACAATATTGACACTTTTCAGCAGATCCGTTTTTTTGCATATGATTTTCATAAAAGTAAACACTCCTTTGATACTGATGATGATCTGGTTATCCAAAGACCTGAAAAAAGTCCGGATGGATAGATATAAAAAAGAAAAAGAACCGCAGTAACCGCCGTAAGGGGTGTGGATAAGTGTAAAAGTCCAAAATGCCGCGGAATTACTGGAAAAACCCGATGGAATAACTCTGTGAAAGTCACCCTGACAGGTAATGGATAACCGGAAAGTTATGCACAATCCGAAAAATCCACAGCAAACAGCGGAAAATACGAGCGGTTGTTTATAAACAGGTGTCCACAGTGCATTCACCCACATATACCATAGATATCCTGTGGATAAGTGGATAACTTTGTGGATAACTTTCAGCTAGGATTGATCTTTTTCTTTAGAATTTCGATGGTTTTTCGCATGTCCTCGGATGTCTTCAGCTCAGAGGAGATCTTCTTGGAGCCGTGCAAAACGGTGGAGTGATCGCGTCCGCCCATCTCGGAACCTATTTTTTTCAGTCCGACGCTTGTCAAATTGCTGCAGAGGTACATCGCGATCTGGCGTGGTACGACGATTTCGGTATTTCGTTTATTACTCCGGATGTCATCAACCGACACGTGAAAATGCTCTGCGACCGTAGATATAATGAAAGCAGGCGTCACTTCCTTCTTTTCGTCCGGGGAAATGATGTCTTTTAATGCTTCTTCTGCCAGTTTTACGGTAATTTCGTGATTTTCAAGGTTGCTTAAGGCGACCAGCTTGTTTAACGCACCCTCCAGCTCACGGATATTGGACTTGATATTCATCGCAATATATTTGATGACCTCGTTGTCGATATCGTAGCCGTCGGTTTCTTCTTTTTTATGAAGAATCGCCATTCGTGTCTCAAAATCCGGGGAGGAAATGTCTGCGATCAACCCCCATTCGAATCTGGAACGCAGCCGGGCCTCGAGTGTCTCGATATCCTTTGGCGGTTTATCAGAGGAGATAATAATCTGTTTTTTCTTTCCGTGGAGATCATTGAACGTATGGAAAAATTCTTCCTGTGTTGCTTCTTTTCCTATTATAAACTGAATATCGTCGATCAACAGAACATCGACGCTTCGATATTTTTCGCGAAATTTTGTTGTGGCGGTGTTGTTGCCGTTTCGAATCGCTTCGATCAGTTCATTTGTAAAGGTCTCACTTGTCACGTAGAGCACCCGTTTGTCCGGGTTTTCTTCTAATATAAAGTGTGCGATGGCGTGCATCAGATGTGTTTTGCCAAGGCCGGCGCCCCCGTGGATAAACAGAGGATTGTACATTTTTCCCGGAGATTCGGCAACGGCTAAGGCAGCGGCGTGTGCGAATTTGTTGTTGTTGCCGACGACGAAGGTGTCGAAGGTATACTTTGGGTTCAGATTTGCATTTTCTACATTTGCACTGTTGTCAGCATGGTTGACGGAGGCGAACATCTTTTTATTTTCCAGATTGTGCGCCTGCTCCGGAGCCAGCAGCTCGATCTCATATTCTATTCCGGTAACCTCTGCAATAGCTACATTGAGCGGAATCAGATATTTTTTTGTAATATAATCAATCCCCATCTGTCCGGTAGGGACAAGAAAGCTGACCTTGTGGTCTGAAATGGATAAAATCTCCAGAGTTTTCAGCCAGGTCTTGAACGACATATCGGAAAGTTCATGTTCCGATTTGACGGTATAAAGGATGTCATCCCATTTTTCTTGTAGTATGTCCATGTTCGTATCTCCAAAAATCCATTTTTTCCTACAATAATATTAACCTAAAACAGAGAAATTAGCAATGGAAAGTTTTCACGTTATCCACATCAAAGGGCGGATATCCGGAAATCAGGTATCGAAAATGTGGAAAACCGGGTGGAAATGTGCCCGGGCGGTTGACATAAGAATGAAAAGTAAAAAACCGGAAAAGAAAAGATGTGCATAACTCATCCGCAATATACACATAGCAAAAAAGCGAGAAAAATACACACATTTTTCTGTGGATAACCAAACTGTAAACAAGCTGTGAGAAAATTATCCACAAGTTATCAACAAGTTGTGGATAACATTACGTCAACTGGAAAAGTTATCAACCGGTGTGGATAAAAATGTGGATAAAATTTTGCTTGACGCAGGCAGGTTTTCAGCTTATAATTGAAACGATGTTTTCATATATACATGACAATCATTAAAATACCAACTGAGATAGATTTGGTTCAGAAAAAGGAGGTGCCACGCCAATGAAGATGACATTTCAGCCGAAAAAGAGATCCAGATCAAAGGTTCATGGATTTCGGGCAAGAATGAGCACAGCAGGCGGAAGAAAAGTCTTAGCTGCAAGAAGAGCAAAAGGAAGAAAAGTATTGTCAGCATAGGCCGCAGATATGTGGCCTTTTTTGTAACTGTCCGGTAATGCCGGGCAGTTACGTTTTTAAAGGAAAAAAATATGTTATTTTCAGAATCTCTGAAAAAGTACGGTGATTTTCAGCGCGTATATAAGAGAGGCAGATCGTATGCCAACAAATATCTGATCATGTATGTATTGAAGCAGGATGTGCAGGAAAACCGTATCGGAATTTCAGTCAGTAAAAAAGTCGGAAACAGTGTGGTAAGACACAGAATTACGCGATTAATCCGGGAAAGTTATCGATTGAATGAACAGAAATTTGTGGGGGGCCTTGATATAGTGGTGATTGCAAGGCCGGGCGCGAAAGAACGTAGTTTCTTTGAAATTGAGAGCGCGCTGCTTCACCTTGGCAGACTTCATTCCATTCTGAAGGAAGAGGAAAAGAAAGAAGTGAAGAAGGAACATGAAGAAGGTATTGATTAATCTGATCAGATTTTATCAGAAGTATCTGTCACCGATGAAAAGCACAAAGTGCCCTTACACTCCGTCGTGCAGCCAGTATGGTCTGGAGGCAATCCAGAAATATGGCGCGGTAAAGGGCGGTATGCTCGCAGTGTGGCGGATCCTCAGGTGCAATCCTTTTTCCAGAGGCGGATATGACCCCGTTCCATGAGGAGGAAAGTAAACCATGTTATTGACCAAGAGCACGACATTTATCATCGGACCGGTAGCCACCTTGCTCGGCTACATTATGAATGGAATATTCTGGGTCCAGTCGCAGATCGGTATCGAGAGCATCGGTCTGTGCATCATTTTATTTACCATTGTAATCTATATGCTTCTGATGCCGCTGACGATTAAGCAGCAGAAGTTTTCTAAGCTGCAGAGCAAGATGAATCCTGAGCTGCAGGCAATTCAGAAGAAATATAAGGATAAGAGACAGGATCAGGCAGCCATGATGAAGATGAATGAGGAGACACAGGCTGTTTATCAGAAATATGGCGTAAATCCGATGGGAAGCTGTCTGCAGCTGATCATCCAGATGCCGATCCTGTTTGCACTGTACCGAGTGATCTGGAATATTCCGGCTTATGTAGGTACTGTAAAGAACGCCTTTCTTCCGCTGGCACAGGCACTGATGAATGTGAGCGGTGCGCAGGACTTTATGGCGGAAATTGCTTCCAAAAATGCAGTAAGCTTTAAGGAAATGACAGAGCTTACCCTGATCGATGTACTGTACAAATTCAAGCCGGAGAACTGGAGTGCACTTCTGAAGCAGTTTCCGGATCTCTCTTCTTTGATTACGAGTACACAAGGCGATGTCGACCGCATGAACTATTTCCTCGGACTGAACATCGCTGATTCACCGGCATCGATTTTCCAGACCGCGATTGCGGCAGGCTCCGTGCTGATGATTATTGCCGCACTGCTTGTCCCGGTGCTTTCCGCGCTGACACAGTGGCTCAATACCAAGCTGATGTCCACGCAGAACGATACACAGCCGACCTCCGGCGGCGCAGCGGATACGATGGCAGCGACGATGAAGTCCATGAATGTGATGATGCCGATTATGTCTGCCGTATTCTGTTTCACACTTCCGGTAGGTATGGGTATTTACTGGATCATAGGTGCGGTGGTTCGAAGCATCCAGCAGCTGGTTGTAAACAAGCACATCGACAAGATGGATCTGGATGATATTGTAAAGAAAAATATCGAGAAGGCAAATAAAAAGCGTGCAAAGAAGGGGCTTCCGCCACAGAAGATTACAAATACGGCGAAGCTGAATGCAAAGACAATCGATCGTCCGCAGCCGAGCAAGGAAGATCGTGCCGAGAAGATTCAGAACGCAACCGACTACTATAAGAATACAACAAAAGCAAAGCCGGGCAGCCTCGCGTCAAAGGCGCAGATGGTACAGCAGTACAATGAGAAGCACGCAAAGAAATAAGGGGGATAAGGGTTATGGATTCTATTCGTGTAACGGCAAAAACAGTCAGTGACGCCATCACAGAAGCGTCTATCCAGCTCGAAACGAGCAGTGACAACATCGAATACACCATTATCGATGAAGGTTCCAAGGGCTTTTTCGGAATCGGAAGCCGTAAGGCCATGATCGAGGCCCGCAAGAAATTCACCGATGAAGATCTGATGCAGGAAGTATTCGGAGAGAAAAAGGAAAAGGCAGAAAAACCGAAGCGTGAGCCGAAAAAAGAAATGAAAAAGGAGCAGATGCCTGAACTGAAGAAGGAGGCTGCTCCGGAGAAAAAAGAAGCAACACATAAGCCGGAGAAGAGAGAGAATCGGGAAGTAAAAAAAGAGCCGCGCAGACCGGCAGCGGTAAAGCCGACAGAAAAGGAAGCAGAAAAGCCGCAGGAGAAGCCCGAAAGACCGGCAGAAGTGGCAGAAGAAGCCGTTTTTGCAGAGCCGAAGCAGCCACGTGTTCCGGCTGATCCGGAAGAGGCAAAGCGCAGAGCAGTGACATTTCTGACTGATATGTTCCGTGTTATGGATATGCAGATCGAGGTTCATGCATCTTTTGAGGATGATACGCTTTCTGTCGATCTTTCCGGTGAGGAGATGGGGCTGCTGATCGGAAAGCGGGGACAGACGCTTGATTCCCTGCAGTACCTGACTTCCCTGGTAGTCAATAAAGGAAAGGCTTCCTATGTACGGGTAAAGCTGGACACGGAGGATTACCGCAACCGCAGAAAAGCAACCCTGGAGAACCTTGCGAAGAACATTGCGTTTAAGGTAAAGAAAACGAGACGTCCGGTATTCCTTGAGCCGATGAATCCATATGAGCGTCGCATTATTCATTCGGCACTTCAGAATGATCCGTATGTGACGACTCATTCAGAGGGAGAGGAGCCGAACCGGAAGGTCGTTGTGACACCGCGCAGAAAAAATGAGCGTGGCGGCAATGAGGGCGGTCGCAGAGAGTACCGCAGATCTGACCGGTCTGAGTACGCAAGACGCAAAGAGCAGGCAACGCCTGCAGGGGTAGCGGCAGAGGAGCCGCAGCAGCCGGAAGCGGAAAATTAAATCATACCGATTGTTGGAAAAGCCAGTGGAAACATTGGCTTTTCTTTTATGTTTTCGGATGCTATAATGAGGGACAGCGAAAAGCCCGGACAAAAGGGTAAGATCAGAAAGAAATGGGGAACAGGAGCATGGAGCAGGATACGATTGCGGCGATCTCTACCGCAGTGTCGAATTCAGGAATCGGGATCATACGGATCAGCGGAAAGGATGCCGTCGCGGTCGCGGACCGGGTGTATCGATCCAAAGGCGGGAAAAAGCGACTGGCGGATCAGCCGACACATACGATTCACTATGGCTATATCGTAGATCAGGGAGAGACGGTCGACGAGGTACTTGTGATGCTGATGCGTGGTCCGAAGAGCTTCACCGCGGAGGACACAGTGGAGGTGAACTGCCATGGCGGTGTCTACGCGATGAAGCGGGTGCTGGATGTAGTACTGAAAAATGGCGCGCGCCCGGCAGAGCCGGGGGAATTTACGAAACGCGCCTTTTTAAACGGACGGATCGACCTGTCTCAGGCAGAGTCCGTTATGGATGTTATTCAGGCAAAAAATGAGTATGCGTTAAAGAGCTCTTTACAGCAGTTAAAAGGTGCGGTCCGCACGGCAATTGAAGAACTGCGCAGCCGGATTTTATATCAGACCGCGTTTATCGAGTCGGCGCTCGACGATCCGGAGCATATCAGCCTGGATGGGTATCCTGACCGGCTTTCCGAGGAGGTGCATCAGCTGCAGAAAACACTTTCAGAGCTGATCGCATCCTCGGAAAATGGCCGGATATTAAAGGAAGGCATCCGCACGGTCATTTTAGGAAAGCCGAATGCCGGAAAATCCTCGCTGCTGAACGCGCTGGTCGGAGAAGAGCGGGCGATTGTGACGGATATTGCCGGGACGACGCGGGATGCTTTAGAGGAAACGATCGCATTTCAGGGCATTACCCTGAATCTGATCGATACAGCCGGAATCCGCGAGACGGAGGATGTAGTGGAAAAAATCGGCGTCGGACGGGCGATTGAGAAGGCAGGGGAGGCGGATCTGATCCTCTGTGTATTTGATGCGGCGCGTCCTTTAGACGAAAATGACCGGGAGATTTTAAAGGTGATCGAGGGAAAACAGGCGATTCTTTTGCTGAACAAGACGGATCTTGCTGTGACATTGCAGGAAACGAAGCTGCAGGAGCTGACAGGGGGACGCTATCCCGTCGTATCAGTGTCCGCAAAGGAGCAGACAGGGCTTTCCAAACTGACGGAACAGATTCACAATCTGTTTTATCAGGGAGAGATATCTGTGCAGGATGAGCTGTACATTACGAATGCCAGACAGAAGCACGCCCTTTTGGATGCTGCAGAAGGCCTTCAGCGGGTGCAGGAGAGCATTTCACTCGGCATGCCTGAGGATTTCTATTCTATTGATCTTCTGGCCGCGTATGAGGCGCTGGGGACGATCACAGGCGAGACCGTCGGCGAAGATCTCGTGAATGAGATTTTCAGCCGGTTTTGTATGGGAAAATAGACAGGAAGCAAGGAAAAAGGAAGGAAAGACATGAGCATAGTAGAAGAGTTCGTGGACGTTGTGGTAGTGGGAGCCGGACATGCAGGCTGCGAGGCTGCGCTTGCGTGTGCGCGCATGGGTATGGAGACGGTGATATTTACCGTGAGCGTGGACAGCATTGCGCTGATGCCGTGCAATCCGAATATCGGAGGCAGCTCAAAGGGACATCTGGTAAGGGAAATCGATGCGTTAGGCGGTGAGATGGGAAAAAATATCGATCGGACCTTTATCCAGTCGAAAATGCTGAACCAGTCAAAGGGACCGGCTGTGCATTCCCTGCGCGCACAGGCGGATAAGTCGGACTATTCGCGCAGCATGCGGATGGTGTTGGAGCGCACGGAGCATCTGAGCATCCGTCAGATGGAGGTCACGGAGCTGATTGTGGAAGATGGTGTGCTTACCGGGGTAAGGACGTATTCCGGGGCCGTTTATCACTGCAAGGCGGCGATTCTGTGTACGGGGACATATCTGAAGGCGCGCTGCATTTACGGCAATGTGAGTGTCTATACCGGGCCAAACGGGCTGCAGGCTGCCAATTATCTGACAGATTCCTTAAAAGGGAACGGGGTAAAGATGTATCGTTTTAAGACCGGCACACCGGCGCGGATTGCGAAAAAATCAATTGATTTTTCTAAAATGGAGGAGCAGAAGGGCGATGAACGTATCGTTCCGTTCTCCTTTACGACCGATCCGGATGCGATTCAGAAGGAGCAGGTATCGTGCTGGCTGACCTATACAAATGAGGAGACACATAAAATTATCCGGGAAAATCTCGACCGGTCGCCGCTTTATTCCGGTATGATCGAGGGAACCGGACCGCGTTACTGTCCGTCGATTGAGGACAAGGTCGTCCGGTTTGCAGATAAGAACCGACATCAGGTATTTATCGAGCCGGAAGGAATCCATACGGATGAGATGTACATCGGCGGAATGTCAAGTTCGCTGCCGGAGGATGTGCAGATCGCGATGTATCGCTCCGTTCCGGGGCTGGAGCATGCGCAGATCGTGCGAAATGCATATGCGATCGAATATGACTGCATTGATGCGCGGAATCTGACGCTCGCACTTGAGTTTAAAAAGATTTCCGGGCTGTTCAGCGCCGGTCAGTTCAATGGCAGTTCAGGCTATGAGGAGGCAGCGGCCCAGGGGCTGATTGCCGGCATCAATGCGGCGCGGAAGATACAGGGAAAGGAGCCGCTTGTTCTGGACCGTTCTGAAGCCTATATCGGTGTATTAATTGATGATCTTGTGACAAAGGAGAACCGGGAGCCATATCGGATGATGACATCCCGCGCGGAGTACCGGCTGCTGCTTCGACAGGATAATGCGGATCTGCGCCTGACGAAGAAGGGCTATGAAGTCGGATTGATCAGCGAAGAGAGGTATCAGAAGCTTTTGAAGAAGGAACAGGAGATCGAGGCCGAGACAAGACGGGTCGAGGCGACGCATATCGGGGCCAATGCAAAGGTGCAGGCGTGTCTTAAGGAGCACGGGAGCACATCTTTAAAGACATCTGCGAGCCTTGCGGAGCTGATCCGGCGTCCGGAGCTGAGCTATGAGGCACTTGGAGAGATCGATACGGAGCGTCCGAATCTTCCGGCAGATGTATGCGAAGAGGTCAACATCAATATCAAATATGCCGGATATCTGGAGCGGCAGATGAAGCAGGTAGAGCAGTTCCGGAAGATGGAGCGGAAAAAGATACCGGCAGATCTGGACTATGAGACGGTACCAAGCCTTCGGACAGAGGCGAGGCAGAAGCTCTCCATGTACCGTCCAGAGTCGATCGGACAGGCATCCCGACTGGCAGGCGTATCGCCGGCGGACGTGTCAGTATTGCTTGTGTACCTTGCTTCTACAGGATCAAGAGGGGAGAAATAACAAAGATGATAGATGAAAACACATTGCGCAGGGGCTGTGAAGCACTGGGAATTATCCTGACAGATGAGCAGGTACGACAGTTCCTGACCTATTATGAGTTTCTGGTAGAAAAGAACCAGGTCATGAATCTGACCGCGATTACAGAGTACGAAGAGGTTGTGCAGAAGCATTTTGTAGACAGTCTTTCGATTGTGAAGGTCTGTGATATGAAGCAGGTTCAGACACTGATCGATGTCGGCACCGGGGCGGGATTTCCGGGGGTACCGATCAAGATTGCGTTTCCGCATATCAAAGTAGTTCTGCTGGATTCGCTAAACAAGCGTGTACAGTTCTTAAATGAGCTGACAGGCAGGCTTGGCTGTGAGGAGATAACGGCAGTGCACGGGAGAGCGGAGGATTTTGGAAAGAATCCGGCTTATCGGGAACAGTTTGATCTGTGCGTTTCACGGGCGGTTGCAAATCTCTCGTCTCTGTCGGAATACTGCGTGCCATTTATAAACGAAAAAGGTCGATTTATTTCATATAAATCGATGGAAATAGATGTAGAAGCGCAAGAGGCAAAAAAAGCTATTTATCTGCTCGGCGGAAAGGTGGAGCAGGTGGAGACATTTTGTCTGCCGGGAAGCGATCTGGGGCGTTCTTTTGTCGTCATCCGGAAAGAACGTTCGACTCCGGCAAAGTATCCGCGCAAGGCAGGGCTACCGTCGAAGGAACCGCTTGGGAGTGGCGGAAAGAAGTGACAAAACAGGCTTTTCACTGAGACCGGATCTCAGATGAAAAGCCTGTTTTTTGTACTTTTATGTTTAGAAGTGATACATTAACTCCAGCATCTCTTCATAGGATTCGTCTTCGAGCTGAGGAAGGTGTTTTGCGCCTTCAATGTACTCTACAACGATATCCGGATTCAGTCTCAGATATTGCTCCAGTGTGCTCTTTGCATCCGGATCGCCGTCACCGAAGGCCATGACAATTCGTTTTGTCGTCTTCTGAAGCGCTTTGGAGATGTCTGCATACAGATAATTACTGTTTAAGCTGGCAAGCAGATACTTTCCATTTCCATTTCGGGCATGCGCTGCATTATAGTATGTGCGTGTGATCGAGGGTTCCATGTGAAACGAATTCAGGAAGCATTTTTCTGTCAGATAATACTCGGTATTAGATCGGTTCGTGAGGAAATAGTAGACAGACCGACCAATGACCGGAATTTCGAACAGCTTCAGCCACAGCTTGCTGTATTCATCCGGCGATTTTTTCAGGGTAGTAAGTGATTCCGGGCTGACAAGCATGATCTCAGTGAACAGCGTTTCATCCAGCGCGTTTGCCATCAGAACAAAGGAACCGGAAAGTCCGGTCGCAGCGACCAGCGTCGGAGCTTTGATGACTTCTTTGACAAAATCGGTAATCATCTGGACATAAAAATAATTTGTATAGGTAATCCCGGGCTTATCTGATTTACCGCAGCCAATGAGATCAACGCAGTAAATGCGGTAGGTGTCAGAGAGAACCTTTGCCATTTTCAGCCATTCATATTCCGAGGACCAGACAGTCAGATCATGGATCAGCAGCATCGGAGGATAGTCTTTTTCGCCGAAGGTTCGATAGTAAATATCACCGTGTTTCCAGTGATAATAGGAACCGCCGGTTTTGGTGTTTGTATTTGCAATGGAAGCAGAATCAATGATGCGATTGACCACTTCGAGAAGACCTACCGTAAATAAAGAGGTTTTGAGTAATGATTTTTTCTTTCCCATTTTTATTCCGTCCTTTCGATTTTATAATTTAACCGAATCAATATTCTGGATATTAGTATAAACCAAATCAGAGCAGCTTACAATCAAAAAAACTTTCTTTTTTTTGTATTTTAGGGTATGATAAAAACAAAGGTCCTGCTGCAGTCACCATAGCAAAAAGAAGCAATAAGGATGATGGACAATATCGGTTTTGATTATGCCTGCTACTTGTAGAAGCATAGGAAATACATCTGTAACCGGGTCGCTTCTTAAGATATCTCATAACCGAATAGTTGCTTTGCAGCTTGATTTAGTTAAAGTGATAAGATGATGTTGGGGTCAAAAGATATTTTGGTTCCTATGATACACGGATTGCTTCGCATTTCATGCTCTCGCAATCCTAAAACACCTCAAATTCGTTCATTTTCTACGAAAAAAGGCTACTTTTCGGTGTTTGCGGGTCAAAATAAGTCATGCTTTTTTCATGCAAGCATGAAACGCATGACCTTTTGACCCTGATATCATCATCATAAGATATTAATGTCAAAAGATGCCTTACGGATTGTTTCGTACTTCGTACTTCCACAATCCTACCCAATATTCGCATATCGTGAAGCTTGCGCTCCACTTTTATGCTCATATCGGGGCGGGTCATTAAACCATAAAACCACTCCTGTGCAAGCACATCGTGGTTTCAGGCTTTTGACCCTGGCATCATCATAAGATATGGAGACAGCAGGGGATAAGTGAGGATGTCAGAGGAGAAAAGATTAAAAATATGCTGAGAGAATATATAGAGACACGGTATAAAATGAATAAGGCAATGCGTGAAGAGCTGGAAAAACAGATTCGCACACTGCAAGAAGAGCATCAGGCTGCAGAAGAAGCGTTAAAGGAGTTGCAGAAGGATCAGGATATTGAAAAGAGCATCTTTTCACCACGCAGTCAGCTCGGCGGCACGCCAGAGAAGCTGGCGGAGATCCGTACGAAGCTGACAGAGACAGAGAAAAAGCTGGGAGCCGCTGACATCAAGTGCCAGGCTGTCCGGAAGGAAGAAACAGAAATGGAGCAGCTACTGGACGAAGTGATAAGGCTGCAGCATGCGACAGATGAACAGGCAACTATTCCGAAGGAAGCAAGTGTTGAGACAATAGATGTAAATACGGATATAGAAAAAGAAACAGAAGCCGATGAAGAATTAAAGCAATCGAAGGAGGAAAAAAATGAGTCAGAAATGACAGAACAATCCGATGAAACAGAAACGGAGACGGAAGACAGATCGGAAATCAAAAAAATAAGTGAGATAAATACAGAAGCAACAGGATCGATAGTGACACAACCAGATGAGGCTGTAGCTGATGCGAAAAGTGATTTGTCAGAGATTGAGAATAATGCGGCAGTAGAAACTGTAACACCGGAAAAAAAGGAAATGGAGATGGAGAAGGAAATACAGGAACAGACCCTGGATATGGAGCGTCTGAATGATTTGTTATCGGATGTATACCGAAAAGCCGAATTCTGTACAGCCTTCCTATATAGTGATAAAAATAAATGCAGGAATCTTCTGAAAGAAATGAAGAAGGAACTGAAGAAATACGCAGAAGAGATTGCCGGAATGTAGATGTTTCACGTGAAACATTTTTAAGCTGCGAAGCAGAAAAGAAATCTGTCTGTATTTGGTGTGGATCAAACCAGCCGACTGATTTAACCGAATCAAGCAAGTCCCCTGCTTCAATTACGCAAAGCAATAAGCAGTGGGTTGGGACTTGCTTGTATCAGGAGTGGTACAAGCCACTCCTGATAAGCTGCGAAGCAGCTATTCGGTTATGACATATCATAAGGAGGGGCCCGCTTGCGGGAAGATTCCTTGTGATCCTACAAGTAGCGAAGCTAGGCCCTGTCAGCAGAGCTGCAGGGATGGATTGCGAATATCCGCTTTGACCAGCGTAGAAAAAAACAGACAAAATAAGGAGTAGAAGGACGTGTACTGGAAATAAGTGGATAATCAAAGCTCTTAAGGGTTTGTCGAACTAAATGAGGGTCAGTCGTGAGAGACTGGCCCTTTTTGAACGCAAATAAGCATTCCCCTGCTTCAAGTGCGCGGAGCACTAAGCGGCGAGTGAGGGGATGCTTATGTCAGTGGGAGTTGAAAGATCCCACTGACAGATTGCGAAGCGACTGCGTTCATGAGCAAGTAGCGAAGCTAGGCCCTGCCAGCAGAGCTGCAGGGATGGATTGTGAATGTTTGCTTTACCGCAGGCCATGAAACGGATTGCAAATATCTGTTTTACTGCAGAATAAACATTTCTCTGATTTAAGTGTGCGGGGAACATTAAGCGGCGGGGAAAAGGATGCTTTCCTACGCCGGGCTTTCTACTATGCACGGGAAATATGGAATGTTCTTGCTGAAAGAGATAGATGAAAAGATAAATGAAATGGTAGAAAAAAGATAAATTGACAGATGATTTTAAAGGATAATGAAACGCAGAAAAATGCTCTAAAATTAGAATAAAATAGCAAATCGATAGGACCGGATATATGAAGGACGGAAGAAGTATGAAAAAATGACATAGAAAGGCAATTGGGTTTGCCAAAGTACGTCAGTCGATGGAAAAGGGAAAAAATAGCAATGTAACTAATGCAACTATTGAGCATACTTCATACGAAAAAATAGCAGTCTAAATGTTAATTTTAAACGCAGATAAGCATTATCCAGCTTCAAGCGTGCGAAGCACTAAACGACGGGTGAGATGCTTATGTCAGTGAGAGTTGAAAGTTCCCACTGACATAAGCGAAGCGACTGCGGTTCATGAGCAAGTAACGAAGCTGCCCTGTCAGCAGAGCTGCAGGGATGGATTGCGAATGTCCGCTTTACAACCTCTGCTTTAGCTAAGAGAGTGTCGAAAACAATAGAATACGAAAAGGGCTATGTTTCACGTGAAACATTGTGCAAAAAGTCTTATAAATCATAGTTCCAATGGTCATCAGAAAATAATATTTGTATTACAATGATTATTTGACCACAGATAAGCATTCTCCCGCCTTAAACGTGCAGAACACTAAGCAGCGGGTGGGATGCTTCTGTCAGTGGCAGTTGAAAGCTCCCACTGACAGATCGCGAAGCGACTGTGTTCATGAGCAAGTAGCGAAGCTAGGCCCTGTCAGCAGAGCTGCAGGGATGAATTGCGAATGTCCGCTTTACAGCTCCCGCTGGCAGGGCGAGAAGTGACTGCGCTCATGAACAAGTAGCGAAGCTAGGCCCTGTCAGCAGAACTGCAGGGATGGATTGCGAATATCCGATTGACTTGATGAGAGCGTGTTGCAATGATTAGAAATATATGGATTCAGTCATGAAAGGTTCGAAGGACTGGAAATAAGCAGCAGAGGGATGCACCCAAACAGTAAAACAATAGAAAATCAATAAAATGACAAAAAACAAGAATAAACATCGATGAAAATAGATAAATCGATAATATTAGAATTAAAACATAAAATAAGAACAGTATGCACTTTGAGATGATATCTAAGTGAGATGATTTCAACCGCTGTTGGCGATGAACAACAAATCAATTTAGCAATCTTGAATCTCTAAGAAGCTGCAAAAGGCAGCCTGATCATGCCTGTGCATAAATATACATTTTTGGTTGAATCCTTTAATGCTGCTGCGGCAACAGTTCCTGGAGATGATACATACGGATTGTTCTGCATATCGTATGAATGCAATCTCGCTCACTATTTGCATATTGTGAAATCCATGTTTTGCTTTTATGCTCATATTATCAGGGCGGATCCCAAGGCTTTAACCACTGTGTGCAAGAACAGATAATCCCGGGATTTTTCTCTCTGGTAACATTGAGCAGGGTTTCACGTGAAACATTATGAATTACGATCGAAGTATGTTAAAATTGATGTTATTTTGACTGCAGATAAGCATTTCTTCGCTTCGAGTGCGCGGAGCACTAAGCGGTGGGCAAAGGGGCTGCTTCTGTTAGTGAGAGTTGAAACCTCCCACTGGCAGGTCGCGAAGCGAATTGCGAATGTCTGTTTTACAAATAAAAGGGTTTTTACTTCCTGTGAATTTCTTACATGACTGAAGTTACGTGTTACCAGACGATTTAGACTTCAGACCGAATAGTGGTGGATAATGACTGTGACTCAGATTTGCGCAGTTATGCGTATTTTTTTGTTGGTTGTTTCAGCTGCGTAACAATACGCAGATGGCAGGAATTTATTCCTACGAGCAACGTGCAGAAATCATACTTCAGGGATATTTTATTCCTGCTGTCTTGATGTCGGACCGTGACTGTTTCGAAGCATCCCTGCTGCTTTGCCGACAGGTCCAGAATACCCCGTTGTTTGCAACGTTACAAGTTTGACGCCGTTGCTATCAGCAGGATGTGTGAGTCATGACTTGTGAAGATAAAAGGGTCAAAAGGTCATGCGTTTCATGCTTGCATGAAAAAGCATGACTTATTGACTCGCAAAACACAGAAAAGTAGCCATTTTTCGTAGAAAAACGAGCGGATTTGAGGTGCTTTAGGATTGCGAAAGCATGAAATGCGAAGCAATCCGTGTATCATAGGGGCAAAATACCTTTTGCCCCTGGCATCTTGTGAAGGTAAAATCAAAAAAAATAATGAATACTAGTGCGATAAACGCTGAGATATGTTATAATACCAGTTGCCTTGATGCGTTTTTATTATGATGGAAACAAAAACAGGCAAACGCACATAAAACGGGAATGTTTCACGTGAAACATTTTATTTGCAACTCAGATAAGCATTTCCTCGTGTAAAACGGACATTCACAATCCATCCCTGCAACTCTGCTGGCAGGGCCTAGCTTCGCTACTTGCTCATGAACGCAGTCGCTTCGCGATCTGTTTTGTATATATTCGAAGAATTGATCTTGTCAACAATATTTTGAAAAAAGAGTTGGATGAATGGCAGGGAGCCACTGGAGACAGAATCATGTCGACAGCCTCACAAGTGATCTGGATGAACTGCAAGGATGAGCTGAAGAAATCCGTGTATCATAGGGAGGGGCAAAATACCTTTTGCCCCCAACATCATGGCATGTTTCACGTGAAACATTTTAGCGGATGAATATTCGCTTTCTTTTGAAGGGAGTATGATAAAAGAAATGGGCAGAACAATTGTGATAGCAAATCAGAAGGGTGGAGTAGGAAAAACGACCACTTCGATTAATTTGTCTGCGGCACTGGCAGAGCAAGGACAAAAGGTACTCGTGATTGATATGGATCCGCAGGGCAATACGACCAGTGGACTGGGCGTTGAGAAGGATGAGGTGGAGAATACCGTATATGAACTGCTTCTGGGAGAATGTACGATCCAGGAGTGTATGCAGAAGGAAATTTTTGAAAATCTTTCGATATTACCGGCTAATATAAATCTGGCAGGTGCGGAGATCGAGTTGATCAGCGCGGAGAATAAAGAATATCTTTTGAAAAACGCACTGGATGAAGTAAAGGATCAGTATGATTTTATCATTATTGATTGTCCGCCGTCACTGAATCTTCTGACGATTAATTCGATGTGCGCGGGAGATACCGTATTGGTTCCGATTCAGTGTGAATATTATGCACTGGAAGGATTGAGCCAACTGATGCACACGATCGACCTCGTAAAAGAACGCTTGAATCCGAATCTGGAGATGGAGGGAGTGGTATTTACAATGTATGATGCCAGAACAAACCTTTCTTTGCAGGTGGTCGAGAGTGTAAAGAATAATCTGAATCAGAAAGTCTATAAAAGTATTATTCCGAGAAATGTAAGGCTGGCAGAGGCACCGAGCTATGGAATGCCAATCACAAAATATGACAAGCGGTCGACAGGCGCAGAAAGTTATCGCCTGCTGGCAGAAGAGGTAATACATAGGGGAGAAGAAGAATGGCAGTAAAAAAATCAGGACTTGGCAAGGGACTGGATTCCCTTATCGCACCGAAAACACGACCGGAGCAAAAGACGCAGACAACTTCGGCAGCGGTAAAACCGGAAAAGGAAACAATCGTAAAGACAGTTGTAAAAAAAGAAGAAGTAAAGCTTCGTATCAGTGAGGTAGAGCCGAACCGTGAGCAGCCAAGGAAAAAATTTGACGAGGATGCATTGCTGGAGCTGGCTGATTCAATTCGGCAGTTTGGAGTGCTGCAGCCACTGCTTGTACAGAAACGGGACGGCTATTATGAGATCATCGCAGGGGAACGCCGTTGGCGTGCAGCAAAGATGGCAGGACTGAAGGAGGTTCCGGTCGTCATCAAGGATTTTACCGATCAGCAGATCGTGGAGATATCTCTGATTGAAAATATCCAGAGGGAAGATTTGAACCCAATCGAAGAAGCATTGGCTTACAAGCGGCTGCTCAGTGAGTTTAAGCTGAAACAGGATGAGGTAGCAGAGCGTGTATCCAAGAGTCGTACTGCAGTGACGAACTCCGTGCGTCTGCTGAAGTTAGATCGTCGGGTACAACAGATGGTCATTGATGAAATGATTTCTACCGGTCATGCACGGGCATTGCTGTCAATCGAGGATGGCGATCAGCAGTATAAAATTGCCATGCAGGTGTTTGATGAAAAGCTGAGTGTTCGTGAAGTCGAGAAGCTTATGAAAAAATTGCAGAATAGCAACGAAAAGAAAGAAAAGCAGAAGCCGGAGCATGAATTCATCTATCAGGATATGGAAGAGAAGATAAAGGCTCTGCTCGGTACGAAGGTGACGATCAGCCCAAAGGCCAATCACAAAGGGAAGATCGTGATCGATTATTATTCGGATGATGAGCTGGAACGGCTGATGGAGCTGTTTCGGTCAATTCATCCGTATACCGAAGGAATCTCTGAGTGAACGCAGATAAGCGGCGGTTTCTAGCAGTCATTGCATGGGCACAGAAAGGGAGTTCCGTAATAGTAAGAAATGATTCATGAGAATGTGAGAATTATAACGAAAAAGAAAGTATGGATGGGATAAGAACAGTTCGAAGCTAAAAAACAAACAGGAGGAAGAATGGAAAGCAGTATCTTGAACTCAATCGGAATCGATCCGGGAATCATCGTAATCGTGATGATGGGGATCATGATTTTCGTATTGCTTTATATGGTGAGAGTATCGATGAAAATGACGCGCTTCATGAAGCGCTATCGCATTTTCATGAAGGGAAAGGATGCCGTGTCCCTTGAAAAGGCATTTGCACAGCGATTTACGGAGGTAGACCGTTTGAGCGAGCTGACAAGAATCAACACGGATGAGATTCGCCGGATCAAGGAGATCCAGAGCCGCACGGCCAATAAAATTGGTATTGTCAAGTATGATGCATTTCCGGATGTCGGAGGCAGATTAAGCTTTGCGTTGGCGATGCTGGATGAAAATAATTCAGGATTTGTGTTGAATGCCATTCACGGAAGAGAAGGCTGCTACACGTATGTAAAAGAAATCGTAAAAGGGGAATCCTATGTGGTGCTTGGACAGGAAGAGAAAGAAGCACTGCGTCAGGCAGTCAATTATTTCAGTGATATGCAGTAAAAATCCCTTTACTTGAAAGTGAAGATGATGTATATTTAAAGGTATCATGCTGTGAACTTACAGCCGGATACCTTTATTGCTTTTGTAGAGGATGCATTCCTTATAGATTTGTTTTATAATAAGAAGAGAAATTCTGGAGGCAGAACATGTTAGATATTAAATTTGTGAGAGAGAACCCGGATATCGTAAAACAGAATATTAAGAATAAATTTCAGGATGAAAAGCTGGTACTTGTAGACGAAGTCCTGAAGCTGGATCAGGAAAATCGCGATATTAAGCAGGAAGTAGAAGCACTCCGTGCAAACCGAAATAAAATTTCCAAGCAGATTGGTGCGCTGATGGCTCAGGGTAAGAAGGAAGAGGCAGAGGCAGTTAAGAAGCAGGTGACCGAGAATGCCGCTCGTATGGCGGAGCTGGATGAGCGTGAGAAGGTTGTCGAGGAAGAGATCAGAAAGAGAATGATGATCATTCCGAATATTATTGACCCGTCAGTCCCGATTGGAAAAGATGACAGTGAGAACGTGGAAATCCAGCGATATGGTGAGCCGGTCGTTCCGGATTTCGAAATCCCATATCATACAGAAATTATGGAGAAGCTGAATGGTATTGATATGGATGCGGCCGGACGTGTAGCCGGAAATGGCTTCTACTATCTGATGGGCAATATTGCAAGACTGCATTCTGCAGTACTTTCTTATGCGCGTGATTTTATGATCGGCAGAGGTTTTACCTATTGCATTCCGCCTTATATGATCCGCAGCAATGTCGTGACCGGAGTTATGAGCTTTGCAGAGATGGATGCGATGATGTACAAGATCGAGGGCGAGGATCTTTATCTGATCGGTACCAGTGAGCATTCCATGATTGGAAAATTTATTGACCAGATTTTACCGGAGGAGAAGCTTCCGTATACATTGACGAGTTATTCTCCGTGCTTCCGTAAGGAAAAAGGCGCGCATGGTATTGAGGAGCGCGGTGTATACCGTATTCACCAGTTTGAGAAACAGGAGATGATCGTTGTCTGCAAGCCTGAGGACAGCATGATGTGGTTTGATAAGCTTTGGCAGAACACGGTGGACTTCTTCCGCACGCTTGATATCCCGGTACGTACTTTGGAGTGCTGCTCCGGCGACCTTGCAGATTTGAAGGTAAAATCTCTGGATGTAGAGGCGTGGTCACCGCGCCAGAAGAAGTATTTTGAGGTGGGAAGCTGTTCGAACCTTGGAGATGCACAGGCAAGACGTCTGAAAATCCGTGTAAATGGTAAGGATGGTAAGAAGTATCTTGCGCATACGTTAAATAATACGGTTGTTGCACCGCCGAGAATGCTGATTGCATTCCTTGAAAATAACCTGAATGAGGACGGAAGCGTACGCATTCCGGAAGCACTCAGACCGTACATGGGCGGACAGGAAGTAATCAGATAGTGACTGGCTTTCTCAAAGAGGGGAGAATAGGATGCATTCTTACTTGAGAGCAATCGGTTTCAGTCAACTGAAAAAAGAGTCAGAGGTGGAAAAACTTCTGGCGGATGTATATCATAATTTTGAACATCGGGATGCGATCCGGGATGAGGATACCGCATTCATTGAATTGGAAAAGGATTATGCTCCGGATATGGGGATTATGCTGTGCGGTGCGATCGATAAGGATGGATTTCACCGTCAGTATTATTTCCCATATTATAAGGGGAGCGGAATCACGACCTCTGCAGAGGTAGCAGTGGAAAAGCGGGTCGGCGGTGATTCTTTTGCGGGCGTTTGTGATGACGGTAGAGTAGGTGTATCTCTGATTTTCTACGTACAGAATGCCGTACAGTATCAGAAAGAGCAGATATTGAATCAGGTATTGGGGCAGGCCGTCAGCACGACATTTACGGGACTTTCGACAGGGGGAACGATCCTGTTCCCAATTCGTCGCAATGAAGTGCTGGAAAATGCGCAGAAGAAGTCTCAGGCCAGACATTATCAGCTGATGAATGCTGCGAAGAACGGTGATCAGGATGCGATCGAGAATCTGACGATCGAGGATATGGATCTGTATTCGATGGTCTCACGGCGGATTTACAGAGAGGACGTGTTTTCGATCGTAGATACGTTCTTTATGCCATATGGTATGGAGTGTGATCAGTATCAGATTATGGGAAATATCGTTACCTGTCATAAGGTTCGTAATGAACTGACCGATGAGAATATTTATCAGATGAACATCGAGTGTAATGACATGTATTTCGATATCTGTATTAATGAAAAGGATCTGATGGGGGTTCCGGAAGAGGGACGCCGCTTTAAGGGATCTATCTGGTTACAGGGCAGGATTAATTTCAATTAGTATTTTACTTGTGTTTTGGCATAAAATATAGTAGAATAGATTCGTCGCATTGGCAGTCTGCGGACAGCTTTGTAGCGAATCAAACAGTGCCAAAAAGTTTTTACCAGATTTTGGTGACTGCTGCGTCACTGAGCGTCAGCAAAGTAAGCCAAAAATCGTATGTCGTCATAGCTCAGCTGGATAGAGCACTCGCCTCCTAAGCGGTGACCAGAGTTATCGCCTCGGCGTATAACAGAAAAATGAATTTGAGTTCGATTCTGTTATGTGATGTCACAATTAAGAGGACATGCGTTTTTGGAAAAGGCGATAGCTTCATACCCAAAAATTTCATCATATAAGATTGATTCAGCTGACGTAAGTCAGTTTTAAATCATAAAATCCAATGCCGTTGAAATGGCTGAAAACCTTTATTTTAAGCCAAAAATCCGGTATTAGTCCTGTTAGTTTAATGGATAGAACAAGTGCCTCCTAAGCACTAGATGTGGGTTCGATTCCCGCACGGGACGTCCTATCAAAAGCGGAATGTATTAGAAAAATTTCTAATATGATTTCCGCTTTTTTGTTTTTTCAAGGGGAAAATGGAATGGAATATCAGCTAATACGGAAAGAATCCTATTAGCCGCTGTCTAATAAAACGCACTGCTTATATAATAGCTGGAAATAAATCGAAATTCTAATAAAAGAGAAAAGCCAGCTGTTTATTTGAGAAAGTGGATGTAAATTCAAGCTCAGATAAGAAAAAAGAGGAAGGGAAATATCCGGCGGTAAGTTATTAGGTGTGAATACAATAGAATCTTTGCTTAGTGAGAACTAAGGTCAACAGTAAGCCTGTTTGGATCAGATTTCAAAAAGAAATCTATCTGGACAGGCTTTTTCTGTTGCAGATAAGAAATGGAGGAAAGATATGGATACAGTGGATACACGAAGTGCATCAGTTCCAGAAGATGGCGAAAAAATTATAGAGATTCAGCTGGAACGTCTGCGGACCTTTAAGAACCATCCATTTAAGGTTCGGATGGATCAGGAAATGATTCGGCTCAGTGCGAGTGTTGAGAAATACGGAATCATAAATCCACTGATTGTACGACCGATTCCAGATGGTGTTTATGAGATTATCTCCGGACACAGAAGAAAGGCAGCTGCTGAAAAGTTTGGTTACAGGAAGGTGCCGGTCATTATCAGAGTCATGTCAGATGATGAAGCAGTAATTAATATGGTGGATTCCAATTTACAGAGGCAGCAGATTACATTCAGTGAAAAGGCTTTTGCTTATAAGATGAAGAATGAAGCTATGAAGCGAACTGGAGGAAGAAGAAAAAGTAGCCAGTCTGACTACCCGTTGAAAGGAAAAAAGACAGTAGAAATCATTGGTGAAGAATTTGGTGACAGCGCAAAACAGGTACAGCGGTATCTGAAACTGACGGATTTGATTCCTGAGTTACTGGAAAAGCTGGATAACGGTGAACTTTCATTTAACCCAGCTGTGGAACTTTCGTATTTAACGATAGAGGAACAAAAGGAATTTATAGATGCTATGGAGTATACACAGGCAGTTCCATCCATTTCCCAGGCACAGAGAATGAAGAAATTAAGCCGGGAGAAAAAGCTGACTGGAACAAAAATGAGAGAGATTATGGGTGAGATCAAAAAAGGAGAAATTACCAGAGTGATGTTTAACAACGAACAGCTGTATCGGTATTTTCCGAAATCATATACCCCGGCAGAAATGAAAGAAGAAATACTGAGTATGTTAAACCAATGGAAACCGCAGAAAATGGCAGTAAAATAGGAGGAAAATTATGTGTAGAGTAATCGCAATATCAAACCAGAAAGGTGGAGTTGGAAAAACCACCACAACCGTAAATCTTGGAATTGGACTTGCCAGACAGGGAAAGAAAGTGTTGCTGATTGATGCAGATCCACAGGGGAGCCTTACAGCAAGTCTTGGTTATGTAGAACCGGACGAAATAGGAACTACACTTGCCACAATTATGATGGCTATCATCAATGAAAAAGAATTTGAGATCACAGATGGCATTCTGCATCATAAAGAAAATGTAGATCTGCTTCCGGCAAATATTGAATTATCTGCATTGGAAGTAACAATGGGGAACGTGATGAGCAGAGAGCTGATTATGAAGGAGTATATTGAGGCTGTGAGAACGGAGTATGACTATATCTTGATTGATTGTATGCCAAGTCTGGGACTAATGACAATCAATGCGCTGGTTGCTGCGGATTCCGTGTTGATTCCAGTACAGGCGGCTTACCTTCCGGTGAAAGGTCTTCAGCAACTGATACATACGATTGCAATGGTGAAGAAGCGGCTGAACAGGAAGTTGATATTTGAAGGGATTCTTCTTACAATGGTGGATTTTCGCACAAACTATGCAAAAGATGTGGCTGGCAAAGTGCGTGAAGCTTATGGTGAGAAAATAGAGATTTTTGACACAGTGATTCCTATGTCAGTGAAAGCAGCTGAAACAAGCGCAGAAGGTGTCAGTATCTTTTCTCATTGCCTGAATGGAAAAGTAGCGAAAGCATATGAGACGATTGCAAAGGAGGTATTGAGAAATGAAGAGTAAAAGTGCAGACAAAATAAAGATGCCTAGTATAGATGAACTGCTGGGAGTATCCGGCGAGGAAAGTGCAACAGATATTGAGATTAGCAGAATACACAGCTTTGTAAATCATCCATTTAAGGTTTTGGATGATGATAAGATGGATGACCTGGTAGAGAGTATTAAACAGAATGGTGTGCTGACACCTGTTTTAGTAAGGCCAGATAAGAATAACAGCTATGAGATGATATCCGGGCATCGAAGAATGCACGCAGCGATAAAAGCAGGACTGGAAACTATACCAGCCATTGTGCGGGATATGGAAGACGATGAAGCCATTGTCATAATGGTAGACGCCAATATCCAACGAGAAGAATTACTTCCAAGTGAAAAGGCATTTGCATATAAAATGAAATTAGGCGCAATGAAGAGACAAGCAGGAAGACCACCTAAAAATAATTCGTGCCAAAATGGCACAAATTTAAGGTCTGATGAAGAACTTGGAAATCTAGTGGGTGAAAGTGCAAGAAGTATTCAGCGGTACATTCGCCTAACAGAACTTATTCCAGACCTTCTTGATTATGTAGATAAGAAACGTCTGCAGTTTACTGTTGCGGTTGACATTTCCTATATTGACAAAGAGATTCAAACATGGTTATTTGAATACATCAAGGAAAATGGTACGGTTAAAGCAGTTCAGGTAGCGGCACTCCGCACAGCACTTGAAGCAGGACCGATGACGCAGGCGAAAATGATCTCCATACTGGTAAACAGTCAGCCTGGCAGGAAGCAGGAACAAAAAATCACGTTATCAGAGAAAAAACTGAGAAATTTCTTCTCTGATAACTATACGGCGGAGGATATGGAAAGTGTAATTCTGGAACTTCTGGATCAATGGAAAAGAGGTGAGATAACAGTATGAATTTTGAATACTATTATGGCACTCAGGCTGATCAGTTCAGTTTTATCCGGATTCCAAGAATATTATTATTAGATGAAGCATTTTCCGCACTGTCTTTATCAGCTAAAGTCCTTTACTCGGTACTTCTGGACAGAATGGGACTCTCAATGAAAAATAAATGGCTTGATGAAGAAAACAAGGTGTACATTATCTATCAGATCACGGAGATACAGAGTGATTTGGGATTCTCTAAGAAAAAAGCAATGGACTATCTCACAGAATTGGAGAAAATCGGACTGATTGAAAAGAAAAAGAGAGGCTTTGGATTGCCGAACATTATATATGTTAAGAGCTTTATGGTACATCAGAGTAGTCAAAGAAGTAATGAAATGGGAACTTCACAGGAAAAAGATGCGGTACATAGAAGTATCGAAAGGGGAACTCCTGAGGTGATGAATAAGCACCTCAGAGGTGCCGAAACAGATACCTCAGAAGTGCCCAAAAACGGACTTCAAGAGGTTCCCAAAACGGTACCGCTATATAATAAGACTTATATGAATTATAATAACCAGAGTAATATGAAATCGAATCATATCAAATCAGATGGCGATAGGATTCGATGTGATCAAAAAGAACAGGAAATCAATGCTTATGCTGAACTGGTAAAGAAAAATATTGATTTTGATGTTTTACTGCATACATACAGCAGAGAGCAGGATCTGGTAGAAGAAATATATCAGTTGATTCTGGAGACCGTTCAAACTGAAAAGGATATGATACGGATCGCCGGCGAATATTATCCGGCAGGCTTTGTGAAGGGAAAATTACTGAAACTGAATTATTCGCATATCGAGTATGTGCTGGAGTGCATGGATAAAAATACTACGAAAGTCAGAAACATAAAACAATATTTGCTGGCTGCTTTATTTAATGCACCATCAACGATTGGAAGTTATTATAAAGCAGCGGTAAATCACGACATGCCACAGTACGCAAACTGAAGGAGGTACTTATGATTGTTTTAAGAATGGCAGGAAAAATTTTATTGTTACCGGTGTGGTTATTATTAGCCACTGCCCATTTACTGGTAAAGATCGCAGTTGAAATCTACTGCATCGGAAAAGGCCTTATCAATCTGATTCTGGGTTTTATGCTGATTGGAACATTGCTCTGGTACAGACAATGGGAGCGGTTTGCTTTACTTGCAGTTGCTGGTGGCATCTTGCTGTTCTTTCTGTGGCTTGGAGTGTTTATGGAAGTTATACTGGAATCAGCACAACACAAAATTGGAGAATTGATTATTAAGTGAGGAAACTATTATGGAGAAAGAATATATTCAGCTACCAGCATTAAAAAGAGATCTGGATCCAGATGTTGTAAAGGCCTTATGGGCGTTTATTCAATTACCTGAGGAATACCAAGCACGCTATCAGGAGCAATATGAATTGTTAAATCAGAGGAAAGAAGAAGCAGACAGGCAATTACAGGAGAATATCGAAAAGATTGATGCAGACGCAATTCATTTATATGAAGAAACCATGCGGAGCATGATTCGTGATATTGTTCAGCAATCCTGTAACTTAGCTTGTTGGGTTCGCTATCATAAATACGATTTGGAAGAATCTCTGGAAGAGATGATAGACCAGCAGCCACATGCTGCAAAATATATTATTGCAATGAATATACTCATGGATGACGCAGAGGGAAGCGAAAGTCCATTTGAGGGAAACAGTTTTATGACATCATAATTAAGAAAATCACAATCAATAGTGTCCTGTCAGATAACATCGTTGTCTGGCAGGACTATTTTTTTGACTTTTACAGTTTTGAAAATTATATCAAAAATTTTTTCAAAAAGATTCTTAACTAAATCCCCACCTTTTGTATTTAGGAATTGAGCAGGCCACACCATCATTTAAGTCGTGGCAGCTTGAGTACAATGACAACTGAATGAGCTTGCCAATTCGCCGGAGCTGCTGTAGAGAGTTCCGGATAGTCCGTAAGGATAATAGAAACAGAGGTCTGCATATGGCTTTTCTATGGAAAGCAGCGGATCAATAATGATACTCCCGATGATGCCGGTCAGATAAAGTGAGGAATCTGAAGACCATACACGATATGGCTGAGACTGCCTGCAATGGCGTGAACGGATTGGGTGTACCCTGAAATGGGTTACACATGTGAAGAGACAATCTAGCACTGTTTTCTGAAATGATGACAGCCCTGGTTAATGCCAGGGCTGCTGACAATAGAAGCTGTGCGGCAGATTAGTTTTTCTGCCGTACTCTTGTGTTGCCAGTAAGGTAGCAAATAGAGTAAGAAAGGGGGGAAGGATGGATGAATATGGTTGTACTTATTGGACGTCTGGTGAGAGATCCCAGTTATAGTGAAGTCGAGACAGAAAAAGGAAAGTATCATATTGCATCATTTTATCTGGCGGTGCCGAGAAATTTTAATAAAGGTGTCAATTATATTAAAATTACAACTTTTGGAAAACAGGCAGATTTCGCAAGGGATTACCTGACAAAAGGAAAGCGTGTTGCAATACTTGGTGAGCTGATGATCGGAAGCTATAAAGATAAGGAAACAGATAAAACGGTCTATACCACAGAGGTAACTGCAAGCCGACTGGAATTCGCTGACGGAAAAGATGCTAGTGGGAACACTCCGATACCTTTTCCAGAAGCAGATGCAGATGGGTTTCAGCATATCCCGGATGGATATGGAGAAGAATTACCGTTTCGATAAGGAGGGCAAAATGAATCAGGTAGATAAAGAACTGATGCAGGAAAAAGGAATCCTGACAGAAAATGAAAAAGCAGATGAATATGAAATCCAGAAGGCAGCCATGAAAGAGGCTGTTTTTTTCCTGGCTGCGATGCTGGAGAAAAATCTGGATATGTCAGAACTTCAGACAATTTCCTTATATCTGAAGGAATTATCCATGAAACAGCATTATATGCACATTCACCTGTATGTTCAGCAGCTTTACAGAAACAGCAGACCGCATGACGATGCTTATGATTACTGGGAAGAAAGAGATTAGGTGAAAATGGAGAACGAACAGATAGTAATAGAATTAAAAGAACTTTTGTATATGGAATTCAGGTGATATTTATATCGAAGGAAAGCAAATGTAACCGCCCAGAGTATCTTGCTGGCGATCGGGTATAACATAAACAAGCTTCATCATAAGATTCAGGCAGGAAGGACAGGGCGGCATTTATTTCCACTCAAACAAACCGCCTGATTTTGACAGGTCAAAAGTAAATCCTGAAAACGAACCTTTTTCCAGAAAAGGTTTATTAAAGTTCGCCTTCTTGTAGAAACAGAATGAAAGGAGAGAATATTTCGCCTTAAAAACGGCAAAAAGATGCTGCCGCACCTATGATTTCCTAATCATTGATGCGACAGCCCCGACTATAAGGAGATTTCCTTAACCTTCAATGGCAATATAACCATCTTTTTCTATTTTCTCAGGTGCTTTCTTCGGCACGGACAGTTTCAGAATACCATCTTCATATTTTGCATGAATGTCTTCTTCGCTTACTGCATCGCCTACATAAAAGCTTCGGCACATGCTGCCCGCATAGCGTTCACGCCTGATATAATTACCTTCTTTATCTTTTTCATCTTTATCCAGTCCCTTTGCAGCAGAAAGTACCAGATAACCATCTTTCAGCTGTACCTGAATCTCGTCTTTCTTAAATCCCGGAAGATCGACATCCAGTTCATAGCTACCGTCTGTTTCACGGATATCCGTTTTCATCATGTTCTGCGCATGTTTACCATAAAGCGGATTCTTCTTGCCCCAAAACTCATCGTTAAACGGGAAATTCATCCAATCATCATCAAATAAGTTTTCTCCAAAAATACTAGGCATTAACATAAGTCATCTCTCCTTTTCATGACAAACAAATCTATATTCAAGTCTTTCGACTGTTACTTACAATTATATTTAAAGGGTACTGCCCGAAATCTTCGGGCAACACCACGAGCTTTTTATCAATCAGATGTTATCATTATCATTCAATGGTTATATATTTCGGATCATTGGAAACTGGTTTTGCTTCTTTCTTCGGAACAAACAGTTTCAGGATACCATGTTTGTATTCACCTTTAATGTCTTCCTGAGTCACTTCTTCGCCTACATAAAAGCTTCGCTCGCAGGCTCCTGCGTAACGTTCACGTCTGATGTAGTGTCCCTTCTTATCTTCATCGTCTTCATCCAGACCTTTTGCTGCACTGACAGTTAAGTAACCATCTTTCAATGCAACTTTGACTTCATCTTTCTTGAAGCCAGGAACATCAACAATCAGTTCATAACCTTCCGGTTTTTCCTTAATATCTGTCTTCAGGAGATTCTGTGCTCTTCTTCCGTACAACTTCTTTTCCGCTTTCTTCTCATCTTTGTCATCATAATAGAATGGTGTAAAGAAATCATCAAATAAGTTTTCTCCAAAAATACTAGGCATTAACATAAGTCATATCTCCTTTCAAAAGCTCCCTAGATCTTCACGATCCAGTCTGCTGTATTATCATTTCTAGTTCTTCGAACATCTGGAATACCTTTTCTTTTATCTCTCTTCCTTTGTTCTATCTGTAATATAACACACATTATTAGCACTGTCAAGAGGTGAGTGCTAATTTTTGTGAAGATTTTGTGAATGTGTTTTGTGAACGCTATAAGCCATGCAAAATGGTGAAAAAAGACGCCCTGCAAGTTTACTGTTAATGCATCAGCCTTTTAAAATTAGCCAACTACTTTTCCAAAAGTTTTTAAGGTGGAGCCGGAAGTGACTTGGATAGGAGCATATTTTTTATTTAGAGAAATAAGTTGGATACCGGAATCAGATTGATGATATTTCTTTACATAAGCATCACCATCGAGGAAAAAGACACCGATTTCTCCTTCTTCAAGAGTTTCTTGTTTATGAATCCAGATGATCTGTCCATCCAGATAGAGAGGCTCCATACTGTCACCACATATGATGTTGTTCCGAAAGAAGAAATTGCTGAATTTGAAGAGCTTATGCGCAAAACCATAGCTGACATTGTATCAGAAGCCAGTAGCCTTGCCTGTTGGGTGTATGTGCAGAAATATGTGAAGCACAAAACCCTAAACGAAATGCTGCAAGAATTGCCAGACGTAGGTCAATTCATCCTAGCTATGGATACTTGGTTTGAAAAACTGATGGAGAAATAATCCAGGAAAATAGTTTAAAGTTTACATGTTATGATCATGTATGAAGTTGGAACAAAATAAAAGATTGTGCTATACTATTGTTCAAGAAAAAAACTCATTGACATATTTCAATCTATTTAGGAGGATAAACGATCATGTGTACAGCAGCAACTTATAAGACAAAAGATTTTTACTTTGGACGAACCCTCGATTATGAATTCTCTTATGGTGATCAGATAGTAATTACACCACGTAATTATGCGTTTAATTTTCGCCATGTTGGCGATATGAAAAATCATTATGCAATTATTGGAATGGCTCATGTTGCAGAGGATTATCCTTTGTATTATGATGCTATGAATGAAAAAGGAGTGGCAATGGCAGGACTGAATTTTGTCGGAAATGCTGTTTATGCCGCGATTAAGCCAGATGTGGAAAATATTGCACAGTTTGAATTTATTCCGTGGATTTTAAGTCAGTGTTCTTCTTTAGTTGAAGTTCGCGAGCTTCTTGAACGAATTAATATTGTTAATACTCCTTTCAGCGAGCAATTGCCATTAGCACAATTACACTGGATCATTTCTGATGAGAATGAGTCAATTACGGTAGAATCTATGTCAGATGGTTTGCATATTTATGATAATCCAGTAGGAGTGCTTACGAATAATCCGCCATTTCCACAGCAGATGTTTCAACTAAATAATTATATGCATTTATCTCCTAAACAGCCCAGAAATACTTTCTGCGAAAATTTGGCTCTTGATGCATATAGTAGAGGTATGGGAGGATTAGGTCTTCCGGGAGATCTCTCATCTTCCTCACGCTTTGTACGTGTAGCTTTTACAAAGGTAAATGCAATTTCAGGTGAATCAGAGGAAGAAAGCGTTAGCCAATTCTTCCACATTCTCGGATCTGTGGATCAGCAACGAGGATGTTGCGAAGTAGCGGATGGAAAATATGAAATCACATTGTATACGTCGTGTTGTAATGTTACAAAAGGTATTTATTATTACAATACTTATGAAAACCATCAGATCAGTGCAGTAGATATGCATGTAGAAAATCTGGATAGTGATAAAATGATTTGTTATCCAGTAATTCAAGGAGAACGAATCAACTATCAAAATAAATAATGTTTTGAAATCAGGGATGAGGTAGAAAGGAAAGTTCCATGACAAAAGATGAAGTAAAAAAACTCAGGATGAACAGTCCGGAATCACTACAGTTTTTAAATAATGCTACAAAATTTTATAATTTAATGATGATGTATCGTTGTGCTATTCGGGAGATACAAACTAAACTTGAGGTTTTGGATGATGAATTTTCAGTTGAGAACAATCGAAATCCTATTTCTTTTATAAAAACAAGAATTAAGAAGCCCAATAGTATTTACGATAAACTGCAGAAGATGGGATATGAATTTACAACAGAAAATATACAGACATATCTCAATGATGTAGCAGGCGTTCGAATAGTTTGTGCGTTTATTGACGATATTTATATGATATCAGATTTGATTACCCAACAGGATGATATTAAAGTTATTGAAATAAAAGATTATATAAAAAATCCAAAATCGAATGGTTATCGAAGCTATCATATGATTGTTGAAATACCAGTATTTTTTGCTAAGGGTAAAACACCTATGCGTGTAGAATTACAGATTCGAACCAATGGTATGGATTTCTGGGCAACATTGGAACATCAACTTCGCTATAAAAAAGGAATTGAAGAAATGCCTGGCTATGATGAGATAAGTGAAGAATTACTTCATTCTGCAAGAGCTATCATTGAAGCAGATAATGAAATGCAGAGAATAAAAGACAAAATTGGTATGTTCCACGAAATTTAGGGAGAAAACTGAGCAAGTAGGAAGGTGTAATATATATGAAACAAGATACTTTAGAGGGCAAAGCAAAAACAAAAAATGGGATAAAACGGCTGTGTTTTTCCATAATCTGCATTCTTCTGGAAGTGATTTTTATTATTACTATCGTAACACGCTTGAATGAATATGCAGAAATCATAAATTTATTTACAAGGATTTTGAGTGGGATCTTGGTTTTGGGATTGTACGCATCAAATAAGACATCCTCTATGAAAATGCCTTGGATCATCTTAATTCTAATTTTCCCAATTATGGGTGTAGGCCTGTATTTGTTGATTGGTTTGAATGGTGGCACACATAAAATGCGTGAGCGATATGCAGAAATTGATAGCAAATTGTTACCAATGCTTCCGGACAGTCAAGAGTGTTTGAGCAGAATAAAAGAAACAATTCCGAAAGCAGGAAATATAGCAAGTTACATACAAAGAAATTCGCAGTATCCAATCTATCAGAATACGGATATTGTGTATTTTGATGAAGCAGTGAAAGGATTAGAGGCACAGCTTAAGGATTTGGAGAAAGCACAGAAGTTTATCTTTATGGAATATCATGCGATAGAAGACGCTGAAGCATGGCATAAGATTCAAGATGTTCTGGAAGAGCGAGTAAAAGCAGGTGTGGAAGTTAGAGTATTCTACGATGATATGGGTTCTATAGGCTTTATTAACACAGATTTTGTGAAAAAGATGGAGGCAATAGGAATTCATTGCCGTGTATTCAATCCGTTTGTGCCAGGTTTAAATCTGTTTTTGAACAATCGTGATCATAGAAAAATAACAGTTATTGATGGAAAAGTCGGATTTACAGGTGGATATAATCTAGCAAACGAATATTTTAATTACACACACCCGTATGGACAGTGGAAAGATACAGGTATTCGTTTAGAAGGAGATGCTGTTCAGTCGCTTACGGTGACATTTTTGGAAATGTGGAATGCAGTAAGTGATAAGGCTGCTAATGATTCTGATTTTAGTAAATACCTTTTCCACTATGATTATGCGGCACAGCAAACTGGGTTTGTTCAACCTTATGCAGACAGCCCTATGGATAATGAACAAGTAGGAGAAGAAGTTTATATCAGTATGATAAATAAAGCTGAAAAATATTGTTGGTTTATGACTCCATATCTAATCATAACAGATGAAATGACGCATGCGTTATGTCTGGCTGCTAAGCGAGGGGTAGACGTAAGAATTATCACGCCTGGTATCCCTGATAAAAAATTCATTTATAATATAACTCGTTCTTTTTATCATGGATTAGTTAAACATGGTGTTCGTGTTTATGAGTGGACTCCTGGTTTCTGTCATGCAAAAATGAGTGTGGCAGATGACTGTATGGCAACTTGTGGAACAATTAATCTGGATTATCGAAGTTTATATCACCATTTTGAAAACGGCTGTTTTATGGCAGATTGTCAGGCAGTTGTGGAAATAAAAAATGATCTGATAAGAACGATGGGAGAATGTCGTGATGTGACAGACCAATATCAAACCGGACGAAGTGCATATTTGCGACTGGGACAATTATTTATGAGATTATTTGCTGGATTGCTATAAGAATCTGATGAAACGACCTTTCAAAAAACAGTTGATTTAGAAGTTAACTGTTTTTGAAAGGCCGTTTTTGCTATATCTAACAGTCTGTTGTACAAAGAAGATTTTGCATGGATGAAAAAACAAACCTTGTTGAGGTTAAATTGAGTTTTCCATTGTATTGTATTGCTAATGAATAAGAATAAGAAAAAGAACAGACAATTTCTCTTATTATTCCGCAGATTCTTCAGCTGCAGCTTCTTTCTTTTTTCTTGATTTGCCAGAAATCATTTTATGACCTGAGTAAATGGCCATAGCCATACAAATCAGTGAACTGAATGCAAAATATTTATGAGCTGATTTCATATCCTTGTAGCCGGTGTAGCAAGTTCCGATCATGGAAACCAGCGCACCGATGGACCAGTATTTATGTGATTTCATTTGAACCTCCTGAGCTTTTTTATATCATACATCTTTTTAAGAAATATGCAAACTTGAATTTTCAAATTAGTCTTTGCAAATAACCTTTGAACCTTCACCGTCAATTACAATTCCCTGACGGTTGTTAATTGGGCATAGATTCAAATCCGAAAACTCAGTCATTATTTTCTTGGTAACTTTCTTAAATGGTGATGTAAGATAATGCGGAAGAACATAGAAATCAATCAAATCAAGCCCTGCATCATCTTCTTGTGAGTAGTCCTCCGGCTTTTTATCCATTTGCTGGATATATTGGATGCTTGGAGCGCATATAATTGCGCCTGCCGACTCGCCGATCATCAATTTTCCATTTGCCAATTCCTTTTTCAGCAGCCCATCAGTTCCCGTTTTACGGAGCCGGTCCATAAGAAAAAAAGAATTTCCGCCGGTAAAATATATCACATCTGCATCTTCAAAAACAGACTGTATCGTTGAATAAGCCTCCGTTGAAATATCAATTTCAGTTACGATTGCTCCCAACTTTTTGAATAATTTTCGAGCCGAGCCGACATAACCGGTGTAGCCTTCACGCAGCGAAGCTGTTGGAATAAATGCGACTTTCTTATTTTCAATTTCTTCCTTTATCAGACTTCCTACACTTGAAAAATGCGAACATAAAAATAGTTTCATCAATATTCTCCTTTATAAATTCCGATTTATCTTTGCCTTATGTTATCATAATTCGGTTTAAATTGCTATAAATAGTCTTATCCCAATAATAGAAAACCCCAGAAATCATTAAGATTCCGAGGCCTTATGTTTGAACATATTTACCTTTTAATTTATGTAAGACAGATGTGGAAGTACAGCAGGAGCTAGGAATAGGCAGGACTTCTTTTTATAAAATGAAGAAGCAGGCACTTGGATATTTAGGATTTTATTTTTATGAGATCGTGGTACCGCAGGCAAAGGATAAAAGATTTAAACCGTCACTGGGCGTTGAGGAAGAGTAGGTGAGTAATATGAGATACGAAGATTCGATGAAAGGCGTAGCTGATCAGATAATCAAAGAACAGCAGCGAGTCAGTAAAATTAAAAACAATCCAGAAGAGTTCCATTGGCATGACGAATATGCAACGTTGAATTTTTTTCGGTTTATCTGCAAAAATATCGGTAACTTGAGAAATGGAGAAATTGAAAAAATGGTCACACGTTTAAAGAACATAGATCAGAAAGCAGTGGAAAACCATGTGAATGGTGCTGTTTGGGCATTTGATTATGATAAGATGTTCTGTGTATTGATGGAAAATGAAATTTGCCGAAAGGTGTGTGAAAAGAATAAATATAACAGTTGGATGAATCTGATTGGACAGTATTGTGTTTCAAGGACTTAAAGACGAAGAAAGTTGTTGGAGAGAAATAATTTCCAGCAACTCTGTCTTTAATGAATAGAGTTCATTTTTTTATTCAACTATTCCCATGATATATACAATATGTAAATGTGCAATTCAAATATCAGGTTATGTTAAGTACAAAAATAATAATAATTACTATTATTGACAAAAGAATAATTATCATGTATAATACAGATATACAAGAAACAAAGTGTTAGAAAAATTGCTAGGAACTTGGTGACAAAAATAAATCGACATTGAAAAGGGAAAATGACTATGAAAAAATATGAATGTGAACCATGTGGATATATTTATGATCCGGCAGTAGGAGATCCAGACGCCGGTATCGCTCCAGAAACTGCATTTGATGATATTCCAGATGACTGGACATGCCCAATCTGTGGATTAGGAAAAGATGTTTTCGTTCCTGTAGAAGACTAAGCAGAAAATGCAGGTACGAAACTGTCAGACATTAAAAGATCCTAAGAGAACATATAAAAGAAATGGAGGTCAAATTATGACTTACGATTTAAACATTACCTTTGATGACAATTTAGTAACAGGAAATGAAACAATTGATACCCAGCATAAAGAATTGATCGACCGTATCCAGAACTTTGTAACTGCCTGTCAAAATGGCGACAGCAAAGTAAAAGCAATCAAAATGCTGGATTATCTGGATGAATATACTGACTTTCATTTCAAAGAAGAGGAAAAGCTTCAGGAAAAATCCGGTTATCCAGAGCGTGAAAAACATTATGAAAAACATGAAGAGTTTAAAAAGACAATTCAGGAACTGTATGAATACCTTCAGGAGTATGAAGGACCAACAGATCAGTTCAGTGAACTTGTACAGAAAAATGTAATCGACTGGCTGTTTGGACACATTAAAACATACGACCGCTCTGTGGCAAAATTTATCTTTATGAAACAAAATCCAGATCGATGCTAAAATAAACCAGGGAATGAGTTCACTCAGAATGTAGACAACATGATGAAGTAAACTAGGGGCTGTCACAATGCAGTCCCTTTCCTGTTATAGCGATATTCTAGGTAATATATTGCGCTGGCATGACATATTATTTTACTACTACTATATGGGAAGAGCAAGCAGCTCTTCTTTTTTTGTCCTTTTTGTCCAATTTTAAGTTGTAAAGTCTCTTTTCATTCGACAAAATTCTCCACAGACAGAGGATATGCGACGAGCATTGATATGAACATCTATTTATGGAAAGAGGATATTGAAGACGGGGAATCGGTAATGACAGCCGAATATAGACCTGTAGAATACGGAAAGGACTATGATGTTGTCAATAATCCTGATAAATTTCAACTATATATAGATGGAAAAGAGATTAAATAGTAATCTCCTGAAAGCAAGCTTTTTGTCAATTATTTCAAAGAAAAATTAAAGGATAACAATACATAGTTTTGACAATGATATTTTGAAAAATTTTATAGGAATGCTCTATTATCAAATTGACATAGGAATATGGTAGCGTATAATTAGAATTGAATACACTGAAAAAATGGAGGAATTACATGAAAGCACATAAATATTGGTCAGTAGGAGCATTGATCACAATGCTTGGGACTTTTTACACTGGATATAAAAAGCAAAAATCAAGTCACAAATACTTTGCTTTAAGTTCTATGTTATGTATGGTAATGGCGATATATACAGGTCATAAAATGATTACCGGGAATAGGAAGAAAAAGGCGAATAAAGAGAAAGATACAGAAAGGGAGGGATAAATAATGTTGGAAGTAGGGGTTAAGGCACCGGATTTTGAGTTGCCAGATCAAAATGGGAAAATACATAGATTATCGGATTATACAGGAAAAAAAGTGATTTTATATTTCTATCCCAAGGATAATACAGCGGGATGCACGAAACAGGCATGTGGGTTTTCTGAGCGATACCCTCAGTTTACCGAAAAAGGAGCAGTTATTCTTGGAGTCAGTAAGGATTCTGTATCCTCTCATAAGAGATTTGAGGAAAAATATGGATTGGCATTTACACTTTTAGCAGATCCAGAGCGGAAAGTTATTGAAGCGTATGATGTATGGAAAGAAAAGAAAAATTATGGCAAAGTCTCTATGGGAGTAGTAAGAACCACATATCTTATTGATGAACAGGGGATTATTATAAAGGCAAATGATAAAGTCAAGGCTGCAGATGATCCTGAAAATATGCTCAAGGAATTAGATTAATGAAGATAATATTATCCCCTGCTAAAAAGATGATTACAGATACTGACAGCATAGCGCCGGATGGATTGCCTGAATTTATTGAAAAGACGACAGAGATACAAAGTTGGTTGAAAAGTAAGTCAAAAGAAGAACTGAAGACTGTCTGGAAATGTAATGACAAAATTACAGAACAGAACTTCAATAGATTGGAAAACATGGATCTTTATCATTTACTTACCCCAGCTGTCTTATCATATGAAGGAATTGCTTTTCAATATATGGCTCCATCTGTGTTTGAGGACAGTCAGTTCGAGTATGTACAAAATCATTTGAGAATAATATCTGCATTTTATGGTGTGTTAAAACCAAGGGATGGTGTGACGCCTTATCGTTTGGAAATGCAGGCGAAGGTTGGAATAGGAGAAACAAAAAATCTGTATGAGTACTGGGGAGATTTATTATACCGCTCAGTGATTGATAACAGCAGGATTATAATCAATCTGGCATCGAAAGAATACTCTAAGTGCATAGAAAAATATCTGACACGACAGGATAGATACATTACGATTACATTTTGTGAGTTATCAGGAGATAAACTGGTGACAAAAGGTACATATGCTAAGATGGCCCGTGGTGAAATGGTTAGGTTCATGGCTGAAAACAGAATTGAAAATCCTGAGGATATTAAGAAATTTGATAGACTAGGCTATTCATTCCGCTCTGATTTATCATCAGATGCAGAATATGTTTTTGAACGGAAAACAGAGATAACATCTTGTTAAAAAGATACTTGTTATGGGTATTTTTTTAATAAAGTAATTCGATTTTTCTTAAAAAATCATTACCATAACAAATTATGATATTATATTTAAAGGTATTTGTCCAAAATATAGAGAAAGTAAATGAATAGCATAGTTATTGAAATGAATATTATTTAAGGTTAGAGATAAATTATGAAATGAAGACAAACAAGAAAAGTAAAAATTTAATAGGTATTATACAGAGTTTCCTTATATTGATATTGGTAGTTCTTATTATTTTTATGATGATTCAGATTAGTAGGCTGCAGGGAACAGCACGCGTAATAAATTATGCTGGTCTGGTACGTGGAGCTACGCAGCGCGAAATAAAATTAGAAATTACAGGAAACCAAAATGACGAATTAATTAAATATTTGGATGATATTCTTCTTGGATTGAGATATCAGGATGGACATTATGACCTGGTAAAACTCAATGACGAAGAGTATCAGGAAAAATTGCAAATCCAGAGTGATTACTGGGATAAATTGAAAACAGAAATTGAAGCAGTAAGAAACAAGGGATACGAAAATACAGACATTGTTAATATGAGTGAAATATATTTTACGATGGCAGATGAAACTGTCTCTGCCGCAGAAAGTTATTCAGAAAAAATCGCTGTAAAGATTCGTACCATAGAGCTTTTGTCGGCACTTGATATGTTGAGTCTGGTGATATTGGTTATTATGCAGACTCTAAAGGCAATGCAGATGGCAATGCAAAACAGACTGCTGGAACAAAAAGCATTCGTAGATGCCCATACTGGACTGCCAAATAAAAATGCCTGTAATGAGCTACTTAATAAAAAAGATATAATTACAGATTCTACAGCATGCATAATGTTTGATTTAAATAATCTAAAAACTGTAAATGATACAATGGGACATTCCGCAGGAGATCAGTTGATATTGAATTTCGCAAAGCTTTTGTGCAGTGTCATTCCAGAAAAGGATTTTGTTGGAAGATATGGCGGAGATGAGTTTATAGCAGTTATTTATCATACGAGCGAGGCGGAAATTAAGGAGATATTAAAATCATTGTCAAGAGAAAAAGAGAGATTAAATAGTTGTGAAAATCAATTACCAATCGACTATGCATGCGGATGGGCATTATCCTCCGATGATATGGCGTGTACAATGCAGATGTTATTGGATGATGCAGATGCTTATATGTATAAGAATAAACAGTTATGTAAGAAATATAATTAGCGCTCAGCTCAGAGTAGATGAATCTTCTTAAATATAATCGATGTATGTGACGTTTGCGGATGGGAATATGATGAAGAGGAAGGTTATCCTGAAGGTGGTATTGCACCAGGAACAAAGTGGGAGGACGTTCCAGAAGATTTTGAATGCCCATTATGTAATGTTGGAAAAGATCAGTTTTCAGAAGTTGAATAAAATTCTGATTATTTAAATACGGATAGATAAACAAAAACCCTGGTGCGTGTGAGCAACAGGGTTTTTTATTGCGATCGTTTGTGATGATATCACAGAAAATGATTTACCTTTTGCTCATAATGTAACTACAAACAAAGTAAGGAGGTAGTCTAAATGAGATTAAAAGATAAAGTTGCAATCATTACGGGTGGAAGCCGTGGTATAGGATTTGCTACAGCTGATAAATTCTTGAAGGAAGGTGCTTCAGTTGTGTTAGCAGCAAGTTCACAGGAATCGGCAGATGTTGCTGTAGATAAATTAAAAGAAAAATATCCCAATGCAATAGTTGCTGGAATTAGTCCAAATCTGGCAAGCATGGAGTCTGTCAGAAAGGCTTTTAAAGAGGCAACTGAAAAATATGGATGTGTCGACATACTGGTAAATAATGCAGGGATTTCAGAAAACACCTCATTTATGGATTATACAGAGGAGACTTTTGATAAAGTCATGGATCTAAATGTAAAAGGAGTATTTAATACTACTCGTGTAGCAGCAGAATGTATGGTGGCAAGAGGCAAGGGGGTCATTCTCTCAACTTCTTCCATGGTGAGTATTTCGGGACAGCCAAGTGGGTTTGCTTATCCGGCATCGAAGTTTGCAGTAAACGGATTGACTGTATCATTAGCAAGAGAACTAGAACCTAAGGATCCTGTAAATATGGCAGGATTCATGATAGACAATATAGCAAAAGGTACCTTAAAACAATGGCATCTGGAAGATATGGATAAGATTTCTAGAGATAAAAGTGTTGTGTTGCTGGATGTGAGAACTGTAGGTGAATTTAACAGGGGGCATATGGATGGATTCAAAAACATTCCTGTAGATGAACTAAGGGAACGTATCAATGAAATCGAGAAGGGAAAGCCTGTTTACCTGATATGCCAGAGTGGGCTGCGAAGTTATATTGCCAGTCGTATTCTGGAAGGAAATGGGTATGAAACATACAACTTCTCCGGCGGATTCCGCTTCTATGATGCAGTTGTCAATGACCGTGCGCTGATTGAAAAGGCATATGCATGTGGTATGGATTATTAAAAATAATCATAATATTTTTATAATTTTCTCGTTATATAAAAAGATCCCCCATTTATTAGAATGACTTTCATAATTCTGATAAATGGAGGATTCTTCTTTATATGTTACAGAAAAACAATTTTATGACCTTTGGAGTGTTTCCAGTCTTTTTGAATCAAGGATTGTGATTTTGCCGCGGGAGAGTTTGACGAGACCCTCGCCTTGAAAGTATCGAAGCATTCGAGTGATAACTTCCCTGTGGGAACCAAGATGATTAGCAATCGTCTCATGAGTGATTTTCAGCTCGTTTGTTCCTTCGATAGAGGTCTCTTCTAAAAGAAATGAAGCAACACGCTTATCCAAACTCTTCCACATGATTTGTTCAATCAGCCACATGACATCAGAAAAACGGGTAGCCATTAACTCATTGGTATAGTTTGCGACGGGAGCAGATTCCTTCATGATGTCCTTATAGATTTCAGCAGGGATGATCCAAAGATCCGTATCTTTTTCTGCTTCAATGGTTACTTCAAATTGAATGGAGCGTATGATACATGAGGCGGATAAAAGACATATATCCATATCGAACAGACGGTAAAGTGTAATCTCCCGTCCTTCATCTGAAAGTATGTAGGTTCGAAGCTGCCCGGATTTAACCAGTAATAATCCGGTACAGTCTAGGTTTCCATTGTGAATGATCGTTCCTTTTTTTACATCCCGTGTGATTAAATTGTCTGAAATTAGTTTTTTCTGTGCTGTATTTAAGTCATTCCATAGTGGAAAACAATTTTCGAAGTTCATAACCGTTATCTCCTTTACGAACATAGTATACTTGCTTTTTTAGATGCGTCAATTATATAACTGGCATATGCCATAAATAGAAATAAAAAGAAGTGTAATAAAGTAAATTATCTTTTCTGTGATATCATCACGGAAGCAAGCACTTATTTGGGGTATATTAAGTTCAAATAGGAGAAGGAGTTGAAAAATATGACATCTATAAATATAAATAAAGAAAAGTTTGGACAATTAATTCATAAGGGAAAACCGGTTTTGGTTGATTTCTGGGCACCTTGGTGTGGTTATTGCCGTAGAATTGGAGCGGCTTATGAAAAAATAAGTGAAGAATACAGCGATATTCTTATTGCTGGAAAAGTGAATATTGATGAAGAACCACAGATTGCAGAAGCTGAAAAGATTGAGGTGATTCCTACGCTGGTTTTATATCGAAATGGAAAGGCAATAGATTCTATTGTTGCACCTGAATCAAAAATAATGATAGAGAATTTTATTAATGAAGCATTGGAAAAATAAAAGGAGGACTGCTGTATGAATGAAAATCATGTTTACGATATGATTATCGTGGGGGGAGGACCTGGAGGGTATACTTCAGCATTATACGCAGCCAGAGCAGGATTTGATACCATTGTTTTAGAAAAATTATCTGCAGGTGGTCAGATGTCATTGACCTGGCAGATTGATAACTATCCTGGTTTTGAAAATGGAATTGACGGATTTTCATTGGCAGAGAAAATGCAAAAACAGGCGGAAAAATTTGGCGCTAAAAGTGAATATGCTGAAGTTTTTAATATGGATTTAACAGGAAAGCTTAAGAGAGTAGAAACTAGTTCGGGAATTTATATTGGGAAAACAGTAGTGATTGCTACTGGAGCAAATCCAAGAGAACTTGGTCTCGCTAAAGAAAAAGAATTGATAGGTCATGGGGTTGCTTATTGTGCCTCCTGTGATGGTATGTTTTATAAAGATAAGATCGTGGTGGTTGTTGGTGGTGGAAATTCTGCTGTATCAGATGCTGTTCTTTTAAGTCGAATTGCTAAGAAAGTCATCATTGTTCATCGAAGAGATACATTACGTGCAACGAAAATCTACCATGACCAGCTGATGAAAACTGAAAATATAGAGTTTCGATGGAACAATACAGTAAATGAACTGATTTATGGAGAACGATTGACTGGTGTGCGGTTGAAAGATACAGTTACAGGAGAAGAAAACATTATAGAATGTGACGGCCTGTTTGTGAGTATAGGAAGAAAACCGACAACAGATTTTTTAGATAATCAGATAGAACTGGATAATAAAGGATATATTGTGGCAGGTGAAAACACTGAAACGAGTATTCCGGGTGTTTATGCTGTAGGAGATGTCAGAACAAAGTTACTTCGTCAGATAGTAACAGCAGTGGCAGATGGTGCTATGGCAGTACATATGGCAGAAGAGTATGTGGAGAAATAATAATCAGAATTTGAATGGTGAACTTTTCATACTGAAATATGTACAATTTCAATAATGACATGAACTTATGGGAATGTATTGCGGATACTTTGTGAACTTTATCCTGATACAATGATTATGCTGATGAAAGAAGGCATCGCCTGGAGATGAAGGCGAAAGCTGAAATAGAAGATACCAAAAATCTATATGACTATTGGGGTGAAAGATTATATCGTTCAGTGCTTGATGACAGCAGGATTATCATTAATCTTGCATCAAAAGAATACTCGAAATGTATAGAAAAATATTTATCAGATAAAGACAAATATATTACGGTTACGTTTTGTGAACAATCAGGGGATGACCTTCTTTTTTTACAGAATAAAAAATGCAAAAATTGTAGGGAGATGAATACTATGAGAGGTCTTAGCCGAAAATTATATCTTGATCTTTCTGTTCCAACCGAAGAGGATCAGCGTTCAGACCAGCAGCGCATTCTGGAAGCTTTATCCGCGGAGGGCGTGAAAGAGGAGGTTCATATTCCGGTTCGCATGTTGAGACAACTATATCCATTACTTGATCGTGCAGGTTGGAAAATAACCGTTTCGCTTTCCTGGAATGGAGAAAAATGGGAGCTGGTTGATATAGAAAGCGGAGATACAGCCAGACAGCATTATGGGCTGGCTGTGGATCTTGGAAGTACAACGGTAGTGGTGAGACTTTTAGATTGTAATAGTGGTGAGATATTGGGAGAAGAGAGCTGCTTTAATAAACAGATTCAGTGGGGAACCGATATTTTATCACGTATTTTTTTCTGCAAAGATGACAGGAAAAAACTGGAAGAGATACGGCTTGCTACAGTTGAGTCTATTATAGAGTGCATGGATAAGCTGGATGTAAAGCATCCGGTGTCACGAAAATGTCTGTCTATGGTAGTAGCAGGCAATACCACCATGATCCACTTTCTTTTGGGAATAGATGCTTTCTGTGTCTTTTATACGCCACATGCTGTTCATGCAGACCGTCCGGGATTCCAGCCGGCAAAAGATCTGGACATTCCGCTGAATGGTTATGTATATTGTTATCCGGCGAAGTCTAATTATCTGGGTGGTGACATCATCAGTGGAATGATTGAAACGGAATTATATAAAAAGGATGGAATCAGTGTTTTCTTTGACATTGGAACCAACGGTGAACTTGTGATAGGAAATAAAGATTTTCTTCTTTGCGGCGCCGGTGCGGCGGGGCCTGCATTGGAAGGCGGTGTAGTACACACCGGGATGAGGGCAGATGCCGGAGCAGTGGACAGCGTGAGGATAAGAGGTGGAAAAATCCATGTTCATGTAATTGGTAACTCTTCAGGAAAAATTAGCCCTAAGGGTATCTGCGGTTCCGGTATTGTCGATCTGATTGCGGAACTTTTTTTAGAAGGCTGGATAGATATTCGTGGTAAGTTTTCTCCTGAAAAAACGAATCTTATTCAGAAACGAGAAGGTCAGCTTTGCATAGAATATGCTCCGGGTCTGTATTTTTATCAGAAAGATATCGACGAATTTATTCTTACCAAAGCCGCAGCACATATAATGGTTGAGATCATGCTCCGGGAATCTGGACTTGAACTGAATCAGGCAGATCGATTTTATGTAGCCGGCTCTTTTAGAAAATATGTATCTGTGGAATCAGCCATTACCATTGGGATGTATCCTGACATGGAACGGGAGAAGATGATCAATGCTGGAAATTCTTCGCTGGAAGGAGCACAAAAGCTTTTGCTGAAGGTTTGGATGAAGATACTGGTGAAAAAGAGTACACTATGCTATGGAAACAAAAATAGAAATCGGAAGTTGTGGGAATAAAAAATATGGAATTAAGACTATTGCGCTATTTTCTGACAGTAGCAAAAGAACAGAGCTTTACAAAAGCAGCAGAACAATTGCATATTACCCAGCCAACGCTTTCCAGACAAATGGCAGCATTTGAAGAGGACCTGGGAATAACATTATTTATTCGAAACGGAAAGAAAATATCGCTTACTGATGAAGGAATTTTATTAAAAAGGCGTGCCCTGGAGATTCTTAATCTTGAGGAAAGAACGCTTGAGGAACTGAAAGGAAAAGAAGAGGTTGTAGAGGGCACGATAACCATTGGATGCGGTGAATTTGCAGCGGTGGAGACATTGGCGGAGATATGTAAAACATATAAAGAAAAATACCCGCTGGTTCAGATTGTATTGCATACTGCAACAGCAGATGCAGTGTATGAGATGATGAACAAAGGACTTGTAGATATTGCATTATTCATGGAACCGTTGGACACCGAAGGGCTGGATTATATCCGGATCACAGATTGCGATCACTGGTGTGTTGGAATGCGGCCGGATGATCCGCTGGTAGAAAAAGAGTTTATAAGAAAAGAAGATCTTATTGGAAAACCATTGATCCTGCCGGAAAGAGTAAATGTTCAAAGTGAACTTGCCAATTGGTTTGGAAAAGACTTTTCGAAACTGCAGATTGCTTTTACAAGTAATCTTGGAACGAATGCCGGAGTTATGGCAGCAAATGGACTGGGCTATCCGGTATCCATCGAAGGTGCTGCAAAGTATTGGCGAGAGGATATTCTTGTACAGCGAAGAATTTCTCCTGAAATCACAACAAGTACTGTGATTGCCTGGAGACGAAACATTCCATATTCTTTGGCAGTCCGTAAAATGATTGAGGAGATTAATGCTTTTCAGGCATAAAATAAAATTCAATATAAGCATTAGACATAATGAAGCGATAGAGCTTAAAATAGATGTGTAAGATGAATGTAAATCTTATACATCTATTTTTTTGTGAAAAATACGTATAGAAAGGGGCTTTTTATTATGAGTAAAAAATTAGTGGCATTTTTCAGTGCAAGCGGAACAACAAAAAAAGTAGCACAGATGATCGCAGAGGAAGTAAAAGCGGATTTATTTGAGATTGAGCCAAAAGTTCCATATACAAAGGCTGATCTTGACTGGATGAATAAAAAATCCAGAAGCAGTGTGGAAATGAGTGATAAGAAATACAGACCGGAGATTATGAAGAAAAAGATGGATATGAGTTCTTATGACGAGATCCTTCTGGGATTCCCAATCTGGTGGTATGTAGCTCCGACAATTGTCAATACATTTTTGGAAGCCTATGATTTCAGTGGCAAAAAGATTGTGCTCTTTGCAACATCCGGTGGAAGTGGATTCGGTAATACTGTAAAGGAATTACAGCCATCTGCACCGGATGCAGTTATCACAGAAGGCAGCCTGTTAAACCGTGGAACAAAAAAGGAAATCAGTGAGTGGGTAAAATCTTTATAAATAACAGTGCTATGGAGGTATACAGAAAATGGGAAAAATAATACAGACAGCAGGAAGAAATGCACTTGGTGAATTTGCACCGAAGTTTGCACATTTTAACGATGATGTCCTTTTCGGTGAAAACTGGAATAACCAGGATATTGACGTAAAAACAAGAAGTATCATCACAGTGGTTGCTCTGATGGCTTCCGGAATTACAGATTCTTCTTTAAAATATCATCTTCAAAATGCAAAAAATCATGGTGTAACACAAAAAGAGATTGCCGCAGTAATCACACATGTCGCATTTTATGCAGGATGGCCAAAAGCATGGGCTGTTTTCAATCTTGCAAAGGAAGTGTGGGAGACAGGCGAAGGAGATTTGCCATACGAAGAGGAAGCGATGCGGGCGCATGCAAAAGAGATGGTATTTCCAATTGGTGCACCAAACGATGGCTTTGCACAGTATTTTTCTGGCAGAAGTTTTCTTGCACCAATCTCTACATCTCAGGTTGGAATTTTCAATGTGACATTTGAACCAGGATGCAGTAAACTGGATTATGTAGCATAAGAGTGTATAGCGTGTCTGTAGTCTGATTTTTGCCATAAATAAGTACAGGATACACAGAGAATAGAAAAGAATGTGTATTCAGTTAAATAAGAAATAGATAGCTGGTATGAGAGAACAAGGAGTCTTTCATACCAGTTTTTTTGTGGAAAAAGGGATAGGTTGCACAGGATCTGCCAGGAGATTTCAGTAGGTTTGGTGAATAGCTTTCTCCCAGAAGTGTGGTATAGTCTTGTGCTTGGAACAGGAAAACTACACAGAAGGGAGACACCGATATGACAGCACAGCCAGATATCATCTGGAATGAGCAATGCTTGGGGATACGGATAGGAGAACAGGTTTGCACCTATCTGAAAAAGCATGATGCGGAATACCAGAGACTGCAAAATAAAATACTGGAACTTACAGAGAGGTATCCAGTAATAGAAACATTTATGGAGTCGAATCAGGCAATCAGTCTAACGACAGAAGAGCATAAGGCAGTGCATCAATATTTCCGACTGGAAAGCGAAAAGGAAATGATAGAAGAACAGTACCATTTTTATATGGGACAGGCTCAAATGATCTCCTATGGAGCAATGCTTGGAAAAATTAAAAAAGCAATATTGGGAAATGATGACGGTGACACAAAGAAACTGCTGGAGTTGCTGCTGGATACCTGGATTGATGAGGTTGAAGATCAGCTGAAAGAAAATACAGTGTACCAGGGAATGCTTGAAAAAATATCGAAATATGAAGAACAGGTTCAGACAATGGGATTATCAAAAGAAAAGCGAAAAACAATAGACAAATACGTTACTGAAGTTAGTGAGAGATGGATATTATATGCGGAATCTTTATATCAGGCTGGCATGCAGAAAATTCTGGAACTATTAAATTTGTAAAAAAGGGACGGATAAAATGGGGAAGCACGAAAGGAACTTCCCCATTTGTCACTTCTATTCATCTTTGCCATCAATGAGAAATATGTATGAAACCTGAAAGATTTCAGCAATGGCTTTTAATTCAAGATCAGTGACATAACGCTTGTTTGTTTCGATTCTGGTGATTACATTTTTATCCATATCGTAACCAGCTAACTGGAGTTTATAGGCAAGATCACGCTGAGACATATTGTGGGTCTTGCGAAGTTCAATCAATCGCTGGCTAATCAGATTCTTCTCACCAGACTGTGTCCTTGGCTTTGGCATCTTAAATCTCTTCCTCTCTGGTAAAAGGATGGCTTGTCTCACTTTTTGCACCATCTGTATTGATTTTAACGATTGGACAAGGTAGAATCGGTTGTAAAAGTGAGACAAGAACAGAAGAGGGAGAAATATATGGAGCAGGTAAAAATAGAACAGTTTGCATTTTTATATTTATGCAGCGAGCATGATAAAAGGCTATTATTTAAGAAAGAAAAAATGCAGTTAGCTGATTTCGACAGGTTGACTTATCTGATTTATCATCTTGGTTTTAAGGAATATCACATAAAAGTTTGGATGGAATTTGCAGGAGACTTTAAAAAAGAATGGGATTGTTTGGAAGCACTTCAGGAAACAGGTGGATGTGCTGTGAGCATAGAAAATACAGAATCAGAGTCCAGATTGCATGAAATGTGGATTAGGGATTTTTGCAAAAATACACCAATGGAAATCAGAGAATGGCTTCGAGAATTAGCTTAAGAAATGTAAATAAAAATATACCCTAACTCATTTTTGTGGTATCATTATTAGTAGAGTTTGTGAAATTTGATTTTGCGGAAACCTGGAGTGATAAGAGATAAGTATAAAAGGAGCATATTGATATGAAGAATAGACGAAAGTTTTCTATTTTTATAAGTTCTACCTATGAAGATCTTAAAAAGGAAAGACAGGCATTGGTAGGTGTGGCACTAGAGAATAATTTTATTCCGGTAGGAATGGAGCAATTTCATGCTGCACCTACAAGTCAATGGAATGTTATAACAAAAATGATTGATGAGTGTGATTTTTATCTTCTTGTTATTGGTGCTAGGTATGGCTCAATCGATGAAGAAACTGGTATAAGTTACACGGAGAAAGAGTACAATTATGCAAAAACTAAAGGATTACCAGTACTTGTATTGATTAAACAACCTTCAGCTATTTCTGAAAGTGAAAAGGATACCGGAAATGATAAGTATGATAAAATGAAGAAACTGGATGAGTTTAGAGAAAAAGTCAAAAATGATAAAAATACAGTTGATTTTTTCACAGATTTAAACAGTTTAAAGTATGTGGCATCACCGACATTTAGGAACGCCGTTAACTATGTTGATGATAACGCTGGATGGGTTCGATATCGAGATATAGTGGATATAATTAATGAAGAGGCAGAAGGACGAAATAAAGCAAATACTGAACTTGGAGAACATCAGCAGAAGATGCTAGATGACATGAAAGAGATGTTTTCTCAATTCTATAGTAGACTCACTGACCTAGAAAATAACCAGTTAACCTTGAAAGAAATTCCTACAGCAACAAGTGAAGATATCAAAAAATTGTTCCAGGTTGAAGATAATACGTTAATTATTGGAAATCCAGAAGAAAATAAATCAGTTGTAGGGCTAGATGATGTTGGGAACATTCCAGTGGACTCTGCCTTTTTATTAGTATATGCGGCTGATGGTGATGGGCAAATACTAAAGATACGGACACTTGGTTCACCTACTCAGATTTTTACATCAGGTAAGCAGTTTATGGCTGATAATTCAAAAAGAGAATCTGCGAGATGGGAAGAGGCTTTAGACAGACTTATAGAATGGGGCTGGGTTAAAGCTGTAGGGTATAAAGGTGAAATATTTGAATTGACCGGAACAGGTTATAGCAAAGCTGATTGGTTAAAGAACAATATGGCAATAGATACTTCAAAAGAACCGCTTGACGAGTTAAAAGAGTTTGAAGATTAATAAGAATTAAACTAATACAGTTATGCGTATTTATTTGCAAATATACATGGCTGTATTTTTTATTACGGGCAGGGCTCTTCGGGGTTCTGCCCTTTTTCTTTTTCCAGACCAAAAGACCACCTGCTGGAAAAGAACAAGAAAAACCTGAAAGGATGTGGTGACTTATTATTATAGGAATCGATCATGGATATTATGCCATCAAAACGCCCCATGTGTGCTTCCCGACCGGACTGACCGGATACGATTACGAGCCGTATACCATGCAGAATGTCCTGCAGTACAATGGGAAATTTTATGTGTGTGGAACCGGGCGGCAGACGCTGGTGAGAAGTAAGACTTCCAATGACAATTATTATCTTTTGACAATGGCAGCCATTGCCCAGGAAATCCGCTATCGCCGGGGAGAGCGGAAAACAGATGTAGTTCTGGCAGCCGGTCTTCCACTGGCAAGTTTTGGCAGGGAGAAAAAAGGCTTCCGGGAATATCTGTTTCGGAAAGAGCAGCCTCTGCGTTTCCGGTACGAGGATGAGAGCTATGAGATCCGGATTCAGGATGTAAAACTGTTCCCACAGGGATACTCAGCCCTGGCTCTCCACCCGGAATGTGTTCGGGACGAGCCTTCTGTTCTTCTCGCAGATATCGGTGGCTGGACCGTAGACCTGATGCGGCTGGACAACAGTGTTCCAAATGCCGCTACCTGCCGCAGCCTGGAACTTGGTGTGATCCGGTGTGTGGATGAGATCACCGAGCAGGTACGCAGAAATACCGGACTGTCTGTAACGGATATTCAGATCGAACGTGTTCTGAACGGCCAGAGCTGCAGCATGGACCCGGCCGCAAAAGAAATCATTGTCCGGCAGGGAAGGCTCTACACGGAGAAAATACTGTCTGCAATTATGGAAGCCGGGTTCGATCTGAAGGCAATTCCGTCCGTGATCATGGGCGGCGGAGCCAGCATTCTGAAACGGCACGTGACACCGCAGGACGGGCTGTGTCGGCAGATTTACCTGACAGACGTACACGCCAATGCTTCCGGCTATGAGCGGATTGTGGGGCAGATGTGCGCGAAGTAAAGAGACCCGTTTTCTCGTTCCGCCTGAACCTTGATAACCCAGATCACAAAAAGGCATGGGAGATCCTGCAAAGTGTTCCAGATGGACAGAAGAGCAGCTATCTGGTTCAGGTGATCTTAAAAGATCAGGAAAACAACCAGCTGGAGAAAAGCATCCGGCAGGCAATCCGGGAAGAACTGGCAGGTGTTTCCATTTCTGGCTCCGGGGAGAGTGTTTCAAAAAAGGAAGAAATCCCGTCCCAGATGCTGGATTTTCTCTCCGGGCTTGAGGATGCATTCTGAAAAAGTCAAGTCTTTCCTGGTGATAAAATAGCCAAATTTCAAGCAGTCAAATTAGTATAAATCACGGATTTTTGAAAGGGGTGATGCCTATTGAATGTTATTGGATCTGCATCCTTTGGGAGCTTTTGAGAGCCTCATATTCGTTGGGTATTGTGAATAGCTTTCTGTCAGGTTTTAGGGTATGTTGTATGTAGAAAAAAGAAAGGAGAACGAACACAATGGAGATGAAAAACATATGCGGAAAAATCCCGGTAGAGCTGCATGAAAAGCTAAAACTGGAAGTCGAAGAGTTAGGAATCAGCATACCAAAATACCTTGAAATGGTAATCGAAGAACACATGACAAGAAAAGGAGAAAAGACGAACATGGCAGATTTAAGAACAGTAGCAGTACAGGTAACCGAGGATTTATTTTCCAGACTGAAAGCAGTCCTCGCCAGGAATGGCATGAAACAGAAAGACTTCTTAATCGGGCTTATCGAAGATGCAATCGAAAAAGAAGAAGCCAAATGGAAAGCAGAGTCAGAGGAAGCCGAAGAAACAGAAATGGAAGAGCCTGAGACTGCGAAATCAGAACCGGATGAAGAGTCAGTAGAACCTGAAGCAGAAGAGCCTGAGACAGAAGCACTGGAAGCTGAAACAGACGGAGAAATGACAGAACCGGACGAAGCTGAAGCAGATGAAGAGCCGACAGAGCCAGAAAACGAAGAGCCAGCGGAAGCAGAGCCAACAGAACTGGAAACCGAAGAAGCAGAAGAATCTGAGCCAGAGGAAGCGGAATCAGAAGAATAGACATTACAAAACAGAAACCAAGAGACGGAAACGGTGCAGAGAAATCTGCACTGTTTTTTTCGCAGCGAAGGGAGGCTGATAGCCGGAACAATTCGATTTTTTGACCTGTTCAGTGGAATCGGAGGATTCCGAGAAGGGCTGCACAGGGCAGGGGGCTTCACCTGTGTCGGACACTGTGAAGCAGATGCATATGCAGACCACAACTACCGGGTGCTGTTTGATACGGAAGGAGAGTGGTTCTGCAATGACGCAAGAAATATTGAAACAGAACGAATGCCGGACTTTGATCTTTTATGTGCGGGATTTCCTTGCCAGGCATTCTCAATCGCTGGACGAAGGGAAGGATTTGCCGATGCAAGAGGAACCCTTTTCTTTGAAGTTGCCAGACTGGTTGCAGACAAACGACCTGCGTATTTTCTCCTTGAAAACGTACCCGGTCTGCTTTCGCATGACAAAGGGCGGACGTTTCACACCATCCTCAGTACGCTATCTGAACTGGGGTATCATGTCGAATGGAAAGTGCTTAACAGCAAGGATTTCGGAGTCCCCCAGTCAAGGAAGCGGGTGTATATTGTCGGATATCTTGATGGAAGATGTGCCGGAAAAATATTACCTTTCCCAAAAGCAAATGGAACAGCTCTTATACAAGTCCATGCTGGCAAACAGGGAGAAAGAGTCTACGCAGAAGAAGGACTGAGCTGCACGCTGACCAGCGGGGCTGGTGGTATGGGCGGCAAGACCGGATTATACGAAGTCGGTATCCCAATCAAGGAAAACACCCGAAAAGGATACAAGATGGCCTACGAGGGGGACAGCATCGATCTCGGATATCCGGGAATCAACAGTCGCAGGGGGAGAGTCGGGCATGAGATCGCCCATACCCTGACGACCGGAAACCAGCAGGGAACACTGCATTTTGTAGATATCTCCCCTCCGCCGCTGGTGACAGACGTTGCAAGATGTCTGAATACCAGACAGGATTCCAGCATCCATAACCACAGAGGCGAAAGTTCCGGGGTGCTGGTGGAAGAAGCGCCAAGGGCAGTGCTGACACCGGCCAAGGAAAAAGTCCGCCAGAATGGAAGAAGGATGAAAGAACCGGAAGAGCCAATGTTCACCATTACGGCAACTGACCGTCATGGAGTGATTTACCACGGCAGAATCCGCAGGCTGACGCCAAGGGAGTGTCTGCGGCTGCAGGGATATCGGGATGGTCAGATTTCCAAGATGGAAAAAGAAACATCGGATAACCAGCTTTACAAGCAGGCCGGTAATGGTGTCACTGTCAATGTCATTGAAGCAATAGGCAGAAATTTGAAAGCAGTAGATGAAGAGATCCAAAGCGGCTCACCTGTTCCAGAAGCGAAGGGTGGGTGAAGCAGATCGACCTAAAAGACCAGTATTTTGGTACAGAGATTGAGATGACAGGTATCAGCCGCTATGATGCGGCTGTTGCGATTGGAAGAATGTTCGGAACAGAGCCATATCATATCCGTTCTTACGATTCATGGTGTGTAAAAGATTCAGATGGAAAAACGTGGAAATTTTCAAGAGACAGCAGTATCGACTGTGAAAGGCTGGCAAATGGTACTGTAATAGATGCCGATGGAGATTATTCGACAGAAATGGTATCCCCGAAATTGGAATATTCGGAAATGGGGAAACTCCAGGAAGTGGTGCGGTGTGTCAAAAACGCAGGTGCTTTTGTCAATTCATCCTGTGGCATGCATGTCCATGTGGACGCATCCAATCATACACCAAGGAGTCTGAAAAATGCACTGACGATCATGTACTGCAAAGAGGATATTCTGTTCAAAGCCTTAAATGTACAGACGAGAAGGGAAGATGAGTATTGCCAGAAAGTCCGTCCTATGGTATTGGAGAAGATCCGCCGGATGCCAAACAGCACCATCACGATGGAAAAATTCAAAAGGGCATGGTATGAGGGAAATGACGGAAGCTCCGAGCATTACAACTGGACAAGGTATTATGCCTTAAACCTACATGCTGTTTTTTCCAAGGGAACACTGGAATGGCGTTGTTTTGAAAGCACCCTCCATGCAGGAAAAGTCCGGTCGAATATCACACTGGCACTTGCCATATCCGCACAGGCGATCAACCAATCTTGTACCCATGCAAAAAAGACGGAGATCGGGGATAACCCGGCATTTACGTTCCGCACCTTTCTGCTCCGCCTCGGATTGATCGGGGACGAATACAAAAATGTGCGGAAGCATCTGCTTGCCAATCTGGACGGGGATAAGGCATGGCGGTATGACAAAAGTACCTATGCCTGTCTGCAGAATCCAAGACGGACAGATGATGCGAGATAACAGAATAATGAGAACAGACAGGCCGGGTGGAAACATCCGGCTGTTCTTATGCAAAATGAAGAAAAAGAAGAAAGAGGTAGAAAACATGAAGAGTAAATATCGATTCAGGCGAATCCTTTCAGGGGTGATGGCGGCAGTCACCATCTTATCCACGGTCATTTCACCGCTGACGGTGTATGCTTCGGAAGAGCCGAAAGCGGCGGAACCGCCAGCGTATGAATCCGTAAAGGATCAGCTGGATGAAAATGAAGTGGTAAAAGCCACCGATCTGGAGCTGGAAGTCGGACAGGACTTTGATGTTTCCACGGATTTTACAAATTTGGAAATCAAGGACGAAAGCAAAGTCAAAGTGACATTCCAGAAAGCAGAGAATGACGCCGGGGAGAACTTCAGCACCAGCCATGCAGACACTTACCATGCCGTTTATTATGTGGAGCCAGTCAACCAGAACCACCCGGTTTATCAGATTGGGAGAAACCTGATCGTAAAAGAGCCTGTGACAGCAGCTCAGAGTGAACCGCAGACAGAACAGGCAGTTACCGAAGAGGATACAGGTTCTGATGATGAGGAAGCTGCCTCGCAGGAAGAAACTGAGACAGTGCCTGTAGAAACAGAAATTGTTGAGCCGGAGACAGCTGAATCTGAAACAGAAGAACCGGAAGAAACAGAACCCGAATTTCAGGGTGGACTTTCTGAATCTGAGTTTGATGCCGCATTAGAGGAAGCCGAAACAGAAAATACAACCGATAAAGAATCCGGGCTGACACTCAGCGATGTTCTGGAGCAGGCAGGGGAACAGGATATTGACCTTATGGCAATGGAAGATGGGGAAACCGTTTCTTTCACCGCAGTCAATACCAGTACAAGAGCAACACAGGATGTAGATGTGACAAGAGGGACTGCATACTATTATGCAGACTACGGTCTGGGTTCTTATGTAACCTATAAATATACCGTAAAATTTGGAAACGTGTCTGCAACTGCCTACTGTGTGCAGCCGTCAAAAGCAGGACCTGGGGATGGTGTTTATAAGATCACCAAACTGGGTGACAGCAAAGCACTGGCAAAAGTATGCTACTACGGCACAAAAGCATCCGGCGAAAATGGATTTTTCTCAGAGAAACATCCTGATTTTTCCGCTGGAAAACAGTTTATCATTGTCCATCTGGCTGCGTCTTATGCCAATAACAGTAGTGACGCTTTTTCCGGTACGAATGCAACCGGACAGGCTCTGGCAATGGAACTCTACAATTATTGCATGAGCCAGCCGGAGATACCGGAAGTGGACATGAGTTTCTCCAATGCAGATGTTACCGCATATATCAGCGGCAACAGCCAGAGAACAGAAGAGATCACCTTTAAGGCATCCGAACTGCAGACCATCACCATGAAACTGCCTTCCGGTGTCAAACTGCATAATGTGACAACGGGAAAAACAAGCAGTGCAGGTGCATCCGTGGAGATCTGCGGCGGTACCAAATTCTACTTATCTGCACCGCTGACACAGGCAGTGGATGTCAAAGGGGAATGGTCTGTTACCATGAAGGGAAGCATCATCAAAGACTATTCCGCTTACAAGATCACAACCGGAAGCGAGACACAGGACCTTGCCCTGGTATTTGGCGAGGGCGTGACCGATGAGAAGTATGTAGATTTTAAAGTGTCATGGGTAAAACAGGCAACTCTGGAGATCGTAAAGAAGGACCGCAAGAGCAACAAAGCCATCGCAGGTGCAGTTTATGGCGTTTACAGTGACAAGGATGGAAAGAACTTGATCACAAAGATGCCGGCCACAGATGCCAACGGAGCTTCCAGCGTTACGATCACCAAAACACAGGATACCGTATACCTGAAAGAGATCTCCGTACCAAACGGATATCTGCTGGATACCAAAGCCTACGATGTGAAACTGGTCATCGGAGATACTGTAAAACAAACCGTTACCGATGCAGAGCAGATGGCAAGCCTGACTGTTTATAAATTAGGAGAAGTCCTGACCGGAGCAAAGGTAACTGATGATGGTGTTTCCTTTGTTTATACCGAGCAGAAACAGAAGAGTGCGGTTTACAATGTTTATGCCGCAGCGGATATTGTATCCGCAGACGGAACCGTCATTTATAAAAAAGACGCACTGGTCAAAGCCGGACTTACTACCGGGGATGACGGAAGTGTCACACTGGATAATCTATATCTGGGAAAATATGTGGTAAAAGAAATGCAGGCACCACAAAATCTGATATGCACAGGCGAAAGCCAGGAAATCACCCTTTCCTATGCCGGAAGCAATGTGGAGAAGGTCATGGGAAGCGTGACATTCAAAAATGACCGCCAAAAAGCAAGCGTAAGCGTATACAAACAGGATAAGGAAACCAGGAAATACCTTCCGGGCGGCACTTATGGCCTGTATGCCGGAAACGACATCAAAGCAGCGGACGGAACCGTTGTGGTCAAAAAAGATACCCTCATTGAGAAGGTAGTGACCGGAACAGACGGAAAAGCCGTATATCAGGCAGACCTGCCGATCGCTAACAGCTACTACATGAAAGAGGTTTCTGCACCGGCCGGATATACCAGAAACAGTGAGGATGTGTACTCTTTTACGTTCCAGTACACCACAGACAAAGAGGCAACCGTTTCTTTCAGCCACACGTTCCAGAACGAGCGTGTCAATGCGAAGATCAAACTGGTAAAAGAGGATTCCGAAACCGGAAAGACCGCACAGGGAGATGCAACCCTTGAGGGTGCGGTTTACGGACTGTATGCCCGTGAGGATATCGTTCATCCGGATGGACAGACAGGTGTCCTTTACCCGGCAGGAACGCAGATTGCAACCCTGACTACGGATACAGAGGGAAATGCAGAAGTCGCAGACCTCTATCTCGGAAAGTATTACGTGAAAGAACTGACTCCGCCTGTCGGATATCTGACAGACACGGAAGAACATGATCTGGAGTGTAATGACGAGGGAGATCTGGTTCAGACGGTAGAACGTACCGCAACTTCTCTGGAAGATGTGATCAAACAGCCGTTCCAGGTCATTAAAGCAGCCAACAATGGTAAGACCGATGCCGATCTGTTAAAAGGTGTGGGATTCAGTGCATATCTGGAGAGCAGCCTGAAGAAAAATAAGGACGGTTCCTATGACTTTGCATCTGCTACTCCGGTCGTGCTGACCGCAGACGGACAGACAGAAATGTTCACGGATGAGCGTGGATATGCATGCTCCATTCCGCTTGCATACGGAACCTACATTGTAAGGGAGACCACCACACCGCACAACTTCAAACCAGTCGATGACTTTAAGGTTGTGATCTCGGAAAACAATCCGGATCAGCCGCAGGTATGGCGTGTGCTTCTGGACGAAGAGTTTGAAGCAAAATTAAAGATCGTCAAAAAAGATGACGAGACAAAGAAATCTGTCCTGGTTCCGAATACCGAGTTTAAAGTATACAATCTGGATAACAAGAAATATGTGGAACAGGTGACCACCTACCCATCTACTACGGTACATAAATCTTATTTTACGGATGAGAATGGATACCTGATCCTGCCACAGAATCTGGCTTGTGGAAATTACCGCATCGAAGAAGTGACTGCACCGGATGGATACACCCACAGTGCCAATACCGTGGAAATCAAGGTAGACAGCGATACCGCATACCAGGAAGATCCGGTCAGCGGTGACTTGATCATCGAGGTGGAATTCGAGAACCACCCGGCAAAAGGCAGACTGACCATCCACAAGGAAGGAGAAGTAGTCAAAGGTTTTGACAAGGATTTCACCTATGAGGAAGCCAGCCTTGCAGGAGCCGTGTTTGAGGTTTATGCCGCAGAAGATATCTATACCGCAGACCATCAGAAAGATGAGAACGGCAACCGTTATCTGGAATATGCCAAAGACACACTGGTGGCAACGGTGACAACTGATGAAACCGGAAGTGCCGTAATCGAGAATCTTCCGCTCGGAACATACCGGGTAGAAGAGAAAAAAGCACCGGAAGGCTACACCTGGAATGCCAAAGGGGAAGAGGTAACCTTTACCTATGCCGGACAGGATACCCCGGTCGTAGACGAAGAAGTGACATTTAAAAATGAACGCCAGAAAGTAAGCATCACCGTGGAAAAACAGGACGCAGAAACCGGAAGCGTGGTAGCCGGAGCTGTATTTGGACTTTACAATAAGAAGGAAATCAAATCAGGCAACAAGGTCATCGTGAAAGCAGATACCTTATTACAGGAGATCACAAGCGATGAAAAAGGACAGGCACACTTTACCCTGGACCTGCCGCTTGGAACTTATTATGTAAAAGAGATTTCCGCACCGGACGGTTTTGTATCCTCTGATGAGGTACTGGAATTTGATGCCACCTATCAGGGGCAGGACATTCCGACCATCAAGCTGAAATCTGTGAAGAAGAACCAGCCGACCACCATCGAGATGACCAAATCCGATCTGACCACAGGCGTAGAGCTGAACGGGGCATCCCTTTCTGTTCTGGACAAGGATGGAAATGTGATCGACAGCTGGACTTCCGTAAAGGATGAGCCTCATGTGATCAAATATCTGACTGTTGGAAAAACTTATATCCTCCGTGAATCCCTTGCACCGCTTGGTTATTTAAAGACCACAGATGTGGAATTCACCGTTCAGGATACCGCAGAAGTACAGAAAGTGGAAATGAAAGACGATGTGCCGAAAGCACTGCTGATCGTAAACAAGAAGGGTGAATTCCTTGATAAGATCACCCTGCTGGACAATGTCAAAGGCGTTGTAGAGCATCTGTTTGAGTACATCACAGGAAGCCTGTCAGACGTTACCTTTGAGATTTACGCTGCAGAGGATATCAAAGCAGCCGATGGCGTAAGCCCGGATTACTATTCCAAAGATGAGCTGGTAGCAACTGTGACAACGGACGCAAACGGCATTGCAGAAGTATCTGATCTTCCGGTTGGAAAATACTATGTCAAAGAGGTCGGCACAGCATATGGTTACGTCCTGGATGATGAACCACGATATGTAGATCTTTCCTACCGTGACCAGGATACCCCTGTTGTCGTATACGATGAGGACTGGCAGAACAACCGCCAGAAGGTAAAAGTGAACGTCCTGAAGAAAGAAAAGGATACCGACCGTGTATTAAAAGGCGGCATCTTTGGTTTGTACACCAGAAACGATATCCTGTCCGCATCTGGAAAGGTGCTGATGGAGGCCGATACCCTGATCGAATTAAAAACAACGGATGCAGATGGAAAGATTTCCTTTATTGCAGACCTGCCGATTGACGGAACCTATTATGTGAAGGAGCTGTATGCACCGGATGGATTTGTCACCACCGGAGAAGAACAGGAATTTGTTTTTGAGTACCAGGGAGACAAAGAAGCAGAAGTGTCCTATGAGTTCGTATTTGAAGATGAGCCGACAACCGTGGAACTTTCCAAAACCGATCTGACCACAGGCGAGGAACTGCCGGGAGCCAGATTACAGCTGACGGATGAAAACGGGGCTGTTGTTGAGGAATGGACATCCACCAAGGAGCCGCACATCATCAAAGAACTGGTTGTAGGAAAATCGTACACCCTGACAGAAACCAAGCCGGCCGATGGATATGCCACTGCGGAAAGCATCACATTCACCGTGGAGAATACTGTAGAGATCCAGAAACAGATAATGGAAGATGACGTGACCAAAGTGGAGATTAGCAAAACGGATATTACCGGAGATACTGAGATCGAAGGAGCCAAACTGACCATCACAGATGAAAATGGCAATATCGTAGAAACCTGGACTTCCGGTAAAGAGCCGCATTATATCGAAAAACTTCCAATCGGTAAATACACCCTGAAAGAAGAGCAGGCTCCAAACGGTTATGTCGTTTCGGAAGAGATCACCTTCGAGGTGGCAGACACCGCAGAGATCCAGAAGGTAGCCATGAAAGATGATACCGCAAAGGGACGTCTGATCATTGAGAAAACGGACAAGGATACCGGAGCTGCACTGAAAGGTGCGGAATTTGAATTGAGGGATGCCGATGGCAAAGTGGTAGAAACCCTGACCACTGATGAAAACGGTCATGCAACCAGCGGACTGCTTGCAATCGGAACTTATAAGGATGGCAAATTTGATAAGGCAGCCACTTATTATCTGGATGAGACCAAAGCACCGGAAGGATATCAGCTGGATGAGACCAAGCATGAAGTGACATTTACTTATGTAGATGACAAAACCCCAGTGATTGAAGTCATCCAGAAAGTGACGAACGAGAAGCTGCCGGAGGACACCTCGTCTGTAAGTAACCCGAAAACAGGCGATGACACCAACCTCTGGATTCCGGCCCTGTGCCTGATCCTTTCCACAGGCGGTCTGATCGGCATGGGTGTGGCATCCAGAAGAAAGAAGAAAAAAGGGGGCAGATAGGCTGAAACAATTATATTTTGCGTATGGAAGCAACATGGATCTGGACCAGATGGCATATCGGTGCCCAAAGGCGGAGGTGGTAGAAACCGTCCGCCTGGAGGGGTATCGGCTGACCTTTGCAGCCGCAGGAAGCGGTCTTGCCACCATCTTCCCGGAAGAGGGAAGCCATGTGGACGGCGTCCTCTGGTCACTGACCGGGGACTGCGAAAAGAGCCTGGATCTTTATGAAGGCTATCCTGATTTTTACGACAAACAGGAAATCACCGTCAAGAATAAAGGCGGAAGAGAGATCAAAGCCATTGTCTATATCATGACAAAAGATTACATGCAGAACTTTAATCCGCCCGGACGGTCGTACCTGACCGGAATCTTAAAGGGTTGCAGGCAGAATCAGATCCCAACAGAACCAATCCTGAAAACAGCAAGGAAACCGCCTGTGCCGGGACAGACACAGAAGAGTCAGCCAAAGAAGAGAAAAGCCGGACAGGAACGATGAAAATCGTGAAAAAACTTTTTCAAGCGGTATGTCTTGCTGCTCTTTTCTTAAGTGCCGGATTTCTGATTTACCACATGGTATATCTTCCAATGGAAAACAAAAAGCTGGTGGCAGAGCTGAAAGGGAATTTCCCGGAGCCGGAAGCTCCGGGAGCCTCAGGCTCTGAAAAGAAAGACCAACCAGCTGGAAGAAAATGCCCGGTGGCTACGGTAGACCTTGTTACTCTTCGGAAACAATACCTGGATGTGCAGGGATGGCTGACGATACCAGATACCGGAATCGATTACCCGGTGCTTCAGTCCGAACAGGAGAATGGGGAGTTTTACCTGAAACGGAATTACAAAAAGGAATATGACATCAACGGAAGCCTGTTTTTACAGGCAGACTGCAAAGTGTCTGAAAGTCGGAACCTTATCATTTACGGTCACAACATGAACAGTGGGGCAATGTTCGGAAATCTGGACTTCTATGCAGATGAAACATATTATCAGGAGCATCCCTTTGCTTATCTTCAGACAGAGGATAGCATTCAGGAATATCGAATTGTCACGGTGCTGAAAGCAGACAGGAATTTGTTCCCATTCCAGCAGAAACTCGCAGATGCGGAGGCAGTGCAGGAATATTTAAAAGCAGCTAAGCAGAGGGAAGTGTTCGAAACCGGGGATGATTACCTGAAGTGTATATACGATAAGGTTTTGACGCTCGTCACGTGTTCATATGAATGGAGCGGTGCCAGGAACATCGTCCTGGCGGTGCCGGTTTCCGGGGCAGTGTGGAGTCAGAAGTGTTCGTAAGTACCAGAAAAGTGCAGAAAATGAGACAAATAATGACCGCACGGGCAGGGATGTGTTCAAAACAGGGGGATTATGTAAGGGTGTGCATTGGTAGTATTTAGGTTGAAAAAAGTGTCTGAAAGTACCAGAAAAGTGCAGAATGTGAGACAACTTATAACCCAGATCCGGCAGAAAGTGTTCCAGAAAGGAGCGTTTCCTGCCGTTATTATTTACTTGGAAAGGATGGTAACGATTATGAAACGATTTTATACAGCAGAATCCGTAACAGAAGGACATCCGGATAAGCTCTGCGACCTGATCGCAGACAGCATTCTGGACGCGTGTCTGAAAGAGGACGAAAATTCCAGAGTGGCCTGCGAGGTGCTGGCGACCAAAAGGAACATCATTGTGGCAGGAGAGATCACCAGCCGATTTGAGCCACAGGTGTTTGAAATCATCAAAAAGGTGCTGGAGAGTGCAGGCTATGAAGCAGAGGAAATCCATATGGATGCCCTCATCCACAAACAGAGTCCGGATATCGCCGGGGCAGTGGAGAGATCCAGAGAACGAAGGGCAGGGACTGTTTCTGTTCAGAGCGGACTTGCCAGCGGTGCCGGGGATCAGGGCATCATGATTGGTTACGCCTGCGATGAGACACCGCAGCTTATGCCGATGCCAGTGGTTCTGGCGAACCGCATTGTAAGGGAACTGTCTGCAAGCCGTAGAAGCGGATATATCACGGGAATCTTGCCAGACGGAAAGGCGCAGGTGACCGTGGAGTATGAAGATGACAGACCTGCCCGGCTGGATACCGTCATTGTGTCCTGCCAGCATGAAAAGGAAAAATCCCTTCGGAAGCTGGAGCATGAGATCCGGGAGAAAGTGTTACGCCCGGCACTCCGTATGCTGCCACCGGATGAGGATACCAAGATCCTGATTAACCCATCGGGCAGATTTGTGTGCGGAGGTCTGGATGCAGACACCGGACTGACAGGAAGGAAACTAATGGTGGATACCTACGGCAGCCTGGTACCGCATGGCGGCGGTGCATTCTCCGGGAAGGATTGTTCCAAAGTTGACCGTTCCGGGGCATACATGGCCCGTTACATCGCCAAAAACATGGTAGCTGCCGGACTTGCCAGCCGATGCCAGGTGTCCCTTGCCTATGCCATTGGGGTTGCCCAGCCAGTCATGGTGCAGGTGGATACCTTTGGAACGGGAAAGATCTGTGCGGATGACTGCCTCGCCGCAGCGATCCCTCTGGTGTTCGGGCTTACCCCAAGCCAGATCTGTGACACCCTGCACCTGAAGCGGCCAATCTACCGACAGAGTGCGGTGTTCGGGCATTTTGGAAGAAAGGAATTCCCGTGGGAGAAAACGGATAAGGCAGAGCAGCTCCGGGATACCGTGATGTAATGCCGTGGATTCCGGAAGAAGAAATCAAACGTGCAAGGGAGATCACCGCCATTGAATACCTGAAGAAATATCAGCCAAACCGTCTGAAAAAATCTTCAGCCAGAAATGAATGGGAGCTGACAGACCACGACAGCTTTAAGATTAACGAGCAGACCAGCCAGTGGCACTGGAAATCCAGAGATATCGGGGGCACCAGTGCTTTAAATTTCCTGATTCATGTAGACGGGTGTTCTTTTCTGGAGGCAGTGCAAATGCTGAAAGATGAGTATCCCACCTATATCCCTCCTCCAGTGGAAGCAAAGCCAAAGAAGCCATTTGTCCTGCCTACGGCCAGCCCAGACTGCCGCAGGGTGTTCCGCTATCTGAAAGAGCGGGGCATCAGTGGCGAGGTCTTACAGCGGTGTGTTCATTTGGGAATCTTATATGAGAGTCTGCCCTACCACAATGCCGTGTTCATAGGACGGGATGAAAACCAGGTGGCAAGATATGCTTTCCTGCGTGGGATTTACGATGCCAGCGGAAAGTCTTTTAAGATGGAACAGGCCGGAAGTGAAAAGGCATACGCTTTTTGTATTCCGGCGAAATCGGGATGCAGACGGGTTGCTGTTTATGAAGCCTGTGTGGATGTGCTTGCCCACATGACATTGGAACAGAGACAGGGAAGCCGGGATAAGTACCGTCTGGAGCTTGGCGGGATCAGCGCACCAAAAGAAGGGCAGAGCCAGCGGAGCATGAAAAAGCCGCAGGCATTGGAACATTTTCTGTCCCAGCACCCGGAGATCACCGAGATCGAAGTGTGTACCGACAATGACTTTGCCGGACGGTGGGCGTGTGAACATATCCGAAAAGCCTACGAGGGAAGCTATCGGATCATCGAGAACCTGCCGGAAATCGAAGGGGCAGACTGGGCAGACATGGCAAAAATGGCTGCCCGTACACCGGAGAAACGGCAGAATAGGGAAGCGAGGTGATGCTTTGAAAGATAAAATAGAAGTGGAAATGCTGTCACCTCTGATGGCAGAGTTTATTCCGGACTATTCAGATATTGTGAATCTGGATGATGCGGAGCCATTGGAAGGACCTGACCTGGTGCAGTATCAGACATCCATCGCAGAAAAGGTTGACGAGATCAATCGGCTCGGTATGCCTGACAACCAGCCATGCAACCTGATCGATTATTTTGACCAAAACAAGGACATTAAGGAAAAAGTGGAACGCATTACAATGGCGGTAAAGGAACAGGAGGGCGTTTTATATGGCTGTGCAAACCTGACACTCCGGGAGAATCTGACACCAGAGGAATACCGTGTGGTGGGGCAGTATCTGAGAGGGCAGTACAGCGATGGCTGGGGAGAAAGTCTGGAACAGCGGGAGATCAAGGTAGACGGTGGTGAATTATACTTACATTTCTATGTTGGTGCCGGCTCGGATTTCCAGATACAGGTGAAAGCACCGGAAAACGGTGTGCAGGAAAAGCAGCCGGAACAAAAGCCGTCCCGTCCAGAACTTAAGCTCTTAGGGCATGACGGAAATATTTTCTCAATCCTTGGGGATGCCGCAAGACTGCTTAGACGTGCCGGGATGTCCGAACAGGCCAACGAAATGGCGGATCGTGTCCACAAGAGCAGCAATTACTATGAAGCGCTGGGAATCATCAGCGAATACGTGGAAACCGAGCTGTCGGACCACCGTGAACAGCCCAGAACGCCAAGAAAAGAAACACTGAAAAAAGAGGATACCTGCCGATGAGCAGTTCCATAAAGAAAAGCACTTCCAGAGAAATATGGAAAATAAGCGACCGAAAGGATGATGCCTATGGGAAATACCCTGAAACTTGAAGATCTTTTAAAACCGGACTGCCTGCCGGATGAGTCTGCCGGAGGGGAGAACTGGCGTATCCTGCATGGGGATACCTTAAAGCTGGTAAAAGGATTCCAGCCGGGAATTTTTGATGCAGTCGTGACCGATCCGCCTTATGCGTCTGGGGGAACCAAGCAGAATGAACGCAACCGTACCACTAACCAGAAGTACAGCAGTATGAAAGCGGAAAACGCCCTGCCGGATTTTGATGGGGATAATAAGGACCAGCGTTCCTGGACCCACTGGATGGCAGAATGGCTGTACGATGTGCGGAAAGCCTGCAAGAGAGGGGCTCCGATCTGCCTCTTTATTGACTGGAGACAGTACCCGTCCATTACCGATGCCCTTCAGTGGGCAGGCTGGATCTGGAGAGGAACCGCAGTCTGGGACAAGGGAAACTCCCGTCCGCAGAAAGGCAGGTTCCGCCAGCAGGCAGAGTATATCGTGTGGGGAAGCAACGGCCCGATGCCGATCAACCGCCCGGTGTCCTGCCTTCCGGGTGTGTTCCGTTATGGAAATCCACAGAACCGCATCCATGTGACAGAGAAGCCGCTCCAGCTGATGAAGGATGTCATCCAGATCTGCGAGCCGGGTGGCCTGATCTTAGATCCGTTTGCCGGAGCTGGTACTACCATCCTTGCGGCGGCAGAGTCAGGCTATCAGGCGGTCGGCATCGAAGTGACGGATGTGTATTATAAGCTGGGAAGCGACCGTGTTCGCATTGCACTGGAAGCATTGGAAGAAGCGGAAAACGAAGAATCGCAGTAACCGGATGTCTGCCAGACATCTGAAAAAAGAAAGAAAAGAATCCAGATGTCCACAAGACATCCACAGAGCCAGAATGCTTTGTGGGTGTTTTTTAGATCATGCCGGACAGAGGTAAACTGTCCGGTCAGGAAAGGAGATGGTCGTATTGGAACAGGCACTTGCTTATGTCTGCTGTTCTGCAGAAGAGGGAAAGACCAAAGTACAGCGGTACTGCAGGAAGATCTACGAATTGGGATATGTGCCGATCTGCCCGCAGTACAGCTTTTCCCCATTCCTTGATGATGGGGACGCAGAGGATATGCAGGCCATGCGGAGAATGTCCCACCAGATCTTAAGGCGGTGCAGGATGGTGGTCGTCTGCGGAAAAGAGACCACCGGGACGATGAACACGGAGATCAGCATGGCTGACAGACTCCATATCATCTGTACCACACTGGATGGGTTGAGCAAAATCAAGGAAAATGAATGATTCAGAAAAACGACTGGTTCAGAGGGGACGAAACCGGATGCGACTGGTTTTGCAAGCATAGCGTTTGGATATCCAAACGCACTTTGGGGAGAACCCCAATCCCCCATACCGAGCCGTAAACAGACGAAAGGAGAACGAAAAAATGTTGGGATTTATACTTGGCACAATGACTGGAGGAGTAATGGGCGTTTTTGCAATGTGTCTTTTCATAGCTGGAAAGCGGGAGGACGAGGCGCTGGAGCGGTGCCGGATAAAACGGAAAGAGATCATCGACCACGGCGTGTGCATCTGTTTTGTAAACAGCCAGGGAGAGGAACTGTTCCGTCTGGCAGACGGGGAGAGCCTTGTGCAGAATGCCCCAAATGGAGAGCGGAACGTATCCACCTGCCACTATCTGGATGCCGATTCTGCTATGATCGATGGGAAGAAATGGAACCTTCTGGAATTTGCAAAAGAGATGGAAAAGAGGGGAATCATACTTGCCCCGATGGAGCTGTGCCAGGTACCGGAAAGGGGGTGAGGCCTATATGAAGAAAAAGATCATTGCTGCAGCCGTAGCCATTGGCGTGCTGACAGGATTCCTGATCTGGAAAAACCGTGAAATGTAATGGAGTAATCAATAACCCGTTGGAAAGCAGGTGAAGAGATGAGAAAAAGAAACCATATGATACCAGTCCGCCTCAATGCAAAGGAGCTGCGTTTTCTGGAAGAACAGGTAGAAAAAAGCGGCCTGTCCCGTGAGGAATATATCCGTTCCATCGTCATGGGCGGCGAAGTCCGGGCAAGACCCTGTGAGCATCATGCAGAGCTTTTACGGAAAATATCCGGTCTGTGCAACAATGCCAACCAGCTTGCCCATGTAGCCAACGGCTGTGGGATGGCCGGGGAAGAGAGTATCCGGGAAATGCTCCGCATGACGAAAGAGACATGGAGGCTGGTCAAAGAGGAATGGTAGCCGATGGCATACACCAGTATCATCCCGGTCAGCCGTCTGGACAATTCCATCACTTACATCCGAAATAAGGATAAGACCACAAAGAAAGGGCAGAGTGCCGGCTCTCTGGAAGAAGCCATTGATTACGCCATGAACCGGGACAAGACAGAGCGTTCCGTTTTTGAGGATGCCATCGGCTGTGTCTGTGAGACTGCCTATCAAGATATGGTAGCTACAAAGAAACGCTACCACAAGATGGACGGAGTACAGGGCTACCATCTGGTGCAGAGTTTTGCAAAAGGGGAAGTCACCCCGGAACTGGCACACCAGATCGGCATGGAGCTGGCAGAAAGGCTCCTTCAGGGAAAATACGAAGCAGTCATCACCACCCATTTGAATACGGCGCATTACCACAACCACATCGTGTTTAACTCCGTTAGCATGGAAGATGGGAAAAAGTACCACAGCAACAGCAGGAGCTACTACGAGGATGTGAGGAAAGCATCGGATGCCTTATGCCTGAAATACGGATTATCCGTCATCGAACCGAAAAACAGCAAAGGGAAATCCTACGCCCAGTGGATGGCAGAACAGGACGGAAAGCCGACCTGGAGAACCTCGATCCGTCTGGACATCCGGGATGCGGTGGCAGAGAGCTTCACATGGAAACAGTTTCTGGAACAGATGAAGCAGAGGGGATACCAGTGGAAGCTGAACCGGAAGTACATTGCATTAAAAGCACCGGGGATGGAACGGTATATCCGTCTGCGGAGCCTTGGGAAGCATTACTCGGAAGAGAGCATCCGCCAGTGGATCTTGCAGCCAAAAAGCAGGATACCTGTTGGAAAAGAAAAAACTTCCCAACCCCCGAAAAAGAAGTTAAAGGGGATACAGGCCCTGTATTATTCCTATCTGTATCAGATGGGTGTCCTAAAGCAGAAGCCGAAAAGGATCTCCCCAGTGCTCCGGGCAGATATCCGAAAACTGGATGCCAGGATCGAGCAGATGGAATTTCTACAGAAGCACCAGATCACTACCCGTGAAGAGCTGATGGCATACCGAACCTCGTTGGAAGAGCAGGTACAGGCACTCATAAAAGAACGGAGGCGGCTCTACCGGAGCGAACCGGACAGTGACAGAATCAGTCAGATCACCGAAGAACTGAAGCCACTTCGAAAGGATATCCGTATCTGTGTGCGGATCGAACAGCAGTCCAAAGAAATGGAAGAGCGGATGCATCTGGCAGAGCAGATCCACAGACAGGCAGAACAGGAAGAAGAACAGACGGAGAAAACCAGACAACCGAGAACAGAAAGCAGGTGAATGATATGAATTATGGAGGAGATGCGGCGGACCAGATCGTCCGGTATTCCCTGGATGGCGTGGACCACGGGCTCAGGCTTTCCGGTACGCTGGCAAAGCATCTGGCGGTATTTGTTGCCGCTGTATTAAAAGACCAGAAGAAAACGAGGGGCAGGACCCGGATGGTGCGGATGTTAAAGGAGAACAAGCCATTGAAGTTCTTTACCGTACCGTCCGAACGTCTGCGTGAATTCTGCAGTGAGGGCAGGAAACGAGGTCTGCTCTATGTCATTATCCGGGATAAAAAGAACCCGGAGATGAGCGAGGTCATGGTCTTTGCCGATGATGCAGCCAAAGTCAACCGTGTCATGGATAAGATGAACCTTGATTTTGTAAGGAGCGAAGTCGGGGAAGCTGTCCATGAGGTAACTGCCGGAATGGAAGCACCGGAAACCGAAGCAGTACAGGAAACTGTGCAGATGCCGGAGGGCGAGGTGCAGTTTGAAATCAGCGATCTGGACGAAGCATTCCAGGTCGGTGACATGGACTTTTCTGAAGGGGAAAAGAACCAGAACCACGATGGAAAGGAGTTTTCCGAACCGGAAAATTTTATCCCGGTGCAGGAAGAGGGGGAAGAGAATCTGTCCGGCTCTTCCTTGCACAGCAGAAATATTTCTACCGGGCAGGAAAAAGGGACTGATGCAGGGCAGAGGGAACAGGAGCGTCCCAGTGTCCGCCGGGAGCTGGAGAACATCAAACGGGAGAAAGCAGAGGAATCCCAGAAGCGGAGCCGGGAAAAGAACCGTGGACCAAAGAAAACGCAGAAGAAAGCAAGAAATAAACGAAAGATGAAAGCGAGGTAGTAGATGGACCTGACAAAATTTTTAGGGCAGGACACGCAGGAACAGTCTGCCCAGCGGTTATCGAAAGAAGAATATGCCGCACAGAAAAAGCAGGAGAGGGAAGAAATCTGGGGTATGATCGATGGAAAGGCACAGGAGGTCTTCCAGAATGGGGACTCCTTAAAAGGATTCCTTGATTTTATGGGACAGTGCAAGCCGCAGAGGACAGACAACCTGTTCCTGCTTTATGCACAGAATCCGGAGATCCGGCAGGTCAAGACCTTTGAAAAATGGAAGGAAGAAGGCAAGGTAGTCAAGACCGGAAGCAAGGGATACAACTTCATTGTCGGACAGGAATATGAAAAGGACGGTGTCATCCAGCAGGGGTACTCCATCCAGAAAGCCTATGACATCAGCCAGATCCGTACCAAGCAGCCGGAAGAGGCAGAGCCAAAGCCGATGGACCAGCTGATGGAAGCACTGCTGACCGACAGCGAGGTACGGATTCAGATCGCAGACAATCTGCCGGATAAGGTACAGGCACAGTACATCCCGAACAAGCGGACGATCTATGTCCGAAATGGCATGAGCGAAAATGCAACGTTCCATTCCATCAGCCGGGAGTTGGCCTGTGCATCCCTTGACCATCACGATGGAAGCTACAGCCGGGCAGGGGTATCGGCACAGGCCTATTGTGCGGCGTATGTGACAGCACAGAAATACGGCGTGGATGTCTCCGGTTTTTCCTTTGACAAGGTATGCCAGATGCAGGCATTCGGACAGAAAGATCCGAAAGAACTCCGCTCCTTTATCCAGGATGTAAAGAGTGCAGCCTATTCCATTGGCAAGCAGGTAGACCGCAACCTTGGCAAAAGCGAGCAGGAATTTATGACCGATGAATTTGCCATCCCGGAGGAAAAAACGGAGAAACCTGCCAAGAGTAAAAAGTCTCCGGAACGCTGATAAAAAGGGGCTTTTCCGGCTCTTTTGCAGTAGCTTTCCGGGAGGAAGTGTGGTATGTTGTGGTTGAGAAAAAAGAGGAAATAAGGAGGCTCGCCTATGACAAGAATGCGATATGTAAAGATGGACCGGATCATGAACCACATGCTGATCCATGCACTCCGGGAAGTGTTCCGGCAGGAAAAAGAACAGGGGCTTCCGGTGGATACCACACGGGATCTGGTTCTGAAGCTGGCAGAGCAGGAAGAGGGAAAGCTCTACCTGACAGAAGCCGAACACAGCAAATCCGTGGAAGCCTTAAACCAGCTCCGGGACACATACCTGAAAAACGGACGCTATTCCGATGGGATCGACAGCGTCCTGTTAAAGATCATGAAATCCAGATACCGCCCATACCGTGGAAGGGGAAGATGAAGAAAGGATGTGGTACAAATATACAGAAATATGACACAAGAAAGAATAGAAGCCATGCGGAGAAGATATCCGCCGGGAACCGAGGTCACGCTTAACAGCATGGAGGGGGAGAGCCACATGCCACCCGGCTTAAAAGGTAAGGTGGATATGGTAGACGATGCAGGGCAGATCCACGTAAACTGGGAGAATGGAAGCAGCCTTGCCCTCGTTCCGGGAGTGGACAGCTTCCACATTACGGACCTGCCAAGAGCAGAGAGGCCCAAACAGCAGCCATCCCGGTAACAAACAGCCGGAAGTCAGACTGGATGATTTGGCTTGCCGGACTGCCTGTCATCTGGTGGGTAGCAATCCTGCTTGCGGATGCCATCCAGCCGGGCAGGAATCTTTTCGAGCTGATGGAGGTTCTCACAGAAAAGCTGAACCATCCCTTCCAGTTTCATTATACGGAATATACCATCAAGTCGATGCTGGTCTGCACGTTACTTTACGCAGCTGGGATCGGCATTTTTTATTCCAGTCAGAAGAACTACCGCAGAGGGGAAGAACATGGCTCTGCCAGATGGGGCGATGCCCGGCAGATCTGTAAGAAATATAGCCAGAAGCCGTACTCCCAGAACATCCTGCTGACACAAAACTTCCGCATTAGCCTTGACACCCACAAGCACCGCAGATGTCTCAACATTCTCGTAGTGGGAGGCTCCGGTGCAGGAAAATCCAGAGGCTTTGCCCTGCCAAACATCATGCAGTGCTGCTGTTCGATGGTCATCACCGATCCGAAAGCCGAGCTGCTCCGAAAGACAGGCGGTCTGCTGGAAAAGCAAGGATATGAGGTGCGTGTCTTTGACCTCATCAATCCCGACACATCTTTTTGCTACAATCCATTCGAGTATGTCCACGATGACAAAGACGTGCTCCGTCTTATTTCCAATCTGATACAAAACACCACACCCAAAGGTTCCCAGTCCTCTGATCCCTTCTGGGAGAAGAGCGAAACCGCACTGCTTCAGGCACTGATGCTGTATCTGCTCCACGAAGCTCCGCCGGAAGAACAGAACTTCGCCATGATCATGGAGATGTTAGGCTCGGCACAGGTAAAAGAAGAGGACGAGGACTACGAGTCCCCTCTGGACATTTTGTTTGACCGTCTGGAGATGCGGGACCCGGACAGCATTGCCGTCAAGCAGTATCACATTTACAAGCAGGCAGCAGGAAAGACCGCCAAGTCCATCCTGATCAGTGTAGGTGTCCGGCTGGCAGCCTTCAATCTGCCGCAGATCGCCAAGCTGACCAATACTGATGAACTGGATCTTTCCAGCATGGGAGAAAGAAAAGTTGCGCTTTTCTGCTGTATCCCGGATGCAGACACCTCTTTGAATTATCTGGTAGGCATGATCTACAGCCAGCTTTTCCAGACGCTTTATTACATGGCAGACCGTGTGCATGGCGGTGCCCTCCCGGTTCCGGTCAACTGCATCATGGATGAGTTTCCAAACGTATCCCTGCCAAATGAGTTTGAGAAGATCCTGGCAACCTGCCGTTCCCGTTCCATTTACTGCAGCATCATCATCCAGAACATGAGCCAGCTAAAGGCTCTGTTCAAGGACTCCTGGGAAAGTCTGGTGGGCAACTGCGATGAGTTTTTGTACCTGGGCGGCAATGAAAAAGAGACACACAAATATGTATCAGAATTACTGGGGAAAGAAACCATAGACACCAACACCTACGGGCAGACCAAAGGAAAATCCGGCAGCTACTCCACCAACTTCCAGCAGAGCGGAAGGGAGCTGTTACAGCCGGATGAAGTCCGTATGCTGGATAACCAGAATGCACTTCTGTTTATCCGCGGGGAGCGGCCCATACTGGATGCCAAGTATGACCTGATGAAGCATCCCAACATCCGGTATACCGAGGACGGAGGTGCCGGCCCGTTCAATTATGCGAAAGCACCGCTGGCGCATGACGATTTTACATTTGACGAAACAAGATATGACGATTACGAACTGCTTCTGGATGAGGACATCATCGGGGAGCTTTTTTGATGGGAGGAATGCCAATGAATTTACTGAAAAATAAGAAACACACAGAAATCAGGAAAGAGACCGCACCGCTGAAGATGAAGAGAGGGCAGAAGAAACTGTTTGCTCTGTATGCAGTCATGGTACTGTCGATCTGCATTGGGGCGACCTGCGTTTATGCCGCAGGCGATCCGCTGACCGTAGTCAATAACCTGTCTACGTTTATCTTTTCCCTGATCCGCGCCATTGGCCTGATCCTGCTGGGATTTGGTATCGTGCAGGTCGGTCTGTCCTTAAAGAGCCACGATCCAAGCCAGAGGGCAAACGGATTTCTGACACTGGCAGGCGGTATCATCATTACCTTTGCAAAAGAGATCCTGGATCTGATCATGGGATAGGAGAAGAGTCCAGAAGGGGAGCCATGCGAAATGCCGGCTCCCTGCTCACTTTTGAGGATGGGAGGTGAAACTGTTTGAGTGATAACTGGATCGTACAGAATCTAAATTCTGCCTTGCAGACCTGGAGCGACAAGCTGGCTGAAATCTGGACACTGCTGACGCAAAGCCCGGAGAATTTCAAGGGCGGGGCAATCTGGAGCGTGATGACGAACATCAACGGTGGACTGAAAGCCATCGGGTACGGCCTGCTGGTTCTGTTCTTTGCGGCAGGGCTGGTAAAAACCTGTGGGAGCTTCACGGATATGAAAAAGCCGGAACACGTAGTGAAAGCCTTTATCCGTTTTGCACTGGCACAGGGAGCCGTTATGTCCGGCATGGAGCTTCTGACTGCGATCTTTTCCGTTGTGCAGGGCATCGTAACAAATATCATGTCCCACTCCGGGATGGCGGGTGGAACTGTAACGGAGCTGCCCTCGGAGATCGTGGACAAGATCGAAGCGGTGGGGATGCTGGAATCTATCCCTTTGTGGATCGTAACTTTATTAGGAAGCCTGCTGATTACGGTATTGTCATTTGTCATGATTCTGACTGTATACGGGAGAATGTTTAAGCTGTATATGTACACAGCCATCGCACCGATTCCATTGGCAACCTTTGCCGGGGAGCCAACCCAGTCTGTAGGAAAGAACTTTATCCGTTCCTACGCCGGGGTATGTCTGGAAGGAGCCATCATCGCACTGGCCTGCATCATCTTTTCGGTGTTTGCATCAAGTCCGCCGGCCATCGGGGACACCAGCCTGTCCGCCGTGACCATTGTCTGGAATTACGTCGGGGAACTGGTATTTAACCTGCTGGTACTGGTCGGGGCAGTCAAGGCATCCGACCGTATCGTAAAAGAAATCATGGGATTATAGGAGGCGAAAAAAATGGAAGAACCAAAGACACTGAGCTACGACTGGCAGTATGGCCGGGAGGAATTATTTCTCAGGGTAGACAGTTACATGAGCGATGACAATCTCTATATCGGGCTTTACCATATGGAAGATGGATACCCGGAAAGCTTTGCAGACCTTACGGTAAACCTGCCTTTTGCTCCGCTGGGCGGTATCAATGAAGCCTATATCGACCACAATTTCAGCAAAGAAAAGCTTCGTTTTATAAAGCAGCATAAGCTGGGAACGATACAGCCGGATACCGCATCCTCCGGTTACTGCATTTTCCAGAGGGTTGCATTCGACCTGAAAAAACTGGCAGAGCTTGATCCGGAAGGAACAAAAAGATTTATGGAAAGAAATGGCATCCGGCAAAGGGATGTACCAAAACAGAAACAAAAGAAAAAACAGAGATTACAAAGAGAAAGGTAGAAAACAACATGGAAGTGAAAATGAATAAAGAAATCCGAGACTATCAGGAGTCAATGTTCTGGGGCTTAAGCTTCCGGCAGTGCTTATTTTCGGTACTGGCGATCCTGGCAGCCCTTGGAATCTATTTTGTCACCCGGAAATATGCCGGGGAACAGGTAACCGGATGGCTGTGCATCCTTGGGGCGGCTCCCTTTGCAGCCTGCGGCTTTTTTCGTTACCACGGCATGACGGCAGAACAGTTTGCATGGGTAGTCATTAAATCCGAACTGCTGTACCCGAAGCGGCTGGTATTTAAGTCGGAGAACCTGTACTTTTCCTGCATGGAAGAGAGCCTGCGGCTGGGTGAGAAAATGATGGGAAACGGAGCGGAACTTCTGGAAAAGAAGCGGACGAAACAGAAGAAACCAAAGAAGCGAAGAGGAAGGGGTGATGCCTTTGATTAAAACCCTGAGTCAGACACTGAAACAGGACAAGGAAAAATTTAAAGTACCGAAGTCTGTCCAGCAGGCCATCCCGATTCGCAAGATCTGGCCAGATGGTATTTTTCAGGTGGAGAGCAAGTATTCCAGGACATTCCGGTTTACGGATATCAACTATTCCATTGCCAGTAAAGCGGACAAGACGGAAATGTTCCTGGACTACTCTGAACTTTTAAATGCACTGGATTCTGGCTGTACGGCGAAGATCACCCTGAACAATCGTAAGATCAACAAGGAAGAGTTTGAGCAGTCCCTGCTGATCCCGATGAAAGGGGACGGTCTGGACGAGTACCGGAAAGAGTACAATGACATGCTCCTTTCCAAGATCTCCGGTACCAACAACAGTATCTACCAGGAACGCTATCTGACCATCAGCGTCCACAAGAAAAACATCGATGAAGCCAGAACCTATTTCGCACGTGTGGGAACGGACATCATCACCCATCTGGCCAAGCTGTCCTCTATTGGGGAAGAGCTGGATGCAGAGCAGAGGCTACAGATCTTCCGGGACTTTTTCAAGGCAGACGTTCCACAGAGTTTTTCATTTGACATGAAAGCCTTTGCGAAAAAGGGACACAGCTTCAAAGACTGGATCTGCCCGGACACGATGGAATTCCATAACGACCATTTCAAGCTGGGCGAGCAGTACGGCAGAGTCCTTTTTATGGAAGATTACGCCAGCTATGTAAAGGATGAGATGATCTCCGAACTGTGCAGCCTTGGCAGGAACCTGATGCTGTCCATTGATATCATCCCCGTACCGACAGACGAAGCGGTGCGTGAGATCCAGAACCGACTGCTGGGCGTGGAGACAAACGTCACCAACTGGCAGAGACGCCAGAATGCCAACAATAACTTTTCAGCCGTAGTTCCCTATGACATGGAGCTGCAGAGAAAAGAGACCAAGGAAATGCTGGACGATCTGACCACCAGGGATCAGAGGATGATGTTCGGCATCCTGACAATGGTACATATGGCAGACAGCAAGAAACAACTGGACTCCGATACGGAAACCCTGTATTCCATTGCGAGAAAACACCTCTGCCAGATGGCAACTTTGAAGTGGCAACAGGTCGATGGACTGAATACCGTCCTGCCGTATGGCCTGCGGAAAATCGATGCAGTGCGTACCCTTACTACAGAATCCACCGCCGTCCTGATCCCGTTCCATACGCAGGAAATCATGCAGCCGGGAGGCATCTATTATGGGCAGAATGCCGTCAGCAAAAATATGCTGGTGGCAGACCGAAGGAAGCTGTTAAACGGCAACTCTTTCCGACTGGGTGTCAGCGGCTCCGGCAAGAGCTTCTCGGCAAAAGAGGAGATCGTAGACCTTGCCCTTTCCACGGAAGATGACATCCTCATCCTCGATCCGGAGTCGGAGTTTGCTTCTCTGGTGGAAGCCTTAAACGGAGAGGTCATCCGGATCTCGGCAACCTCGGATACCCATCTGAATGCACTGGATATGGATTCTGCCTATGGCAATGATCGAAATCCTCTGATTGAGAAGTCAGAATTTATCCTTTCCCTGTTTGAGCAGCTCGTAGGAGCCGGAAACCTTTCGGCAAAGGAGAAATCCATCCTTGACCGCTGCACCGCAGATGTGTACCGGGATTATATGAGGGGCGGTTACAAAGGGCAGGTGCCGACCTTAAAGGACCTGTACCGACAACTCATGCTCCAGCCGGAAGAAGAAGCCAGAGGGCTGGCTCTGTCTTCGGAACTGTTTATCAATGGCAGTCTGAACACCTTTGCCCAGGAAACCAATGTCAACACGAAGAGCCGTATCATCGACTATGACATCCGGGAGCTGGGCGAACAGCTGATGCCCCTTGGCATGCTGGTCACACTGGATTCGATTTTTAACCGTGTGATCCAGAACTGGAAGAAGGGAAAAACGACATGGATCTTTGCGGATGAGTTTTATCTGCTGTTCCGCTATGAATACAGTGCGGACTTTTTCTACCGCCTGTACAAGCGTATCCGTAAGTATTCCGGATTTGTAACCGGACTTACCCAGAACGTTGAGGAACTTCTGAAATCCGATACCGCCCGCCTGATGCTGGCGAACAGTGAGTTCCTGATCCTTTTGAATCAGGCTACCACCGACCGGGATGAGCTGGCGGCACTTCTGAATATTTCAGACAACCAGTTATCCTACATCACCAATGTGGGTGCCGGCCATGGTCTGATCCGCTGTTCCGGAAATCTGGTGCCGTTTGAAAATTCGTTTCCAAGAAATACAAAGCTGTACCGCCTGATGACGACCAAGCCGGGCGAAGGGTAAGAGCGGGACAAGCCGGGACTGGAGGTGAGAGATGAAGGATATCAAAACCAAAGAAGTTACAACAAAACCAAAGACCAAAAATCCTGCCTCCAGAATCCCCAAGGAGCTGATGCGGACGGACATACTGGAGAGCAAGGAAAAATCCCAGGCCATCGCAAATGCCAGGGACAATGACATGGGAGAACAGTCCCCATCCGAATATGCCAGTGGGAAAGTCGCATCCGCAGAGGAATGGGCTGCAAGAAAGACAGGCAGAACTGTAACCAGAGCCGGAAAGACAGCCGCACAGACTTCCTACGAGAAGATCAAACAGAGAGCCGCTGGCAAAAAAGAAGTAGAAAAAGAAGCGGAGAAAGAAACCGCCAGAGGAACAGGGGACACACAGACCGCCGATCCTGCTAGCCGGGAAGCACCCGAGCAGAAGAGCCGGGAAGTACAGATTCAGAATGCCCAGCGGCAAAAGGCGGTTTCAGATGCCGTCAAAACAAAAGAGCAGAAGATCCGGGCTGCCAGGGAGACACCAAGAATCCAGAATGGACAGGAAATGTCGGAAGGTGGATCGCTTTCCATCAAAAGACAAAACCAGAAAAGCAAGGCCGGAGATACCGCAAGGCAGAATGCCATCCGCCAGAAACAGCCGGAAACCATACGGATCAAGGAAAAGCCACGGAAACAGTTGGAGCCGAAGACCATACAGCGGCGTACTATTAAGACCGCCCCTCCATCTGTGAAGATCAGCATCCAGCCAGAGCAGAAGCTCCGGGTGGCCAGTTCCAACGCCCTGACAGCCCGGATGCAGAAGCAGATGGAACGAAGGGCAGCGAAGCAGGCGGCGAAGAAAGCCGCCTTGCAGACTTCCGATGGAGTCCGCCGGATACAGAAAACGGCAAGGGCAGGAGAGAATACCTTCAAGGCAGCTAAGGCCGCTGTAGAAGCGGCAGCGAAAACGGTGCAGTCCATGATGGCTGCACTGGGAGCCGCCGGAGCGGTCATGGTTCTGCTTCTGGTTATCATGGTCGGGATCATTGGCGGTGCGGCATTCTCTGGAAGCTCAGAGAGCAACGAAGCACTCAGCCAGGAAGTACTTTCCTATACGGCAACCATCCAGAAATACGCCAACCAGTATGGAATCCTCGAATACGTTTCCGTGATACAGGCAATCATGATGCAGGAATCTGGCGGCCGGGGGACCGATCCCATGCAGAGCAGTGAGTGCCCATACAACACCCGGTATTCCAACAGCCCGAATGCCATCCAGGATGCCGACTATTCCATACATGTAGGAATCCAGTATTATGCGGACTGCCTGAAGGAAGCCGGATGCACCAGCCCCCAGGACATGGATAAGCTGAAGCTGTCCCTGCAAGGGTATAACTACGGCAACGGATACATAACGTGGGCGCTCCGAAACTACGGGGGCTACAGTGCAGAAAATGCTCTGCAGTTTTCCAATGATCAGGCTGCTTCGCATGGCTGGAGTGCCTATGGCGATCCAGAATACGTCCCTCACGTCCTGAGGTATTATTCCAGCGGCGGATTGTTTGCCGGCCTGTTTGGAGGCAACGGCCAGATCGTATCCGTGGCACTTACCCAGCTTGGAAATGAAGGAGGCCAGAAGTTCTGGTCATGGTATGGATTTGACAGCCATGTGGCGTGGTGTGCCTGCTTTGCCAGCTGGTGTGGGGATCAGGCAGGACTGATCGAGAGCGGCAAGATGCCGAAGTTCTCCCTATGCGATGATGGGATCGCGTGGTTTCAGGGCAAGGGAAAATGGAAGAGCAGAGGATATTCGCCAGCACCCGGAACCCTGATCTTCTTTGACTGGAACGGGGACGGAACCTCAGACCATGTGGGAATCGTGGAGAAAATTGAGGGAAGTACCGTATATACGGTAGAGGGAAACTCCAGTGATGCCGTGAACAAGAGAAGCTATGATATCAATAACGGAACGATCATGGGATACGGCATACTTTGAAAATTAATATGTTGACTCTTAGAGAGTAGTCAATAGTTTAGATTACCTTGACTAAAAAACAAATATAAAGTATTATGTGATTAGCTTCGACTAACTAGAAAAAGGAGGGCGCACGATGACAAACCAATATATGACGAAGCTGTATCACGATCTGCTCTCCAACTCTCCGCAGACAGTGACAATAGATATTCCGGCTGATATGGGAACAGGTCAGATTTCGCAAGTTGTTACAAAGCAAGGAGCAGTTGTTTCGGACTGGAAAATGAATTATTTTTCAGATATGAACGTGCAGGGAGTGAGTAGCGAAGAATACATTCAAATGTTGTTCTGCTTCAATGATGGTGTTTCCTGGAATATTGCAGATAGCCGACAAAGTATCAGCATACAAAAAGGTGAGTCCTGTATTTATCGTGGACACGGGAAAATGGAATATCTGTGCTATTCCAAACAAAACGATTTCCTTTTCAAAAATGTAAAAGTACCACTGTCGTATTTCCGTAAAATTATGAATGACTATTTTGATGTTGGTGAGATTGAGGTTTATCAGAAAAAACTATTGGAAGGTATATCAAAAGTAGGTATTACTCCCTATATGGAGCACATTTTTGCGGAACTGAAAGACTTCACGCAATATCGCGGCGGATTGGGATACCTGTTTTTGGAAAGCAAAGTTTTTGAGTTGTTATCTGTATATTTGAGTGAGATTTTGGAACTGAGTATTCTTGCGTCAACTTATATAGCAATTTCCAGAAGTGACCGAGAATCCATCATAGAAGCGAAGAGAATCATTGACAGTCAGCTTGCTTTGGCACCAAGTTGTGAGGAATTGGCGCGAAAAGTCAATATTAGTACTTCAAAATTGTCAAAGGGTTTTTCCTCGCTGTTTGGAACATCGGTTCATGCGTATATTATAGATCAGCGATTGGAAAAGGCGGCAAGTCTACTATTAGAAAGTAATTTGAACGTAAGTCAGGTGGCAGCATTTGTAGGCTATTCAAAACCGAGTAACTTTGCTGCGGCATTCAAAAAGAAGTATGGGGTAATTCCTAAAAACTATAAAACGGAAAATACGATTGGTTAAAATTAAAAAATACCGATTTTGGGTAGAATAAAACCGTTTTTGGGTTGGAAATGTAGGCGTAAATTGTTATTATATGTGGTGTAGTTAGAAAATACTAACTACACCATTTTTTAGATAGGAGGATACTGGTATGAGTTCCCAGAAAAAAAGTTCCCGGCTTGAGGGAAAAGATTTAATTACTATCGGCATCTACACCGTCATCTATGTCGTCATTGTTATGCTGGTGGCGATGCTTGGCTTCATCCCCATTTTTATTCCGCTGATGGCGGTGCTGTGTCCTTTGATTGGCGGCATCCCCTATATGCTGTATGTTACAAAGGCTAAAAAATTCGGGATGACTGCAATCATGGGTTTCCTGATTGGTCTAATCATGGTGTTCTTCGGCAACGGCTATCTTACTATGGTAACTGGTCTTGTTGGCGGCCTGTTGGCTGACGTGATCCTGAAAAAGGCAGACTACAAAAGTGCAAAGAGTACAGTTCTTTCCTGCGGTGTGTTCAGCATCTGGGTGTTTGGCAACTTTGCTCCCATTTTCCTGAACCGTGAAAGCTATATGGTAATGCTGACTGAAGGATACGGCACTGAATATGCAGCTACCCTTAATACATATATGCCTATGTGGATTGCGCCTATTTTGCTGGTTGCCTGCTTTGTGTTTGGCCTTGTCGGAGGTATGATTGGGAAAGCCATTTGCAAAAAGCACTTCCAGCGTGCCGGTATTGCATAATGGCGCGGGAAATTCTGCTCAGCAAAAAAACAGAACAAGGGTTGCGGCTCGATCCGCGTACAAAACTGTTGCTCATCTTCATCATAAGCATTTTTGTCATGGGTGGAACAGGCGGAGAAGCTATGGGACTGATCCGCCTTGTTCTTTGTGTGGTTCCGGCTATATTGCTGCTTACCTCGAAACAATGTGCAAAAGCTGTGGGCTATATTGCTGTGTTTTCTGTTTTTTATGCTGTCCAAATTTATGTTTTGCCGCACCTTACGGGGATATTGAATTTCCTTGTTCTGTTTACAACAGGATTCTTCTGCCGAATCCTTCCCAGTGTTGCGATTGCTGCCTATGCAGTGAAAACAACAACGGTCAGTGAATTGATTTCCGGCATGGAAAGAATCCATATGCCTAAAGAAGTGACGATCCCCTTAACGGTCATGTTCCGCTTCTTTCCAACTGTCTTTCAGGAGTCAGAAGCAATCAGTGACGCTATGAAAATGCGTGGGATTAAACTTGGAGGGAAAAAATCTTCAAAAATATTGGAGTATAAGCTGATCCCGATGATTACCTGCTCCGTGAAAATCGGTGAGGAACTTTCCGCTGCGGCAATTACCCGTGGCCTCGGCGCTCCTGTCAAACGCACAAACATTTGCCAGCTTAAATTCAATTTTGCCGATGTGGTGCTGATCTTGTTTTGTTGCTTTGTAGTGTTTTGGGCGATTGCTTCCCCGATAATTTCCGCAGGAGGGATTTTGCCATGATAGATTTTCAAAATGTTTCTTTTTCTTATGGTGAAGAATCCAGCGGCGGAGGGATTAGAAATGTCAATCTCACCATAAACACAGGGGAATTTGTTTTACTCACGGGAGAATCCGGCTGTGGGAAAACAACGATTACCCGTTTGGTAAATGGGCTGGTGCCTCATTATTACGAGGGCAAATTAGAGGGCGATGTCCTTCTGGACGGAAAAAGCGTATCAGATACGCCGCTTTATGACTTGGCTGCTATGGTGGGATCTGTATTCCAGAATCCCAAAAGTCAGTTTTTCAACGTGGATACGGATAGTGAATTAGCCTTTGCCTGTGAAAATTTAGGCTATCCTCAGGAGGATATCCTGAAAAGGATTGACCGGACAGTTTCCGATTATCATATTGAAGATTTGATGGGGCGAAGCGTGTTTGCTCTGTCCGGAGGCGAAAAGCAAAAAATAGCCTGTGCTTCATCAAGTGTATTGCTGCCGGGAATTATGGTCCTGGACGAACCATCTTCTAATTTGGATATGGCTGCTATTGATGACCTGCGGCAGGTCCTAAGCCTCTGGAAAAAGCAGGGCAAAACAATTCTGATCGCAGAACACCGCCTTTACTACCTTCACGATCTTGCAGATCGTGTGCTGTATGTAAAAGATGGGGAGATTGAACGGGAATACACGCCTGCTGAATTTGACAGCTTATCGGATGGCACTCGAAAAGAAATGGGGCTGCGGCCGTTTTCTCTCTCGAAGTTGAAGCCTGCGAATCAGTATCAGGCGCATACAGCTAAACAGATGGAATTTCAAAATTTCTGCTTTGCGTATAAAAAGCGGGAACCGGAAAGCCTCCATATTCCGAGTGCAGAACTGCCTGTTGGAGAAACGATTGCCATTATCGGTCTGAATGGCGCTGGAAAATCTACTCTGGCCCGCTGTATTTGCGGACTGGAAAAGAAGTGTGGCTTTTTGCAGGTTGAGGGGAAAACCCTTGATTGGAAAGCCCGGCTCAAACATTGCTACATGGTAATGCAGGATACCAGCCATCAGCTATTTACCGAAAGCGTGGCGGATGAAGTGCTTCTGAGCATGGACAACAAGGATGAAACTGTTGTGGATAAAATCCTTAAACAGTTTGATCTGCTGGAATATAAAGACAGGCACCCGCTTTCTCTTTCCGGCGGGCAAAAACAGCGGGTAGCGATCGCGTCTGCCATTGTGAGTAACCGGGAGATCATTGTGTTTGACGAACCAACAAGCGGGCTTGATCTCAAACATATGCGGGAAGTTGCGCGGAGTTTGAAGTCACTCGCGGATCAGGGCAAAACGCTTCTTGTTATTACGCATGATCCGGAGTTGGTGATGGCGGGATGTTCGTATGTAGTCCATATGGAAAAAGGGCAAGTAAAAGAAAGCTATCCATTGGACGAATCCGGCAGTAAAAAGGTTTTGGATTTTTTCCGAATCCGCCAGTGAATTTTAGAAATTATGAATGTCAGGGCCGCCTTGACTGGACAGAAAGATAATGATAAGAGGCCGCTTTACTTTGGCGGCCTCTTGTTTTTGAAGCACAGACAGTACGGCTCAATATAAGGAGGGCTTATGTTCAAAAAAATCTTTGAGTACGCAGGGCCATATAAGAAAAATATGTATGTGGCCACGGTTGTCGTACTGGTCAGCGTTCTTATGGGCATCCTGCCTTTTGTGCTGGCCTATCAGGTCATTTCGCCATTGGTTATGGGCGATTCTGTTGAAACAGAATTTGTTTTATTGCGTGTTATAGGGGTTTTGATCTGTCTTGTTTTGCAGGCGTTTTTTTATGGATGGGGATTATCAATTTCTCATAAAGCAGCATATAACACATTGTTCCGGCTGCGGGTATCTCTGCAAAAGAAGTTTGAGAAACTTCCCCTTGGCATTGTGGAGGAAAAAGGGACAGGGACAATCAAAAAGCTGTTTGTCGATGATGTGGACAGCTTGGAATTGCTCCTTGCTCATTCAGTCCCAGAGGGTATCGCAAATTTACTGATCCCGCTGGTGATTTATGTTGCTATGTTTTGTGCGGACTGGAAACTGGCTCTTATGTCTTTGGCCTCTATCCCGATCAGCCTGCTCTCCATGGTCATTATGTACTCTGTTGGAATGAAGCGCATGGGTCCCTACTATCAGTCTGCACAGAAAATGAACAACACGATCATTGAGTACATCAATGGTATGGAGGTTGTCAAGGTATTCAATAAGGACGCAGATTCCTATGAGCGGTTCCGCAAAGATGTATCAGATTATCGGGACTATACTCTGGCGTGGTACAAGGCGGCGTGGCCGTGGATGGCAATTTACAGCAGTCTGCTTCCATGCACCATTATTCTGACTTTACCTGTTGGCGCATGGTTCGTTCTCTCTGGCTGGTCTACTTTGCCTAATTTGATCTTGGTACTGTGTCTTTCTTTAAGTATTGGTATGCCACTGCTGAAATCTCTCGGTTTCCTGCCTACCATGCCCCAGCTCAACTATAAAATTTCTGCATTGGAGCAGGTGTTGGATGCGCCAGAGCTCCAGCAGACAGAAGATGCGTTCCACGGGAAAGATGACACCATTACTTATGACCATGTTTCTTTCGCTTATCAGACCACACAGCCCGGCCCGGATGGAAAGCCTGTTGTAATTGAGGATGAAGTTCTCCATGACATTTCCTTTACGGCAAAAGCTGGACAGAAAACAGCCCTTGTTGGTGAATCTGGCTCCGGCAAGAGTACATTAGCGAAACTGCTGATTCACTATTATGACCCACAGAAAGGCAGTATTTCCATCGGTGGGCAGAAATTATGCGATATGAGCCTTGAAGCACTCAACAGCCGTATTTCCTATGTGGCGCAGGATCAATACCTGTTCAACACCTCTCTGCTTGAAAACATTCGGCTTGGTCGGCTGAACGCAACGGATGAAGAAGTGGTGGAGGCCGCAAAGAAAGCTCAGTGTATGGAGTTCCTTGAGAAACTTCCGCAGGGTATTCATTCAATGGCTGGTGATGCAGGAAAAATGCTCTCCGGCGGTCAGCACCAGCGTATTTCTCTGGCAAGGGCAATCTTAAAAGATGCTCCAATTGTGGTGCTTGACGAGGCAACTGCCTATGCCGATCCCGAAAATGAGGAAAAGATGGAAGCTGCCATTGCAGAGCTTGTAAAAGGTAAGACCCTTGTGGTTATCGCGCACAAATTACCAGCCATTATGAACGCAGATCAGATTTGTGTTATGGATCACGGAAAGCTGGTTGCAACGGGCAAACATCAGGAGCTGATCCAGTCCTGCCCAGAATATCAAAAGTTGTGGAAAGCGGCACAGGACAGCGCCGAGTGGAAAGTACATACTGCAAAGGAGGGGAAATAAATGTTTGCTTTGTTTTCAAGAATATTGAAACTTTCCGACCATTATAAGAGCCGTATTCAGGGCGCATTTGTTTGTGCGTTTCTGGAATCCATTCTGTCCAAAATGCCGATTTTTCTGGCCTTTGTGGTTTTGAGTGGATTTGCAAATAAGACGATTACCGGGCAGACTTGTCTTTATGTGGGACTTGGCCTTGCCGCTATTGTGCTGGTTCAGATGCTCGTCCACTATCTTAGTGACAGCCTGCAAAGTGCAGCGGGATATTTGATGTTCGCTGACAAGCGTATCGAATTGGGCGGCCATCTGCGGAAACTTCCGATGGGATATTTCACTTCCGGCAATATTGGCAAGATCAGTTCTGTCCTCAGTACCGACATGGTGTTCATTGAAGAAGTCGCTATGAGTACGCTGGGAAACATGATGAGCTATCTGCTGTCCTCGCTGGTTTTGCTGGCGTTCATGTTTTATCTGAATTGGCAGATTGGCTTGATTGCTGCGATAGTTACTATTTTGGCATGGCTGGTATCTAAGGGAATGAACAAAGTTTCCCTACGAGAAGCAGCAGGCCGTCAGGAGCAGAGTGAACGGCTGACCGATGCGGTGCTGTCTTTTGTGGAGGGCATTGGTGTTATTAAGAGCTATAACCTGCTTGGAGAAAAATCCGAAGAACTGTCCGGCAATTTCAAACGTTCCAGAAATACATCGCTTGATTTTGAACGGAAAATGACCCCGTGGACAATGGGGCTGAATATCCTTTACGGTATTGGTATTGCGGCAATTTTCGGTCTGTCTATTGTGTTGGAACAGAGCGGTGCGCTTTCTTTGGCTTATGTGTTGGGTGTTCTGCTATTTGTATTTGATCTTTTTGGCCCGTTGAAGGCTCTCTATGGAGAAGCATCCAGACTAACCGTTATGAACGCTGCCCTTGATCGTATTGAAGCGGTATTGGATGAACCGGAACTTTCCGACAACGGCAAGCAGCATATTCCGGCTCAGGCACAGCCGGGACAGCCGGAAGTCCTGTTCAACGATGTTACATTTGCTTATCAGGATAAAGAGGTTTTGCACCATATCAGTTTTGCCATGAAGAAAAATTCTATGACAGCGCTGGTTGGGCCATCCGGTAGTGGTAAGTCCACCATTGCAAACTTACTGGCGCGGCTTTGGGATGTAAAATCCGGCAATGTGACGATAAGGGGTGTGGATATTCGCAATGTACCTCTGTCGGAATTGATGAATCAGATCAGCATGGTATTCCAGCGCGTGTATCTGTTTCAGGACACCATTTACAACAATATCATCATGGGAAAGCCAGATGCCACGGAAGAAGAAATCTATGAGGCTGCCAGAAAAGCCCGCTGCTATGATTTCATTATGGCTCTGCCTGATGGGTTCCAGACAGTGGTTGGCGAAGGCGGTGCGACACTCTCTGGTGGCGAAAAGCAGCGTATTTCGATTGCCCGCTGTATCCTGAAAGACGCGCCTATCGTTATTTTGGACGAAGCTACCGCGAGTGTGGATACGGACAATGAAAGCTATATTCAGGAGGCTATTTCCGAATTGGTGAAGGGAAAGACCCTGCTTGTAATTGCTCACCGCCTAAATACCATCCAGAACGCCGATCAGATTTTAGTTATAGACAACGGCCAGATTGCACAGCAAGGAACCCATGAGGAACTTTTGAAACAGCCTGGTATCTATCAGGATTTTGTCAATATCCGAAAGAGTGCGGCTGGCTGGAGTCTTGCTTAATGGCGAAAGGAGCTGCCTATGAAACTTCATACTGCCGGAGAGGATTATTTGGAGGCCGTGCTTATACTCCAAAAGAAGCTCGGTATGGTGCGCTCTGTGGATGTTGCCCGGTACATGGAGGTTTCAAAACCCAGCGTATGTTATGCAGTAGGAACTTTGCGAGAGGGCGGTTTTTTGACAATGGATGAAAAGCATTATCTGCACCTGACAGAACTTGGCCGGGATATGGCTGAAAAAATTTACGAACGCCATTGTTTTTTTACTTATCAACTTATATCCGTTGGAGTTAATCCACAAATTGCAGAAGTTGATGCTTGTCGTATGGAACATGCAGTCAGTGATGAAAGTTTTCAAAAACTGAAAGAGCATGCGATGAGAGAGATTGCTTCACAAAAAATTGACAATACATTTGATAATTTTCCTGTGAAGAAATAGAAAATGTTGCTTTGCTAAAATAGATTAAATATGAAAGACACAAAATACAAGATATTAGCATATTTTGACAATCAATCATATCGAAAACTATTCAATGAGGTAAACTCAGATTATGCAGAAAATCTACAAATTTTACTGCATAATTTGAGTTTATTTTCTTATGATGTGCTTATAATAGGAGTGATCCTTTATAAAGAGAACATAAGTAATATTATATCTGCTATTAGAAAAATAACGCAGATACCAATTATTATTTTGACGGATGCTTCCTCTTTATTGTGTATGTCATGGAAAAAAGAATTAATATACGCTGGTGCAGATTGTGTAATGGATATAAATAGCACTATAGAAGAAGTAGATCTGCAGATTTTTTCATTGGCACGACGAAATAATAAACAAAAAATAACTCAAAAGCAATCCGAAACGATGATTGATAAGGGAAAACTTGTAATGGATCATAAGAAACATAAAGTATTTTGGAATAATGTAGCGTTACATTTAACACGACAAGAATATAATTTTTTATACTTATTAGCGGTGACACCGATGAGAGTATACACATTTGAACAGATTTACCAGCTCGTATGGAAAGATTATTCTGTTGGTGATATTAAAAATATCATCTGGTGTCTGGTAAAGCGATTGAGAAAAAAGTTGAATGTCGTTGAAGACGGTGCCGGGAATTGCATTGTCAGTGTCAGGGATATAGGTTACAAATTTGAATTGAATAATGAAAACGAACAGCAGTAAGGCGAATAATCCGTAAAAAGATTGTTCGTCTTATTTTATTTGTGCTGGAAAGAAGGTGATAAAAATTGACCGTCAATTGACAGGTTTCTGACCGTTAACTGACAGGTGCATCCGATACACTGTGCCTTTGTAAAGATATGATTACAAAGGAGATCCGTGTTTGCAGGGAAACAGCAGAGATGCCGGACATTCCTGTGGACAGGAAGAACGAGCCAGATCACCGCCACACTCCGATTTGATTTCACAAAAATTCAGATCGGAGGAAAAGATAAGTGGCTTATAACAAAGCAAAAGAAGAATATAGATGGAACCAGTGGAAAGCAGAGGAAGAGAAGATCCTGCGTGAACAGGGCGTGGATGAAGAGACGATCCAGAAGCTTCGGGAGTATGACTGGGACGATTTCAATGCAGAGCGGAGATTCCGGGAACACCAGACCTCGCTTCTGGACTGTATGGAACTGCTCCTGGAAGAAAAAGAAACCAAAGAGTCCCAGCCGGAGAGCGTAGAAGCCCTGCTGGATACCGTGGAGAACGAAGAACTGCTTCAGATCCTGTTATCAACTGATAAGAAAACTCTTCAGATGATTGTCCTGAAGATGATGGGATATGCACCAAAAGAGATCAGTCATCACATGGAACTGCCGGAGCAGACTGTTTATACAAGACTGCGGAGGTTACGGGAGAAAATCAAAAAGTCCATGAAATTTGAATAAAACAAAAGGCTCTCATCGGCTGATTATCAGAACGAATAGACAGGAGGATTGATACGATGGATGAGAAAGAAGTGTCCGAAATGCAGGAAGAAATGATGACGGTACTGGTAGTCGAGCCGATGAAAGCACCCTATGTCAAAAGCATCCCCAATGAGCTGGAAGATCTGCAGCAGGCAGTAGGCGGTGACATTGAGATGACTTATCCGTTTGAGGATGAGGTTGGAATTCTTTTAAACGGCAATGGAAAATTTGAGGGGTTGCCGTTAAATCGGGCATTGTACGATGACCGAGGACAGGTCTATGATGCCATTGCCGGAACATTCCTTGTGGTAGGACTGACAGAAGATGATTTTACTTCGCTGACACCGGAGCAGATTGAAAAGTTTAAAGAAAAATATCAGTCACCGGAAGTTTTCACCCTGTTTAACGGGGAACTTCATGTGATGAAGATGCCACCGCAGGAACAAAAAGAGCAGAAGGAAAGTCGGAAGAAGGATGCACAGCAGAAGAATCCGGCAAAAGGAAAAAAGAAAAACAGATCCGGGGAAGCACGATAAAAAATTTTTCTGTGAAGTGAATAAAAAAATACACTGCCATCGGCTAGTAAGCAGAGGGACATCCCTCGGCTGTTCTTTGGCAAGTGAATATCGGCACTACAGGTACGTTCCCAACCGTAGAAGCGTGACAGTATGAGCGCCATGATTAAGTATAGGGTAAAGATTCTTAGACTTGGAGCGAGAAAGCATAGCTGTGAATAAGGCGGTGGCAGCCTTTCGCCAGGATCACGGACGGGGGATAATGATACACGTTACCAGCCAGAGAGCGGAAGATGGACTCCGGGTTGTAATCAGAAAGACCCCTAGGACATCTGTGAGCGGCGGCAGGCCAGCCGCCCGCCTGTAGTGTCCCCTTTCCCAGAAGAAATACAGGGATAGTTCCGGGGGTGCGAGGTCAAATGCGGAACAGCAAGATAAAAAAGAAATCAATGAAGAAGTGTGTCGTTGATATCAGATACCATGCGGCTGTGGGAGACTACAGCCGTATTCTTGTGGTATTAACGTCACATCAAGGGGAGAGAACAGATGGAAGAAACAAAAAGAAGTGGAATGAGCAAGGATCAATTCTGGAATCTGATTGAAAAAGCAAAGGAAGTGTGCGGCACCGATCTGGATGCTTCGGCAGTGTGGATCAAGCAGCAGCTCTTCTATATGACACCGGAGGATGTCCTCCAATTCCACAATCTTGTTTACAGTTACCGGGATGCGGCTTATAAGTACGGCTTATGGACAGCGGCAGGTATTATGATGGAAGCAGGGTGCAGTGATGACAGTTTTTCCGATTTTCGGATGTGGCTGATCGCCCAGGGAAAAGAAGTTTATCTGAATGCCTTAAAAGATCCGGATTCCCTTTCCGGCGTGACTCCGTATGGGTACTGTAGTTTTGAAGCGTTGGGATACATCTCATCGCAGGTCTACAGTGCCATGAAAGGGAAAAATATCTATCAGGACAGTACGGCAAGAATGCAGATGGAATGTTATGAGCAGGTGATCCGGGATGTTGTGTACCATCCCATGATCGAGTATCCGCTGGAATTACCGGAAGCAATGGTGGTATATCCGAAACTCTGTGAATGCCATTTGTCCGAGCAGGTAAGGAAAGCTCCTCAGAAAGTAAGGACATGGAATGTTTCCCGGACGGATATCCGAAGGATGATGGCAAGAGGGAATGCTGCCATAAAGAAAATGCAGGAACAGGGACAGAATACACCGGAAGCGACCAGACCCGTCCGTAAGGGTACGGTAAGATAAGCTTTCTGGCAAGGAGAAGTAATGTGTTATAAAAATGAATATCAGAAAAGGGCACATGGCGAAGTGGAACAGATCTTTCGGGAGCTTCTCCCGAAAGCCGGGCTTCATGTAAGGGAAGAACAGATCCGTCTCTGCCATGAAATGCTGGATGCCCTTATGAAAAATGAAATCACGCTCTGTGATGCAGGAGTCGGCATCGGAAAGACCTATGCCTATCTGACAGCCTGCATCCTGATGCGGAAATATAGTGTACTGCATTCCGGTTATTCGGGATGTGACAGGCGGTCTGTAGTGGTATCCACTTCCAGTATCGCCTTACAGAAAGCCATCATAGAGGAATATGTTCCTTTCTTATCGGACGTACTGTTAAAAGCAGATCTGCTTCAGGGAGAGTTAAAAGCGGTCGTCCGCAAGGGAAAGGAACATTTTGTATGCGATTACAGGCTGGCCCAGAGATTAGAGGCAGTCCGGGACAAGAATAAAAATCAGGCACAGATGGAGGCATTGAAGTCCCTCCGGCATAACTTTGATTTAGATTCCGTACATAACCTGAGCGGTTTTGACCGCAGGCTGGTGTGCGTACCGAAATTCTGCCCCAGGGAATGTCCGGGGAAAGCAGGATGCCGTTATCAGAAGCATCTGGATATTTCCAGGAAAGAGGATATTTTTTTACAGATTTGCAATCACAATTATCTTCTGGCAGATGCCATGCACCGGGCAAATGGGTACCGTCCGCTTCTGGCAGATTACAGGGCTCTGGTCGTGGATGAGGCCCATAAACTCCCGGAAGCCGCCAGCCAGATGTATGGAAGAAGCATTGGAAGGGAAGATGTGCAGGAGATTGCTTACTTTTTAGTCAGAGAGCATAAAGGCACGGATGGAAAACGGCTGCTGGAAGGGGTTTCCGCTCTTCAGATGGAGATTCGAAAGCACCGGAAAGATGGCATCGAGGACATGGCTGGAAAAGAAAGTTTTTATTTTCCGCCGGGAGCTGGCACAGCCTTAGCCCAGATGCAGGAAAGACTTCAGCTTATGATCAAAAGGCTCGCCGGGAATATTCCTTACTGGACTTTCCGGCGGCTGGAAGAGATGGAAGAGCTGTTCGGCTGGTTTTTAAAGAACGACAAACGGTATATTTTGTTTTTACAGCAGGACAGCCGGGGACATTTAACCTTTATGGCAGTCAACCGGGAGATCCCGAAGTATCTGGACGCCACCTTATGGAGCCGGGGATTTCCGGCAATCTTAACCAGCGGCACCTTAAAAGCCGGGAACGGTTTTGCAAGGACCAGACAGATGACCGGGCTGGAAAAAGAAACAGGTGTCCGGGAGTGTGTGGCAGAATCCCCATTCTGCTACCAGGAGAACTGTCTGCTTTACATCCCGGAGCATTTAAAACCAAGAAAAAAGGGGAGCCGGGAAGAGGCCGAGCAGCTTGCCGGGCAGATCCGTGATCTGGTGTGTTCCACTTACGGGCATACGCTGGTACTGTTCACATCTTATACCCTGATGGGAAATGTGCAGCAGCTTTTGCGGGATCAGATCCCGTTTCCGATGGTGCAGGTATGGAGAAACTCCCAGGAAGAGATCGCCCGGTTTAAGAAGATGGAGAATGCCGTGTTGTTCGCAGCCGGCTCCTGCTGGGAGGGTGTGGACTTTCCGGGTGACATGGTATCGTCCCTGATTATCGTAAAACTACCGTTTTCTGTTCCGGACCCTATCCATGAAGCCCAGAGGGAGCAGTACCGATCGCTAAAATCCTACATCCAGACCATCGTGGTGCCAGATATGCAGAAGAAGTTGCGTCAGGGATTTGGCCGGGCAATTCGCACGGAGCAGGACACCTGCGTTGTGTCTATTTTAGATCACCGTGCCACGAAAAAAGGCAGGTATCGGAGTGATGTTCTGGAAGCACTGCCAAAGTGCCAGATGGCAGAACGGATCGAAGAAGTAGAAGATTTTATCCGAAGCCGGAAAGTGGAGCGTTACTACAGCTGAGAGCATCCGTGGCGTTGTTGGTTCTGCCCAGATCCGGGTAGCAGACAGGACAAAAAGTTTAGTGGTATTTCAGGGGCGGTTTGGAGCGAATTGGTAGTATTGGTGATAGCTTTATCGGCATGAGTTGGGTATACTGTGTATAGCGTTAGAGGAAAGGAAGTGAGCAGAAATGAGAAGATATGAGCTGGAAACAGAAAGAGAAGGCTCCACCGTTTATTTCTTTATCAGAGATGTGGAAACACTGGATATCGTCCTGCTTCCAACCAAATATCTGATGCACAAGATACGGAGGAAATGTTCACCGAATACGGTGCGGCGCTCCGCACTTGCAATCCTGTACTATCTGGAATACATCCATGAAAAGAAAAAGGAATTGACAGACGTATATCAAATGCCTTATGTTGAACAGACAAATCACTTTGTGGAATTTTTATACTGGCTGAAAGCCGGGAAGCATACCAGAGATAAAAATCACAGATCTCCAAACAATGGAACCTGCAACGCATACTTAAGAGATGTGTTCAGGTTCTATCTTTTTATAGAAGAAGAGTACCAGCAGTTCGGGGAGCTGAAAGTCCTGTCCTATAATTATTTTGTAGCCGTGGATGCAGTAGGCGTAAAGAAAAGCATACGATCAAAGAGTTTCAAAGGCTATTTAAAAGAGGAAGAGCATAAGGCGAGAGCAGCAAAGAAAGATGAAATTGTGGAAATCTTGAAAGCGTGTACCAATATAAGAGATCGGCTTCTCATGCTGCTTCTGGCAGAGACAGGCTACCGAATCGGTGAGATCTTAGGAATTGATTACAGTAAGGACATTGATTATCAGAACCACATAATCCGGGTATATTTCCGTGAGGACAATGAAAATGGAGCGAGAGCAAAGAATGCAGAATACCGAAGTGCGAAGATCAGCAAAGATACCTTCGGCTTTTTAAATCTGTATATCGCAGAGTACCGAAAACTACTTCAGCACCAGACAAGCCTGTTTGTGAATATTTCCGGGGATAATATCGGAAAACCAATGAACGTGGAAGCAGTATACTCCATGCTAAAAAGAATGGATAAGAAAACAGGGATTAAGATCACGCCTCATATGCTCCGGCATTACTTTGGAAATGAGCGGAGAAAAGCAGGATGGTCGCTGGAACTGATACAGCTGGCCTATGGACACCGCCACATCCAGACAACCATCAATTATCTGGACATTGTGGATGATGAACTGCTGGATGCCAGCCAGGAATTCTACGAGAAACACTCCTCCCTGTATGGGATTGAGGAATTGCTATAGGAGGTGGTTTTTATGCCTGCGTTTTTACAGCCTTTTATAGAGGCAGAACAAGAACGGAGCAGGCGGATTGAGCAGCTACGAAAAGAAATCCGGGAGTTTGCAAAAGAGGAAGCAGGAAGTTCCATTACAGAACAGATTCTGCTGTTTCTGGCAGATGAGATGGTAGAACATCTTTCGGAAATAGATTATGAACTGCGAATGAAATTTGAATTATACATAACACCGCTGATAAAGCGAAATTACATTTACCGATATACCGGAACGTTCGACCGGATACGGCAAGCGTACATCCGGGAACGGATGAAAACTCCGGCTGGACAGAGGGAATGTGAATGGAAATATAAAAATGAAATACTTTTTGTTCCATACCACTCAGATCCTGTAATCGTAAAGAGTGTGGAAACGGTACGGTGTCGGAGCAACATGGTCTGGAATTTTAAAGCGGCAGCCAGTGAGAAACTGAAACGTCAGATTTTTACCGTGCTGGAATATATTCTGGAGAATTATGAAATTTCCAGACTGAGGGAATATAAACTGACCGGGCTACAGCTTTTTTACGAATTTTGCATCCGGGAGCAGATTACAGATATCCAGCTTCTGGAGCTGGAACAGGAAACAGCATTTCAGGACTACCTGAAGCAGAAAGTCGAGAAAGAGCAACGGCGAAAACGACTGAAGAGCATTGTGGAAACTGCCCGTAAAGTGATTTTTATAGAAACTGATGAAACAAGATGGGATGCTACCATCTGGTATTTAGAGCGGTTTCGTATTGCCAAAGAAAGAATAAACCAGAGTGACAGTATAGAAAAAATATCATTTCAGGAAGTTCTACAGCCCAAGAATCGATTGCTGCTTCAGGAATATATGAAGTACGAAATTGGAATCGGAGAACTGGCGCTCAGTACGGTGTACGAAAGATTCCGAACCATTCGAAATTTTTTGCAGGAGATCAGCGAACTGGAAGTTACCAAGTGTGATGCCAGCCTGATTGATGTATATTTAAAGAATTTGCAGAATGGTGCTATGGGAGCAAAGACATTTAATACCAATGTTTCGGGAATACAGTTTTTTATGAAATTTCTGGAAGTAAAGGGGTATATAAAAAAGGTTCCGTTTTATGCATCGTATTACTTGGAAAAACAGATCCCAGTCCACCATAACAGAAGTGTGGAAGAGGATGTGTATATGGAAATTATTCAAAACCTCTCACAGTTTCCTGAACACCTGAGAATGATGTTTTTACATCTCTGGTGTGTGGGACTCCGGATCAGTGAGGTCTGCACCTTAAAAGGGGATGCGTATTATATCCAGAATGGTGACTGCTGGATGAAGGTCTACCAGGTGAAAATGAAAAATTATAAAAGGGTTCCCATTCCGGTAACATTGTATTGTCTGATGCAGGTTTATCTGAAAAAGCACCCTACCGAAAAAGAAGCATACATTTTTCGGAATCGGAAAGGTGGAGCATTTTCCAAAAGCACCTTCATGGGGCAGATGAAAAAATACTGCTCCCAGATAGGCATACAGAATGGAGAATATATTTTTAAGTCTCATGATTACCGACATACCGTAGCAACCAATTTTTATGAGCATGGCGTATCAATCCAAAGCATCCGGGACTATCTGGGACATACGTTTGAGGAAATGACCATGCAGTATATAGATTATATGCCAAGAAAAATTGCTAAAGAAAATGACGCATACTTTGAGGAAGAGGAAAACAGCCTGCTTGCCTGTATGCAGAAAGGAGAGAAGCATGGATAATAAACTGAAATTCCAACAACTGGAATGTTATAAGCTGGCTACCGATGAGCAAAAGGAAAAGCTGAATAAGGAACAATATTTTGATCTGGATAAACTGCCGGGAAACCAGCTTCAGACAGAATTTGTCGAATACATTTACTACCGTGGAACGCAGGTATCCATCCTGACCATAAAAAGGGAAAGGCATTATTTTAACAGCTTATGTGAATTTTTTCAGAAGTCATCCCATCAGGAGAACAGCCTGCTTGACAGAGAAAAAGACTTCTGGATAAAGCAGTTGAAAATGTGGATGATACAAAACGGTAGGGCTTTGACGAAGCATAAAGTGACGAACATTCAGACTGAATCGGTGGAAAAAGCTGCCCTGATCCGGTATTTTGAAAGCCTTCTGGAATTTACACTGGATCGATCAGAAACCAATGAGCTGGCAAAGGATATCTGGCATCTGGAAAGGCTTCCGCTTATCCTGCGGACAAATCCGATTGTCAACCATAAGACACTAAATTTCAGAGGAATCCGGCAACCAGATATTCGGGAAGAAGTAAAAAAAGCAATTTACCATCATCTGAAAACCGAAGCCCTTGGCAGTATAAAACGTGAACTGTCCGCAATGAATAAATTTTCAAAGTATTTGGATGAAAAGCATTCCAAGATCAGCACCTGCGAAGAGATTGACCGGGAGATCATAGAACAATTTTTAATCAACATCAAGGTAGAATCAAACGGAGGGAATGGCATCCGGGATGACCTGCTAAAGCTTCGAAATGTGCTGGAAACAATCGGAAAAATTTATGATTTTCCACATCTTACAAAACTGTTTTTAAAATCTGATTTTCCGCCAGAACGGAAAGCAGAATTCAAATCTTATTCGGACAGTGAGCTGAAAAGACTGAATGCCCAGATTGTAAAAATGGAAGAGCAGATAGCAAGGGCAATGATCATCCACCAGATGCTTGGAACCAGAATTTCCGACACGCTGACCTTGCGGAAAGACTGCCTTTATAAACATGACCGTCAGGATATGATTATCATATACCAGCCGAAAACAAGAAGATATGAAAAACCGATCAGCCGGGAGCTGGCACAGCTGATTGGAAAGGCAGTCAGTTATGCAAATGAGCATTATCCTGAAAGCATTTATATCTTTGCGGACGAGAACAAACCGGAGAGACCAATCAGTTACCAAACCTTGCAGGATAAAGTGCTTCGAATGATCTATGAAAAAGATATCCGGGATGACAGCGGAAACTTATTCGGATTTGGAACGCATATGTTCCGGCACTGCTATGGGGTAAAATTAACGGAACTCCATGTGGATGACTGGACGATAGCGAAGCTCCTGGGACATAAGGGAGTACGAAGTGTCCAATATTACCGAAAAATGAGCAATCAGCGGATGGCAGATGAAACAAGAGAAGTTAGAAATTTTATGTCACAGATTATACTGGCAAGTCTGGACGGATGGGGAGAAGAATATGAGCAAATACGACAAGATGCTGGAATTGAATAAAAGAAAGAGCGAAGAAAAAGTGGAACGGGCAGTCCTGACAATACGGACAATGGTGTTGGAGAGAGAAAAGGTGTCCGTACCAGCACTGATGCAAAAGACTGGTTTATCTAGAGGATTCTTTTACAAGAATCCGATTGTAAGAGGTGAGATTGATGCAGCAATGGAACAGCAGGCTGGTATGGTGGATCCAAGGAGAAACATTATCAGTCAGGCGATGGAAGCGGAAATGAATCTGCTCCGGCAACAGCTACAGAAACTGAAAAGCGAAAATGAGAATCTAATAAAGGAAAACCAGAAGTTAAAAAAAGCACTATCCAAGAAAGAGTTGAATCTTATCAAACAGATTTAAGCTATATCATAATGCAAAGTAGGTCTGCCAGAATACAGCAGATCTGTTTTGCATTGTGATATAGAAACAGATTATGCTTAAAAGGCATTAAGCAACCCATGATAATGGGTATTGGACATAGAAAGTAATATGGGTGTATGATGGAGCCGATAAGAAATAGAGCGTACCTGAAAAGCAAACTGCCACAGGAAAATTATGAACTTTATGTAAAAAGCTGCAAAGTCTATTGACCTGGAGTTTACTTCAGGTTGTACCATAAAAGAAAAAGAGCAAGGAGGAATTTTTTATGGATATTGAACAGATGAAAAAAGACTTAGGTGGAGGTAACGTATTTCCAATCGGTGAAGAAAATGTAGTATTTGCAAAATATTTTACAGGTGAGTGCTATCTGAATATGCTTACAACAGAGAGAGTACCAGTTGGTCTCGTTACTTTCGCTCCTGGAACCATCAATGCATATCACATCCATCATAAAGGTGGACAGATCCTTATGGTTACTGGTGGAAGAGGATGGTACCAGGAAGAAGGAAAGCCGGCTCGTGAGCTGAAAGCCGGAGATGTAGTAAATATTCCACCAGAAGTAAAACATTGGCATGGAGCAGCGAAAGACAGCTGGTTCCAGCATCTGGCTGTTGAAGTTCCGGCAGAGGGTGCTTCCAATGAATGGCTTGAGTTTTTACCGGAAGAAGAGTATAACAAATTACCATAAATAAGAAAGATGGAGGTTTGATATCATGGCAAAGATCACACAGATAGCAGGAAGAAATGCTCTGGGAACATTTGCACCAGATTTTGCACATTTTAACGATGACATTCTTTTCGGAGAGAACTGGAATAACGAAGATATTGATTTAAAAACAAGAAGTATCATCACAGTTGTAGCACTGATGGCACAGGGAATCACAGATTCCTCTTTGAAATTCCATTTACAGAATGCAAAGGATCATGGGGTAACACAGAAAGAGATCGCAGCAATCATCACTCACGTAGCATTCTATGCAGGCTGGCCAAAAGGCTGGGCAGTCTTTAATCTTGCAAAAGAGGTTTGGAATGAGGACGAAGCAGAGAAATAACCTGGCAGAAACTGCTCGTCATGAAAGGGTCGCACAAAACACAGACGTGTATGCCGTTAAAGCCCGTAACTATAAGGGATTGCGGAGGGGTAGTCCAGTTTTATGCAGAAATAACTGGCATATCCATCATGCAAAAAGTGGAGGCGGTCAGATCCTGGTATGTGTTGCCGGAAGAGGATATTATCAGGAAGAAGGGAAAGATGCTGTAGAAATGAAGCCAGGCGACTACATCAATATTCCGGCAGAAGTGAAACACTGGCATGGCGCTGCTCCGGATGAATGGTTTTCCCATCTGGCAATTGAGGTGCCGGGAGTGGATTGTTCCAATGAGTGGTGTGAGGCGGTATCGGAGAAAGAGTACGCTGGATTAAGATAAGGAGAGCACTATGGAATACGGTAAACTCGGAAATACAGATATAGAAGTGTCAAAATTATGTGTGGGCTGCATGAGTTTTGGGAAAGCTGGAACCATGCATGACTGGACGTTGGATGAAGCTGAAAGTGAGAATGTTATCAAGCATGCACTTGATTTGGGATATAACTTTTTTGATACAGCAAATGGATATTCAGCAGGAACAAGTGAGGAATATTTAGGTAAAGCATTGAAGAAAAATGTAGCGAGAAATCAGGTTGTGATTGCATCCAAGGTATATTTTAATGAAGGTCGTTTATCAAGACAGGCAATCATGAGGGAAATAGATGGAACTCTGTCACGTCTTGGAACCGACTATCTTGATTTATATATCATCCATAGATTTGACTATGATACACCAATTGAAGAAACTATGGAGGCACTGCACGATCTGGTAAAAGCAGGAAAGGTCAGGGCACTTGGTGCATCTGCCATGTATGGATATCAGTTTTATAATATGCAGTTAGCCGCAAGAGACAATGGATGGACACCATTTTCTGCGATGGAGAATCATTATAATTTGCTTTACAGAGAGGATGAGAGAGAATTGCTACCAATTTGTAAGCAAATGAAAGTTTCGTTAATGCCGTATAGCCCTCTTGCAGCCGGACATCTGGCAAGACCACAGTGGAAATCAGAGTCTCTTCGTGGAACCACGGATAGGGTTGCCATGGGAAAATATGATAAGACTGAAGCGGAAGACATGCAGATAGTTAAACGTGTAGCGGAGCTTGCCGAAAAGTATAACTGCAAAATGTCCCAGATAGCCATTGCATGGCAGTGGGCAAAGGGAATTCTATCGCCTATTATTGGGGCAACCAAAACGCAGTATCTGGATGATTCAGCCGGAGCATTTGACATTAAATTAACTGCCGAAGACCTAGCATATCTTGAAGAGCCATATGTTCCACATGAGATAGTTGGTGCAATTGATAAAAATCCGGCGCAAGGTGTTATTTTGCTTGATGAAAAGAAATAAAGTTTCAGTAATCATAGAGTGTATGGATTCAATTCCATATGCTCTTTTTCTTTTACTTAATTTCAAGAAAAATGCAGAAATCTAATGTTACGAGTTTCTTACGAGTGGCATTAAAAAAAACTCGCAAGAAAAAAAGTAAAAAAATTTGCTTTTGACCACTGTAAAACAGGCTCTGAGCGTTTCGTTATATGAAGGGATAATTTTTCTTTCATAATTCAAAGAAAAGAGGACAAAGAAATGTCAGAGAAAAGATGTTATACAGTTCAAGAGTTACAGGAAATCTTAGGAGTCAGCAGACCTACTATTTATAACCTTTTGAAGAAAAAGGAATTCCGGTGGATTCAGTTGGATGGCGGAAAGTATCGCATCTCTAAGAAGAGTTTTGACGACTGGCTCGATAACTTGGAGCAGTAAAAAACAGGATGTTGATCAGGCAGATTTTGTCTGCAATCGACATCCTAAATTTTTATCTGGATTTGAGATATGATATAAGAAAAAACACTAACACTAAAAAAGACAGGAAGTGAAGAATAAATGGCAACAGCAATTATGAAACAAAAAGAAGTTCCGGAAATGGACGATGTTGAAGAGATCATTTCAAAGATATCAGAAGACAGTCCTTACAAACGGCGTCCGACACAAAAGAGAACCTGGATGACCGTGCCGGAAATGGGAAAGCTGCTGGGATTAAAAAAGACCGATCGATATTGGCTGGTGCATAAAAATGTTTTTGAATCTAAAGAGATTCCAAAAGTGGGGAAGGTCCCGCTTTTGAGGCGAATGACAGGCAGTGTATATACACTGCCTGTCATTGCTATTCTTAGCTCTCAAGTATTAAATACAAAAAATCAAAGAAATGTTTATTTTAGATGTACAGATTTGAGTACAACAAATTGCGTATCCAGAGTTAACATGATAAAATTATTACATTAGCTTCAAGATGTAGCGTATGTAAAGTATGAAGTATTTGTTGAAGATCAGGAGTAGGTAGTATGTTTGACTAGCAATCAAAGATATCGAAACATACGGATTGAAAGATTGCTATTGATAGGAGAAAAATTAGATGATGCAAAAGGAAATAGATGTGACAGCTTTGGGCGAACTTCTGATTGATTTTACAGAGAATGGCGTCAGCAGTCAGGGAAATGCATTATTAGAAGCAAATCCAGGTGGGGCACCATGTAATGTGCTGGCAATGCTTGGAAAGCTGGGCAAAAAAACAGCATTTATCGGAAAAGTTGGAAACGATCAATTTGGTAATATGCTAAGAAAAACGATAGAGTCTGTTGGAATTGATGCAGAAGGTTTAGTGATTGATGACAAGGTACATACCACATTGGCATTTGTACATACTTATCCAGATGGTGACAGAGATTTTTCTTTTTACCGTAATCCAGGAGCGGACATGATGTTGAGAAAAGAAGAGGTTTCTTTGGATAAGATATGTGCATCCAAAATCTTTCATTTTGGAACGTTATCCTTTACTCATGCGGGAATCAGGACAGCTTCACAATATGCAATTCAGTGTGCGAAAGAAGCTGGAGCGTTGATTTCCTTTGATCCTAATTTACGTGAACCATTGTGGGAGAATCTTGAGGACGCACGAAAAGTTATTGAGTATGGAATGGAGTGTTGTGATATCTTAAAAATATCGGACAATGAACTGACTTTTATGATAGGTGAAAAGGATTATGACAAAGGAGCAGTTCTTCTTCAGCAGAAATATCAGATTCCACTTGTATGTGTTACTCTGGGAAAAGATGGAAGCCGGGCATACTATAAGGGGCTTACGATTAAAGCAGAGCCATTTTTGCAGAAAAACACGATAGAAACAACGGGTGCAGGAGATACCTTTACCGGATGTATGCTGAATACAGTTTTGGATAAGGGGCTTGATAATCTTACAGGAGAGGACATCGGAGGGATGCTTCGATTCGCAAATGCAGGTGCAGCTCTGATTACAACAAAGCGAGGTGCTTTGAGGGTTATGCCGGAAAAAGATGAAATTGAATCGTTATTAGAAGAGCAGACGGAGTAAACATATAGGAGGATTTATTGATGTCAAGTAAAAATTATTATGACGTTACAAAATGGAACGTTGGAAATTCTTACGAGGATATTGGGGAAGTAATCAACAGTATTATTGCGGATATTAAAAAGCGACAAACAGATTCAAATATGAATGAAGGTGGAAAACCGGGAGCAGTCATTTACATTCCGTCTGGTGATTATCATCTTCGTACACAAGTAGTGATTGATATCAGTTACTTGAAAATTATGGGTTCAGGACATGGTTTTGTATCATCCAGTATCCGTTATAATCTTCCGGAGAATGAATGGGCAGATTTACATGAAGTGTGGCCGGGCGGAAGCCGTATCCTTGTTGACCTTTCTCCAGAACCACGAGATGAAGAATCGGCAGGAGCAGCATTCTATGTTGAGCGAGATGGAAATCCACGAATTAGTTCTGTAGAATTTGAAAACTTCTGTATTGATGGTTTGCATTTTGTGGACGATGGTTCGGGAATGTCAAATCCAGAAAATACATATACCAATGGAAAAACAGGTATTTATATTGGAAGTGCACAGGATTCATTCAGGCTCACAGGTATGGGAATCGTATATTTAGAACATGGAGTTACGATTTATCATGCAGATGCGTTGTCTATTCACGATAATTTCATAGCGGAATGTGGTAATTGCATAGAGTTGAGAGGCTGGGGACAGGCATCTAAAATAACAGATAATCTGATGGGCGCAGGTTATAAGGGATATTCCATCTTTGCCGAAAATTTTGGTGGACTTTTGATTACAGCAAATAATATTTTTCCTCGAGGCACAAGTAGTGTTCATTTCCGTAATGTGGCACGTTCCATTATTACAGCCAACAGATTTCATTCCTTCTATCCGGGAATGCTGGTATTTGAAGGAAACTGTTCGGAAAATATGGTTTCTTCAAATCATTTTTTACGTGACAATGAACCATGGGCGCCTATGTTGGAATATGATAATGGATTAGATGATTTGTATGGTATTCTGTGTATCAGTGGTAATAATAATTCGGTAATTGCCAACCATATTTCAGAAATAATCCATACACAGTCTATCAAGCCAGCCGGGGCAAAACCTGTAATCATACATATTGTTTCAGGTAAAGGAAATTATATTTCGGATAACCATATTGTTGCAACTACCGAAGTTGCGGATGAGCAGACAAAGGCATCAGATTCTTGCTTTTCTGCACAAGTAGATGCACTGACGACTACTGATAAGTTGGTTGCGCTTGATGTAACAGCTGTTTTGGTAGAAAAAGAATCCGTTCAGAATACGATTCTTGACTCCGGAAGCGAGGGACAGGTTATTATAGACAGGACTGTAAATGCTTTTAGAGCTACTCCAGTGCCAGGAGTATAAAATTATGGTGCAAATAACAAGTATATGAAAGAAAAAGAGCCTTGGCGTGATGTCAGGGCTCTTTTTAGTGGAAGTGCGCCTAGCGGCGCACGTTTCGTTTGCGCGCCATGGGCGCGCTCTCGCAGGTGAAAGTCCTGAACATGCCCAGGTAGTGGGAAATGTATAGCTGAACAGCAAGGGTGTCCATCGTGAGGTGGAATCTGAAGGAAGCTGTAGGCAAATCCTTGGTCCGACGGACAGAAATCGCATATGAGGCTATCTCGTAATTCTCGTTGCAAACGAGCAATTTCTTTTGCCTCATCACTTGCATAATTGCCTGATCCACGAGTCGGAACAGCTCCTTCATGATTCTTTGCTGATTTCATCCAATTCTTCAGTGCCGACTCACTGATTCCGAGATTTTCAGCACATTTACGGAGTGCCATCTCTGGATGCTCTAATCGATACCTTACTGCATCTTCTTTAAACTCCTGTGAATATTTTGTACCTTTTGCCATAACCATTCTCCTCCTTGCTCTATGACTATCATATAATATTTATTGAAAATGGTCATGTTTATTTTGTACTATTTATATTCTACCACCAGCAAACGTGATGGATGCTGGATTGGTCAGTCTGAGCCCGGCTATATAGCCGGGCTTTGAAATACATTAGCCAATTTTTGATAGCCAGCTTAAGACCACAACAGGATAGTTGCTCTTATGTAAATACAAAATGATTGATATTTTTCATTATTAAATACATATATTTATAATTAAGAGAGTTACAATGCCGGTACCTTGGAAACATCGGAGACTGCAATTATGAGGGTTTTTGATAGAAAAAAGTCTTTTAATATATCCTGATCAATGATATAATATTCCAAAATGTTGATGTATGGACGTTTTTGTTTTCTGAAATGTTGATTTATCAACATTTTTGTTTTCTGAAATGTTGATGATGAAAAATGTAGTAATTAAAAATGTTACAAAGTTGTTCTTGATAAAAATATTATTTGGTAACAGGAGGCATTTTATGTTAAAAAGAAAAGTGATGCATTACATAAAAAAATGGGTAGATTCAAAAAACAAAAAATGTCTTGTGATTCAGGGAGCCAGACAAACAGGAAAAACATATATAGTTGAAAGATTTGCAGAAGAGAACTATGAAGAAATTGTTGAAATTAATTTTAAACAGATACCTTCTGCGATGGATATTTTTTCCGGTGATCTAACAGTAGATAATATGGTTATGGCTATGCGATTTCGTTTTCCTGAAAAGAAGATTATTCCAGGAAAGACTATGATTTTTCTGGATGAGATTCAGGAGTGTCAGGAAGCAATAACTTCTCTTAAGTTTTGGGCATTAGATAATAGATTTGATGTCATTGCATCAGGATCACTTTTAGGAATTGATTATAAACGTGCTTCTTCTTATCCTGTTGGGTATGTTGATTATCTGAAAATGTATGGAATAGATTTTGAGGAGTTTCTTTGGGGAATGGGAATCTCTGAGGATATGATAAGGAATATCTGTGGATATCTTAGTTCAAAAGCTGCTATTCCAGAGGCGATTCATTCTCAGATGATGAAATATTTTAGGCAGTATGTCGCTATAGGTGGTATGCCGGAAGCAGTTCAGAAGTATATAGATACAAAAGATTTCAGGGAGGTTGACCGAATTCAGAGAAGCCTGTTACAGGGATATCAGTATGATATAGCCCATTATGCTACAGCTGAAGAAAAGGTAAAAGCGGAGAAGTGCTACCTCTCCCTTGCGAAACAGTTATTGGATAAAGAAAATCATAAATTTCAATATAAAGAAGTTGAGCATGGAGGCAGGGCACAGAAGTATTTTTCTAGTATCGAATGGTTACTTCGTGCAGATATGTTGTATTTGTGTAAACTTGTAACCGATATAAGATTTGATCTGGATGATTATGCAAGAGATGATTTTTTCAGAGCTTATACAACGGACTTGTCGCTGTTGATGGCAATGAAAGATTTTTCCTTGAAGCAGCATATTATAGAAAATACCTTGGCAGGAAATTCCAAAGGAGGAATATTTGAATGTGCTGTAGCAGATGCTCTTCATAAGAAGGGATATCAGTTATATTTCTATAAAAATGAGACAACGAAAAAAGAAATTGATGTAATCATTCAAAAAGATGGAAAAGCAGTTCCTATTGAGGTCAAGAGTGGAAATACACGTGCAAATTCACTAAAATCGATCATGAAAAATAATAAAGATATAAGCTATGGATATAAGTTCATAGATGGAAATATAGGAACCAGCGAAGAGGGAATAATTACATTACCGCTCTATATGATCGCTTTCTTTGATAAAGTATCAGAATAACTGTAGACAAACTTGGTGTTGGGTGTTATGCTCAGCACCAAGTTTCAAAAGGAATGAATATAAAGACTATTGAAAACAATTGGTCAACCGTTATAAAAGGACAATAAACAAATCGGAATCAGTAGGAGGATCATTATGAGATTTTATAACATATTTTTCAGCCCGACAGGGGGTACTGAGAAAGTAGCAGATATTGTTGCGAAAGGGACGAAGCTGGATGCTGAAGAAATCGACCTAATTAAAGAACCAGATAAACTCATGAAGGTGAAATTTGAAAAAAAGGACCTATGTTTGGTTGCTGTACCGTCTTACGGTGGACGCATTCCATCAGTTGTAACGGATATGTTCCGCAAAGTAAAGGCAGATGGTACGAAAGCAATTCTTGTGGCAGTATTTGGAAACCGTATGATTGATGATACTCTATTGGAACTACAGGATGTTCTGGAGGCATCAGGATTTGTATGTATCGCAGGAATGGAGGCTGTCGCAGAGCATTCCCTGATGCATCAATTTGGAACCGGACGCCCGGATCAGCAGGATGAAAAGGAATTGCTGGAATTTGCCGCAAAGATTATGCAAAACAGCGAAGCACAAAGGACACCTGCATTTCCGGGAAACAGACCATATCGAGAATATGGAGGTGTTCCACTCAAACCCGTTGCAAATGGAAAATGCACTTCCTGCGGTCTGTGCGCAAAAGAATGCCCGGCAGGTGCCATTCCGTTGGACAATCCGAAGATGACCGATAAGGATAAGTGCATTTCTTGTATGCACTGTGTAGCAGTCTGTCCGAAGAAAGCAAGAAATTACAGTAAGCTTGTCAGTTTTATCGCTGGACTGAAAATGAAGAAGGTTTGTTCCGGTAGGAAGGAAAATAAATTGTATTTATAATAGGGCGAGCAATACAATGAGAAATATGTAAATTGCAATTTACCGGACTGGAAATTCCACAGGGCTGATGTTTGCCGTCGTAGGCGGCGGCACATATTCTTTTTTGTCCGGAAGCGTGGTATACTCTGCACATAGACGCACCTGAGGGAGGGACGAAAATGGAAACTGAAAAAGTATATGTCATGCCATTTGCAAAAATATATCCCATGCTGGTGGCAAAGGCAGTCCGCAAGGGGCGGACACAGGCAGAGGTGGACGAGATCATTGAGTGGCTGACGGGTTACAGCGCCCCGCAAATTGAGGCTGCGGTGCAGAATGGAACGCTGTATGGGGATTTCTTTCGGGATGCTCCGCAACTCAATCCTGACCGGGTGCTCATAAAGGACAGCATCTGCGGCGTAAAGCTGGAGAGCATTGAAGAGCCGCTGATGAAGGAAATTCGCTATCTGGACAAGCTGGTGGATGAACTGGCTAAGGGCAAAGAGATGAAGAAGATCAAGCGAACAAACAAGGCAGGGACGAAAAATGGATAACAGCGCACCAGATGCCATGATGTTTTTTGAACAGCACCCGGCAGTGCACCCTCTGTATGAGGCGTTTCAGGAGAAGCTGCTTTTGCGCTATCCCGAAACAAGGATCAAGGTGCAGAGATCACAGATCTCGTTTTACAACCGGCATCTCTACGCCTGTGTGTCCTTTTTGAGAGTAAAAAGACTAGCGGAGCTGCCGGAAAATTATTTTGTGCTGACTCTGGGGCTACCTGCACCGTTGGAATCGGAGCGGGTCGCAGCCAAGACAGAGCCTTATCCGGGACGATGGACAACCCATTTTGTTCTCCACCGTACCGCAGACCTGGACGAGGAGCTGTTTGAGTGGGTCGGGCAGCTCTGTGTCTGGGGCGAGGAGAATCGACTGACAGAGTGACGAATTCAAGCCTGCAGGGATGATAAGCGGTTCAGTATGATATAAATTGAATATGAAATGTAAAGACTATTTATCGTAAAACAGTAAATGGTCTTTTTTGCACCTTTTTGGGAACGAGTAGAAATTTATAGCCGGAAATATATGTTTTATCATAATCTGTGAAATAAGGCAGGTTAATTCTGCAATTTACATATTTTTTAAGGTGTTCCGGCATGGTACAATGGTACTTATAAAGAACCTATTATGTCTGTAGGAGAGAGCGGTGAAAAGTTATGAAGCTATTATTTAAACAAAGGCTGTTTTCATGGTTTGACAGCTATGATATCTATGATGAAGCAGGCAACACGGTTTATGTAGTAAAAGGTCAGTTGTCCTGGGGACATAAACTTGTAATTTATGATGCCTATGGAAATGAAGTAGGAATGGTTGTTCAGAAAGTTCTTACCTTCCTTCCTAAATTTGAGATTTATAAAAACGGCAGTTATATCGGATGCCTGAGCAAAGAATTCTCATTCCTGACGCCACATTATAATATTGATTACAATGGATGGCATATTGATGGAACTATTATGGAATGGGACTATAGCATTCTTGATCGAAGCGGTTATTCAATTGCACGGGTTAGTAAAGAACTGTTTCATATGACTGATACATATGTTATTGATGTACAGGATCCAGGAAATGCGTTGGATGCGTTGATGTTTGTACTTGCAATCGATGCAGAAAAATGTTCCAGAAATTAAATAGTTGATCTTATTACTGTAATTATTCGGAGAATGAAGCATGGGAATATTCAAAAAGAAAATCGTGAAAAAAACATATGACCGAGAACATATGAAACCAGTTATTCGTGCAAGCATTTGTACCGGAGAAGAAGTAGCAGGGTTCAAAGACATACGGACCGGAAAAATCGAAGAGATCATGCTGATCAAATCGCCGGAGGACTTAGAAAAATTCAAAGAGATATATGAGATAACAGAGAAAATTGCAAAAGAATATTAGACATTGGATGAGGAGGAGATGTTGTCATGAGAACTATAGGTAATATCTTTTGGTTTATATTTGGAGGATTGCTAGGCGGCTTGGCTTGGGTTTTTGCAGGATGCATATGGTGTATTACAATTATTGGAATTCCGGTAGGTCTGCAATGCTTTAAATTTGCAACCCTGGCATTCTGGCCGTTTGGAAAAGAAATCGTGTATGGAAATGGCATGTTTTCATTTCTGGTAAATCTTATATGGATTATATTTTTTGGATGGGAAATGGCACTTGGAAACCTGATAGTGGGTTGTATTTGGTGCATTACGATAGTTGGAATTCCATTTGGAAGGCAGTTCTTCAAGATGGCAAGACTCTCTTTCATGCCATTTGGTGCGAGTGTGATAGGGTAGAATATGTGAGGTCTTATGGATGAAAAATAAAATAATATTATTCACGGATGGTAATATGATCGATGGACGGATGCTTCTCCTTGATCAATGGAACCAATAAATCATTCATGGATTGAATGCTTTCCGGAGTCTGGTTAATGTCGGCTCTGCAATCGACTAGTACGCTACGGTACTCATCATGGGCATATTTGGATGAATAAAACTTTCTGGGCATAAGACAATGGGTCTTTTTACCACAGCCATTACATACGTAGGGTGGTTTATTCAGTTTCTCACATTCAGCTGTCTCATATGCGGGACATATATATCAGTGCAGCGAAAGGATGGTTTTCTGCAAAGCTTACAATGAATGCCACACATCTTATCACACAAGCATGTCACCTTACAGTTCTTACGATGAATACATGGCGGGTGAGTGTAACCTGAATCCGGACGTTCTTTTGTATGTGCGTGGAGACGTACTTCCTTTGATATGGTAGATGGATTTTTACCAATAATTCGTCCAATTTCAGTGAAGCTTTTATTCTCAGTAAGACCTTTCTCGATATCAACACGCTGTTCAAATATTAAATGCTTCTGATTGCCTTTATTTTTCATAATTATCTCCAATTTGCACAGGCAGGCAATCAGCTGCAAGTACATTATACGGAGTAATGATTATCAAAGACAATGTGGCAAATATGTGTGCAAAAGTAACTTCTACCTATATGGAATTTACTCTTGCATTTGGTCCAAAACCGGAATTTAGTTTTTCATTTAAGTTGAATTCTCCTTCCTCTACAGGTGGGAGATGAATTGCAAAAAACAAAAGAACACTTGTTCTGCAATGCGATTCATGGTATAATAGAATCAGTCGATAAGATGATTATTCAAAAAA
>CABIZF010000008.1 GCA_902363135.1 Lachnospiraceae bacterium
GGGCAGAGGTGGAAGTGCAGTAATGCATGGAGCTGACTGCTACTAATCGGTCGCAAGCTTATCCAAACGCGGAGAAAGCGGATAGCATCCGCTTACAAAGCAAGGTAGGGTTAAAAACTTAAAATAATCGGATTGATATTTATACAGACTGTATGTGGTTTTGAAGGTATGTGAAATGAGACATCGGAGTGATCCGGTGTCTTTTTTTGCTTTACAGAAAATTAATTGATTGGACAGAGTAAATGGACTGTCTGAAAAATAGCGGCCCAGCATTGATAATAATTTAACGATTTATGTGATTGAAGTCATATGACAAAGGGCGTATAATTGACAAAAGAGAATATAGAAATTCTCTGAGAATATATGGGATTTTCCCGGATAGGAGTAACATGAATTACAAAGAAGCAAGAGTATATTTGGATCAGGTGTCCAAATACGGAAGTGTACTTGGCTTGGATAATATGAGAGAGCTGCTGAACCGGCTTGGCAATCCTCAGAACGATTTGAAATTTATCCACATTTCCGGCACAAATGGAAAGGGGTCTGTTCTGGCGTATCTCTCAACGATTCTGTCCGGGGCAGGATATCGGGTTGGAAGGTATCTTTCCCCGACATTATTTTCTTACAGAGAAAAAATACAGGTCGATGGTGAAAAAATTAACAAAGAATCTCTGGCAGCACATGTGACAGCCATAGCAGAAGCAACCAGAGATATGCAGGAAAAAAATGCAGGAACTCCTACGGTATTTGAAGTAGAGACGGTTCTTGCCATTTTGTATTTTAAGGAAAAACATTGTGATCTGGTTGTGCTGGAGACCGGAATGGGAGGACTGCTGGATGCCACGAATATTATTTCGACCACAGTGCTGGAGGTGCTGACTTCGATCAGCATGGATCATATGGAATTTCTGGGGAATACACTTGCCAAAATCGCAGAGCAAAAGGCAGGGATTATCAAGCCTCATACGAGTGTCGTCTCTGCAAAGCAGGAGATGGAAGCGGAGCAGGTGATCCGTGAGGTGTGCGACCGGCAGGAATGCTCGCTGCGAAGCGTTGATCCGGAAGCAATCAAAGATGTCCATTATGGATGCGGGACGCAGAGCTTTTCATATAAGAACTGGACGGATGTGAAAATATCGCTTGCCGGAAGCTATCAGATATGGAATGCGTCACTTGCTCTGGAAGCAGCCTGGGCATTGCAGCGGATGGGATACAATCTTACGGAGCAGCAGATCCGGGACGGACTGCAAAAGACCACTTGGCGTGGCCGTTTTACGATTATTCAGAAGGAGCCGTACGTCATCATGGATGGTGCACACAATCCGGCGGCAGCACAGACACTTCGGGATTCGCTTCAGATCTATTTTCCGGGTCGTCGGCTGCATTATGTATTCGGAATGTTTCAGGATAAGGATTATCCGGCGGTCATAGCACTTACGGCGCCGCTTGCAGAGCATATTATTACGGTAGAGACACCGGACAATCCGCGTGCACTTCCGGCAAAGGAGCTTGCACAGGCGGTAGCAGAGGTGAATCCTTCGGTAGAAGCAGCAGCGAGCATCCGCGAGGCAGTTCATAAAAGCCTTCAAAGAGCCGAAAAAGATGATGTAGTTGTTATTTTTGGATCTTTATCGTACCTGTGTGAGGCAGAGCAGGCGGTAGAGAGCTATCAGGAAGAAAAAGCAGCCAGACAGGAATGAAAGGCTGAGCAGAAACAGAAAAGGAAATGTGGAGATATTATGGATAAGGAAAAAATTATGGAAGGTGTCCGTCTGATTCTGGACGGCATCGGAGAAGATATTAACCGGGAAGGGCTGCTGGAGACGCCGGATCGGATTGCAAGAATGTATGAGGAGCTGGCGGCAGGTTATACAGATGATGCGGCAAAGCATCTGGCAAAGCGGTTTCATGTGGATAATAATGATATGGTTGTGGAAAAAGACATTCACTTTTATTCTTTTTGTGAACATCATATGCTTCCGTTTTACGGCACCGCTGCGATTGCCTATATTCCGGACGGAGAAGTGGTCGGCTTAAGTAAAATGGCACGGACTGTGGAAGTGTATGCGAAGCGTTTTCAGCTGCAGGAGCGGCTCAGTGCGCAGATTGCAGATGCATTTATGCAGGAGTTGAACCCGAAGGGGGTTATGGTACTGATTGAGGCAGAGCATATGTGCATGACGATGCGCGGAATTAAAAAACCCGGAACGAAGACGGTGACCGCAGTGACAAGAGGGGTGTTTGATAACAATGAAGAGCTGCAGAACCGGTTCTTCCGTATGATTGAGCGTCGGTAATGAGAAAGTATGCCATGCATTGCATGACGCGAATCACGCAGCAAGAATGTCGAGGCATTCCTGAACGCAGATAACCATTCCCCAGCTTCAAGTGCGCGGAGCACTGAGCGGTGGTAAGGGGGATCCCGGCAGCAACTGCGCAGAGCAATAAGTAGGGACGGAAAGTTTCCGGGTGCAGATAGAAAGTGAGAAAATGAAATGCAGAAAGAAAAGGAAGAGCAGCTGCAAAGAGTAAACGCGATCTGCCGGCATCCGCTCTGGCAGACGAGCAGAAAACGGATTGAGGAGCTGGAGCAGGACCGGGTGTTCTGCGGGCATGATGTGATACATTTTCTGGATGTGGCACGGCTGGCCTGGATCGAGAACCTGGAGCAGCAGCTGGGTCTGGAAAAGGAGCATGTTTATGCGGCAGCACTTCTTCATGATATCGGACGGCATCTGCAATATGAGCAGGGGATTCCGCATGAGGAGGGAAGCGTGATGCTCGCAGGAGAGATTTTGCGGGATTGCGGCTTTTCAGATGCAGAATGTCTGAAAATTTGTGATGCGATTGCAGGGCACAGAGCGAAAAAGACCGGAAAGGATGGCGGGCTGGCCGGAGCTCTCTACCGGGCTGATAAAGCTTCCCGTATGTGCTTGTTCTGTGCAGCAGATGCAGAGTGCAACTGGCCGGAAGAGAAGAAAAACAGGGAAGTGCGGATTTGAGGTGTTTGACCTTTTGACCCTAACTGATGCCTACGAATTGCTCCACTGCGAAGCAGCTCCCGAAATTCTGCAAACATGAGCAAGTAGTGAAGCTAGGCCCTGTCAGCAGAGCTGCAGGGGATGGATTGCGAATGTCCGCTTTACCTTGCAACCTTGGCATCATCAATATATGACAGGAGTATAAAGTATATGAAGATAGGAACCTACAATTTTGATACGGAACACGATTGTTCTATTATGGGAATTCTGAACGTAACACCGGATTCCTTTTCTGACGGCGGAAAGTGGAATGATAAGGAACGGGCAAAACAGCATACAGCACAGATGATCGCAGAGGGTGCGTCGATCATTGATATCGGAGGGGAATCCACACGACCGGGACATGTGCAGATCAGTACACAGGAAGAGATCGAGCGAGTCGTTCCGATGATCGAGATGGTAAAGGCAAATTTCGATGTTCCGGTATCCATTGACAGCTATAAAAGCGAAGTTGTAGAGGCGGCTTTAAAGGCGGGTGCAGACCTGGTCAATGATATCTGGGGGCTGAAGTATGAACGTCGTGTTGCAGATTTGATTGCACAATATCAGGTGGCGTGCTGTCTGATGCACAACCGCGAGAAGGCAGAATACAACAATTTTCTGGATGACATGTGCGAGGATCTGAAGGAGTCTGTTGCGATCGCAAAGGCAGCCGGTGTGAAGGATGAGCAGATCATTCTGGATCCGGGTGTCGGCTTTGGAAAAACTTATGAGCACAATCTTATGGCGATCCGTCATCTGGATCGTCTGACTGCGCTTGGCTATCCGGTATTGCTGGCTACCTCAAGAAAATCCGTCATCGGACTGACACTGGATCTTCCGACGGATGAGCGGGTAGAGGGAACAGTGGTGACGACAGTGTACGGTGTACAGCAGCATGCTGCCTTTGTCCGGGTGCATGACGTAAAGGAAAACATGCGGGCGATCCGTATGACCCAGGCGATCATGAGGGCCGTGTAATCCTGGCAGCAGATTTCCATCGGTAAAACTACAAAGCGGAGAGGAAAGAATGAGAAAGAATAATTATGATGAGATCCGGATTGAAAATCTGGAGTTTTTTGCAAATCATGGAGTGTATCCGGAGGAGACCAGGCTCGGCCAGAAATTTATGATATCGCTGACGATGTACACGGATACACGTCGTGCTGGCCGGACGGATGAGCTGGAGTCATCTACCAATTATGGGGAGGTCAGTCATTTTATTGTGGACTTTATGGCGAAGCATACATGCAAGCTCATAGAGGCTGCAGCAGAAAAGCTGGCAGAGGCACTGCTGCTTACCTATCCGCTCCTGGCCGGAGTGGAGCTGGAGCTGAAGAAGCCGTGGGCACCGGTCGGACTTCCGCTGGAAACGGTTTCTGTGAAAATCAGACGGTTCTGGCATACCGCGTATATCGCACTGGGCTCTAACCTGGGAGATAAGCAGGCATATCTGGATAACGCGGTACGGGAGCTGGAGAAAAATGAGAGCTGTCAGGTAAAAAAGGTATCCTCCTATCTGGTTACAGAGCCATACGGTGGTGTGGAGCAGGATGATTTTCTGAATGCCTGTCTGGAGCTTCGGACGCTTTTGGATCCGCAGGAGCTGTTGGATGAGCTGCATCGCGTGGAGCAGCTGGCACACCGCGAACGTCTGATCCACTGGGGACCGCGGACTCTGGATTTGGATATTCTCCTGTATGATGATGAAGTATTTGAAACCGACACGCTGATTGTGCCGCATGTAGAAATGCAGCTGCGTGATTTTGTACTTCGTCCGATGGCGGAAATTGCCCCGAACCTGCGGCATCCGGTACTGAAAAAGACGATGACGGAGCTACTGCGGGCGCTCACGGATTAAGAAGTGCGGAAGCTGCCCCGTGACTTTGCCGACGGTGGTTGATTGCGGATGTCCGTTTTACTGTGATTTATGTAAAGGCCTCACCTGTGCTTTGATTGCGAAGAGCAATGAGCAGGGTGGGGCCTTGGTTGTTATAAAGCAGACCTTTGTATTTTTTAGTGTACATTGTATACAAGACTTGAATTAATAACAAAAACATGCTACTATCTAGATGAAATGAAGAGTAACTGTTAACTGACGAAAGTTAGTTAATGATTTTCACGTGTATAAAAACGGAGGACTGACGAATGGAAACAAAAATTGCCTGGTCCGGTTTTGCCGGAAGAAAATGGAAAGAAGATGTAGATGTACGTGACTTTATCCAGAAAAACTATGAGCCGTACGACGGTGATGAGTGCTTTCTGGCAAACCCGACAGAAGCGACAGAAAAGCTCTGGGGTGAACTGCAGAAGCTTCAGAAAAAGGAGCGTGAGCAGGGCGGTGTGCTGGATATGGAGACAGAGGTCGTATCCGGACTTACTGCATATCCGGCAGGTTATATCAATGAAGATATGAAAGAGCTTGAAAAGGTAGTTGGACTGCAGACGGATAAGCCGCTGAAGCGTGCGTTCATGCCGTATGGCGGAATCAAGATGGCAGAGCAGGCATGCACGACCTATGGCTATGAGCCGTCCAAAGAGCTGCATCATATTTTTACAGAGTACCATAAAACACACAATCAGGCAGTTTTTGATGTATATACGCCGGAAATGAAGAAGGCACGTCACAATAAGATCATCACCGGACTTCCAGATACGTACGGAAGAGGCCGTATCGTCGGCGATTACCGCAGAGTGGCACTGTACGGTATCGATTTTCTGGTGGAGCAGAAGAAGGAAGATCTGGCAAATTGCGGTGACGGAACGATGACGGATGAGGTCATTCGTTTAAGAGAAGAGATTTCAGAGCAGATCCGTGCACTCGGAAAAATGAAGGAAATGGCAGCTATTTATGGCTATGATATTTCCAGACCGGCTGAAAATGCGCATGAGGCAGTGCAGTGGCTGTACTTTGGATATCTCGCTGCGATCAAGACACAGAACGGTGCGGCAATGAGCGTTGGCCGTGTGTCGACCTTCCTCGATATTTATATTCAGAGAGATCTGAAGAACGGAACGATCACAGAGGCAGAGGCACAGGAACTGATCGATCACTTCGTTATGAAGTGCCGCATGGTAAAATTTGCGCGCATTCCGTCTTACAATCAGCTGTTTTCCGGTGACCCGGTATGGGCGACCCTGGAAGTGGGAGGCCTTGGCATGGATGGACGTTCCATGGTGACAAAGACGGATTACCGTTTCCTCCACACGCTGGAGAATATGGGGCCGTCTCCGGAGCCGAACCTCACGGTGCTGTATTCATCCCATCTGCCGGAGCACTTTAAGAAATATGCGGCAGTTATCTCCGTGCGTACGAGCTCGATCCAGTATGAGAATGACGACGTGATGCGGCCAGTATGGGGCGATGACTATTCGATCTGCTGTTGTGTATCCGCCACACAGACAGGTAAGGAAATGCAGTTTTTCGGTGCACGTGCAAACCTTGCAAAGTGTCTGCTGTACGCAATGAACGGCGGACGCGACCTCAAGACGAGAGATCAGGTCGGCCCGGCATACGCACCGATTACCGGCGAGTATCTGGATTATGAGGAAGTAATTCAGAAGTATGATGTGATGATGGACTGGCTGGCAGGACTGTATGTCAATACACTGAATGCGATCCAGTATATGCATGATAAATATTTTTATGAGGCAGCGGAGATGGCGCTGATCGATACGGATGTAAGACGGACATTTGCAACCGGTATCGCAGGCTTCTCGCATGTGGTGGATTCCTTAAGTGCAATCAAGTATGCGAAGGTAAAGGTGATCCGTGATGCGGATGGCATGATCGCTGACTTTGAGACTGAGGGTGAATTCCCGCGCTACGGAAACGACGATGACCGTGCAGATGATATCGCAGTATGGCTTTTGAAGACATTCCTGACCAAGATCAAGAAGCGTCATACGTACCGTGATTCAGAGGCTACGACTTCCATTCTTACGATTACTTCGAATGTGGTATATGGAAAAGCGACCGGAAGTATGCCGGATGGAAGAAAGGCCGGAGAGCCGCTGGCTCCGGGTGCAAATCCGAGCTACGGTGCAGAGCAGAACGGTCTGCTGGCATCCCTGAATTCTGTCGCAAAGCTGCCGTATGAGTATGCTCTGGATGGAATTTCCAACACACAGACGATTAATCCGGGCGCACTTGGACATGATGAGGAAGAGCGCAAGAACAATCTGGTACGCGTACTGGACGGCTACTTTGATCAGGGCGCACATCATCTGAATGTCAATGTCTTTGGACGTGAGAAGCTGATCGACGCAATGGAGCATCCGGAGAAGGAAGAGTATGCGAACTTTACGATCCGGGTATCCGGCTATGCAGTGAAGTTTATTGATTTGACAAAGGAGCAGCAGCTCGATGTAATCTCCCGTACCTGCCACGAGCGGATGTAATAAAACAGTTCTGAACAGCAGCACACAAGGGCAGGCGTGGGCAAAGGCATTTGCTCACGTCCTGGCCTGCGCGCAGAACGTCCGGTGTCAGCAAGCGCCTTACAGAAAGGAAACACTATGACAACAGGAAAGATTCACTCACTGGAAAGCTTCGGCTCTGTAGACGGGCCTGGTGTACGCTATATTATTTTTGTACAGGGCTGTCGGATGCGCTGCCAGTTCTGCCACAATCCGGATACGTGGAAGCTGGATGGAGGGACGGAATATACGGCGGATGCGCTGCTGGAAAAGGCACTGCGTTTCAAAACCTACTGGGGAACGGACGGCGGTATTACGGTCAGCGGCGGGGAGCCATTGCTGCAAATCGACTTTTTGCTGGAGCTTTTTCAAAAAGCAAAGCAGCAGGGAGTACACACCGTTATAGATACAGCCGGAAATCCTTTTACCAGAGAAGGGGAATTTTTTCAGAAATTTCAGGCGCTGATGGAGGTCACCGACCTTCTGCTCCTGGATCTGAAGGAAATCAATCCGGAACGTCATCGGAAGCTGACAGGGCAGGAAAATTCGAATATCCTTGATCTGGCACGCTATCTCTCCGAGATCGGGAAGCCGGTCTGGATCCGGCATGTGCTGGTACCCAAGCGAAGCGATTACGAAGAAGACCTGCATGCGCTGAGACGCTTTCTTGACACGCTGGACAATGTACAGCGCGTTGAGGTATTGCCATATCACACACTTGGTGTGTTCAAATGGGAAAATCTGGGAATCCCATATCCGTTAGAGGGAATCTCGGCACCGACGAAAGAGCGCGTGGAGAACGCGGAGCGGATTCTTGGATGTCGGAAGTAATGAAAATCTCTAAATAGAATAGAGCATATCAGAGTGAACTACCACCCACCTAAAGGTAGGTGGCTTCTAAGGGCTTATGCCCTATTTAAGAAGTTTGATATTTAAGTCTCCACCTGACAAGTCAGGCAATCCTTATTCTTACAGGCGTGTCCACTTCGCCTCTACCGTATAGAGTCTCAAGACTCACAACGCTACTTTTACGCAAGATATTTAACGCTCCATTAACATCAGCATTGAACGTAATGCCGTCTTTGGTTTTATACATTCCTCTGTGAATGCGATTACCACTGAACTCATACTCTTGTGGGTTATCAGCATTGTAAACAGGGATATTATCTTTGTCCCAAAATGATGCTTTTGATGTATATGATTCTTCCTGTTTAACGAACGCTATACCATTAAGCTCACAAAGATACCGGAGTTTGTCTCTAAGTTTTCCGTAAGGAATACTTACAAAGTCCTGGTTAGTCTGTTTGCCAAGATTACTACCTCGTTGGAATGTTTCGTTATATCCAACTACTAGAGTACCTATATCATTAGCGATACAGTAATTGATTATTATACGTGCTGCTTTGCTCATATAGTCCTTAACTTTGTTATTCCTGTCACGAGCAATAGCCTTCTGGCGATTAGTTGTGCGTTTACCAAAACCTTGTTTATCCTTAATACCTTGAAGCCGAGCATTCTTTTTATTGAACCACTGATTTATGGATTTAAGTCTTCTTCCATCTATGATGAATGATTCACCTGTGTTTGTAACGCACGTAGCAAGGTTGTTTATACCCAAATCTATAGCAAGTGCATTATTTTGATTAAGATTTCTTTGAACACATTCAGTTTTATAAGTATATTGAATTTCAAAGAACCTTGCGTTTGCTTTAGGTATGATACGAATTTCCTTGATGCGTTTATCTACAAGTATAGGCGGTATCGTAATCTCAATAGGTGAATGAGATTTTTTATACATGTTTGAGAATGGAACAATGAGTTTATTGCCATTCAAACGTACAAATCCGATGACCAGTGTGACAAAACCCTCTTTTGGAAAATAATGAGGCAGTTTACAGTCTTTAAAGGCATATTTACCTTTTTGGGCAAGTTTAAGCAAACCAAAGAATGACTTAAAACTACCATCTACTTCTTTAAGTATCTGCTGTGCCATGTTGGAATTGAGAATCTTATAGTTCTCGCTATCTTTAAGCAAAGCATAGTTCTTTTGATAGTTAAGATATTCGCCCTCGGTGAAGTAATATTGTCTTACATTATAGATTGCCTGATTAGCAAGGTTCTTGGCTGTATGACTTAACTCTTTTAGAGCAAGGTAATCTTCCTTAGACAGATGTTTTACTTGTTGCTTAACCGTAAGATACATAACTTTCTTCTTTCTTCAAATTTAGGAAATATCCTATGTATCTATTATATCATATATTTTACTAAAAGCAACGCTTATTAGTAAAATATATGATATAGGTCGCTTATATCCCACCACCCAAAGGGTAGTGGGTTTTACGCTCCCTTTTTATAAAACGCGCAGATGCGACCGTGTAAGTGAAAGCGGAGGTGTCTGCGTGTTTTTTGTCCTACGTCTCTTCAATTAAAAGCTGCTTTTCAGCTTGTGAAAATAATAGTTTGTTGATAAACTGAAAACAGGATAATGAGTTCCTAAGAGAGGCTTTTTGGGGGAATGCAGCAGGAAATACTTTACAAAAAGAACAGAAATGTTATACTATGAATATAATAATAAAATATTTTTTGCTATTATGGAGGGAGAAAGAGAAATGAAACACACATTACACAAAAGAGGCCTGTGGCTCCTGACACTTCTGGTCACGCTTGTATTTGCGCTTGGAATGACGGCACAGGCAGCAGGCGTGCAGATCAGCCAGAAGAGCCTGAAACTTGCGATCGGGCAGGACGCCGTGCTTTCCGTGATCGGGACGACGAAGCAGGCGACATTTACGAGCAGCAATACGAAGGTCGCGTCCGTCGGGAAAAAGAGCGGAAGGGTCACGGTTAAGAAGGCAGGTACCGCGACGATCACAGCCAGGGTAGGAAAGAAATCCTACAAATGCAAGGTGACTGTCACCGAAGGCGATTACAAAAAGCTGTATCGGGAGTTCCTTGCGGCAAACCGACGCAGCATTGGAAAGTTCTATGTGTTGAATGTCGACAAGAAAGGATGCCCGGAGCTAATTACGATTCCAACGGGATTGGGCGGAGCGATTATACATTATGATGTCTATACGGTAAAGAGCAATAAAGTCGTTCTGGCAGGCAGCTATGCCGCAAAGGGAATGGGTTCTTACGTCTATTATTCTGCAAAGTCAAAGGGATTGTATGCCTCTGGATGGACGAATTTTATTGGCGGTGCGTGGGGGAACCTGTTTGGGATTTCCAAGTATAAGCTGGTACAGACGCATCATATGCGTGCGGCATCGAATCCAAAATACGTTTATTACACCGGAAAGACGGATACGTTAGCGAAGAAGGTGTCAAAATCCGCGTATAATAAATATTTCAACAAGTATTATAAAGGCTATAAAAAGTATCGTATGCTGGACAATACAACGGCGAACCGGGAGAAGCTGTAAAACAGGTCAAAATGCGAAGTATGAAATATAGATATCAGAGTTTGTAAAAATGCACAGGTACAGTTCTGCAAGGAAAGTGGAATGGCACCTGTGTATTTTTCGTACCCCCTGAAGCGCATGACCTTTTGACCCCTATGATACACGGATTGCTTCGCATTTCATGCTCTCGCAATCCTAAAACACCTCAAATCCGCTCATTTTTCTACGAAAAATGGCTACTTTTCGGTGTTTTGCGGGTCAATAAGTCATGCTTTTTCATGCAAGCATGAAACGCATGATCTTTTGACCCTTGTATCATGTGACGAAGCTGCAAATGCTTTACTGCTGGATGAACAGGAAGAGCAGGCTTTCCGTACTGAGCGGCGCTTCGTTGCCACTTGCAAAAGATGCTGCGGAAATGATAAAATAGCTAACAGAAGCGAGGTGAAAGAGCGTGAAATATCATTGGCCGCAGAGAAGACATAATGGAGCATCAGAAGACGGGAAAAATGCGGTTCAGCCCTGTACGATTGAGCTTATGACAGCACAGGAATTTCAGCACGCACATCCGGCTGTATTTCGCCGGAGCTTTTCCGGATATGTATATCAGAGCAGCCGTTTCTGCAAGGCAGAGCGGCTGCACAAGGCGACAGCCGGGACTTATGCAATGCCCCGGCAGCAGGATCTGACAGGCGAAAAACTGACATTTGGATATTGTATTCTGGAGGACCGGCTGATTTTTTTGGATGACCGGAGCTGTGTGAAGGCTTTGCTTCATCAGATGGAAGGATACGAGATGACAGATATCAGTGATCCGCGTATGGTTTTCTTTGATTTTCTGGAATTTCTGGTTAAGGACGATATCGTGTTTCTGCAAAGCTATGAGGATTCCCTGAATGAGCTGGAAGAGGATTTGCTTGCACGGAAGCAGGACAATTTTGAACGCAGAATTTTGCAGGTAAGGAAGGAACTGGCTGTACTGGGCGCCTATTATGAGCAGCTTTCAGATATGGGTGAGACACTTCAGCAGGAGGCGGCAGAGCGGGGATGGGATCATGCGGAGCTTTTGTTCGGGCTGTACGATAACAAGGTCGGGAGACTGTTTGATATGGTACAGATGCTCAAAGAGTATTCCAATCAGCTGCGGGAGCTTCATCAGACCAGAATTGATTCCAGGCAGAATGAGATCATGCAGTTTCTGACGATTGTGACGACAATCTTTATGCCGCTGACACTGGTGGCAGGCTGGTATGGTATGAATTTTGTCAATATGCCGGAGCTGAGCGCACCACATGGCTATGCGATTATCTGTCTGCTTTGTCTGGTCTGCCTGTTGCTTGAATTTTGGGTAATCAGAAAAAATAAGTGGTTCCGGTAAACGGATGCCTGTACGGGTGTCCGAAGGGCAGAAGAGGTTGCGGTTCACTTCGTGACCAGATAAGAATGAAATAGAAAGGAAGAGATACTATGGAGACAGTAAGACTTGGGAAAACCGGAATTGTAACAAACAAGAACGGCTTCGGCGCTCTGCCGGTACAAAGGGTGAGCGATGAGGAGGCGGTGCGGCTTTTGCGCAAGGCGTATGAGGGTGGCATGACGTATTTTGATACGGCACGCTACTATACGGACAGTGAGCATAAGCTCGGACTGGCATTTGAGGGGATGCGCGAGAAGATATTCATCGCGACGAAGACCGGTGCGACGACGCCGGAAGACTTCTGGAAGGAGCTCGGCATTTCACTGGCGAATCTGCGCACAGACTATATTGATGTCTACCAGTTCCACAATCCTGCATTCTGTCCGAAGCCGGGGGACGGAAGCGGGCTGTATGAGTGCATGCTCGAGGCAAAGGCGCAGGGAAAGATCCGTCATATCGGTATCACGAATCACCGTCTGAAGGTGGCAGAGGAGGCGATCGCCTCCGGACTGTACGAGACACTGCAGTTTCCGTTCTGTTATCTGGCGACCGAGGAGGACAAGCGTCTGGTAGCGCTCTGCAAGGAAGCGGACATGGGATTCATCGCAATGAAGGCACTCTCCGGCGGCCTGATCATGAACTCGGCAGCGGCCTATGCGTTTGAGGCGGAGTATGACAATGTGCTGCCGATCTGGGGCGTACAAAGAGAGCGGGAGCTGGATGAATTTCTCTCTTATATCGTCTGTCCACCGAAAATGGACGACGAGCTGCGCGCGGTGATCGAGAAGGACCGCAAAGAGCTGATGGGCGACTTCTGCCGTGGCTGCGGCTACTGTATGCCATGCCCGGCCGGAATCGAGATCAACAACTGCGCGCGCATGTCACTGATGATCCGCCGGGCTCCGTCCGCTGCACAGCTGACCCCGGAAATGCAGGCAAAGATGATGAAGATCGAAGATTGTCTGCACTGCGGTGCCTGCATGAAAAAATGTCCGTATCACCTGAATACACCGGAACTGCTGCAGAAGAACCTGAAGGACTATAAGGAGATTCTGGCGGGGAAGGAATATTAAATCGATATTGCTTTCTTATGCCCCCGCTATATTGGCGGGGGTTTTGTAATGGAAACAGAAATCAGTGTGGACAGGGTACGTGAGAATCAGTGCTTTTAAGCGTTTGTTCTTTTATATATCTGCATTTTGCACAATAAATAACTTTGTATGTTTTGACGGTACAGCCTTTCTTATTTGGGTAATGTTTTTTTAGAGTTCCCGATTTGTATGTATGTTGCTTGCATGCAGCACGTACTGCACCGGAGGTTTTGAGAACAATAATTTCTCCATCATCCGTAAGAATGTAAGCATCTGTGATAGAAAAAGTCTGTTCATCATCCGGAATATCAGAAGCAGCCGGATCATCGCTATATTCGATCCAGTCGGCAGTAAAGTCATCTTCTTTCAGAAAATCCGTTTCATTTCTCCAGTCAATCGTATAAGGGCTGTAGGCGGCTACCGGAATACCGGCAGTCAGGCAAAGGACAGCCAGAAGCACCGGTGTCAGCAGCTTGCGTTTCTGTGTGCCGGAAGCAATTTTCCGGATTCGTTTTTTCAGAAAACGGGTGTTATTTCTGGAAAAACAGATTGCTTTTGTGTGTAACTTCTGGGTACGGACAGCGAAGTCAATAATCATATGTCCGTATTTTTTCTTCTCATTTGCAGACAGGGTCTGCAGTACGTGTTCATCACAGTTCATTTCCTGTACCTCCGTCAGTTCTCGAAATAAAATATATGCAAACGGGTTAAAGCAGTGCAGCAGAATGAGAACGGCTGCAAGCCCACGGTAAAAGAAATCATGCGTCCGGATATGCTGCAGTTCATGACGTAACGTCAGCTCGACGGAATCATCATCGACCAGAGCGGTAAGCAGGATTGCAGGATGCACAGCTCCGCAGGTAAACGGCGAGATCGATGCGTTGCAGTCATACAGACGGATGGGAGTGGTGATATGCATCTCAGACTTCAAAAAAGACAGCAGATGCAGGTATTCCGGCCGTTCCGTTGGATAATGACGAAATACATGATAGAACTGCCAGAAGCGCCAGAATCCATATCCGATGAGTGTCAATAAAATGATTCCCCAGATGCCAAGTACGATTTGCACAGAAAGATCCAGAAAAGGGAAATAAAACCCGTTGGCAGTCTGAATAATCGCTTCTTTCGGATAAACGGTGACTTTGCTTGCAAAGAAATCGATATCCGAAGAAGGGAGAAGCAGCTGGACAAACAGATGCTTCAGAATTGGAAAGGGAATCAGAAAAAACAGCATGCAGATTTTCAGACACAGATAACGCATGCCGGCGCTGATATAAGAATCCAGAAGAGAGGTCGTTGCCAGATAGAGCAGAAACGCGGCGGTTCCGGACAGACTCATGACAAAGAGCAGATAAATGATCTGGAGCATAGATTCCTCCTTATGTTATTTTTGCGAAGCTCAAACGTCACGCAGATTGCAGCGCTTTAAGTTCTAGGTCTTTCGTTGAAAATCAAGACTTTTCTTTTGCGAATTTTGTTTAGTTCTGCTCGTGAACCTCAATATTTTTGTCCAGAATTTGCTTCAGCTCGTCTGCCTCGTCCTGCGTCAGCTTGGATTCTGAGGTCAGGGTAAGCAGCAGATTTTTGAGAGATCCACCGAAGCTGTCTTTCAGAAAGTCATTGGCATAATTGCAGGACAGCTGAGATTCACTGACTTTCGCAAAATAGGAGCGCTTATAGCCTTTGCGCGTAGAACCAAGCACTTCCTTCTGGATCATGCGGGTCAGATAAGTATGCAGCGTAGTAGCCGCCCAGTCACGCTTCAATGTGTCATTGCAGTAGGCAAGCACATCCGCAAAGGGAAGCGGATGGTCACTGCTCCAGAATAATTGCATCAGTTCATATTCAATGTCGGACAGACCGTAATGAGATTCCATAAGTTTTCCTCACTTTATTTTTGGTATATATGTATTTTACAGAAGATTAGAATGAAAGTCAACAGATATTCTAAAAAAGAGTAGAATATTGCTTGACAAATTAAATTATAAATGGTATTTATAAGATACATACTACAAAAGAGTAGAATAAAAGAAGGGAGGGACAAAAAACGTACCGAGAAATGTAATATAAAACATACATAACTTTAAGACAAGGAGGCTAAAAATGTATTTAAAGAAAATGTTATTTGTAGTTGTTGGTGCAGCAATGCTTTGCTCTGGGGCATTATCTGTTGCAGCACAGGAAGAAACAGGTGAGAGGGTGATTCAGGTTGCAATTCCGAATGAAGATGGAATACTTCAATATTATACGGGAGATAAAGCACAGGAAATATATGATCAGTTAGAAAAAATAGAAGAAGTGCCAGATACTATAGCACCAGAAGATGAATCATTTCAGGTGTACGATAGTGAGAATATAATATCGCCTAAGGGGGCATTTCGCTATAAGTATCGTTTTGTAAAAACAGCAAGTGGATCAGTTTATGGTTCTCGTGAGAGAATAACACCGTATTTGAAAAATAGTACAAGTGTTACGCAGTCAATGTCTGTATCAGCAAACAAAAGCATAGGATGGTCAATTGATGCATCATTATCTGGCGGGTATAAGACAGCATTTAATGCGGCGGTTGGAGCAAGCTGGCAGAATACGGCTACAATATCCTGTGAATTAACTGTTAATGTGGCACCTAAAAAGAGAACCTGGCTTGAATTTTCACCAAGATATAGATATGTTCGCGGAAAAGCACAAAAATATTATGTGACCAGAGGACCTATAAAAACAACTGTAGTCGAGGAAAGTAAGGCAGTTTATTCGAAGAGTCCCAAGAAAATCAAAGTAAATATAAACGGAAAAACAACAGATGGGCCTGATGGCATATATATTTGGAAGGAGGATAACAAATACAAATAATGAAGCGACTAACCGGAGCTATACTGTTATTGGCAGGAGCCGTGCTATTTGCGGCGGAAAGGATATGTAATACACTGTTTTTTGTTATGATGGCGATTATGGGAACAATATATACTCCTGAGTCACCGATATATAGCAAAAGTTTGATCGCTTTGTCTGTATTATTTTTTATCAGTGGTTTGGGATTTATGATCTGGGACTTGATATTTATGTTTAGAGAGAATAGACGTAAGAACAAACAAAAATATGACGATAAATTGGATATGGAGGAAGAACATGATGAAAAAATGTGAGTTTCTATCGCTTGTTTCGTGCGCATGTCTGGCCTCTGGCATGCTGGCATTGCCGGCAAGCGCAAAGCACATCTCTGGAAATGATTTTAAGGTAGAGAAGAATGATATTCTGACCATTGATAACCTGAAGCGGATCGTGACGGATGTAAAAGAAGACGGAAGTTATACAGCGATTCCGCTTGGAGACTGGTTTGAAGAGCAGAATAACTGCCTGCGCCGTACTTTGTTTGACCGGTATACGAATACAGTCAATTTCTATGGAGTTGGGCTGAATGGCGTCGCGCTGGAAGAACCGGTCGGAGGAAATCAGTGGGAGTATGTGCTGAATGTAGGCGATCATATCCGGTATAATGACGGAACGGGTGACAGCTATATGGAAGTCGGGGAACCCGTGGGCGATTTTGCAGGGGATGAGCAGATTGAGGCAGTTGGACAATATGAAGATGCCGAAAGCGGGATGTTCCGCCCTGTTTTTTATACCTCTCATTTTACGAAAGATTCCAATCCGCATGAGATAGAAATTGATAACGAGAGCACTCCAACCAAAATCACGGATGAGACTGCAGCAGGAACTCCTATTTTAAAGGATTATGGGGAGGGCTATCTGGTTCGATCGGTGTATCTTGGAAAGGAAGCGGATGAAACTTCCAGTGAACCGCTGGCCGAATGGCTGCAGGAGGGGAATCTGGAAAATTATGAAGTATATACGATGGCAGACCATGAATTAAACGATATGAATTTTTATCTGAAAAAGGATCCTGCGTCTGCCGAAGATGCCGCATATGTGCAAAATCTCCAGATTGACGATATTGTTGGAATTACCATTAATTCACAGACGAATCAGGTAAGCGCAATCGAAAAAGTTTTTGCTGTGAATGAGGATGGGGAATTTGCGACAGATGTAATATGGCTTCAGTGACTGTTATGAAGTTTATCTGGTGTAGCGTAGAAAAGGATATTAGTAAGTGAAATATGATTAGAGAGGAGGTTGAGAAAATGTATTTAAAGAAAATGTTATTTGCAGTTGTAGGTGTAGCAATGCTTTTTTCAGGAACATTCCCTGCAGCAGCACAGGAGCAAAAGACGGAACCTCAGGTAAATACAAGTGTTGCTTCAGAACAGTTGAATGTAAAATCAGAAGAGACGGATTCAATGGAAGAGGAGGCAATGGAATTTAATGTGGATGATGGGACAGAAATTTTTTTGCTCTGGGGTGGAGAGGGAACTGCAGCAGAGTGTACAAAAATATTTCTGTTGAATGCAGACACAGACAGTTTAGAGGAAATCACAAGTAAATATGTGAAATTCGATAAGATCCCAATTATTCAAAGTGGCCATTATTATATTTTCGGCCTGCGTGATGGAATCGTAGAAGATCTGAAGAAGGATATGATTTATGAAACGCATGATCCTATAAAAAATAATTGATTATGGAGGAAAGAACATGAAAAAACTAATATTGGGTTTAGCTATGGTTTTAATGCTCGTTGGTAACATTTCCTGTCTTGGATTTGCAGCATCAGATGTGAGTGGAAATATTTTGGTTGATAAAGAAACAATAGAATTAGAAAATGGATTAATACTAAGTACGGAAACTTATGTAGAACCTCAGGATTTAATTCAACCATACGGAACAGACAAAATGATAACGGCGTCAACAACAGCGACATTAAGCGAGACGAACGGAAAGACAATATTAACGGCAACATTAAGAGGTACATTTTCTTATAACGGACAGACGAGCAAAGCAACAGGAGCAGGAAAAATGTATGCAAGTACATCAAATGGAAACTGCAAAATTTTAAGTAAATCATCGAAAAAGAGTGGAAATGCGGTGACAGGGAGTTGTGTATATAGATATAATAACAGCCAGAAAGTGCTCACACTTAAACTGACTTGTTCTAAAAATGGAACTATCGGAAAACAATAATGCGGGAGAAAAATGAGACCATTTTACCCAAATGTAAAAAGAATCCCCCGCCTCTATTACTGGATCGCGTGGGCGCTTTGTAATTTAATCTGCGGGATGGCAGAGTGGGTACTGCTGGTGGAGTATGGAAATGGAAACTCTCCGTATATGCTGGCAGCCCTGTGTGCAGTCGGCCTGTTCCACTTTTTGTATCTGACCTTGCTGACGATCAAGCGTTTTCATGATGCCGGAAAGTCTACCTTATACTGCCTCGTATGCCTGTTTCTTATACCGGGGGCAATCGGGATCGGAATGACGTTTGCGGTGACGATCAAAGAGAGCGATGAAGACAACAAATGGGGCGCAAATGAGGAACGGAAACAATTTGAACGGGAAGCGGATTACTATCGAAGATAGGAAATAGCGATATGCAGGTGAAGCCAATGAAGCGGGTTTTGCCTGCATATTGCTTTTCAGCTCCGCAGCATCTTCTCAAATTCCCGCGCGGCGATGCTGGCGGGCTGGGAGGGATTTTTGACGAGGCAGATCGAGCGCGGCGGGAGCGGCGTGCTCATGAGGATCTGGAAGACTTCCTTTTTCATGAGTGCGTCCATCGCGAACTGTTCCGGCAAAAAGCCGATGCCGAGGTCGTACTTTATCATAGGAAGAATCTGGTCCGTCGTCACGACTTCAATGTCCGGCTTGATGGAAATGCCGTGCTCGGAAAAGAAATGCAGATAGAAGTCGTGAGCGTTCGTCTGGCTGTTCAGCAGGATAAACGGATAGTCGGCAAGCTCCTTAAGAGTTTTGGGTGTGCCGGAGAGTGAGGCAAAGCGTGGACCGCCGATGAGAACCTCCCGGATCGGACGAAGCGGAATCTCCTTTAAGGGGCGTGTGACGCCGGTCGGGCTGGTGACGATCGCGAGGTCGACGAGTCCACTTTTTAAGGAAGAGACGGCCTGAGGCGTTGTTACGCTGGAAATGTGGATCTTGATCTCCGGGAATTTCTGGTGAAATTCTCGAAGCTTCGGCAGCAGCAGGATCTGCAGGGCGGCTTCGCTGACACCGAGTGTGATTGTGCCGCTCGTAAGGCTTTTGGCGTCGGCCAGCTCGGCTTCGGCGGAGCTGAGCTGATGATGGGCAGCTGCGACGCGGGTGTACAGCTTTTGACCTTCCGGTGTCAGGGTCACACCGCGGTTTGAGCGGATAAAGAGACTGACACCGAACTCATGCTCCAGATTGCGGATCGAACGGGAGATATTCGGCTCATTGCTGAGCAGAATGCTTGCCGCCTTTGTGAAGCTCTGGTATTTTGCAACAAAATAGAAAATACGGTAATAATCATAAGTAATATTCATAAACTCCTCCAATATGTATTTTTGACATACCAACCATTACAAAAATACATTTTACTAACGAATTTTCTGTGAGTATAATACAAAATCGGTAAGAAAGCAATAAAATAAAGAAGAAAGGAAGCAGTGATATGGAAAAACTGGCAGCGAATCTGCTCGAAGAACTGAATTGTGAAAATGTATTCACGATTCCGGTATTCGGCGGAATCGGGGTTTCCGAATCAACCGTCGTCACCTGGGTGATTATGGCTGTGCTGACGCTTCTGGCATGGCTGATGACCAGAAATCTCAAGGTCGATCACATCAGCAAGCGGCAGGCCGCAGTCGAGAGCGCTGTGCTCTGGCTCAATGGTTTTGTCGAGGGGATGATCGGAGAAAAAGGAAGACAGTATGTCCCGTATCTTGTCACAGTCCTTGTCTACATCGGATTTTCGAATGTAATCGGACTGTTTGGATTCAAGCCGCCGACAAAGGATATGAACGTCACAGTCGCACTTGCGCTGATGAGCATCATCCTGATCGAGGCATCCGGCATACGGGAAAAGGGAGCAAAGAAATGGCTGAAGAGCTTTGCCGAACCGGTAGCGATCATTACGCCGATCAATATCATGGAAGTCGTGATCCGTCCGCTGTCGCTGTGCATGCGACTGTTTGGTAATGTACTTGGAGCATTTGTTATCATGGAGCTGATCAAGCAGCTGATCCCAATCGGTGTTCCACTTGTATTTAGTTTTTATTTTGACATTTTTGACGGATTGATTCAGGCGTATGTATTTGTATTTCTGACCTCGCTGTTTGTCAAAGAGGCAATAGAGTGATGATGCCAGGGTCAAAAGGTTATATAGAATAACAGTCGGAAAAAAGGAAAAAACAAATTTGCACAGGGAATCAGACCCGGATGTGCAGCCATCAGAAAAGAAAAGGAGAGTAAACGTATGAGCACATTAATCGCAATCGGAGCAGGTATCGCAGTATTGACAGGTATCGGAGCAGGTATCGGTATCGGAATCGCAACCGCAAAGGCAGCAGATGCTGTAGCAAGACAGCCGGAAGCAGAGGGTAAGATCAGTAAGCTGCTTCTTCTCGGATGTGCACTGGCCGAGGCAACCGCTATTTACGGATTCGTAATCGCACTGTTAATCATTATGATGTTGCGTTAACAGTTACGTGCGGCAGCAAAAGGATCAGGAAGACAGAGGCAAATTTATTTGCAGCTGTCTGTATGAGCCTTTTGGGATGGGCGGAACGCCCATCAAGCCTCAGACAGGAGCTGCGTAAGCAGCGGATAGTTTGCGAAGCAAACGTGTCTGTGGCCTGATGCACGTAACGTTCAGATAAGCAGCAAAAGGATCAGGAAGACAGGAGCTGCGTAAGCAGCGGATAGTTTGCGAAGCAAACGTGTCTGTGGCCTGATGCACGTAACGTTCAGATAAGCAACAAAAGTCTCAGAAAGGAAGGTGAATTCAGGTGCTCCGGTTAGACTGGAATATACTTTTTAATATTATTAACCTGATTATTTTATATTTACTGATGAAACGCTTCCTCTTCAAGCCGGTCAATGCAATTTTGGAAAAGCGCCAGCAGGCTGCCGATGCGCAGTTTGCCGAGGCAGATCGCCAGAAGGCAGAGGCGAAGGAGAGTCAGGAGCATTACGATGCGCTGGTACAGGGCGCAGAGGATGAGAAAAAGCGGATCGTTGCAGATGCAAGACAGGAAGCATCTGCCGAGTACGGACGCATTGTCTCAGAAGCAAAGGATAAGGCAGACGGAATTGTTGAGAAGGCAAAGGCAGATGCTGAGAATGAGAAAGCTGCCGCTATGCAGCAGGCTGATGCAGCTGTCCGCGATATGGTCGTGACGGCAGCGGCACGTATGGTAGCGATGAAGGACGCAAAAGAGAGCGACCGTGCCTTATATGACAAGTTCCTTGCGGAGACGAAGGAAGCATAACAGAACAGTTTGCATGGAGAGTGAATTATGGTACAGGATATAGATAAATATGCAAAAATGGCAGGAAGCCTTGGTATCTCCGCAAGCGTGCTCGAACAGACGCAGGGGATTTTCGAGGCAGTTCCGGAAATTATGCAGGATTTTTCGAACCCGGCAAATGAGCTGACGGCAAAGCATAACGTCATCGACCGGGTATTCCCGACAGAGATCCGAAGCTTTTTAAAGCTGCTCTGTGACGAGGACGCGATCACCCTGTTTCCGGATATCTGCGAGGCATACCGCAACCGGACGCCGGAGCATAAGGATTATGTAAAGGCGACCCTGCGCTATGTGACTGCCCCGAGTGAGGAACAGCTCGCGCGGATCGAAGAATTTGTCCGCAGGAAGAGCGGAGCAGAGAAGGTTGACTTCCAGAAGAAGGAAGATCCGTCTTTAGGCGGCGGCTTTGTACTTGCCATTGACGGAAAGGAATATGACTGGTCGAATAAAGGAAGAGTCGAGCAGGTAAAGGAGCGCATCGAGCAGGCACAGGCTCCGCAGGGACAGAGCCTGCAGGGGATCATCTCCATCCTGAAAAGCGAGATCGAGAATTTTGATCTCGAGGCGAAGGAGCAGGAGGTAGGCGTTGTCAGCTACGTCGGCGACGGAATTGCCAATATCGACGGGCTGGATCACGCAATGTACGGCGAAATCATTATTTTTGATAATGGCGTGCGCGGTATGGTACAGGATATCCGCAGAGATGAGGTATGCTGTATTTTGTTCGGCAGAGATACCGGTATCCGCGAGGGTACCAGAGCAATGCGTACGTGCAAAAAGGCAGGACTTCCGGTTGGAGATGCCTTTCTTGGAAGAGTCGTTGATCCGCTGGGAGCTCCCATTGACGGAAAAGGAAAGATCACAGCGTCCGGGTATCGTCCGATCGAGGAGGAGGCGCCGGGCATCGTGGAACGTAAATCCGTCGGAGTTCCGCTGGAGACCGGAATTCTGTCGATTGATTCCATGTTTCCGATCGGCCGTGGACAGCGTGAGCTGATCATCGGCGACCGTCAGACCGGTAAAACGTCGATTGCGATGGACGCGATTCTGAATCAGAAGGGAAAGGGCGTCATCTGTATTTATGTGGCAATCGGACAGAAGGCATCCACAATCGCCAAGCTGGTCAATACATTGAAAAAGCAGGAAGCGGACAGCTATACGATCGTCGTTGCGGCGACCGCGTCTGATCCGGCACCGCTGCAGTATATCGCTCCGTATTCCGGTACAGCACTGGCAGAATATTTCATGCATCAGGGTAAGGATGTGCTGATCGTATACGACGATCTTTCCAAGCATGCGGTGGCGTATCGTGCACTTTCCCTTCTGCTGGAGCGTTCTCCGGGACGTGAGGCATATCCGGGTGACGTGTTCTATCTGCATTCCAGACTGCTGGAGCGTTCCAGCCGACTGAATGAGGAAAACGGCGGTGGTTCGATCACGGCGCTGCCGATCATCGAGACACAGGCAGGCGATGTATCCGCATACATCCCGACGAATGTTATTTCCATCACAGACGGTCAGATTTTCCTGGAGAGTGATCTGTTCTTCTCCGGCATGCGTCCGGCGGTTAATGTCGGTCTGTCTGTATCCCGTGTCGGTGGAGCAGCGCAGACGAAGGCGATGAAAAAGGCGGCAGGAAGCATCCGTATCGATCTGGCGCAGTACCGTGAGATGGAAGTATTTACGCAGTTCAGCTCCGATCTGGATGCTGCGACGAAGGAACAGCTGCAGTATGGGCGCTGCCTGATGGAGCTTTTGAAGCAGCCGCTTGGACAGCCGCTCTCAATGGCGGAGCAGGTCATCACGCTGGTCGCAGCGACCGGAAAGACGCTGATGAATGTCCCGGTGCCGGAGCTTAAGGCTTATCAGGGGAAAATGCTTGCATGGTTCCATGAGGTTCATTCCGAGATCGTACATGAGCTGGAGACAACCGGGGAGCTGCCGGATGAGCTGCGCACCCGCATTGTAGAGGCAGCAAAAGAATTCGCAACCACCAGTGAGAGCCAGAATGCATAAGAGGCAGGGTAAAACACAGAAAAGGTGGTGAGCGGATGGCAAATACACGTGAGATTCAAAGCAGAATGAAAAGTATCGAGGATACCATGAAAATCACAAACGCGATGTACATGATTTCCTCGACCAAGCTGCGCCGGGCAAAGAAGGAGCTGGAGGATACAGAGCCGTATTTCTTTACCCTTCAGGGCATGCTGGCGCGGATCATCCGGCATTTGCCGGAGGTTCAGCATAAGTATATTTCCGATGGTTCCGGGGCAGATGCACAGACGGATCGGAAAAAGGCATTTCTCGTCATCACGGCAGATAAAGGTCTGGCAGGTGCGTACAATCACAACGTACTGAAACTGGCAGAAGAGCAGCTGGCAGACTGTAAGGAGCAGCATCTGTTTGTCGTCGGCGAGGTGGGCCGTCAGTACTTTCATATGAAAAAAATAAAAGTAGAGGAGCATTTCCTCTACACGGCACAGAACCCGACCATGCATCGGGCGCGTGTCATCGCTTCCCGTATTTTTGAGCTGTATGAGTCGGGCGCTGTCGATGAGGTGCATATGATTTATACATCCATGAAAAACGGACTGCAGACGGAGACAGAGCAGATACAGCTGCTGCCGATTGATAAAACGGTATTTCAGACGGCAAAGATTCCGGTCGATATGTATCAGGAGGATTTTGCATATAAGCCTTCCCTGGAGGTTGTGCTCGATACCGTCATTCCAAACTATATGGTTGGATACATTTACGGTGCGCTGGTCGAGTCGTACTGTAGTGAGCACAATGCGCGTATGGTCGCCATGCAGGCGGCGAATGACAGCGCACAGGCCATGATCCATGATCTGTCTGTGGAATACAACCGGGTGCGTCAGGCAGCGATTACGCAGGAGATTACCGAGGTCATCGCAGGCGCGAAGGCGCAGAAGCGGAAAAAGCAGAAGCGGATGCAGGAAAAGCAGCTGCAGAGCATAGAAGGAGTTTAGAATTATGAAGAAAGGAAAAATCGTTCAGGTATCTGGTCCGGTCATTGATGTGGAATTCGCAGACGGTGATCTGCCCTACATCAAGGATGCACTGGAAGTGACCAATAACGGGAAGCGCTGTGTGATGGAAGTGGCGCAGCACATCGGTGATAATATGGTGCGCTGTATTATGCTGGCTTCCAGTGAAGGGCTGCATAAGGATATGGAAGTAACGGCTACCGGAAGCGGCATCAAAGTTCCGGTAGGAGAGAAGACGCTGGGAAGACTGTTCAACGTGCTCGGCGATACGATCGACGGCGGTGAGCAGCTGGAGAAGGAGGAGCACTGGTGTATCCACAGAGAGGCGCCGAGCTTCGAGGAGCAGAGTCCGGTCGTAGAAATGCTCGAGACCGGTATCAAGGTCATTGACCTGCTTGCCCCGTATGCAAAGGGTGGTAAGATCGGACTGTTCGGAGGTGCAGGTGTCGGTAAGACCGTGCTCATTCAGGAGCTGATCCGCAATATTGCGACGGAGCATGGCGGATATTCCATTTTTACAGGAGTAGGAGAGCGTTCCAGAGAGGGTAATGACCTCTGGACCGAGATGAAGAGTTCGGGTGTCATTGATAAGACCGCGCTGGTGTTCGGACAGATGAACGAGCCGCCTGGAGCGCGTATGCGTGTCGCAGAGACCGGACTTACGATGGCAGAGTACTTCCGTGATGTCGAGCATCAGAACGTGCTGCTGTTCATTGATAATATTTTCCGTTTTGTACAGGCTGGTTCGGAGGTTTCTGCACTGCTTGGACGTATGCCGTCTGCGGTAGGCTATCAGCCGACGCTGGCGACCGAGCTTGGAGAGCTGCAGGAGCGAATCGCGTCTACGACAAAGGGATCTGTTACTTCGGTACAGGCAGTTTATGTGCCGGCGGATGACCTGACAGACCCGGCTCCGGCAACCACGTTTGCCCATCTGGATGCGACGACTGTTCTTTCGAGAAAGATCGTAGAGCAGGGTATTTATCCGGCGGTTGACCCGCTGGAGTCCAGCTCTCGTATTCTGGAGGAGGATGTCGTCGGAAAAGAGCATTACGAGGTAGCGCGCCGTGTGCAGGAGATTCTTCAGAAGTACAAGGAGCTGCAGGATATCATCGCAATTCTCGGTATGGAAGAGCTTTCTGAAGAGGATAAGGTGACGGTTTACCGTGCAAGAAAGATTCAGCGTTTCCTCTCTCAGCCATTCCATGTAGCGGAGAACTTTACCGGTGTGCCGGGCAAATATGTACCGGTCAAGGAGACCGTCCGTGGTTTTAAGATGATCATCGATGGCGAAATGGATGAGTATCCGGAATCTGCATTTTTCAATGTTGGTACGATCGATGAGGTTATTGAAAATGCGAAGAAGCTGCAGGCTGAGGCTTGATAAGAGCCTGACTCAAAAGTAGTTCTGGAAAAGGAGCAGAAAATATGGCGGAATTTCATCTTAGGATCGTAGCCAGTGATAAGGTTTTTTACAATGGCATGACGGAGATCGTGATTCTTCCGGGACTGGACGGCGAGTATGCATTTATGGCAAAGCATGAGGAGATGGTCGTGGCAGTACGGCCCGGCGAGCTTCGATTCAGGAAGCCGGATGGGACGTGGCAGTATGCGGTTGTCGGAGCCGGTGTCGCGCAGACGGCGAACAATCGTGTGATAATTCTGGTTGATTCTGCGGAGCGGCCGGAGGATATCGACGAAATTCGTGCAAAAGAGGCCAAGGAACGCGCGGAGGAACAGCTGCGGCAGAAGCAGTCGGTCTATGAGTACCGGATGTCCAAGGCGTCGCTGGCGCGTGCAGTTTCCAGACTGAAGGAGAAACAGCGGTCACATATCAATCTGTAGGCAGTAAAGGCGCCGGAGCTGGATTTTCCGGTGACAGCTGCAAACAGGGGGTCAGGACAGGACAGGCATGAGACGAGGCAGAACAGGAAGTGTCCTGATGAAATAAATGACAGAAATAGCAAGGATACCCGGAATGGTTCGGCTTAGGACCGCCGGGTATTTTTGTTTTATATGGCGTTATAGTTGACTTTTTTTACAGGCAGGTGTAAAGTAACTGTCGGGTCTGGTGTCTTGTCACCTGAAATGACAGATGCCAAATAAAGGAAGACCGAGTGAAAGTGCAAACTGCACAAAAGAAAGGGAAAGCAACATGGGAAAAATTTTTAAAACCAAACTGACGACAGCTACTATCGTGCTCATTCCGGCATGTATCGGAATTAACTATCTGGGAAAATTATTCGCATCCCTCCTGAAGCTGCCACTCTGGCTGGACTGTATCGGAACCTGTATCGGTGCATGCCTTGGCGGTCCGGTGATCGGAGCGATCTGCGGAGCAGCGAATAACCTGATTTATGGTCTGACTACAGGAGACAATATTACGCTGATTTATGCGCTTACCAGTCTTGGAATCGGTCTGGTTGTAGGTATTCTCGCTCGAATGGGATTTATGGAGACATTTCCAAAGTCCTTTGTATGTGCGCTTGGCGGCGGTATGGCAGCCGTATGTATTTCCACACCGCTGAACATTGTGTTCTGGGGCGGTACGACCGGCAACGTATGGGGAGATGCGGTATTTGCAGCTACACAGGCTTCCGGAATGGCTGTAGGCATCGGATCCTTCTTAGATGAAATTGTGGTAGATGTACCGGATAAGATATTGACAATTATCATCGTTTATTTTATCTTAAAAGGGCTTCCAAAGAAGCTGACCGCGCTGTATGATGTAAATGCAGAAGTAGAGAGACTGGATTAATGAAAAATATCAGTTTATATATCAATCAGGGTTCATGGTTAAATAAGATGCACCCGTATACGAAGCTATTATATATTCTGACAGCAATTATGATTCCATTGACAGGGGGAAAGCTTTGGCTTTTCCCTGTTATGATTGTAAGCAGTTTGGTTCTGCTTGCTAGTGGGAAAATTCTGAAGAGGGCACTGCCGCTGGTAGCGTTCTCTTTTACCTTAATTGTTGTCATTTTTTTGATACAGGGACTTTTCAATTACAACAATGAAACAGTCCTGTTTTCTGTTGGAGTTATTACGTTCTATAAAGAGGGAATGCTCTTTGCCACCAGAATCGGCTGCAATATCCTGAATATGCTTCTCTCCTTTGGAATATTCGTACTGACCACTTCTCCGCAGGAGCTCGTGGATGAGCTGGAAAAAAGCGGATTCTCTCCGAGATTTGGATATGTGATCAATTCTGTATTTCAGATTCTGCCACAGATGATGGCAACAAAGGATACGATTACGGATGCGCAGCGAAGCCGTGGAATGGAGACAGAAGGCAATCTGCGGGTAAGAATCAAAGCATTTCTGCCGCTGATTTCACCGGTAGTGATGAGCTCACTGATCAACACAAGAGAGCGGGCCATTGCGCTGGATGTGCGTGGCTTCGGAAGAAAGCAGAAGAAGACCTGGCTGTATGACAGGCCGAAATACAAATGGGATCCGGTGATCCGGGTGATTCTGGTCGTGCTCATGATAATCACCATTGTCTGGAGGATACTGTAATGGCAATAATTACGATGGAAAATCTGAAATATAAATATCCGGGGACAGACCATCTGGCACTGAACGGCATTACACTTTCCATTGAAAAAGGCGAATTTATCGGAATTGTCGGTCAGAACGGTGCGGGAAAAAGTACCTTATGTCAGGCAATCATAGGGCTGGTGCCACAGTTTTACCATGGAGCCTATGGCGGCTCGGTGAAGGTGAAGGGACGTCTGGCAGAAAAGGTACCGGTGCAGGAGCTGTGTGAGGATGTGGGACTGATTTTTCAGAATCCTTTTAATCAGCTTTCCGGTGCGAGAGATACGGTCTATGGTGAAGTCGCTTACGGACTTCAAAATCTGGGAATCCGACGGGAAGAGATGCAGGTGCGTATCGAGAAAGTATTGAAGCAGCTGGATATCTGGCAATATCGTGACCGTAATCCTTTTGAACTGTCCGGCGGACAGATGCAGCGGGTGGCGATCGCCAGCATTCTGGTAATGCAGCCGGAGGTGATGATCCTGGATGAACCCACCTCCCAGCTGGATCCGGAAGGAACGGAAGAGGTATTCCGTGTGGTTGAGCAGCTTTCCGGGACCGGCAAGACGATCATCATGGTAGAACAGAAGCTGGAAAAGATGGCAAAGTACTGTGACCGGCTGATTTTGATGCATGATGGAAAGGTGGTGGATTTCGACACCCCGGAGAAGATTTTTGCAAGGGATGATTTGGGTGAAATGGGTATCCAGCCACCGGCTTTTGTGCGAATCAGCAAGCAGATGGGACTGAAGAATGCAGATGGGACTTATCCGGTCACGCTGGAGTCAACGGCTGCATTGTTTCATCAGCATAAGGGCGATGCTGACATGACACAGGAACTGTGCTCAAAAGTAAAGCAGTCGGCCGGAAAGCCGGGATCCGAAGCACTGTTTCGGATGGAAGATATTTCTTTTTCCTATCAGAAAAATGTTCCGGTGCTGGAACATTTACATTTGTCACTGGATCAGAGAACCACAGCTATTATCGGACAAAACGGAGCGGGAAAAACGACATTGGTCCGTTTATTAAAAGGCTTACTGAAGCCGGTTTCCGGCACCGTGTATTTTGGTCGGGAGGATATCTCACAAAAGACAGTAGCTATGCTGGCCGGAAAAGTGGGGTATGTATTCCAGAACCCGGATGATCAGATATTCAAATACAATGTTCTGGACGAAGTCATGTTCGGCCCGCTGAATATTGGAATGGGCCAGGCAGAAGCAAAAGAAAAGGCATTAAAAGCATTAGAGATGATGGGGCTTGCCGGAAAGGAAAAGGAGAATCCCTATGATCTGGAGATGTATGAGCGAAAGATGGTGGCCATTGCATCTGTGGTGGCTATGAATACGGATGCAGTGATCTTAGATGAACCGACGATCGCACAGGACTATCCGGGCAAAAAACGGATTGGGGAGATGATTCAGAGGCTTTCAGAGACCGGAAAGCTGGTCATTGCGATTCTTCATGACATGGATTTTGTGGCGGAAAACTTTGAGCGTGTGATTGTCATGGCTTATGGAACGATACTGGCAGACGGAACTTCGGAGGAAGTGTTTGCACAGGACGAGGTATTAAAGGAAGCCAGATTAGAGAAACCATATATGACACAGTTGATCGAGAGGTTTGCCGGAAGATGAACGGAAGAGAGAGAAGAAACAAGCTCATTCAGATACTGTCGGAAAGCAGTACACCGCTTTCCGGAAAAGAGCTGTCGAAAAGATTAGATGTAAGCAGACAGGTGATCGTGCAGGATATGGCACTTCTGCGGGCACAGGACCATGAAATTCTTTCAACCAATCAGGGATATCTGCTGACAGGCGGGAAAAAGATCAGCCGTGTATTCAAAGTCATTCACAGCGATAAAGAAGTGGAAGAGGAGCTGGGCCTGATTGTGGATTATGGCGGACATGTGGAAGATGTATTTGTATATCATAAGGTCTATGGAATTGTCCGGGCAGATCTTCATATTGCCAGCAGAAACGACATCAGGGAATTTCTTCAGGACTTGCAGAACGGACATTCTGCACTGTTAAAAAATATTACATCGGAGTATCATTATCATACGGTAAGCGCACCATCAGAAAGACTTCTGGATCTGATTCAGGACAAACTGCAGGAAAAAGGATTTCTGGCAGAATTGAAGGATTACGAACCGACCAATTTCCGGGAGAAAGAAAAAGAGAACGAATAGTGTAGAAGGAGCGGAAGATGAGGAGACGGAGCATACGGGAAACAGGAATACGGCTTTCGCTGACGGCAGTCGGCCTTGTGCTGCTGCAGCTTTCGAATGCGCTCACATTGCTCACCGCACTGGGTGCAGATCCTTTTCACGTATTTCTACAGGGGCTTATGCGACGCACGGGAAGCTCCTATGGTATTTTGTATATGATTGCCAGTCTGCTTCTGCTCGTGGTGCTGCTTTTTTTCCGCAGCCGGCCACAGACAGGCTCTTTGCTGTGCGCATTTTTTGGCGGCTGGATTTTAGAAGGCTTTCTTAGGCTGTTTGCAGAATGGATCGGGGAGGAGCTGTTCTTTCCGGTCCGGCTGCTTGTCGTATTTGCCTGCTGTCTATTGCAGGCATTTGGCATGGCGCTTCTGATCCAGAGTGACAGTGGCACACTTCCCATGGAGCTGTTTTTGCGACATCTGAGCGTGCGGCTGCAGAAGCGGCCATATCTTGTGATTTTATGCTGTGACGCAGTGCTCATTCTGGCAGGTATGCTTTTAGGTGGACAGTTTGGAATCGGTACGCTGCTGCTCGTGCTCTTATCAGGGCTTCTGACCGGACATTTTATGGGGGCAGCCGCGCAGGTGGTGAAGCGGGCCGTCGCATAAGAATCATTGCTTTTGACATTTGCGCATTTATTTTAACCGAATAAGCTGCGAAGCAGCATTCGGTTATGACATATCATAAAGAGGGACCCTCTTGCGGGAGGATTCCTTATGATCTTACAAGTAGCGAAGCTAGGCCCTGTCAGCAGAGCGGCAGGGATGGATTGCGAATATCCGCTTGACTAGGAAAAAGGGGGAAAAACAACATGAATTTACAGAAGATATTCGACGATACCGATTTTGTCCACACGAGTGGAACGAAGGAGGAACTGCAGGTAGCAGAGTATTTAAAGGCGCAGTGCGAGTCCATGGGAGTGGAAGCATACATGGAAGCGTTCCGTGTGCCGATGGGTGACATCGAGGAGGCGCATCTGTATGCGGACGGAGAGGAGATCGAGTGCCGGGCCTGTCAGTGCTGCGGCAGCGGAAGCGTGGAAGGCGAGCTGTACTATATGCCGGGAACGGATTCGGTATCAATTGCCGGAGCAAAGGATAAGATCGTCTTACTGGATATGGCGGGCGTGACGCATTTCGTGTATCAGGATCTGATGAAGGCGGGAGCAAAGGCCATTCTTTTCCAGCACGGGAATATGTATTATCCGCATGCGGATATCGACCAGAGAGACCTGCGTGAGGCCGTCGTAGGGGATGGAAAAAAGGTGCTCTGTGCGACTATTCATTCCGGAGAGGCCGTTCGTCTGGTAAAGACGGGCGTGAAGCAGATTCGGCTTGAGGTACAGCAGAGGGAGTACGACGGCAAGTCCCATAACGTGATCGCAGAGCTTCCGGGTACCTGTGATGAGTGGATTGTCCTGAGCGCGCACTACGATACGACTTCTCTTTCGCACGGTGCATATGACAACATGAGCGGCTGTGCGGGGTTGCTTGGTATTCTGGAGCAGATGAAGGAGCAGCCGCGTCATTATGGACTGAGATTTGTCTTTTGCGGAAGCGAGGAGCGCGGATTGCTCGGTTCAAAGGTTTACGTGGCAGCGCACGCAGAGGAGCTCGACAAGATTGTGCTCAATATCAATCTGGACATGATCGGAACGTACATGGGTAAATTTATTGCCTGCGTATCCGCAGAAGAAAAGCTTTCTCATTATATCACCTACATGGCAGCGGAGGTTGGATTCCCGGTTGAGTCAAAGACCGGCGTCTACTCCAGTGATTCCACCCCGTTTGCGGACCAGGGTGTCCCGGCCTTATCCTTTGCACGCGACGCCAGCCGCAATGTTGCACCGATTCATTGCAGGTACGATTTAAAAGAAGTCCTGTCGATGGAGCAGCTGCAAAAGGACATCAACTTCCTTACCACATTTACAAAACGCTTCGCCAATGCAGCGACCTGTCCGGTATCCCGCACGATTCCGGAGAAGATCAGGAAGGAACTGGACGAGTACCTGTACCGGAAGCGGAAAGAGGCGTAAAATAAAAGGTCAGATATTTTTATCGGATTATTGAAAAAGGTACAGAACAATGCTAAGGTTGTTTTGTACCTTTTTTGCAGATAGAATGGTAGGGTGGAGGCTGTCAAGAGTTGAGATAGGAGGATTCTATGAGACAGGATTTATCAAAGAACTGGGAAATTTTACAGGATGTGCATGACACGTGTGAGCAGCTTGGGCTGCCGGAGCATGAGGAGTTTATGACCCTGCAGGGACCGCAGATTTCAGAATGGGAGCCGCTGCCGGAGCTGAAGCAGCTGCAGCTGCTCTATTCCGAGCATCCGTACTGGGGAAGAGAGCTGCGCTATTTTAATGATGCTCCGTGGTGGTATAAAAAAGAATTTGAGCTGTCACTTGATGCGACGGATCATGTGGAACTGTGCTTTACGAATGTGGATTATTACTGCAAAATCTGGCTGAACGGTGTATATCTTGGTTTTCACGAGGGATATTCAGCTCCGTTTTCCTTTTCACTGGATGAGGTGGTACAGCGAAATGGAAAGAATCGGCTGATTGTAAAGGTCTGGTCACCATGGGATGAAGAGGTGGCGGCTGACCAGCAGGAGAAACGTACTTTTGCGGTCTATCGGAATATGGTAAAAGGCACTTATGAGCATTCCGATACATTTATTCAAAGAGATGTAAACCCGGTTGGCATTTATGGAAGCGTCAGCCTGAGGATACAGAAAGGAGCCGGTTTTGCAGAAAATCCGGAATTTTCCTATCAGCTGGATGAAGCGCTGGAGCGTGCTGATCTGCATTTGAAGGTAAAGGTGCGGAGGCCGGAAGCTGCTTCTTTGAGATGGAGTATTACGGACTGCTTTACCGGGGCGGTGGTTTTGTCGAAAAATGAGGAGCTGACCGGTGTACAGCCTAGCGGGGACTCTGAGCTGGCAGTCGCTTGTCTGGACGGAACCCTTTCCAATGTCCGGCTCTGGAACACCTGGGATAAAGGAACACCGTTTGTTTATCAGGTAAAAGTGACGCTTTGCGCAAAGGATGGAACGGTACTGGATGCTTATGAGGAGACGACCGGATTCCGGAAAATTGAGATGCAGCGGACACCGGAGATGACAAAGTTTATCTTAAACAGAAAAGATTTTTATATGAGAGGAACGGCATATTTTCCGGATGTGTATGTATCGGCAATGAATGAGGAGCGTTATCGCAGAGATCTGTTGCAGATTAAAAACAGCGGCTTCAATATGGTTCGTGTTCATGTGCATGTGGATCTTCCGGTTTTTTACGAGCTGTGTGATGAGCTTGGTCTTGGAATTATGCATGATTCCGAATATAACTGGACGCATCCGGGGGATGAAGCGTTTGCGGATCGTTTTGTTCGTATATATCTGGAAACAGTAGACATGCTGAAAAAGCATCCGTCGCTGTTTTGCTGGATCTGCATGAATGAGCCGGGCGACCTGACAGTAAGTACGGGGGCGAAGCTGTTTGCAGCGATACGTGAGCATGATCCGAGCCGTCCGGTCATCAAGGGTTCCTTTTGCGTAGATGATCCGGATAGCGGAGACAGCCATAACTATACCGGATCGTTGAATGGAGCTGACGGACATTACAGCGACATTTACGGGACGACAGAAAAAATGAATACGGAGTTTGGATTTGATGCGCCGCCATGCATAGATGACCTGAAAAAGATGCCGCCGGTATACCGCCGTCTGCAGCCGATTCTGGATAATCTGGATTCAATCGGGCAGTATCAGTACCATCTGCTGAAATACTATATCGAGCATTATCGTATGCAGAAGTATAAGCCAAATGCAGGCTATGTGCAGTTCTTGTTTAATGATATGTGTCCGCAGACATTTTACGGTATTTATGATTACTGGGGACTTCCGAAGAAAGGACTGCAGGCTGTGCTGGAGAGCAATATGCCAGTCGGAATATTTTTAAAATTTAAAGACAAGCTGGATGCGATTTATGCGGTCAACGATTACAGCTATGCGCTTGGCATTTGCCGTGTAGGCTACAGTATTACTGATGAGACAGGAAAGGTAGTAGCCGAGGATACAAAGGATATCGATATAAAAGAGGATTCGCTCACAAAGCTTTGGGAGTTTGATGGAACGATTCACAGCGGCAGTGTTTATAATGTTGCACTGTGGATTGAGCAGGACGGAAAACTCCTGGCACGGAATGAATATCACGATGTATTTTATATGCCGCAGCACACGCCGGGTCATCCGACTTATATGAGCCATGAGACCGGCTGCAGAATTTACTGGGCATAGAACTACGGATAGCAGGGAGCAATCCGCAGGCATCATAGTATAACGCAGAGAAGAAAAAGAGGGCTGTGAAAAGAGAATAGTCCAGAAAAAAGAAGGACCAAGGGGTTTCTTATAAAACCCTGAGGTCCTTTTTTGGTGTGTCCGGCAACGCAAAATAGAACTTTTGTGTATTTAGAACTAGTCAATTCGCTGAGATCTTGGTATAATAAAAGATTAGGACATGCACTGGCATCGGTAAGAGAAAGGATATCCAAACCGAAACAGATATGGAATAATTTGGAGAGTGTGATATGAAAAAGCTTAAGATAAATGGACAAAGATGTATCTGCATTTTATTATGCCTTGTTTTATATATTACTGCGTTTCCCTTTCCTGTATCAGCAGAGGAAGCAAAAAGCCGGACAGTCAGAGTAGGCTGGTATGAAGGAACCTATAATACCACAAGACCGGACGGTAAAAAGAGAGGCTACAGTTATGAGTATCAACAGGCAGTAGCTGCGCGTACAGGATGGAAGTATGAATATGTGGAGGGAAGCTGGTCAGAGCTGATGAGCATGCTGAAAAAGGGACAGATCGATTTGCTGGGAGGTATCTCCTATGCAGAGGAGCGTGCCGCTTCCATGCTCTTTTCAGAACTGCCTATGGGTGAGGATAAATATTACCTGTATGTGGATCCTTCCAATACAGACATCTCAGCTTCAGATCTGACGACATTGAGTGGAAAGCGGATCGGGATGCTGCCGGATGCACTTCCTGCCGAAACGTTTCATGAGTGGGAGAAAAGCCATGGAGTGGACACGCAGCATGTTGATATTACCGGTGCTGATGATGCTCGTCAGAAACTGAAAAATCATGAAATTGACGGATTTGTTTTAAATGAATCTCCACAGTGGGAAAAAGACAATATTTCTGCTATTCTTCTGATCGGTGGTTCCTTTAATTATTTTGCAGTCAGCAAAAAACGTCCGGATCTGAAAGCAGAACTGGATCAGGCAATGCAGAGGATAGAAAAGGAGAATCCTTTTTATACAGAAGATCTTTATAAGAGGTATCTCTCCGCAAATTCCATTGAAACTCTTACGGATGAGGAACAGAACTGGCTGGAGGAGCATGGGGCGGTCAGGGTTGGATATTTGAAAAGTGATGTAGGTATCAGCCAGGTGGATGCAGAGTCAGAGAAACCGGTAGGAATTATTAACGATTATATCAGTCTGGCTTCCGGCTGTCTGGAAGAAAAAAATATAGAATTTCAGCTGACAGGCTTTGATTCCCAAGAGGAAGAGCTGCAGGCATTAAAGGATAACAGGATTGATATGATTTTTCATATGAATCAGAATCCATATGAAGCTGAGCAGAACGATCTTATTTTGTCAAATACTGTTTTTAAAGTTAATGTTGCAGTACTCACCGGTGTTAAGAAGTTTGATGAAAATAAAGAGAATATCGTGGCAGTGAGCAGGAATAACCTGTTGGGGAAATGGTATATTTCCTTTAATTATCCTTTCTGGAAAATAAAGGAATATGATTCATCCGATGAGGTTGAGAAGGCAGTCCGCAGTGGTGAGGCAGACTGCTTTGTTGTGAAGGCAGGACAGCCATTAAAGACGCTGGCGGACAGCAAAATGCGCAATATTTTTCTTACAAAATCCTGCGATTCCTGCTTTGCAGTTACCAGGGACAATATAATATTAATGAATATTCTGAACAAGACGATTCAGACCCTGCCTGCTTCCAGACTTTCAAGCCTGTTTTCCGTATATGAAAACACACCGGGAAAGGTTACTCTGGCAGAATACATAAAGGATAACCTGCGGGTAGTTTCCATTACTTTTGTAAGTACGTCCCTAGTGATTATACTGATTATAAGTTACCTGCTGGTGAAAGCAAGAAAAGCAAAGATTCAGGCGGAAAAGGCCAATGCCGCCAAATCAGACTTCCTTTTTAATATGTCACATGATATCCGGACACCGATGAATGCCCTGCTGGGATACAGTGAGCTGATGAAAAGGGAACTGACAGATCCGAAGCTTCTGGATTATCAGGAGAAGATGGAACAGTCCGGAAATCTGCTGCTGTCTATTATCAACAATGTGCTGGATATGGCCCGAATTGAGAGCGGTAAGATGGAGCTGGATGAGAATTATGTGAAGATCCGAGATATTTATTATGGAGTTTACAAAATTTTCCAGGCAGAGGCGGAGAAAAAGGGTATTCACCTTGAGATGGAATATGATGTGCGGCATGAGCACGTAATCTGCGATGAGACAAAGAACAGGGAGATTTTCCTCAATCTGATCAGCAATGCGGTAAAATATACAGCTTCAGGGGGAGCAGTTACTATAAGGATTACAGAGCTTGACTGTGACAGGAAAGACTATGTGAGGATACAGACTCAGGTAATTGATACCGGTATTGGAATGAGTGAAGAATTCCTGCCATCCTTGTTTGAGGCTTTTGCCCGGGAACGCAATACAACAATGGGAAAGGTTGCGGGAACAGGTCTGGGAATGCCGATCATAAAGAAATATGTTGATATGATGGGCGGAACCATTGAAGCGGAAAGTAAGCTGGGAGAAGGAAGCAGATTCACGGTTACCTTGGAATACCGGATTGCTGATAAGAATTACTATGAGCAGGATACGGAAAAGGCTTCAGATATGGATGAAACAGACGGAATCAGCGGAAAGCATATTTTGCTGGCAGAGGATAATGATCTAAATGCAGAAATCGCAGAGTTTATTCTGGAGGATATGGGACTTTTGGTTGACCGTGTTGAGGATGGAATTCAATGTGTGGCAAAAATGGAGCAGGAACCGGCAGGCACCTATGACCTGATCCTTATGGATATCCAGATGCCGAACATGGATGGGTACAAAGCAACAGAGGTAATCCGCGGGCTGTCAGATAAAAGCAAAGCCACGATTCCGATCATTGCCATGACAGCTAATGCCTTTGAGGAAGACAGAAAGAAAGCTCTGGCAAAAGGAATGAACGGACATATTGCAAAGCCTGTTGCTGCAGAAAAAGTTGAGAAAACCATTCTTTCGGCTTTAAGCAGGAGACTTAAATGAAAAACTAAATTCCAGCTGTGGATTATCTCAGTAAATATGCGGGATTAAATTCTGTAATGCACCTTAACAATTCCATTTTTTTGCCTTATAATAAACCTGTAAGCACCCATGATTTATGTTTTTATGCATACTAGCCGGGCATCTGAAAATAGTGTGCGAGACTAAATTCCACATGCCTTATGTGCAAGACTAAATTCTGGTGCAGTGAAATCTGCCTGTGCTTTACTATTTTATTTTATAAGTTTTGGACTAAGCATAACAGCATCAGGTGCGATTGCCTTTAATCCTAATGCTTTGTGCAGTTTGTTGTCCAAGAGTAAAAGAGAGAGTTCATATGGACTATGTCCATTAAGACTGTCTCTTTTTTCGTTGTTTATGTGATTCATCATAAGTCTGACTTTCTCGTCATTTAAATCAGCGAATGAACTCCCTTTCGGACGGATATAGCGGATATGCTCGTGGTTCTTTTCGCAGGCACCTTTTTGCCAAAAGCTGTATGGATCACAGTAAAAGACAGTCGTGCTTTAACAAGTGGGTTGTGAATTATCCATTTTATGCCAATATTCATAGGGAAGGAGTAGTTTTGTATGGAGCAGCTTCAGCGGTAGAAAATGCAGTTGAAGTGCAGGTAGCGATCATCTCAAAACACTAGGAGTGCATCATCAATGGCTATGTCATGGACGGTGAACTCTTGAAAGAGTCGGCCGTTATGCTTTTGCATAGCGGCCGTTTTAAAACGCATTTATGATCGTTGACGGGCGCAAACAAACAGTATCTTATTTTCTTTCAGTAACACTTGATAAATAAAAATCACGATAATCTCTAGGCGTGAGGTTTGTACATTTCTTAAAAATACTACTAAAGTACTGAGGCTCGTTAAAACCAACAGAATAGGCGATATCAGCAATTCGCATTTTCGGATTTTTGAGTAGCTCAATAGATTTCGAAATTCGTATTTCATTGACAATATCTGTAAAATTTTTCCCGGTCTCGCCAGTTATTAAGGAGCTTAAGTATGAAGGCGAGAGGAAAACAGATTTTGCTACAGTAGATAGCGACAATTGTTCCATGTAATGATTCGAAATATAGTCGGTAATTTTATTTACAATGTCTTGCTTTGTACTGGTTTTGATTGAGCGAAAATCGCTAAGGTCAATTATCATATTTACAAATATATCTTTTAACATTTCAAGTGTATCACATCGGATGACTTTTTGAAAATTGGCATATTTTTCAAAAAGCAGAGCAGTCTGTTGTTTATCAGATCCGATAATGCTATTAATAGATAGAACAGATAATACAATGAAAGAACTTTTTATTAAGGATACATTTTTATTAAATACAGATACCCATTCATAAAATAATGAAGAAGCCTGCTGATGTAAATACACTCCTTGATAAGTTGCTATAGATGTTTCTATTTTTTTTTGATAAAGATATAAAGTATGGTAGTCGGTATAACCTAACTCGTCTTCACTATTTTGATCTAGAAAAAAATGGATACATTGATTCCCTGTGAAGAATTGTTTTCCGAGAGCACGTAGACTTTCGGTATATGCAGTATGCAATGCCTCATAATTTGAGTGTAGGTTACTAATACCAACAGATACTGTTGTATGAAAAAATTGATAAATTCTATCTTGCAGTTGTTTCATTAATGATTGTAATTCTTGAGTTTGTGTGCTCATTCTGCCTACAATAATCAGGACATAATGTAGTCCGCTGGCTTTTACTGAGATATAATGATTAAACTGAATAATAGATTCACAAAATTTTGCGAGATTGTGGATTCGGAAAATATCATGCTCTTGATTGTCATCAAATTGAAAAGCGCACACTCGGAATTGCTTGAGAGAATCAAGCAGTTGTAAGATTCTAGGTGAAAAATCTATACTACTATAGACGTGACCACTCAATAAATTGCTCAGAATATAGTCTTGCTGATTTTCAATTTGCTGTTGCTCTTGTGAGGCGAGTATTGTATTTATTATTTTTTTGAGATGATTTTCCAATTCTTTATAATTTACAGGTTTAAGCAAAAAAACGGCTGCTCCGAGATTTAATGCATCACAAGCATACTCAAAATTTCTATGACCGGTAAGGATAATAAATTGAGTATTCGGATATTTTTCTTTCAAATAACGAAGAAAAGTGATGCCATCAATTCCGGGCATGACGATATCTGATATTACTATGTCTGGAGGAGTAGATAGACTATACTCTAGAGCTTGAATACCATTCTGTGCTAATCCAATAATTTCACAACCCATATTTTCCCATGAAAAAGCATTTGAGATACTGTATAAGATCCCTTCTTCGTCTTCTGCAATTAATACCTTAATCATTAGTATTCTCCTTAGAAGCTATTGATGTCTGATATGGAATTCGTAATTCAACACGTGTTCCGAAAGAAAGCTGACTAGTTATTGTAAAACCATAATTTTTCCCATATAGAAGCTCTAACCTGGTTTTTATGTTAGATAAGGCAATATGGTGCCCGCTTTTATTTGGATCATCAATAGATGTAGCTGGTGAATCTAAAGAACGTATATTTTGTAGTACTTTATTGTCTATACCAACTCCGTCATCTTCAATGATACAAAGTAAATCCTGATCGCATTGTTCAACCGAAATAGATACTACACCGGGTGTTGGCTTTGGAGCTAATCCATGGTTAATTGAGTTTTCTAAAAAAGGTTGAATGATCAGTTTTGGTATAATACAGTCAAGAAGATGCTCTGGAATAGAAGTGTGTATGGCTATTTTGTTATTATACTTGCAACGAATAATTAACGTATATTGTTTAATATATTCCATTTCATCACGAAGAGTATAGACTTTATTTTCATTAGAATATAAATCTGTTTGCAGCATATAACTTAAGCTGGAAATCATATCACAAACTGGATAAGCCTCATATTCGTATGCCTTCCAACTGATTAGTTGAAGGGTGTTAAAAAGAAAATGAGGATTCATTTGTGATTGAAGATTTTTTAGCTGTGCTTCTTTTTGTGCAAGCTGAACTTTATAGACTGTATTAATCAGCATATCAAGCTTTTTGCTCATTTTATTAAAGCCATGATTTATTAGTGAATATTCTTTCATAAATGATGTTTCTGGAAGAACGAACTTAAAATTTTCGTGGGCTATCTCTTTTAATGCTTTAGTAAGATCATAAAGCGGAGCAGTAATGATTCTGGAAAACATATATATGGATATAAAAGAAAACAGAATCAAAAGAAGAGCAAGGATATAGAATCTGGTTGAAATTTGGCGAAAACCAGATAGTAATTTATTATGATCAATTTGTATAACGGTAACCCATTTATCATAGGAAATTGCAGGTACAGCACTGCGCATATCAGCATAACTATATAACTTACCAGCGCTTGAATATGATCCACAGGCATTGGTTGATAGCTCAAAGCCATCGAATACATTGCCCAATAGACTAATATCCGTAGAACAGATGATTTGCCTGTTTTCATTAAGAATATACATGCAATCTGCATTAATAATGTTAAGATTTTGAAACTTGTCTAATAAGAAAGACTGAGACAATCGGATTACAACAATTCCTTCTAAGGAATAGTCAGTATAATTATATATGCACATTGAAAGTTCTAAACATTCTTCCTTTTGGTTGTATGGGAGCCAGTTTAGATTAGTTGGATAAATCAGAGCATTTCTATAATAAGGACTGGTTTGAATGTCGCTTAGTGATGTGTTTTTATAACCATAATGAAGACTGCCTTTTTTATGAAGCAAATATAAGTCTAGGCCTTCCAGATAGTATGCATCAAGACTATTTACCTGAAAATAACTTTCGATAATATTTTGAAAAGAGTATTGGAAATCATCAGTACTCTCATTTGAGATAATAAAATTACGAATTTCAGGATCATCTATTAGGTTTTTTACTTTTGTTTCGAATTGATGCAACGATTGGGATATACCAAGATTTGTTTGACGTATAATGTTCTGGCTATAATTTTCGGCTTGTGCTGAAAATAAAGCAGAATACCTTATTGAGGGAAATATAAATAGAAGGATAGTGATTAATGTGATTGCTATTATGCAGGGAATGATGATTGAACTTTTGAAATCAAGTTGCCATTGTGATTTATTAAGCTTCATATGTCGCCTCCTGTTGTCATGCCTCATCCTATAAGTAGCGAAGCGGATTGTGAATATCCGCTTTGACTTAAATGTATGTGGGTTTTCTAAAATCACTCAATTGTTACGATTATAGTACAAAATACCGTATGCGTCAATGATATAAATAAAAAATAACGAAAACATGCACAAAAATGAAATGGAATATACAAGAAAAATAATCAAAATGTATAAAATAATACGATTTAATCTATAACGTAAGATTTTATAAATTATATGAGTAAGATATTGGGTTTTAATTTATGGTTTGGCAAAGTATAATGTGCCTATCAGAAAAAAGAACGGCAGGAGGTGTTAAGAAGATACAAACATAAAATGTAAGAAAAAGTGAACGTGAACTAGTAGAGAGAAAAACAAAAATTATTATTGGGAGGCGTAACATGAAGAACTTATTAAAAACAACGGTATGTTTCACAACTATGTCTTTGACAGCGATATTATTACCAATGAATGTGATGGCAAATGAAGGAGAGGCCAAAACAATCACCATAGCCTGGACTAATATTATGGAAAGTCAGCAGGAAATATGGGAAAAATACATTTTTGAGCCGTTTGAAGAAAAACATCCTGAAGTAACAATTGATTTTCAGTGTCTGCCGGATCTTCAGAATACAGTTCGAGTTCAGGTTGCAGCAGGAGCAGGCCCTGACATGTTCTATATGGATAGTATTGATATTCCGGATTATGCTTCTACTAATCGTATTCTTAGTCTTGAGAATTATAGGAAAGAATATAATTTAGATGACAGCATGTATGACTGGGCGATTCGTTCTTGTCTTTACAAAGATGAAATGTATGCGTTACCAGCATCTGTCGAAGCGACTGCAATGACATACAATAAGAATCTTTTGGATCAATTAGGAAAAGATGTTCCTACCAACAGAGAGGAATTTGTGGATGTATGTAATGCGGCTCTGGAAGCTGGTTTGATTCCTGTTTCGTTTGGATATTCCGGGGCAAATCTTTTGCTGACCTGGCCATATGAACATTATCTTACGTGCTATGCAGGCGGAGAGAAGACAGCTCAGCTCTTAAAGGGTGAAATTACATTTGATGATCCGGATATTAAAGGTGCATTTGAGTTATTGAAAGCCGACTGGGATGCAGGGTATATCAATGACAAAAAGAGTGGAGCTATAACAAATGATGAGGCCAGAATATTATTTGCAAATCAAAAGGCGGTATTTAACTATGAAGGACCATGGCTGATTCTGGCAGATGGTGCGGCTAAGACATGGGATTTTGAATGGGGACAGTGTGCATGGCCATCTATGAAAGACGGTACACCGGCTGGATCAGCAATTACTCTTGGTGAAGCGATTGGTATTAATGCAAATTCACAGGTTTCTGATTTGTGCATGGAAATGATGATGGATTTTTATAGCAATGAAGAATTGATGGCTCAGGCTGTTGCAGAAGGATTTTCAACACCGGCAGTGCCAATTGATTCTGCTGCTTATCCGGAAGATATGGATGAAAATATAAGAAAAACACTTGATGCACAAAATGAAAATATGAATCTTGAAACAGTTGGATATGCGCCATGGGGATTTTTCCCTGCCAAAACAACAACCTTCCTTGATGACAATCTGGATAAGGTATTTTATGACAAAATGGATTTAGATACCTTTATTGATAAGGCAAACGAAACAATCGCTGAAGATTTCGCAGATGGTTATGTGTTTGCAGGTTAAGTAAATCAAAAAGAACTGTGTAAGTAGGTTCTTTCTAAGGCTTCACACTGTTATAAAACATTAAACGCTTATAGTATGTGTGAAGTCTTAGTTCTTTTATAAGGGAGGAATAAAATGTCATACAATACGAGGAAAAAGTTAAAAGGTACATTTTTTATTCTGCCAGCTTTTTTAATACATGTGATTGTAATTGTAATTCCGGCATTATCCATGATTTATTATGCATTCACAAAATGGAATGGATTATCAGAACCAGTGTTCATTGGTCTTGATAATTTCAAGAGAATGCTTAAAGATTATGATTTCTTATTTGCAATGAAAAATAATTTGATTTGGATGGCAATTTTCCTGATCGTTCCTTTTATCCTTGGACTGGGAATGGCCTTAGTATTTACCAAGATAGGAAAAGTGCAAATGATTTTTAGGACACTTTGCTTTCTTCCATATGTTATAAGCGCAACAGTGTCTGGAAAAATTTTTTCCATATTCTATAGCCCATATTCTGGTTTAGGATCAATATTTGAAAAATTGGGAATAAAAGCATTGGCAGGATTTGCACCACTTGGAAATGAAAAACAGGCACTTTATGCAGCGGCATTTGTTGATAACTGGCACTGGTGGGGGTTTGTTCTTGTTTTAATGTTGTCTGCGTTACATCAGGTGGATACTTCGTTATATGAAGTAGCTAAAACAGAGGGCGCAAATGCATGGCAAACTTTGATACACGTTACAATCCCGCAGATTAAGCCTACAATAATATCGTATTTTGTGTTTGTTATTATTGCAGCATTTACTACCTTTGATTATGTGTGGATTATGACGCAGGGGGGACCAGCCGGTTCAACAGAGGTGTTTGCTACTAGAATATATAAAACCACTTTTATTAATTATGATGCGGGTTATGGTGCAGCGATGAGTTTATCGGTTTGTATATTGGCACTGAGTGTATATTTCGTTTTAAAATTCATTCAAAAAAGGGGGCGTGAATAGAAATGACAATGCAGAAACGCAAAAAAATGACTCTTTATATGAATGTTTTTTTCGCAGCGTTAATATCCTTGATTCAGATTATGCCGATTGTTGTGGTGGTTGTGAATTCGTTTAGAGGAAACGACGAAATATCGAAGCTTATGCTGGGGTTTCCAACAAAATTTCATTTTGAAAACTATGCTGTTGCTTGGACTAGAGGGGGATATGCATATGCTTATGCAAGCAGTCTGATTATAGGTTTTGGAACTGCGTTCAGTGTGGTGTTGCTTGTTGGCCTGGCAGTTTATGGATTGTATAAGACAGATTGTTTTTTTAAGGAATTTTTTAAGTCATATTTTGTTGCGGGACTTGCGATTCCAACGTTTGCTGTAATTGTACCACTGTTTTTTTTCTTTTATAAAATTAAGCTGATTAACACCCATATTGGAATGATTTTAATATATATAGGGATCAATATTCCATTTAACTTCATCTTTATGTCTGCATTTTTTGAGGGAATGTCAAAAGAACTGGATGAAGCGGCCCGCATTGACGGAGCATCAGAAATGCAAAATTTGTGGTATATTGTTGTTCCTCTTGCGAAACCTATCATGACAAGTGTTATGTTAATCGTATTTGTGAATACGTGGAACGAGTTTCTTTTTTCCAATACCTTTTTACAAAAAGAAGAAATGCGAACGGTATCTTTGCGCTTCTTTAACTTTGTAGGAAAAAACGGGGCAGATTATGGTTATATTTACGCAGCAGCTATTATTTCAATACTTCCAATCATTATAATATACTTTTTGATGCAGGATTCATTTGTAGAAGGAATGACAACAGGAAGCGTGAAAGGATAAAAGATTATGGTAGAATTTCCAAAGTATGTAAAAATCAATGATTTGGATTTGGTAATGGCTATTCGTGAGGGAATGAATCCAATGCTGGAGTGGTATGATAAAAAACATAACAATCTTCCCTATTTTTGGAATTATATTTCTGGTCCCAAATATGGAAATAGTCATCATAAAAGTTATAGCTGTGTTCATTCCATGGGGCGATGGCTTGATGCTTTAGTTAATGCAGAAGCGATCACAGGAGAAGTCGTACCACAGGAAATATATGATCAATTGGCATTTTGGGCATATGAAATCTTTAATAATGATACTGGAATGATGGCTAATTTAAATGTAAATACATTTGAGTGGGAAAAGGTATGTGATCTGCATAATCTTAGGGAGGCAATGTATGCCTTTGTAGCATTGTTAAAGAAAAATCCAAATGATCAGAAGGCTAAAAAAGGCGCAGAACATTTGATCGATATGGTCGATCGATATACAGATTTTGAAACGGGAAATTGGAAGACAGACCTGTATGAACGTGAATGCGGAGGAAAAGTTGAATGTGGGGCTAGCAGTGAACGGGAAGTATATAGGTTTTCTTCTACGCTTGGAAGGTATATTGGGGGATTAGTCAGACTGTATATGGTATATCCGTATGATAAGGCGTTGGACCAGGCTATCAGGCTTACGGATACAGCATTAAAAAATGTTTTGCTTGATGATGGAGAATTTGACAGAGAAAGATTTGCAGAGCATCTTCATTCAACAAGTTCTATGATTTCAGGAATTGCTATGTTAGGCAGTTTGATTCAGAATCAAGAAATTTTATGCCGGGTAAAAAAATTTATGGAAAATGGATACTACCAGGTTGCTACCGATTTTGGATGGTGTTTAGAAAATGACAAAAGGGTAGATAATTGGGTGGGGGAAATTAATAACACAGGTGATTACCTGGAAGCATGTTTGTGCTTGGGCAAAGCAGGTTATGAAGAGTATTACGATAGAGCTGATAAGATGATAAGATGCCATCTTCTGCCATCGCAACTTTTGGATGTCAGTTTTATTTCAGATGAAGAATCTGAAGATGATTCCATTTCCAAAATGGCAACTAGGATGAAAGGAGCGTTTGGCTTCCCATGTCCATACGGTCATGAATATGAGCCTGGAAGCGAGATATCCTTCAATTGGGATATCGTTGGTGGAGGGGTTAGCAGCCTCTGTTGGGCATATAATCATATTGTGACAAATGTGAATGGAATTATCAGCGTTAATTTGCAGTTTGATTATGAAGATGAGAAAATTTGCTATAGAACGCCATATTCATGTGGAGAAATGAAAATTTTACTCAAAGAAGATCGAGTAGTCAGATGCCTGATGCCAAAAGATGTAGATTGGAATGCATTAATAAAGGAACTAAACCGACAGTCAATATTATTTTATATAGAAGGACAATGGTTATATCTATATGGAATTTATCAAAAGGGTATGTTGAGATTGCCGGTTAAGTATTTGAAGCAACGTAAAAAATACTCATTTAGAAATAATGAGTTATTGGTAGACTATGTAGGAAATAGGATAGTTGGAATGAGTTCTGAAGGAAAAAGATTATGCTTTTTTAAGGAGGTAAATAAATGATTGAGAATACATTGTGGATGACATACTTTGAATATCTTCCTATCGAATTGAAGCAGGCAGAGGAAGAAGGAAAAAATGTTGAATTATATAGAAAAGAGATAGAAGAAATTATTCAGACATCAGGTGATATGTCATTTGAAGAAAAAGAAAGAAAAGCCTGGGAAATACTGGATAGAATTGAAAAAGAACCAATTAAAAGAGAGTTCCCATATCAGGAACCAAATGAAATAGAAAAAATAGAGGAATTGAGAAATACGGAACTTAGAAGGAACTTTACTGTAGATCAAGCGACAATAGAAGACAGAGTTTGGGGTGCATGGCTTGGACGCTGTATTGGATGTTTGCTGGGCCAACCTATTGAAGGTTGGAAAAGAAAAAGAATTGAAGGGTTCCTTAAAGATACCGATAATTATCCAGTTGAGAGGTTTTTGTCATCTGATGTTTCAGAAGAAATAATTCATAAATATAATGTAAGTAATAATGGAGAAAATGCATTTTGTGATACTGTCACTCACTGGATTAATAACATTGTAGATATGCCAGAGGATGATGATACAAATTATACAGTCATAGGCTTGAAAACTCTTGAAATTTATGGAAAAGATTTTACGAGTGATCAAATTGCATGGATGTGGCTTACAAGTCTTCCAATGGGTCATGTTTCTACTGCTGAAAGAGTAGCGTATAGAAATATTGGCAATCTGGTGCCTACCTCTAAAAGTGGCTGGTGGAAGAATCCATATAGGGAATGGATAGGTGCACAGATCAGGGCAGATATCTTTGGTTATGTGTGCCCAGGGGATCCGAAGAAGGCAGCTGATATGGCATGGAGAGATGCAAGAATCTCTCATGCAAAAAATGGAATATATGGAGAAATGTTTGTAGCAGCTTTGCTTGCGGCAGCATATGCTGAAAGCAACGTTGTCAAATTAATTGAAACGGCTTTAGGCGAAATCCCTGCAACATCGAGACTTTATGAAGTAGTATTGGGAATAGTATCAGATTATTGTAATGGAGTATCAAAAGAGAAAGCTATTAATAAACTACATAGTAAATATAATGAAGATGATAGCCATGATTGGTGTCTCACTATTACCAATGCAGCTGTAGTTGCTATTTCGATTCTATACGGGGAAACTGATTTTACCAATGCGCTTGGTATAGCAATGGAATGTGGCTATGATACTGATTGTAATGGGGCTACGGTTGGTTCGATTATGGGAATAATGATTGGAGCAAAGAACATTCCAGAATCTTGGAAGAATAATGTGACTGGTATACTTAGAACAGGAGTTTCAGGATTTTATCAGGTGAGCATTGAAGAACTTACGAGACGAACATGTGCAATCATAGATAAAAAGTAAAAGAACTGATAGAGGGTTTAATACTGAGGTGTAGAATATGAAATATGGTATTTATTACGCTTATTGGGAAAAGGAATGGAATGGAGATTACAAATATTATATAGATAAAATTTCAAAATTAGGTTTTGATATTCTGGAAATTTCTTGCGGCGCTTTTTCTGACTATTACACGAAAGATCAGGAGTTAATTGATATTGGAAAATATGCGAAAGAAAAAGGCGTAACATTGACAGCAGGGTATGGACCTCATTTTAATGAAAGCCTGTCATCTTCAGAACCCAATACGCAGAAACAAGCAATCAGTTTTTGGAAAGAGACGCTCCGGAAATTGAAGTTAATGGATATTCATATTGTTGGAGGCGCACTCTATGGTTATTGGCCTGTAGATTATTCCAAACCTTTTGATAAGAAAAGGGATTTAGAGAATTCCATTAAAAACATGAAAATTATTAGTCAGTATGCTGAAGAATATGACATAATGATGGGGATGGAAGTTCTTAACCGTTTTGAAGGCTATATGTTGAATACATGCGATGAAGCGTTGGCATACGTTGAAGAGGTTGGCTCTTCTAATGTTGGTGTTATGTTAGATACTTTTCATATGAATATAGAGGAAGATAATATAGCAGCAGCCATTCGTAAAGCGGGAGATAGGCTTTGTCACTTCCACATAGGAGAAGGAAATCGTAAAGTACCAGGAAAAGGTATGCTTCCTTGGAATGAGATAGGACAGGCATTGCGAGATATAAACTACCAACATGCAGCAGTTATGGAGCCATTTGTAATGCAGGGAGGAACAGTAGGGCATGATATTAAAATATGGAGAGATATCATTGGAAACTGTTCTGAAGCTACATTAGATATGGACGCTCAAAGTGCGTTGCACTTTGTAAAACATGTATTTGAAGCCTAATCGCGAAAAGTTTGATTGATTGCGAATGTCCGCTTTATAAAAATCTGATCATAGCATAGAGCAAAAGAGAAAAAGTACAGAACAAATGTTTGAGTTTGCTCTGTACTTTTTTTTGTCTGAATGGTATACTAGTACATCATACTGCAAATAACTGAACTACATAACTTGCCTGAATTTCCATCTGCGACATCAGAAAAACTTGATGTAGCCCGCTACGCCTGCGTTTTTCTTCTTTGCAGAATGAAAATTCATTCTGCGTTATTAGTCCAGTTAATTTTTGTATGCTGTACTAAACCAGTAACCATACTAAGAATATGATTGCGGTTTGCACTTGCTGCAGATCGCTTTTACTCGGTCAGGAGAGCGCATTATGGATCATTTTAAATTACATTCAGAGTTCCGGCCCACCGGAGATCAGCCGCAGGCGATCAAGGAGCTGGTGGAGGGATTTCAGGAAGGAAATCAGTTCGAAACGCTGTTGGGGGTGACTGGTTCCGGCAAGACCTTTACGATGGCAAATGTGATCGAGAAGCTGAATAAGCCGACGCTTGTACTGGCACACAATAAGACGCTGGCGGCACAGCTGTACGGTGAGATGAAGGAATTCTTTCCGGAAAATGCAGTGGAATATTTTGTCTCCTACTATGATTATTATCAGCCGGAGGCGTATGTACCATCCTCGGATACGTACATTGCGAAGGATTCTGCGATCAATGATGAGATCGATAAGCTGCGTTTATCGGCGACGGCCTCACTGGTCGAACGGAAGGATGTCATTATTGTGGCGAGCGTTTCCTGCATTTACGGATTGGGCAGCCCGGCAGACTATAAGGATATGGTGCTGTATCTCCGCCAGGGGCAGGAGCGCGACCGGGACGAGATCATCCATAAGCTGATCGATATCCAGTATGACAGGAACGATATGGATTTTCACCGCGGTACGTTTCGTGTCCGGGGCGATGTGCTGGAGATTTTTCCGGCAAATGCGGATGAGTATGCGTATCGGGTAGAATTTTTCGGAGATGAGATCGACCGGATTACCGAAATCGACACGCTGACCGGTGAGATTCGGAAGGGACTGGAATTTATCGCTGTTTTTCCGGCGTCCCATTATGTTGTTCCGATGGATAAAATTCTGCGGGCAGCGAATGCGATTGAGGAGGAGCTGGCCGAGCGCGTAGAATATTTTAAGAGTGAGGACAAGCTGCTGGAGGCGCAGCGGATCGCAGAGCGGACGAACTATGACGTGGAAATGCTCCGGGAGACAGGCTTTTGTTCCGGCGTTGAGAACTATTCCCGACATCTGGCCGGGATGCCTGCCGGGGCGACACCGCATACACTGATGGATTATTTCGGGGATGACTATCTTCTGATTATCGATGAGTCGCACAAGACGGTGCCGCAGGTGCGGGCAATGTACGTCGGAGACCAGTCGCGGAAGACGACGTTGGTCGACTATGGTTTTCGACTGCCGTCCGCAAAGGACAACCGTCCGCTGAATTTTGATGAATTTGAGAGCAAGCTGGATCAGGTGCTCTTTGTATCTGCGACGCCCGGAGACTACGAGGCGGAGCACGAGCTGCTGCGGGCGTCGCAGATCATCCGCCCGACCGGGCTGCTGGATCCGGAGGTCGAGGTGCGTCCGGTGGAGGGACAGATTGACGATCTGATCGGAGAGATCAATAAGGAGACGGCTGCCGGGAATAAGGTACTCGTGACGACGCTGACGAAGCGGATGGCAGAAGACCTGACCGACTACATGAAAGAGGTCGGAATCCGGGTGCGGTATCTGCATTCGGACATTGATACGCTGGAGCGCACGGAGATCATCCGCGATATGCGCCTGGATGTATTTGATGTGCTGGTCGGCATCAATCTGCTCCGGGAGGGACTGGATATTCCGGAGATATCACTCGTGGCGATTCTGGATGCAGACAAGGAAGGATTCCTGCGTTCTGAGGTATCGCTGATTCAGACGATTGGCCGTGCCGCACGAAATGCGCAGGGACATGTCATCATGTACGCAGATGTGATCACGGATTCCATGCGCGGCGCAATGGAGGAGACAATGCGCCGCCGGAAGCTGCAGCAGGCGTACAATGAGGAGCACGGCATTACTCCGCAGACGATCAAAAAGGCAGTCCGGGATCTGATCAGCATTTCCAAGGCAGTCGCGAAGGAAGAGAAGGAGCTCGAAAAGGATCCGGAATCAATGAGCCGGGAGGAGCTGGAGAAGCTGATTGGCGAGGTGCACAAGCAGATGAAGAAGGCGGCGGCCGAGCTGAACTTCGAGGCGGCAGCCACGCTGCGTGATCAGATGATTTCGCTGAAGAAATATTTACAGGAGACGGACTGCATAACGGTATAAGATGAGGAGAAAATATAAACTATGAGTATAGAGACATTTACGGAAGCACTTCAGGAGGAAGCGCCGGGGATCGATAAAAAGCAGTACATCCGGATTCGTGGGGCAAATGAGCACAATCTGAAAAATGTCAGCCTGGATATTCCGCGGAATAAGTTTGTGGTGTTCACCGGCCTGTCGGGCTCGGGCAAGTCTTCGCTTGCGTTTGATACGATCTACGCAGAGGGGCAGAGGCGGTATATGGAGTCACTCTCCTCATATGCACGGCAGTTCCTTGGTCAGATGGAAAAGCCGGACGTGGAGAGTATTGAAGGACTTCCGCCTGCGATTTCCATCGACCAGAAGTCGACGAACCGCAATCCACGTTCTACGGTCGGCACAGTGACGGAGATTTATGACTATTTCCGTCTGCTCTATGCACGGATCGGGACGCCGCACTGTCCGAAGTGCGGAAAGGTCATCGCAAAGCAGAGCGTTGATCAGATGGTGGATCAGGTCATGGCGCTTCCGGAGCGCAGCAGGATTCAGCTGCTCGCGCCCGTCGTGCGGGGACGCAAGGGTGAGCATGCAAAGCTGCTTGAGCAGGCGAAGCGCAGCGGCTACGTCCGGGTGCGGATTGACGGAAGCATGTATGAGCTTTCTGAAGATATCAAGCTGGAAAAAAATATCAAGCACAATATTGAGATTGTCGTAGACCGTCTGATCGTGAAGCCGGGGATTGAGCAGCGGCTGACAGACTCAATGGAAAATGTACTGCATCTCGCCAATGGTCTTGCGCTTGTCGAGGTAAACGGCGGGGAGGCAGCCGACGGGAGCATGCTCAGCTTCAGCCAGAGCTTTTCCTGCCCGGACTGCGGAATCAGTATTGAGGAGATCGAGCCGCGCAGCTTTTCGTTCAATAATCCGTTCGGAGCCTGCCCGGACTGCTATGGCCTCGGCTATAAGATGGAGTTTGACGTTGATCTGATGATACCGGATCGCTCCATGAGTATTCAGGATGGTGCGATCGTTGTGACAGGATGGCAGTCCTGCACGGACAAGGGCAGCTTTACCCGTGCGATTCTGGATGCACTGGCAAAGGAGTATCAGTTTGACCTTGCGACTCCGTTTCAGGAGCTGCCGCAGGATGTTCAGGATATGCTGATTCACGGCACAAACGGCCGGGAAGTGAAGGTGTACTACAAGGGGCAGCGCGGCGAAGGTATTTATGACGTTGCCTTTGAGGGGCTGATCAAAAATGTGGAGCGGCGTTACCGGGAGACCGGCTCGGACACAATGAAGCAGGAATACGAGAGCTTTATGCGTATCACACCGTGTAAGGCCTGTGGCGGGCAGCGTCTGAAAAAGTCTGCACTGGCAGTCACGGTAGCAGATAAAAATATCGCGGAGATCACGGCGATGTCAATCGGAGAGCTGCAGCAGTTTATGGAGCAGCTCGTGCTCACGCAGCAACAGGAGCTGATTGGACATCAGATTTTAAAGGAGATCCGTGCCCGACTTCGTTTTCTTGTCAATGTCGGACTGGAATATTTGAGCCTCGCACGTGCAACCGGCACCTTATCCGGCGGAGAGGCGCAGCGGATTCGTCTGGCGACGCAGATTGGATCGGGTCTGGTCGGTGTGGCGTACATTTTGGATGAGCCGAGCATCGGACTGCATCAACGGGATAATGACAAGCTGCTCAGTACGTTGAACAGTCTGCGGGATCTCGGCAACACGCTGATTGTCGTTGAGCATGACGAGGATACAATGCGTGCGGCGGACTTTATCGTGGATGTCGGACCGGGAGCCGGTGAGCACGGTGGTCATATCGTGGCAACCGGTACGGTGGAGGATCTGATGAACTGTGAGGAATCCATCACCGGTGCCTACTTGAGCGGACGGATCCGGATCCCGGTGCCAAAGGTACGGCGGGCACCGAACGGCTGGATTGAGGTGCGTGGTGCGCAGGAGAACAATCTGAAAAAAATCAACGTAAAGTTTCCGCTTGGCGTGCTGACCTGTGTGACCGGTGTTTCCGGCTCCGGGAAGAGTTCGCTTGTCAATGAGATTCTCTACAAGCGTCTGGCGCGGGATCTGAACCGTGCGCGTGTCATTCCGGGCAGGCACACGGAGATTCGCGGTCTGGAGCAGTTGGATAAGGTCATTAACATAGACCAGTCACCGATTGGACGGACGCCGCGTTCGAATCCGGCGACCTACACTGGTGTGTTCGATCAGATCCGTGATCTGTTTGCGGCGACTGCGGATGCAAAGGCGCGTGGTTACAAGAAGGGCCGTTTCAGCTTTAATGTAAAAGGCGGGCGGTGTGAGGCATGCTCCGGCGATGGAATCCTGAAGATCGAGATGCATTTTCTTCCGGATGTCTATGTGCCGTGCGAGGTCTGCAAGGGCAAACGGTACAATCGGGAGACGCTGGAAGTAAAATACAAAGGAAAGTCCATTTACGATGTATTGAATATGACCGTAGAGGAAGCGATGGAATTCTTTAAGCATATCCCGTCAATTTACCGGAAGATCGAGACATTGAATGATGTCGGATTGTCCTATATCCGGCTGGGACAGCCGTCGACGGAGCTCTCCGGCGGCGAGGCACAGCGGGTTAAGCTGGCGACGGAGCTGAGCCGCCGCAGTACCGGAAAGACGGTCTATATTCTGGATGAGCCGACAACCGGACTGCACTTTGCAGATGTGCATAAGCTGATCGAGATCCTGCACCGGCTTGCGGAGAGCGGAAACACGGTTATCGTCATCGAACACAATTTGGATGTCATCAAGACAGCAGATTATATTATTGATATCGGCCCGGAGGGCGGCGATCGTGGCGGTACGGTGATTGCACAGGGGACGCCGGAGGAGGTGGCCGAGAGTCCGATATCGTATACAGGGAAGTATGTGAAGAGATATTTAAAATAAATTTGCTGAAAGCTATCTTCGCATGTTATTGTTGCGCTGAACTGTTTAAGGGGCTGTGAAGTGCGGACGTTCCGCGCAGGCCACAGATCCACCTGCTGCGCAGGCTATCCGCTGCTAAAGCAGCTCCTATCTGTGGCTGATGGGCGTCCCGCCCATCCCAACATGCAAATATAGCCCTCAGCAAAAAATTTGCTGAAAGCTATCTTCGCATGTTGCTGTTGTGCTGAACTGGTTATGACAAGAAAAAGTCTGACGATTGCTCGTCAGACTTTTTCAGGAAAGAGAAAAATTTGGGTTGAAAAATGTTTTGCCCTGCACGGGTTTGGCTCCCGCACAGGTAATGTTTGAGGGAGTACTTGGCAGCGTGTGGGGGCTGCCAAGTGTGAGTTATGAAATATATTAGCTCCTCGCTAATACTCTTACATCATAATCGAAAAATATGTTGAAAGTATGTCCAGTTTCTAAAAAAAACGGAAAAAAAGTTAAGAAAACCTTTAGGACGTCTAAAGCATTTCTGTATAAAAACAGGTCAGGCTATTTGCATCTAAAACGAGGCTGGCGGGTATACTAAACAGTAATGAAAAAGATGGAATTTTACTTAGGGGAATCTTAAGAAAAAGAGTTTCCAAATTCTATCAATCTATATTATAATAAAAAAGTTATGAACAGCAGCGGGGAGACAAATAATCCTGAAACGAATGAGAAGCAAACAGTCAGGAAAGGGGTAAGAGAGATGGCAGCAACAGATGTAGGAATTGATCTTGGAACCGCCAGCATATTAGTTTATGTCAGAGGAAAAGGAGTTGTCCTAAAGGAGCCGTCCGTGGTGGCTTATGACCGGGACACCAATAAGATAAAAGCAATCGGAGAAGAGGCAAGGCTCATGCTTGGCCGGACACCGGGCAATATCATAGCAGTCCGCCCGATGCGAAAGGGCGTGATCTCAGATTATACAGTCACAGAGCAGATGCTGAAGTATTTTATTCAGAAGGCGATCGGCAAGCTGTCCTTTCGAAAGCCGAGGGTGAGCATCTGTGTGCCGAGCAGTATCACAGAGGTTGAGAAAAAAGCAGTGGAGGATGCGACCTATCAGGCGGGAGCCAGAGAGGTGCACATCATTGAGGAGCCGATCGCGGCAGCCATCGGAGCCGGGATCGATATATCCCGTCCGTGCGGCAATATGATCGTAGACATCGGTGGCGGTACCTGTGATGTGGCGGTGATTTCCCTGGACGGGATTGTTGTGAGCACTTCGATCAAGGTGGCCGGAGATGATTTTGACGATGCAATTGTAAAATATGTCCGGAAAAAGTATGGCCTGATGATTGGAGAACAGACCGCGGAGGAGATCAAGATCACGATCGGGACTGCATTTGAAAAGCCGGAGCCGAAGGCGATGGAGGTAAAGGGACGTGACCTAGTGACCGGACTGCCGAAGACGATTCGAGTGACCTCAGAGGACACGCGCGATGCCTTAAAGGAAGTGACCGGACAGATTGTGGACGCTGTACACAGCGTGCTTGAGCGCACACCGCCGGAGCTTGCGGCAGATGTCGTAGACCGGGGGATCGTGCTGACGGGTGGCGGCGCACTTTTAAGCGGGCTGGAGGAGCTGATTGAGGCGCGGACGGGCATCAATACGATGACGGCAGAGGATCCAATGACTGTAGTGGCGGTCGGCACAGGAAAATTTGTAGAGCTGATGGCTGCAAACGGGAAAATGATGGAAAAGAATTGAGACGCGAATGGAAAAAATAGAAGGTTATGTAGATCATATCATATACCGGAACCAGGAGAATGGCTATACAGTCATGGTGCTGACATCGGAGGATACCGAGATCACCTGTGTCGGCACCTTTTCCTATATCGGGGAGGGCGAACGGCTCGAGGCGGAAGGGACATACATAGCACATCCGACGTATGGGGAGCAGTTCAGGGTCGATACGTACGCGATCCGTCCTCCGGAGGATGAGGAATCCGTAGAGCGGTATCTTGGATCCGGGGCGATCAAGGGGGTCGGCACGGCACTTGCTGCCAGAATCGTGCGAAGGTTCCGGGCAGATACATTCCGGATCATTGAGGAAGAGCCGGAGCGGCTGGCGGAGATCAAGGGGATCAGCGAGCGCAAGGCGCGGGAGATCGCGCAGCAGATTTATGAAAAGCGCGACATGCGGAAGGCGATGCTGTTTTTGCAGCAGTTTGGTGTGAGTACGGCACTGGCTGTCAAGATTTTTGAAAAATACGGGCAGCGGATGTACGAGGTGATCGAGCAGAATCCTTACCGGCTGGCGGATGACATCAGCGGCATCGGATTCCGGATTGCAGACGAGATCGCAAAGCGCGCGGGAGTCAGCTTTGATTCAGAATATCGTGTAAAATGCGGGATTTCCTATGTCCTGCAGCAGGCAGCGTCGGAGGGACATGTATTTCTGCCAAAAGAGCTGCTGCTGGGACGTACGACAGAATTGCTCGGCGTGCCGATTGATGATCTCGATCCGTTTCTGGTTGATATGGCAATCCAGAAGAAAATCGTGATCCGAAAAGACGGAGACCGGGACTGCGTGTACAGCGCCTCAGCCTACTATATGGAAATGAGTACAGCGCGGATGCTCGTCGATCTGAATATTACCGGTGAGATTGATGCGGCGGTGATCGAAAAGAAGATTGCCTCCATCGAACAGGAGACGGGAACGGTGCTCGACGGGATGCAGAAAAAGGCGGTCATTGAGGCAGTGCGCTGTGGGCTGCTTGTGATTACAGGTGGTCCCGGTACCGGAAAGACGACGACGATTAATACGCTGATTTCCTATTTTGAATCAGAGGGGCTGCAGATCCTTCTGGCGGCGCCGACCGGGCGTGCAGCCAAGCGGATGACGGAGGCGACCGGATTCGAGGCGAAGACGGTGCACCGGTTATTGGAGATTTCCGGTGTGCAGGAGGATGGCGGCAGTACGGAAGGATTTGGCAGAAATGCTCAGAATCCGCTGGATGCGGATGTCATCATCATCGACGAGATGTCGATGGTGGACATTTACCTTATGCATGCGCTTTTGGATGCCGTGACGATCGGCACACGGCTCATCATGGTAGGTGATATGAACCAGCTGCCGTCCGTCGGACCGGGAAGTATTCTGAAGGATATCATTGAATCAAACGAGATCCCGGTCGTACAGCTGACCCGGATATTCCGACAGGCCAAGGAGAGCGACATTGTTGTGAATGCGCATAAGATCAATCGTGGAGAACCGGTGACCTTAGATAATAAGAGCCGGGATTTCTTTTTTCTGAAGCGTCAGGATGCAAATGTCATCATCAGCATTGTGATTCAGCTCGTCCGTGACAAGATGCCGCGCTATGTACAGGCATCGCCATATGATATTCAGGTGCTTACGCCGATGCGCAAAGGATTGCTCGGAGTCGAGCGGCTGAACAAAATTTTACAGGAGTACTTAAATCCGCCGGATGCCGGAAAAAAGGAGCATGAGCAGAATGGTATGCTGTTCCGGGAGGGCGATAAGGTCATGCAGATCAAGAACAATTATCAGATTGAGTGGGAGGTGCGGGGCCGCTACGGGATTCCGGTTGAGAAGGGGCTTGGCATTTTCAATGGCGATATGGGAATTGTCCGGGAGATCAATGAGCAGACAGAGCGGGTTACCGTAGAGTTCGATGAACAGCGCATGGTGGAATACACCTACGCTGCCTTAGAGGAGCTGGAGCTGGCCTATGCTGTGACGATCCATAAATCGCAGGGCAGTGAGTATCCGGCGATCGTGATCCCGCTGCTGTCAGGCCCGCGTATGCTTATGACCCGAAATCTGCTCTACACGGCGGTGACCAGGGCGCGGAAATGCGTGACGCTTGTCGGGGATGAGCGTACATTTACGCAGATGATTGACAATACGATGGAGCAGAAGCGCTACACTGCGCTGGCCGCACGTATACAGGAGCTTTCCGCAATGTAAAATGGCAGAATAAGCAGAAGAACTAGCGATAAGAAAATACCGGGGAGAGAGCACGGTATTTATCTATGGAGAGAACCGAAAAGAAATTTACACCGCTGCAGCTTGGGGAAACGACAGGAAAGGCGGTACTTCGCCTGCTCTACCCGCCGCGCTGTATTTTATGCGACACGATTCTGGTAAAGGGTGAGGAAGGCTGCTGTCGTGCCTGTGCGAAAAAACTTCCGAAGGTGGAAGGGCCGACCTGCTTTCAATGTGGGAAGCCTGTCGGAAGCTGGGAGACGGAGTACTGCGATGACTGTTTACGCACCAGACACTGGTTCGATCAGGGGGCAGCAGCTGTCATTTATACCGGTGCCATGCGACGCTCCGTTTATCGGATGAAGGCGGACAATCGCAGAGATTATCTGGATTTTTATGCCGTCCTGATGGCAGAGGTGCTGCAGAAGCACCTCCATATCTGGCAGCCGGAGCTGCTCATTCCGGTGCCGATGCACTGGAAAAAGCGGCAGAAGCGGGGCTACAATCAGTCTGAACTGCTGGCAAAAAAATTGAGCAGACTTACCGGAATCCCGGTGGAGCAGAAGCTGATCTGCTGCGTCAGACCGCATACCGAACAAAAGCAGCTCGGCCGAAAAGCGCGTATGGAGAACCTGAAGGGGAGCTTTGCACTGCGAAAGCCTGCAGGAGGGCTGCAGCGGGTGTTGCTGGTCGATGATGTGTACACGACCGGAAGCACAGCAGACGCGCTCGCAAGGCTGCTTGGGGAAGCCGGGATCAGGCATATATTTTTTCTTGTTTTATGTATAGGAAAAGGGAAAAAGACGGTTTGCACGGCAGAAAATGTGTGCTATACTGAAATAGAAATGCGATCAGAAAGGAGAGGACAAAATGAGCAGCATTAGAATCTGGCTGTCGAATTATCTGTCATGGTTCACAGTACCGACATTTTCCATTACCGTGACAGATGTACTGGAAATTCTCATTTTGGCTTTCCTTGTATATAGTTTTCTGCTATGGGTGAAAAATACCCGGGCATGGACACTTCTCAAGGGAATCATGGTACTGGTGATCTGTGTGTCCCTTGTGTATCTTCTGCACATGGATACACTGATTTTCATTGTAAACAGAGGAATCGACATTGCGATTACCGCTGCGATCGTGATCTTTCAGCCGGAGCTGCGCAGAGTGCTGGAGCGGATCGGCGAGAAAAAGATCGTCTCTTCACTGCTTCCGATCGATACGAACCATGTGACGGAGCGGTTCAGTGACAAGACGGTAAATGAGATCGTAAAGGCGGCATCTGAGATGAGCAGGGCCAAGACCGGAGCGCTCATCGTCATTGAACAGAATGTCCGGCTGGATGAGTATGAGCGGACCGGTATAGTGATCGATTCGGTGCTGACCAGTCAGATACTGATTAATATTTTTGAACATAACACACCGCTCCATGACGGTGCAGTCATTGTGCGCGGAAACCGAATCACGGCAGCGACCTGCTACCTTCCGCTTTCCGACAACATGCTGCTGAGCAAGGAGCTTGGGACACGGCACAGAGCCGGCGTGGGGATCAGTGAGGTGACGGATTCCCTTACGGTGATTGTTTCGGAGGAGACCGGGGCAATTTCCGTCGCCTACAAGGGTGAGCTGATGCGAAAGCTGACGGCAGAGGAGCTGAAAAAGCTGCTTGTCATGGCGCAGAACAAGACTGCTGCGCAGAAGAAATTCAGGCTCTGGAAAGGCTGGAATAAAAATGAAATATAAATTTACCCGAAATATGGGACTGAAGCTGTTATCGCTGTTCGTGGCTTTCGGGATCTGGCTGCTCGTGGTAAATGTAAACGATCCGATGAGCGTGCGCCTCTTCCGGGATGTCAAGATTCAGCAGGAGAATGTGGAGAGCGTTACCGCACTGGATAAGGTGCTGGATGTCGTCGAGGACGATGTCTACGGAGATACGGTAATCATTAAGGTGAAAGAGCGCAAAAGTGTACTGAAGAGCCTGACTGCTTCGGACTTTGAGGTCGTCGCGGATATGGAAACGATGAATGAGATGGGGAGCGTACCGCTCCGCGTGGAGTGCCGCAATCCGGCTGTGACTCTGGATGAGATCGAGGTGATCCCGTCCGTGCAGAAGGTAAAGCTGGAGCCGAAAAAGCAGAGTGAATTTATCGTGAATGTCGTTACGAACGGCAAGCCGGAGAATGGCTATGAGGTCGGCACAACGGAGGTAGTCGGCGGAAAGACTGTGCAGGTCGCAGGTGCGGAGAGTATTCTGAAAAAGATCGATAAGGTCGTAGCGGAGGTCAATACGGCCCGGATCAAGTCGGACCAGCGGTTGACCGGCAACATCGTGATTTACGATAAGAACGGCGATAAGCTGACATCACAGATGGACCGCCTGCAGATCAAAGATTCCGCGGGTGTTCTTCTCTCAAACAATCAGGTGACGGTCGATGTGACACTTTGGCAGGTGATGAATGACATTCCGGTCAAGGTAGAGACGGCAGGAGAACCGGCAGAGGGGTACCGAATCACGGGCATCACGACGATTCCGGTGACGATCAATCTTGTCGGCACGAATGAGGCACTGGCACGGCTGGGCGGAGAGATTGCGATAGCAGATCCTGTATCGGTCGAGGGCGCGACGGAGAATGTGACGCAGGAGATCGACCTGAGTGAGACACTTTCTTCCTTGGAGGGCGTGCGCCTTGTCGCGGATGCCGATCCGACGATTTCCGTTACCGTACAGATCGAGAAGACCGGGGATCAGACCATCCGGGTACCATTATCGACCTTTGAGGTGCTGAACCGTCCGGATTCTGCGAAGATGAGTCTGACGGTATCACCGGCAGATGAGGTACAGATCAGCGTCCATGCGAAGGCCGGAGAGCCAAATCTGAAGGTCAGTGATATAAAGGCAAGTGTGGATTTCAGTGAGTGTGCTAAGGAGGGTGTCTATGAGGTGCCGGTAAATGTGCAGCTTCCGGAGGGCTACACACTGGTATCAGAGGTGAAACTGGTCGTGACAGCGACTGCAATCAAAGACGGAAATGATGAGGACAGTACGGAGGAATAGCCTTGACTGAGACAAAAGTAAAGATCCGAAATGAAGTAGGGCTGCATTTGCGTCCGGCGCAGCAGCTCTGTACAAAGGCAATGGAGTACGAGGGGACGAAGATCCTGATTCGCTTCCGCGGACGGGAATTTAATGCAAAGAGCCTGCTCGGACTTCTGAGCGCGTGCGTACAGCAGATGGACGAGATCATTCTGGTATGCGACGGCCCACAGGAGCAGAGGGCGTCAGAGGAGCTCGCGGCATTTATCGAGCAGGAGCTTGAGGGCGAGGTGTTTCGCAGCGTGAACACAGATCGCGAAGCGACTGCGTTCATGAGCAAGTAGCGAAGCTAGGCCCTGTCAGCAGAGCTGCAGGGATGGATTGCGAATGTCCGCTTTACCGACGATTGAATTTTGTTCAAAAATAAATACTTACATGACAGAAAAACAGGTGTATGATTCGTCACAACAACAAATGAGGCAGCTGCGTTTTGCAGCTGCCTCAAATCATTTCTGAAACAGATCAGTTATCGTACACTGTACGGATTCTGGAAGGTATCGGTCGGGTCATAGCTCTTGGAGAGGCTCTGCTTCGGTACCTTTTCAATTTCGATATTGCTCGGCTTCGTGACCTTGTTGCTGACGGTTACCTTCGTGCCCACCGGAACATTGTCGAACAGCCATTTTGCATGCTTTACAGAGAGTCGGATACATCCGGCGGAAGCTGCGGTGCCGAGCTTGTTGTACTCGGAGGTCTCCAGTGTGTATGGATTGTTGTAGCTCGTATTCGGCACGGAGTGGAAGAGGATATCCGAAGTAATGTGGGAGCAATACTGTCCCCAGGTCGGTCCCATCAGCTCATGCCAGTACAGCTTATCCTTGATCGTGAACGTACCGGCCGGTGTAGTGCATCCGGCACGGGCAGTCGAGCAGACAAATGCCTTGACTGCGGTGTTGCCCCGGTATACGACGACAAAGCACTGATAGCCGTTGCTGGCGGTACCGCGCTGTACCTTAATGCTCCACGGCCCGGTCAGAGATACTTTGATCTTACCGTTTGTGCCGAAGTCATACAGCTTTCCGTCGATCGTACGTTTTCCGGTCACCATCTTGCCGGTCGTCTTATCGAAATAATACTTTACATCATTTTGCTGCAGCCATCCGGTTTGCATTCTTCCATCTGAATTGAAGTAATAGGTGCCATCATTTGTCCGGTACCATCCGGTGATCGCGGCTCCATAGGTCTTCGAGGCAGAGGATGGGGTAAGGTAATATTTAGCCTTCTGGTAGGTAAGCCATCCGGTTTGCATGACTCCGGTCTTCGGGCCAAAGAAATATTTCCGTCCGTTGACGGTCACCCATCCGGTCTTCCGTGCACCCTTCGTGTTTGCGTAATACATATCTGCGCCGACCCGGAAGAAACCGGTCTCGACTACGCCGTTTGCATCAAAGTAATAATAGGACTTACCAATCTTCAGCCAGCTGAATTCCTGGCGTGCGCAGCCATTTTTCGGATTGAAGTAGTAGCGCTTTTTGTTGATGGTCTTCCAGCCGGAAGCACGCTTGTAGTTCGACAGGTAATAGTAGGTCTTGTCATCCGCCTTTACCCAGCCGGTCTTGGCTGTGCCGGTCTTTTCATTAAAGTAGAAGGTGGATTTGCCGACCTTTACAAGTCCCGAAACACGTTCGCCGGTCTTTTTGTCGAAGTAGTACTGCTTGCCCTTTACCTTGCGCAGCCCGGTCAGCAGTATGCCCTTTGAGGAAGCGTTGTAGTACTTTCCGTCATAGGAAGATCTTCCGTACGAAGTCATACGTCCCTTCGGAGTCACGTGATAAAGCTTTCCTTTGACCTTGATCGTGCCGAGCTGAATCTTTCCGTCAGCGCCTGCGTAGTAATATTTGCCTTTGGACTTTACCCACGTGTTGACTGCGACCCGACCCTTCTTACTGTTTAAAAAGAAGTAATAGTCGTTGGAGTTGTCGCCGATCCGGTACAGTCCTGCGTAGCCCTTGCAGAGCTTTCCGCTTTCCGGATGGAAGTAGTAGGTGTATTTGTCCAGCTTGATTGCACCGGTGAAGCGATAGCCGTTGGCGTCAAAGTAATAGGTCGCGCCATCGATATCCTTCAGGCCGGTCACCCGCGTATCATTTTGCAGATAGAAAACACCGCCATCGTCCCGCTGCCAGCCGTCTGCTGCCTGGACACTCGTCATCGTCTGAGATGAGAGTCCAAACGTGGACGCAAGAGACGGAACAGAAATGGCAAGACCTGCAGCGAGCGCAAGGGCAGATACCATTCGTTTAATTTTCATAGTTCCTTTTTTCTCCCCTTTCTGAAAATATACTCTCGAAATCTTTCCGAAATACCGGATAGAAGGATGCGAGGGTACATAATAAGTTCTCCGAACAATGCGAAACACCGGCCTTTGTGGCTGGCCGAAACCGGCTGCAAATGCAGGTGTACTATAGAAGAGAACCGTTTAACTGATTGGAAATGTAAGATGCTGTCAGGTTTAACAGCATTTTCCGTTTTCATTATAGAGGGTGCGCATGGGAAAAGCAAGATAAAAACCCGAAGAAAAATCTTAAGAATCGTCTAATATCAGGGCAGTATGACGAAAAGATTCATTGACAAAATAATAACAATCTTATATACTGAAAAAGTGTAATTGAATATTGCAGTATCAGGTGCAGAAGATAGTCTTTTTTTCGATTCCATTTATGAGACATTTTCTGAAGAGGGAATCAGGTGCGAGTCCTGAGCGAACTGGTCACTGTATTCAGGGAGCGAGCTTCGAAAACCATTGCATAACCCAAATGTGTGAGAAGGTGAAGCAAGCGATGATCTGTAAGTCAGGAAACCTGCCTGGTACATGAGATGTGCTCCAGACACAGCATAAGCATCCAGCCAGACCATAGGGTATCAGGGAATACCATATGGTTTGTTCCGTGTGTCTGCAAGGGGAGCAGCCACTATTTTTTTGCTCAAAATGCAGGCAGGATCTGATGTCCGTCTGCTTTGATTTATACAGGGATCATCTCATGGCAGAGCGATTGCACAGTGAATACCTCCACAGCTGTTCCATTTCAGATGCGCCATCATCTGCAGTGGAACAGCAAACGTATAAAAAACGAAAGGGAGTGAGATGATGCGAGGAGTATACACTTCGGTAAATGATATTCGAAAAATGGTTTTTGCTGAAGTGGCAAGGCTGGCCTACGATTATCAGGATGGGGATCTGTCACAGATGGAGCAGATTCCGTACCGGATCATCCCGGGCGAGATCTCGACCTACCGGGAGAGCGTGTTTCTGGAGCGTGCGATTGTAGGAGAACGCATGCGTCTTGCGATGGGGCTGCCGTTTCGGGCGGCATCGGAGCATGCGCCGGTATCGGAAGGTGCACTGGAATGTGTAAGGCCGGAGAAATACTATCAGCCGCCGCTGATTAATATTATCAAATTTGCATGTCATAAATGTCCGGATAATATCGTACATGTGACGGATGTCTGTCAGGGCTGTCTGGCACATCCATGCCAGGAGGTCTGTCCAAAAAATGCGATTTCATTTGCAGACGGGAAATCTGTGATCGATCAGGAGAAATGTGTCAAATGTGGAAAGTGTATTACCGCCTGCCCATACAGCGCAATCATCCGGCAGGAACGCCCGTGTGCAAAGGCGTGTGGGATGAATGCTATCAGATCCGATGAATATGGAAGGGCGGATATCGATCAGGAAAAGTGTGTTTCGTGCGGGATGTGTCTGGTGAACTGTCCGTTCGGCGCGATCTCAGATAAAGCACAGATTTTTCAGACGATTCAGGCGATAAAGAGCGATGTGCCGGTCTATGCTGCGATTGCGCCTGCGGTGGAAGGCCAGTTCGGCCCGGGACTGACACCGGGCAGGATTCGGAGCGCATTTCAGGCGCTTGGCTTTACCGATGTCATAGAGGTGGCGATCGGAGCCGATTTGTGTACGATTGAGGAAGCCGGGGACTTTATGAAGGAAGTACCGGAGAAGCTGCCGTTTATGGCGACTTCGTGCTGTCCGGCCTGGTCGATGATGGCCAGGAAGCTGTTTCCGGACTACAGCGAGTGCATTTCCATGGCATTGACGCCGATGGTGCTTACCGGACGTCTGATGAAGAAAAAATATCCGGGCTGCAAGGTGGCGTTCATTGGCCCGTGTGCGGCGAAAAAGCTGGAGGCGGGACGCCGGTCTGTCCGCAGCGACATTGATTTCGTGCTGACCTTCGAGGAAGTGATGGGAATGTTCGAGGCAAAGCAGATTGATTTTTCCACTCTTGCCGAGCAGGAGCCGATGCATGGTGCGAGCGGAGACGGGCGCGGCTTTGCGGTGAGCGGCGGAGTCGCAGAGGCGGTCGTGAACTGTATCAAAGAGCAATATCCGGACCGTGAGGTAAAGGTGGCGAATGCAGAGGGACTTGCAGACTGTAAGAAGCTTCTGACGATGGCGAAGGCCGGAAAATACAACGGCTATCTGCTGGAGGGCATGGCATGTCCGGGCGGCTGCGTGGCAGGAGCCGGGACCGTGCAGCCGATCGCAAAGGCAGCGGCCTCTGTAAAGCTGCGAAAGAAGAAATCCACGAATGCACATGCGCTGGACAGCGATTACCAGGATCTGCTCGGATCCCTGGATGAACGCGGATGAGCGCAGAACTGAAAGAAAGGATTATAAAATTATGAAGTACAGCTATTATCCCGGATGTACCTTAAAGACAAAGGCGAAAATGCTGGATGTATATGCGAGAGCTTCAGCGGTGGTACTTGGATTTGAACTGGAGGAGCTTGAGAACTGGCAGTGCTGCGGAGGTGTCTATCCGCTTGGTTGTGATGAGATTGCGACAAAGCTCTCCTCCGTCCGTGCACTGAACGAGGCGAAGGAAAAGGGGCAGGAGCTCGTGACACTCTGCTCTGCCTGTCACCATGTCATAAAAAGGGTCAACGACGACATGAAGAACGTCGAAGATATCCGGATGCGTGCAAACAATTACATGCAGCTTTTGGAGCCGTATGCAGGGGAGACGAATGTCCTGCATTATCTGGAGGTGCTGCGCGACCGTGTCGGTTTTGACGAGCTGGCGAAAAAGGTAGTAAATCCGTTTACCGGAAAGAAGATCGGCGCTTATTATGGCTGCCTGCTTCTGCGTCCCGGTAAGGTGATGGCCTTTGACAATCCGGAGAATCCGAAGATCATGGAAGATTTTATCAGGGCCATCGGTGCAGAGCCGGTCATTTATCCGTATCGGAATGAGTGCTGCGGAGGCTACATTTCCCTGAAGGAAAAAGAACTCACAGGAACGATATGCAAGGATATCACAGACAGCGCAGCGGGCTTTGGCGCAGATATGCTGATCACCGCCTGTCCGCTTTGCAGGTACAACCTGAACATGGCCGGAAACGGCGCACTTCCGGTATACTATTTTACAGAGCTTCTTGCTGAGGCTCTCGGGGTAAAAGAGGAGGTGCCAGAGGCGTGAATACAGAGAAGTCAAGGGCAGAACAGATAAAGGAAATCAGTGGCGTAAATCCGCTTCGCTGTATGAAGTGCGGAAAATGCTCCGCATCCTGCCCGTCCTTTAACGAGATGGACATCAAGCCGCATCAGTTCGTGTCTTATGTCATAAATGAAGATATGGAAGCACTGGTAAATTCGAAATCTTTGTGGAAGTGCTTATCCTGCTTTGCCTGCGTGGAGCGTTGTCCGAGAGACGTAAAGCCGGGAAAGCTGATCGATGCGGCCAGACAGCTGGTGATCCGCCAGCGTGGGGAGACGTATCTTTCCCCGGATGAGATCCCGGAGCTGCTGGATCCTGAGGTGCCGCAGCAGCTTCTGGTAAGTGCGTTCAGAAGATACAGGAGGTAAGCGGATGCAAAGGATAGGAGTATTCGTCTGTCATTGCGGAAGTAATATAGCCGCGACGGTAGACATAAAGAAAGTAGTGGAGATGGCGCTTAAGGAACAGGGCGTCGTACATGCCGAGGATTATCAGTACATGTGTTCCGAGGCCGGCCAGGCAAAAATTCAGGAGGCAATCCGGGAAAAAAGGCTGAGCGGAGTCGTGGTATGCTCCTGCTCCCCTCGCATGCATGAGACGACATTCCGGAATGCAGCTAAGCGCGCAGGGTTGAATCCGTACATGGTGGAGATCGCAAATATCCGTGAGCACTGCTCCTGGATCCACAAGGATATGCAGGAGGCAACGGAGAAGGCTGTGATTCTGATGCGGGCAGCCGTTGCAAAGGTGAATCTGAACACCCCGCTTCAGCCGGGTGAGAGCCTCGTCACGAAGCGTGCGCTCGTCATCGGCGGTGGTATCGCCGGAATTCAGACCGCGCTTGACATCGCAGAGGCAGGCTATCCGGTCGATATCGTAGAGAAAACTCCGAGCATCGGAGGAAGGATGTCCCAGCTGGATAAGACATTTCCGACGCTGGACTGCTCGGCCTGTATCCTGACACCGAAGATGGTAGAGGCAAACACACATCCAAACATCACGCTTTATACGTACAGCGAGGTGGAGCATGTCAGCGGCTTTGTGGGCGATTTCACGGTCGATATCCGTAAAAAAGCGAGAAGCGTCGATATGAGCAAGTGTACGGGTTGCGGCGTTTGTCAGGAAAAGTGCCCAAATAAAAAGATTCCAAGCGAGTTCAACCGCGGGCTTGGCAACCGTACTGCGATCTATACGCCGTTTGCACAGGCAATCCCGAATGTGCCGGTCATTGACCGCGAGCACTGCACGAAGTTTAAGACCGGAAAATGCGGCGTCTGCTCCAAGGTATGCCAGGCGGGTGCAATCGATTACGAGCAGAAGGATGAGATCATTACACAGAAATACGGTGCGATCGTGGTAGCGACCGGCTTCGATATGATTAAGCTTGATAAATATGATGAGTATGCTTATGCGCAGAGTAAGGATGTCATCACCTCTCTGGAGCTGGAGCGTATCATGAACGCGGCGGGTCCGACAAAGGGACATCTGGAGCGGCTCTCCGATGGAAAAGCACCGAAGGAAATGGTATTTATCCAGTGCGTCGGAAGCCGTTGTGCAGACGACCGCGGAAAGAGCTATTGTTCAAAGATCTGCTGCATGTATACAGCCAAGCATGCCATGCTGATCCGGGATAAATATCCAGATGTCAATGTCACAGTATTCTATATCGATGTCCGCACACCGGGAAAGAATTTTGATGAATTTTACCGTAGGGCAGTAGAAGAGTACGGTGTCAATTACATAAAGGGACAGGTGGGAAAGGTTCTTTTGCAGCCAAACGGAAAGCTGCTTGTGCGCGGCGTCGATCTGATCGACAACCGTCAGATATTAAAGGAAGCGGATATGGTCGTTCTGGCGGCGGCAATCGAGCCGAATCCGGATGTAAGAAAGATCGCCACCATGCTGACAGCGAGCATCGATACGAACAATTTCCTGACCGAGGCGCATGCGAAGCTGCGTCCGGTAGAATCTCCGACGGCAGGCATTTTCCTCTCCGGCGTGTGTCAGGGACCGAAGGACATCCCGGAGACCGTTTCACAGGCAGGTGCGGCGGCCGTAAAAGCCATCGGACTGCTTGCCAAAGACAGGCTGATGACAAATCCGTGTACGGCACAGGCGGATGAGCTTTTATGCAACGGCTGCTCCCAGTGTGCAAATGTGTGCCCGTACGGTGCGATTTCCTATGAAGAAAAGCAGGTAAATGATCACGGTATCCGTGAGGTGCGGCGTATCGCACAGGTAAATACCGCGCTCTGCCAGGGCTGCGGTGCATGTACCGTAACGTGTCCGTCCGGAGCCATGGATCTGCAGGGCTTTTCAAACAGACAGATTCTTGCGGAGGTAGATGCGATATGTCGATAGAGCGAAGCGAAGAATTCAGACCGAAAATAGTAGCGTTCTGCTGCAACTGGTGCAGCTACGCGGGTGCGGATCTGGCGGGAAGCAGCCGCCTGTCCTACCCGGCCGATGTCAAGATCATCCGGGTACCGTGCTCCTGTCGGGTCAATCCGATGTTTATTCTCCGTGCATTTGAGAAGGGTGCGGACGGTGTGATCCTGTGCGGATGCCATCCGGGAGACTGTCATTATACGAGCGGAAACTTTTATGCGAGAAGACGTATGACACTTCTTTTCTCCATGCTGGATTACCTCGGAGTGGAAAACGGACGTACCCGTGTCGAGTGGGTATCTGCCGCAGAGGGTGTAAAGTTTTCCGCGACCATGAATGAGTTTGTTGAGAAGATTTACAGTCTCGGCAAAAACGTGAGATTGGGGGATATAAGATGCAGGAACTGATCAGACGGGCAAAAGAACTGCTGGCAGACGGGACGGTAGCCCGTGTGCTTGGCTGGAAGGCCGGAGACATGCCGTGGAATCCGGAACCGGCTTTCTTTGAAAACGAAGAAGAATTAAAGGATTTTGTATATGACGGCTTTTGTGGGGCGAACTTAAGCAAGATGATGATCGAAGCGTCCAAACTGGATGGGAAGACGCTGGTCTGTTTAAAGCCGTGTGATACCTACAGCTTCAATCAGCTGCTTAGTGAGCACCGTGTAGACCGGGAAAAAGCATACATCATCGGAGTAGGCTGCAAGGGAAAGCTTGATATTGAAAAAATTCGATCCATGGGAATCCGCGGAATCCGAAACGTTGAGGGCGCTTCTTTAGAGGATGCGGCAGATACGTTAAAATTCGAGACAGCATCAGGAGAAAAGACCTGCGCATACGCGGATGCCATGCTTGGCCGCTGCCATGTCTGCAAGGGCAAGGAGCATCAGATCTATGATGAGCGGATCGGCGAGTCGAAGGATACAAAGGATCAGGAGCGTTTTGCAGAGGTAGAGCGGATCGAGGCAATGTCTCCGCAGGAGCGTTTTGCTTATTTCCAGAGTGAACTTGGTAAATGCATCCGCTGCAATGCCTGCAGAAATGTCTGCCCGGCCTGCAGCTGCCGCAAGTGCGTATTTGACAGTAATAAGTTTGACAGCTCACAGAAGGCAAATGTGGACTCCTTCGAGGAGAAGATGTTCCATATCATCCGCGCCTTCCACGTGGCCGGCAGATGTACCGACTGTGGAGAGTGCAGCCGTGTATGTCCGCAGGGCATTCCGCTTCACCTCTTCAACCGGAAATTTATCAAGGATATTGATGAACTTTACGGAACGTATCAGGCAGGCGAGGCTGTTGTGGAGCGCAGCCCGCTGACGAGCTACACCTTTGAGGACGCAGAGCCGGGCATTGTGGCAGAAAGGGGATAAGGCATGTATCAGATTGCGAAAGAAAAGCTTCCGGAATTATTCCGGAAAATTACGCAGACCCAGGAGCTGTATCTGCCGGTAGAAGCCTGCGGTCAGGTAAATTATGCGCCGTGGAGTGAAGATGCAAAGGTGGATCTGGATACATTAAAGACCGTGAAATCCGCCAAAGATGCATTTTTCCCGCAAAGTGAGAATCTCTATACCTGCTACCGGGACGGAAAGAAGATTTCCATTACCCCGGAGGCGTTACAGGAGCAGCCATTTGTCGTATTTGGCATGAAATCCTGCGACCTGCGCGGTGTGGAGGTGCTCGACAAGGTATTTCTGGCAGATCCGGTGGATACCTTTTATGCAGCCAGGAGAGCGCACGGCACGATCGTGGCGATGGCTTGTCACGAGCCGGAGGATTCCTGTTTCTGTAAAGCGTTTGGGATTGATTGCGCAAATCCGAAGGCTGATGTCGCCATCTGGATGACAGGAGAAGCTCTGTACTGGAAGGCACAGAGCGGAAAGGGCGAGGCGCTGACGGAGCTGGTAAAAGATCTGCTGGCAGAAGCGGCGGACGGTGAAGAAAAGGTGGATGCAGAGAAGGCGCGGATCCACAAGATTGCAGAAGCGCTTCCGTATATGCAGCTTTCTCTGGATGGCTGGGGCAAAGATGTGCTCGAAGAAAAATTCAATTCCCCGCTGTGGGAGAAGCTGTACCGCCCATGCTTGGCGTGTGGCACCTGTACCTTTGTGTGTCCGACGTGCCAGTGCTATGACATTAAGGATTACGATACAGGTCACGGAATCCAGAGATACCGCTGTTGGGATTCTTGCATGTATTCTGATTTTACGATGATGGCACATGGAAACAACCGAACGAGCCAGATGCAGCGGTTCCGTCAGAGATTCATGCACAAGCTGGTCTATTTCCCGGCAAACAATGACGGCATATTTTCCTGCACCGGCTGTGGCCGCTGCGTGGAGAAATGTCCGCAGTCCCTGAATATCGTAAAGGTGATCAAAGCATTTGCAGCGCAGGGAGGGAAAACGAATGAGTGAATGTACATGTCATAAAAATTATACGCTGGATACGCTGATCCCGAAGGTCGGTGTCATTACGGATATCCGGGAGGAGACGCCGGACGTAAAGACATTCCGTGTCAATGCGCCGGAGGGCGGAAAGCTGTTTGAGCATATGCCGGGTCAGTGCGCGATGCTCTGTGAGCCTGGCGTAAGCGAGGGAATGTTTTCCATCACTTCCTCACCGACAAACAGGGAGTATCAGGAGTTCAGTATCAAAAAGTGCGGAAGTCTGACGAGCTATCTGCACAGCCTGGAGGTGGGCGATGAGATCACCGTCCGCGGGCCTTACGGCAACCATTTCCCGGTAGAGGATAAGCTCAAAGGAAAGGATCTGCTGTTTATCGCCGGAGGAATCGGCCTCGCGCCGCTTCGCTCCGTCATCAATTATGTGTTGGACAACCGTGATGATTATGGTACCGTGGATATCCTTTATGGTTCCAGATCGGCAGATGACCTGGTACAGCTAAAGGAGATTCAGGAGGTCTGGATGAAGGCAAAGGATGTCCATGTCCATCTGACGATTGACCGGGAGCAGGAAGGCTGGGACGGACATGTCGGATTTGTACCGGCCTATCTGAAGGAGCTTGAATTTTCAACAGACAAGACAGCGCTGATCTGCGGACCGCCAATTATGATCAAGTTCGTTTTGCAGGGACTGCAGGAGCTTGGATTTTCGACCAGTCAGGTCTATACGACGCTGGAGCTGCGCATGAAGTGTGGTATCGGAAAATGCGGCCGCTGCAATGTCGGTTCCAAATATGTCTGCAAGGATGGCCCGGTATTTCGCTGCGATGAGCTCAATGAGCTTCCGAACGAATACTGATGCAATACACCGGAGATGAGGAGGATTTACCAAAATGGCAAACATGGTAAACGTATATTTTTACGGAAAAAAATACAGTGTGCCGGCTGATCTGACGATCATGACGGCAATGGAATATGCCGGATACACGTTAAAGCGCGGCTGCGGCTGCCGTCATGGCTTCTGTGGCGCGTGTGCGACGATTTACAGGATTAAGGGAAAGAATGAGCTGAAGACGTGCCTTGCCTGTCAGACACAGGTAGAGGAGGGCATGTATGTGGCGAGCATCCCGTTTTTCCCGACGGACAAGCGAACGTATGAGATCGGGGAGCTGAGACCGAACCAGCAGGTGATGATGGAGCTCTATCCGGAAATCTACAGCTGTATCGGCTGCAATGCCTGCACAAAGGCTTGTACGCAGAATCTGAATGTTATGCAGTATATCGCGTATGCGCAGCGCGGCGAGCTGGAAAAGTGTGCAGAGGAGTCTTTTGACTGTGTGAGCTGCGGATGCTGCAGTGTACGCTGCCCGGCCGGCATTTCTCATCCAATGGTCGGACTGCTGGCAAGAAGACTGACCGGAAAGTACATTGAGCCGGAATCAAAGCATCTGACAAAGCGTGTGGAAGAGATTCATGAGGGAAAGTACGATGCACTGATCGAACAGATCATGCAAAAGCCGATCGCGGAGATGGAAGAACTCTACAATACACGGGAAATTGAGAAGTAAGGAGGGACACAGTCATGTTTACACCGGAAATGATGGAATCGGTAAAAAAGGTGGAGGCGACCAGAGCGTCCCGGCTTGGAACGGAGCCGCGTCGTATGACCGCGGAGGAGAAGGATCAGCTGCTTCGCGAGTTTCATCCGGATTACCGCGCGGAAGCATTTGAGGAGATCAAGGTAGGCCCGAACAAAGGCCAGAAGGCGAACAAAGAGCTGGTGCATATGCTGCATTCCAACAGCCGTCTTCTGAAGGATCACGTCGATCTCTCGAAGATCGACTATGACGTGGATGTGCTCGTTATCGGCGGCGGCGGAGCAGGTGCTTCTGCAGCGATCGAGGCACACGAGGCAGGAGCGGATGTCATGATTGTGACGAAGCTTCGCATCGGCGATGCCAACACAATGATGGCGGAGGGCGGTATCCAGGCAGCGGACAAAGAAAATGACTCTCCGGTACAGCATTATCTCGATGCATTTGGCGGCGGGCATTTTGCCGCAAGGCCGGAGCTTTTGAAGAAGCTGGTCATGGAGGCGCCGGATGCGATCAAGTGGCTGAATGAGCTGGGAGTCATGTTTGATAAGGATGCGGACGGGACGATGATCACGACGCATGGCGGCGGAACATCCAGAAAGAGAATGCATGCGTGCAAGGATTATTCCGGGGCAGAGATCATGCGTACGCTGCGCGATGAAGTCATCAACCGCGGTATCCCGGTCGTAGAATTTACTTCTGCAGTCGAGCTGATCCGTGATGAGAAAAATCAGGTGGCAGGTGCGGTTCTCCTGAACATGGAGACCGGCGATTATCTGGTGGCAAGAGCGAAGACGGTCATCATCGCGACCGGCGGCGCGGGCCGTATGCATTATCAGGGCTTTGCGACCTCGAACCATTACGGAGCAACGGCAGACGGATTGATTCTTGGCTATCGTCTCGGCGCACCGCTTCTGTATCAGGATACGATCCAGTATCATCCGACCGGAGTTGCATATCCGGCACAGATTTTCGGCGCACTCGTAACAGAGAAGGTTCGTTCCATCGGCGCGATGCTTGTCAATTCCGAGGGCGAGGCATTTATGCATCCGCTCGAGACGAGAGATGTCTCTGCGGCGTCAATCATCCGTGAGTGCACCGCGAGAGGTAAGGGTGTGACGACGCCGCTTGGCACCGGTGTATGGCTGGATACCCCGATGATCGAGCAGCTTCACGGCGAAGGTACGATTGAACGGCGGATTCCGGCGATGCTCCGCATGTATATGAACTATGGCATTGATATGAGAAAGCTTCCGATTCTGATCTACCCGACCTTACACTATCAGAACGGTGGTCTGGAGATTGGCGGAGATGGCTTTACGAAGGTGATCGACAACCTGCTCGTTGCAGGTGAGGCAGTCGGCGGTATTCACGGAAGAAACCGCCTGATGGGAAACTCTCTTCTGGATATTATTGTTTTTGGCCGTGATGCGGGAAAAGCAGCGGCTGCGAAGGCAAAGCAGGTGACACTCGGCACGATGAACCTGGACCATGTAGCACGGTACGCAGAGGAACTGAAGGAGGCCGGGCTGGATACCGGAGATGTATCCCCGCTGCTGCTGCCACACTATGCGAGACATGAGCGGTAGACGGGCGTAAAATATACGAAGTAACGCAAGTAATTACTTTGAGTTGTATAGAGACGGAGAACCTGTTGTAATTGAGAAAAATGTTCGGCTAAGGAAAATGCCATAGGAGGATTGCTGAGCATAGACAGGAGGAAGAAAATGCGTGAAATAGAAGTGAGCATGCTCACCGATGTGATCGAGAAGCTCTGCATTGAGGCAAATGAGCATCTGCCGTCTGATGTCAAAGAGGCAATCAAACGGTGCCGCGCCTGTGAAGACGGAGAGATCGCCAAGGGTGTGCTGGACAATATTATTGAGAATTTTGATATCGCAGATCAGGAAAACGTGCCGATCTGTCAAGATACCGGAATGGCATGTGTCTTTTTGGAAATTGGCCAGGATGTGCATTTCATCGGCGGAGATCTGACGGATGCGGTCAATGAAGGTGTGCGCAGGGGATATGACAAAGGATATCTGCGCAAATCGGTCGTAAAGGATCCGGTACGCCGCGGCAATACCGGTGACAACACGCCGGCGATGATCTATACCGAGATCGTGCCGGGCGAGCAGGTGAAGATCACGGTCGGTCCGAAAGGCTTTGGAAGTGAAAATATGAGTGCAATCCGGATGTTCAAGCCGTCAGCCGGACTGCAGGGCATCAAGGATTTTATTATCGAGACGGTCGAGACGGCAGGTCCGAACCCGTGTCCGCCGATGGTGGTCGGTGTCGGGATCGGCGGTACATTTGACAAGGCTGCACTGCTTGCAAAGAAAGCTCTGATGCGTCCGCTCGATTCCTCGAATCCGGATCCGTTCTATGCAGACCTGGAAAATGAGATGCTGGATAAGATCAATGAGCTTGGCATCGGGCCGCAGGGCTTTGGCGGACGGACGACCGCAATCGGCCTGAATATCGAGACGATGCCGACGCATATCGCAGGCATGCCATGTGCAATCAATATCAACTGTCATGTGACACGCCATAAAACGGAGGTGATCTAGCATGGAAAGACGACATATTACGCTGCCGTTGACAAAGGAGCTGGCGAGAAGCCTTCATGCCGGAGATCAGGTATATCTGACCGGTACGATTTACACCTCACGCGACGCCGGACACAAGCGTATGTGCGAAGCGCTCGCGCGCGGGGAGCAGCTCCCGTTTGACCCGACGGATGCGACGATCTACTATGTGGGACCGACACCGGCGAAGCCGGGCGCCGTCATCGGATCGGCAGGCCCGACGACGAGCGGACGTATGGATGCCTATGCACCGACGATGATGTCTGTCGGGGCCAGAGGCATGATCGGAAAGGGTGCAAGACTTCCGGAGGTCGTAGAGGCGATGAAGAAGTACGACGGCGTCTATTTCGGAGCGATCGGAGGCGCCGGTGCGCTGCTGGCAAAGTGCATTAAAAAGGCAGAGCTGATCGCCTATGAGGATCTGGGTGCAGAAGCCTTACGAAAGCTCTATGTGGAGGATATGCCGCTGGTCGTCATTATCGATTGCGAAGGGAATAACCTTTACGAAAAAGGACGCGCCGAATATTTGAACGCAAGTCGCGAAGCGACTGCGTTCATGAGCAAGTAGTGAAACTAGGCCCTGTCAGCAGAGCTGCAGGGATGGATTGCGAATGTCCGCATGGACTAAGTGAATGCAGGAAAAGCCGCAGGGAGGACATGCATGCCCGTGTCCCTCCAGCGGTTTTTTGGTTTGACGTTTTCTCGTATTGCGTGTATGATGAAGTAGATGCAAAAAAAGCAATTCCGTGGATGTTGCCCGGATGCTGCAACCGGATGGAAAAGGAGAATATTCATTATGGGAAAATATTTTGGTACAGACGGTTTTCGCGGGGAAGCGAACAGGAAACTGACAGTTGAGCATGCGTTTAAGGTGGGACGATTCCTTGGCTGGTATTACGGTCAGGAATATAAAGCCCGTATTGTAATAGGAAAAGATACCCGTCGTTCGAGCTACATGTTTGAGTACGCACTCGCTGCAGGACTGACTGCTTCGGGAGCAGATGCCTATCTGCTGCATGTGACGACGACTCCGAGCGTATCATTTGTCGTGCGTACGGAGGATTTTGACTGTGGAATCATGATTTCTGCGAGCCACAATCCATACTATGACAACGGAATCAAGATCATCAGCGGAAGCGGCAAGAAGATCGAGGCGGAGGTCGAGCAGAAGATTGAGGACTACATCGATGGAAAGACCGGGGAGCTGCCACTGGCGACGGGCGAGCGGATCGGGCGTACAGTTGATTATATCGCGGGCCGGAACCGTTACATCGGTCATCTGATTGCGATGGCAACCCGTTCCTTTAAAAATACAAAGGTCGGACTGGACTGTTCCAACGGAAGCGCTTCTTCGATCGCGAAGAGTGTGTTCGACGCATTGGGAGCCAAGACCTACGTCATCCACAATGAGCCGGATGGCACAAATATCAACCGGGATTGTGGTTCCACCCATATTGGCGAGCTGAAAAAATTTGTGCTGGAGCGTGGACTGGATGTAGGCTTTGCCTATGACGGTGATGCAGACCGCTGTATTGCGGTAGATTCCAATGGACGGATCATCGATGGCGATCTGATTCTCTATATCTGTGGAAAGTATTTAAAGGAAGAAGGCCAGCTGACCAATAATACCGTTGTGACGACGATCATGTCGAACCTCGGACTGTACAAGGCGTTTGACAAGATCGGCATTTCCTATGAGAAGACGGCGGTCGGAGACAAATATGTCTATGCGAACATGTGTGATAATGGTCACTGCCTCGGCGGAGAGCAGAGCGGACATATCATTTTTTCAAAATATGCGACGACCGGCGACGGCATCCTGACCTCTCTGATGGTGATGGGTGTCATGATGGATCGCAAGCAGAGCCTGGCATCCCTTGCGTCAGAGGTGACGATCTATCCGCAGGTGCTCAAAAATGTGCGTGTGGCTGATAAGACTGCGGCGAAGGAGAATCCGGCTGTACAGGAAGCTGTAAAGGCAGTAGCGGAGAGACTTGGCGACGACGGCAGAATTCTTGTCCGCGAGAGTGGTACAGAGCCTGTCATTCGTGTCATGGTCGAGGCGGAGACGACTAAGCTCTGCGAGCAGTGCGTCGATGATGTCATTGCGGTGATGCAGGATCAGGGAGTAGTGGCGGACTGAGTGGAATACCGCTTTTTGTAAAAGCCTGCCGGTGCAGCTGTTAAGCTGAGCATGCTCAGATGATCGATGCACGGCAGGTGTGACAAAAGAGAAGATTGGCAAAAAAGTGTGACAACAGGGGGAGGACATGCAACATAAATGGAAACGGCTGATATCCTACTATCGCCCGTATCGCGGGCTGTTTTTTTCGGATATGGTATTTGCGATTCTCGGAGCGGCGGTGACGCTGGCGATTCCGCTGATCGTGCGCTATATCACGACGACGGTCGTACTTCTGCCGGGTGAGGAGGCGCTGCAGATCATTTTGAGGCTGGGCGCTGCGATGGTGGCGATGGTCGCCTTAGAGTGCTTCTGCAATTTTTATATTGCCTACTATGGACATATCATGGGTGCAAAGATTGAGCACGACATGCGAAACGAAATTTTTGAGCATTATCAGAAGCTTTCGTTTACGTTTTTTGATAATCAGAAGGTCGGACAGCTTCTGTCCCGTATTACCTCGGACCTGTTTGATATCAGTGAGCTGCTGCATCACGGACCGGAGGATGTGACGATTTCACTCATCAAATTTATCGGTTCCTTTCTCATTCTGGTCAACATCAACGGGACGCTGACGGTCATTACGTTTGCATTTATCCCGGTGATTGCAGTCTATGCCTTTCTTCTGAACCGGAGGATGAAGCACGCCTTCAAGACAAACCGGGCGCGGATAGCGGACATCAACGGACAGATCGAGGACAGCTTATCCGGTGTGCGCGCGGTCAAGTCATTCGGCAATGAGGCGATCGAGATCGAGAAGTTCCACGAGGGAAATGAGCGTTTTGTAGAATCAAAACGAAAAAGCTACTGGTATATGGGACTGTACAACTCCGGACTTGGCGCATTGACGACACTTGTGACGATCGTCGTGCTCGTGGCAGGTGCCTCTTTGATGACCGGCGGAAGGATGAAGGTGGCGGATCTTGTGACCTTCCTGCTCTATATCAATAATTTCACGGATCCGATCAAGAAGCTGATCAATTTTACCGAGCAGTTCCAGAACGGCTATTCCGGCTATGAGCGCTTCCTGGAGATCATGGATGTAGAGCCGGATATCACGGATGCGAAGGATGCACAGCATATTACTTCCGTAAAAGGTGATATCTGTTTTGATAATGTTTCTTTTAAATATGAAGAGAAGCAGGATACTGTGCTGAGCCACATCAATCTGGATGTGAAGGCGGGCGAGTATGTGGCGATTGTCGGATCATCGGGAGGCGGTAAGACGACATTGTGCAGTCTGATTCCGCGTTTCTATGACGTCGATGGCGGGACAGTAAAGCTCGACGGAACGGATATCCGCAAGATTTATCTGAAGGATTTGCGTAGGCAGATCGGAATTGTGCAGCAGGATGTCTATCTGTTTGCGGAGAACATTATGGAGAATATCCGCTACGGCAGACCGGATGCCACCGATGAGGAAGTCATTGAGGCTGCAAAGCTGGCTAATGCGGACGGATTCATCTCACAGCTGCCGGATGGCTATCAGACCGATATCGGTCAGCGAGGTGTCAAGCTGTCGGGCGGCCAGAAGCAGCGTCTGTCGATCGCACGGGTATTTCTGAAAAATCCGGCAATCCTGATTTTTGATGAGGCGACTTCCGCACTCGACAATGAGAGCGAGAAGATCGTGCAGGAGTCAATGGAAAAGCTGGCAAAGGGGCGGACGACTTTCGTCATCGCGCACCGGCTCTCTACGATACGGAATGCCGGACGCATCCTTGTGCTGACAGCGAACGGGATTGAGGAGGAAGGCACACACGAGGAGCTGCTGGCGAGGAACGGGGTTTATGCGAAGCTGTATCATGGCCGGTAGAGCGTGAACGCAGATCGCGAAGCGACTGCGTTCATGAGCAAGTAGCGAAGTGGATTGCGAATGTCCGCTTTACCGCAGATCGCGAAGCGACTGCGTTCATGAGCAAGTAGCGAAGCTAGTACATCATACTGCAAATAACTGTACCACATAACTTGCCTGAATTTCCATCTGCGACATCAGAAAAACTTGACGTAGCCCGCTACGCCTGCGTTTTTCTTCTTTGCAGAATGAAAATTCATTCTGCGTTATTAGTCCAGTTAATTTTTGTATGCTGTACTAGGCCCTGTCAGCAGAGCTGCAGGGATGGATTGCAAGATGCAAAAAAGAGGAGATCATTATGAAAAACTGGGAACAGAACGTGCGGAAGGTGACTCCGTACACACCGGGCGAGCAGCCGAAGCAGAAAAAAGTCATCAAGCTGAACACGAATGAGAATCCGTATCCGCCATCCCCCGCAGTGCTAGCAGCACTGGATGGGATAAAAGAGAATCTGGCGGATCTGCGCAAATATCCGGATCCGGCAGCAGAACAGCTCGTGCAGGCGATTGCGGATTTTTACGGACTGAAGACCTCGCAGGTATTTGCAGGCGTCGGCTCGGATGATGTGCTGGCGATGTGCTTTCTGACCTTTTTCAATTCAGAAAAGCCGATCCTGTTTCCGGATATCACCTATTCGTTCTATGATGTTTGGGCGGAGTTGTTCCGCGTACCATATGAGAAGCAGCCGTTAAATGAGCAGTTCGAGATCGTAAAAGAGGACTATTATAAGGAAAACGGAGGCATTATTTTTCCGAATCCGAATGCACCGACCGGTGCGCTGCTGCCGCTTTCGGCGATTGAGGATGTGGTAAAGCACAATCCGGACAGTGTCGTGATCGTGGATGAGGCGTACATCGACTTTGGCGGCGAATCGGCACTGCCGCTGATTGACCGATATGACAACCTTCTGGTTGTTCAGACCTTCTCAAAGTCACGCTCGATGGCGGGCATGCGTATCGGTTATGCGATGGGAAATGAGCAGCTGATCAAATATTTAAGTGATGTCAAATATTCCTTCAATTCCTACACGATGAATGCGACTGCCATTGCGCTTGGAACCGCCGCGATGCGGGACCGTGCGTATTTTGAGGAGACAAAGGCAAAGATCATTGCGACACGGGAGCGTGCAAAGGAGCGTCTGGCAGCGCTAGGATTTTCCTTTGTGGATTCCAGGGCAAACTTTATTTTTGCGGCACATAAAAGCGTTCTGGCGGAGGAACTTTTCCTTGCACTGAAGCAGGCAGGTATCTACGTGCGGTATTTCAAAAAGCCGCGGATTGACAATTATCTCCGGATCACGATCGGAACGGATGAGGAGATGGAGGAGCTGTATAAATTCCTGGAGCATTATCTGGCACACTGACCGGTCTGCTACGGTGAAAACTTGCAGAAAATAGTGTGTAAGCACGGTTGTGCCAGATACGGTGTGTAATAACTACTGTGGAAGAATCCGGTGGAGAATGTGGACAAGTGCTGCAAGATTCAGGACACTTGTGGAAAAAGGTAATCAGGTAAAGAAATACAAAAAAGGGAGAGGCAACAGAAATGGCAAGCTATGAGAGCTTTGCACGGGTCTACGACCTGTTCATGGATAACATTCCATATGAAGAGTGGTGCGGATACCTGCATACGCTTCTGGAAAAATATGATGTGACGGATGGTCTTGTACTGGAGTTGGGCTGCGGCACCGGCACGATGACTGAGCTGCTCGCAGACTGCGGCTATGATATGATCGGTGTCGACAATTCGGCGGATATGCTCGAGATCGCGCTCGAAAAGAAGGAACGGTCCGGAAAAGACATTTTATATTTGCAGCAGGATATGCGGGAATTTGAGCTGTACGGTACCGTGCGGGCGATTGTGAGTGTCTGTGATTCGATGAACTATATTACGGATGAGGCGGATTTGCTGGAGGTATTCCGACTTGTGAACAATTATCTGGATCCGGGCGGAGTGTTCATATTCGATCTGAATACGCTTTTCAAGTATGAACAGCTCGGGGAGTCGGTGATCGCGGAGAACCGCGAGGAGAGCAGCTTTATCTGGGAGAACTGGTATGACCCTGCAGATCAGGTCAATGAGTATGACCTGACGCTGTTTATCCGAAACGATGAAGGTCTGTATGAAAAATACGAGGAGACACATTACCAGAAGGCATACGCGCTTGAGACGGTCTGTCAGCTGATCCGGCAGGCCGGAATGAAGCTGGAAGCCATCTACGATGCGTTTACCTTTGAAAAGCCGCGTCCGGACAGTGAGCGCGTCTATATTGTGGCGCGGGAGCAGGGAAAGTAAAAGCTCCGTCCGACAGCACTCAGCCAAGACACGGCGTTTCAAACGTCTCATTATAATTCAGTTCTTCCGATGAGATATCAGCGATGTACCCGCCCTTCCAGTCAAAGTCGAGGTAGCGGTAGATGACCTCATGCTTCCGAAGGTAGTCTGGAGAGCTTAACAGTGTGTAAAGAGCGTCGCCTTCGATGTCATTGTCCGAACAGACCTGCGCTTCCGTGACAGGCTTACCATTGATGAACAGGGAGGTGATGATCGTGGAAATATTCTCGTCATATGGGATCTCATCCGGTGACATGACCATATAATTAGAGTCCACATCCGTCCACGCGACCTGCAAGGTATAGCTTCGATAAGCCTTCTTAAATGCGTCCGGTCCGTCGCCGGGACGGATGCCCTCAGAGGTCACATTTCCGTCCAGAACAAAGAGGCTGGCGGGTGCGATTTTAGTTGATTTTTTTTCACATCCTGACAAAAGCAAAAGCGAAATAAAGAGGATATATAGTAATTTTTTCTTCATACAGGAAGTCCCTTCTTTCTTACACTCTTATAAATTATCATATTCTCGAAAAAGAATCCAGCCCTACTTGGGCGAAATACCAGAAAAAAATAAGAGACTTTTGGACGAAACTGATAGAAAACCTTAAAACTTTCAAAAGTCAGTTGACATTTTGCAGAATTTAGATTAATCTTTCAAAAGGTTTTACGATACTTTGACTTTTTCTTTACAAAGAGGTAAGAAAGATATGTTCCAGATTCGCAGAAATGATAATAAAAACCATACTATAATAGAAGAAACCCGTGCAAAAAAGGAGCGACATTTCATAAAAAGTGAACGGATGCAGAAGCTGATTCCGGTGCTGAACCGATACTCACTGCTGTTCCATGTGCTGCTGGCCTGTGGCGTGTGCTTCGCCATTGAGTGGATATCGAGACATTCCTTTTTATCGGCGTGCAGCTTTGTGATTGATCGCAATCTTGTATTTCTGTACAATTCGCTGATCGTATTTGCATCGCTGATGCTTGTCTATACAGTAAAGCGGCGTGCACTGTTGCGTACCGTGATCTCTGTGCTGTGGCTGTTTCTCGGCACGATTAATGGCTGCATTCTTGCAAAACGCGTATCGCCGTTCAGCTTTACCGATATTAAAATGGTAGGTGACCTCTTCACAATGCAGAGCAATTATTTTTCCGCAGGTGAGGCAACGCTGGTCATTGCCGGTGTTACAGCGGTGGTTGCATTTCTCGTATTCCTTTGGTTCAAAGGACCGAAGTTTCAGGGAAGGACCCATCGTCTGCTTGGACTTCTGGCGACTGTCGCTGTAGTGATGATGATTCCGAGTGTGACGGATGCGGCAGTCAGCAACAACATCCTGACCAGCTATTTTGAGAATCTGGCACAGGGATACAAGGACTACGGATTTGTGTACAGCTTTTCCTCAAGTGTGCTGGACCGGGGCATGCATACACCGGATGATTATTCCGAAGAGACGGTGGATGCGGTTCTGGCAAAGATCGGCAGAACAGAGCAGACCGGAAAGACAGAAGCGACGGCGGCTGTGGAGACACCGCAGACGGAAGTAACGGCGGCTGTGGAGACACCGCAGACAGAAGCGACGGCGACTGTGGAGACATCACAGAAGGAGGCTTCCGATACCGGAGCCGGTCTGATAAAGCAACAAAGTGTACGGACAACATCCGCGGATGACAATCATACATCGGAGACAATGAGTGAGATTCCAGAAGAAGAGGGAGTAACGGACGGAGAGTATCCGAACATTATTTGTGTTCTGCTGGAATCTTTTATTGATCCGGAGCTGGTTAATTTTCTGCAGCTGAGCGATGAGGTCGTTCCGAATTTTCACTATCTGTATAATAACTATTCTTCCGGTTATCTGGAGGTGCCGGTTGTCGGAGCAGGCACGGCGAACACCGAGTTTGAGGTGCTGACCGGGATGGGAATGCAGTTTTTCGGGCTTGGCGAGTATCCGTACAAGACGATTCTCAAAGAGACGAACTGTGAGAGTATTGCGTCGGATCTGCATACGCTCGGATATGGTACGCACGCCGTTCATAACAATGGAGGAAATTTCTACAGCCGGAGAAATGCATTTTCCATGATGGGCTTTGATACCTTTACGAGCAAAGAGCTCATGGATATTCAGGACTATACGCCGCTTGGCACCTGGCCGACCGACGACATTCTCGTCGGAGAGGTCGAGAAGAGTCTGGACTATACGCCGAATCAGCCGGACTTCGTCTACACGATCACGGTGGAGAGCCATGGCGATTATCCGAAATACAAGGTGCTCGATGATCCGGAGATCCGGGTATCCGGTGCCAAGGATGAGGGTATGAACTATGCGTGGGAATATTACGTCAATCAGATTCATCAGGTCGACGATTTTATCGGACAGCTCATTGATATGCTAAAGAAGCGGGATGAGAAAACCATCGTTGTGATGTTCGGTGATCACCTGCCGACGATGGGACTGACGGAGTCAGACATGAAGACCGGAAGCCTGTTTAAAACTCAGTACGTGACCTGGAATAATTTCGGGCTGAAGAAGGTAGATAAGTCCATGACCGCTTATCAGCTGCTGGCGGATATCACCGATGAGATCGGCATCCACAATGGTACGATGTTTACGTTTCATCAGAACCGCTACAAATATGCGACGGAGGATGAGTATCAGAACGCGATGGAGCTTCTGCAGTACGATATTCTCTACGGCGACCATTATGTATACGGAGGCGGCAATCCGTACCCGGCGAGTGATCTGATTATGGGGACGGAGGATGTCATTGTGAAGCAGATTATTGACAGACCGTATGCAGACTGTTATTATATCAGCGGTGAGAATTTTACAAAGTGGAGTAAGGTCTATATCAATGATACAAAGGTGAGCACGACCTATCTGTCGTCCAGACTGCTGAAGATCAGCCGGGAGGACATGCCGGAGGGCGAGAATCAGGTTGTAGTCAATCAGGTAGGCTCATCTGAGTCGATTTTCCGCAGTTCAAATACCTTAAGCTTTGAACGGAAGGCCGATGATGCAGACGCCGCGGGAAATGCAGGCGGTGCACGTTGAACGCAGGATAAGCATTCACATATTTTACAACAGACAGAAAAGTCGGATAAGAGATGCAATGGCGCATCCCCTGTCCGGCTTTTTGCGCTTTTATTCATGTGACCTGTCTCATACTTTTGCAGAATGTTAAAAAGAAGGATTGCGCAATCGGACACTTTTATACTATAATAGGGTGAAGTGATCGCAAAAAGGAGAGTGTATTTATGAGCAAATATACAAAGGAAGATATCTGGAGAATGATAGAGGAAGAGGATGTGGAGTTCATCCGCCTGCAGTTTACTGATATATTCGGTACTCTGAAAAATGTAGCTGTGACGACGAGTCAGCTGGAAAGGGTGCTGAACAATGAGATCATGTTTGACGGGGCTTCGATTGAGGGCTTTGCAAGGGTGGAGCAGTCGGATATGTTCCTTCGCCCGGATCTCGATACGTTTGCGATCTTCCCGTGGAGACCCCAGCAGGGAAAGGTGGCGCGTTTCCTCTGTGATATTTACCGTCCGGATGGGACACCGTTTGCCGGAGATCCGCGTCATGTGCTGAAAAGGACGGTGCAGGAAGCAGCAGAAATGGGCTATCAGATGGATGTCGGACCGGAGTGTGAATTTTTCCTGTTTCACACGGATGATGAGGGAAATCCGACGACAATCACACATGAGAGGGCAGGGTATTTTGACGTCGGTCCGCTCGATCTCGGCGAGAATGCGCGTCGCGACATGATCCTGACCTTAGAAGACATGGGATTTGTCGTGGAGGCTTCGCATCATGAGGATGCACCGGCCCAGCATGAGATTGATTTTCATTATGATGAAGCGTTAAAGACAGCAGATGACATTATGACCTTCAAGCTTGCGGTCAAGACGATCGCAAAGCGCCATGGGTTGTATGCATCCTTTATGCCAAAGCCGAAGACCGGTGTAAACGGCAGCGGAATGCACATCAACATGTCGCTGGCACGGGACGGCGTAAACGTCTTTTACGATGGACAGGACTGCAACCATCTGAGCAAAGAGGGATACTGGTTCATCGGTGGCATTATGAAGCATATCGCGGCGATTACGGCGATCGCCAATCCGCTCGTGAATTCTTACAAGCGGCTGGTACCGGGCTATGAGGCGCCTGTCTATATCGCATGGTCGATGCGCAACCGCAGCCCGCTGATCCGGATTCCGGCACAGACCGGTACGACACAGCGAATTGAACTGCGCAGCCCGGATTCTGCGACGAATCCGTATCTGGCGATCGCAGTCTGCCTGGCCGCCGGTCTGGATGGTATTCGCAATCAGATCGAACCGCCGGCAAGCGTCGAGGGCAATATCTTTGCGATGAGTGAAGAAGAGCGGGAAAAAGCAGGGATTAAATACCTGCCGACGAGCCTTGCAGAGGCGATTGATGGGCTGGAGCAGGATGCGCTGATCCGGGAAGTGCTGGGTGAGCACATCAGCAGAAAATATATCGAGGCAAAGAAGGAAGAGTGGAAGGAGTACTGTGCGGCAGTAAGCAGCTGGGAGATTGATCGTTATCTTGTCAATATCTGAGTCGAACGGTTCCGGAAAGACAGAACGAAACGAGGAGACGGAGGATAAAGATGGCGGGAGTCATAGTAGTATTTCCAAAGGCAGACGATGTAAAGAGTATCCGCAACCTGTTAATACGGAATGGGTATGAAGTATCGGCGGCCTGCACAAGCGGCGCCCAGGCATTGTCTGCGGCAGACCGGCTTGGGGCCGGTGTGATAGTGTGCGGCTATAAATATCCGGATATGATGTATGAGGAGCTGTATGAGAACCTCTCTCCTTCCTTTGCCATGCTGCTGATCGCGTCGGCGCGTGCGATCGGTGAGGGTGTAGCAGAAGGCGTAGTCAGTGTGACGATGCCGTTAAAGGTACATGAACTGACAGGATCACTGGATATGGTGCTGCATCAGATAGAGCGCCGGAAAAAGAAGCGGCGTGCAATGCCGCCGCAGCGCAGCGATCAGGACCGGAAGGATATTCTGGAGGCAAAGCAGCTCTTGATGGAGCGCAATCATATGACAGAAGAAGAGGCACACCGTTATCTGCAGAAGACGAGCATGGACAGTGGGACGAATCTGGTAGAAACCGCGCAGATGCTGCTGACGTTGATGGATCGATAAATCTGGGGATGTGCTTCCGGATGAAAAAACTCTGCAAGATGGAAACGTATGCAGACGGGAATGGAGACAGTATGAAATTTACAAAGATGCATGGAATAGGGAACGATTATGTGTATGTAAACTGCTTTACCGAGCAGGTCAGAGATCCGGAGCAGGTATCCTGCCGGATCAGTGACCGGCATTTCGGAATCGGTTCAGACGGCCTTGTGCTGATCAGGCCGTCATCTGTGGCAGATTTTAAGATGGAGATTTATAATGCGGATGGCTCCCGCGCAAAAATGTGTGGAAACGGGATTCGCTGTGTGGCGAAGTATGTGTATGATTATGGCCTGACGGACCGGACGGATATTACCGTCGAGACAGACAGCGGGATCAAGACGCTGCATCTGACGGTAGAAAATCAGAAGGTGAAGCTGGTGGAGGTCGATATGGGTGCGCCAATTCTCATACCGGAGGAGATTCCGGTCGACGCCGGTGCCATCAAAGCTGCCGGGGATGGGCCGATTGTGAATCAGCCGATGACGGTGAACGGAAAGGACTACCGTGTGACCTGCGTATCAATGGGCAATCCACATTGCATCGTGCCGGTGGAGGATGTGGACGGACTGAAGATCGAGGAGATCGGCCCGTTTTTTGAGCGGCATCCGGCATTTCCGGCGCGGGTCAATACGGAGTTTATCCGCGTAATTGATTCGGATACGGTGCAGATGCGTGTATGGGAGCGTGGGTCCGGGGAGACCCTGGCCTGCGGGACCGGAGCATGCGCGGTAGCGGTAGCGTGCAGCCTGAACGGATGGACCGGCGACGAGGTGACGGTCCGCCTGCTGGGAGGCGATCTGCGCATCCGCTGGGATAAGGAGCGCCGGACGGTATTCATGACAGGCCCGGCGACGGTGGTCTTTGACGGAGAGATCGATCTGGCAGACTTTGCGTCATAGTTTTACGTTTGAAAAGTGTAAAAAGGAGGAACTTATGTTTAAGATTAACGAGAATTACCTGAAGCTTCCGGGAAGCTATCTGTTTTCCAACATTGCAAAAAAAGTAAATGCATTTTCTGAGGCAAATCCGGATAAGAAAATTATCCGGCTTGGGATTGGCGATGTGACGCTTCCGCTGGCTCCGGCGATCATCGACGCATTGCACGGAGCAGTCGACGAGATGGCAGATGCGGCGACCTTCCATGGCTATGCACCGGATCTTGGCTATTCATTTTTGCGGGAGACGATTGCAAAGAACGACTTTGCAGCACGGGGCTGCGAGGTATATGCAGATGAGATTTTTGTATCAGACGGTGCAAAATGTGATTCCGGAAATATTCAGGAGATTTTCAGCCTGGATAATAAGATTGCAGTTTGCGATCCGGTCTATCCGGTGTATGTGGATTCCAATGTAATGGCAGGGCGTGCCGGAAGCTATGATCCGCTGACGGAGCGCTGGAGTGATGTTATCTACATGCCATGTACCGCGGACAATGGGTTTGCTCCGGATTTTCCGAAGGAGACACCGGATCTGATTTACCTGTGCTTCCCGAACAATCCGACCGGTGCGACGATCACAAAGGAACAGCTGCAGGGCTGGGTGGACTATGCGAACCACGTCGGTGCAGTGATCCTGTTTGATGCTGCTTATGAGGCGTATATTTCTGAGGAGGATGTACCACATTCCATTTATGAGTGCGAGGGTGCGCGGACCTGCGCGATTGAGCTGCGCTCTTTTTCAAAAAATGCAGGCTTTACGGGAACGAGACTTGGATATACGGTCGTACCAAAGGATCTGAAGTCAGATGGTGTCATGCTGCATTCCCTGTGGGCGAGACGGCACGGCACAAAGTACAACGGAGCGCCTTACATTGTTCAGAAGGCCGGTGAGGCTGTCTATTCAGAGGCAGGCAGAAAGCAGGTCGCAGAGCAGGTCGCTTACTACATGAAAAATGCGGAGACGATCAAGCAGGGGCTTCAGGAAGCAGGCTTTACCGTATATGGAGGCGTAAATTCTCCGTATATCTGGCTGAAGACGCCGGAGAAGATGACTTCATGGGAGTTCTTTGACTACCTGCTGGAGCAGGCAAACGTCGTCGGCACACCGGGATCCGGATTCGGACCGAGTGGTGAGGGCTATTTCCGCCTGACCGGATTTGGAAGCTATGAGAATACAAAAGCAGCGATTGAGCGTGTAAAGCGTCTTTCCCTGTAAACAAAAAACAGCCTGCCGCGTCGGCATGACGTGGCAGGCTGCTGCTTTACAACGGATTTTGCAGATTACAGCAGCTGGATATTGTGTGCCGCTGCTTCCTTGATGATTTCATCCGGCCAGATGGAGCATTGTACTTCTCCGATATGCGCCTTGCGCAGGTAGAACATACAGATACGGGACTGACCGATACCGCCGCCGATTGTGAACGGAAGATCGTTTTCCAGAATCGCCTTCTGGAACGGAAGCTCTGCACGCTCCTCACAGCCGGCAAGCTTCAGCTGACGCCGCAGCGCATCCGCATCGACACGGATGCCCATGGAAGAGAGCTCCAGCGCGATGTCCAGTACCGGATAATAGACGATGATATCTGCGTTTAATTTCCAGTCGTCATAGTCCGGTGCACGTCCGTCATGCGGCTCACCGGAAGCAAGCTTATCGCCGATCTGCATCAGGCAGACAGCGCCCTTTTCCTTTGTGATGATGTATTCACGCTCCTTCGGAGTTTTGTCCGGATAGAGGTCCTCAAGCTCCTGTGTGGTGATAAAGAAAATATCCTTTGGAAGGATTTCCTCGATAAAATCATACTGGATGGACATGTAGGTCTCAGTCTTGCGCAATGCCTTGTATACGGAACGAACGACCTTCTTGAGTGTATCGAGATTGCGTTCACTTTTGACGATGACCTTCTCCCAGTCCCACTGGTCTACATAGATTGAGTGAATATTGTCGGTGGCTTCATCGCGGCGGATAGCGTTCATATCGGTGTAAAGCCCTTCACCGTGTGCAAAGCCATATTCCTTGAGCGCGTAGCGCTTCCACTTTGCAAGAGACTGAACAATCTCAGCCTGCCGTTCATTCTGCTCTTTGATGCCGAAGCTGACCGGACGCTCAATGCCATTTAAGTTATCATTCATGCCGGATGCGGGGTCCACAAATAAAGGAGAGGAGACACGGAGCAGATTCAGCTGCTTCGCGAGTACGCTCTGAAAAAAGTCTTTGACCGTTTTGATTGCGACCTGCGTATCATACAGTGAAAGCGGAGAAAAATAATCCTCCGGTATGATCAGGTGTTCCATTTTGATATCCTCCGAATTTTGGTATTATGTTTGCTGCTGTACTGAACTGGTACCTACACATTATACCAGATGATTGGGAAGTTACAAGAAAAAAATTTGAAAAAGGGCTTGCGCTGAAAAAAAAACTGTGCTAGAATCTCTCCATCAAAAAGCGATGAAGGAGACTCTGTTTCTGAAACTTGACAGGAATTTGGCATCACCGACTGAGAGTGCCGATGGAGGGAAGGAGACAATAGGGAACACTCTGGAGCTGACTGTTTGAACAGCAAGGATACCGGCAGAGCTATCAGATCCGGTATTTTCAGAGTAGGGCAGTCCGCAGCACACGTTACGTGCACAAAGAGGGGTAGACGAGGATGTCTGCAATGCGGGTGGTACCGCGGGTAGAAGATTATCCGTCCCGGAATATCATATAAAATGTGATGTTCCGGGACTTTTTTGCGTTCACAGTTCTGAGCAGCAGCAAAATGCAGAGACAGGAGCTGCGTAAGCAGCGGATAGCTTGCATAGCAAGCAGGTCTGTGGCCTGCAGCGCAGAACGTCCGAGGGGCCAGAAAACGTTTCGTAAGGAATAGACGTTGTGAGAGCTCATTAGATGTTCAGCAAGAACGTTTGGACAAGAAGAAGTCCCGGAACCGGAGAGGAGACCAACATGGAATTTTTAACAGGACTGACACCAGAGGAAACATTAGAGCTTGAGGAGCTGCTCGATGCATCTCGCATCGGCACAGAGGTCCGGGTACGCGGAGCCGTGCACACAATACGCGATATGGGCGAGCTTTCTTTTGTCGTACTGCGCAAGCGAGATGGCCTGCTGCAGTGCATTTTTGAAGAAGGCACGACGAATTATGCGGTAAAGGACCTGCGTGAGGAGATGGCAGTTGAGATCAGCGGCGTGCTGGAGGAGGATGCACGTGCTCCGCACGGCATTGAAATCCGGGCGAGGGAAGTGAAGGTGTTCGGCAGACCGTATGAGGCGCCGCCGCTTCCGATTGGCAAGTGGAAGCTGAACACATCACTGGAGGCAAAGCTCAACTACCGCAGTACCGCGCTCCGCAACGTCCGTGAGCGGGCAAAGTTCCGGATCCAGGAAGGTATCGTGCGCGGCTTCCGTGATTTCCTGTACAGCCAGCATTTCACAGAGATCCACACTCCGAAGATCGGCAGCAAGGGTGCCGAGGGCGGCTCCAACGTCTTCAAGCTCGATTATTTCCACCGTCCGGCCGTGCTCGCACAGAGTCCGCAGTTCTACAAACAGATGATGGTCGGTGTGTTTGAACGGGTATTTGAGACCGCACCGGTTTTCCGCGCAGAGAAGCACAACACGAAGCGTCATCTGAATGAGTATACAAGCCTTGACTTTGAGATGGGGTACATCAGTGGCTTCGAAGATATCATGAAAATGGAGACCGGATTTTTACAGTACACGATGAAGCTGCTCTTGGAAGAATATGCCGAGGAGCTTCGGATCCTTGGTGTGACCCTCCCGAAGACCGAACAGATTCCGATGGTACGTTTTGACAGGGCGAAAGAGCTGGTTGCAGAAAAATACAACCGGAAGATACGCAATCCGTATGACCTGGAGCCGGAGGAGGAATCCCTGATCGGTCAGTATTTCAAGGAAGAGTACGATGCAGACTTCGTGTTTGTCACACACTATCCGTCGAAGAAGCGTCCGTTTTACGCGATGGACGATCCGGCAGATCCGACCTTTACTCTGAGCTTTGATCTTCTGTTCCACGGACTTGAGATCACGACCGGAGGTCAGCGTATCCACGATTATCAGCAGCTGCTGGATAAAATCGAGGCGCGGGGCATGACGACTGAAGGCATGGAGCAATACCTGGATACCTTCAAATATGGCATGCCGCCGCACGGAGGACTCGGTATCGGTATGGAGCGTCTGACGATGAAGCTGCTCGGTGAGGAAAATGTGCGGGAGGCGACGCTGTTCCCGCGGGATCTGTCCAGACTGGAGCCGTAAGGCGGACACCGTTAAGAGAACCGCAGGCAGGAGCCCGTCCACCGACGGTGTGCCGCTTTGCGGAACGCATTTTCTGCGTTACAGGAATGCATTTTAGCAGCGGATGTGCTATACTGAACCCAAATCAATTACCGCTGCAGGCAGTATGAGACCATATCCGGTTCGTTGTCCGCAGAAAGAGGAGTGAAAGAAAAGGGGGAAGGCACATGGAACGATGCAGGTTATGTGGCGGCCAGGTCGTGAATGGACGCTGTACGGAATGTGGATGGAATAACCGGAAAAATGACAGCAGGTACCATCTGAATGAACACAACCGCAAGAGCGTTCAGCTGCATGGAGGCAGCTGCGAAGATCATCTGAACAAACCGGAAACTAAGCGTACTACGTATCGGACGACGATGGAGGACAGCCCGGCGCGGCGGAAAGAATTAAAGAAGCGCCGGCAGACCGGAACAGTGCAGAAGCGGAAAGGCCGGATCTGGGGACTGCTTGGCATTATCGTGCTTTACGGCATTCTTGAGGGATGGAGCTGGCTGGATGAGCAGGATATCGATCTGGGAGACGCAATAACAAAGATTGTACAGTATTTTGAGGATGACAATTCTGCAAACGACGCTGGCTGGATGGAAGAAGAGGATGTGGAATCGGATGAAATGCTGTCGGCATCTGCAGAAAAGCAGGAGTGGGATACCGGGGATGCCGACTATTATGAGGCGTGTCTGGAGCCGGGAAACTATACGGTCGGATATGATCTTTTCCCGGGCAGCTATCAGCTGGAATGCCGGTTGGATTCCGCATGGATTTACGTAAGCGACCCGGAAGGGACGGACTGGGATTATGAAGTGCTCTATTCCGAGGAGTACCAGGACTGGGTACGTGAAAATGACGAGGAAGATTCCGGAGAATACAGTGCTTACTCAAATGTGCTGGAGCTTTCAGAAGGCCAGACGCTCTATATCGAATCTGTCACGGAGAGTGTATGGATTACCGGATTGAAGGCAGAAGGGGCCGTGTTGGAAAAACGGGATTCCCAGGGACTGCAGACGGTACATTATCAGGAAGGCATGGAGCCGGGAGCCGGGATTCCGGAAGGGGTCTATGATCTGGTGCTGAGCAATCCGGATACAGGAGTTGTTTATCTGCAGGTGCACGGCGAGGATGGGATGGAGCTGTATCTGACACTGGGGAAGGACACACCGGTGATCCGGCGGATTTTTATTCAGGACGGCGATACGTTTGAATATGAGGATTATGATACCGGTGCAAAGATTGACTTTGTGCCGAGCTACTGAGGAGATGAAAAAATGGCAAACATCATCAGTGATGAGACGATTGAGTATGTCGGGATTCTGGCAAAGCTGGAGCTCTCGGCAGAAGAAAAAGAACAGGCGAAAAAAGATATCGGACGGATGCTCGATTACGTGGATAAGCTCAATGAGCTGGATACCGCTGACGTAGAGCCGATGTCGCATGTGTTTCCGGTGCATAATGTTTTCCGTGAGGACGTGGTGACGAACGGGGATGACCGCGAGAATATGCTGAAAAACGCACCCGCAGTCAAAGACGGATCGTGGAAGGTACCAAAGACGGTAGAGTAAATGCACGGGGCAGTATTTTGCTGCCGGAAAGGAAATGACGATGCAGATCATGGATATGACGGCCCTTGAGCTTGGCCGGAAGATAAAGGAAAAAGAAGTATCCGTCAAAGAGGCGGTGCAGGCAAGTCTGGATACCATTGAGGCAAAGGACGAGGCGCTGCACAGCTTTGTGACGGTCGATGCAGAGCGTGCTCTGGCGCGTGCAGATGAAGTACAAAAAGGGATAGAGGATGGCACTTATACCGGGCCGCTGGCAGGTGTCCCGGCCGCAGTGAAGGACAATATCTGTACGGAGAACCTGCTGACGACCTGCAGTTCAAAGATCCTCTATAATTTTGTTCCGCCGTATTCGGCGCAGGCTGTCTGCAATTTAAACGCAGCAGGCGGTGTTATCCTCGGAAAAACAAACATGGATGAATTTGCGATGGGAAGCACGACTGAGACGTCGGCCTACGGTGTGACGCGCAATCCGTGGAATCTCGAGCATGTGCCGGGCGGATCCTCCGGCGGAAGCTGCGCAGCAGTCGCAGCCTGTGAGGCACCGTATGCGCTTGGCTCCGATACCGGCGGATCGATCCGGCAGCCTGGATCCTTCTGTGGTGTCACAGGCCTGAAGCCGACCTACGGCACCGTTTCCCGGTATGGACTGATCGCCTATGGATCTTCCCTGGACCAGATCGGACCGATCGCAAAGGATATTTCCGACTGTGCGGCGATTCTGGAAATGCTCACATCCTATGACCAAAAGGATAGTACATCCGTAAAGCGTACCGACTGTGATTTTACGTCGGCGCTGGTCGATGATGTAAAGGGCATGCGGATCGGCATTCCGTCCGACTATTTAAGTGCCGGGCTGGACGAGGAAGTAAAAGCGGCTATTTTAAAGGCAGCGGATGTCCTGAAGCAGAAGGGAGCAATCGTAGAAGAATTTCAGCTCAGTTTGGTCGAGTATGCGATTCCGGCCTACTATGTGATCGCATCGGCGGAGGCCAGCTCGAACCTGGCGCGTTTTGACGGCGTCAAATACGGATACCGCGCGAAGGAATACAACGGACTGCATGGCATGTATAAGAAGAGCCGCTCCGAGGGATTCGGGGAAGAGGTCAAGCGCCGGATTATGCTCGGCTCCTTTGTACTGAGCTCCGGCTACTACGATGCCTACTATCTGAAAGCACTGCGCACAAAGGCACTGATCAAGCAGTCCTTTGACCGTGCATTTGAAAAATATGATGTGATCCTCGGGCCGGTTGCGCCAATGACCGCGCCGAAGCTCGGCGAGAGCCTCTTGGATCCGCTGAAAATGTATCTTGGGGATATTTACACGATTTCTGTCAACCTGGCCGGTCTTCCGGGCGTATCGGTTCCGTGCGGCGTCGATTCCAAGGGACTGCCGATCGGCGTGCAGCTGATCGGGGACTGCTTCAAGGAAAAAAATATCATCCGTGCCGCTTATGCATATGAGCAGGCCAGGGGCAAATGGCAGGCGCCGCCGTGTACGGCAGCAGCTTCCGGAAAGGTGGTGGAGTAAATGTCCAGACAGTATGAGACCGTGATCGGACTGGAGGTCCATGTAGAGCTCGCGACAAAGACAAAGATTTTCTGTGGATGCTCCACTGCATTTGGAGGGGCGCCGAATACGCATACCTGTCCGGTGTGCACCGGTATGCCGGGTTCTCTTCCGGTACTGAATAAGCAGGTCGTTGAGTATGCGATGGCGGTAGGTCTTGCGACGAACTGCCAGATTCACCAGTATTGTAAATTTGACCGTAAGAATTATTTTTATCCGGACAATCCGCAGAACTACCAGATCTCCCAGCTGTATCTTCCGATCTGCCACGATGGCGGCATCGAGATCGAGACCGCTGCGGGGAAAAAGGTGATAGGCATTCATGAGATCCATATGGAGGAGGATGCCGGAAAGCTCATCCACGATGAGTGGGAGGACTGCACCTTGGTCGATTACAACCGAAGCGGCGTGCCGCTGATCGAGATCGTATCTGAGCCGGATATGCGCAGTGCCGAGGAGGTCATCGCATATCTGGACAAGCTTCGCCTGATCGTGCAGTATCTGGGGGCATCGGACTGCAAGCTGCAGGAGGGCTCCATGCGTGCCGATGTCAACCTCTCTGTGCGTGAGGTTGGCGCGGAGCAGTTCGGTACGAGAACCGAGATGAAGAACCTGAACTCCTTCAAGGCGATCGCCCGTGCGATCGAAGGGGAGCGTGCCCGTCAGATCGAGCTGATCGAGGAGGGCAGGCAGGTCATTCAGGAGACGCGCCGCTGGGATGACAATAAGGAATATTCCTATCCGATGCGTTCCAAGGAGGATGCGCATGATTACCGTTACTTCCCGGATCCGGATCTTGTGCCGGTCATCATCAGTGATGAGTGGTTGCAGGCAGTAAAGGACCGTCAGCCGGAGCTGCGCACCGAGAAGCTTGCACGCTATAAAAAGGAATTCGATATCCCGGATTATGATGCGGAGATTCTGACCGGTTCCAAGCATCTGGCAGATCTGTTCGAGGAGACAACAGAGCTGTGCGGCAAGCCGAAAAAGGTATCGAACTGGCTGATGGGTGAGACGCTACGTCTGCTCAAGGAGGCAGGGCAGGAGCCGGAGGAGATCACTTTCTCGGCCGCACATCTGGCAAAGCTGATCGAGCTGCTCGACGCAGGCACGATCAACCAGACCGTCGCCAAGGAGGTCTTCGAGCAGATCTTCCGTGAGGATATTGATCCGGAGCAGTACGTCGAAGCGCATGGCCTGAAGATGGTCAACGATGACAACCTGCTTCGCACCGTCGTCGAGCAGGTCATCGCCGCGAATCCGCAGTCTGTCGCTGATTACAGGGGCGGCAAGGAAAAAGCCCTCGGCTTCCTCGTCGGCCAGACCATGAAGCAGATGAAGGGAAAAGCAAATCCGGGCGCAGTGAACAAGATGCTGAAGGAGCTGCTGTGAATAAAAGGACAATATAATAGGTAGAAATGTGTGAAAGGCTGTCGTATCTGAGAGGGTACGGCAGCCTTTTAACACGCTTAAAATCCTGCAAGTAGCGAAGCGGATTGCGAATATCCGCTTGACACGAAAAAAGTACTTGATTTGTGAAACTTATTGTAGTACTCTGTAAATAAATGAAAATTGTGCATAATATAGCTGCTTTTTGCATCTGAATGAAAATATAATGGGAGAATGCATAAAAAGAGCAGGAGAAAAGCACAAAAAAGCAACAGGTTGTATCGACTGGAAAGAAGGCGGACGGATACAGCGGGAAGGGAGAGGCGTATGAAGAGACAACGGGCAGCGCTTGGTATGGCAGTGATGATGGCAGTGTCATCTCTGTCCGGAAGCTATGTGTCGGCATCAGCGATGGAGACGTGGCAGGCGGATGCGATGATTCTGGAGGAGGAACTGGCAGCAGAGGAGATTTTAGAGGAAGCAGAGCCGACACCGGGAGCAGAAGAAGTACCAGAGACAGGGGTAACGACAGAAACAGAAGCCGAGACCGGTGCAGCTATAGACGGGATGGACGGCCTGCAGATTACAGGCATCGAAGAGCTGACACCAGAAGAGGCGGATCAGCTCCCAAAGATCGAGCTGCAGGATGAAGAGGGCGAGGAAAATTCAGGCGAAATCGAGCCGGAAGCCGAACTGGAAGGATTTCCGGGAGATGAGTCGTTGTTTCCGGGATGGGGATATAGCATCAACTCGGAATATGATCTTCGGATACGGAATGCGGATCATCCGGATGGAGATGTCGTAAGAGCGCAGATTACAGGCGTGTGGATCGATGATCCGGACGAGCTGTTTGAGTATGAGTCCTGGCAGGGAGAAGACAACGCCTCGGATGAAGCTACTCCGTCGGGTGTTCGTTTGCAGCCGGAAGAAGATGGGAGCTACTATGTTCGGGCAAACGATGAGGGAAGAACCGGTGAGGCAACGCTCACGAGCTGTTATGTAAATGATGTCGAAGGGGTATACGGATATAAAACTGTCAATTTATATGCGGTAGACTCGCGATACGATACAGGGTATGAATTCAGCACCGGGACATGCAAGCTGCTTCCGGGTGAGGAAATGGATATTACGACCTCTCTGAAGTACAGGTGGTATATCCAAGAGGAGAACCGGGATGAGGAAGAGCCGGTCAAAGATTATACGATCTTGCTTGGAAATGAGGAAGGTGGTGCAGGGACAACATGGAGCAGCAATACGATAGACGTCTCTGTCGATGAAGAAGATGGGACAACGCTTCATGTGACGGCAAAGTCTTTAGATAACATAGCGGGAGCAGACCGTTGGAGCAACATACCAGTACGCTATTATCTCATCAACGGAAAAGAGAAAGAAGAAGTGGCGTATGCAGAAATTGGCGTTGTCGTGTTGGAGGACTATTACCGGATCGTTGCAGATACACTGAAGATTGAGAATCCGATGCTTGATGGTATTGTTGATTTTTCTGCGCTTGGAATTTCTACGGAACATTATTATCTTCCAACTGAGCCGGAGACAACAGAGAATATCCGTTATCTGCTGGAATATGATACAAATGCATGGGAAGTGGTGTCAGAGACTGAGACGCATGTGACAACGGAGGATGATGCGGAAGAACCAGAGCAGTACGGGCTTCTGAAATTAAAGCGTACTGGAAACTGGGATACGACAGTTACGGTGATTGCGCAACACTATATAAACGAGGAAGAAAACGCGCACTGGGATGAAGTAGACCGGCTGGAGTATCAGTTTGATCAGATTGATTACAATTCGTGGTTTGATTTCCACTATGGAGATGCGAATGGATCAGATATCCTGCTTTACGGCGATGGCAGCGAGTCGCTGACGGTTTCTCTGAACTGGGACGAGATGAATCACCTTAAAGTGGACAAAGAGGATATCGAATGGACGGTTAAAGTGTTTGAAGGCGAAAGTGAGAACGGAGATTTGGCTGTCTATGGAATTAATGCGGCTGTTGCGGAAGATGGGAAAAGTGTGACGCTGAAAGCAGACAACTGCGAGCGCAGTGATATTGCCCTGTGGGTTGAGGCAAGGATTTCCAAGTATGGAAATGAGCTTACCCGCCCAAACTGTGATATTCCGGTGGCGAAGGTTGAATTTGACGTAGACGGCCTTCCGGGAGATGATGAGCGGCTCGTACCGGGCTGGCCTTATGATATTGATTTAGAATACCTGATTTATGTACGGGATCTGCAGCACCCGTGTGGTGAGGAGATTCCGATTACGATCACAGAAGCATGGATTCAGGATGAAGAGGGTGTATTTGAATATACTCCGGATGTGGATAAGGACGGAAATATTATACAATCAGAATATGGAGTGAAGCTTCGGGAAGAGGACGGCTACCATCTGAGAGCAAAGCAGGACTGGACAAAGGTGCCGGAGGGAAGTGCAACACTGACTTATTCGTATGAATTGCGGCGTGATCCAGACGATAATACGAACGATCCTGAACAGTATTCTGGGCAGAAGTCCGTACAGCTTGGCGTGATCGCTGAGCGCTATGACCATTCCTACAGATTTGAAGATGGAAGGAAAGAGCTTCTTCCGGGAGATGTGGCATATATTGACACGACCCTGTATTATACCAGATATGACGTAGATACAGGTGATCATCAGGAAGATGAAATTGGAGATTATACGGTTACCCTGCAGCAAAAGGAAGACGGTTCACCGGCATGGGAAGATGACCTTGTTGCTGTTTCATTTGAGGGAACGCGGATCAAAGTAACAGCAAACGAGAAGTGTAATGATTGGTATGAGACATGGATTCCGGTCGATTACCGGATCGGCAATGATATCGTTTATTCAGACAGCATTTGGGTAGCGATCAGCCCGGACTATTATGTCATTACACCGGAAAGGCTTCTTACGGAACCGGATGAGCTTGGCGAGTCTGTGCAGATGAATCCGCTGGTAGGAGAAACAATTGACTTTGCAGAGCTGGATGTGACTGCGTGGCATTACCACAGAACAGAGCAGGGAAGCAGTGTGGAAAAAATCAATGTGGATGGAGCGCAGTTCCGCTACCGTATGGAATATGACTCAGAGGCGTGGACGGTTGAAAGCGAGCTTTCTGAGGCGGAAGAAGATGGACATTTGATAGGACTTCATACGCTTCAGCGTATCCGAAACTGGGATACACCTGTTCGGATTATTCTGGAAGAGTATGTAGAGGACGAAGAAAACGGAGAATGGAAATGGGAAGAAAGAATCGGAAGAGACTATTGGTTTTTTGAGGCAGATTATATGCCTGCCCTGTCGTTCTACTATGGCAACAGCAAAACCTGCGATCCCTATATTTATACAGAAGGAAAGGGTCTGACACTGACTTTTGGCAGCATTGTCTCTGAACTTCTGAAAGCTTCAGAAAATTCAGAGGAAGGCAGTAAGGTGTACAGACTGGAATGGAATGTATATGGCTGGAATGAAAATGGTGAGCAGACGGAGGTAGAGTATATTGAAGCTGAACCCTCAGAGGATGGAAATTCTATCACATTAAAATTAAAAGGTAAAGAAGATATCGAGCAGCATAAGGGTGCGCTGTTTCAGGTGGAGGCAATACTTCGGGCGTATGACGAGGAGGTAGCCCGGATAGGGACCGAAATTAGTGTGGCAGGATCACAGTACAGGTTTGTGAGTGAACCGTTTATAGACTCGGATATTTATCTGCTGGCTGGCTCGAAGGAAAGTGCACAGTATTTCCAAAAGGATTCAGATGGAAAGATCCAGTTGGAGCTTTATCAAAAAGGTGAGAATTGTCCGGATGGGCGGCTGGATACGGTACTGCTCAGTAAAATTGAGTTTGCGAACCGCGAAGATGCAGAAAAAGATATTGTCCATATAGAAACACTGGATGATGGCTTTAGAGTGAAGGGAGGAAAAAATCCAGGAGAGGTTGAACTGAAATTTAGCATTACTGATGAAAATGGAAACGCTCTTGCTCCGGTCTATTGTATTGCACATGTCCGTACGGAATATACGGCAATTGGCGACTGGTTCATTGACAGCCCGACACATGCAGGTACGAACCTACTTCCGGGTCAGCAGATGACGATAAAGATGGATGTATACCGCGGTGGAATTGACGAAAACGGAACGTTTTACGAGCGGAAAATGGCAGAAGACGAGTACAATGTAGAGTTCTGCGATTATGATCCCGACATTATTCAGATAAAAGACGGTGTCGTTTATGCAAAGAAGCGTGGCGAGGCCTGGGTCGGAGTTCAAATTAAGGATGCGACTACAGGAGACGATATTTGTTATGAGGGTATTCAGGTTTGTGTAAGCGGTAAATTCTATTCCATGGAACCGGTCGATATCGGTACGATAATATTGGCGCCGGGAGATGAGGCAGTAGATATCCCGCTTTCCACAATAAAATGGAGTATTAGCAACCCGGATGGAGAAAAAGTGACGGAAGAACTGATCTATTCACTGCCGGAAGAGGCGAATAAACGCCAGGATGGATTTACGACAAGTATTCGCGAAGAAAATGGTGAGAAGATCCTGCATCTGGAATTTGCGAAGGATAGCAGCTTGGCAAATGGAGAAAGTGTATGGCAGGCGATTCAGATCAACTGCAACATGGGAGATGACATTATTGCGCAGAGAGCATATAACGTTTTGCTCTGCAATCATGTCGGAAAAGAAGTGGCGTGTACCAAGGCGACGTGTACGACAAACGGATCTGTAAAATATCAGTGTGATGTATGTGATTCTGAATGGGAGCAGACCATCCCGGCAACGGGTCATACCCCGGTAACGGATGCCGCAGTAGCAGCGACGTGCACGACAGCAGGGAAGACAGCCGGAAGTCACTGCGGTGTATGCAATACGGTACTTGAGGCACAGCAGACGATCCCAGCAACGGGCCACACTCCGGTAACAGATGCCGCAGTAGCGGCGATGTGCACGACCGCAGGCAAGACAGCGGGAAGTCACTGCAGCGTATGTAACACGGTACTTGAGGCACAGCGGATGGTTCCTGCAAAGGGACACAGCTGGAGTGCATGGAAGACCGTTTCTGAGGCCACGATTTCTGCGGCGGCGGTGCAGGAGCGGAGCTGTACGACCTGTGGTACGACGCAGAGGCAGAATGCTGGCAGCGCGCTCAGTCCGAAGCTGACACTCAATGCGACCTCTATTACCTTAAAGACGAAGCAGAAAACGAAGAAGGTACAGGTGACCGGCCTGTCTGCAGGAGATGCGGTGGATTCGTGGATATCAAGTAATGAGAAGGTCGTAAAAGTAAGCGGTACTGCAGCGGGTACCTGCACGATCACCGCGCAGAAAAAGACCGGAAAGGCAACGATCTATGTGAAGCTGAAGAGCGGACTGACCGGGACGATTCAGGTGAAGGTGCAGAAGAAGAAGGTAGCGGCTACCAAGGTCGTTGTAGCTGAAAAGACTGTGAAGCTGCAGAAGGGTCAGAAGCAGAAGATCCATGCGTATATCCAGCCGCTGACGACGGAGGACAAGCTGACCTTTACTTCTTCAAATAAGAAGGTGGCTGCTGTCTCCAAGGATGGAACGATCACCGCGAAGAAGGCCGGAAAAGCGAACATCACCGTAAAGGCCGGAAAGAAAAAAGTGACGGTAAAAGTGACCGTACAGGCTCCGGCTCCGACCGGCATCAATGGCGTACCGGCGACAAAGACACTGAAAAAAGGAAAATCTTTTACCATCAAACCGAAGCTCATACCGTCTGGCGCTGAGGCAAAGATCACCTACAGCAGCTCGAATAAAAAGGTGGCAACGGTCAATGCAAAAGGAAAAGTAACGGCAAAGGGGAAGGGAACGGCTGTCATCACTGTAAAGGCAGGCAGCATCGTCCGCACCTGTGAGATTATTGTAAGATAAAGGATATGTAAAAGTAAGAGCTGCCGCATCAGAAATGGTGCGGCAGTTTTTTGCCGGATAATAAAGATTGGTATTTGGTCATACATGTGGTAAAATATGTTTACTATGGGTTGGATTTTTGAACCAGATTGCCTCAAATCCGGGAGCCGGGGCGGCCGGGATCAGCAGCGAGATGCTGCAGATGGTCGTCTCCCTGGTGATAGCAGGCTTGCATCCGGCGATTGTGGCGCAGCTGATTGTGGAATTTGTAATCCTTGGTATTTTTGGAAGCCTGCAGTGCTATGCATTGTATGCCGGGCTGCGGGCACGCGACCTTAAGAGACGGCAGCAGGCGAAGGTCAGCTCCATGCGTGCGCTCTCTGCCAAAGTGACAGCGATTTGCAAAAACACCAGTGATTATAAATGGAAAAAACAGGTACAGAAGGTCGCAGATGCCATCCGCTATGCAGATCCGGTGAGCCGTGGAGATACGCGGCAGGCGGAGCAGCAGATTGATGAAGCGTTAGAGCAGATCCGTATCGCGGTACGCACCGAAAATCAGAAGGAATTTGACGAGGCGGCGGAGCAGATACGCAGAAGCCTGGAAGCCAGGGGATAAGCGTGCCGGCAAACGCATGCCGGCTCCGTCGGTAAAGAATATACAGGCAGTTTAAGGAAAAAGCTACTCCATTACGGGTGGCTTTTTTTGAACGCAGATAAGCATTCCCCCCGCTTCAAGTGCGCGGAGCACTAAGCGGCGGGTGAGGGGGGATGCTTATGTCAGTGGGAGTAAAGCTCCCACTGACAGATCGCGAAGCGACTGCGTTCATGAGCAAGTAGCGAAGCTAGGCCCTGTCAGCAGAGCTACAGGGATGGATTGCGAATGTCCGCTTTGAAAGGATTTTTTCCCTGCGCTGTCCCTGCAGCCTCAGAAAAAATTCACATATGCCCTTGTTTTAATAATCCCGTCCCATTATAATAAAAGTAATTGTCATTTATCCGGGCGGCATAAAAGGGTGCACATCGGATGGCAATGCAGGAGGATGGAGGGCAGGGCATGCGTAAAAAAAGAAAGACAGGTCTGGTGCTTCTGGCAGTGATTGCAATGCTGGCCGGGAGCGGATGCAGCAGAAGCGTACTGAATTATCAGATCGCAGAGTGTATCGGGACACTTGGAGAATATGAGAACAATGAGCCGGTGGAGACACCGAAGATGAAGGCAGCACGCGAGCAGAAGGAGTCTGAGTCGGAGCTGGAAAATGTGAAGCAGGAGGCTTTGGATGCCGCTGCCAAACTGGCCAAAAGCTACCGGTATGAGGAAGCGATCGCGTATCTGCAGAATACAGAAGAATTACAGGGGGATGCAAGGCTGGACGAGGCGATTGCAGAATATGAGAAAAAGGAGGGAAGCCTGTATCAGTATACCGGTGATATCCCGCATTTTTCCTTTACGAATCTGGTGATGGATCCGACACTTGCTTTTGACGGGGATGAATACGAATCCGTCTATCGACAGAACATGATTACAGCGACAGAGTTTGAAAATATTTTGCAGGCGCTGTATGACAGCAACTATATTTTGATTGATATCCACAGTCTGGCAAATGAGACGGCATCCGGCAGTTCGGTCACAATGAGCGCACAGGCTCCGACGGTGCCGGAGGGGAAGAAGCCGATGATCCTGTCCGTCGATAATCTGAGCTACAGCTCCATGCGCAACGGGGATGGTGTTGCGACGTCGCTTGCTGTAGGGGCAGACGGGAAGGTCGATGCCGTTTACACAGATGCGGATGGCCATGATCAGAAGGGCGATTATGATGTGATCCCGGTGCTTGAGGCATTTATCGAAGCACATCCGGATTTTTCCTTCCAGGGTGCGCGCGGCATCGTGTCAGTGGCCGGTGCGCGCGGCGTCTTCGGCTATACCATTGATGGTGATAATGCGGACAATCAGAAAGCGGTAAAGGAGATTGCCGCAGCTTTGAAGGATCAGGGCTGGACGATCGCGTCTTCCGGCTACAGCTATGAATATATGTATGATATGTCCTATGAGACACTCTCACAGGACATTACGAACTGGCTCGATCAGGTCGGTTCTCTTGTCGGGGACAGTGACACGCTGCTGTATCCGTATGGCTCCGAGGTGGATTATGGTTCTGAGAAAGGCTCCTATCTCATCAACCGCGGCTTCCGTTATCTCATCGGCATGTGGGCGGACGGCGACCATACGGAGGTCAATGAGACCTATCTTAGGCAGACGCGGCGGATGGTGACCGGGTATGTATTTGAGAATTCCCCGTCGTCGTTCAGTACGTATTTTGATGTGTCTGCGATCCTGGATCCGGAGCGATGAGGCAGAACGCAGAGCAGGCATTCCCCTGCTTTATGAGTGGGAAATAACAAAGGAGAACGTGCAATGTATGTAATCAAAAAAGACGGAACAAATGAAGAATTTAATGTGCAGAAGATCATTGTCGCGGTCAACAAATCTGCGGCCCGGATTCTGTACAAATTTACCGATGAGGAGCTGAAGTTCCTCTGTGAGTTTGCACAGAGCAAGGCAGAGTCCTTACACAAGGAGGGCATCACGATTCAGGAGATGCACAACATCGTAGAGGGCGCCTTAGAGGCAGTGAATCCGGCAGTGGCAAAGAGCTACCGGGACTACCGCAACTATAAGATGGACTTTATTCATATGATGGATGATGTCTATACGAAGAGCCAGTCGATCCGTTACATCGGAGACAAGAGCAATGCGAATACGGACAGCGCACTCGTGGCGACGAAGCGCAGCCTGATTTTTAATGAGCTGAACAAGGAGCTGTACCGTAAGTTTTTCATGACCAGGGACGAGCTACAGGCGTGCAAGGACGGCTACATTTACATCCATGACCAGTCGGCGCGTCTCGACACGATGAACTGCTGCCTCTTCAATGTCGGGGATGTGCTTTCCGGCGGCTTTGAGATGGGAAATGTCTGGTATAATGAGCCGAAGACCTTAGATACCGCGTTCGATGTCATGGGCGATATCATCCTGAGCACGGCGGCGCAGCAGTATGGCGGATTTACCGTGCCGGAGGTCGACAAGATCCTTGCCCCGTATGCGGAAAAGAGCTTCCGGAAATATAAAGAGGAATACATCGAGTATGCGGATCCGGCATGGCCGGATGTGGAGTCCCATGCGCTTCGCTACGCGCAGCAGAAGGTGCGCCGGGACTGCGACCAGGGCTGGCAGGGGATCGAGTATAAGCTGAATACCGTAGGCTCTTCCCGCGGCGACTATCCGTTTGTGACTGTGACCTTAGGGCTTGGCACGACCGAATTTGAAAAAATGATTTCCATGTCCCTGCTTGACGTACACCGTGGCGGGCAGGGCAGACCGGGAAATAAGAAGCCGGTGCTCTTCCCGAAGATCGTATTTTTGTATGATGAGGCGCTGCACGGACCGGGCGGAAGCTGCGAGGAGGTCTTTGAAAAAGGTGTGGAGTGCTCCTCAAAGACGATGTATCCGGACTGGCTGTCTCTGACCGGTGAGGGATACATTTCCAGTATGTATAAAAAGTATAAAAAAGTCATCAGCCCGATGGGATGCCGTGCATTTCTGAGCCCGTGGTATGAGCGCGGCGGTATGGAGCCGGCAGATGAGAATGATACGCCGGTATTTGTGGGGCGCTTCAATATCGGAGCAGTCAGCCTGCATCTGCCGATGATTCTTGCAAAGGCGCGGGCGGAGAGCCGGGACTTCTATGAGGTGCTCGATGAGTATCTGGAGATGATCCGTCGTCTGCACATCCGCACATATGATTATTTAGGAGAGATGCGTGCCTCCACGAACCCGCTCGGCTACTGCGAGGGTGGTTTCTATGGCGGTCATCTGAAGCCGGGCGAGAAGATCAAGAAGCTCTTAAAGCCGATGACGGCGTCCTTTGGCATCACTGCATTAAATGAGCTGCAGGAGCTTTACAATGGAAAATCGATTGCAGAAGACGGGCAGTTCGCGCTGGAGACACTGCGTCACATCAATGACAGGGTAGCGGAATTCAAAAAGGAGGACGGCTGGCTGTATGCGATTTATGGTACGCCGGCAGAGAGCCTTTGTGGCCTGCAGGTCGAGCAGTTCCGCAAGAAATACGGGATCATCGAGAATGTTTCCGACCGTCCGTATGTGAGCAACAGCTTCCACTGCCATGTCACGGAAGATCTGACGCCGATCGAGAAGCAGGATCTCGAGGGACGTTTCTGGGAGCTGTGCAACGGCGGCAAGATCCAGTACGTGCGCTATCCGATCGACTATAATATAGAAGCAATCAAGAGCCTGATCCGCCGTGCGATGGTGCTCGGCTTTTATGAGGGAGTCAACCTCTCACTTGCGTACTGCGACGACTGTGGTCATCAGGAGCTGGAGATGGACGTCTGCCCAAAGTGCGGATCGCACAACCTGACGAAGATCGACCGGATGAATGGTTACCTCTCCTACAGCCGTGTACACGGCGACACCCGATTGAATGCAGCGAAGATGGCTGAGATCGCAGAACGAAAGAGTATGTAATAAAAACTTAAAACTTTTTAAAAAAAATGTGACAACTATTGCCAATTAAAAAAATGCATGGTATGATGCATACAGATTTGAAATAGTACAGATAGGCAAATGTTTCGCATTCGCGGTATAATGAATGCGAATGAAGGGGAGACTGTTCAAAAGGATATTGCAGCGATACTATCAGTGGCGGATGACCGCTGGTAGGGGAGTAAAATGAGAATGGAGGGCAACAATTATGAAGAACAGAAATAAAAAGGTATTATTTGCACTGATGCTGGGATGTTCCATTACCTTAATGGCGACCGGCTGTGATAAGCTGAAAAAGGAGCCGGAGACCGAGACGGAGGCGCCGACGGAGGCACCGACCGAGAAGCAGACGGAGACAGAGAGTGAGACGGAAGCGCCGACGGAGGCACCGACCGAGAAGCAGACGGAGACCGAGACCGAATCGGAGACCCAGCCGCAGAATCTGACAGCAGAAGAAGAGCTGGCACAGGCGAAGGAGTATGATCAGCTCAAGTCCATGTATGCAAAGGATGACATCAATGTCCGCACGAAGCCGGGTACTGATGATTCCAGCGAGATTTTCAGCAGCTTCGCACAGGGTGATCAGATCGTAGTGGTCGGCGAGACCACGAACTGGTATGAGGTCGATGTAGACGGCTATGAGGAACACGGATATGTATCCAAGCAGTTCGTATCTGAGGAGGTCGTAGCTCCGAAGACAGATGAGGAGCGTCAGCAGGCGATCGAGCAGGAGCTCAGTGGGCAGACCGCAGCGAACACAGACGGCACGGCAGCATCCGCGGCGACTTCTTCTGACAGTTCATCGGTAGATGCAGAGTATGGCGTAGGCGCATTTGCAGAGTCCTTCCCGATTCAGGCAGCGACGGGCGCAAATGTCCGCAAGACTCCGTCTCAGGACGGCGAGATTATCCAGACGATCGGTTCCGGAGAGACTGTGACAGCACTCGGAGAGACAGACCGCTGGTATAAGGTCGACATCAACGGAACGATCGGTTATGTAAATAAGAACCTGTTCAATGCACAGTAAGCAGTGACACAGATATTCCGTCGGCATGGCTGTACGGCCCGTTGTCTGCGGAAATAGATCAGCATGACAGACGGTATCTTTCTTCAGGAGACATTCCGAAGAACGGTACCGTCTTTTTAAATCTTATCTTTTCCTTAACCATATTGACCAACCGGCTGCTTTATAGTATAAAACAGGTGTACTACATGGAATAATACACTGGAAGGAGACCAGATGATAGCGATCGATGTGCAAAGCAGGAAGCCGATTTATGAACAGATCGTAGAGCGGTTCGAGACGCTGATTGTGAGCGGTGTGCTTGCGCCGGACAGTCAGCTGCCGTCTGTACGCGCGCTGGCTATGGAGCTTTCGATTAATCCGAATACGATACAGAAGGCATACACGATGCTGGAACAGGAAAGATTTATTTATCCCGTCAGGGGACGTGGAAATTTTGTTTCCGGTGATGAGACGCTGAAGAAGAAAAAGCAGGAGCGGGTCTATTGCTCCTTACAGGAGCTGGTCAGGCAGGGAAAGACACTGGAAATTCCGCAGGAGGCGTTCATCAGCCGGGTGCGGGAATATTATGAACGCGAATCGCAAGGCGACGGTCACATTTACTGTGAAAAAGAAGAGGAGGGAGCAAAATGATCGAGATCGAGGACGTATCAAAGCAGTTTGACAGGATTGTGGCACTGGATCGGGTCAGCGCCCAGATCGAGGAGAACTGCATTTTTGGTCTGGTCGGGACGAACGGGGCAGGAAAGAGTACACTGCTGCGGATCATCAGCGGCGTACTGCATCCAGATCACGGACAGGTGCGGATTGATGGATATCCGGTATGGGAGAATCCAAGAGCAAAGGGACGGCTTTGCTTTCTGGCAGATACGGCATATTTTTTTGCGAATGCGACGCCGCGTTCGATGGGGGAGTATTACCGTGTGCTCTACCCTGGATTTGATTCGGGGCGATATGAGGAGCTGCTGGAGCGGTTTGAACTGGATCCAAAGCGGAAGCTCTCTACCTTTTCAAAAGGAATGAAAAAGCAGGTATCGGTGCTTCTGGGGCTTTGCACGAATACCGAATATCTGCTCTGTGATGAGACCTTTGACGGACTGGATCCTGTCATGCGGCAGGCAGTAAAAAGCCTGCTTGCCGCGGAGATCTTAAGCCGGAAGTTTACACCGGTGCTTGCTTCTCACAGCCTGCGGGAGATCGAAGACATCTGCGATCATGTAGGGCTGCTGCATCGGGGCGGGATTCTGTTTGCAAAAGATGTCGATGAGATGAAGCTGGATATTCACAAGGTGCAGTGCGTGATACCGGATCCGGTGCAGGAAGCAGCATTTCTGAATGCGCTCCCGGTGCTGCACTATGAGAAGCGCGGCTCGCTGCTGACGGTCATTGTGCGCGGCACTAGGGCGGAGCTGGAGCAAAAGCTGCTGGAGCAGCAGCCGCTTTTTTCTGAGATCCTTCCTTTGACGCTCGAAGAAATTTTTATCAGTGAAACGGAGGTGGCAGGGTATGACGTCCGCAATCTCATTTACTAAGCTCATCCGGACAGAACGGAAGCAGCTCATGTGGCTGACGGTCTTGCAGGCAGTCGCATTTGCGCTGTCGGTTCCGCTGTTTGTACTTATGAATATGGCGGTGGCGCTTGAGGATCAGAAAACTGCGTGGGTGGACGCAGATGCGAAGGTGATGCTGGAGGTGCTCAGTGCGAGCATGGGGCTGGATCGGTATCCGGATGTGCTGCTGGCGCTGATATTCGGAGTTATTGCTGCACTTGGCGCTTTTTGCTATGTGCATTCCAGAGAAAAACTGGACTTTTACCACAGTCTGCCATTGCGACGGAATCGCTTTTTCCTTGTGCGCAGCATGGCGGTCGTGGAGACCTATGCGGGTACCTATGCGCTGGCACTTGTATGCGGCCTTCTGATTGGCGGGCTGTATCATGCATTCTCAGTGACGGTTCTCATAGAGACGGCGGTTACATTTGTCCGGAATCTGCTGTTTTTCTGCTGCAGCTATGCGGGAACGCTGGTAGCGGTCATGCTGACGGGCAAGCTGTTGACGACGCTTTGTGCACTTGCAGTCTTTTTCGGATATCTTCCGCTGCTGCTGATAGTAGTGATCGGTTATTTTGTAGATTCCTTTCTGACGACCTGCGTGAATACGGAATGGCTGTGGATGAGCAATCAATTTCAGACATTGAAATTTACATCGCCGTGGGCTTTCTGTATGACATGGGGGAATGGCAGGGAGGCCGGTGCGGTCGGCGTGACCGGGCGATGGCCGAGTATCACGGGGATCTGTCAGCTGGTGGCGATTACGGCGTTGCTCTTTTGTCTGGCGCTTGTGCTCTACCGGTATCGAAAAAGTGAGACAGCGGGCAGTGCGCTTGCGTTTGTACGGCTGGAAGGTATCATTAAGATCCTGATTGCGGTTCCGGTGGCGCTCGTCGGTGCAATTCTGATTCACAGTATGATCCCGTCGGTTTTGTGGGAGCTGGCTGCGATTCTGGTATCAGGCACGTTGGTTTGTTTCCTGATGGAATTTATTTATCGTTGGGATATTCACCAGATATTGATGCATAAATGGCATATTGCGGTGTCGGTTGGCATGGCGCTTGTGATCTTTTTCGGCTTTCGCTATGATGTGCTCGGGTACAATACCTTTCTTCCGGCACAGGATGAGGTTGCATCGATGGCGGTGCGAAGCCTGTTTACAGCCTGGAGCTATCCGGTGCAGGAGAAGGCGAACCGGAATGATGAGCAGCTTGCCCTGGACTATCTGGAAAATGCCAACGTGGATCTTTTGTATCCACTGGCAGAAAACGGAGTGGAAAATCAGCGAAGCAAACAGAAAAATCCGGAGGATTATCTGGACGATACCGTGTGGGTTGATGTAAAATACACACTGAAAAACGGAAACGAAATCTACCGGAGCTATGAGGTCGCGTACGACATATACAGTCAGTGCATGGAGGAGCTGCTTAAGGATACGGAGTATCGCAGGCGGATGTATCCGATTCTGACATGGGATGCGGATGAGATCGTTGGCATCAGCGGAAATTTTCCCCAGGGAGATATTCCGGAGCTGTATTCCTATGCAGATATTCAGGTCGTGCCGGGAGAGGCCACCGTATGGGGAGCGCAGAGCATATCCGAGCCCGAGACAGAGTGGATTCCGGACCAGCTTGCAGCAGCCGGTCTGGAGGAGGCTGAGACGATGACACAGGAGGATTCATTTTCTGCGGAAGAGCCGGCGGCCCGCACGGTGGGTGCAGATCTGTCGCTGCATATTGAAGTACCGGTGAAGGATCTGGCGGCGATGCTTGAGGCCTACCAGAAGGATCTGAGCATGCTCAGCTTTTCCGAGATTGACGAGGCAAATTGCGTGCTGCACTTCCAGAACAGAGGACAGGCCGGAAGCAGTTGGAATTCGGAGCAGTATCCGATCAGCGGAGATTTTAAAAATACGATCCGGCTGCTTGCAAAGCTGGTAGAGGAGCAGAATCAGAAGTAAGAAGGGATATTATGTTTGGAGAATGCCATGCGCATATGATTATGGATGGCGTCAATTATAAAAAGGCAGTGGCGCAGCACAAAGACGGAGTGGTAGATGCAGTCATCCGGCAGCGTTTTGAGGAATATACAAAAAGGGGGATTTTCTTTATCCGGGATGGAGGAGATGCCTGCGGCGTGTCAAAGCGGGCAGCACAGCTGGCCTGTGAATACGGGATCACGTATCGGACACCTGTTTTTGCGCTCCATAAGAGGGGGCATTACGGTGGCATCGTCGGCCTGCCTTTTTCGGACTTTTCAGAGTACCGGGACAGGATTGCGCAGGTGCGGACGCAGGGCGGGCATTTTATTAAGCTCATGTTCTCTGGCATTCTGGACTTCTCCAGAGGCGGTGCGATGACAGAGGCTCCGCTGCAAAGAGACGAGATCCGGGAGCTGATCCATATCGCGCACGAGGAAGGATTTTCTGTGATGGCACATGTAAATGGCGCAGCGCCTGTGCTGGCAGCGGTGGAGGCTGGTGTGGATTCAGTAGAGCACGGAAATTTTCTCGACGAAGAGGCGCTGCAGGCACTGTCAGAGAGCCGTACCGTCTGGGTACCGACCTACGTGACGATCACGAACCTGATCGGGAGCGGACGTTTTGATGACAGGGCGCTTGAGCAGCTGAAGAAGGAGGCAGGCGCGCGGATCCGCAGAGGGTTTGCCCTAGGGGCGAATATTGCCATCGGAAGCGATGCCGGAGCCTATCGGGTTCTGCACGGACAGGGGCTTTTGGACGAATATCGGGAGCTTTCTGCACTTCTGACAGCTCCGCGGGACGGGGCTGCCGCGGTGTCCCAAAAGGAGCTGGATGCAAGGTTTCTGGCTGCAGAAAAGCGGATCCGGGAGCGGTTCTGACCTGTTACAAAACTATTAAGAATCCCCGGAAAATGTGAAAACGTCAGTATGTGACTTGTACATCCTTTAAATGTGTGGTATGATCTGATAGTATGGTATTGAATCAATACCTGTTTTTTGAGTGCATCAGAACATGAACAGAAAATGGAGGGTGTGACATGTTAAACAGAAGAGTGAAGAGAGTTTTGCTGGCTCTTGGGATGTCACTGGCCATTGTGAGCCTTACGACAGGCTGCAGTATGCTGAAGAAGCAGCCGGAGACAGAGTCTGAGACGGAAAAGCAGACAGAGAAGCAGACCGCGCCGGAGTCTGAGTCGGAGACCGAATCAGAAACAGAGCTGCAAACAGAGATTGCTTATACATCACAGGATAAAAGTATTCAGATTACACTGCCGGATGACACCTGGAAGGTGACCCAGGATGCGGATGAGATGCGGGTATTTTCTTCCGGATCGGCGGCCATGATTAATATTGTCCACGCCGCAGATCAGACCCAGATGAAGAATCTTTCCGTCTCGGAGTCGGAGGATGCCCTGAAGGAGAGCCTGACGAAGCAGTATCCGAATGCGAATGCATTTGAGGTGGAAGATTTTAAGACGGCGACGTCCGGGACACTGACGATTTATGAATATGTTGTGAAATACAATGCGACGAGCATGTGGGCGTACTCCGTGACTTATGGTATTTTTGCCGGGAATGAGGCATATGTCATACAGGGTACTGTGACGGATGACAATAAAGTACTTCTTGCAGCGGTGCAGAAGTCTGTGGAGAGCTTTCAGGTACTGAACAACACCGTATTTCAGGCGGTGAAGAACGGCAAGCTCGTTCAGACACAGACGGAGAGTGAGACGACTAAGGGCGAGAGCGAACAGGATGCAGATACAGAGCTCAAGTCGCTGACGGATTATAGTACCTCTGCGACTCTGTATGCGAATGATGATGTCAACATTCGCAGCACGCCGAGTACAGAATCACAGGAGAACATCATCGGTTCCTTCAGTTCCGGTGACCAGGTGACCGTCATCGGAGAGACATCCTCATGGTTCAAGGTCAACGTAAATGGCAATATCGGCTACATCAGCAAGCAGTTCCTTGTAAAGAACCAGCCATCCACTTCGACCCCTCAGTCGGAGACGAGTGCGTCGACCGGTACGGACAGTACAGCGTCGGATTCGACAAAGGTCAGCGCTGAGATGAACAGCAAGGTCGATTATGGCTCTTCCACGACCTTATATACGACGACGGATGTCAATGTACGATCTCAGCCGGGGACGAGCAGCGGCCTTGTGGACAGTCTCGGAAGCGGACAGTCGCTGCAGGTCATCGGGGAGACGGACAATTGGTACGTTGTTTCGATCAATGGTACGACCGGATATATTTCCAAATCCTATGTGAGCTCCACACAGAGCAGCACATCCGGAAGCAGCAGTACATCCGGCAACAGCGGCTCCGGTAACAGTAGCTCCGGCAACAACGGTTCCGGCAACAGCGGTTCCGGAAGCAGCACATCCAATACCGGTACGGTCAGCGGTACGGTTATTGGCACGACGATGGACAGCATTACGATTCAGGGCGACGATGGCAATACATACACGATCAATACGTCGGATGCGAATGTCAGCACCACGGATGGTCTGTATGACGGTCTGTATATCAGCGCAAACATCGACTACTCCAATTCTACGAGCAGCGGACTGTATGCGACGAGTGTGACCGGACACTAGTACATGATTGAAAGACCGGAGCGTCTTCTGCCGGAAGCGGGCGGGAGGCGCTCCTTCTACTACACAGGAAATGATGTCCTGTAAGCAAAAATGCTTCAAGAGGGAGAGAAGAGCATGAAAACAGATGGAATCATACTGGACGTAGATGGCACCTTATGGGATTCAACGCCGATTGTGGCGGGCGCATGGACTCGTGCAGTACAGGAGGGCGGCGTGCCGGAACGGATCGTGACGGCAGATGAGCTGAAGGGACTGTTCGGGCGGACGATGGATGTGATCGCGGATTGCCTGCTTCCGCAGCTTTCCCCAAGGGAACGCTATGCGATCATGGATGTCTGTTGCCGCTATGAGCACGAGGCACTGCAGGACGATCCATGCCATATCTGCTATCCGGGTGTCGTGGAGACGATTCAGAAATTATCCGGACAGGTGAAGGTGTTTATTGTCAGCAATTGTCAGTCCGGCTATATCGAGCTGTTTCTGAAAAAGACCGGACTTGCACCGTATGTGACGGATACGGAATGCTTTGGAGATACCGGAATGAAAAAGGCAGAGAATATTCGTCTCGTCGTAGCCCGCAATGGCTTGCAGCAGCCGGTTTATGTCGGAGATACGAAAGGAGACGAGGAGGCCGCGCATGCGGCCGGTGTCCCGTTTGTACATGCGGCTTACGGGTTTGGCAGAGCCGTGCAGCCGGAAGCGGTGATCGAGACATTTCCGAAGCTTTTGACGCTTATCCGGACGGAGTGAACGTTTTACGGGGAATGGAGGGATTGCATGAAACGAATTTTGTGGATGGTATTGATGAATCTCTGGTATGTGCCATATGGCATCATACGGTTATTTCGGATGGCGGCACACCCGGAACGCTACAGCTTAGAAGAGCGCTATGCCCTGATCCGGCAGATCGACAACCGGGCGATCAAAGGCGGGCGCGTCGTAATACAGGGAGACGGGATGGACCGGCTTCCCAAAGACGACGGCTTTATTCTCTATCCGAACCACCAGGGGATGTTTGATGTACTCGCGATCCTCTGGCTGCTGGATCGCCCGGTGTCGGTCGTGCTGAAAAAGGAGCTGCAGAACATTCCGTTTTTGAAGCAGGTGTTTGCGTGTCTTGGGGCCTATGCGCTTGACCGTTCAGATCCGAGACAGGGTATGAAGGTGATGCTTCAGATGGCAGAGGACGTCAAAAACGGTCGGAACTTTATCATTTTCCCGGAAGGAACGCGGAGCCGAGACGGCAATCATCTGCTGCCGTTCAAGGGAGGCAGCTTTAAATGTGCGACGAAGGCGAACTGTCCGATCGTCCCGGTAGCGCTGCTTGATTCATACAAGGCATTTGATACCGGCTCAGTGGCAAAGCAGACCGTGCAGGTACATTTTCTGGATCCGATTTATCCGGAAGAGTATCAGGGGATGAAGACGACACAGATCGCGGAACTGGTACGGACGCGGATCGAGGAGAAGATTCAGGCGTGCGAGATGGAAAAAACCGAATAAATTTACAGAAAAAGAGAGACACTACTGTCAGAAGAAACACGGCAGCAGCGGTCTCTCTTTTTTCGCTGCAGAAAGGATCAGATATGGAGCAGACAGCAGGAAAGCAGAGCATTTCGTTTACCGAACCGGTGCATATCATCAGCAGCGCTTCGGTCGTCGGACCGAAGGAGGGGGAAGGACCGCTTAGAGATGGCTTTGACTTGATCGCACCGGAAGCGGATTTTGGCGAGGAGACATGGGAGCAGGCGGAGAGCACGATGCAGCAGGAGGCGCTTCAGCTGGCGATCGGAAAGGCGGGGTTGAAGAGCCGGGATATCCGGTATCTGTTCGGCGGTGATTTACTTGCACAGCTGACGGCGACTTCATTTGGCAGCGAGGAGACGCAGATTCCGCTGTTTGGGCTGTACAGTGCGTGTTCGACCTGTGGGGAAGCGCTGGCGCTGGCGGCGCTGACGGTATCGGCAGGCTGTGCAGAGCACGTGGCGGCCGTGACCTCGAGCCATTTTGGAAGTGCGGAAAAAGAGTTTCGTTTACCGCTGGGCTATGGCAGCCAGCGTCCATTGTCCGCGACCTGGACGGTGACCGGAAGCGGGGCATTTGTTCTTGGAAAAAAGGGCGGCCATGTGCGGATCAGTGGTGTGACACCCGGGAAGATCGTGGATATGGGAAGCCGCGACAATATGAATATGGGGGCTTGCATGGCGCCGGCCGCCTGTGATACGATTGAGCGGAATTTACAGGATTTTAGACGGACGCCGTCGGATTATGACCGGATCATCACCGGAGATCTCGGAGCAGTGGGAAAGCGGATCCTGCTGGATCTTCTGGAAGAGAAGGGGATCGATATCGGAGCGCAGCATATGGACTGCGGAATAGAAATATATGATTCGGAAGTGCAGGATACTCACTCGGGCGGAAGCGGCTGTGGCTGTGCGGCTTCCACACTTAGTGCACTGATTCTGCCAAAGCTGCGCAGGGGCAGCTGGAAGAGGGTGCTCTTTGTGCCAACCGGCGCATTGCTCTCGAAGGTCAGCTTCAACGAGGGAAAGACGATCCCGGGCATTGCGCACGCGATTATACTGGAACATTGCTGACATGACATGATACAAGGGTCAAAAGGTCATGCGTTTCATGCTTGCATGAAAAAGCATGACTTATTGACCCGCAAAACACCGAAAAGTAGCCATTTTTCGTAGAAAAATGAGTGGATTTGAGGTGTTTTAGGATTGCGAGAGCATGAAATGCGAAGCAATCCGTGTATCATAGGGGGCAAAATACTTTTTGACCCCAACAGTATGACATGGAGGTAGAGAGATGGATTATGTAAACGCATTTTGGGTGGGCGGGCTGATCTGCGCACTTGTACAGATTTTACTGGAGAAGACGACACTACTGCCGGGCCGTATTATGGTGCTGCTCGTCGTGGCGGGCTCAGTACTCGGTGCAGTCGGATGGTATGAGCCGCTGATTGATTTTGCGGGGGCGGGTGCTTCCGTTCCGTTGCCCGGCTTTGGAAATACCCTGTGGAAGGGCGTAAAAGAGGCGGTGGACGAGAGCGGATTTCTGGGGCTGTTTCAGGGCGGCTTTCGGGCAAGCGCAGTCGGGATCAGTGCGGCGCTGATTTTTTCTTATCTGGCAAGCTTGGTGTTTGAGCCGAAGATGAAGGATGGAAAATAGCCAGAGGGCAATCCGCGGAAGCAGGCTATAAAGATATTGATACGATAAGATAGGAGAGAAACAGATGAGATACCGTATACCGGATTTAGGATCCGGACATAGGAAAACGGAGGAGGACGACCGGCATACCGGGTGCGAAGGCAGGCAGTCCGGCAGGATGCTTGCGTGGCAGATTCAGGCGGCGGATGCCGGATATTCCGTAGAAAAATATTTGACCGGAAGATGTGGCTTTACAAAAACACAGGTCCGCCGCCTGAAATTCCGGAAGCATGGGATGCAGGTAAATGGAATGCAGGTGCGAAGCACGTATCTGCTTTCAGAAGGAGAAGTACTCTCCGTCTGTCTGGATGATTCGGCGGCTGAAAGCCATGAAATGGAGGCATCCGGTACCGTACCGGAGATTTTGTATGAGGATGCCGATGTCATTGCGGTATGGAAGCCGGCAGGGGAAGTCGTGCATCCGTCGCACGGGCATTATCAGGATACGCTGGCAAACCGGCTGCAGTCCTATTTTCAGGGCAGGGGAGAGCATGTGACGATTCGAAGCATTGGCCGGTTGGATGCAGACACAGCCGGAATCCTTATTTTTGCAAAGAACCAATTTGCAGCACAGCGGCTTTGGAGGCAGCGCGAGAACGGGCAGTTTCATAAAACCTATGCGGCTTGGTGCGAAGGCGTTTTTGCGAAGGAGGCATATCGGGAAGAACAGAGCATCTGTGCACCGATCGGGGCGATGGCAGGGGAATTGCAGAAAATGTGCGTGACAGACAGTGGCAGGCCGGCGAAGACGTATTATCAGGTTCGGATTCAGAGGGACACGGAGGCATTTCTCATTCTGCGGCTGGACACCGGGCGCACGCATCAGATTCGGGTACATATGGCGTGGACCGGGCATCCGCTTCTGGGAGATCCGCTCTATGGAAATGGGATACCGGGAAGGACAAGGGCAGATCTGACAGCATGGAGGGCAGAATTTTGTCAGCCCATGACGGGGGATCGCATTGTTATATTAAAGGATCCGCTTGACAGAGCAGGATTCCTGTCATAATATAGTTAAGAAAATGAACTGTTAAGAAAATGAACAAAATAGAAGCATTCCACACTCCAGCTGCGAGGAGCACCAGGCGGTGGGTGTGGACGGATTGAGACATCCGGATGGGAGGAATGGAACATAACTGGAACAAGACAGACAGAAGAGCTGCAGGAGGAGCTGCTGGATGGCTGGCTACAGATGTCGACTGTGATTTGCAATGAGCGGCTTGTTTCTGCCATGACTTATAATGAATCAATGGTATGCGGCGTGCTGCATCGAAATCGGCAGAAGCGCGTCACGGCGACGGATCTGTGCGCAAAGCTCAGGATTCTGAAGCCGCAGATGAATGCGATTCTGAATGGACTTCAGAATCGCGGCATGCTGGAGCGGATCCGTTCGGAAGCGGACCGCCGTCAGGTGTATCTTCAGCTTACGAAGGAAGGATGTGCGTGCTATGAGCGGGCACATCAGGAGCTGCTCGCGCTGCCGCAGGGACTGATCGAGCAGCTTGGTGAGGAAAAGATGCGTCAGCTTGCCGGGCTGATGCATGAGGTGGCGGAAAAGTTTCCGGACATATCAGAGGAGGTCGCAGGAAAAGAATGAAACGGGAAATGATGAACCAGATCAACAGGATCGTACTGAATGTACTGTATCGGGGGCTGCGGGTATTGTATCAGAAGGACAGCCGCGTCTGTGCCGAGATGGGGAGCTGGGCGGAGGGACTTTCTCTGAAGCTGGTCTGCGGGCCGGGCGGAGCCGTTCTTGCGGTGAGGAAGGATGAGCAGCACGGCCTTTGCCGCCTGTCACGGGCACAGCATACGGATATTACAATGCGGTTTAAGACTGTGACAGGGGCATTCCGGGTGCTTAGCGGACAGATCGGTATTTCAGAAGCATATGCACGGCATCTGTTTTCCTTGGAGGGAGATATTTATCAGACGATGAGCTTTGTGCGGTGTGTCGAATATCTGGAGGCCTATCTGTTTCCGGAGTTTATGTCCAGGAGAATCCTGCGGGAGGTTCCTCCCAGACAGCTTGGAATGCTTCAGGTATATGCGCTGGCGATGCTGGAACGTGTCTGAGCGATCAGGATAGTGATACGAGAAATGAGGAAAAGGATATGACAGGATATTTTGAATTTGCCAACCCGACCCGGCTGTGCGCCGGAAAAGGGGCAATCGGGAATCTGGCTTATGAGCTGAAAATGCTTCAGGTCATGCGTCCCATGATCTTAAGTGATGCGGTTCTTGCCAAAATCGGTACGTTACATATGGTGCTGGATGCGTTAAGGGAAGTCCGGATCGGCCGGATTTTTACGGATATACCAAGAGACAGCAGCATTGAGACCGTCAACCGTATCGCACAGGAGTATCGGGATTATGGCTGTGATGGCATTGTGGCAGTCGGCGGCGGAAGTGTACTGGATACGGCAAAGGGAGTACGGCTTCTCATCAGCCAGGGAGATGACAATCTGCTTGATCTGATGGGCTGTGAGTGTCTGACGAAGGAGACGCACATCCCGTTTGTCGCGATTCCGACAACAGCAGGAACCGGGAGTGAGGCTACCTCTGTGGCAGTCATCCGAAATCCGGAACTAAATATTAAGATGGAATATATTTCACAGCAGCTTATGCCGGACGTGGCGATTCTTGATCCGAAGATGACAAAGACGCTGCCGCCGCGCATTACGGCATCGACCGGGATGGACACCCTCTGTCATGCGATTGAGGCGTTTAGCTGCCTGCAGAAAAATCCGTTGAGCGATGCCTATGCAGCCCAGGCGATCGAGCTGGTGCGAGACTATCTGCTAAAGGCAGTCTGCCATGGATATTCGAAGGAGGCGCGGCTGGCGATGGCTAATGCAAGCTTCCTGGCCGGGGCGGCGTTTTCCAACAGTATGGTTGGCGTCGTGCATGCCATCGGCCATGCACTTGGCGGTGTCTGCCATGTTGCACACGGAGATGCCATGACGATCCTTCTGCCGACGGGTATGCTTTTCAACCGGAAGGTCTGCAAAAAGGAATATGCAAAGCTGCTTCTCTACCTTGCGGGACCGGAGATCTATGTGAAGACGCCGGAAGAGAAGCGGGCAGACCGCGCAATCCATGAGGTGCTTGCGCTTCGGAACCGGCTGCACCGGCTGACCGGTCTTCCGGTCACCTTAAAGGAAGCAGGTGTGGATCCGGCCAGCTTTCCGGAAGTGGCAAAGGTCGCGCTGAATGACGGTGCGGTGATTGTGAATCCGCGTCAGGTCACGTATGATGCCGTCATCCGGATTCTGGAGGTGTGCTATGGAGATTGAAGCACTGGTAAGAAAGCAGCGGGACTGGTTTGCACTTGGAAAGACCAGGAGTATCTCCTTCCGCATCGGCGCACTGCAGACCTTAAAAAAAGAAATCCTTGGAAGCCGGGCGGAAATTGAGGCGGCGCTGGCTGCGGATCTTGGCAAATCGGCATTTGAGACTTACATGTGTGAGATTGGAATGGTGCTTTCGGAGCTTCATTTTATGATCCGGCATGTAAGAAGCTTTGCAAAGGACGGCAGGGTGCCGACACCGCTTGCACAGTTCCATGCGAAGAGCTTTACGTCTGCCGAGCCGCATGGGGTAGTGCTTGTGATGGCGCCGTGGAATTATCCGTTCATGCTCGCGTTAGAGCCGGTGATCGGTGCGATTGCGGCAGGCAACTGTGTGGTCGTAAAGCCGAGCGCCTATGCGCCGGCGACCTCTGCTGTGATTGCCGGGTTGCTTCGACGCTGCTTTTCCCCGCATTTTGTTGCGGCAGTAGAGGGCGGACGAGCGGAGAATACGAAGCTGCTGGAGCAGAAGTTTGATTTTATCTTTTTTACCGGAAGTAAGGCGGTAGGGCAGCTTGTAATGGAAAAGGCAGCTCATAATCTCACGCCGGTCTGCCTGGAGCTGGGCGGAAAGAGCCCCTGCATTGTGGATGAGACGGCGAACCTGCGTCTGGCGGCACGCCGGATTGTGTTCGGAAAATATCTGAACCTCGGGCAGACGTGTGTGGCGCCGGATTATCTGTTCGTGCAGGAGTCGGTAAAGGAGCCTTTGCTTAGGGAGATAGAGCGCTGTATTTACCGGCAGTTCGGTGCAGATCCCCTGAAGAATCCGGACTACGGGAAGATGATTAATGAAAAGCATTTTCAGCGGGTCTGTCGGTTGATGGAGTCCGGAGCTATCCGGACTGGCGGTGCTGTGGATACAGAGCATCTGCGGATTGCGCCTACGGTCCTCACCGATATCCGTCCGTCGGATCCCGTTATGCAGGAGGAAATTTTCGGACCGTTGCTTCCGGTGCTGACGTTCCGGGATATCTCGGAGGTGATCACCTACGTGAATGGCCATGATAAGCCTCTGGCTTTGTATCTGTTCACACGCAGCCGTGCCACCGGGCGGAAGGTGCTTGGCGCCTGCAGCTTTGGCGGAGGCTGCATCAATGACACGATTATCCATCTGGCGACGAGCCGGATGCCGTTCGGCGGCGTGGGAGCAAGCGGGATGGGAGGCTACCATGGAAAGGCGAGCTTTGACCTCTTTTCCCACCGACGCAGCATTGTAAAGAAGTACAACTGGATTGACCTTCCGATTCGCTATCAGCCCTATACCAGCTGGAAGCGGACACTGCTGGAATTATTTTTGCGGTAAGCGGCCGCCCGTTCTGTATCCGTATACGGAAATACAGACGGGCGGATTTTTACGTTACAGGGAATTCGTGGAAAGGGGTGGCTTTTTTCCGGCAGGAATGCTATGATGGAGAGCGCTGAGAAAAAAGAAATCGGTAGGAGGACGACGATGGAAGACAGAACCTTGCTGGACTTTCTGGCACAGGCAGAAAAATTAAAATGTAATACGCGCCATTCCTGGACTTCATCAGACCGGCATGAGAGTGTGGCGGAGCACAGCTGGCGGCTCGTTCTGATGGCATATCTGATGAAGGATGAGTTTCCGGATACCGACATCGCAAAGGTGATGCTGATGTGTGCAGTCCATGATCTCGGGGAAGCTGTGACGGGGGACATACCGGCATTTGAAAAGACGAAGGCGGATGAAAAGGTCGAGGAAAAGGCAGTCGCCGGACTGTTTGATACGCTGCCGGAGCCGTATCATGCGGAGCTGACGCAGCTCTTTGCGGAGATGGAGGAGCGGAAAACGCCGGAGGCGAAGCTGTACAAGGCACTCGATAAGCTCGAGGCACTGATTCAGCACAACGAGGCGAAGATTGCGACCTGGCTGCCTCTGGAGTACGATCTGCAGATGACCTACGGCAGCAAGGAGTGCAGCTTCTGCACATATATGGAGCATCTGCGTGAGACCGTGCGCGAGGATTCCCGCGTGAAGATCCGCAAAGAATCAGAACAGCAGTAAAGGCTGCGGCACCTTTTGCGTGTGGCAGCTATACAGAAAGTAATATACAAACAGGAGATAGTATGAAGAAAGAGCAGATAAAGACAGCAAAATTCGGAGGCAGCTCACTGGCGGATGCGGCACATTTCCGGAAGGTAAAGGAGATCGTGGAGGCGGATCCGGCAAGGAGATATATCGTGCCATCCGCGCCGGGCAGACGCAGCCCGGAGGATGAGAAGGTGACGGATCTTCTGTACCGCTGCTATGAGGAAGCATCCTCGGGAGCAGATTACCACAATTCTATGGAAAAGATCCGGAAGCGATATCAGGACATTATTGATGAGCTTTCGCTTAACGTGTCTCTGGATGCACAATTTGAAAAAATCAAACAGGCCTTTCTTGGCTGTGCCGGAGAGGAATATGCAGCTTCGCGGGGAGAGTATCTGAATGCGATCCTGCTTGCCGCTTTTCTCGGCTATGAATTTGTCGATGCGGCAGAGGTGATCCGATTTGACAAATATGGAAATTTCCAGTCAGAGCGGACGAATTTTTTCCTGAGCGAGCGCTTAAAGAATACGCGCTGCGCGGTCATTCCGGGCTTTTACGGGGCGGATGACGCGGGCAATATCCATACGTTTTCCAGAGGTGGCTCGGATGTGAGCGGCGCACTTGTGGCGCGCGCAGTGTCGGCAGATCTGTATGAGAACTGGACAGATGTGAGCGGTTTTCTGCTCGCAGATCCGTCGATCATCCATGATCCGAAGAAAATACACGCGATGACCTTCGGAGAGCTGCGGGAGCTGTCCTACCGCGGAGCGAGTGTGCTGCACGAGGAGGCGGTGTTCCCGGTGCGCCGGGAAGGGATTCCGATCCAGATCCGCAATACAAATGACCCGGCGGATCCGGGGACGATCATACGCAGGCAATTAAGTGCTGAAGAAGAGGTGCCGATCACCGGTATTGCCGGGAAAAAGGAGTTTGCGGCGATCAGCATTGCAAAGAACTGTATGAATTCCGAGATCGGGTTCATCAAGAAGCTGCTCGAAGCATTTGAGGAGAACAAAATTTCCTTTGAGCATCTGCCATCCGGGATCGATACGGTCAGTGTGATTCTGCCGCGCGTGGAATATGAGGAGAAAAAGGATGCGATCATGGCGTCCCTGCGGCGCCTGCTCGATCCGGACAAGATCGAGGTGGACACAGATCTTGCACTTGTGACCGTGGTCGGCAGAGGGATGCGCTCCGTCAGCGGTATCGCGGCGACCTTCTTTACCTGCCTTGGCGTGGCACATGTAAATATTAAAATGATTGATATGGGATCGAACGAGATCAACTGTACGATCGGTGTGAAAAATGAGGATTTCGAGAAAGCGATCCGGGCGCTGTACCATGCACTCGTAGAGGCATAAATAAAGAGGAAAACAAAAATCATTTGCAGAAAAATCTGTAAATGATTTTTTTTTGAAAAAATATGGAAAATGGGTGAGAGGATTTACTTTTTTATGTATTTATTTAAGTAAAGTGATTTCATTGCAGCTGATCGCGTAAGAATGCTTACATGGATGAGCGTGAAACGGGAGGAAAAAGTATGAAGAGAAAACAAAGCCAACGATGGATAGCTATGCTGATGGCGGTGGTTATGCTGTCTGGCACTATAGGGAGTGCCGGGCTGGCACAGACTCCGGAGACGGAACGTGGCACCGTACAGGAATCCGGTGCAGTGCAGGAGAAGGAAAGACAGCTGGATCCGTCGCTGCTGCCTGAGCGGGTAAAAGCATGGACCGGAGAATATGAGACGGTTACGACACAGGAAGAGGCAGATGCGCTTCGGACGCAGGATGAATCGAAGAATCTGCTGATTGCCGCAAAAGAGTGTACGCTGTCCGGACTGAGCTATGGCGAAATTGCAGCGGCTGCGGCAGATAAGCTGGAGCTGTCAGATGTGAAAGCAAACGTGCTCACAGCGGATCAGGTCAGTGAACTGCGGCTAAGCGGAACAGAGCTGGAGCAGCTGTATGTTCAGACTGCAAAAGGCCAGAGTGTGACGCTGCATATAGATGCCAAGACGAAGATTCCGGAAATCTTTCTGGAAGGAGAAGGGAGTGTCCTGCTGGAAGGCAACGGCGCACTGGGTATGGTTCGTGTAACGGGTGCACTGGAGGCTGTGACGGTCAGAGCCACCTGCTCTGTGAAAAATGAATCCGGACAGGCGGTTCCGTTTGAAACGCCGGACGGAAATCAGATGACACTGGCAGCTGGTCAGCAGGAGGAACTGGTACTGTCATCCTATCAGGTGACCTTTCTGGCAGACGGACAGGTTTATGACAGCAAGCTGGTGAAGCCGGGAGAAACGATTCCTTTCCCGGAACAGAATCCGGAAAAGGACGGATTCATTTTCACCAGCTGGTATCAGGATGAAGCGTTTACAGAGAGCTGCTCTCAGTTTGCAGTGGCAGAAGGAGCGACGACCCTGTATGCCAGATTTGTGGATGCATCGGAAGCCATCGAAGTGACCTTTGACACTATGGGCGGGCGTGAACTGCAGCCGCAGCTCTTTGCAAAAGGCGAAACGCTGTTAAGCCGTCCGATTAACGAGATCTATACCGAGAAGGATGGCTATACCTTCGGCGGATGGTGCACAGATCCGGAATGTACGACCGCCTTTTCCTATACAGAACCGCTGGAAGCGTCTGTGACGCTGTATGCGTTCTTTGTATCAGAAGAAGTACAGGAAACAGAAAAGGACGGAACATCCGCAGACCTGGCGGATTTTGACTGGCAGGGAACGATTCCTCTTCGTACAGAGCCGGAAATGACGCTGGATGAAGTAAAAAAGAATGTCCGTGTGGAGACTGGTTCAGGATCCCTGGAGCCGGAAGTGGATATTACTGAAACAGAAGATGGATTCGCTGTTTCCGGATCTTACTATGAAAAAGACGGTGAGAAGGGATTTGAACCGGGAGCGACATTCAGTATTATCGTATCCGGAGGAGTCCATTTTGCAGACTATTCGGATGATACCGATACAGCAATCGTATCGGTCTACAAGGAACAGGTGGAAGTAGTCGGATTTTCTGATGATATGACTTATGTGCTCTGGAATGAGGTCATGGAGTATCAGCCGGTAGTATCTGTGGATGAAGCATCCGAAGAAGAGACGGATTCTGAGACAGAGACCGTTTCAGAGACCGAGGCAATCGAAGAAGCAGAATCAGAAACGGAAACCAGTCAGGCGGTGGCGGATCCGGACGGCGCGGATGCCGAGGAAGTGGAAGAAGCAGCGTACATTCCAGGCGAACTTCTGGTAAAAAACAGTGATGTTACATATCAGGAAGGCGATATAGTAGCCTTCTATGATGGTGAGATCGGCAGAGATGAAAAAAATATCGATGCGTATGCAGAAGGCTCTTTTGACGGATATGTACTGTTTGCGCAGATTCTGAGTGTGGAAGATACCGCAGACGGGGTACGTCTGACTTACGGATATGCCAGCCCGGAGGATTATCTGGCAGACTTCGATGTTCACGTTACGGATGATGTGGAGATGGATCAGCAGCTGTCAGAGGAAGATCTGGAAGTGCTGACGTCCAGACTTTCCAGCCAGGTAGAGGAGAATGAGGAGCTGAAGGCTCAGATGCTGGTATCGGTCATGAGTGCGCCTGAAACACAGGATATGCTGGATGACCTGTACGGGAAAGGCACGTATGCACTGGCGGGTATGACAGCCACGCTGACACCCGGCAGACCGGTGGTGAAGCTGAAGGCATCAGGCAGTGAGGTGACGGCAAACATCAGTATTTCTGCGACTGCCAATATTAAAAAAGACGGTAAGAATATGCTGACGGTTCAGCCGAAGCTGTCCTTTACCCAGTCTTTGTCCGTGCAGACAAATGTAAACGGTGGCAAGGTCTGGATCGATATGTCTGTGACGATCCGGTCCATGTCGAAGATTGAACTGACGGTTACCGCTAGCACAGGCGGAAAAACAACGGTATTCTCAAAAGCAAAGGATACCTTAAGTGAGATTGTCAAACCGGAAGGAATCCAGGAGGGCGATTATGAATCCTATGATCAGTCTGTATCCGATCTGATGGATACGATGAACTCCATCGTGGCAACCTCTTTGAAATATAATGATCTTTTTGATATCCTGCTTCTGAATCTGAGATTCTCTTTCTATGGAATTATTACCGTAGGTTTTGAGGTTCATCTGGTAGGACAGGTGGGAGTCCTCGCAACCTTTGGCGTAGAGATCGTAGCCAGAAGCGGGGAACGCATCGGCTTCAAATACAACTTCCTGAAATTCAAAGGAAGCTCCTATACGGAGAAGCTGGAGAGCTCCGTAACCAACAATATTTATCTGATCGGAAAGGTAGGAGCCCGCGTGGGACTGCGGCTGACGTTGTCCGTAACCATGTGCGGAATTGCCACGGCCTATATAACCGGAAGCCTGTATGCCTATGCGGAGCTGACAGGCCTGTTCTTCAATACCACGAATCTTTTGAGCGGAGCCAATACGAATCTTGGAGCATTAAAATTTGAGGTAGGTATTGATGTCGTAGTATCCCTTGGTCTGAAGGTAAGACTGATTTTCAAGACCATACGCAAGAACTGGACGGTCTATACCGGACGCTGGCCATTGTGGTCCACATCCGTATCGAGCAGCATGAGCTATATGGATGAAGAGGGACTGACAAATCTCTGGGAAAAATCCAGTGCGAATGCAGATCATAAAACAGTATTCGGATTTGAAACCATTCCGATGAAGACGTGGAACCTGATGAGCGGAAAATGCCAGAAGAACAATCTTCTCTGCGCAAAATCATCCGGTAAAGGTGCGAAGATCACTTTAACGGTGAAGAATCTCATGATAAATGGAGAGGAGATCCCGGAAGGAGATGCCAGAACTGCATTATTTACCGTGGGCGATTCCTCGAAGGGACAGAATCCGGGATTCATCTACATGGATGAAAAGGTTGCAGAAGAGCAGCTGTGCGAAGAGGCGGAGCTGGATCTGGAGGTTACTTATGAAAATAACAGCTCCTCTGCATTGGTGAAGAAACAGACAAAGACGTTCCATTTGAAAAAGAAATGTGCGCTGGCAACAACGACACATAATGTGAAGATTGTATTGAATGACTGGTGTGCAAGAAACTGGGGACTGAGTGCGGCTGACTGGGATAACAAAGTGGTGTATGAGACGTCCTTTACCTCTACCCATAATCTCGGAAGAGCTTATGAGCCAACTGCGACGGGAACATTGAATCTCGGAGAAATTGTTGCAAAGGTACAGAGTGAATATCCGGAAATCAGTCAGTACACCTGCGAATGGATGGAACCGTCTCCTTCCCAAAATGGTGTGATACAGTATAGTGTGCCGCAGATCAGCAGCTTCTGCTACATGACACCTGCCAATGGAGTCGTGCGCTACGATGTGCGTCCGCAGACAGATGCGTATGATGTGACCTATTATCTGTATGTCCGCAGATTTGAGGGATATGAGGATTCGATTCGTTATCATATCAATCTGAAAGGGGACGATGCAGAGGATACTTATACCTTCCAGGTAGCGCCGAGTGCATACGGCAAAGCACTGACCTTTACAAAAGAATCAGAGCACAGCTATCTTCTGGAAACAAGACGTACACAGTTCGATGGCAGCAAGCAGCCTCTGATGATGTCAGTAAATGAGGAAGCGGCGGCAAAAACCGGATTTACCATGACAGGACGGGAATATCAGCAGGATGTCTATTTTGACATTACCATTGGCAAGCCGATGCTGGGTATTCAGTCCGGTGAAGGTGTGAAGGGATATCAGTTTACAGATGAGAAGCTGAATGGAGAAGATGGCATCAAACCGGGAAGTAAAGTGGAGCTTCAGGTAGAACTGGAAGAAGGCTATGGAGGACTGGAGGTAACCTCAGAAAATGAGGATGTGACATTCCAGATCGATGATAATAAAGTAAGCTTTATCATGCCAAACAGCGATCTGTCCATTGTACTGCGTGCTTATCGGCTGCACAGCATTACGTATCTGTACCAGTATGGCGGCTATGGAACCTATGAAAAAGTCTATTTCGCAGAAAATGAAGTGACAAAGAAGGCGGAAGATCCGAAGCTTGATGGACTGACGTTCCGGGGCTGGTACACATCTGCAGATGGCAGTGGGGAAGCATATCAGTTCGGCGAAAAGCTGCTGACAGATGTGACCTTATATGCCATCTGGACCTGTGATGTAACCGTGCATTTTACACCTGCAAAAGGAAAGGCAGCATATCTGACGGGGTCAGAGGATGCGCCGGAAGAACATCTGATTTTTGAAAATGACACACAGGAGTATTTTGCATTTACCTATTCGACATTAAGACCGGGAGAGAAGCTGCTGAATATTCAGATCCCGGAATATGACGGATATCAGTTCATGGGATGGTACACCAATGACGAATTCTCAGGTGAACCGGTCAATCTGGAAACATACCGTCTGTCAGGAGGTATGGAGCTCTATGCGCGCTGGGCGAAGATGGTTACCGTAAGCTTTGACCGCAATGATGGAACGGATGCACCGCTCTATGCGGAAACAACGGGATTTGTGGGATATCCAATCACGATCATTCCGGATGCGCCGGAAAGACAGTACTATACCTTTACCGGATGGTACAAAAATAAGGCAGCAACCGTAGCCTTTGATGTGCAAAACGATACGATTACCGGTCATACAACCCTTTATGCGGGCTGGAAGGCAACCGCTTATGCGATCACCTACGATCTTGCAGGTGGGACAGAAGCAGCGGAAAATCCGACAGGCTATACCACAGAAGATACGATCACACTGACCGCGCCAATCAGAGAAGGCTATACATTCGCTGGCTGGACGGGAACCGGTCTGAAAGAGGCTACCGTAGAGGTTACGATCGAGCCGGGAACTGGCGGTGATCGCAGCTATACCGCAGTATGGTCGCCGATTGAGTATTCGATAGAATACAGGAGAGCTTTCGACAATCCGAATAATCCGGTATCTTACAATATAGAAAGCGATGAGATTATCCTGAAACAGCCAACCAGAGAAAAGTATGAATTTGCGGGCTGGGCAGGAACGGGACTTGACCAGCCAACCAAAGAGGTTCATATTCCGAAAGGTTCTATTGGAAATCGTGTTTACACGGCAACCTGGTTCAGTTCCGATTCAGTATTGAACATTCTGGATAGAATACAGGTATTGGCACAGACTCATCCATATGAATCAGAACTGGTCGATTATCTGGCAGGTGGTGGACCGGCTATGGATGATCCATACAAGATAATAGATCCTAAAGTTACGCAGGATGCGGCAGATTATCTAAAGAAACTCATAAGAGAAGATGGTACAGCTGGAAATTATCAGCCTGGAGAAATTGGTGCTTATAGTGACAGGATTGAAATACAGATAAAGAGTACCGAGACGGATCGCAAGTCTGATAAACAGAAGCAGATTTATACATTTGAGGTAGAAGCAGTGTATACGGATGATGCAGGGGAAAGGCATCCGGTTACAATTGCAAATTACCAGGCGCAGCTGCAGAAAATGGTGCCAGAAAAATTTATTGTTCCAGATATACCGAAAGGAAGCTTTGGACAGAAATTGAAGGAAATTACAAAAGGAGTAACCATTGGAGAGGGCATAGCGCTTTATACAAATATGGATCTTGATTATGAACAGAATGCTTCCGGAACTTATAGCTGGAAGAATGCAGATCAGGTTCCATTTGGCAGAAATAATGGTACAGAAGAAAATGAATACAAAGTGATTTTCACACCAGATCCTGACTGTGAGGAATATTTCGCACCAGCTGAAACAAAAGCCTCTGTATTGACGCAAATCGGGTTATACGTGACTGCGGCAGCAGACAGCAGAGTTTATCGATATAATGATAAATCGACAACAGGAAGCGCAAAATTGTTTTATGCAGACGAAAAGGGGGATGCCACAGAAGAAGAGTTCACAGATATAGAAGAATTCTTGTCCGGAGGAACATGGAGCTTTGAATCAGCGAAAGCAGAACCGGATAAACGGGTAGAATACAGTGGATATACATTAGATAAATCTAAAAATTCAAACGAATTATATGGAGAAGATGCATATGTTGTGGTAAATGCGACAGCGACATCGACGGCCGCTATTACACAGGTGCAGCAAAAAGATGTAACGATTTCTAATGTAGGTACCGAGAAAACCTCATATTCTTACGGAACGCTCATGGGAGATATTCATTTGGCAGGTTCTGTAAAATACCGGGGAGAAGAAGTACAGGGAACATGGAAATGGAATGAAAAAGTCCTGGCTGAAAAACCGGATGTAGGAGCTTCTCATACTGCATATTTTATAGCGGATGAAAAATACGAAGATGGATTTGCAGTGCTTACTGCTGAGGTTACGATTCCTTTGAGTTATCAAAATGTATATGTTCCGGAAATTCCAACAGTATATTATAATGGACAGACGCAGAAACCAGCGTTTCCAAATGCTGACAGCGATGGATACATTGTTCTTGAAAATAATGGTGGACAAGATGCAGGCACTTATGATGTGAAATTGAGATTGAAGGATACCAAAAATACTGTATGGATGGAAAGACGTGGAAATACAGAAAATGGATTGGGACAAGATGACATTATACGTAAGTTCAATATTCTGAAAGCAGTGCCTCAGGTTACAACAGGAAGTGTGAAAGCTATTTCTTACGGACAGAAACTGACATCCGGTGATTCTAAAAAAGAAACAATAAATAATGTTTCGGATATCCAGACAATGTATTCTGCAAAAGATATGTTAGCGGGCTTTAAGGTAACATATCCGTCTGTATCAGAAACAGAATCAGGAAATGGAATCTGGAGTTGGGTAACAGAAAAAAATGCGAATGGTGATGAACTTTTGCTTGAGAAATCTGGATCTGGTGAAAAGAAAGTGGCACAGCCATTGGCAGTTGGAAAACACAGCATAAAAGTAAAATATACACCGGGCAATAATCAGAATAATCTGGACAGTTATGAAATATATGTTGAGGTTACGGTACAAAAAACAACGCCATATGTAGTGGGAGAAATGGGTGATACTATCATGTACCAGGGTGGAAATCACACAATAGCCAATGCGGAGATTAAAGCCAATTCAGTAAAAGCATATAATCCATACATCGAAAATGAAGTACTGGATGGTAGCTGGGTATGGGGAGACAGTACTTATATTCCTATGCAAAGCGGTGAAACATCCGTTAGATTTATTCCTTCTGATACCAATACGTATACATCTGACGCAAGTAAAAACTGTAAAGTAACAATAAGAAATACGATCGAAATACATTATTCAATCATTGCGAAAGCTCCTACAATTGGTACAGGCAAACTCGAGGATAGAACAGGAATATTGAAAAACTGGAATCCGGGTAACACTACGTTTACAATCGAACTTAAAGGAACATATGATTCTGGAGTTTTTAAGTCTGCGACAATAAAATGGAAAAACGAAGGAGGCGCACAAATTGAAAAGAAGATTTCAGCATTAAATACGGTTACAAACGGAATTAAGGTAGAGCAGCCGGATAAAAAATCTTTTAAATTCAGCTTTACCGATGCAAAATTACCAAATGATTTGAATATCACATTAGATGCAACAGGCAATACCAGAGCAAGGTCTAAAATACAAGCCCGGATAATGGAGCCTGAAACAGAACTTTCAACAGAAACCATTACGGAATCACAGACTTCATCACAGGATACCGAATCTTCTGAACCGGAAAGTACAACATCTAATCCTGCTGTACCGGAGACAACGATGACAGAGAGTCCGACCACAGAAACACCTGCGCCTGAGACTCAGATTCCAGAAACGGAGTTGCCACAAACACAGGAACCAGAAACTAATCCGCCAGAGACTTCTGCACCGGAAACGACAGCCCCGGCGCCACAGACGGAGCAGCCGGCATCGGAAACAGCGGCTCCGCAGCCGGAAACACCGGCGCCACAGGCAGAAACATCCGCACCGGAAACATCAGCTCCGCAGAAAGAGACATCCGCACCGCCGCAGCCGGTCGAGCCACAGACTGCAGATACACAGGCGGCAGAGCATGCGGAAGCGGAACAGGATAGTGGTAACCCATGAGAAGAACCTGCTTTTATGCAAATGTTCTGACTGCCATCCTTCTGACACTGCCCCTTACAGCGGGGGCAATCTCTGATCCGGTGACCGTCTGCATTCTGGATTCCGGCTGCAATCTGCCGGATATACAGGGAAGGAATTACCTGGATGGTACACAGGATCTGACCGATCAGGAAGGCCATGGGACGTATGTATATGAGCTCCTGAAAGAAACGGCACCGGAAGCAGAGCTTTATATGTTAAAATGCTTTGACAGCAGCACTGCCATTATTCAGGCTGTTTATGATGCAGTGGATGTATATGATGCCGACATCATCAATATGAGCTGGACTCTGAATCAGGACAGCGAGGAACTGCATGAGGCGATTTGCTATGCAGCAAAACAAAATGTCCTGCTCGTGGCGGCAGCCGGAAACCTGTCGCTGTCCACACCACTGGGAAGTCAGGTTTACCCTGCTTCCTGGGAAGAAGTCATTGGCGTGTCAGGCGCGGATTTAAATGCGCAGGGGGAGCCGGTCAGCTCCCTCTGGTATCTGCAAAGTGATGCAGTATTTGTGTCTGCCGACGGAAATTATCGGGGCGAAAAAGGCTCATCGTTTGCGGCGCCGAGAATCAGTGGTATACTGGCCGGATATCTGGATAGAACGTCAGAGGAGAAACATACACAGAGCTATGCAGAGGAATATTTAAAAGGTATCGCAGTAGATGCGGGCCCTCCGGGCTATGATACGGTTTACGGATGGGGATATGTGAAAAATACAGCCGGTTAATAAAAGCGCCAGGATTCTGGCGCTTTTATTCCGGCCTTTTTCACTTCTGCTCTGGACTATTGGACAGGAATGCGATAGAATGATACAAAATGCCGGAAATGGAGGAGCTTTTTTTATGTTTTTATTGTACTTTGCACTGTGGATCATTTTTAACGGTGCGATCACACTGGAAATCTGCCTGTTCGGGATCGGAGTAGCGGCAGTCATGTTTGCCTTTACCTGTAAATTCATGGACTACAGCATTGCCCGCGAGAGACAGGTGCTCCGGCGGTTTTTCCCGTTGATCCATTATATTTTTGTACTTGTAAAGGAGATCATCAAGGCAAATTTTGCGGTCATCCATATGATTCTCTCGGAAAAGGAGGAGCCGGAGCCGGCACTCGTACATTTTACGGCGGATATGCAGACCCGGACCGGGAGGGCGCTTCTGGCAAATGCGATTACGCTGACGCCCGGGACGATTACCGTGACGCTTCAGGATGCGGATTACGTCGTACATTGTCTCGATGAGAGTCTGGCGGTGGGAATGGATCATTCCATTTTTGTGGAGCTGCTGGAGGATCTGGAGCGACCGGGAAAGGAAGGAGGAAAAAAGCATGAACAGTAACGTAGCGGGACTGTCGCAGGCGTATCATATGTTGTTTGTGGTAGCCTTGATTTTTCTGGCAGTGATGGTAATGCTCTGCCTGATCCGGGCGATTATCGGCCCGAAGATTGCAGACCGCATTGTATCGGTTAATATGATGGGGACGATGATCATGGTCATCATCGCAATCCTTGCGGTCATGCTGGAGGAGGGGTATCTTGTGGATATCTGTATCATTTATGCGATGATCAGCTTCCTTGCCGTGATTGTTCTGACCAAGGTGTATATGGGCGTTTATCAGGAGAAAAAACAGAGGGAGGAGAGAGAACATGGCGGTCATTGAATGGATCCGGTTTCTGGCAGGCGCCGTCTGTCTGCTTTGTGGCCTTGGCATTTTTCTTGTAGAAATGATCGGGGTATTCCGGTTTAAATATGTGCTGAACCGTATGCATGCGGCGGCGATGGGCGACACGCTTGGCATTGGCTTTGCCTTAGCCGGGCTGATTCTTATGAGCGGCTTTACGTTTACATCGGTAAAGCTGCTGCTCGTGATTGTTTTTTTGTGGTTTGCATCTCCGGTATCCTCACATCTGATCGCGCGTCTGGAGGTGACGACGAACGAGGATGAGGAGCCGCATTTCCGGAAACTGGAGCTTGGCGAACTGGAGCAGGAGCTCTCCGGTAAAAAAGAGCCGGAAGAAGCGGGACAGAAGGAGGCGTGAGTATGGAAGTGTTTCAACTGATTCTGCTTGGGTTTCTCGTGGTCTGTGCCATCTCGGTCAGCCTTTCGAAGAACCTGCTGAATTCGATTCTGATTTATATGTCCTACAGCCTTGTGGCGTCGGTGATCTGGATTCTTCTGGAATCTCCGGATCTGGCGATTACAGAGGCCGCAGTAGGAGCCGGTATTACGAGTGTACTCTTTTTTGTCACGCTGAAGAAAATTCACGCGATGATGAAGGAAGAAGCAGGAGAGGAGGAGCCGTCGGATGAGCCGAAAAATTCCTGAACAGCAATATGAGAAGACGATCTCTTACCGGTTCCGGCAGTGGCTGGACGGAACGAAGGATCCGTTTCTCGGGACGGTGGAAATGAAGCCGCAGAAGGAATTCCACGAGGATGATACCGCGGTGGAAAAACGAAAAGAAGAAAAGAAAGAAATTTTTGCACGTGTCTTTGATACCGAGCACAATGCGGAGCTGCGTATGTTCCGGAAGCTGTACCGGCTGTTCAGTGTCCTGTTCTGTATCGGTCTTGTGTTTGTGCTGCTGACCGGAGTCTCTCATCTGCCGCCGTTTGGTGCCGCGGACAACCCGGTGAACAATGAAGTCCCCAGACGTTATATCGAGAATGGCCTGCAGGAGACCGGAGCGGTCAATATTGTGACGGGCATGATCCTGGATTACCGTGCGTTTGATACGTTAGGCGAATCTCACGTGCTCTTTGTTGCGACCTGTACGGTACTCATTTTGCTGCGCATCGACAAAAAGAAGGGCAGGAACAGCATTGAGGAGTGGGAGGCCAACGACCGGATCTATGAGCCGAAGAACGATATCATTCTTCAGACGGTCGCGAAGCTGCTCGTCCCGCCGATCATGATTTTTGGTATCTATGTGATCCTTTGCGGTCATCTGGGGCCGGGCGGAGGCTTTTCCGGCGGTGCGGTCATCGGTGCAGGCCTGATCCTGTACCTGAATGCGTTCGGTTTTGCGAAGACGGAACGGTTCTTTACGGCAAAGACGTATAAATGGATGAGCTTTGGCGCGCTGGCCTGCTATGCGCTGGCGAAAAGCTATTCCTTCTATACCGGAGCGAACGATATCCACAGCATCATTCCGCTCGGGACGCCGGGGGCGATCTTATCGAGCGGGCTGATCCTGCTTCTGAACATCTGTGTCGGCATCGTGGTGGCCGGTACGATGTATACGTTTTATGTCATGTTCCGAAAGGGAGGCTACTGATATGAATGTTATGAATCTGATACAGAATAATTATGAAGAAGCGATTGCGATGATCCTGTTCGGGATCGGATTTTCCAATCTGCTTCTGCAGCAGAATCTGATTAAGAAAATCATCGGATTGAACATCATGGATACCGCCATGTATCTGTTTCTGGCGTTGAAGGGCTATATTTCCGGACAGAAAGCGCCGATCGTGGTAAATGGTGTTCAGAAGGTGACGGCTTATATCAATCCGATCCCGGCGGGGCTTGTACTGACGGGCATCGTCGTATCCGTATCGGTGACTGCACTTATGCTTTCCCTGACGATCCGGCTGTACCGAAGGTATCATACTTTGAATCTCGATGAGATTACGACGCAGCTGGAAAAGGAGGGTCTGTGATGGCGTTTGTTCAGAATTTCCCCTTCTTTTGCATCATTATGACGCTGTTCTCCGGCCCGCTCTCCTCGATCCTTGGCGGAAAGGCAGCGCGGCGTCTGAACCTGGCAGTGATCACACTTGTCGGTGCGATGAATACGGCGGTGTTTGCATTTGTCCTGAAAAACGGCACGTATTACGTCTATAAGATGGGGCATTTTCCGGCTCCGTGGGGCAACGAGATACGGGTCGGTGTGCTCGAAGCGGTCATGGCAGTCTTTTTCTGTCTGATTATGCTGCTCTCCATGCTCGGCGGCATGCGGGAGCGGGAGCAGGAAATCGAGGAGTCCAAGCAGAATCTCTACTATATTATGGTGAATCTTCTGCTGTCTTCCCTTCTGGCGCTGATCTATACGAATGACCTGTTCACCGCTTATGTATTTGTGGAGATCAATACGATTTCCGCTTGTGGACTGATCATGATCAGGCAGAATGGCCGGACGATCGTGGCGGCGACACGGTATATGATTATGAGCCTGCTCGGCTCCGGTATGCTGCTGCTCGGCATCTGCTTCCTGTACGGTATTACCGGTCAGCTGCTCATGAGCAATATTCAGGAGAGTGTCAGCAAAATTCATTTAAGCGGCGTGTATGATACACCGCTGATCGTCGCCCTTGGACTGATGTCGGTCGGGCTGGCGGTCAAGAGTGCCTTGTTTCCGTTTCATGGCTGGCTGCCGGATGCATATGGATATTCTACGGTATCCTCAGCAGCGATTCTTTCTTCTCTTGTATCGAAGGGCTATATTTTTCTGCTGTTGAAGATTTTTTACCGTGTGGTGGGCTTTGGTATTGTACAGGAGAGCAAGGTCATCCATGTGCTCTTTGTGTTTGGCATCCTCGGCATGATCATCGGATCGGTGGACGCGATCCGCGCGAACAGCATCCGTCGGATGATTGCCTATTCCTCCGTGGCACAGATCGGTTACATTTACATGGGCTTTGGACTTGGGACGACGGCAGGCGTGCTCGCGAGCGTGTTCCATATCATTTCCCATGCGGCGGCAAAGTCCCTGCTGTTTGTTTCAGCGTCCGGCATTACGGATGCATCCGGGGACAGTACGGATTTCTTTGATCTGACAGGCGCCGGCTATCGGAACAAGGTTGCCGGTGTGGCTTTTACGGCAGGTGCGCTTTCCATGGTCGGATTTCCGATGTTTTCCGGGTTTATCTCGAAAATTATGTTTGCGCAGGCGGCGGTCGGGCATGCACATAAAATGCTGCCGACGCTCATTGCACTGGCAATCAGTACGATTCTGAATACCGTATATTTTCTGAAGACGGTGATCCGGCTCTATACGCCGGTAAAACGGCAGGAGGCGAAGGAGAAGCAGTATCGGACGGTCACGATGCGGCAGCAGCCAGTGAAGGCGGCGGCCTTGATTTGCTTTATTGTATTGAATCTGATTCTGGGACTGTTTTCACAGCCGATCGTCAACTGGCTGGAAAACGGTCTGCGGATGTTTGCATAGGAGGGAGACGTTATGAATACGTGGATTTTGCTTCCGGTACTGCTGCCGGCAGTCGCCGGAGTTGCGCTGCTTGCCGCCTCCTTCTGGGAGCATCTGGCTATGGGCAGGTCCGGGAAAACAGACGGAGAGCTGAGCACATGGATGGGCAAAAAACTGCATACCATCACTGCGGTGGTGCTCGTGCTCACGACGGTGCTCGCGCTTCTTGTCGCATGGAGTGGTGAGCACGAGGTGACACTATTCTATTTGATGGAGGATATTCCGGTCTATTTTCACATTGATGCGGTAGGCCGGCTGTTTGTGACAGTCGTGAGCATTGTGTGGCTGTGCGTCGGATTTTATTCGTTTACGTATATGGAGCATGAGGGAGAGGAGAAGCGGTTTTTCGGATTTTTCCTACTTGTCTATGCCGTGCTCATTGCGCTGGATTTTTCCGGTAATCTTGTCACGATGTATCTGTTTTATGAGCTGATGACCCTGTGCTCGATGCCGCTCGTATTACACAATGGCTCGCGCGAGGCGATTATGGCGGCTTTGAAATATCTGTTTTATTCGATGTGCGGCGCATATCTCGGCCTGTTCGGTATTTTCTGCCTGTATCACTACTGCGATACGCTGGCATTTACAGCAGGAGGTACGCTGGATGGGGCAGCGGCTTCCGGACATACGGGACTGCTGCTTGTGGCGGTGCTTGCGATGCTGATCGGCTTTGGTGCAAAAGCGGGCATGTTCCCGCTGCATGCATGGCTGCCGGCGGCACATCCGGTGGCTCCGTCCCCGGCATCTGCCGCTCTGTCCGGAATCATCGTAAAGTCCGGCGTGCTGGCGGTGATCCGTGTGGTGTTTTACATCGCAGGCCCGGATCTACTCCGGGGCACATGGGTGCAGAATATCTGGATGACCCTGACCTTGCTTACCGTATTTATGGGCTCGCTGCTCGCTTTCCGGGAGCCGGTGTTAAAAAAAAGGCTTGCCTATTCGACGGTCAGCCAGGTTTCGTACATCCTGTTCGGTCTTTCTGTGCTGCAGCCGGAAGCGATGAGCGGTGCGCTGATGCATGTCGTATTTCATGCGTTCATCAAGTGCGCATTGTTTCTGACAGCCGGAGTTTTCATTTTCAAATATGGGAAAACAAGGGTGGAAGAGCTGGACGGAATAGGAAAACAGCTGCCGAAGACACTTTGGTGCTACACGTTTGCAGCTCTGGCATTGATCGGTATTCCGCCGACGAGCGGTTTTATCAGTAAATGGCATCTGGCAGAAGGCGCGCTTGCCGCCCCGGTCGGTGTATTCCGGTATCTCGGCCCGATCGTGCTGCTTGTCTCCGCACTTCTGACGGCAGGCTATCTGCTTCCGGTGACGGTTCATGGATTTCTGCCGGGAAGAGACTGGCAGGCGGTACACAGTGCACAGACAGCTCCGGAAAAAGAGCCGGTCGGTATGCTCGTGCCGCTGCTTGTGCTGGCAGCGCTTGCGGTACTGCTCGGTCTGTTTCCGAATCCGGTCATTTCCTATGTCACAGATCTTGCGGCGACGCTTTTATAAGGGGGGAGAGAGATGAATCCGATCATTCTGACTGTGACTGTGCTGCTCCCGGTTCTTGGGGGTGCACTGATTCCGCTGCTTCCATTTCGCAGCCGACGACAGATGCTGATTTATATTGAGACAGTTGTGCTGATTAACACGGCGCTGGTGCTGACCGCACTGCTGAACCGCCCGGCGGATGGCTTTGTTCTGTTTCATCTGAACGGAAAGCTGAGCATCAGTTTTCAGCTGGACGGTCTTGGAACGGTCTTTGCGGCGATTGTGTCGCTGCTGTGGCCGCTTGCGACCTTATACGCATTTGAATATATGACGCATGAGGGGCATGAGAAATACTTTTTTATGTTTTATACGATTACATATGGGATTACGCTTGGCATTGCATTTGCAGAGGATATCGTGACGATGTACTGCTTCTATGAGATACTGACGCTCGTTACACTGCCTCTGATTCTTCATACGCTCTCGCGTGAGGCGATTCTGGCAGGAAGAACCTATCTGTACTATTCCCTGGGCGGGGCGGCATTCGCATTTATCGGAATGATTTTTATATTGAATTACGGATCGACCGCGAATTTTAGTCCGGGCGGCGTACTGATGCTGGCCAAGGTTGGCGACAGCCGGGATCTGCTGCTTTTGATCTATGTACTCTGCTTTTTTGGATTTTCAGTCAAGGCGGCGATGTTTCCGTTTGGCGGATGGCTTCCGAAGGCAGGTGTGGCGCCGACCCCGGTAACTGCGCTGCTCCATGCGGTGGCGGTCGTCAAGGCGGGCGCATTTACCCTGATGCGGATCACGTATTACAGCTTTGGGGCATCCTTTCTGCGTGGGACATGGGCGCAGACTGTTGTGATGGTATTTGTGCTGATTACGATTGTCTATGGCTGCAGCCGGGCGCTGAAGGAGACACACTTAAAAAGGCGGCTGGCCTATTCTACGATGAGCAACCTTTCTTATATTTTATTCGGTGTTGTACTCATGTCGCCGCTCGGCCTGACCGGGGCATTGTGTCATATGATTTTCCATGCGGTGATGAAGATCTGCTCGTTCTTCTGCGCAGGTGCGGTGATCTACAAAAGCGGACGCAATTATATCCATGAGCTGGATGGTATGGGGCGGAAGATGCCTAAGGTATTCGGTGCGTTTACGGTTTCAGCATTTGCGCTGATGGGCGTTCCGGGGCTGTGCGGATTCATCAGCAAATGGAATCTGGCAAAGGCGGCAGTAGATAATCCGCATCCGCTTGCGATTCCCGGGGTGGCAGCACTACTTATTTCCGCACTGCTGACCGCGATTTATATGCTGACGATAGTGGTGCGGGCGTTTTTTCCGGGAAAGGATTTTGACTACCGTACCCTGGACGGGATCACAGATCCGACCTGGAGGATGCTGCTTCCGCTCGGCATTTTTGTGGTACTGATGATTCTGTTCGGCCTGCACTCGGCTCCGGTCGTATCAATGTTATCGAAGCTTGCGGCTGCAGCGGTGTAGAGAGGAGGAGATGGCGATGACAGGTGTATTTTTAGGCGTGCTCGTATTTTTTCCGTTCCTCGGAGGGCTGCTGGCGGCCGTGGCAGGGAAAAAACATGCGGATTACCGGGATTTTCTTGCGGACATCGTCGTGGTGTTCGAATTCCTTACGGCCTTCGGGCTGTTTTCCATCCAGTCGTTTGCCGGCGAAGCAACGTTTGCGATTGACGGGATCTGTGGCATGGGGCTGCATTTTCAGGCAGACGGCTTCCGACTGATTTATGCGCTGGTGGCGGCGTTTATGTGGCTGATGACGACGCTTCTGTCACGGGAATACTGCCGGGGACATGCAAATACGAACCGGTTTTACTTGTTTTTACTGCTGACGCTTGGGGCGACGATGGGAGTCTTCTTATCTGCAGATCTGTTTACGACGTTCATTTTCTTTGAGCTGATGTCGTTTACTTCCTATGTATGGGTGGCGCAGGAGGAGACTGCCCCGGCCCTGCGAGCGGAGCAGACGTATCTGGCGATTGCGGTGCTTGGCGGTATGGTCATGCTGATGGGGCTGTTTTTGCTGTATCATATGTTTGGAACACTGGAGATTTCAGAGCTGCGTGCACATGCGGCGGATGCGGACGCCCGTCTGCTGTATACCGCAGGCGGGTGTCTGCTGGTCGGCTTTGGCGCGAAGGCAGGCGCATTTCCGCTTCACATCTGGCTGCCAAAGGCACATCCGGTCGCTCCGGCTCCGGCATCCGCGCTGCTCTCCGGTATTCTGACGAAAGCCGGTATTTATGGTGTGCTCATTTTAAGTGCACAGCTGTTTCTTGACGATCCGGTCTGGGGAGCTCTGCTCCTTGGCATCGGTATCCTGACGATGTTCGGCGGGGCGCTGCTCGCCGTGTGCTCGATCGACCTGAAGCGGACGCTGGCCTGCTCCTCAATGTCTCAGATCGGATTTATCCTGATCGGCATTGGCATGCAGGGCCTGCTTGTGGAAGGACGTGAGCTGGCGGTGCACGGTACGCTGCTGCATATGGTGAACCATTCGATGATCAAGCTCGTACTGTTTATGGCGGCCGGTGTCATTTTTATGAATACCCATGCACTCGATCTGAACGCGATCCGGGGCTATGGAAGGAACAAGCCTCTGCTAAAGGTGATTTTTGGAACCGGGGCACTGGCGATTGCCGGAGTACCGCTGTTTGGCGGATATATCAGCAAGACACTGCTGCATGAGAGTATCGTCGAATACGGAGGCGGCTGGCAGATGAAGGCGGTCGAGTGGATTTTTCTGCTTTCCGGAGGCCTGACCGTAGCATATATGACAAAGCTGTTTGTTGCCATTTTCATAGAAAAGAATGATCAGAAAGACGTACAGGGGCAGTTTGATGCGCAGAAGCATTACATGAATGCGGGAAGTACCTTTGCACTGGCCGGCAGCGCACTTGTGCTTCTTGTATGGGGACTGCTCCCGCATGGTCTGATGGACCGGGCGGCAGCGATGGGACAGGCATTCATGGGACTTGAAGAGACGGGACACCGTGTCAGCTATTTCAGCCTTACAAATCTGTCAGGCGCGCTGATTTCGATCGGGATCGGGACAGCTGTGTACTTACTTGTGATCCGAAAGGCTCTGATGGATCAGGCCGGGCGCTATATCAATGTCTGGCCGGTATGGCTGGATCTGGAGAATCTGATTTACCGTCCGGTACTGAGGCTGCTGATTCTCCTTGCTGCGATTTGCTGCCGGGTGCTGGATTGCCTTGTGGATTTCCTTGTTGTTCTCCTGCGCCGGAGTATCTACCGGGACAGCCCGCTGCCGCATGAGCTTCCGGAGGGCAATGTCCTCACGGTCGCAGCCGGAAAGACTGCGAATGTGTTTGGATGGCTGGGCAACCATACATGGCGCCGAAAGCATCCGGTGGAACGTGATTATGTGCATGTACTTGCTGTACGGTATGAGGAATTAAAGGAGAACAATATGGTCATCGGCCGAAGTCTTTCCTTTGCCCTGCTGCTGCTTTGCATCGGATTTTTGCTGACACTGTTTTATCTGATCTGGTGGTAGGACTTGACAAATATTATGGAATTTCGTAGATTATAAATATAAAACCCTTCAGGGCGTGGATTTTTCAAGAGAGATCTTTTTTCGCCACACAATTACTGCCGGTAGTTGTGTGGCGTTTTCTTGCTAAAAAGCAAAGCCGTGAAGAAGAAAGAAAAGGAGAGATAAGAGGTATATGGATCAGGAATTTATGAAAAAACGAAAGATTTTGCCGCTTGTATTGTCCATGGCTTTGCCGATGGTCATTTCGATGGCAGTCAATTCCCTCTACAATATTGTAGACAGTTATTTTGTCGCGAAAATGAGCGAAGATGCATTGACTGCGCTGGCACTCGTCTATCCGGTTCAGAATCTGATTACTGCGGTTGCAGTCGGATTTGGAGTCGGAATCAATGCGACGGTCGCTTTTTTTCTTGGGGCAAAGGAGCAGAAGCGTGCGGATGCGGCAGCGACGCAGGGGATGGTATTCAGCCTGCTGCATGGAATCATTCTGACGGTTGTGTGCATCGGTGGCATGCCGACCTTCCTTCGGATGTTTTCCTCGGATGAGAAGATCATCGCGCTTGCCCTGATGTATTCGAATCGCGCATTTGCCTTTGCGATCGCGATCACACTTGGCATTGCGATCGAGAAGATTTTTCAGGCGGTAGGAAGAATGGAGGTCAGTATGATCTGCATGATGGCGGGCTTTATCGCGAACATTATTCTCGACCCGCTGATGATTTTCGGCATTGGGATTTTTCCGGAAATGGGAATTGCCGGAGCAGCCTATGCGACCGGTATCGGACAGTGTCTGACGCTGATACTGTATCTTGTTATTTATAAGCTCTCACCGATCCCGGTAAAATTCCGGGCGGATGTCATGAAGCCGGAGGCGGCGATCGCAAGGAGACTGTATCTGATCGGTATCCCGGCGGCCTTAAATACCGCGCTGCCGTCGCTGCTCGTATCTGCGCTGAACGGAATTCTGGCAGATTTTTCGGAGAAATATGTACTTGTGCTTGGCGTATATTATAAGCTGCAGACCTTTATTTATCTGACGGCAAATGGCATTGTGCAGGGGATCCGCCCCCTGGTCGGCTACAACTACGGGGCAGGGGAGACGAAGCGGGTACACCGCATTTTCCAGACAACGCTGGTACTGTGTGCCGGTGTCATGCTCATTGGTACGGTATTGTCCTGGACGATTCCGAATCAGCTGATCGGCCTCTTTACGACGAACAAGGAGACGGTGCGGATCGGCGTGACAGCACTGCACCGCATCAGTCTTGGATTTATCATATCTGCTGTTTCGGTCACCTGCTCCGGTGTGTTGGAAGGACTTGGTAAAGGAACCCCGTCACTTGCAATTTCCTTGGCCCGCTATGTCGTTGTGATGATTCCGGTGGCATTTATCCTCAGCCGGATGATGGGAGCAGATGGAGTATGGACTGCATTTTGCATTACAGAGGCGATGACGGCTGCATTTGCCTACCTTATTTATCGAAAAGAAGTGAAAAAGATTTTACCGGTGTAAAAAATTCTTCAAAAAACACTTTACAAATACGGGAACAAGATATATAATCTAGTAAACCAGTAGGGAATATATGAAAAGCAGAACAAGGAGGACTATAAAAATGGCTAAGATTTATGGAAGCACATTGGAGCTGATTGGAAATACCCCGCTTGTAGAGGTGAAGAATATTGAGAAGTCAGAGGGGCTGGAAGCAACCGTTCTTGTAAAGCTTGAATATTTTAATCCGGCAGGAAGCGTGAAGGACCGTATCGCAAAAGGCATGATCGAGGATGCAGAGGCAAGAGGCATTCTGAAGGAAGGGTCTACCATTATTGAGCCGACATCCGGAAATACCGGAATTGGTCTGGCAGCGATCGCAGCCTCCAAGGGCTATCGCATCATCCTGACAATGCCGGAGACGATGAGCGTAGAGAGAAGAAACATTCTGAAGGCTTATGGTGCAGAGGTCGTATTGACTGACGGTGCACAGGGCATGAAGGGCGCGATTGCAAAGGCTGAGGAGCTGGCAAAGGAGATTCCGGACAGCTTCATCCCGGGACAGTTTGTGAACCCGGCGAATCCGAAGGCTCACAGAGAGACGACCGGACCGGAGATCTGGAATGATACCGACGGACAGGTAGATATCTTTGTCGCAGGCGTAGGTACGGGCGGAACACTGAGCGGCACCGGTGAGTATCTGAAGTCCAAGAAGCCGGAGGTAAAGGTAGTAGCAGTAGAGCCGGAGACTTCCCCGGTACTTTCCGAGGGCAAGGCAGGCCCGCACAAGATCCAGGGAATCGGCGCAGGCTTTGTACCGGATACCCTGAATACCAAGGTTTACGATGAGATCATCAAGATCGCAAATGACGACGCATTTGAGACATCCAAGCTGCTTACGAAGAAGGAAGGTATCCTGACCGGTATTTCCTCCGGTGCGGCACTTTCCGCAGCACTGCAGCTTGCAAAGCGTCCGGAGAATAAGGGTAAGACGATCGTGGCACTGCTTCCGGACAGCGGAGACCGTTACTATTCTACACCGCTGTTCCAGAGCAAATAGGTAGATAAGAATGAACGGCTTTTTGACCTTTTGACCCCAACATCATCAATATAGCACGGAGGATAGACAGAATGACGCTGCAACAGCTAAGGTATGTCACAGCGGTCGCAGACTGCGGCTCAATGAACGAAGCAGCAAAGACTTTATTTGTCTCTCAGCCGGGACTTTCCGGTGCGATTAAGGAGCTGGAGGAGGAGACCGGCATTGAGATCTTTAAACGGACGAACAAAGGGGTGCTCCCGACGCCGGAGGGCGAGGAGTTCTTAGGCTATGCCCGTCAGCTGCTCAATCAGTACGAGCTTTTAGAGGATCGCTTTATCCGCCGGACAAAGGTGCGCAAAAAGTTCAGCGTGTCCATGCAGCATTATTCCTTTGCAGTAAAGGCATTTGTAGAGCTCGTGAAGCAGTACGGGATGGATGAATATGAGTTTGCGGTCTATGAGACCAAGACCGGAGAGGTCATCTCCAATGTCCGGAATTTCCGCAGCGAGATCGGCGTGCTCTATGAAAATGAATTCAACAGTCAGGCGCTCAACAAGATTCTGAAGGAAAACAATCTGGAATTTCATCCGCTCTTTACGTGCGGAACCTATGCATACCTGTGGAAAAATCATCCACTTGCTAAAAATAAAACGATCCGCATGGAAGAACTGGAGGAGTATCCGTGCCTGGCATTTGACCAGGGTGACAATCCTTCATTCTTTCTGGCGGAAGAGGTGATGAGCACCTACGATTACAAACGGGTCATCCGGGCCAATGACCGCGCTACGATGCTGAACCTGATGGTCGGGCTGAATGGCTATACCCTCTGCTCTGGGATCATCTGTGAGGAGCTCAATGGAAGCGACTACTGTGCAGTGCCGCTCGCAGAGGATGAAAGCATGGTGATCGGCTACATCAAGCGAATCGGTATGATGCTGAGTCCGCTGGCTGTGCGCTATCTGGACGAACTGAAAAAATATGAGGACTGCATTCTGTAAGGGGTGCAGTTTTTTTCTTTACAGGAAATCGCAACCCCTATGATACACGGATTGCTTCGCATTTCATGCTCGCTACTGTTCCTTTTGACCCTAGTATCATCATGATGTTGGGGTCAAAAGGTATTTTACCCCCAACTGATGCCTACGAATTGCTCCGCTGCGAAGCAGCTCCCGCAATTCTGCAAACATTCGAAATCCGCTGATTTACTACGTAAATCGCTACTTTCTCATGTTTGACGGGTCCCAAGTTCAAAAGCCTTATCATGCAAGCATGAACGGCTTTTTGACCTTTTGACCCTGGCATCATCATTTGATATAAGAAAAACCGATAACGAATATATGCTTTTCTATATTGGACAGATAGCAGATGGTTCGTTATAATAACCACTGTAAACCGATAGGAAATATTGTAATGCAGGATATTCGATTAGATGATTCAAATATCTGCCTGATCAAACAAAAGAACATACGGCAGCCAAGGCACATTACGAAAGCGAATAGAAAAGGAGTAAACGATATGAGCAAGAAGACAAGAGCAGAGCGCAATTTTAAATTTGAGACCTTACAGCTTCACGTAGGACAGGAAAAGCCGGATCCGGTGACCGGAGCGAGAGCGGTTCCGATTTATCAGACCTCATCCTATGTATTTGACAACTGCGATCATGCAGCGGCGCGCTTTGGACTTTCCGATGCAGGAAACATTTACGGCAGACTGACAAACCCGACCCAGGATGTGTTCGAGCAGCGTATCGCAGCGCTTGAGGGCGGTGTGGCAGCGCTGGCAGTCGCATCCGGAGCAGCGGCGGTAGCCTATACCTTTGAGAATCTGGCACAGGTCGGAGATCACATCGTATCTGCAAAAAATATTTATGGCGGCACCTTCAATTTCCTCGCACATACCTTCACGGATTTCGGTGTCAATACGACCTTTGTAGATATTTTCAATCTGGAAGAAGTAGAGGCAGCTATTCAGGAAAATACAAAAGCGATCTTTATCGAGACGCTCGGCAATCCGAATTCCGATGTCGTTGACATTGAGGCAGTTGCAAAGCTTGCACATGCGCATAAGATTCCGCTCGTGGTCGATAATACCTTTGCGACTCCGTACCTTGTAAGACCGATCGAATACGGAGCAGACATCGTTGTACATTCTGCGACGAAATTCATCGGCGGCCATGGCACAACGCTCGGCGGCGTTATCGTAGACGGCGGTAAATTTGACTGGGAGGCATCGGGCAAATTCCCGTCTCTTGTAGATCCGAATCCGAGCTATCACGGTATCAGCTTTGCAAAAGCAGTAGGACCGGCAGCTTTTGTGACAAAGATCCGTGCGATTCTCTTAAGAGATATGGGTGCGACCCTTTCTCCGTTCCATGCATTCTTCTTCCTCCAGGGACTTGAGACACTCTCCCTGCGCGTGGAGCGCCATGTGGAGAATGCACTGAAAGTTGTACAGTATCTGAACCAGCATCCGCAGGTAGAGAAGGTACATCATCCGTCTGTATCCACGGATCCGTCTCAGCAGGAGCTGTATAAGAAATACTTCCCGAACGGCGGCGGCTCGATCTTCACCTTTGAGATCAAGGGCGACGCAGAGACCGCGAAGAAGTTCATCGACAATCTGGAGCTGTTCTCACTGCTGGCAAATGTGGCAGATGTGAAGTCTCTGGTCATCCACCCGGCGACCACGACCCACAGCCAGTGCACCGAGGAGGAGCTGGCAGATCAGGGCATCCGTCCGAACACGATCCGTCTGTCCATCGGTACGGAAAATGTAGATGACATCATCGAGGATCTCGACGAGGCATTCCGCGCAATTGCAGAGTAAGCGTTCACCTAGGCTTTGCTTCTATTGTGCGAAGCAATAAGCAGTGGATTGGGAGTGGTCTGTATCAGAAATGGTACAGGCCACTTTTTACAGACTGACTTCATATAATTCATATTGAAATAATAGGAAAAATGATTTATAATGAAGGAAGATGGAGAAGTTATTGGAAGAAAGGAGAATAATCCATATCTTTAGAAAAGGATATTTGGATTATGCGAGTCAATATGAGAATATCGACCAAGGGAAGATATGCATTGCGTCTGATGCTGGATCTCGGGATCAATTGCTCCGGTGATCCGATCCGGTTGAAGGATGTGGCCAGACGTCAGGGGATTTCTGAAAAATATTTGGAGCAGATTATCTCGGTTCTGAACAAGGCCGGATTCGTGCGCAGTATCCGCGGCCCGCAGGGCGGTTATGTCCTGAGCAAGCGGCCGGAGGAATACACCGTAGGTATGATCCTGCGCCTGACCGAAGGCAGTCTTGCTCCGGTAGAGTGTGCGGAAAAAGAGTCCGGTGCCTGCGAGCGTGAGGATGACTGTGTGACGCTGATTCTCTGGAAAAAGCTAAACGATGCGATCAACGGCGTCGTCGATCACGTGACGCTGGCAGATTTGCTTGAGTGGCAGGCGGCGAAGGCAAACGATTATGTGATTTAACACTTGCAATCTGCCAGAAACAACGCTATAATAGACACGAATTTAAGAAAAATTCTTCGGGGCGGGGTGTGATTCCCCACCGGCGGTATAGTCCGCGACCCGCGCAAGCGGCTGATCTGGTGACGCAAAGGCGAATTCCAGAACCGACAGTATAGTCTGGATGGTAGAAGAGAGCAGTTAGAGTTTCGGCGTATCAGCCGCTGCAAAGAGAGTTCCCCGTGGATATCTGCTTGCAGCGGTTTTTTATTGCCAAAAAGAAAACTGCATCTGAAGGACTTTTCTTGAATAAGGAACCGCTTCTGCGAAGCCACGATGCATCGCGGAGGACATTCATTCAGAAAAGGAGAACAGAATTATGGGAAATGGTATCTTACAGTCAATCAGTGAAAACTTGCAGTTTCTGCTGGTATGCGCAGTCGTTATTGCGGTGATTATCGGAGTTTCGGAGCTGTTTGAACGCACGGTGCTTGCAAAAAGCATGGTGCGGGTGCGCAGGGCGCAGTATGTGACGGTCTGCGGAATGCTCGGCGCGATCGCAGCAGTGCTCTATCTCTTTGATTTTTCAGTAGCATTTTTGGCACCGGGTTTTTATAAGCTGGATTTCAGCGAAGTACCGGTAATGGTAGGCGCGTTCTATTTAGGACCTGTCGGCGGTGTGGTTGTAGAGCTGGTAAAAACACTTCTGAAGCTTGCAATCCGCGGAACAAGTACTGCGTTTGTCGGAGAGCTGGCAAATTTTGTGGTCGGATGTTCCTTTGCTGTACCGGCAGCGATCGTATATCACATGAATAAGAGCAAAAAGACGGCGAAGATGTCACTTGTAGCCGGAACCTTATGCATGGCAGTATTTGGAAGTGCATTTAATGCTATTTACCTCATCCCGGCATTTGCCACTCTGTACGGTATTCCGCTTGACGTGATTGTCGGGATGGGAACCGCAATCAATCCGGCGATCACAAGTGTCTGGACGCTGGCGCTGTTTTCTGTTGCGCCGTTGAATCTGCTAAAAGGTGTATTGATTTCTGTGCCGACTATGTTATTATATAAGCGAATCAGCAAGATTTTGCAGAATGCCGCACAGGGACACCGGGTGCCGGAGAGCCGGACCGAGAACTAAAGAGACCTGAATCGGGAAAGACGTGCTGTTATCCGTTGCTGGAGCAGCACGTTTTTTCTGTTGCGGAGCAGCCAAAACTACTGCATGCATCCAGAATAAAGGAGAAAAAGTACTTATGGCAGAAATTAAAAAGGTTACGAAAAAGACAGAAAATCCATATGTCAATTTGTATGAGCTGGATACGCTGAACCGAAAAGGCAATCCGGGAAAATATTATGTCGCCTCCAGAGCAAAGAGCATACAGACGCTGGAGCTTACAACGGGCAGCCAGCATTCAGATGGAGTGATTATTTACAGCCTTTACGGGGAAAATCATGATAAGGTTGTTTTGGTTCGCCAGTACCGATATGCGATCAACGGCTATATTTATGAGCTTCCGGCAGGTCTGGTAGAGCCAGGTGAAGATTATCACACCTCCGCGGTCCGGGAGATGAAGGAGGAGACCGGACTGGATCTGCATCCGCTTCCGGTGAAAAATTTATACCAGAAGCCGTATTATACGACGATTGGTATGACGGATGAGTGCTGCGGTACGGTTTATGGATATGCTACCGGTGAAATATCGGCAGACGGCCTGGAAGATACGGAGGAGATTGAAGTGGTGCTTGCTGACCGCACAGAGGTGGAGCGGATTTTGCAGGAGGAGCGCGTCTCTATCGTATGCTCTTACATGCTGATGCACTTCTTGTATGATGAGGCGCCGTTTGCATTTTTACACATCGAAGGCTAATTCCTGAGAGGAGGCCCCATGAAAGCAAAATTTTCTATAAAAGTCACACAGAGAAACATGTATAATTTTATGATGTATTATGCCTATCATGGCGTGAGCGGGATTTTCAGCATTGTGGCGGCGGCAGCGCTGCTCGGACTGGCGGTCTGGTCCGGGACACACGGAGGTGAAAATACATGGCTTTATGCACTGTTTGGCGTGCTATTTGCGGTTTATCAGCCATGGACACTGTTCATACATTCAGCGAAGCAGGTGACATCCAATCCGGTATTTAAAAAGCCGCTTGCTTATGAAGTAAATGAAGCCGGGATTACGGTGCGGCAGGATGACACGGAAAATGAAATTCCCTGGAGTGCTGTGACACGCGTGTGCGAGACATCTCAGAGCATTTTTGTTTATACCGGAAAACGGAATGCATTTATATGGGTAAAATCGCAGCTCGGCAATAATGAAAAGGCAGTGAGAAATCTGCTCACCGCACAAGTGCCGGAGAGCAGGCGAAAGCTGAAGGCAAAATAAACATTCCCCGCGTCAGATGTGCAAAGCGAATGTCCGCTTTATAAAGAGCTGACCGGTGAAAAGGAGAAAAGACGATGATAATAGAGACACATTCAGAGCAGGAGACCTGGGAGATCGGGAAAAAGCTTGCCGCGCAGGCAAAGCCGGGGCAGATTTTTGCGCTGATCGGAGATCTTGGTGTCGGAAAGACAATATTTACAAAGGGTATGGCAGCCGGACTTGGGATTTCAGAGCCGGTGAACAGCCCGACCTTTACCATTGTACAGGTATACGAAGAAGGAAGGATGCCATTTTATCATTTTGATGTTTATCGGATCGGGGATATTGAGGAAATGGACGAAATCGGTTACGAAGATTATTTCTACGGAGAAGGCGTGTGCTTGGTGGAGTGGGCGAATCTGATTGAGGAGCTGATGCCGGAGCAGACGATCTGGCTGACGATTGAAAAAGATCTGGAAAAAGGGTTTGATTATCGAAGGATTACGATCGAAGAGGGCCGTCGGCGGTCATAGAAGAGGAGAAGACGATGAAAATACTTGCAATAGACAGTTCAGGACTGGTAGCATCCGTGGCGGTTGTGGAGGATGAGACACTGCTGGCAGAGTTTACGATTGACTATAAAAAGACACATTCCCAGACGTTGCTTCCGATGCTGGATCAGATGGCAAAAATGATTGAGCTGGATTTAAACAGCATTGATGCGATCGCAGTCGCAGGAGGACCGGGGTCTTTTACCGGACTTCGGATCGGATCGGCTACAGCGAAAGGCCTTGGACTGGCACTTGATAAGCCACTTTTGCATATTCCGACGGTTGATGCGCTGGCATACAATCTTTACGGCGTGGAGACACTGATCTGTCCGATTATGGATGCGCGCCGCAATCAGGTCTATACCGGTGTATATCGGTTTGAAGGGGATAAATTCTGTACGGTAAAGGAACAGGAGCCGATGGCAATCGAAGCGCTGGCTGAGCTGCTCAATGACCGGGGCGAAGCGGTGGTGTTTCTCGGTGATGGAGTGCCGGTCTATCGGGAGTCTTTGAAAGAGCTGCTGAAGGTGCCATATCGATTTGCACCGGCACATGTAAACCGTCAGCGTGCAGCTGCAGTGGCAGCACTCGGACTTTTGTATGCGGCAGATGGCAAATTTGAGACTGCGACGGAACATTGCCCCGATTATCTGCGTCTATCCCAGGCAGAGCGGGAACGTGCGGAACGGGAAGCGAAGGCTCAAAAAGGAGAGTATTGATCGTGGAGTATGAGATCGAGCGGATGCAGCCTGAGGATGTCCGCGAAGTGGCGGCACTGGAGGCAAAGATTTTTTCTATTCCGTGGAGTGAAGCCGGGTTTCTCTCATCGCTTCAGTCAAAAGATACGCTGTATCTTGCGGTCCGTAAAAGTGGACAGCTGATCGGGTACTGCGGGCTTTTACAGTCTTTTGATGAAGCAGATATCACGAATGTTGCGGTGGAGGAGACATACCGCGGGTGCGGGATTGCTTCACGGATGCTTGAGCGGCTGATGGAGCTTGGAAAAGCGCGCGGGATTTTGCGTTACACGTTGGAGGTTCGGGTGAGTAATGCATCCGCGATCCATTTGTATGAAAAGCTGGGTTTCCACTTTGTTGGAATCCGGAAAAATTTTTATGACAGTCCCAAAGAAGACGCCATGATTATGTGGACGGAGAATTTGATTTGACAGACATTTCCGGTAGGCAGGCCGGAGGTCTCGGGATATAATGAAGAAACACTTCCGCAGGTTGTGACCGGGAAATGATGGTTCAGCACCGGATGGGCAGAGGCAGAGATCTGCATACAAAACAGGCGGGGTGACTTTATAGTACGGAGGAAAATCCTGTGGAGACGAAAAAACTGCTGTATTGTAACTGTTGTGGAAAAAGGATACTGTCCCGGATGGAGCAGGATGTGGTTACAGTCGAGCAGAGGTGGGGATATTTTTCTGAAAAGGATGGAGAAATACATCGCTTCTGCATCTGTGAGTCATGCTATGACCGGATACGGGCAGGATTTCAGATACCGGTGGAGATAGAAACGGCACAGGAATACCTGTAGCGATCTGCCGGAAGATATAGAAAGATGAGGAAGAGGAATGCTGGATATTTGCTTGCTTGGCTGTGGCGGTATGATGCCGCTGCCGTATCGCTGGCTGACTGCGCTGATGATGCGATACAATGGAAGCTCGCTGTTAATTGACTGTGGAGAAGGGACGCAGATCGCAGTAAAGGAGAAGGGCTGGAGCTTTAAGCCGATTGATACGATCTGTTTTACCCATTATCATGGAGATCATATCAGCGGCCTTCCGGGGCTGCTTCTGACGATGGGAAATGCGGACCGCACGGAGCCGCTGACCCTGATCGGGCCGAAGGGGCTGGAGCGTGTCGTAAATGCGCTTCGTGTGATTGCACCGGAGCTTCCGTTTCCGATTATTTACAAAGAAATTCAGGGGAATGAGCAGATCTTTGAGGAACACGGGTATCGGATTCGGGCATTTCGGGTGAATCATAATGTGATTTGCTATGGCTATACGGTAGAGATTGCACGGACCGGAAGATTTGACGTGGAGCGCGCAAAGGCGGCGGAGATTCCGATGAAGTTCTGGAATCGTCTGCAAAAAGGCGAGACAATCGAGGCGGATGGACATACGTATCATCCGGAAGATGTGCTCGGGCCGCAGAGAAAGGGACTGAAGGTAGCCTATTGCACGGATACCCGTCCGGTGGCGGCGATCGCACAGCATGCAAAGGATGCAGATCTGTTTATCTGTGAGGGGATGTATGGGGAGCCGGAGAAATCGCAGAAGGCCGTCGGCTACAAGCATATGACATTTGTGGAGGCTGCGCAGCTGGCGAAGCAGGCTCAGCCGAAGGAGATGTGGCTGACGCACTACAGTCCGTCGCTTGTCCGTCCGGAAGACTATATGGAGAGTGTACGCAAAATTTTTCCGCGCACATATCCGGGCAAGGACGGAAAATCAACGGAGCTGGATTTCGAGGAAGAATAGATATACAGAGAATGGAGAATGAAAATGGAAAAGGATGTATTAATACTTGCAATCGAGAGTTCCTGCGATGAGACGGCGGCAGCGGTTGTGAAAAATGGAAGGGACGTTTTGTCGAATGTGATTTCTTCTCAGATTGAACTGCACAAGCTTTATGGCGGCGTGGTTCCGGAAATTGCATCCAGAAAACACATCGAGAAAATCAATCAGGTCATTACGGAGGCGCTGAAGGAGTCCGATACGACGCTGGATGATCTGGATGCCATTGCAGTTACCTATGGCCCTGGTCTGGTCGGCGCGCTGCTGGTCGGCGTGGCAGAGGCAAAGGCGATCAGCTTTGCCAGGAATATTCCACTCGTTGGGGTACATCATATTGAAGGGCATATCTCTGCAAACTATATCGAAAATAAGGATCTGGAGCCACCGTTTATCTGCCTGGTTGTTTCCGGCGGCCATACACATCTGGTAAAAGTGGCGGATTATGGTACTTATGAGATTCTCGGCCGTACACGCGATGATGCGGCAGGAGAGGCATTTGATAAAGTGGCGCGTGCCATAGGACTCGGATATCCGGGAGGACCAAAGATTGACCGCCTTTCTAAGGAGGGAAATGCAGAAGCCATTCATTTTCCGAAGGCCAAGATTGCAGATGCACCGTATGATTTTAGCTTCAGCGGCCTGAAGTCTGCTGTTTTGAATTATCTGAATGGTTGCCAGATGAAAGGAATCGAGGTAAACCGTGCGGATGTGGCAGCTTCTTTTCAAAAGGCAGTCTGCGATGTACTGGTAGAGCATGCGATGCTAGCAGTAAAGGAATCTGGATTGAATAAGCTTGCGATTGCGGGCGGAGTGGCTTCAAACGGGACGCTGCGGATGGCCATGGAGCAGGCCTGTGCAGAAAACGGCATTCGTTTTTACCGCCCGTCACCGATTTTCTGCACCGACAATGCGGCAATGATTGGCGCAGCCGGTTATTATGAGTATATGCAGGGAACCCGTTCCGGTTATGATCTGAACGCAGTGCCGAATCTGAAGCTGGGTGAACGGTAAAAGGAGAGAGAAACCGAATCGGGTAAGATGTCTGTGTAGTTATACTGTGGGAATTTTCTGCTTTCAGTGTGCAAAGCGACAGGCAACGGGTGGACTTGCTGAATGGTTCGAGATGGAGGGATTATGAAGACAACAGCGATTGTACTTGCCGGTGGATCCGGAAGCCGGATGAACAGTAAAGTGAAAAAGCAGTATCTTCTGCTCGGGGAGTATCCGGTGCTCTGGTATTCGCTTGCTGTGCTGGAAAAAAGCAGCCGGATCGATGAGATTATTCTTGTGTGCGGCAAAGGCGAACAGCAGCAGTGCAAAGCGCTGTTTGTGGATACCTACGGGTTTCAGAAGATTGCATGTGTGACAGAAGGCGGAAAAGAACGCTATCATTCGGTGTATGAAGGACTGAAGGTAGCCGGGAACTGTGATTATGTTCTGATTCATGACGGGGCAAGGCCGTTTTTAGATGAGGCGATGCTGACCCGTCTCGCAGATGCGCTTCCGGTTTGGAATGCATGCGTGGTCGGTATGCCTGTGAAGGATACGATCAAGATTGCAAATCCGGATACGGGGTGCGTACAGGCGACACCGGACCGCTCACTGCTCTGGAGCATCCAGACACCACAGGCGTTCCGATATAGCCTGATTCGTGACGCATATGATACACTGATGCAGGATGAGGCAGCGGGGACACTGGATCAGAAGGTGACAGACGACGCAATGGTAGCGGAATATACCGGAAATACAGTAAAGCTGATTGAAGGTTCTTATAACAATATCAAGATCACCACACCGGAGGATCTGGTTTTTGCAAGGGCAATTCTGGAGCAGCAGGGCGAACAGTAAACAGGTCGCGAAACGGATTGTGAGAGCATGGAATGCTTTTTGACCTTTTGAGCTTGGTATCATTATAAGATATAAGGCTGGTGTTTTCGTGTATTTCAGATATTCCGGAAAAACGTGAAATACACAAAAAACGAGAAAAAAGAAAAAGATGAAAAAAAGTTGAAAAAACTGCTTGACAGATGCAGATATTAATGATATTATTCTATCTGCGCTGAACGAAGCGCTTCGCCTTGGAGAGGTATGGAGAGGTAGCGAAGTGGTCATAACGCGGCGGTCTTGAAAACCGTTTGTCCGAAAGGGCGCATGGGTTCGAATCCCATCCTCTCCGTCGCTTTTTAATTAGAGAAGCGGATTGCGAATCAATCAAATATTGCAAACAATGAATCAGGCATTTGGAGAAGTACCCAAGCGGCTGAAGGGGCTCCCCTGGAAAGGGAGTAGATCGTTAATAGCGGTGCGAGGGTTCAAATCCCTCCTTCTCCGTTCTGTCAAATAAGATTTTGAAAAAATCAAAAAAACTTGTTGACAGATAAAGAAAAATGTGGTAATATCAAAAAGCTGATGCAGATCAGCAAAAAGGAACATTGATAACTGAACAGTGAAACAACCTTGAAAAATTCTTAAAAGTTTTATTTTTTAAGGAACTGACCTTTAAAAACAGTAAAAAGGGAAAAATAGCCAAGCAGTTATTTTGACCGAATCAAACACTTTATCAGAGAGTTTGATCCTGGCTCAGGATGAACGCTGGCGGCGTGCTTAACACATGCAAGTCGAACGAGGAATTTTAAATGAGACTTCGGTGGATTTT
>CABIZF010000009.1 GCA_902363135.1 Lachnospiraceae bacterium
TCCCAAGGGTTGGGCTGTTCGCCCATTAAAGCGGTACGCGAGCTGGGTTCAGAACGTCGTGAGACAGTTCGGTCCCTATCCGGCGCGGGCGTAGGATATTTGAGAGGAGCTGCCCTTAGTACGAGAGGACCGGGGTGGACTGACCTCTGGTGCACCGGTTGTCATACCAATGGCACGGCCGGGTAGCCAAGTCGGGCAGGGATAAACGCTGAAGGCATCTAAGCGTGAAGCCCCCCTCAAGATGAGATATCCCAAGACCCCTTGAAGAACACGAGGTAGATAGGGCAGAGGTGGAAGTGCAGTAATGCATGGAGCTGACTGCTACTAATCGGTCGCAAGCTTATCCAAACGCGGAGAAAGCGGATAGCATCCGCTTACAAAGCAAGGTAGGGTTAAAAAGGTTAAAGACTTAAAATAATCGGATTGATATTTATACAGACTGTATGTGGTTTTGAAGGTATGTGAAATGAGACATCGGAGTGATCCGGTGTCTTTTTGCATTACAGAAAAGATATATTAAACAGTGAAGAAAGGTAGCATACTACGGGGAAACTGTGGTACAATGAGCAGAGATAAAGCGAGGAAAGGAAACCATCTATGATTTTTGATAGTCATGCGCATTATGATGATGAACAATTTGATTGCGACCGGGAGGAACTTCTTGATTCGATGCAGGAGCATGGGATCGGTGGCATTATTAACGTAGGAGCCTCTATGGAGGGCGTTTTTGCAAGTCAGGAGCTGGCGGAAAAATACCCGTTTATTTATGCAGGGGTCGGAATTCATCCGGATTATGTGGGCAGTCTGAATGAGGAGAAGCTCCGGATGCTGGCAGAGCTTTGCAAAAAGTCGAAGACGGTCGTGGTCGGAGAAATTGGTCTGGATTATTATTGGGATAAAGAAGCGCATGATATTCAGAAAAGGTGGTTTATCGAACAGCTGAAAATGGCACAGGAGGCAGAGCTTCCGGTCAATATACACAGCAGGGATGCGGCGAAGGATACATTGGATATTATGCGACAGGAGCATGCGGGTACGACCGGCGGGATCATTCATTGCTTTTCCTCCTCAGCAGAGATGGCGATGGAGTATGTACGGCTGGGGTATTATATCGGTATCGGAGGTGTAGTCACCTTCAAAAATGCAAGAGTGATGAAGGAGGTAGCGGCAGCTGTTCCGCTGAACCGTATCGTGGTCGAGACAGACTGTCCATATCTGGCGCCGACACCATATCGGGGAAAACGAAATGCATCCTTGTATCTTCCACTTGTGATAGAGGAAATCGCACGGATCAAAGAGGTGTCCCCGGCAGAAGTTGAACAGGCAACGTATGAAAATGTGCTTCAGCTGTTTCCGAAGATCGCGAAGTGACTGCGTTCATGAGCAAGTAGCGAAGCTAGGCCCTGTCAGCACACCTGCAGGGATGGATTGTGAATGTCCGCTTTACACAGGGGACTTGCTTGATTCGGTTAAAATATATCCGGAGGTATCCGGACAGAGAGGAATAGAACACAAAATGACAGAGAAATTATCGAATCCGAAAAAAACAATCGAGGTGATCCAGAAGCATGGATTTGATTTTCAGAAAAAGTTTGGACAGAATTTTCTGATTGATTCGCATGTGCTGGAAAAAATAGTCGGAGCAGCAGAGATTACAAAGGATGATTTTGTGCTGGAAATCGGTCCGGGAATCGGCACCCTGACACAATATCTGGCAGAAGCAGCCAGGGAAGTGACAGCAGTAGAGATTGACCGAAATCTGATTCCGATCCTTGGAGAAACACTTTCTGACTACTCAAATGTGACGATCATCAATGAGGATGTCCTGAAGCTGGATCTGGCTGCGCTGGCAAATGAGAAAAACGGAGGTAAGCCGATCAAAGTGGTTGCAAATCTTCCATATTATATTACAACGCCGATCATTATGGGACTGTTCGAGAGCCATGTTCCGGTGAGCAGTATCACCGTTATGGTGCAAAAGGAAGTGGCGATGCGGATGCAGGCAGGACCCGGCACGAAGGATTATGGGGCATTGTCGCTCGCAGTACAGTTTTATGCAGAACCATATATTGCTGCCAATGTGCCGCCGAACTGCTTTATTCCGCGTCCGAATGTAGGCAGTGCGGTGATTCGCCTGAAGACATATGAGCAGCCACAGATTCAGGTAAAGGATGAAGCATTTTTATTTGCACTGATCCGTGCTTCCTTTAATCAACGCAGAAAAACACTTGTGAACAGCCTGAAAAATTCATCGGATTTAAAGCTGGAAAAGGAACAGGTTCTGGAAGCACTGCGTACTATGGGACTGAGTGAAACGGTGCGTGGAGAAGCGCTGACGCTGGAGCAGTTTGCATCGCTTGCAGATTTGCTGAAAGCATAGCAGCTGCAATCAGAGTAAAAGAAAGGAGCGGGGCTATGAGAGAACAGCATTTTACGTTTCCATCCTGGAATGGAAGCAATGAGATACACGCCGTCCACTGGATTCCGGACGGTGAGATACGTATGGTTGTTCAGATTTCACATGGCATGTCGGAGCATATCAGGCGGTATCGGGCATTTGCAGAGCATTTATGTACATATGGGATTCTTGTGTGCGGCCATGATCACCTGGGGCATGGGGATTCTGTGGCGAACGCAGACGGTTATGGATTTTTTTCAGAAAAAGACGGAAATCGGGCGCTGCTTCATGATTTGCACAGAGTGACAGAGCTGACAAAAAGAAAATATCCGGATGTCCCTTATGTTCTGATGGGACACAGCATGGGCTCGTTTCTGGCACGTCAGTATGTGTGCTGCTATGGATCGGAGCTGGATGGGGCGATTATCTGCGGGACAGGCTATCATCCGGCAGGAGAGCTTCGTTTTGCGCTTGCACTTTGCCGGAGGCTGGCAGCAGTAAAAGGGTGGAATTATCATAGTCGTTTGCTTGACTGGATGGCTTCGGGAAGCTATAATATGAAATTCTGGCCGAATCGGACACACTTTGACTGGCTGAGCCGGGATGACGCATCGGTAGATGCCTATATTGCGGATGAAAAATGTGGATTTCCATTTACCTTAAATGGTTATTATAATCTATTTCTTACCTTATATAAGATTATCCGGCCGGAGTATCTGGAGCGGATGCCGAGAGAGCTTCCTATCTATTTTATTGCAGGCGCAAAGGATCCGGTAGGGAACAACGGAAAGGGTGTCAGAAAAGTAGTCGATTTGTTTAAACAATACGGCATGCAGAAGGTGCAATGTAAGCTGTATCCGTATGACCGGCATGAGATTTTAAATGAGCTGGACCGGTATATGGTGTATGAAGATGTACGGAACTGGCTGGAAGAAGTGATTCAGAATTTACGACAGAAAAAAGAGATGGACAAACAGTAAATAAGGGACAGCAGCGGTTTTTGCTTAGATGCGAAGCTGGCTGCTGTTTTTTACTTTACAGGTTACTGAATCAGAATATTTTTAAATCGCATGCAACAATCTCAGAAAAAAAGAACACTTATATATAGAACGAAAGATGCAGCATTCTGTATCGGAAAGGAGGAGGTTATGGAAGATGCGACATCTCTGGTTCTTCGGGCAAAGGATGGCGATGTGCATGCATTTGCCGGATTGTATGCACAGATTTATAAAGATTTGTATCGGTTTGCGGTGTGTACCTTACAGAATTTGCATGATGCAGAGGATGCAGTGAGTGAAACCGTATTGGATGCCTTTTCGCAGATTGGCAGTCTGCGCAAACCAGAATCCTTTAAAAGCTGGATGTTTGCAATTTTGTCGGTAAAATGCAGAAAGAAAATACAGGATTATGGGAAGGCAGGTATGGAACTGACGGAGGATCTGATGCGGACGGAAGCAGACTTAAGTGAGCAGCTGGATGTCCAGGAGGCATTTCAACGGCTTTCGAAGGAGGAGCGGATGATGCTGGCGCTGAAGCTGTTTGCCGGATATTCCAGTAATGAGATCGGAGCGCTTTTGCAGCTGCCGCCCGGAACGATCCGTTCAAGACAGCACAGAGCATTAAAGAAGATGAAAGCAGTGCTGGAAGATGAAAAAAAGCAAAAAACAGATGCAGGGAAAATCTGGAACAGGGAAAATAAGAAATAGTGAAGATCAGAAGCAGAGAATCCTTGGGACAAAGAATATCAGAAAACGTGAAAATCAGAAACAGGCAGAAGGGAGCATCAGATATGGATGAGAAAAAAATGCTGGATTTGCTGAGAAAGCAGGCAGAAGAGATTGAACCTCCGGAATCGCTTTCGCCGGATGCAATTGAACAGCTGTTGGCAAAACAAAAGAAAGAGATAAAAGAAGCAGAACCGAAAGAGAAGAAAAAGGAAAAGGAGGGGCAGGACATGGCAGATCAGAAAAAAGATACAGGTAAACACAAAAAGAAATTCTCATATCGCATGATCGCAGAGCTGGGCAGTATGGCGGCAATTTTTGTGCTTGGTGTGACGGTATATTCTCAGTCGAAGCAGATTACGCAGCTTAAGAAACCAGCCATGACAGTACAGCAGCTAGAGACAGAGACTGAAAAAGCGGAAATGGGAGAAGCGAAGACAGAAGCGGAGCAGACAGCCGAGAAAGCGGTAAAGGCAGAAACAGAGCAGACAACTGAGGAAGCGGTAAAAGCAGAAACAGAGCAGATAGCTGAGAAAACGGTAAAAGCAGAAACGGAGCAGACAACCGAGAAAGCGGTAAAGGCAGAAAATGGATCGGAACCGGAAACAGAGCTTGCAGCGGATGCAACGGAAGCTTTCGAAAATACGACTTTCATGCAGGAAAGCTCGAACTCAGAGGATACGCTGACCTATGCATCCGGATATCAGGAGATTTATGACAGGCTGTATGAGCTTTTCCAGTCGAACACGATTTTGTATGATTATGATACCTCAGACGGAGGGATGGATCCAAGAAGCGTCACGTACATGGTGGAGGAGTCTGCATTAGATGTCAGTACAGCGGCCACAGAGGATCACGTGGATTATTCCAGAACCAACATACAGGAGGCGGGTGTAGATGAGGGAGACATTATCAAGACGGATGGAACCTGGATCTACATTTTAAAGCAGGATGGCAGCTTTTCAATTGTACGTGCAAATGATGGAGCACCGAAGGTGGAAAGCACGACTAAGCTGGAGAAAACGGGATTATCAAACAGAGAGATTCGGGAAATGTATCTGGATGGCGATCGACTGATCATTGTGGAAGAGGGTATTTGTACGGCACTTGAGAAGGACAATGAGCTCTATCGAACCTCGACCGGATACCAGACAGTATTGTCGGTATGGGACATCACAGATCGCGCGCAGCCAGAGCAGATCGGAATGCTGCGACAGGACGGATATTATAAGGATTCCAGAAAAAATGGTGATTTTGTATATCTCTTTACTTCTTATATGCCATATATTGCAGATACCTATGAAGAGAGTACGATTGTTCCGCGTATAAACGGGGATGAGGTTGCTTATAATCAGTTCTATCTTCCGGAGAAGCCGGCAAGTGAGAACTATCTGATCATCAGCTCTGTAGATATCACAAAGCCGGAGAAAGTAAAGGACCAGAAGGTGCTGGTGTCCGGTGCGGACAGCTTTTATGTCAGCACAGAGAATATTTATGTGACAAATGAAAATTATAACAGCGGCAGAGATACGGTTGTGACAGAAATCGCGAAATTTCATTATAAAGACGGCAGAATTACCGGTGTGGCGGCGGGATCGGTCAAAGGATATCTGAATGATTCCTTTTCTTTAAATGAATATGACGGAACCCTGCGCGTGGTTTCTACCTATTATGATGAAATGTGGGAGGAATGGAATGCACTGTATATTCTGGATGAGAAGCTGCAGCAGCTCTCAGCGATTGAAGACCTCGCACAGGGTGAGACAATTCGTTCCGCACGCTTTTTTGGAACAACCGGATATTTTGTGACCTTCCGGCAGACCGATCCGCTTTTTTCAGTGGATTTGTCCGACCCGGAAAATCCGAAGGTCTTAGGTGAACTGAAGATCAGCGGATTTTCTTCCTATCTGCATTTTTACGGGGAGAATTTACTGCTTGGAATTGGCTATGAAGCAGATGAAAATACGGGGAGTACGACAGGCCTGAAGCTATCGATGTTTGATATTTCCGATCCGGCGAATGTGAAGGAAGTAAGCCGTACCGTGCTTCCTGGGATGACCTGGTGTCCGGCAATTGAAGATTACAAGTCTATTTTGGTGGACCCGGATAAAAATCTGATCGGCTTTTACTGCGACAAGAGATACTTTGTCTATTCTTATGACGAGACAGGTGGATTTACAAGAGAGCTGCTGTGTGATTTTTACGGGGATGAATTTCTGGGCGTGTCAGATCAGGCAGGGCAGGAGCAGGGTACATCCAAGATTGCGGCAACCGTAGATTATGACAATATGCGAGGGCTTTACATCGGGGATTATCTGTATCTGGCCGGGAATGATTTTGTGGCGGCGTATGATATGAAAGACGGATTCTCCATGGAAAAAGTAATGAAAGTAAATTAGGGGACTTGTTTGATTCGGTTAAAGAATCGGTTGTAATATCATGTAGAATTTACTGGACGAAATAAGCAAAAAAGTGTATGATAATGGGAGCAGGTGGAAATAAGGAGGATGCTTTTATCATGCTAGAAGAATTAAAAAAACAAGTGTATGAAGCAAATATGGAGCTCCCGAAGCGTGGACTTGTCACCTATACTTGGGGCAATGTCAGCGGCATTGACCGCGAGGCTGGTCTGTTTGTTATCAAGCCGAGCGGAGTCGATTACGAAAAGCTCTGTCCGGACGACATGGTGGTCATCGATATGGAAGGCAATCGTGTAGAAGGCAAATATAAGCCGTCGTCTGATACTGCCACTCATCTGGAGCTGTACAAGGCATTTCCGGAGCTTGGAGGTGTAGTACATACTCATTCGCCGTGGGCGACCTCATGGGCGCAGGCCGGCAGAGATATTCCGTGCTACGGGACCACACATGCAGATTATATGTATGGACCGATTCCGTGTGCGAGAAGCCTGACTCCGGAAGAGATCAATGGCGAGTACGAGAAGAATACCGGCCTTGTCATCATTGAGACCTTCAAGGAGAGAGGCATCAATCCGGTATACGTACCGGCAGTGCTCTGCACGAATCACGGACCGTTCACCTGGGGCAAGGATGCTTCTGAGGCGGTTCATAATGCGGTTGTACTTGAGGAAGTGGCAAAGATGGCATGCCGTACCGAGCTGATTAATCCGCGGGTTACTCCGGCGCCGGATTCTATCAAAGAGAAGCATTTCATGAGAAAGCACGGTGCAAACGCATATTACGGACAGTAATCACAGATAAGGACAAAGAAGGGGTGTACATTATGACGACACTGGAATTACAAAAAATGGCGAACGAAGTTCGCAAAGGCATTGTGACTGCAGTACACAGTGCAAAGGCTGGACATCCGGGCGGATCTCTTTCCGCAGCAGATGTTTTTACATACCTGTATTTTGAGGAGATGAACATTGATCCGAAGAACCCGAAGGATCCGGACAGAGACCGCTTCGTGCTTTCCAAGGGCCATACCGCTCCGGGCTACTATTCCGCGATGGCTCACAGAGGTTATTTCCCGGTAGAGGATCTTGTGACGCTGCGTCATATCGGCTCTCATCTGCAGGGACATCCGTGCATGCAGCATATCGCCGGTATTGATATGTCTTCCGGATCTCTTGGACAGGGCATTTCCGCTGCAGTTGGAATGGCACTGGCAGGAAAAATGGACAAAAAGGATTACCGTGTGTACACGCTGCTTGGCGATGGCGAGATTCAGGAGGGCCAGGTATGGGAGGCTTCCATGTTCGCAGGACACAGAAAGCTGGACAATCTGGTAGTCATCGTGGACAATAATGGTCTTCAGATCGATGGAAACATCGCAGACGTATGCTCACCGTACCCAATTGATAAGAAGTTCGAAGCATTCAATTTCCACGTAATCAACGTAGCAGACGGAAACGACATGGAGCAGCTGGCAGCCGCATTCAAGGAAGCAAGAGAGACCAAGGGCATGCCGAGTGCAATTATCATGAAGACCGTAAAGGGTAAGGGTGTTTCCTTCATGGAGAATCAGGCATCCTGGCACGGAGTAGCTCCGAATGATGAGCAGTATGCAGTAGCTATGGCAGACTTAGAGAAAGTGGGGGAAGCATTATGTCAGAAGTAAAGAAAATCGCAACGAGAGAGAGCTATGGTAAGGCACTTGCCGAGCTCGGCGCAGAGCACGATGATCTTGTAGTTCTGGATGCGGATCTCGCAGGTGCTACAAAGACAGGTATTTTTAAAAAGGCATTTCCGGAAAGACACATTGACTGCGGTATCGCAGAGTGCAATATGATGGGCATTGCAGCAGGACTTTCTACGACAGGCAAGGTGCCGTTTGCAAGTACTTTTGCTATGTTTGCAGCAGGAAGAGCCTTTGAGCAGGTAAGAAACTCCATCGGCTATCCGCATATGAACGTAAAGATCGGTGCGACTCATGCAGGTATCTCTGTAGGTGAGGATGGAGCATCCCATCAGTGCAACGAGGATCTGGCTCTGATGCGTACGATCCCGGGCATGGTAGTCATCAATCCATCTGACGATATCGAGGCAAGAGCAGCAGTCAGAGCCGCTTACGAGTATGTAGGACCTGTTTACCTGCGTTTTGGCCGTCTGGCTGTTCCGGTGATCAATGACAATCCGGACTACAAGTTTGAGATCGGTAAGGGTGTTACCTTAAGAGAAGGTACTGACGTGACGATCATCGCTACCGGACTTTGCGTAAGCAGTGCACTGGAAGCAGCTGATATGCTGGCAAAGGATGGTGTATCCGCAAAGGTTATCAACATTCACACGATCAAGCCGTTGGATACTGAGCTGGTCGTTGAGGCTGCAAAGGCTACCGGCAAGGTTGTTACTGTAGAGGAGCATTCTATCATCGGTGGTCTTGGCGGAGCCGTATGCGAGGCACTTTCTGAGAAGGCTCCGACTCCGGTTCTTCGGATTGGGGTCAAGGACGTATTCGGCGAGTCCGGACCGGCAGTTGCACTTCTGCACAAGTATCAGCTCGATGGCGAAGGTGTTTACGCTCAGATCAAAGAGTGGCTGTAAGAATCTTTGTAAAAATTTATAAAATACTTTAAAAAACAGAAGACTCTGATTTATGGCATAACTGCCGTAAATCAGAGTCTTTTCATATGTCCGGGGACTTCGTGGATATCCCTTCTGAAGCGGTGGATATCTTTCACCGCCCGTCTCTCCGGTGTGGATTACTCCGTTCCGGCGTGGCAAGCGTGAAGATAAATTCGGTGCCTACTCCTTCTGTACTGATGACGTTGATATTCTGGCTGTGTGCGCGGATGATTTCGCGGACGATGGATAAGCCAAGTCCGATGCCCTTTTTGTCTCTGCCGCGGGAGACATCTGTCTTATAAAAACGCTCCCAGATCTTTGGCAGGTTCTTTTTTGAGATGCCCTCTCCGAAGTCTTTGACGGAGACGAAGACGAGCTTTTTCCGTTCATGGACGCTGACCAGGATTTCCTTCCCTGCCGGACTGAATTTTATCGCATTGTCAATGAGATTGTATAGCACCTGCTGTATGCGTCCCATATCCGCACAGACGATCAGTGGCTCATCCGGAAGGTCTGTGCGGATTGCCAGATTTTTTTTCTGGCAGAGTACCTCGAATGTATCGAGCGTATGCCGGATCACCTCGGAGATGTCAAATTCTGTGAGATCCAGATAAATACGCTGGTCGTCGAAGCTGTTCAGCAGCAACAGCCCTTCGGTGAGCTTGTTCAGACGCTCAGTCTCACTTAAGACGATACCAAGATAGCGCTCCTGCATTTCCGGGGAGATCGTGCCATCGAGCATGGCTTCTACATAACCCTTGATGGATGTCAGCGGAGAGCGGAAGTCGTGTGAGATATTTGAAATAAACTTTCGCTGGTATTCATTGGAATGTCCGGCTGATTCGGACAGATATTTCAGGGTTGCAGTCAGACGTCCAAGCTCATCATCCCGGTCGTAGGTGATCTCCGGTTTGGTGGAATCCTCTTCCATATAGCGGGCAGCTGCCTCTGAGGCATCACGCAGCGGGCGGTACAGCTTAAAATATATGGCCAGAAACGGGATGAGCGAGAGTAGCATAACGAACGCAACCATAATATAGCAGGTATTCTGGATAGCGACGGAGGCGCCGTGTAAGGCATCCTGCCAGGTGGGATCCGAGGAAATACCATGCAGATAGTGCTGCAGTACATGCGGGACGAGCAGCATGGTCAGCAGGAAGCTTAGCAGGAGAAAACACAGATAGGAAGCGATCATTGTGATCAGCATTTTTTTTGGTTTCATGCCTTCACCTCGAATTTGTAGCCGATTCCCCATACGGTAGAGATCGCCCAGCTGGCGTGATCCTTGATCTTTTCCCGGAGCCGCTTGATATGGACGTCTACCGTGCGGGTATCTCCGATGTATTCATAGCCCCAGATATGGTCGAGCAGCTGTTCGCGGGTAAATACCTGGTTTGGTGAGGAAGCGAGAAAATATAGAAGCTCCAGCTCCTTTGGCGGCATGTCGACCGTTTTTTCTTTATAGACTACGGAATAGTTGGTAAGATTAATTGTCAGATCCGGGTATTCAACGTATTTTCCGGCCGGCTTTGTCTGTGCAGCCTGGGCAGGCTGATAACGGCGCAGTACGGCCTTGACCCGGGCGACAAGCTCTTTGGAATCAAACGGTTTAATGATATAGTCGTCAGCTCCGAGCTCCAGTCCGAGCACCTTGTCAAAGACCTCTCCCTTGGCAGAGAGCATAATGATCGGAACGTTGGACTGCTGGCGGATCTCCCGGCAGACCTGGTAACCGTCGATGCCCGGAAGCATGAGATCGAGTAATATCAGATTCGGGGAGAAGAGGCGGAACTGCCGCAGCGCCTCTTCTCCGTCGTAGACGATTTTGGTATCATAAAACTCTTTTGTCAGATACAGAGAAATCAGCTCTGAGATGTGTTCGTCATCATCGACGATCAGGATCTTCTGTCGTGCTACCATAAAAAACCTCCTATACGCTACTTAAACTCTACTATGGTTACGCCGGCATCGCCTTCTCCGTATTCGCCGAGGCGATAAGAGGCGACGTGCTTCTGGCGACGCAGATACTGATGTACTGCTTTGCGCAATGCGCCGGTTCCTTTGCCGTGGACGATCCGCACCGGGGAGAGGTGGGCAAGATAAGCGTCATCCAGATATTTATCGAGTTCTACGATCGCTTCATCGGTCGTCATGCCGAGCAGGTTCAGCTCAGAGCTGATAGAAGAAGACTTGGACATCCGGATCTTGCCGCTGCCGGAAGTCTTTGCACTGCTGCTTTTGCTGTAAGCCGGAAGCTCATCCTCAAGCTTTTCCAGATCCTTCAGATTGACCTGTGAGCGCAGGATTCCCATCTGTACGAACAGATTGCCGCGGGCATCCGGGAGCGTGCTCACTGTACCGCGCAGGTTCATGCTGAGCACGCGGACACCGTCGCCGATGCGAAGATCTTTTGCCTGCAGCTGTTTTTGGGGCTTCTGGTCTGCCTTGACGCCATTGGCCTTCTGCAGAGCGTTCATTTTTTCGCGGAGCTTTGTGCGTTCCCTCTCCATTTCCTTTGCGGAGCCGGATGCTTTTCCGAGCTTATTGTAGCTGCGGATGGTCTCGTCGGCATATTCCTTTGCCTCTCTGAGCACAGTCTGTGCTTCTTCACGTGCTTTACGCAGAATCTCATCACGGCTGGAATCAAGACGGCCTTCCTTGCGCTCCAGACGCTTTTTCAGTTCCTCGATCTCCTGCTTGTAGCGGTTGACCTCTTCACGCTCGTGCTCAATCTGAGCACGGCTGGATTCGAGATCGGAGATGACATCTTCGAAGCTCTCGGCATCCTGGGTCAGATGCTCACGGGCTTCTTCGATGACATAGTCCGGAAGGCCGAGCTTTTCAGAGATCGCAAAGGCATTACTCTTGCCCGGGACACCGATGAGCAGCCGGTAAGTCGGACGGAGCGTCTCGACACTGAATTCGCAGCAGCCGTTTTCGATGCCGGGTGTGGAGAGGGCAAAGACCTTCAGCTCGCTGTAATGCGTCGTTGCGATCGTGCGTACATTTCTGCGGTGCAGATTGGAGAGAATGGAGATCGCAAGCGCGGCGCCTTCGGTCGGATCCGTACCGGCACCGAGCTCGTCGAAGAGGACGAGGGAGCGCTCATCTGCCTGATCCCAGAAGGAGACAATATTTGTCATATGCGCAGAGAACGTACTGAGACTCTGTTCAATACTCTGCTCATCTCCAATGTCAGCGTAGATTTCATCAAAAATGGCAAGCTCAGAGTGGTCGGATGCAGGGATATGCAAACCGGACTGTCCGAGCAGTGTAAACAATCCGACGGTCTTCAGGGAGACCGTTTTTCCTCCGGTATTTGGTCCGGAGATCACGAGCATCGTGAAATCCTCTCCGATGCGGATATCGACAGGAACGACCTTTTTCGGATCAAGCAGTGGATGACGGCCCTTTTTGATTCGGACGCGCCCTTCTTCGTTGAAATCCGGTTCGCTTCCCTTATAGTAGAGAGAGAGCTGAGCACGCGCAAAGATGAAGTCCAGCTCCGTCATGAGCAGGATATTGTCATTGATGGCGTCGCTGTTGACAGCTACCTGCCCGCTTAAATTGGCGAGCACGATCTCAATCTCTTTTTCTTCTTTGATCTCCAGCTCACGGAGATCATTGTTCAGCTTTACGACAGCCATCGGCTCGATGAAGAGTGTGGATCCGGTAGAGGACTGATCGTGGATCATTCCGGGTACCTGTGAGCGGTATTCCGCCTTGACCGGGATACAGAAGCGGCCGTTGCGCTGTGTGATCACGGAGTCCTGCAGATAATTTCTTGTGCCGCCGTTGACCATGGCGTTCAACTGTGCACGGATGCGGTCATTTGCCTGATGCATCTGACGGCGCACCTGCTTGAGCCCCGGGCTTGCATCGTCTGCGATCTCTTCTTCGGACGGAATGCAGCGGTTGATCTCATGGCTAAGTGAGGTGAGCGGCTGTAAGGAAGTGAACATTTCTTCCAGAGAGTCCTCGTTTTGCTCTTCCAAAGATGCCTGTGCACTGCGGGACCATGCCTTTACGCGAGAGGTCGTCTCGAGCAGCTTTGCGACGCGAAGCAATTCTTCGACATTTAAGGAGCTTCCGACCTCAAGTCGACGCAAGGACATACGGATATCTGCAAGACCTGAGAATGAGACGTTGCCTTTTCGGAGCAGGCGGCTTACAGCGTCACTTGTCTCACGCTGCATCCGGCGGATCTGCGTAAGATCCGAGGATGGGGTCAGATTCCGGCACAGCTCTTTTCCTGGCTGGGAACCGGCATAGTCGGTGAGTTTCTGTATAATTTTCGGGTATTCAAGTACCCGGAGTGCTTTTTCGTTCATAATAACCTCATAAAAATAATTGCAGCAGTTCCGCACGACTTTTTGACAGAACCTTCCAAACAGATACAAAATCAGCTGCCGCAGTGGGTGCGAAGCAGCTACTCGGTTATAAGCAAGCAGCGAAGCGGATTGCGAATATCCGCTTTTATTGTATCGCAAAATCCCGGATTTGAAAACCGCTTCTTGCGTAGTATAAATTTTTTCGAGACCTTGTAGATTTTTCAATTATCAAGTATACTGAAAATAATGGAGCCGAATTGCCAGGCAGTGATTTGGTTATAAGATAAGTAAGTAGCGAAGCGGATTACAGATATCCGCTTTGATTTTTGACGGGAGAGGTGTATGTTTGACGAGAAAAAGATTGAATCGCTCTGTACGCGGGACATGACCTTTTTGCTTGGACAGCAGCTGCAGTTGCTCCATGCGGTAGAAAATCTGCAGGTTGAGGAAGCAGAGACACCGGAAGCTTTTTATATCAATGCGGAGGTCGGATCAAAGGCAGGAGGCGGAGAAACGGTTTATCCGGTCTGGATCCGCTGCCGCAGGCAGACCGGGGAGATTGAGGACTTCAGCTGTGAATGTGCCGCTTTTCAGGATGAACCGGGTATGTGCCGACACTGTGTGGCAGCGGCGCTTGCATATCTGGAACAGAAGAAAAGTGCAGAGAGGATGAAGCTGTATCGTGGGCTGCTGGCAGAGTCAAGGAAGGAGCATTCGGACAAAGAGATGCTGCTGGCTATGGAGGCATATGCGATGCGTCGTCGGATGCAGAAGCAAAAGCCGGAAGGGACGATCGAGCTGATTCCAAAGCTGTACGAAACAGGACGGAACTATTATTATGGAAGAAAGAGCTATGCGCTGACCTTTCAGATTCAGGAAAACAGCGGCAGGAGCTATGTGCTGCGCAATCTGAGTGATTTTATCGAGGCTATTGAAAAAGAGGAGAAGTATACTTACGGGAAAAAGCTTTCTTTTGTTCATAGTAAGAGTATATTTACGGAAAAAGCATGGCAGTATGTGCAGCTCATATGGGATGGAATAAAGGTCGGCAATACAGGCAATGAAAAGCTGGCGAAGGAGCTTCCGCTGAACCGGATGCTGATGGAGCGTTTCTTTGAACTGAATCTGAACCAGGAGATCGCATATGAGAGCTTTGACTGTCCATATGAGACACTGCAGATCATAGATGAGAATCCGCCGGTTCAGCTGCAGCTGCAAAAAGAGACCGGTCATGCATTTCGTGTGTGGATTCCGCCTCTTGCCATCTGGAAGGGGACAAGGTCTTTATTTGTTCGGATGCGGGAAACAATCTATCGCTGTACCGCTGACTATCGGTATGCGATGGAGAGGCTGCTGGAATGTGCAAATGAGGATAAAGCAATCAAGCTGAAAATCGCAGAGGAGGATATGCCATTGTTCTGTTCGGCGGTTTTGCCGGAGCTGGAGCAGGAGAAGGCGATCGAGACGAGAGGTGTTTCACTGGAGAAATACCGTCCCAAGGAAGCCGTGTTTGCTTTTTATCTGGATGAGGAAGATGGCAGTGTCACACTGCACACAGAGTGCACATATGGAGAATATCAGTACGATTTGCTCCGGCAGGAGCCAGACGGCAGACGTGATTTGCTGCGGGAGAGGCAGGTACTCGAGGTGGCACGCAGTTATTTCCCATATGAGGACTCTGAAAGGGGGCTTCTCTGCTTTGCGGCATCCCAACAGGATCGGATGTATCAGCTGCTCAGTACCGGGATCCGTCAGCTGGAGCAGGAGGGAAAGGTCTATGCGACGGACCGTATTCAGTCACATCATTTGCTGCGCACGCCAAAAGCACAGATAGGTGTGTCTATGGCGAATGGTCTGCTGGAGCTTACCGTTTTGTCAGATGCATTTAGCCGGGAGGAACTCGCGGAGGTGCTGGAAAGCTATCGCAGGAAGAAAAAATATCACCGTCTGCGCAGCGGAGATTTTCTGGAACTGACGGAGAATGCGGTCACAACGGTGGCAGAACTGCTCGATGGGCTGGAGCTTAACGGAAAACAGCTTGCAAAGGACAGTGTGAAGCTGCCGGGGTATCGGGCATTGTTTATCGATCAGGTCATAAAGGAGCACGGTACGCAGCTTACCGTGAAACGGGATGAGGCATACCGGGCTGTGCTGCGCGATATGAAGCATGTAAAGAGCAGTGATTTCAGGATTCCGGGCGAATTGGACGAGACGATGCGAAGCTACCAGAAGATCGGCTACCGCTGGCTTCGGACGCTGGCGAAGCTTGGCTTTGGAGGGATTCTGGCAGACGAGATGGGACTTGGAAAGACGCTTCAGTCGATTGCATATCTGAGGGCGCGGCGTGAGGAAGGGATCAGCCGGTTTCCGGATCTGATCGTCTGTCCGGCCTCGCTTGTTTACAACTGGAAAAAGGAAATCGAACGCTTTGCACCGTCTCTGACGGTCTGTCTGCTGGTCGGAAGTGCGGCTGCCCGGGAGGAAATTCTTCACGAGAGGATGAGACTGGAGCAGCGGCGGATGGATGCTCCGGCTGCTGTGCGGTTGGATGCCGTACAGAGAGCTGCCGCAGATATCTGGATTACCTCTTACGATTTGCTGAAGCGTGACGTTACGCTTTATGAAACACTGCAGTTTGATACCGAAATTATCGATGAGGCACAGAACATCAAGAACCATGGAACACAGGCGGCCCAGGCAGTGAAAAAGATTTCGGCCCGTGTGCGGTTTGCTCTGACCGGTACGCCGATCGAGAACCGTTTAAGTGAGCTGTGGAGTATCTTTGATTATCTGATGCCGGGGCTGCTCGGAGGATATGAGCATTTTCGGAAGCGCTATGAGCTTCCGATTATACAGGAGGACACGGAGGCAACGAAACGGCTGCAAAGGATGACGGCACCGTTTATCCTGCGCAGAAGAAAGCAGGAGGTGCTGCGTGAGCTTCCGGACAAGCTGGAGCAGATCGTGTATGCGAAGCTGGAGGGGGAGCAGCAGCGTCTCTACGAGGCGGAACGTCAGAAGCTGCAGGAGGAGATATCCATGAAGAGCGGAGAGGAGCTGGCAAAAAGCAGGCTGCAGATTCTGGCGGGGCTCACGAGGCTGCGGCAGCTCTGTTGTGATCCGCTGCTGCTCTATGAGGACTATACTTCGGGGGCCTGCAAGGTAGATACGTGTATGGATCTGATTCAGACCGCAGTTGAAAGCAGGCACAAGGTGCTGCTGTTTTCTCAGTTCACGAGTATTTTTCCGATTTTGGAGGAACGGCTCAGGAAGGATGGAATCGCATATTACGAGCTGACTGGAAAGACGCCGAAGGAGGAACGACAGCGGCTCACGGATGCTTTTAACCAGGATAATGTTCCGGTATTTCTGATTTCTTTAAAGGCGGGAGGAACCGGACTGAATCTGACGGCAGCAAATATCGTTATTCACTTTGATCCCTGGTGGAATCTGGCAGCGCAGAATCAGGCGACCGACCGTGCACACCGGATCGGGCAGAAAAATGAGGTCACCGTGTTACGGCTGATTGCGCAGGGTACGATTGAAGAAAAGATCGTGGAGCTGCAGGAGAAAAAGCAGGAGCTGGCCGGAAAGGTTTTGGCCGGGGAGGCAGTTTCGAATGCAGCCCTGACAAAGGAGGAGCTGCTGGAAATTCTGGCGGACCGATAAAAGACAATTACATCAGATGGGGGCAAAAAAATGAAATGGAACAAAGAAGAACGGATAGCCTACGGAAAAATTTTCCGTCTGGCGCTGCCGATTATCATTCAGAATCTGTTCAGCGCGGCGATCAGCTCAGCGGATGTCATCATGCTGAACTCAGTCGGGCAGTCCGCAATCTCTGCGGCGTCTCTGGCGGTGCAGTACAGCAGCATTTTATATATGGTATATTATGGGCTCGGAACCGGTGCAACGATGCTGTGCGCGCAGTACTGGGGCAAGGGCGAGCTGCGTGCAATTGAGAGGGTCGAAGGGATCGCACTGCGGTTCTCCATTTTGATCTCGCTGCTGTTTGCGATACCGGCAGTCGGTGTGCCACAGCTGATGATGAAGGTATTTACAAATGACGCGGAGCTGATCGAGCTTGGAGCTTCTTATCTGCGGATTATCAGTGTCAGCTATCTGTGCTGGAGCATTTCTGAAATTTATCTGGCAGTGCTGCGCAGCATTGAGCGGGTCAGAACAAGTACTGCATTGAATGTCACAGCACTCATGCTCAATATTTTCCTGAATGCAGTATTTGTATACGGGTGGTTCGGCGCACCGAAGCTTGGTATCCGTGGTGTGGCACTGGCAACTTCAATTTCACGTGCCGTACAGCTGGTGCTCTGCTTTTGGGTGTCGGCAGTCTCAAAGGACGTGAAGATCCGGCTTCGGGCGATGTTCGAGAAGGGCGGTGTACTGTTGCAGGATTTCATCCGGCTGTCATTACCGGCACTTGGCAATGATATTTTGTGGAGCGTCGCATTTTCGATGTATTCGGTCATCATGGGACATATGGGGACGGATGTCGTGGCAGCGAATTCCCTGGTCGTCGTGGTGCGGAACTTCGGAACAGTCATGTGCTTCGCAATCGCGAGTGCGAGCGGCATCTATGTCGGGAAAGAGATCGGCGCCAATCAGCTTGAGGCGGCGGAAAGGGACGGAAGCCGTGCGCTGCGTCTGACCGTGGCAACTGCGGCAGTCGGAGGCGCGCTGATCGCAGTGGCCTCTCCGTTTGTCATCCGATATGCTTCTCTGACAGAGACCGCGACCGGTTATCTGAAGATTATGCTGGCAATCAATGTGTACTATATTATGGGATCGGCAGTCAATACGACGCTGATCGCCGGATTGTTCCGTGCAGGCGGCGACAGCCGGTTCGGTCTGATCTGTGATGCGATCGATATGTGGTGCTATGCGGTACCGCTCGGATTTATCGCAGCCTTTGCATTGAAGCTGCCGCCGATGGTCGTCTATTTCCTGCTCTGCACGGATGAGTTTGTAAAGTGGCCGTGGGTGCTGAAACGCTACCGCAGTAAAAAATGGCTGAAAAATATTACGCGGGAAGAGGTCTGAATGCTTTACAATGGAAAGTATTTGAATATAATGATGATACAAGGGTCAAAAGGTTATGCGTTTCATGCTTGCATGAAAAAGCATGACTTATTGACCCGCAAAACACCGAAAAGTAGCCATTTTTCGTAGAAAAATGAGCGGATTTGAGGTGTTTTAGGATTGCGAGAGCATGAAATGCGAAGCAATCCGTGTATCAGATGCAACGGATGCAGTGACAGATAAAGGATCAGAGGCAGTATGAGATTAAAAAGGAAGGAAAGGCATGAGATGCCTGATATAAATGAAATGCCGGAGGAGATACCGGAAAAACCATTGCCGGATGGCTTTGGAAAAGGCTTTGCAGCAGGCGTGCTGGCAACACTTTTTACCGGAGCGATGTTTTTCGCGGGATGGAATGCGGGGCAGCACATGTACGATCCGGCAGATGTAGCGGAGCAGGAGACAGAAAACGGGGCTGAGATCCTCACCGATGCTGAGACGTTACAGAAGCTGGATGAGGTGAAAAGCCTGATCGAAGAATACTATCTGAATGATGTCGACGCGGATATGCTCTCCGACTATTTATTTAAGGGAATTGCGGTCGGACTGGATGATGTATATGCGAATTACTATTCAGAGGAAGAACTGGAATCCGTGCTTGATTCGAGCCGTGGCAGTTATACCGGTATCGGAGCGACACTTGCACAGGATGGACAGTCCGGGACAATTACGGTCAATGATGTGTACGAAAATACTCCGGCGAGCGAAGCGGGACTGCAGGTGGGCGATGAGCTGCTTGCGATAGACGATACAGCGCTTACAGATGTACAGCTGAGTGATCTGGTCTCTATGATTAAGAGTGAGGACGGAGATTTTTCGATCACGGTTTACCGTCCGTCAGACAAAAAGGAAGTCATCTTACCGATCATGCTTGGTGATGTGGAGCTTCAAAAGGTCTCGTATGAGATGAAGCAGAATGGGATCGGATATATAAAGATCGAAGAGTTTACAGAGACGGCAGTGGATCAGTTTTGTGAGGCGGTAGAGGCTCTGGAAGCTCAGAATATGCAGGCCCTGATCGTAGATCTGCGGGACAATCCGGGCGGGCTGCTGACTTCGGTGTGTGACATTCTGGACGAGGTGCTGCCGGAGAAGCTGCTTGTGTATACAGAGGATAAGAATGGCGGGCGTGAGGAGTATTATTCAGATCAGAGCCGGATAGTGGACTGCGAGATCGCAGTGCTGGTCAACGGAGGATCTGCGAGCGCGTCGGAAATCTTTGCCGGAGCGATGCAGGACTATGAGAGGGGACCGGTTATCGGTACAAAGACATACGGAAAGGGCATTGTACAGCGCACCTTTCCGCTCCGGGACGGATCAGCATTTAAAATGACGGTGGAAAAGTACTATACGCCGAATGGACAGGATATTAATGGAAATGGAATCACACCGGATATCATAGTAGAGGATCCCAAAGACGATACAGGAAGCGGGAAAACGCCGGAATCGGCCGGAGATGGGACAGATCAGGTGCTGGAAAAAGCGCTGGAGGTATTAGCAGAAGATTTGAACGCAGAATAAGCATTCCCCCACCTTCCGTGCGCGAAGCACGAAGCGGCGGGGCAGGAGCGATAGCGTTGCAGATAGAACGAGGAGAAGAGATATGGAAAACAGATACGTATTTCGGGAAGTATTAAGTGAGATTAAAGATGCTGCGGATGCGGCGGGAAATGTCATTACAAAAGAAGAGATCCGGGAGCGATTAAAGGAGCTGCCGCTCACTGAGGAACATTTTCAGATGATTTACAAGTACCTGGAGGAGCAGGGCGTGCGTGTGCCGGATGATGCAAAGGAGGCAGAAGAGCTTCCAAAGGAACAGGAGGAGCTGAGCCTTTCTATTTATCTGGAAGAGCTTAAGCGTCTGATTGAGGAATCAGATGTCGATGAAAATGAGCTGCTGCGCGATGTGATGGAGAAAAAGCCGCAGGCGCGGGAACGCCTGATCGAGTGGTATCTGCCGCTGATCTGCCAGATGGCAGACGAGTATGACGGAGGAGAGATCCTGGCAGAGGATCTGATCCAGGAGGGCAATATCGGTCTGCTTTTGGCAATGGATACGTTAGATACCTTTGACAGTCCGGCAGCTTGCCAGGCGCATTTGTTGAATTGTGTGAATCAGGCAATGGAGGATGCCATCCACGCAAATGAGGAGACGAAAAAGAGTAATGAGGGGATTGTAAGCCGCGTGAACCATTTAAATGAGGCGATTCACAATCTGGAGGAGGAGCTCGAGCATAAGGTATCGGTAGACGAGCTGTCGGCTTATCTGGAGATGCCGGCAGCAGAGATTGAAGACGTACTGCGTATGTCCGGCGATCAGATCGAGATTGAAAAGAATAGGTAAAATTGCTGTTAAAGTATTGAAATACGCCGGAAAAGGTATTTTCATCTCAGAAGAATCTGTGCTACAATAGGCAGGTAAAAAAGAACAGGAAATAGAAAAGACGGTTTGGGCCGCATAATGGAGGCAGACAAGGTGAAAAAGACGAAAATCATATGTACGATGGGACCGAATGCAGACAATGAAGAGACGCTCCGCGCGTTGATTGAGAATGGCATGGATGTTGCCAGATTCAATTTTTCGCATGGGGATTACGAAGAGCAGAAGGCACGAATGGATCTTCTGAAGCGCGTGCGCAAGGAGATGCACAGGCCGATCGCGATTCTGCTCGATACAAAAGGACCGGAGATCCGCACAGGAGTACTGGAAAACGGCGGGAAGGTACTGCTCAGAGAAGGCGAGGAGTTTACTCTCACTGCGACAGAGATGGCAGGCACTGAGAAAAAGGTATATCAGACGTATCCGCAGCTTTCGAAGGATGTGAAGCCGGGCGATACCATTCTGATCGATGACGGACTGATCGGGCTGAAGGTAAAAGAGATTCAGGGCAAGGACATTGTCTGTCGGGTCGTAAATGGCGGCGAACTGGGACAGCGCAAGGGTATCAATGTGCCGAATGTCAGTGTAAACCTTCCTGGTATTACCGCGAAGGATAAAAAGGATATTATTTTCGGTATTGAGCAGGGCATTGATTTCATCGCGGCCTCCTTTGTGCGCAATGCCGATGCGGTGCGTGAGATCCGCACAATTTTAAAGGAGCACAATGCTGAGCACATCGAGATTATCTCGAAGATCGAGAACAGCGAGGGCATTGAGAATCTGGATAAGATCATTCAGGCATCCGACGGAATCATGGTTGCACGTGGCGATATGGGCGTGGAGATCCCGGCTTATGAGGTGCCGCATGTACAGAAAATGATCGTCGAGAAATGCAATCAAAAGTATAAGCCGGTAATTATTGCGACGCAGATGCTCGATTCAATGATCCGCAATCCGCGGCCGACCAGGGCAGAGGTGACGGATGTGGCAAATGCGATTCGTGAGGGCACGGATGCGATCATGCTCTCCGGCGAGACGGCGATGGGAAAATATCCGGTCGAGGCGCTGAAGATGATGGTAAAGATTGCAGAGTCCACGGAGCAGTACATGGATTATGACGTGCTGCCGGAGTACCGTTCTCTGCGCGGTGATGCAAACGTATCGAATGCAGTTGGTGTGGCAGCGGTGCGTACTGCGACGAATGTGCAGGCTGCCTGCATCGTGACTCCGACGGTATCCGGGCAGACGGCGCGACTGATGTCCAATTTCCGTCCGGCGGTTCCGATCTATGCGGTGACCCCGAATGAGTGGGCGCAGCGCAAAATGCAGCTCTACTGGGGCGTAACGCCGCTGAAGGGCTACGAGGAAGATACGACGGAGCATATCATTTCCCATGCAATGTATGTCGTAAAGCGTGAAGGTTATGTCAGGGAAGGTGACATGGTCGTATTTACAGCGGGTGACCCGGCAACGAACATGGTCAAAGGAAAAGGCGCGATGACGAATATGATGCATGTCATTGAGGCAAAGTAAAATAAGAAAAGATTAATAAATTTTTGATGCGAAATTCATTGGCTCCTGTTAAACTGATAGGAGGGATCTGTATGCGGTCTCTGCCTTCGGGACAGGAGCCGTTTGTATATGGATCAAAAATGGGAGGAGGAACGTTATGTTTACCATACTGGTATGTGATGATGAAAAAGATATCGTCGATGCGATCGAGATATATTTGGCCCAGGAGGGCTATCGCGTGCTGAAGGCGTATGACGGCCTGCAGGCGCTGGAGATTTTAAAGACAGAGGAGGTACATCTGATTTTGCTGGATGTGATGATGCCGAAGCTGGATGGTATCCATACGATGATGAAGATACGTGAGACGAGCAGTGTTCCGATCATTGTGCTGTCTGCGAAGTCGCAGGATACGGACAAGGTGCTCGGACTGAATCTCGGTGCGGATGACTATGTGGCGAAGCCGTTCAATCCACTTGAACTTCTGGCCCGTGTGAAATCCCAGATCCGCAGATATACAAATTTCGGCTCTGCGGAGCAGGCAGAATCCGAGCATATCTATCGCACCGGCGGGCTTGTGATGAATGATGACCGCAAGGAAGTCACGGTAGACGGAGAGCCGGTCAAGCTGACGAGGATCGAGTACAACATCCTTCTCTTCCTTGTACAGAACAAAGGCAAAGTATTTTCCATCGACCAGATCTACGAGCAGATATGGAAGGAGGAGGCGTATGGTGCGGATAATACGGTGACGGTCCATATCCGCCATATCCGTGAAAAGATCGAGATCGACCCGAAGAACCCGAAGTATCTGAAGGTGATCTGGGGCGTTGGCTATAAAGTGGAGAATCTGTAATGCAAATGCATCCGAGTAAATTTTCTGTCAGACTGCACCGAAGAGACGGCAACTGGATTTACCGGAAAAAGGTCAAGAACGTGCTGCTGGTACTGCAGGCGTTTCTGGCTGCCGTGCTGGCCTGGAGTTTTTTGACGTTCGCATTCTGGACGGAGGATTCCTGCAGCCTGAGCGAGCTGTCGAAAAGCTATGAGCAGAGCGATCTTTTTTTTCGGCAGGTGGATACGATACTGAAAAATAAAATCAGCGCGCAGGAGAACAGGGAGCTGTTTGAACAGGATGGACAGTACAATGCAGAAAAAGAGATCGATATTCAGTCCTATGGCAGTACCGGCAACACAGTAAAGGATATGAATACGACATATCTGCTCTCAGATCTGCTTACATTCAGTGAAAACGGAGGGCTTGCGGCGCTGAAGGCCGCAGTGCAGAAGGCGTCTGCGATCGAGAACCGGCAGGAGGCCGGGGAGCTTCTGGATGGGCAGTCCGATACGTTAGAGACGATCCGGCCGGTCACCGGGATCACCTTATCAGAGTGCTCACGGTGGTATTCTGATTCCGCGAGCTTTGTATTCAACACTTATGTGCGTCTGGCACAGGTGTGTGAGGACATTGCGGCCCGTTATCAGCAGTATACGGACGGAGAGCAGTCACTCTGGTCTGAAAATGCGCCTTCGAATCTGCGCTACTGTATTGAGAATACGGCAACAGGAGATCTGTATACGAATTTTGGAGCAGAGAGCTATGACGCCGGTGCAGAGATTTTGCAGGAGCGTCCGGAATATACGATGCTCTACGAGGGTGAGCGGAGCTATAACATCATGGTGGCAAATCAGGATAATGTGCTGAATGCGGAGGCGGAGGCGTGGTTTTTGAATGATCGCTTTGTCAGCACGAATGAGAAGGTGCTGCTTGCGATCGATCAGAGCTATCCGGTGAATGATGAGCTGCGTACTTATGCGGACTATTTTGCGAACCGGGAGACGATTGTATGGGTCTCGGTGACAGGCATCGGGATCAGTGGGGTACTTCTTTTGATCTGCTTTGTACTCTCGCTTGTCGGAGCCGGCCTGGAGGAGGGGCGTCTGGCGCCTCGGATTTATGCAGTCGATAAGGTGCCGACCGAGCTGGCGGCCGGGATCTATGCGGTGCTTGTCATGCTTATTGTGATTTTTCTGAACTGGAAATGGCACAGTCCGGAGGATATGTTTGAGCCGGAACGGGTCGCATGGGCGCTGCTTGCGGCAGGGCTCTGGCAGCTGTTTCTCTCTGCCTGTATGGGATTTATGCGGCGTCTGCGCTCCCACAAGCTCTGGCACAACAGCATCTGCCGCATGCTGCTCTATACGTGGAAACAGGTTACTTCTACGCGCGCGGCATCCGGACAGCTTTTGTTTTTCTATATCATGGTCATCGTTTTGAACTTTCTGTTTCTGCTGCTCTTTAAACGCTCCGGCATTTTTCCGGTGCTCGTCATCGACATGATTGTGCTGCTGTTTCTTTTGCGCGACATGGCAGGGAAACAGAGTGTATGGGAAGGAATCCATCAGATATCAAAGGGGGATTTGACCTATAAGATTGATACGACGACACTGACCGGAGAATCCTATGAGATGGCACAGGCGGTGAATGAGATGGGAGACGGGCTGCAGGAAGCGGTCGAGGCAATCATTAAAAATGAACGGCTGAAGGCAGAGCTGATCACAAATGTTTCACATGATCTGAAGACACCTCTGACCTCCATTGTCAATTATGTAGATCTCCTGAAGCGGGAGAATCTGCAGGGGGAGAAGGTACAGCACTATATCGAAGTGCTCGACCAGAAATCACAGCGCCTGAAGCAGCTCACGGAAGATCTGGTCGAGGTGAGCAAGATCAGCTCCGGCAATGTGGAGCTGCATATGACCATTCTGCAGGTACAGGCGATGCTCGACCAGGCATATGGAGAATTTGAGGATCGCTTTGAGGAAAAGGGGCTGACACCGGTATGGAATCTGCCGGCGGAGCCGGTGATGATTGAAGCGGATGGCCGACAGTTCTGGCGGGTACTGGAAAATCTTTTTGGCAACCTATGCAAATATGCAAAAGAGAACAGCAGCTTTTCTGTCACGGTAAAGACAGAAGCGGAACAGGTCATCATCACCGTCGCAAATACGGCGAAGGAGGCACTGCATGTTTCAGCTGAGGATCTCATGGGACGCTTTGTACGGGGAGACCGCAGCCGAAATACGGAGGGCAGCGGGCTCGGTCTTTCGATTGCCAAAAGCCTTACAGAGCTGCAGGGCGGAGACTTTTCCCTGCGGGTATCCGAAGACCGGTTTGCAGCGATCATTACCTTCCCGCAAAAAGAAAGGCCGCAGAAGCCTGAATTATAAACAAAATGGAAGTTATCTGAAATTTCTGTGAAATGAAGACCGGTATCGTTGACATTCTTCTGGTTCGGGGGTAAAGTGTTATAATTAGCATGGAACAAACACAAGGGGGATGGTCTTAAATGAGAAGACGATTGGAACAATTTATGCAGGGACGCTATGGGACAGATGAACTAACGAAGTTTCTGATGGCGATCTGCCTGATCCTGTTGCTGGCGAATACATTTACAAGGCAGCCGCTGCTGTACTGGCTGGCGCTGGTGCTGATCGGGTACTGCTATTTCCGCATGTTTTCGCGGAATATTTCCGGGCGCAATGAGGAGAACCAGAAATATCTTTCCTGGACGGCCGGGATTCGCAGGAGCTTTACGCAGACAAAGAACCGCATTGTGCAGAGTAAGGACTACCATATTTACAAATGTCCGGCCTGCGGACAGAAGATCCGCATCCCGAGAGGAAAAGGAAAAATCTGTATCACCTGTCCGAAGTGCAGACATGAGTTTGAAAAGCGAAGCTGACCACGAAAGGTGAGAGATTCAGATATGTTCGGATATATTTATGTAAATGAGCAGGAGCTCAAGCTGAAGGACTATACGGCATACCGCAGTTTTTACTGCGGATTATGCCGTAATTTGCATCAAAGGTATGGACGTACTGCTCAGATGATGTTAAACTATGACCTGACGTTTCTGGCCATTTTGCTGACCGGGCTGTATGAGCCGGAGACAAAGGCAGAGGAGTACCGCTGTATTCCGCATCCCTTTCAGAAGCATCGGATGACGGAGAATGAAGCCGTAGCATACGCGGCGGATATGACGGTGCTGCTGTCTTATCAGAAAATGCAGGACGACTGGAAGGATGAAAAGAGCGTACCCGGATTTGCCGTATCCATGCTGCTTCGGAAGGATTATCAGAAGCTGATGGAGCAGTACCCGCGGCAGGGACGCGCGATTGAAGAAAATATTCGCCTGCTTTCAGAGGCGGAGCAGCAGAATCAGAAGGATATCGACTATGTATCCGGTCTGACCGGGCGCTTTTTGGCGGAGATTTTTGTCTGGAAGGATGATATCTGGCAGGAGGAACTGCGGAATATGGGCTTCTACCTTGGAAAGTTTGTGTACCTGATGGATGCGTTAGAAGACGTAGAAAAGGATCGGAAGAAGGGCAATTACAATCTTTTTCTGGAGAGCGGAGAGGTCTGGAGCAAGGAACAGGCGCCCAAATATAAGGAAATACTGACAGCAATGGCCGCAGAGGCCGCGCGCTCCTTTGAGCGTCTCCCGATTATCACGTGCGCAGACATTCTGCGCAATATTCTGTACTCCGGTGTCTGGTGCCGGTATCTGATGGTGGGAGAGCGGGAAAGGCAGCGCAAGGAGAAGGTCATGGATCAGCGCCGTCAGAAGTGAGGAGAGAGTATGAAAAATCCATACGAGATACTGGGGGTTCCGGAAAATGCCTCCGAGGATGAGATCAAAAAGGCATACCGGAGACTCAGCCGGAAATACCATCCGGATGCCAATATCAATAATCCGAATAAAGCAGAAGCAGAGGAAAAGTTTAAAGAAATTCAGCAGGCGTATCAGCAGATCATGCAGCAAAAGGAGCAGGGCAGCAGCTATGGCGGAGGCTATGGAAGCTCCTCCTACGGAACAGGGAGCGCCGGAACCGGCAGTTATGGAAATTATGGCGGTTACGGTGGCTTTGGCGGCTTTGGCGGATATGGGAATACAGGTGGTTCACAGTCTTCTTCCGGAACCGGATGGTCAGAGGAGGATGTGCGGATGCAGGCAGCAGAAAATTATATCCGTAACCACGCCTATGATGAGGCACTCCATGTGCTCTCAGAGCTTTCGAACCGTAACGCCCGCTGGTATTATTTAAGTGCAATGGCGAATTCCGGACAGGGCAACAACATCACGGCAAAGGAGCATGCGCAGCGTGCCGTCTCCATGGAGCCGAACAATATGCTTTACCGTCAGCTGCTGCAGCAGCTTGAGAACGGCGGTCAGTGGTATCAGACGATGGGACAGGAGTATGGCAATCCATTCGAGGGAAGCGGAGACTGGTGTATGAAGCTCTGCCTTCTGAATGCGTTTTGCAGCTGCTGCTGTGGTGGCCGGGCGATGCCGATTTTCTGCTGCTAGAAAAGAATCTTATAAAGAAAACGAAAATAGAAATGCCAGGGTCAAATACCTTTTGACCCTGGCATCTTTCAATGCAAAAATATGTACTTACGCTTCCAGATCCGACGCGCAGTGCGGATACTTGACCGCATCCTTGTGGATCTCGGACTTGCAGTACGAACAGATCTTGGTCGTGACCTCCGGCTCTGGCTGCGGAGCCGGACGGTGCAGCCTGTTCATACTCTTTCTACCTTCTTTCCTTACAGGCACTTATTTTTTCGGACTGCGGTGCTTTGCGAGGAAGTTGTTGATACGGTCGGACGGATTGAGCAGGTCACTGATCGAGCCATCGTGATTTAAGGTATCGATCAGAAGTGCGATGTATTTGCTCATGTCGCATCCGGTGTAGTACGGCTTCTCCAGAAGCTCCGGCGCCTGGTAGACAAGGTTTGTCGTGAGCATCGCGTGGAACAGACCATCCTCATAGGCACGGTCAAATTTTTCAAAACCGCTGGTGAACAGTCCGAAGGTCGCACAGATAAAAATCCGGCCTGCGTTGCGCTTCTTCAGCTCGCGTGCGACGTCAATCATGCTGTCTCCTGAGGAGATCATATCGTCGATGATGACAACGTCTTTGCCACTTAAATCAGATCCGAGGAACTCATGGGCCACGATCGGATTGCGACCGTCTATCACGTGTGCGTAGTCGCGGCGTTTGTAGAACATACCCATATCGACACCAAGAATGTTCGCCATATAGATCGCACGGCTGGCAGCGCCCTCATCCGGGCTGATAATCATCAGATGATCGGAATCGGTCTGAATATCCGGAGCCGCACGGTAAAGTCCCTTGATGAACTGGTAGACCGGCTGGATCGTCTCAAAGCCGTGCAGAGGGATCGCATTCTGCACCCGCGGGTCGTGTGCGTCAAAGGTGATAATATTTTCCACACCCATTTTTACGAGCTCTTGCAGGGCGAGTGCACAGTCCAGCGACTCACGGCCATTGCGCTTGTGCTGGCGGCTCTCGTAGAGGAACGGCATGATGACGTTGATCCGGCGCGCTTTTCCGCCAACGGCTGCGATGATGCGCTTCAGATCCTGAAAATGATCGTCCGGAGACATGTGGTTCGTATATTTTCCAACGGAGTAGGTCAGGCTGTAGTTGCAGACATCTACGAGCAGATAGAGATCCGCGCCGCGGACAGAATCTTTGATGACACCTTTTGCCTCTCCGGATCCAAAACGAGGAACACTGGCATTGATCAGATAGGAGTCCCGTGCGTAGGTGCGCAGCTGAGGGCTGTCCAGATGCTCATGCTCCCGTTCCTTTCTCCATTCGACGATGTGGGCGTTGATCTTATTGCCGAGCGCCTCACAGCTCTTCAGGGAAATGATTCCGAGTTCACCGACCGGAATCGTTTCAAGGTTGCGTTCATAACCAGATTGGAATTCCATTTTAATCCTCCGTGTTTGCTGACATTTTACGAGGTTATTTTACCCGCAAAACATGGTTTGGTCAAGGCATCGTTTTGCGGGGGGACAGTTTTTTCTGAATCCGGATGTCGTCACCGAAGAGCCGCAGCATCTGATAATTGCTGGAGATGCGGGAGAAGATGCGCTCTGAATATGTGTCGGCAAACGTACCAAGCGTCAAATTCGTGGAGATCAGCGTACTTCTGCGGCGCAGGATCCGTTCATTCAGGATCAGAAAAAGCTGTGAGGAGACGAAAGAGTTTACAAGCTCTGTCCCCAGGTCATCGATGATCAGAAGGTCGCATTCAAAAATGTGCTGCTGCAGTTCTTTTGCACGGTCTTCTGAGGAACGGCCGAAGGTCGTTTCAGCAAAGCGTTCGAAGAGCCGGAAAGCAGAAAAATAGATGACGGAATGGGCGCTTTCGATCAGTTCCTTTGCAATACAGTGTGACAGAAAGGTCTTTCCGAGTCCGGTGTTGCCGTAGAGAAACACATTTTCAAAGCTGCGGTCGAAGTCCTGCACGAAACGGCGGCATTCGGTAAGGGCATATCTGGCACAGTCCCTTGCGCTGAGTCCGGTGACAGGATCAGTCTGCTCTGCAGAATAATAGTCAAGAGAGAAGGCAGAGAAGGTTTCTTCTTTTAAAAGCTCCTTCAGATTCGACTGGGCATAGAGCAGATCTAAAGTGGCCTGCCGGAAGCAGTGACATTTTTTTGTGCCGATATATCCGGTATCCTGACAGTCCGGGCAACGGTAAGTCATCTGCAGATAATCAGACGGATATCCGGCGGAAGTAAGAATCTCGCTGCGGCGTTTTGAGAGTGCGGTGATCGACTGCTGCAGTGTGGCTACGGCGTCCTTACCTGCAGGAGTATCCGAGAGCAGTTGTCTTGCACAGGCAGTGCTTGCCGAGGCGATCTTCCGGTCGATTTCTGAAAATTCCGGAAATTTTCCGTAGATCTCTTCCTGCCTAGCTGAGAGTTCCTGCTGATCCTTTGCCTGCTGGCGCTGGTAGTCCCGCATAATTGTATCATATTGTGTGTTTGTCAATCCCATAATTTACCTCTCAGGTGTGCTGTCCGAGCAGCTGCTTTTCCAGTGCGGTGTAATCATAACCGCGCTGCGCAAAATTGTTGAAGCGGTTGCCCTGCGGTGTATCCTGCTTTTTCATCGCCTGCTTTTGCTGCTGTTCTTCTTCACGCTCCTGATCAAGCCTGCGGACATCCGACAGCGATGTGACCTTGTTCTTTTTCCAGCGCTGCAGAATTTTATCTGCATACTGGAAGCTTGGCTGGTGAATCTGGCTGATCGTACGGTTACAGGCCTCCAGGATCACCTCAAGCGAGAATGCATAGTCATTGAGCCAGCGTGCCATCAGTTCCGTCTCAGGTGCAGCCGGACTGCGCCCCTTGATTCCGAAGGCATTCAGAATCGTGTAATAGTTCTTATTATAAGAGCTGGATTCCTGGCGGGCCTGTGCGACTGTAGAGATCCCGGATTCCGCCCATGAAAGTGCGATCTTGCGCATGTAGTGGCGGCTGAAGGTCCCTTTGGAGACGCAGTATTCGATCAGGTATTCAATCAGGTCCGGAGAAAATTTTAACGTATCATAATAATAGATGAATTCAGACTGCTCGGAGGAGTTCAGAGGGCGCTGCAGATACTGTTCGGCAATGAAGAAGAGCTGGCGCACTTCTTTTTGCTCACTAAGCGCCGCGAGCTGCTCCCGGCTCATTACGGCGGCAGGCTCCGGCTCTTTTGCAGCGGCTGCTTCCTTCTGGCGTACTTCTGTCGCTGCGGCGTATCCGATCATGCGCTCTGTCACGCGCCCAAGCTCCGGGGAAGCAGCTGTAGCAGCCGATGTGCGCAACGGGTCGGCTTCGGGTGGTGCCTCCTCCTGCGTTGTGGGCAGGTCGGAGAAGGTGATGGAGATCAGGTCTCCGTGAGTATTCATTTTGAGATGTACAAGATCCTGCTTTTCCCAGTAGAGCAGTGCACGACGGATATCATTTTCCGTATGCTCCAGCACATCTGCGATCGAAGAGAGCGAGAGCTCACGGCCGGTATTGGCACAGCGCAGAAGGTACAGATAGACCTTGACAAATTCTCCGTTCGCCTGTGGCATGTACTGATCTATAAACGTATTTTTTACGACTGTTACGCCTTCCGGAGTATCCGTGTAAATTTTCATAATTGCATTCACTCCCTGATTATGTCAAGCGGTAGGGTATTCCCGCGAGCACTTTACGTTTTGAGACGCCCTGTAAAGCATGCAGGGCGCTGCCTTTAAGTATAGCATATCCGTGAACAAAAGAGAACAGCAAATTCAGTGAGGAATGCGGATTCACCGTTGTGGAAAGAGAAAAAGTGCATAAAGTGGACAATGTGGACAACCTGCGAAAACGGTTGACGATAATAGGATAAAAAACAGGAGAAAAGGCAAAAAAGAAGGAAAAATGTCAAATACTTATGTAAATTATATTTTCCACAAAAAAATCCACATGCCGGTGCACGGAAAATGTGCATAAGCATGTGGATAGTGTGGATAACTACATTCCAAGCAGATTTTCTCCAATTTTTACAACGTCTCCGGCGCCCATAGTTATCAACAGATCCCCGGGGACACAGTTTTCCAGAAGAAAATTCTCAATTTCGTCAAAGGTGCGGAAATACCAGGCATCTTTTCCCATTGCAGCAAGACGCTTGCGGATATCATCTGAGCTGATGCCGAGCGTATCGGTCTCACGTGCCGCATAAATGTCAGCGAGTACAATTTTATCTGCCAGTGAAAGCGCCTCGGCGAAATCATCAAGCAGCGCCTTGGTCCGCGTGTAGGTGTGTGGCTGGAAGACACACCATACATGCTTGCATGGAAAATTCTTTGCCGCGCGCAGGGTCGCTTTGATCTCGGTCGGGTGATGTGCGTAGTCATCAATAATCGTCACGCCACCAATGACGCCTTTTTTCTGGAAACGTCGGTCTGTGCCGTGGAAGCTCAAGAGCCCATCGGCCATGACGGAAGCCGGGATGCCGAGCAGATCGCCGGATGCAAGTGCGGCGACGGCATTTGAGACATTGTGCTCACCCGGAACAGAAAGGGCGAAATGTCCGAGCATGGTGCCTTCCTTTACAAGATCAAAGCTTCCGCATCCGAGCTCATCGTAGGAGACATTCTGAGCCTGATACGCTCCGGAATCGATGCCAAAGGTCACGATACGGCAGGAAAGACCGTCCGTGATCTCGGAAAGGTTCGGGATAGCGGCATTGATGATAAGAGTACCGTCTGCCGGGAGCTTTTTGGCAAAGAGACGGAAGGAGTGGCGGATATCATCGAGATCTTTAAAGAAGTCAAGGTGATCTGCATCAATGTTCAGGATAATAGCCTGTTTCGGATACAGAGAAAGGAAGCTGTTCGTATATTCACAGGCTTCCGTGATAAAATTGTCGGAATGGCCGATCCGGACGTTTCCCCCGATCGACGGAAGAATGCCGCCGACTGAGATCGTCGGATCCATATCTGCGCCCATCAGGATATGGGAGAGCATGGAAGTCGTTGTCGTTTTCCCGTGTGTTCCGGATACGGCGATCGGCATCTTGTAGTTCTGCATCAGCTCTCCGAGCAGCTCTGCGCGGGTTAGCATCGGGATATTGGCTGCTTTGGCCGCGGCAAATTCCGGGTTGTCCGGATGAATAGCCGCTGTGTAGACGACAACATCGATGTCCGGTGTGATATTGGCTGCGCTTTGCGGATAATGAATCGTAGCGCCCATGCCGGTCAGCCAGTCTGTGAGCGGAGATTCTTTCGAGTCCGATCCGGATACCGGGAAGCCACGCTTCAGAAGGACTGCTGCAAGACCGCTCATGCTGATGCCGCCGATACCGATAAAATGAATATGTACAGGTATTTCATAATTTATTTGATACATAGTTTTAGTCGCTCCTTTTAGGTTGGTTGCTGCTGTTTAAATCCAGTTATACAATATCCATTATACACATATTTTTTCAAAAGGGAAAGCTCGTTTTCCGGATGGGAGGAAAACATATTGGATGATTGGCAAAATAACGAAAAAAAGGTGCTGTTTTGGTGAGAAACGAAAGTTATTTTCGTAAATAAAAAGGATGGTGATAGCAAAAATGCACAAAAAATAGAGAAAAAACAAGAAAACTGTCGCACATATATGATAGCGTTGTGAAACCTAAAAAACAGGAAATTAAGCTATTTATGATAAAAAAATAAAAAAAATTAACAAAAACTTGTAAAAAATGTTCGCTATTTACGAAACATGTGTTATAATAAACAAGAGCAACTATTCAGAACCGTACAGTTCACACATTTGTACGCATTCAGGAATCGTTTCGAAAAATATACTTCAAGGGGTGATACCGTGGTTAAAAAAGAGATGATCGCTATGCTTCTGGCCGGTGGCCAGGGCAGCCGACTTGGGGTACTGACTTCCAAAGTTGCCAAACCGGCAGTTGCATTTGGAGGCAAGTACCGTATCATTGATTTTCCACTGAGCAATTGTATTAATTCCGGTATAGATACAGTCGGCGTGCTGACACAGTACCAGCCGCTTCGATTGAATACGCATATAGGAATCGGAATTCCGTGGGATCTTGATAAAAATGTAGGTGGAGTGACTGTACTGCCGCCGTATGAAAAAGTAGGAAAGACAGAGTGGTATACCGGTACCGCAAATGCGATTTACCAGAATCTCGCATATATGGAGTCCTTCAATCCGGATTATGTACTGATTCTTTCCGGAGATCATATTTACAAAATGGATTATGAAGTGATGCTGGATTTTCACAAAGCACACAATGCGGATGTCAGTATCGCGGTGATGCCGGTTCCGCAAGAAGAGGCCAGCCGTTTCGGTATTGTCGTGACAGATGAGACCGGACGGATTACGGAGTTTCAGGAAAAGCCGGCTCATCCAAAGAGCAATCTTGCTTCGATGGGTATCTACATATTTACATGGAAGGCATTAAAAGAGGCATTGATCGCCCTGTCTGAGCAGAACAATTGTGATTTCGGAAAGCATGTGATTCCGTATTGTCATGAAAAGGGCGAGCGCCTAGTCGCGTATGAGTATAATGGCTACTGGAAGGATGTCGGGACACTCGGTTCTTACTGGGAAGCCAATATGGAGCTGATTGACATTATTCCGGAGTTCAATCTTTATGAAGAATTCTGGAAAATTTATACGAAAAACGATATTCTTCCACCGCAGTATATTTCAGAGGATGCGGTACTGGATCGTTGCCTGATCGGTGATGGCACAGAGGTGTACGGTGAGGTACACAATTCCATCATCGGCTGTGGAGTTGTGATTGAGAAGGGTGCAATCGTCCGGGATTCGATTATCATGCAAAATGCGGTGATCAAAGAAGGAGCCGTGATCGATAAGGCGATTATCGCGGAGCAGGCTGTGATCGGAGAGCGTGCGCAGCTTGGTGTGGGTGAGGAAGTCCCGAACAAGGTAAAGCCTGCTGTCTATGCATTTGGACTGACAGTGATTGGAGAGAAGGCGGTTGTTCCGCCGGATGTAAAGATCGGAAAGAATACCGCTGTCACAGGCATTACGATTCCGGAGGATTATCCGGATGGAGTGCTCGCAAGCGGTGAGACTTTGGATAAGGCAGGTGATGTGGCATGAGAGCGGTAGGTATTATTCTTGCAGGTGGCAACAGTTTCCGGATGAAGGAGCTGTCGAACAAACGGGCAATTGCCGCAATGCCGATTGCCGGGAGCTTCCGCAGCATTGACTTTGCCCTGAGCAGTATGTCGAATTCCAGTATTCAGCGGGTAGCGGTGTTGACACAGTACAATTCCAGATCGCTGAATCAGCATCTGAGCTCTTCGAAATGGTGGGATTTCGGAAGAAAGCAGGGTGGACTGTTCGTATTTCCGCCGATGGTTACTTCGGACAATGATTTCTGGTACCGCGGTACCGCAGATGCGATCCATCAGAACCTGGATTTCCTAAAGGAATGCCATGAACCATACGTGGTCATTGCTTCCGGCGATTGTGTATATAAGCTGGACTATGCGAAGGTGCTGGAATACCATATCGCAAAGAAGGCAGATATCACGGTTGTATGTAAGGAACTGCCGAGCACGGAGGATGCGACCCGGTTTGGTGTGCTCAAGATGAACAGCGACAACCGCATTACTCAGTTTGACGAAAAGCCGATGGCAGCAATGTCACATACGATTTCATGCGGCATTTATGTGATCCGGAGGCGTCAGCTGATTGAGCTGATAGAGCGGTCGATAGAAGAGGGACGGCACGATTTCGTAAAGGATGTCCTGATCCGCTACAAAGACGTCAAGCGCATCTACGGATACAAGCTCGACAGCTACTGGAGCAATATCGCATCGGTGGAGTCCTATTACAAGACGAACATGGATTTCCTGAAAAAGGAAGTCCGGGATTACTTCTTCAGGGAGTATCCGGATGTGCATTCCAAAGTGGACGATAATCCACCGGCCAAATATAATCCGGGCTGCCAGGTAAAGAACAGTCTGATTGCCAATGGTTCCATTATAAACGGATACGTGGAAAATTCTGTTATCTTCAAAAAAGTATTCGTTGGAGAGAACTGCGTCATCAAGAATTCGATTGTATTGAACGATGTATATCTTGGCGATAATGTGTACCTTGAAAACTGCATCGTGGAGAGTCGTGATACGATACGGGCCAATACACGCTATGTCGGCGAGAAAGACATAAAGCTTGTGATCGAATCGAATGAACGGTATGTTCTGTAACGGACAGGATAAAGGAAAAGAAAAATAGAATAAAAACCACGGGGGAAAGATGTATGACGATAACCGACGTTAGAGTTAGGAAAGTTGCAAAGGATGGAAAAATGAAGGCAGTTGTTTCCATTACACTGGATGAAGAGTTTGTAGTGCACGACATTAAAGTAATAGAAGGCGAGAAAGGGCTGTTCATCGCAATGCCAAGCCGCAAGGCAGCAGACGGTGAGTACCGCGACATCGCGCATCCAATCAATTCACACACAAGAGAGCGCATTCAGAAAGTGATTCTGGAGGAATACGCCAAGGCAACAGACCTTCCGGAGGAAGAGTAAAACATCATGGGTTAGGCATCACATAATCTCCGTAAAAAATAGAACATAAACGATATTATACAAGAACAAAGAGAGAGGACCGACGCAGGAGCGTCGGCCCTTTTTTCTGAAATCTGATATACTTGGATTTGCTAAGAGGACAGGAGCAGGTCAGCGGAAGGAGATATATACAATGTCATTACAAAAAGCGGAACAGTTTTTACAGAATAAAGGCTTTCTGGATCATGTGATCCGTCTGGAAGAGTCGACAGCAACCGTGGTGGAGGCTGCGGAGGCACTCGGTGTAGAGCCGGGACGGATCGCGAAGACAATGTCATTTTTACAGGGAGAGCAGGCGGTGCTGATCCTGACTGAAGGAACGGCCCGTGTGGACAATCGCAAATATAAGGATACGTTTCATATGAAGGCAAGGATGATTCCATTCGAGGAGGTCGAAGCGACCATCGGACATGCGCCGGGCGGAGTATGTCCGTTTGGAGTCCATGAGGGGATAGCCGTTTATTTGGATGAGAGCCTGAAGGCATTTGACACCGTTTACCCTGCTGCGGGCGATGACCATAGTGCAGTAAAGCTCACAATCGCGGAATTGGAGCAGGTATGTGACGCAAAGGGATGGGTAGATGTCTGCAAAGCTCAGTAAAACGGAAATCAGGATTTTACACAAATCTGACATGAAAAACCAATCGATTTGACATATGCGAAGTATAATTTCCGAGTATGACCAAAAAATGATAGAGAAAAGTCAAGAAGGAATTATGCAGATGAAAAAGACAGAGAAGAAAACAGAGAAGAAGACAGAAAAAGCCACCACGGTTTCCTATATGATGAACAGGGAGCTGTCGTGGCTGAAATTTAATGAACGGGTATTGAATGAGGCGGGAAATCCGAGGGTGCCGCTGGGAGAACGACTGACCTTTGCTGCAATTTATCAGTCGAATCTGGATGAATTTTACCGTGTAAGGGTCGGCACATTGATGGACCAGATGGAAGCATCCGAAGTGATCCGCGAGAATAAGACGAATATGACAAGCGGGGAGCAGGTCAGGGCGATTTTAAAGGCAACCAGAGAACTGGATCAGAAAAAGGACGTCATTTATGAACAGTTGATGGGCGAACTGGAGCCGAAAGGAATCCGCCTGATCAATTTCAACCGGCTGTCCGCAGAAGAGGGAAAGCTTCTGGAGCTGTATTTTGATCAGCATATCGCGCCATACTTATCGGCGAACATCGTGAGCAAGCAGCAGCCATTTCCGTTTCTGAAGAATAAAGACATCTATGCGGTAGCATTGCTGGCGACGAAGGGCGGGAAGACGAGGACTGCGATCATCCCGTGCAGCAATAATGTATTTAAGCGGCTGATTGATATTCCGACCAGAAAAGGGACCTATATGCTCTCTGAAGAGCTGATTTTACATTTTCTTCCGAAAATGTTTAAAAACTACGAAGTAAAGGAAAAGTCATTGCTGCGGATCACGAGAAATGCGGATATTGATACGGAGACGATTTACGATGAGGATCTCGATTACCGGGATGCGATGGAAAATCTGATCAAGCAGAGGATCCGTATGAATCCGGTGCGTATGGAGCTTTCCAGAGCGTTGAATAAGAAGCTGATTCGTGCGCTGTGCAAGACGCTTCAGGTAGGCGAAGATCATGTATTTCTGACAAGGGTTCCGCTGGATATGTCATTTGTGTTTGAAATTCAGAGTTATCTGCGCAGCACCGGCCAGGAGGAACTGTTTTATCCAAAGCGCTCTCCGCGTATGACGCCTGAGCTGGATGACCGAAATCCGCTGATTCCACAGATTTTGCAGAAGGATGTGCTTTTGTCTTATCCGTTTGAGAGTATCCGGCCATTTATCACCCTGCTTTATGAGGCGGCAAAGGATGACAGCGTAGTCTCAATTAAAATGACGCTGTACCGTCTGGCTGATAAGAGCAAGATCGTCGATGCACTTGTGGAAGCGGCAGAAAATGGAAAAGAGGTTATCGTACTGGTAGAGCTTCGGGCAAGGTTTGATGAGGAGAGCAATATTGAGTATTCCCGAAAGCTGGAGGATGCAGGCTGCCGTGTCATTTATGGGCTGAATGGCTATAAGGTGCATTCCAAGCTGTGCCTGATTTCAAGAAGGATGGATGATGGTGTTTCCTATATCACGCAGATCGGAACCGGCAATTATAATGAAAAAACGTCCGCCCTGTATACGGATCTGTCGTTGATTACGGCAAATCAGGGGATCGGAAAAGAGGCAGCGAATGTCTTTGCCGCATTGCTGAAGGGAGAAACAGTGGAGAAGACGAACCTTTTGCTGGTTGCTCCGAAATGTCTTCAGAACCGGATTGTCGATATGATAGATGAAGAGATCGAGCATGCAAAACGGGGGGAAGAAGCGTACATTGGCATTAAGATCAATTCCCTGACGGATAAAGTGATTATCATGAAGCTGGCAGAAGCATCGCAGGCAGGTGTGAAGATCGAGATGATTGTACGCGGCATCTGCTGTCTGATTCCGGGGATCAAGGGCTGTACGGAAAATATTAAGGTCGTAAGTATTGTGGGGCGCTTTCTGGAGCATTCCAGAATCTACCGGTTCGGTACAAAGGAGCGGGAGAAGGTCTATATCGCTTCGGCAGATTTTATGACCAGAAATACGATCCGCCGTGTGGAGGTCGCAACGCCGGTGCTGGATAAGCGGCTGAAGGAACGCCTTATCTGGATGTTTGAGACGATGATGAATGATGATGAAAAAGGAAAACGTCTGACCGAAGAGGGTATCTATGTGGACAGAAACCTGAATGCAGTACGGCTGAATTCACAGGAGCTGTTCTACGCGATTGCCTACAGCAATGCGGAGAAGCAGCAGGCAAGGAACGATGCATTTTCTGCGAAAGCAGTTGGAATTACCGAATAAACATGATAGAATGTTTGTAGAATTGCGGGAGTTGCTTCGCAGCGGAGCAATTCGTAGACATCATAGAATGAAACGGATAGAAAGAGATCCTTAAACGGACAGAGGCAGGCGGTGGAAAATATGGAAAAGACGGTTGGAATTGCGGAACTGACAAGTATTACTTATGGAATAGCGGCATCTGATGCGATGCTGAAGGCAGGACAGGTGCGGATGCTTCGCTCGGCGCCGATGTGCCCGGGCAAATATCTGATTGTGATCGGAGGAGATACCGGAGAGGTCAAGGCGGCGATGGAGGCAGGTGCGGAGCTTGCCGGAAAGCATTTGAGGAATTCTTATGTCATCCCGCATATTCACGAGCAGGTACTGGATGCGCTTTCTAAAAAATCAAAGGTGGAGCCAAGGGAAGCAGTCGGTATACTGGAGAGCTCCATGATGGTATCTGCGATCTATGCGGCGGATATGGCGGTGAAGCAGGCAGCAGTCCGTCTGTGCCGGGTGCGTCTGGGACAGGGGATCGGCGGGAAAGGCGTCGTGATCGTTGCAGGAGATGTGGGAGCGGTCAATGCGGCAGTAAAGGCAGCGACAGATGCGAATGAATCGCTGAATCTGCGGATCACAGAGCATTATGTGATCCCGAATCCGGATCCGGAGCTGCTCGAATTCATCTAAGCAGGTGTATTACTGTTTATCCGAAAAGGGTGATGTGTGTTCCGGCTGGAGAGATCAGCCGGGAAAGAAAAACGGAAGGAAAAATGGGGGTATGAAAAACAGAATATTTAGAGGCAAAATGGATCAGACCTTTTATAAAAAGCTGGCAGGTCTGATGTTTCCCATTGTGTTTCAGAATCTGATGCTGGCGTCTGTGGCGGTGGCGGATGCAATCATGCTCGGAAGTGTCGAGCAGAATTCAATGGCGGCTGTCTCATTGGCAACACAGATTCAGTTCATCCAGAATATGTTTCTCGGGGCAATCGTTGCCAGTGTGGCGATCCTTGGGGCACAGTACTGGGGCAAAGGGGACCAGGATACATTAAATGATATTTTCTGCATGGCGCTGCGCCTTTGTGGGGCAGTCTCAGTCGTGGCATTTGTGGGATGCGTATTTTTTCCGCAATATCTGATGCGGATATTTACGAATGAGACAGTGCTGATCGATATCGGCATCTCGTACCTGCAGCTGGCCGGCTGGTCTTATCTGCTCACCGGTATCACGCAGTGCTATCTGACGATTATGAAAATCAGTGAGCACGCAAAGCAGACGGCGAGGATCAGCGGCGGTGCGGTCGTGCTCAATATCATTCTGAATGCGGTATTTATCTATGGATGGTTCGGACTTCCGGCTATGGGCGTGCGCGGAGCAGCGCTCGCGACATTGATTGCACGTATAGTGGAACTGACGTGGGCGATCGCATCCTCATGGAAGAAAGGATACATCCATCCGCAGTTTTCGCACTTTTTCCGTATCAATCGGGTGCTGGATCAGGATTTTGCCAGGTGTGCACTTCCGCTTTTAGGTGCGAGTCTGTTCTGGGGTGTCGGATTTACGTCTTACTCGGCGTTTATGGGGCATCTTGGTACTGATGCGACAGCGGCGAATTCCGTTGCGGCAGTCGTGCGGGATCTCATCTGTTGCTTCAGTGGCGGTATTTCAAGTGCAGGCGGTATCATGGTCGGAAATGAGCTCGGTGCAGGAAACCTTGCGCGCGGCCGGGAGTACGGAGACCGTCTCGTAAAGATTTCCTTTCTGTGTGGAATTACAGCGACAGTCCTGATGCTCCTCATCACACCGGTACTGCTGGCCTGTGTGAAGCTGACGCCGGAAGCGAGGAAATATCTGACCGGTATGCTGCTCGTGATCGCCGTCTATATGATCGGCCGGGCAGTCAATGATGTGACGATTAACGGCATTTTCGCGGCAGGTGGTGATACATTATTTGATCTGTACAGTCTGGCAGTCTGTATGTGGTGTCTGGCGATTCCTCTTGCGGCAGCCGGGACCTTTTTCTTCCACTGGCCGGTCGTGGTCGTCTATGCGTGCACCTGTCTGGATGAGGTAGGAAAGATTCCGTGGGTCATGTATCATTACAAACGGTATAAGTGGGTGAAGGATCTGACCAGAGAAATGACCGTAGAGGAATAACGATCTGCGGATCAATGTGGTGAAATGCACAGGTAATGTCAGGCAGATCGAATAAGGCGATAAAAGGTCACAGAAATCGTGAAAAACGAAAAATAAGTTGAAATAAGGCTACCGCAATCCCATTGGCTTTAGACAATGGGTTAAGGTAGCTAAAAATCAGAAATTATTGTATACTCATGGCATGGGAACATGGAAATCTAAAAACAGACACAAATACCTATTACAATATTACATTATTTTCGTCTGCAAATACAGGAAGAAATTACTGGTTTCGAAACAGATATCAGATGATATAAAGCAGTTTTCATATGAGATATGTCAAAGGCACAGTGTTATTATCAGATATATGGAAACGGATAAAGACCATATTCATTACATGATAGAGACAGAACCAACAATGTCTATTAGTAAGATTGTAAACCTGATGAAGAGCTATACAACATACCATATATGGAAAAGATATCCCCAATATTTACGAAAACAATTTTGGAAAGAACATACCTTTTGGACAGATGGATATTTTGCATGTAGTGTAGAAAATGTATCGGAAGAAATGCTGAAAAGATATATAGAAAATCAAGGTTGAGAAAGAGGGTGACAGTGGATGTTAAAGGCATATAAATACAGAATATATCCTAATAATGAGCAGAAAATACAAATTGCAAAAACATTTGGCTGTTGCCGTTTTGTATATAATCAGACACTGGCATACCGGAAAGAAGTATATGAGAAAGAGAAAAAATCAGTTAGTAAAACCGACTGTAACAATTACTGCAACAGACAATTAAAGAAAGAATATGAATGGCTGAAAGAAGTGGATAAATTTGCTCTGACAAATGCGATTTACAACATGGATGCTGCATATCAGAAATTTTTTAAGGAACATGCAGGTTATCCGAAGTTTAAGAGTAAACACGATAATCATAAGTCATATACAACAAATTTTACGAATGGCAATATAGCAGTAGATTTCGAGGAAAATAGAGTAAAACTGCCTAAATTAAAAAATGTAAAAGCAAAACTGCATAGAAATTTTAGCGGGCAGATAAAATCGGCAACGATATTACAAATTCCGAGTGGAAAATATTATGTATCAATTTTAGTGGAAACAGAACATGTGGAACTGCCACATGTAAATCAAAATACAGGAATAGATTTAGGTATTAAGGAGTTATGTATTACTTCAGCTGGAAAGAAATACGAAAATCCAAAAATCATCAGAAAATACGAAAAGAAACTGATAAAACTGCAAAGGCAGTTAGCCCATAAAGAGAAAAGAGGTCAAAATTACTACAAAACAAAGAAAAAGATAGCATTATGCCATGAAAAAATAACAAATACCAGAAAAGATTATCTGCACAAGATGTCCCATGAGATTATCAGCGAAAACCAAGTGATAGTTTCAGAAGATTTGCAGATAAAAAACATGGTAAAAAATCATCATTTGGCAAAGTCTATAAGTGATGTATCATGGTATGAGCTTACAAGACAGTTAGAATATAAGGCAAAGTGGAATGGCAGGAAATATATCAAGATAAATACATTTTATGCTAGCAGTCAGCTGTGTTCAGCCTGTGGATACCAAAATACAGAGACGAAAAATCTAACAGTAAGGGAATGGATATGTCCTGTCTGTGGAACAAATCATGACAGAGATATCAATGCGGCAAAGAATATACTGGAAGAAGGATTAAGACAAATAGCATAAAAGGAATAAGAATATAGGACAGGGACTGTCCGAATTAACGCCTGTGGAGATAGTAGGTTACGAGGTCTGCGAAGCAGGAAGCCCATTGGCTTTAGACACTGGGTAGTTCACGGTTGGCGAGGAGAATTCGATCGTATCGAAGTATCTGAAAACACTGATTGACCTTGGTATTGTCAAAAAGGAGACTCCGATCGCAGAAAAACCAGGTAAGAAAACCATTTATATGCTGTCCGATAACTTCTTCCGGTTCTGGTATCGGTTCGTACCGGTCAATATGAGTGCCATTGGTTCCGGTAGAATTGCAAAGACCTATTCACGCGCAGTAAAACAGTATCTTCCGGACTATATGGGGCTTATTTTTGAGAAGATGTGTCAGGACTATCTGCTTTATTATTCAGACAGCCTTCCCGTTGAACTAAGTGAAATCGGTCAGTAGTGGGGGACAGATCCGAAGAAGAAAAAGCAGATACAAATTGATATCGTCGGAACACCTGTTGAGGGTAAGGGATATATTATCGGCTCGTGCAAATACAGAAATGAGAAAATTGGCGTAGATGAACTTGAGTTAATCAGAGATTACGCATCGTTTTTCGGAAAAGGAAATTGCTATTACTACTATATCTTCTCCAAAGGCGGATTCACGGACGGGCTTCTTCAGGCGCAGGAGCGTGGAGAGGTTCGGCTGATAACGCTGGAAGATCTCTATACGTAAACAGTTATTTAAAAATGTGAAATGATTGAGGTGATACTCTATGTACATAGACACACACACGCATCTGCACCATCGTCGCTTTGATAAAGACCGGAAGCAGGTGCTGGAGCAGATGGAGGCTGTCGGCATTCAGGCGTTTCTTGAGGTGGCGATGGATCTGGAATCAAATGCGGTTATGCGGGAGAAGCTGAGGGAAGCGCCGATCCAGGTAAGATTTACGGCGGGTGTGCATCCGGGGGCGGTAGAGAAATTGCCGGAAAAACCGGATGAGGTATTACAACAGATCGCTGCGTATCTGAAAGATGAAAATACGGTAGCGGTCGGAGAGGTTGGGCTGGATTATTGCCGGGCGGATCAGACAGAAATTCAGGCGCTACAGCGAGTGTGGTTCCATCGCTTTATCGAGTTAGCCAAGACAGAGAAGCTGCCGCTTGTGCTGCATATCCGGGATGCACATGAGGATGCACTGCAGATTTTGCGGGAGCATGGGAGTGAGCACCGTGGCGTGGTACATTGTTTTCAGGGCAGCTGGGCGGAAGCAGAGCAGTATTTGAAGCTGGGGCTGTATATCGGACTTGGCGGATTGATTACAAGAGAAGATAAGGAGCTGGAGGCAGTCGCCCGGAAGCTTCCACCGGAGCGCATCCTGCTCGAGACAGACAGCCCCTATGTGACACCAAAGCCGAAGAAGGGAAGAAATACGCCTGCTAATATTCCGGAGATTGCTGAACGGTTGGCAGACATAAGGAAGACTTCGGTAGAAGAAATTATTATGGTAACGGCAGAGAATGCGAAGCGATTGTTTGGAATGTAGAGGTAGAACATGACAAATGATTATTTTCGGAAAGGTTCATGGAAATCGAAGTGAAAATCAGAATTGGAAAGCGAGAGTGGGATAGATGAAGGTTTTGGTAATTCCGGATGTACATCTGAAGCCTCAGATGTTTCGGCAGGCGGCAGCCTTTATGAGAACGGGGAAAGCCAAGCGGGCGGTATGTCTGATGGATATCCCGGATGACTGGGACAGAGAATACGATATTGCATGCTATGAAGAAACCTATGATGAGGCAATCCGGTTTGCTGTGGAGTTCCCGGATACCGCATGGTGCTATGGCAACCATGATCTGAGTTACTTCTGGCATTGTCCGGAGAGCGGATACAGCTCGGTGGCATCTGAAACAGTGCAGAGAAAGCTGCTGGAGCTGCGGCGGAAGGTTCCGGAAGACAATCCGATTTGTTATGTACAGAAGATCGATCATGTACTGTTTTCTCACGGAGGCGTGTTGAACTATTTTGTTGAGGAATATGTTCCAAAGTCGAAATATCATGATGTAGATGCAGTAGTGAAAGAAATTAACAAGCTTGGTCGGACCGAGATGTGGAATGATATGTCACCGATCTGGCTGCGCCCGCAGCATTCCGGTATGAGATTATATAAGCCACGGAAGATATTGCAGGTGGTGGGACACACGCCTATGGATGAGATCACACGGGAAAAGAATCTGATCAGTACGGATGTATTTTCCACGTACCGGGACGGCAGGGCAATTGGAACTCAGGAGTTTTTATTGCTGGATACAGAGACGTGGGAGTATATTGGAATCAAAAGCTTATAAAGAGTAAAGCGGATTGCGAATAGCTGATTGACTTAAGCAATGTTATAATTTGCAAATGTAATGACACGATTTGTTTCATTTTAACCCATTCCATATTAAACTACTGGAAAGGGGGAATTGAAATGAATGAAAAACGTAAAAAGCAGTATCGGGAGCTTGGCCTGATGATTGCCTATTACCGGAAATTACGCGGCATCACACAGATCCAGCTTGCCGAATATATTAATGTCAGCCGTACACACATCAGCAATCTTGAGGCGCCGAACATGCCTACGTCCATTTCATTGGATCGGCTGTTTGATATAGCAGATGCACTGGAAGTTCCCATTAGTTGCTTTTTTGAGTTTCGTGAAAAATAGAATACTGTGTTCATGAGCATGCGGCGAAGGTGGATTGCGAATATCCGCTTTACCACAGGCCGTGGAGCGACGAGAATGGAAGAGGAATGGCATGGATTCACACCTCTTCTATTTTTTATACATATATTGGATGTACCATAGCGGTTTATATATCCGATAAATGAGGTAATAATATAGAAAATATCGAGTCCAGCTTTTCTTCTTCGGTTGTGTTTTTTCTATAATTATGCTATGATACGATGCAGAAACCTAAGGATGCGCAGGAGGAGAAAGATGGAACTGGAAAGAGAGGAGACGACGGTCTCTAAGAATTTTATAGAGCAGATTATTGAGAAGGACCTCGCAGAGGGACATTGCAAGACGGTGTGTACCCGTTTTCCGCCGGAGCCGAATGGATATCTTCATATCGGTCATGCGAAGTCTATTCTTTTGAACTACGGACTGGCAAAGGAGTATAACGGAAAGTTCAATCTGCGTTTTGATGATACGAACCCGACAAAGGAAAAATCAGAGTTCGTAGAGTCCATTATCGCGGATGTAAAGTGGCTTGGTGCAGATTTTGAGGATCGGCTGTTCTTTGCGTCCAACTATTTCGACCAGATGTATGAGGCAGCGATCAAGCTGATCAAGAAGGGGAAGGCGTTTGTCTGTGATCTTTCTGCGGATGAGATCCGGGAGTATCGCGGCACACTGACGGAGCCGGGTAAGGAGAGCCCGTACCGCAACCGTTCGATCGAGGAGAATCTGGAGCTGTTCGAGAATATGAAGAACGGCATGTATGAGGACGGGACGAAGGTGCTTCGCGCAAAGATTGATATGGCTTCTCCGAATATGAACATGCGTGATCCGGTCATTTATCGTGTGGCACGGATTCACCATCACAATACTGGTGACAAGTGGTGTATTTACCCGATGTACGACTTTGCACATCCGATCGAGGATGCGATTGAGGGCGTGACGCACTCCATCTGTACGCTGGAGTTCGAGGATCATCGTCCGCTCTATGACTGGGTTGTTCGGGAGTTGGAGTATCCGATGCCGCCGAAGCAGATCGAGTTTGCAAAAATGTACCTGACCAACGTGGTGACCGGTAAGCGTTACATTAAGCGTCTGGTCGAGGATGGTATCGTAGATGGCTGGGATGATCCGCGGCTCGTTTCGATCGCAGCGCTTCGCCGCCGTGGTTTCACGCCGGAGTCAATTCAGAAGTTTGTAGAGCTCTGCGGTGTCAGCAAGAGCAACAGCTCTGTCGATTATGCGATGCTGGAGTATTGTATCCGTGAAGATCTGAAGCTGAAGCGCCCGCGTATGATGGCGGTGCTGGATCCGGTGAAGCTGATCATTGACAACTATCCGGAGGATCAGATGGAAGAGCTCGATGTGGAGATGAATCTGGAGAATCCGGAGCTTGGAATGAAGAAGGTACCGTTTGGCCGAGAGCTGTATATCGACCGCGAGGACTTTATGGAGAATCCGCCGAAGAAGTATTTCCGTCTCTTCCCGGGCAATGAGGTACGTCTGATGGGAGCATACTTTGTAAAATGTGTGGACTTCAAGAAGGATGCAGACGGAAATGTGACGGAGATCCACTGCACCTACGATCCGGAGACAAAGTGCGGAAGCGGCTTTACGGGACGGAAGGTGAAAGGAACGATCCACTGGGTAGCGGCAAAGACTGCGGTTCCGGTCGAGGTACGTCTGTATGAGAATATTATCGACGAGGAGAAGGGCGTATACAATGCGGATGGCTCACTGAACCTGAATCCGAATTCACTTACGGTTCTGAAGAACTGCTACGTGGAGCCTGCGCTGAAGGATGCGAAGCCATATGACAGCTTCCAGTTTGTACGTCAGGGCTTCTTCTGTGTAGATGCGAAGGATTCGAAGGAAGATGCACTTGTATTTAACCGCATCGTATCTCTGAAGAGCTCCTTCAAGCTGCCGAAGAATGACTAATGCCAAAGAGGATCCGGGATGAATGAACTGACCATCAGTCTGGACGGGACATCATCTGTTCCACTGTATGAACAGATTTATAAATATATCAAGTCAGATATTCAAAATGGAGGGCTGCCTTTTCAGAGAAGGCTGCCCTCTACCAGAAAGCTGGCAAAATATCTGCAGGTCAGCCGGACGACGGTGGACCTGGCCTATGAACAGCTCGTGTCGGAGGGGTATATTGAAGCCATTCCGTGCAGGGGCTATTTTGTGTGTAATCTGGAAGGACTGTATCGCTTAAAGACAAAGCAGCCGCAAAAGGAGACACCGGCCAGGCAGGAGCAGGAGCGGTATCTGTATGATTTCTCGCCCTACGGGGTTGATCTCCACAGCTTTCCGCAAAACGCATGGAGGAAGCTTTCAAAGGAAGTGCTTCTGGAAGAGGAACGCTCTTTGTTTCAGCTTGGCGACCCGCAGGGGGAGCTGCAGCTGCGGTGCAGCATTGCCGCTTATCTGCATCAGGCACGGGCTGTGGAGGCTGATCCGGAGCAGATCGTGGTCGGAGCGGGAAATGATTTTCTGCTGCTTTTGCTGTGCAGTTTGTTTGGGACGGGCCAGACGATCGCAATGGAGAGCCCGACGTACAAGAAGGCATACGACCTGTTCCGTAATCTTTCGAATCAGGTGCGGATCGTCGAGATGGATGAGTCGGGGATGCGGGTAGATCTGCTGGAGCAGACGGATGCCAGGGTCGCGTATGTCATGCCATCGCATCAGTTTCCGCTTGGGAAGGTCATGCCGGTCGGTCGGCGGATGCAGCTGCTCGCATGGGCGGCGGCAAAAGAAGACCGGTATATCATCGAGGATGACTATGACAGTGAATTCCGGTACAAGGGAAAACCGATTCCGGCGCTGCAGGGCTATGATCGTGCAGAGCGGGTCATTTACATCGGTACATTTTCGAAGTCGATCGCCCCGGCGATCCGCGTCAGCTATCTGGTGCTGCCAAAGTCACTGCTGGCGCTGTACCGGGAGCGAGGGCGGGTCATTTCCAGTACGGTCTCGCGTGTGGATCAGCGTATTATCGCAGGCTTTCTGGATGGCGGCTATTATGAGCGGCATCTGAATAAAATGCGTGCCGTCTACAAGGCGCGCCATGACGTGCTTCTGGAGGAGCTGAAGGCGTTCCGCAGGATCTGCAGGGTGAGCGGGGAGCATGCGGGGGTACATCTTCTGCTGACGTTTACCGATGGGAGAGACGAGGCAGAGGCGATCCGTCAGGCAGCACAGCATGGTGTACGGGTCTATGGTCTGTCGCGCTATTATGTCGGTGATGCGACCGGGAAGGCATCCGCGACGGTGATTCTCGGATATGCGAATCTGACTGAGAAAGCGATCAGGGAAGCCGTGGAGCGGCTGCAGAGGGCATGGCTGGATAAGGCCGGAGAATAAGAGAGATATATGATGAAAACAGCATTTTATGATGGAATTACCGAGTTTATTTTTGTGGAGAATCAGCCGCAGAAGGCAGACGTGATCTTCCTTCCGGGTGGGGCATATCCGGAGGCGGCACTTTATGCGGCGAAGCTGTATCAGGAATGTTATGCGCCGCTGGTGCTGCCGTCCGGAAAATACAGTATCATGAAGGGGTGCTTTGAACTGTCGCCACAGGAAGCTGAAAAGACGCCGTATGCCGCAGAGGGCTGCCGGACAGAGTGGGAATATCTGTCGCGGATTCTACAGCACAGCGGTGTGCCGCGCAGGGCGATCCTGCGGGAGGACCGTGCGACGTACACGTATGAAAATGCGATTTATTCCAGGGCAGCACTGGATGCGGCGGGGATCACAGTGAAAAAGGCGATTCTTTGCTGCCAGGCGTTTCATGCGAGACGGGCACTTATGTACTATCAGGAGCAGTTTCCGGAGACTGAGATTCTGGTGTGTCCCATCGTGACACGGGGGATTTCAGGAACGACCTGGATGAAGACGAAGGCAGGAATTGACATCGTGCTCGGAGAAGTGGAGCGATGCGGTGGACAATTTCATGAGATTTTGAGGAGGTATGCGGATGATTAAGCTTGTTGTGACGGACATTGACGGCACATTGCTGCCGGAGGGAACCGATCATCTGAATCCGGAGCTGTTTGATGTGATCCGAGCGTTGAAGGAAAATGGAATTCAGTTTGCGGTTGGAAGCGGACGCCAGTATATGAGCATGCGCTATCTGTTTCAGCCGGTGCTTGACGATGTGATTTTTATCGCGGAGAATGGTTCGAACGTGATGTATCAGGGAAAAAATCTCTCGAGCAGTTTTATGGATCCAAAGCAGGCAAAAGCAGTGGTACGGTACCTGCGGACCTTAGATGGCTGTACGACGGTGCTCTCCGTACCGGAGTGCATGTATGTGGAACAGAAAAATGAGCAGGTGATTGCACTGCTGGAAAATGGTTATCACAATGAGGTGCGTATCGTTCCGGATCTGTTGCCTTTGTGTGAGCATACGAATAAGCTGTGTGTCTACTGCAATGCCGGAAGTGGAGTCTACGAGAAGGCACTGACGGAACGATTTGGCAAAGACCTGAATACGATGGTATCCGGTGACAAATGGGTTGATTTTATGAATCGCAGTGCAGACAAAGGAAATGCGCTTCGGGAGGTGCAGCAGATGCTCGGCGTGACACCGGAGGAGACAATGGCATTCGGGGATAATTGCAATGACATCGGGATGTTGCAGCGTGCAGGCGAGAGCTATGCAGTCGCAAATGCACACCCGGAGGTGAAAAAGACAGTGAAATACATCGCTCCGGCCAATACGGAGGATGGCGTACTGCAGACGGTGAAGGAGCGGCTGCTTGGTGGAATAAAATAAATTCAAAGGAGAAAATTATGGTTTATAAGAAAGAATACCTGGAAGCATTTTTAAAAAATCAGTCTCAGCTGTTTGATGAGCCGGTGGCAGAGACACTGGAGGAAGCGGATGCATTTCTGGATGACTGCATGGCGGTCGTCGCAGACAGCTTTAAGGATGTCAAAGACTATTTTGAGGAAAACGGAATGGATACGGCAGGCCTCACGAAAGAGGAGCTGCTCGAAGAATCTGAGGTGTTTGCGCTTCCGGATGGAAAATACCTGATTGTCGAGGGATAGGTGTGATGGAAAATTTGATTTTCAGCCTGAATGCCACGGTTCCGGTCTTTTTGATGATGGTGATCGGTATGGTGCTGCGCAGGGTCGGATGGGTCGATGAGGACTTTGCGTCAAAGGCGAATAAATTCGTATTCCGGCTTCCGCTGCCGTTCCTTTTGTTTTCGGATCTGGCGACGGTGGATTTTACAGAGGTCTGGGATCTGAAATTTGTCCTGTTCTGCTTCCTGGCGACACTGGCGAGTATTGCGATCTCGGCGGGCGTGTCACAGCTGTTTTCGGATCGGTCGATCCGAGGAGAATTCATACAGGTCTCGTATCGAAGCAGCGCTGCACTTCTTGGTATTGCGCTGATCCAGAATATTTATGGCAGCGCAGGAATGGCCCCGCTGATGATTCTTGCGAGCGTACCGCTCTACAATGTGATGGCGGTGACCGTCCTGTCCCTGTATCGGCCGGGTGATCCGGAGAGCAGCAGTGCGATGATGAAGCGTACCTTAAAGGGAATCGCGACAAATCCGATCATTCTTGGTATCGTATTTGGTATGGCATGGTCCGTGCTTCGGCTTCCGATGCCGCGCATTCTCGATAAAACGGTCAGCAGTATCGGAGCGATGGCGACGCCGCTCGGACTCATTGCGATGGGCGCGACCTTTGACCTTCATAAGGCACTTGGCAAGGTGAAGCCGGCGGTGCTGGCTTCCTTTATCAAGCTGATCGGGTTCTGTGCAGTCTTTTTGCCGATCGCGGCGGCGCTTGGCTTCCGTCAGGAGAAACTGATCGCGATCCTGATCATGCTCGGCTCTGCGACGACTGTGAGCTGCTATGTCATGGCGAAAAATATGGGGCATGAGGGGACACTGACTTCCAGTGTCGTCATGATCACGACGCTTGGGAGTGGATTTACGATCACAGCGTGGCTGTATGTGCTGCGTTCGCTTGGGATGGTGTAAAGAATAAAAATCCGACATATGGGAATACTTCTGTCAGGAGAACGGACAGAAAGGAGCCCATATGTCGGATTTTTTTAAGCAACAAAAACAAAAGGAATACAATGAGTATGTCAAACAGGTGACACCCACGCACAGCCTTGCCGCAAATATGGCAAAGGCATTTCTGACCGGGGGTGTGATTTGCGTCGTGGGACAGGGGATTTTGAATGCCTGCAAAGGACTGGGGATGGATCAGGAGGCGGCCGGAAGCTGGACATCAATGCTGCTCGTGCTGCTCAGCGTCCTTCTGACCGGCTGGAACCTGTACCAGAAGCTGGCAAAATTCGGCGGGGCCGGAACACTTGTCCCGATCACCGGATTTGCGAATTCTGTCGCGGCCCCGGCGATCGAGTATAAGAAGGAAGGACAGGTGTTCGGAATCGGCTGCAAGATTTTTACGATTGCAGGACCGGTCATCCTGTACGGAATTTTCTCAAGCTGGGTGCTTGGAGTAATATACTGGGTATTACAGACCTGTATTCCAAAATAATATTGATGAGATTGGGGTCAAAAGGTGTTTTGAGCCATATGATACACGGATTGCTTCGCATTTCATGCTCTCGCAATCCTAAAACACCTCAAATCCGCTGAATGTTCAGCTCATGCAGCTTCAGCCCGGAATGTGAGAAAAATACCTTCAGATAATGTGTTGTTCCGCGTACCTCCTTGTCACGGGATAAGGTGACCGGAGCCGTGCTTCCTCCGTGATAGGAGTAGGTGTGGAGCACGGTGCCGTCGAGGTTCAGCGTGACGGCCATCTGAGCGTGCTCAGATGCTTCGGTGGAAGCAGACAGAGAGAAGCGATAGGTGCCTTCCTGCTCAAACGTCAGGGCAAGTACGAAGAATGTACCGGCATCGGTCGGGTATTCGGCAAGTGGAATGACGGTATCAGTGCCTATCTTGTGTGCAGTCATGCTTCCGAGATCCTCAGAAGAAAATTCAGCCGGGCGGTTTTTCTGCTCAACCGGAGTATCGCATCCGGTGAGCACGGCAAATGCCGGGGATTCCATCAGGAACCGACAGATATTTTCCGCACTGCGGGTCAGCTCGGCACGCGTCAGTCTGCCGTCTGCGAGTGCGTCGGTCAGGTTATCCTCGTAAGCAGTGGTATCTGGTGTCACCATAAAGACATCATTCTGGGCGCGTACCATAGCTGCAATATTCTGCGGGCTCGGAGCTCCTCCCTCCTCGTTCATCTTTGCCCACCAGTCGGTCATGACCATGCCGGTGTATCCCCACTCATTGCGGAGAATCGAAGTGTTCAGGTCATAGTTTCCGGCGGTCCAGATGCCGTTGACCGGGTTGTAGCTCGTCATAATGGAGCGGACATAGCCGGAACGGACACAGAGCTCAAACGGCTTCAGGTAGATCTCACGCAGAGCACGCTCGGAGACAACGCTGTCTGCCGTGTGGCGGCTCATTTCCTGATTGTTGCAGCAGAAATGCTTTAAGGTGCCGCTGACCCCGGCATGATACATGCCTTCGGCCTGTGCGATCGCCATCATTCCGGTGAGATACGGGTCTTCGGAGTGATATTCGAAGTTTCGTCCGTTCAGCGGATTGCGGTGAATATTGATGCCGGGTCCGAGCAGTGTGTCGATGTGGTTGCTGTGCAGCTCCATACCTTCAAAAGTGAAAAGCTCTTTTACAAGCGCAAGATTGAAGGTGCTCGCAAGCAACGTACCATTCGGAAGGCTGAAAGCGGTCGCGCCGCAGTCCATGCGGATTCCGGAAGGACCGTCAGAGCAGCAGCCGGCCGGGATGCCGAAGTGCTGCAGATGCTCTGTGATGCCGCCAAATGCAGCAGCGGTTCCAGGGGTGACCTTTGGACTGCACATGCCCTCGCCATGTACGATATGCTTCAGGTCCTCATCTGTAAGCTGTGCAAGAAAATAGGCGTAGTCCGCGTGTCCATCCTTTACATCGGAAAGCCGTATGCCGGTATCGCCGGTATAAGGCAGACAGGCCGGAAGGGATGCGGCGCGCTTGTCCATTGGATTGATCGTGCGTGTCGGGACAGGGACGTAAGAAACCCTGTACGGATGGTCGGTTCCGAAGTCGGCAGAAGCAGTATCCGGCATTGCGGCAACCGGCTTCATACGCGAAAACTCCTTTACCGGAGCCATGCATTCTGTCAATGCTTCGGTTACGAGCGTTTCGGCAATGAAAAAGCTTCCGACCGGTGCCGCGCTTCGCACATCGCATCCGGCATACAGCGTATAAGTACCGGCTTCAAGCACGAAACAGGACTTGTGACCGGTGACTCCGCTGTCATCATAGGAGGCAAGTGCGGACTTTGGTACGGTAAGCTCAAGCGTTTCTGTGCATTCGGGCTGCAGTGTCCCGGTCTTTGCAAAGGCACAGAGCACGCGGGATGGTTTTCCGAGCAGTCCCTGCGGCGCTTCGGCGTAGACCTGAACGACTTCTTTTCCGGCAGTGGTACCGGTATTTGTGATGATGGCGGTGACTGTCAGATGATCCGGAGCTTCTGACATCGCATGCTGTGCAGAAAAGGTCGTGTAGGACAGTCCAAACCCGAACGGATAGCGCACCCGGTCTTTTGCAAAAGTCTCAAAATAGCGGTAGCCGACGTAGATATCCTCGGCATAGAAGTTCTCCTTAGTCGAACCGAAATTCCGGCTGGATGGATAATCGGAGTAATCAAAGGCGATTGTATCAGTCAGTCTTCCGGACGGAGAGAGGCCGCAAAGGATGTCGGCGGCGCCGCAACCGCCCTCCATGCCGCCCTGCCATACATAGAGGACGGAAGACGGCTGGTAGTCGTCAACCCAGCTCATATCCATGATATTTCCGACATTCAGTACGACGACAGTGCGGGAGAAAGCGGCACATACTATTTTCAGCATTTTCCGTTCTGCCTGTGTCAGATAGTAGCTGCCCGCCTGCAATGTGTTGTCACGGTCTTCGCCGGCGGTGCGTCCGAGAACGATCAGCGCCAGATCCGAATGTGCTGCGGCATCTGCCACAAATGCATCCGAAAGCGGCATCTCTTCCTGACACCATGGTTCGGTTCCCCAGCCGTTTCCGCGGTCGAACGGGTGCTCCTTTGTCCAGCGCCTGTATTCGGTCAGCACCGGCTCATAGATCTGAATTTCCTTATGCTCCCGCAGCCCGTCCAGAATCGAATGGACGTAAGGGACATTTACCATGCCTCCGGAGCCTGTGCCGCTCTTGTAGTAGTCCAGCTGAATGCGGCCAAAGACCGATACCGTCTCGCCGGGGCGGATCGGTAATGCCTGTTTTTCGTTGCGAAGCAGGACACAGCCCTCAGCGGCGGCATTTCGCGCGGAGCGGCTGTATTCCTTCCAGTCCAGTATGTTGTTCATAAAATCCTCCTCATACATTTTGTTGAATTATACTTTTATTCAGATATATCCTCGTCCGACTCCACCGGAACCTGCGTGCGGATCGGGATTCCGTTTACTTCGACGGAATCGTCAGCCGGGATCACGAAGTATGGACGCCCGTTCAGCATGCGCGTTTCGATCAGGTCAGCCCGGTCCGGCTTTACCTGAATCACGACATCCGGTGTTTTGATTTCAAATTTGCGCATGTTTACGACATTGGAGACGAGGATTGGCGTTTCTTTTTCTCCGCCGGTCGCCTGCTCAAATTCCTCATCGAAATGTTCGAGTGCTTCGTCAGCTGCTCCGTTGTCGTAGAGCAGTCGCTTGACATCATCTTTTTCCAGAATGATCGGCTCCGGATCATCCTTGCGCTCTTCAAGCAGTGTATTTAAGGTCTCGTGGATAGCCTTGACGCTCTCGTAGGTACAGTCGGTGAGCAGTGTGTCAGCGACGAGCGTATTGAAGGTCTCCTTCTGGGAGGAGGCGCTCATCGGAAGCTCACAGCCAAAGAGCTGGCGGGCAAAATCCGGATGGAGCTCATTGGCATTTTTCGAGTAGTAGAGCAGGTCGTGGATATCGGTGTTGCGGTCTGTAAAGGCCGGAAACAGGAATCCGCTCACCGGCATTTCCACGAACCAGTCGCGAATGCGTTCGCTGATGCTGTTCGTCTCTTCATGGTAGGACAGTCCCGGCTTCGTCAGCTTTACCGGACAGATCGCACAGAGGACGAAGTTGTAGACGTATTCGGAGGCATCGACCATTTCAAGATTATCACTGCCTTTTTTTGGAATGTCGTAAGCACCGTGGACGAGGATGATGAAGTAGTTTTCCGGGTATGGGAAAAGCTCGATGATCTTGTCATAGAGCTCGTTGAGCAGTTCGTCGTCCTTCAGCTCACTGTCGCGAAGCTTAAGCAGAAATTCCTGCGTGCCGCCCTCTGTTTCTTCAGCGAGCGGAAATTCCATCGTGAGCAGATTCTTTCCGACGGTACCGGAGAGAGATTTTTTCAGAATATCAAAATATTTGAACATTTCTTCATCCGAGAGGGAGAGAAATGCCTCCTTCATGTTCATTTTTTTGTTCTTTTCGCCGTCTACATAGCAGCCGCAGATTCGGGTGAACGGGCAGCGGTCCGGTGTGAAGAGGCGTTTGATTTCAGCGATTTCTTTTTTATTCATAGGTAAATCCTTTCGTTTATCGCAGGTTTGAAAACCTGACGGAGTATTCTCATGTTTTGCGGGTCAATAAGTCATGCTTTTTCATGCAAGCATGAAACGCATGACCTTTTGCCCCTTGTATCATCATTATATAACAATCGCAGGAATTAAGTACTGCGCAATCCCATACAGCACAAGCAGATGCACCGGATAGAACCAGTAGAAGAAGTATTTCATCTGCCGTCCGCGCGTCCCGTTATACAGGAAAATCGGAATCGCGGCGATCGGTGCGGGCATTTCCCAGGCTACGGAGACGGCACAGCCGATATACTGCACGAAGCGCTCACGGCGCAGCAGGTAAAGGACTGCGATCAGGAACACACCCTTGTAATTGTAATCGGTGTCGATCCAGAAGGCGGTGTACATCCCGGCGATGAGTACGAGCGGCCACAGCCAGTGCAGAAGGCGGTGCGGTGATTCCAGGAAAAAGCGCAAGCCGATGAGCACGAGGAGACCGATGAGTAAGGTGAAGTAGACATTCTGCTTTTCTGGAAAATACCAGCTTCCCTTTAAAGCAAGGTCAAATGGGATTTCGGAGATCAGAGAAAATAAAAAAAGCCGTCTGGCATAGCGCCATACATTGCGTGTATGGAGAAACCCTTCCACGATCAGAAAACAGAAGATCGGAAATGCAATCCGGCCGATGGAACGGGAGGCTTTGTAAATTTCACTCCAGAGCTGGCTCTGGCTGACACTGGATGAGATCACAGGCGACTGCCAGATCGTGCGGATGACGGTCGCGCCCGCATGATCAATCAGCATGGAAAGAATTGCGATCAGCTTTAGCGTGCTCCCGGAGATACCGGGAAAAAGAGAAGCATTGGTCTGTTGCATACCACTACAGGCACAGCGAGATGAGCATGCTCGCAGGTGCCGGACTCCTTTCTGTGCGGGTTTGTTTTGCATAGCTTATACCCCTTTGAACAGGATACGCATTTTCACAGGTGTTGTCAAGAAGAGAAGAGGAGGGGGAGTTTGCAGATATTGCGGAGATGTGAAGCGGAAATGCCCATATTACAAGCCGGAAGTATTTCTATGACGGAACAGAAGATAAAACAGAAGATAAAACAGAAGATAAAACAGAAGATAAAACAGAAGATAAAACAGAAAGGAAAGGCTGAAAAATGAGCGGATTTCGAATGTTTGCAGAATTGTTGGAGTTGCTTCGCATTTCATGCTCTCACAATCCTGAAACACTTTAAATCCGCTCATAATTTTTATAAGCTATGCTTCAGCTTCATTTAGATTACTTTTCCGCCAGCAGCTCCAGAAGCTCATTGCTGCGAGCGATGAATTTGGTCATCTCATCCGGGTTCAGCGTCTTGTGTGCGATCATTGCCAGATCGTAGAGCTGCTCACAGATCATCGGAACGTGCTCATCATCCTTGTGCTCGGCAACGTACTGTACGAGCTTGTTGTTTGCATTGAGCACGAGTGTGACATCGTTGCCGAACATGGACGGATCCATGCCTGCCATGCCGTACATCTTCATCATTTCCTGCATCCGGCGATTCTCCTCGGAGAGGGTCATCATAGAAGAAACGTTTGCATTTTTCAGCTTCTCGACCTTGACCGTCAGCTTGTCGTTGCCCAGTGCCTTGCGGAACACATCTGTTAAGGTATCGGTCGTCTCCTTGAGGGCATCCGCATCGGTTTCTTCCTTAAAGGTATCGGTGACATCCGCATCGATCCGCTGGAATTTGATGTTGTCGTGCAGCTGCTCCATATGGGAGATGAAAGCGTTGTCAATGTTGTGCTTCAGGATGACAGCATCCATGCCGGCCTCACGGAACATGTTGATGTACTGGCTCTGCTGAATCTCGTCGGTGACGTAGTAGATGGTCGTCTTTTCCGGCTCCTTGTTTGCATCGGAGGACTCATCCTTTTTCTCTTCAGCGGAAGCGGTGTCCTCAGTTTTGTCCTCGGTTTCGGTGGAATCAGCCTTTGCTGCTTCCTCTTCCTTTACAAGATCCTTGATGGTCAGATATTTGCCGTCGAGATTCTTGTACAGGATGGAGTCTGCCATCTTTTCGCCGAATTTGCTGTCCTTGATGCAGCCAAATTTGATGAACGGGCTGATATCATCCCAGTATTTTTCATAATTCTCGCGGTCGGTCTTGCACATGCCGGTGAGCTTGTCTGCGACCTTCTTTGTGATGTAGTCGGAGATCTTCTTTACAAAGCCGTCGTTCTGCAGAGCGCTTCTGGATACGTTCAGCGGCAGATCAGGGCAGTCGATGACACCCTTTAAGAGCATCAGGAATTCCGGAATGACTTCCTTAATATTATCTGCGATGAAGACCTGATTGTTGTAGAGCTTGATGGTACCTTCGATGGAATCGTACTCGGTATTGATCTTCGGAAAGTAGAGAATACCCTTTAAGTTGAACGGATAGTCCATATTCAGATGGATCCAGAACAGCGGCTCCTTATAGTCGTGGAAGACCTTACGGTAGAATTCCTTATACTCCTCATCGGTGCAGTCCTTCGGCTGCTTCGTCCAGAGCGGATGTGTATCGCTTAAGGAAACCGGGCGCTTGTTGATCTTCACGCGGTCTTTTGCCGGAGATACTTCGACGACTTCCTTCTCGCCGTTTTCATTTTCCTTCTCTTCCGTCTTGGCATCCTCGTGGATCCGCTCTACGATGACATCGTCCTCACGCAGATCTGCCTCATCGATTGTTTCATATTCCTGCTCGGCTTCGGCGTTGGACAGGTAAATGTTTACCGGCATGAAGGAACAGTATTTTGTGATGACTTCGCGCATCCGGTACTCGTTTGCAAACTCCAGACAGTCCTCAGAGAGGAAGAGGGTGATCTCGGTGCCGACCTGAGTGCGGCTGCCTTCCTCGATCGAATACTCAGTACCGCCATCGCACTCCCAGTGTACCGGCTTTGCGTCCTTCTGGTAGGAGAGGGTGTCGATGTGTACCTCGTCCGCTACCATGAATACGGAGTAGAAGCCGAGACCGAAGTGACCGATGATCTCGTCGTTCGTCGTTTTATCCTTATATTTATTCAGGAAATCGGTTGCGCCGGAGAATGCGATCTGTGTGATGTACTCCTCGACCTCGGCCGCCGTCATACCAAGACCGGTATCGATGAACTTCAGAGTCTTCTCCTTTGGGTTGACGATGACCTGAATCTCCTTCTTATATCCGTCCGGATATTCATACTCGCCCATCATCTCAAGCTTGGCCAGCTTTGTGATTGCATCGCAGCCGTTGGAGATCACCTCACGGGCAAAGATGTCGTGGTCCGAATACAGCCACTTTTTAATAATCGGAAAAATATTTTCGCTGTTAATCGAAAGACTTCCTGTGCGTTTACTCATAATGAACAACTCCTTCTTATTTTTTTCTAAAAAAGTAAAGCGGATATTCGCATTTCGCTTCGTTATATGGTTTGGAAACACAGGTGCAGATTTGCTGCCTGTGTGAATCTGATGCTATGATAATACTCATAGAACAAAAAGTCAAGAAAAAATTAGCACTCAACAAAAATGAGTGCTAACAAAGCGAAATGATAGCTATTCTGGTCACCAAGATGGGGAGAGTATTATTGCGATGTGACACATAGAACATTTTATGATAAGCCAGGTGAAGTAACCGATATAAAAAAGAAATTGAACGCAGATAAGCATTCCCCCGCTTCAAGTGCGCGGAGCACTAAGCGGCGGGTGAGGGGGGATGCTTATGTCAGTGGGAGTTGAAAGCTCCCACTGACAGATCGCGAAGCGACTGCGTTCATGAGCAAGTAGCGAAGCGGATTGCGAATGTCCGCTTTACATTCCACTGGAATAACATATAATAAAGGAAAATAGTACGCAAGATAGGAGATACCTTTATGCCAGAATACAAGCCGCCTTTTACACTAACATCGTTTCATCTGAATTTTCATCCAGTCCACTACTGCTATGCCGATCGCACCGGCAATCTGACGGCGGAGGCGGTCGGGGTGGTGAAGGGAGAGAAGTATTTTCCGGTGTTTGAGGGCGGGATGGTGTTTAAGCCGCTCACGAAGTCGAAGCCATTCTCTACGCCGCTCTTTGCGTATGCGGAGGTGTTCTGGTCGGAGGTGATCCGGGAATATTTTGTGGAGGCTCCGCAGTATCGGCTGGCGTTTTGTGAGGGATATGAGAAGGAAGTCCCGAAATATTATGATTATGGGACGGTGTCGCCGCTGCTGTATCAGGCGGGGGAGTCACTGCTGAACCTGCTGGAATTTTTCCGGATGTATCCGGATGAAAAGGTGGATATTGATCAGTATGTGAATTACTGTCAGATGTTTTATGACTATACGACTATTTTTGAGGCGACGTATTTTCAGGAGCATCCGCAGATCGCGAAAGAGCTGGCGATGCAGGTGCTGCTCTCGATCCTGAAGGGTGATCAGAATTATCATTATGAAAATGTGGCATTTTTGTGTGGAGCGGACGGGGAGATTCACGGGATGGCGCCGATGATCGATCACGAGTTTTCTACCTGTTTTATGTTTCCGGATGATCCGGTGGAGCACCTGTACTGGTTTGGGCAGCTGCAGCGGTCGATCGAGGGGCGGGAGGCTGAGGCACATGAGTTTGATTTCCTGAGTCGCCCGGAAGAACGGGCGCTGATGGAGAAAAGTGTGGTGTGCCTGTATCGGAACCTGTGCTACATTCGGGAGCATTACCCGGATGTCACGGCTGCATTTTTAGAAAAACTCCGGCGGTTGGATGCAGATCTCGCGGAACATCCGGAGGCGTTTTATCTGCAGAAGGCGGCTGACTACCCGGATAAGGCAAACTCGTATGCCTACCGCATCGGAAAAGCGCGCTATAAGGATCAGGACGAGGAGCAGGCAAAAAGGCTGGAAGCTCAGTATGCGGGGAAAGAGAAGAAAATTGACTTTGTCAGGGTGAGCCGGGATGCGGTGCATGAGATCCGGCTGGTGATTTTCCAGCTAAGAGATATACTGGAAGGGTGAAAATTATGCAAATCAGGAGAGCCTCACCCCACCGGAATCTCCTTCTTCTTAAAGAACCGTCTCAGCATCTCGTCCCATGCATGATCCAGAGATTTATCCAGGGTAAAAATGCGAAGGGAGGCACCGCTGATACAGTTCAGGGAGCTGCCGTCGTAGCGCATGTTCAGGAAGAGTCCGTCAACGTCGGAGGGCTGGATGGAGAGCCCGGACTGGCGAATCAGGGACTCGACGTTATGTGGGGCGAGACGGAAGACGATCTGGAAGGAGAGTGGCGTGTTCTTTCCTTTTATAAGCTCCCAGAAGAACGGACGGACGCGTTTCCAGAGCGCGTAGCCGCTCTGCTCGGCCGGAAGTGTCTCTGTTTCTGCATCGCTGAAATAGTCTGTATGAAAGCTTCCGTCGACGTGAAAGGTCGCGAAAGTCGTGACTGTGACCTCCGATACGAGAAATGTATCAAAGGTGTCGAGTATCAGAAGCTTTTTCATAAAATCTTTTAAATCCTGTATCTGAAATGACTGCAAGGGAACCTCCTGTAAATTATGATACACGAATTGCTTCGCATTTCATGCTCCCGCAATCCTCGTATCATCAAATGGTATGATATATTATACCCCGCCTGCGATGCAAACGCAATCCGTTTTCATCTGCAAAACCTGTAAATTCCCTCTTTTCAACTGCATAATCCTGTGTTATAGTATATACAATGTAGTAATGAAAACCAGATTATAAGATTTTTAAAACATGGATAAAACGTTTTCAGGAGGCAACATATGGAATATATTATTGTGATGGACAGCTGCGGGGAGCAGACAGCGGCGATGAAAGCAGATGAATGTGTCGTGCCGGCTCCGCTGACGCTGCAGGTAGACGACGAGCAGATTGTGGATGATGAGACCTTTGATCAGGCAGTGTTTTTGAAAAAGGTGGCAGCGAGCCCGAATTGTCCGAAGTCCGCATGCCCGTCGCCGGATTATTACAGAGAGGCATTCTCACGCGCAGAAAAAAGGGCTTATGCGGTCACACTTTCTGCCGAGCTCAGCGGCTCATACAACAGTGCGGCGCTTGCAAGGGATCTGATTCTGGAGGATCGCCCGGAGCTGCAGGTGCATATTTTCAATTCCCGTTCAGCTTCGGTCGGTGAGACGCTGATCACGCAGAAGATCACAGAGTGTGAGGCGGCAGGGATGGATTTTGCAGAGGTGGTGGAGACGGTTGAAGCGTATATCAGCAGTCAGAACACGTATTTTGTGCTGGAGTCCCTGGAGGCGCTTCGGAAAAACGGACGCCTGAGCAATCTGAAGGCATTTGTGGCGACTGCTCTGAAGATCAAGCCGGTGATGGGAGCGACCGATGAGGGTACGATCATTCAGCTGGATCAGGCAAGAGGAATCAACCGCGCGCTCGCAAAGATGGTGGATTATGTTGTTGAGAACGTAGAGGATCCGGAGACGAAGGTACTTGGTATTACCCACTGCAATTGTCCGGCTCGCGGTGAGATGGTGAAAAATGCGATTCTGGAGCGTATCAAGGTAAAGGATGTCATTTTGCTGGATACGGCAGGAGTTTCTTCTTTATATGCAAGTGACGGCGGCATTATCGTAGTGATTTGATACGGTTCCGCCGACGGATATCCGCTTTACCAAAAGGCAGGAGCGTCATGCTCCTGCCTTTGATAGTTACTAAATAAAAAAATCGCTGTACCTCTTGATTTTACAGAGGTTCGGCGATTTTTTGTGTCGTTTGCGTCTGGCGGCGCACGTTTCTAACGGGTTAAAGTCCCGAATCCACCCGGTAGTGGGAAGGATATAGCCGAAAGCAAGTAGGGTGTCCATCGTGAGATGGAATCTGAAGGAAGCTGGATGTGAGGAACATACTAACTCATGGGCAAATCTCTGGTCTGACGAACAGAAATCTTATATGAGGTTATGCATGAGGGTAAGGTTGCACGCCAAATCGAAGCCCAATAACTACACGGAACCGAGAAAGTAAAATATGGTTGTCAATAAACAAGAATGAGGAGAATTTTTTTTATAAATAGTATTGACAGTTGTTTTATGAACCGTTATATTAAAAATAATCAGATATTTGATGTATGTTCTTGTCGAAAGCAAGATGAAAAGGGAAACCGGTGTAAGTCCGGTACGGTCCCGCCACTGTAAGAGGGAGTCGGTTATCATAATGTCACTGTAGAAATTGTGGGAAGACGATAACAGATGCAGAACTCAAGTCAGGAGACCTGCATACATTAGGGAATTGGTTACTTCTTACGGTGTATAAGAGAACAATATAGTATGTTTCACAGCGCACCCTAAAGCAAAAAGGGTGTTTTTTTATTTATTCATATGATATTGCATTTTTATTACGCGTCAGGAAGAAAAAGTGGAAATATTTTATAATAGGAGGCAGTATGATATGAAAAAATGGTTAATTATGATAGCTGGAGTGATAATGCTTATTTTTATTAGTGTTCCGGTTCTGGCTTCAGACACTTTAGAAACAGCAAACACAGTGATCGGTGTTTCTGTGTATAATCTTAACGATGCAGAAGTAAGAGCATTTCGAAATTATCTGGAAAACTACATTGGCATCACGTTTAATGTAGATTTTGTCTATTCAACAGGAATCCTCAGTGCAGAAGATGAAATTGCATTTATAGAAGAATTGCATGAAAAGGGAGTAAAGGGAATCATTTCGTTCCTTTCTACTGATCTGGAACAGGTACTTCCGGTTTGTGAAGAATATGGGATGTACTATGTCCGTGGTTCAGGAACCATCAGCAACGAAATGTTTGAAAAAGTAAAAAATAATCCATATTTTTTGGGAGTGATTGGTCCATCAGCAGAAGAAGAACAGAAAGCAGCAGAAGATATGGCACAGTACTTTGCTTCAGAAGATACCGAAAGGAAAAATCAGTATATCATTACCAGTGGCGGTGCCGGAGTAAATAATGAAATGCACAGGCTGAGAACTGCAGGTATTTTGAATCAGCTTCAGAAAAGCTATGATTTGTCTTATGAAAAACCGGTAGAAGAACTGGTACTGGCAACAGATACAGAAAAAATCGAAACAGGAACAGATATACAGATTACCATTGTTCCGGGCTATCCAAGTGTAGAGAATTTGAATGAAAATCTGCGAAAAGTCCTGGATGACGGAGAAAACAATGTCATTCTCAGCGTACTGAGTGTGAATAGCTTAATGGATGCCATAAGTGCATGTGAACAGGAGAAAAAAGAAGACATTCAGGTGGGAGCCATTGACTGTTTTACAGAGGAGAACTATGGACTGTTTCACACAAAAGGATATGACAGCAAAGAAAAACTGGATTACCTGGTTGGTAAATACGGAGCAATCGTGGCACCTGCTTTTGTAGCTATGGAAAATGCTTATGAGGGATATGCCGGGGATTATCGGGAAAATGGCAGTGCTTTTCAACTGCAGCAATTCTTCTGGACAGCAACATCTCCGAAAGAGTTTGACAGCCAGTATGCGTTGTCTATAGGTATGTATGATAATACATATAGTGTCCAGAGCATGATGAAGGTTATGAAGGCTTATGAACCATCAGCAGACTTTGACTCATTTAAAGAGTTTACAGAAAAATTATGAAATAGATAAATCAATTCCATATGAATTAGTATGAAAAGATAGAGATGTGAAAACATCGATATCATCATAATAATGCAACAAAAAAATAAGAATAATAAGGAGAAAGAAAATGAAAAACAAAAAAAGAGAAGCCATGATGATTGCAGCAGCAACCGCAGCACTGCTGTCTATGGGAATTACCGCAAATGCAGAAGATAAGGTATTGAACTTTGGATGTGCCATGTATACAGACGGTGTAGTAAACAGTGCCATGGATGAAAATGCTGGATGGAATGCCATGAGATACGGAATTGCGGAAGCCCTGTTCAAATTTGATGACAATATGGAAGTAACACCATGGCTGGCAGAAAGTTACGAAGTAAATGATGAACATACAGAGTGGACGATTAAGCTGAAAGATGGTATCAAGTTTTCTGACGGCTGTGATCTGACTCCATCCAAAGTGAAAGCATACTTTGATCATATGAAAGAAGTAGGACCATCCGGATCAGCAAAACCAGAAAAATATCTGGAATTTGAAGCAGAAGTAACAGCTGATGATGAAGCAAATACTATTTTCATTAAAACAAGTAAACCATATGCGAATCTGATGGGTCAGCTTTGCCATCCGACCATGGGAATCACAGATGTAGAGCATATTGAGAACTTTGATAATGGAATTATCGGTACCGGTCCATATAAAATTGAAAAGTTCAATGGAGTAGGTGTTGGATACGAGCTGGCAGCTAATGAATATTATCGTGAAGATGTACCATATGACAAAGTAAATCTGATGTTTATGGGAGACAACTCCGCAAAGGCAATGGCACTTCAGAGTGGACAGGTAGACCTGGTGGAAAATATTACGAACGTAGCAGATATTCAGAGCTTTGAGGAAAGTGATGCTTATACCGTAGATATTGCATCTGGTGTACGCTGCGGATTTTCATGGATGAACTTTAACGGAGTGCTGGGAAATAAAACACTGCGTCAGGCAATTCTGATGGCAATTGATAATGATACGATTTGTAATTCCAAAACAATTGGAGGACTTTATACTCCAGGTTTCTCAGTTTTGCCATCTACACTGAACTATGGTTATGATGAACTGGTAAATCCATATACCTATGATCCGGAAAAGGCAAAACAGATCCTGGATGAAGCAGGGATTGTGGATACAGACGGAGATGGAATTCGCGAACTGGATGGTCAGAACATCAATCTGAGATATATTTCTTATGAAAACCGTCTGCTGAATGATTTCTCAGATGCTCATGCACAGTATCTGGCAGAAATTGGTATCGGTGTGGTTCCAGAATACGGCAGCTCTGATGATCAGTGGAGCAAACTGGCAGCTCTGGATTATGATTTCAATAATAATAACTGGATTACAGTTGGTACCGGAGATCCTCTGGCTTATATGGCAAACTGGGCAACGGATACATCCTACTGTGCATACTCAAATCCGGAATATGATGAATTATATAAGGAATTACAAAGCGAAATGGATCCGGAAAAGAGAAAAGATATCATCTTCCAGATGCAGCAGATTCTGATTGATGATGCAGCTGTTTTGATTGACGGATACTATAACTCATCTATGATTTATAACAATGCAAAAGTCGGATCTGCACATATCCACACAGCAGATTACTATTGGCTGTCCACAGAAATTGTACCGGCTGAATAAGAGTAAAGCAAAAAGGAGTGTTCGTTTTGAGCAAAAAACAAATAGTAAAACGTCTTTTGCAGATTGTAATTGTATTGCTGGGAATCAGCTTTATTACATTTGCATTGACGTTCATGTCTCCGGGCGATCCTGTTCGTAACATGTATACAGCAACCGGTGTGATGCCATCTGAAGAGATGATTCAGGAGACAAGAGAGGAAATGGGATTAAATGATCCATTTTTGCAGCAGTATACCAGATGGCTTGGAAATTGCCTGAAAGGGGATTTTGGAAAATCCTACAGTCTGAACAGACCGGTAACAGAACTGCTGGCTGAAAGACTCTGGCCAACCCTGAAACTGACGTTGATGTCGATGGTGATGATGTTGATTTTATCTGTGCCGCTGGGAATGTTATCTGCACTCTATAAAGATAAATGGATTGATTATCTTGTTCGTGGAATTACGTTTCTGGGGTGTGCTATGCCAAACTTTTGGGTAGGCTTATTATTGATTCTGGCATTTTGTGTATACATCCATGCATTTCCGGTAATCAGTTCAGCAGGAGATTTTAAGAGTTTATTTCTTCCGGCACTGACACTGGCGATTGCAATGTCATCCAAGTATACCAGACAGGTACGAACAGCAGTACTGGATGAATTAAGCCAGGATTATGTCATCGGTGCAGAAGCCAGAGGTGTAAAAAGATCTAAAATTATCTGGCAGAATGTTTTCCCGAACTCCTTACTTCCGCTGATTACGATGTTTGGTCTTTCCATTGGTTCCCTCTTAGGGGGAACCAGTGTGGTAGAAGTCATCTTTTCCTATCCGGGACTTGGTAATTTGGCAGTTTCTGCAATTACATCCAGTGATTACAATCTGATTCAGGGATATGTATTATGGCTGGCACTGATCTATATGGTAATTAACCTGATTGTAGATGCGTCTTATGTTTACATTGATCCTCGTATGCGTTTAAAGGAGTAGAGAACTATGAAGAAAAACAGATTTTTACAGAATAAAACGTTTGTCGTGTTTTCTATTCTTGCACTGCTTATTATTCTGGCAGCAATATTTGCCCCTGTTGTAACAGGTGGTGTGGATCCGCTGAAAGGATCCCTGGTAGACGCATTGCTTCCTCCGAGTAAAGAGCATATTTTTGGAACAGATAAGATGGGGCGCGACATTTTTACAAGAGTGATTTATGGTGCACGTGCATCTTTGACAGCCACATTTGGTGTGGTTGCGTTAATTTTTCTGGTTGGAACAGTAACCGGTGTTATTTCCGGCTATTTTGGAGGAATCGTGGATGCAGTGATTATGCGAATTGCAGATATGATGCTTGCTTTCCCTGGACTGGTACTTGCCCTCGCAGTTGCCGGTATTATGGGAGCCAGTATTAAAAATGCGATTATTGCAATTGTAGTAGTGAGCTGGACCAAATACGCCCGTCTGGCACGAAGTCTGGTTCTGAAAATCCGTGACCGTGATTATGTGTCTGCAGCGATAGTTACCGGTTCGAAGACCCCATATATGTTGCTTCGCTACATGCTTCCGAATGCATTGCCAACTTTGATTATTACAGCAGCGACAGATGTGGGATCTATGATGCTGGAGCTGGCAGCAATGTCCTTTCTGGGATTTGGTGCGAAGCCTCCTGCACCGGAATGGGGCTATATGCTGAATGAGGGAAGAGCCTGTATGCAGTCAGCACCATGGCTGATGATCTTTCCGGGACTTGCAATTTTTATCGTCGTTGTTGTATTCAATATGCTTGGAGATTCCATCAGGGATATCTTGGATCCAAAGAGTGAATAGGAGGTAGAACGATGCTTGAATTAAAAGATGTGACCATCTCCTATAAAAACGTCCCGACGGTTCAACATTTTAATATGAGTATGAAACAGGGACAGATTATTTCATTGGTAGGAGAATCAGGAAGCGGAAAAACTACGGTGATCCGCGCAATTTTGGGATTACTCCCTGGTGGCGGAAAGGTAACAGCAGGACAGATCACATTAGAGGGAGAGAATCTTCTGACTTACAATTCTGAAAAATGGAGAAAACTGCGTGGTACAGATATTTCCATGATTTTTCAGGATAGTGGGGCCATGATGAACCCTACGAAAAAGATTGGAAGTGTATTTACAGAATACATTCTGACACATGAAAAGATTTCCAAAAAGGAAGCATGGAACAAAGGAATTATGATGCTGGAGCGTATGAGACTTCCGGCAGCAGATAATATTATGAATTCTTATCCGTTTCAGTTGTCGGGCGGTATGAGACAACGTGTTGGAATTGCCATAGGTATGACTTATCAGCCAAAACTGTTACTGGCAGATGAACCGACTTCGGCACTGGATGTGACGACGCAGGCTCAGATTGTGCGTCAGATGATGCGGCTGAGAGATGATTACAATACCAGTATTATTGTAGTGACGCATAATCTTGGTGTGGCTGCATACATGTCGGATTATGTTATTGTTATGAAACAGGGAATAATAGAAGATCAGGGAACAAGAGAGTATATTCTGAAGGAATCCCAAAACGAATATACCAGAAAGCTTCTGGATGCTGTTCCGTCTCTTGGAGGTGAACGTTATGTCTGAAAAAAGAGAAGTAATATTGGAAGCAAAGCATATAACCAGAAAATTTCCGGCTTCCCATGGAAGGACGCTGCTGGCAAATGATGATATCAATCTGAAAATGTATAAAGGAGAAACGCTTGGTCTTGTGGGAGAATCCGGATGTGGAAAAAGTACTTTTATGAGATTTCTGGTTTCTTTAGATAAGCCGTCGAAAGGAGAAATTCTTTATCGCGGCACAGATATTACAAAGTTACATGGAGAGGAACTTCGTCAGAGTCGCCAGAATATACAGATGGTATTTCAGGATCCTGCGTTATCATTTAATCCAAAGATGATCATCCGGGATATTGTATGTGAACCATTGATGAACTTTAAGAGAATCAAAAAATCTGAAAAAGATGCAGTGTGCAGAAAGCTTCTGGAAATGGTAGAACTTCCGGGAGATTTTGCAGATCGATATCCTCATAATATGAGTGGAGGACAAAGACAGCGTGTTGCCATTGCAAGAGCGCTGGCTCTGGAACCTGAAATTGTGGTACTGGATGAAGCAACATCTGCACTGGATGTATCTGTTCAGAAGACAGTCATTGAACTGATCGCCAAACTTCAGAGAGAAAAGAATATTACGTTTGGATTTATTTGCCATGACATTGCACTGGTTCAGCAGGTTGCACATCAGATCGCAGTCATGTATCTGGGAAATCTGGTAGAAACACTTCCGGGTGCAGAATTATCTTCCAAAGCCATGCATCCCTATACAAAAGCATTAATGGGAGCGGTATTTGATATTCATATGGATTTTTCAAAACCAATTGAAAGCATCGAAAGTGAAGCACCAAGTCCGCTGGATTTGCCGAAAGGATGTCCATTCCAGGGAAGATGCGAACAATGTATGGATATCTGTAAAAAGGAAAAACCTCAGATGACAGAAGTAGAGCCGGGACACCAGGTAGCCTGTCATCTCTATGGCGGAAAGAAGTAATGAAGAATACGAATTTAACAGAAGGAAGTATTGTAAAAGGGTTTATCTTATTCGCATTGCCACTGTTTTTGGGCAGCCTGTTCCAGCAATTATACGGCACCGTTGATTTGATTTTTGTGGGAAATTATATGGGAAAAACAGAGGCTGCAGCAGTGGGTGCAAGTGGGATACTTGTAACCTGTCTGATTGGTCTCTTTACCGGTATATCTGTCGGTGCAGGCGTAATAACAGCTCAGTATTGGGGCGCAAAGGATAAAGAAAATGTGCAAAAAAGCATGGAAAATGCGTTGTTTCTTGCATTAGCCGGAGGAATTTTTTTGATGGCAGCAGGGCAGCTGCTGGCAGATTGGGCACTTCGAGCTTTGAACACGCCGGCATCAATACTGGCGCAGGCGCTGGTGTATATTCGGATTTATTTGTTGGCAATTATGTCCATGATTGTTTATAATATGTGCGCCGGAATTTTAAGGGCCATGGGAGATTCCAGAACACCGTTTCTGGTACTGGCTTCCGGTGGCTTTTTAAATGTGTGTATGGACTGGTGCTTTATCGCAATGCTTGGCTGGGGTGTGGCAGGTGCAGCTCTGGCGACCGTCGTATCACAGACTTTTACGGCAGTATTTTTAATGGTATACATTTTCCGAAAAGAAAACTTACTGAGACAGAGATGGAAGATCGAAAGGCGGATGAGCAAAACGATCATCAAAATCGGGATTCCGTTGGGAATACAGGCGATGATTCTTACATTGTCCAATCTGGTAGTGCAGTACTATATCAATGGATTTGGAGAGGATGCAGTAGCAGCATTTACAGTTTACTTCCGTGTGGAAAACATATTGTATCTTCCGATTGTTGCCTTTGGACAGAGTATTGTGACCTTCGCCGGACAGAACTACGGAGCTAGAAAATATGAGAGAATCAAGAAAAGTGCGATTGTGTGTAATATAATTTCTGCATCTGTTATAATGATACTTTCAACGGTCATTCTGATGTTTGGAAGAACGATTTTGGGTATTTTCTGTCGGGATGAAAATGTAATCCGTCTGGGATTGCAGATCATAGGTGTATCTTTCCCGTTTTATTTCATTTATTCGATTATGGAAGTAACAGGCGGACTGGTAAGAGGTGTGGGAAAAACAATTCAGTCTATGATAATTATAATTGTGACACTTTGCATTTGTAGAATTGGAATCTTGAAATTATTTGTAGATCAGTTCCATAGTCTGCGGATGGTGGCAGCAGTATATCCTATCACCTGGTCTCTGGCTATGATTGCATTTATTATTTGTTTTGTGGATGTAAGCAGAAAAGTGTTGAAAAAACAGTAAGAAAAAGTAAGGAGAGACTTATGGAACAATTTACAATTGGCGGACTTACTGCAAAAAGAGGAGAAAAAGTCAACGGATTTATATCGGTAGAAGGAACCCGTATCCAGCTTCCGGTGACACTGATCTGCGGAACGCAGGAAGGCGAAACAGTATTGATATCAGGTGGTGTGCACAATGCAGAATATGTGGGAATCCAGTCTGCGATTCAATTATCTCATGACCTGGAACCGGACAAGATCAGCGGACAGGTAATCATCATTCATCTGATGAATCCAAGTGGGTTTGAGCACCGTACCATGAGCCTTGTCTATGAGGATGGAAAAAATCTGAACCGGGTATTTCCGGGAAGTATGCTTGGCACAACAGCGGAGCGTATCGCCTATACAGTAGAACGGGAATTTTTCCCATTTGCAGATTACTATATTGATTTGCATTGCGGAGACGGATTCGAAGGTCTTGTTTCCTATGTATATTGTCTGGGCAATGCCAGTGATTACGTAGTGAAAAAGAGTCGTGAGATGGCGGAGATTGCCCATGTGGATCTTCTGGTAGAATCCCAGTGCAATACAAGCGGTGCGTATAATTATGCAGGCTCATTGGGAATTCCAAGTATTTTGCTGGAACGTGGACACAGCAGTCAATGGTGTCAGAGTCTTGTGGATGAAGATGTGCATGATGTGAAAAACATACTGCGCTATCTTGGAGTATTTAAGGGACAGGCACATCGTCATGAAAAGACACCGATTGATGTCAGTCCTGCCATTTACGAAGATGCTCCGGTAGAAGGATGCTGGTATCCGACAAGGCAGCCGGGAGAAACCTTCCGGGAAGGTGATGTGCTGGGATATATCAAAGACTATTTCGGCAATGAATTATTCCGATGCATTGCAAGACAGGACGGCATCATTCTTTACGAAACCATCAGCCTCTGCATTATGAAAGATAGCCCGATGGTGGCCTATGGAACCTGGGATTTTACGAAACATGGGGAAGTAGTGAAGAACTGCATTGTCTGCGGAGAAGCAGAACATAAGAGACATCATCATCATAAAAAATCAGAGATTGATGAAGATTAAAGAGGCATTAGCAAAATAATGGGGGAACCTTAATAGTTCCCCTCAAGTAAATCCTGCAAGTAGCGAAGCTAGGCCCTGTCAGCAGAGCTGCAGGGATAGATTGCGAATATCCACTTTACTTTTCATGCAAATCGTGTATACTGGTAAATAAAGAGCCTGTGCGGAAGGGCGGAATCTGTCGAGCAGATGATGAAAGTGCCGCGCGGCATGTTACGGAAAAGGAGAGATAGCATGAGTCAGGCAAAGGTTGACCGTTATAAACAGGAAAAGAAAAATCGTGACAAGATCATCAAAAAGGAGAAGCGTCAGCTCGCTGCGATGAAGGCAGGCGTATCGGTTGTGGCGATCGCGCTGGTCGCATGGGTCGGGGTATCAGTCTATCACGGACTTCAGTCTGAGGATACGACGACGGCAGAGAAGCCGAGTTATACTGTAAATACTTCTTCTCTGGATGAATTTATCACAGGGCTGAATACAGACGACGCAGAGTAAGGAAAACAAGATGAGCGATGAGCTGCAGAAAAATTTTTTTCTGCAGCTTTTTTTGCCTGCTTTTTAACACACTTTTTTCACAATTCTTCCACAGGAGCAACACAATTTCATCAAAAAAGGAACACAATCTCCGGCTAGAATCATTTTCAGAGTCTGGAATCGAGGTATTTTGCCCCAACTGATGCAGACAGAAAGCACCTGTGGGTGCGGATCCGGGGCCATATATACTGATCGGTCTCGAGAAATCATGGAAGGAGTTCTGAATGATGAAAGGCGTAAATGGAATGATGAGAAAGACAGGAGCAGGGCTGACGGCCGCTTCAATGCTCGCAGCGATGCTGCTTGGGGCAGCTCCGGCGTATGCAGCAGGGGAGGGGCTCGACATGAGCACCGCATATCCGGGCGTGACTGTGAAGGCAGGCGATAATGTCAATTTTGATCTTGATTTTTCCTGTGCAGAGGGAGAGTCCTATGATGCGGATCTGTCTGTAAAATCGCTGCCAGACAACTGGAGCGGATATTTTAAGGGCGGAAACAGCCAGATCACGAGAGTGCATGTCGATGGAGATGCCACGACAGATGACAAGACAGAAACAGATTTTTCTCTGACGGTACCGGAGGATGCAGAGGATGGTACTTACACGATTGAACTGCAGGCCGATGGCGGAAAGGGCGCAAGCGATACACTGGAGCTTGCTGTTACCGTCAGCAAGGAGGAGGCACTGCAGAGCACCTTTACTTCCGAGTATCCGGAGCAGCAGGGTGCATCCGGTACGACCTTTACCTTTGACACGACGATCGTGAATAACCGGGCGACCGAACAGTCTTATGCACTGGCGGCAGATGTACCGACCGGCTGGCAGGCGACCTTTACTCCTTCCGGAGAGACCACGAATGTAGCAAGCCTGACCGTAGATGCAGGACAGAGCCAGGGTGTGACCGTGACTGTGACACCGCCGGATGATGTGGAGAAAGGAGACTACTCCATTCCGGTAACGGCCATTTCATCGGAAGATAATCTTTCTGAGGATCTTTCTGTTTCCATCACAGGTACTTATGATGTATCACTCTCCACACCGGACGGACGTCTGAGTCTGGATGCCTATGCAGATAAGGAGTCGACGGTGACCTTGAGCGTGACAAACAACGGAAATGTCGATCTGACAAATCTAAACCTCACGTCTTCCGCACCGACAGACTGGGAGGTCACCTTCAGTGAATCTACGATTGATACGCTGGAAGCGGGCGCAACCAAGGAGATTACTGCGACAATCAAGCCGGCACAGGACGTTATCACGGGCGACTATGTGACTTCGATCAGCATCAAGAACGATGAGGCATCCTCTTCCGCAGATTTACGTGTATCGGTAAAGACCTCTACGACATGGGGCATTGCGGCAATCGCAATCATTGTAGTTCTGGTAGCAGTACTTGGAATGATCTTTAAGAAATTCGGGAGACGGTAAACATGGCTGAAAAAATGGAGAATATTATTCAGACTTCTCGTCTGACGAAGCGGTACGGATCGAAAATCGCTGTAAACGATCTGAATCTCTCCATTCACAAAGGAGAAGTCTTCGGACTGCTCGGACCGAACGGCGCAGGAAAGACGACAACGATCCTGATGCTGCTCGGGCTGACAGAGCCAACGGCAGGCACAGCGGAGATTGCAGGCTGTGACTGCACGCGAAATCCGCTGGAGGTAAAATCCATGGTCGGGTATCTTCCGGATAATGTCGGCTTTTATGGTGATATGACAGGCAGACAGAATCTGAGGTTTACCGGAAGACTGAACGGGATGCATGGAAAGGAGCTGGAGGAGCGGATTGACTACTTGCTGGATCGGGTCGGCATGACAGATGCTGCAGACCGGAAGACAGCAACGTACTCCAAAGGTATGCGGCAGAGACTCGGCATTGCGGATGTGCTGATGAAGGATCCGCAGGTCATCATCATGGATGAGCCGACGCTCGGCATTGACCCGGAAGGTATGCGGGAGCTGCTGAACCTGATCCGGGAGCTTTCGGTAAAGGATGGGCGTACGGTATTGATATCTTCCCATCAGCTGCAGCAGATTCAGCAGGTATGCGACCGGGTCGGCATCTATGTACAGGGCAGCCTGATTGCATGTGGTACTCTGGCGGAACTGGAAGCACAGATTCAGAAGAACGGTACCTATCTGCTTGAGGTAGACGTAGAGCCGTGTGACGACCAGATCCTTGGAATGCTGGCTGCTCAGCAGGGGATTCTGAAGATCGAAAAGGAAGGCCGCCGGTTTATGATCACCTCGAAGAAGGATATCCGTCCGCAGCTGACACAGTTCCTTGGAGAGAATGGTTATACGGTGATGCATCTGCATCAGCGCGGCGGCGATCTGGATGAGATTTACAGACGTTATTTTGAAAAGGCAGGGCAGAGCGATGAAAGCAATAAATCTGAAACAAACAAAAAGCATGGCTGGAAGCGCAAATCCGGCAGCAATTAAAGGCAGCACGGGAAGAAATGCGCTGATCCGTAAGGAGCTGGCGGATCACCTGACCAGCAAGCGTTTCCTCATTCTGCTGATTCTGATCGGGGCGACGAGCTTTGCAAGCCTGTATGGCGCGATCTCCGGGCTTTCCGATGCGATCTCACAGGACAGCAATTTCATCTTCCTGAAGCTGTATACGTCGAGCGGAAGCTCGATCCCGTCGTTCATGTCCTTCATCGCCCTTCTCGGGCCGATCGTCGGACTGGCACTCGGGTTTGATGCGGTAAACAGCGAGCGGGCCAACGGTACCTTAAACCGCCTTGTCGCGCAGCCGATCTACCGTGATTCGATTATCATTGGAAAGTTTCTCGCCGGTACGGCGGTGATTGCAATTGTGATTTTCTCGATGGGCATTGCGCTTGGGGCAGTCGGAATGGCAGCGACCGGACTGGTGCCGGATACGGAGGAGGTACTCCGGATTCTGATTTTTCTGATTTTTACAGTAATTTATGTTGCGTTTTGGCTGGCACTTTCGATTCTGTTTTCCGTCGTGTGCCGACATGCGGCGACCTCCGCACTGGCATCGATCTCTGTATGGATTTTCTTCTCGATCTTCATGAGCCTGGTGGCAAGTATTATTGCAAACGGTGTGTATCCGGTGGGAGATGATTATCATGCAATGATCAACAGCCTGAACAATTATACGCTGAATCTGAGCCTGAACCGGATTTCGCCGTATTACCTCTACAGTGAGGCAGTCTCGACGATCATGAATCCGACGGTTCGTTCCGTCAATGCGGTGACCGTTAATCAGCTGGTCGGCGCGATCAGCGGATACTTAAGTCTCGGACAGAGCCTGCTGCTCGTATGGCCGCATCTGACCGGTCTGGCAGCACTGATGCTCATCGCGTTCGGCGGCTCCTATGTCGGGTTTATGAGACAGGAAGTACGGTCGAACTGATACAAGCCACTCCTGTGGTAAGCTGCTAAGCAGCTTGCGAATACAAAAGCCCCCTGGCAAACATTTGGATTTGCCAGGGGGCTTTTGCTATTGGAACAGAAAGCTTATTTGCTCTCCGCGTTTTTCTTTGCTTCCATCATTTTCATCGCACGAACCTTCAGCGGAAGTCCGAACAGGGTGATGAATCCGGATGCGTCATGGTGATCGTAAAGGTCGCCGGTCGTGAAGCTTGCCAGAGATTCATTGTAAAGGCTGTACGGAGAGGTTGTGCCGGCCTTGATGATATTGCCCTTGTAAAGCTTGAACTTTACTTCTCCGGTCACGTACTGCTGGGTGGACTCTACGAATGCCTGAATGGCCTCGCGCAGCGGGGTGAACCATTTTCCTTCGTAAACGACCTGTGCGAACTGGCTGCCGAGCTTTTTCTTTGTCTCCATGGTCTCACGGTCAAGGATCAGCTCCTCGAGTTGGTCATGTGCGGCCATCAGGATCGTTCCTCCCGGTGTCTCATAGACGCCGCGGGACTTCATGCCTACGACGCGATTCTCGACGATATCGACGATGCCGATGCCGTGCTTGCCGCCGAGCTTGTTCAGCTCCGTGATGATCTCGCAGACAGTCATTTCCTTGCCGTTTAAGGTCTTCGGAGTACCTGCTTCAAAAGTCATGGTCACATATTCGCCCTGATCCGGAGCTTTTTCCGGTGTCACGCCAAGAACAAGCATGTTGTCGTAATTCGGCTCGTTTGCCGGATCCTCAAGCTCAAGTCCCTCGTGGCTGATGTGCCAGAGGTTGCGGTCGCGGCTGTAGCTGTGGCTGTGGTCGAACGGAAGCACGATGCCGTGCTGTTTGCAGAATTCGATCTCATCCTCACGGGATTCCATTTTCCATACATCAGTCATACGCCAAGGAGCGATGACCTTCAGATCCGGGGCGAGAGCCTTGATGCCGAGCTCAAAACGAATCTGGTCATTTCCTTTACCGGTCGCGCCATGGCAGATCGTGGTAGCGCCCTCCTTGCGGGCGATCTCTACGAGACGCTTTGCAATGGCTGGGCGGGCCATAGAGGTGCCGAGCAGATAGCTGTGCTCATAGACAGCACCTGCCTTTACGCACGGCATAACGAAATCATTGCAGAACTCATCCTTGATGTCTTCGATGTATAATTTGGAAGCTCCGGAAAGCTTTGCACGCTCATCCAGACCTTCCAGCTCATTTCCCTGTCCGCAGTCGATGCAGCAGCAGATGACTTCATAATCAAAATTGTCTTTCAGCCACGGAATCATAGCGGTCGTATCAAGTCCGCCCGAATAGGCAAGAATTACTTTTTCTTTCATAATAATAGGTTCCTCCTCTGTGTGTATTTCTGAACTGCAATTAATATACATCAAGAATCATAAATATGCAAGCCCTATTTCAAAATTCTGTGAAATGACAGAAAAAACGGAAATATAAAAGCCATTCTATCCGTTCAGAAAACAGCGGAATTTGAATATTATTTAATGAGGAATGTATAAATATGCGCATAAAACCTCTTTACTTATTTTCACATTTGGTATAGAATTGGGAAAAAACGAGGAGGAGAAGTGTGATGATAAAAGCAGGAATCATAGGAGCAACCGGATATGCGGGGGCAGAGCTTGTGCGTCTGTTGCTGGGACATAAGGATGCCGAAATCGTGTGGTACGGCTCCAGAAGCTATGTGGATCAGCCGTATGCGTCGATTTATCAGAATATGTTTCAGCTCGTCGATGCAAAATGCATGGATGACAATATGGATGAGCTGGCAAAAGAGGCGGATGTCATTTTCACGGCGACGCCACAGGGACTGTGTGCTTCCTTAATTAATGAAGACATTCTCTCACATGCAAAGGTGATCGACCTGAGCGCAGATTTCCGCCTGAAGGATGTAAAAGTATACGAAGAGTGGTACAAGATGGAGCACAAAGCGCCGCAGTATATCGAAGAGGCAGTATACGGTCTGTGCGAAATCAACCGGGAGAAGATCAGAGGCGCTCGTATCGTTGCGAATCCGGGCTGCTATCCGACCTGCAGCACACTCTCCATTTATCCGCTCGTAAAGGAGCAGCTGATTGATCCGGATACGATTATTATTGACGCAAAGTCCGGCACATCGGGGGCCGGCCGTGGAGCGAAGACGGACAATCTTTTCTGTGAGGTCAATGAAAATATGAAGGCATACGGTGTGGCGACGCATCGGCATACGCCGGAGATCGAGGAGCAGCTCTCCTATGCGGCGAACCGTCCGGTACGGCTGAATTTTACACCGCACCTGGTGCCGATGAACCGCGGCATTTTAGTGACGGCTTATGCGTCTTTGAAAAAGGATGTCTCCTATGAAGAGGTAAAGGCGGTTTACGACCGGTATTATGAGAAGGAGCGTTTTGTGCGTGTACTGCCGAAGGACGTCTGCCCGCAGACAAAGTGGGTGGAAGGCAGTAACTACGTCGACGTCGGATTTAAGCTGGATCCGCGGACACATCGCATCATTATGATGGGGGCAATGGACAATCTGGTCAAAGGAGCGGCAGGACAGGCTGTGCAGAATATGAATCTGCTCTTTGGCGAGGACGAGGCGGAAGGACTTCGGATGCCGCCGGTATTTCCGTAATGAAAGACAGTAAGGCTTGATACCCTTTTGCGAATACATACAGAAAGAAGGAAAGACGAGAAAATGATAAAGAAGACAGATGGCGGCGTGACAGCGGCTAAAGGCTTTGAGGCGATCGGCATAGCAGCCGGTATCAAAAAAGGAAAGAAAGACATGGCACTGATCTACAGCAGGATACCATGTGAGGTGGCCGGTACATTTACAACAAATGTCGTGAAGGCAGCTCCGGTCAAATGGGATCAGTCAGTCGTATATGGAGGCGGCAGCGTCCATGCGGTGGTAGTCAACAGCGGCGTGGCCAATGCATGTACCGGAGAAGAAGGACTTGGCTACTGCAAACAGACGGCGGAAAAGGCGGCGGAGCTCTTTGGCATCAGGGCAGATCAGGTGCTTGTGGCTTCTACGGGCGTGATCGGCGCGCAGATTCCGATCAATAAGATCTGTGCGGGCATTGAGGCAATGCAGCCGATGCTGGCACATACACAGGCGGCGGCGACGCTGGCGGCAGAGGCGATCATGACGACGGATACGGTGAAAAAGGAAGTGGTCGTCGAGGCGACCTTAGGCGGAAAGACGGTCACGATCGGCGGTATGTGCAAGGGTTCTGGCATGATCCATCCGAATATGTGCACGATGCTCAGCTTTGTGACGACTGATGCGGCGATTTCGAAGGAGCTTTTGCAGAAAGCACTGAGTGCAAGCGTACAGGATACATACAATATGATATCTGTGGATGGAGATACGTCGACTAATGATACTGCACTGCTGCTGGCAAACGGTGAAGCCGGGAATCCGAAGATCACAGAGGAAAATGAGGATTATGCGGCATTTGTAAAGGCATTAAATGAGGTCAATACGTATCTGGCAAAGCATATGGCGGCAGACGGAGAAGGAGCAAGCGCACTTTTTGAGGTAAAGGTGACCGGTGCGGCGAGCAAGGCCGATGCGGTGACTCTGAGCAAATCTGTCATCACATCGAATCTGACGAAGGCTGCGATCTTTGGCCATGATGCAAACTGGGGGCGAATCCTGTGTGCGATGGGATACTCTGGTGTGCAGTTTGATCCGGAAAAGGTGGACCTCTGGTTCGAGAGCGCAGCCGGAAAGCTGAAAATCATCGAAAACGGTGTTTCGACCGGATACAGCGAGGAGGAAGCGACGAAGATCCTCTCTGAGAAGGAAGTGACTGCGATCGCCGATGTAAAGATGGGTGAGGCATCCGCGACGGCGTGGGGCTGCGATCTGACATTTGACTATGTGAAGATCAATGCGGATTATCGATCCTGAGCATATATCAATATATCAGATAAACAAATCGGTATCAGTGGCGGGAGTCAATCCCTCATCTGATATAGCCTCCGGCAGGATTGCTAAGATGCGCAGAAGAAGTATGTCTTGCGTTGCATAACGCGTATCTTGCAGCAAGAATGCAGAGGCATTCCTGAAAAAAGAAAGAGAGTGTGACGAAATGGAGCCGACAAAAATGGAACCGATGATGGAGATGTGGCTGGAAAAGGCGAATGTGCTGATTGAGGCGCTTCCGTATATCCAGCGTTTTCACGGAAAAACAATCGTAGTAAAATATGGTGGAAGTGCGATGGTGGATCACGAGCTGAAAAAGAGCGTGATCAGAGATGTGGCACTTCTGAAGCTGGTCGGGTTCCGGCCGATCATCGTACACGGTGGTGGAAAAGAGATCACAAAGTGGATCAATAAGGTTGGCCTTGAGACGAATTTTGTGAACGGCCTGCGTGTCACGGATGCGGAGACGATGGAAGTGGCCGAGATGGTGCTCAACAAGATCAACAAAGGCCTTGTTTCCATGATGGAAAAGGTCGGATTGAAGGCAGTCGGCATCAGCGGCAAGGACGGATCGGTGTTGCAGGTCGATAAGAAGCTGGCAGGCGGTAAGGATATCGGCTTTGTCGGTGAGGTCAGGCATGTCGATACGACGCTTTTGGAGACGCTGCTGGACAATGATTTTATCCCGGTCATCTGCCCGATTGGTTCAGATGATGAGTTTCATTCCTACAATATCAATGCAGATGATGCGGCCTGTGCGATCGCGACGGCAGTCAGGGCGGCAAAGCTGGCATTCCTGACGGATATCGAGGGTGTATATCGTGATCCGCTGGATCGCACGAGTTTGATCAGTGAGCTGACGATCCCGGAGGCAAAGGAGTTTTTAAAGAGCGGCAATGTCGGCGGTGGTATGCTGCCGAAGCTGCAGAACTGTATTCAGGCAATTGAGTCAGGCGTATCGCGCGTCCATATCCTGGACGGTCGGATCGAGCACTGCCTGCTTCTGGAGTTCTTTACCAATAAGGGTATCGGAACTGCGATTATCGGAGACGGAGAGGAGCCATTTTTCAATGAACAGTAAAGAATATATGGAGCAGACGGAGCAGTATGTGCTGCACACCTACAACCGCTTTCCGGTTGTATTAAAGGAGGGGCACGGTGTCTATCTGACGGATGCAGATGGAAATGATTATCTGGATTTCGGAGCCGGGATCGCGGTATTCGCGCTCGGCTATGGAAATGAAGCGTATAACGATGCGTTAAAAGCGCAGGTGGATCAGCTTATCCACACTTCAAATCTTTACTATAATGTACCGCTGGCAGAGGCGGCGAAGAAGCTGGTAGAGGCAAGCGGGATGGATAAGGTGTTCTTTACGAACAGCGGAACGGAAGCGATTGAGGGTGCGATCAAGGCAGCCAGAAAGTACGCCTTTTTGAAGGATGGCGGTACGGATCATGAGATCATCGCGATGCGCCATTCCTTTCATGGCCGGAGCATCGGCGCACTTTCCGTGACGGGCAACCCGCATTACCGGGAGGCATTCCAGCCGCTGATGGGAGGCGTAAAATTTGCAGACTTTAATGATCTTGCCAGCGTGAAATCACAGGTGACGGACAAGACCTGTGCGATTATTCTTGAGACGGTGCAGGGCGAAGGCGGTATTTATCCGGCAGATCCGGAATTTCTGCAGGGCATCAAAGCGATTTGCGAAGAAAAAGATATCCTGCTGATCCTTGATGAGATCCAGTGCGGCATGGGACGAACCGGCAGCTATTTTGCATGGCAGCAGTACGGTGTGAAGCCGGATATTATGACCTGCGCAAAGGCACTTGGCTGCGGAGTGCCGGTCGGCGCGTTCGTCTTAAATGAGAAGGTGGCCGGGGCATCGCTCGTACCGGGAGACCACGGGACGACCTATGGCGGCAATCCGCTGGCGTGTGCAGCGGTCTCAAAGGTGTTCGATCTGTTTGAAGAGCAGCAGATCGTGAAGCATGTACAGGATATCGCACCATATCTGGAGCAGAAGCTCGATGAGCTTGTGAGCAGGTACGACTGCCTGAGTCTGCGCAGAGGAAAAGGACTGATGCAGGGCGTCGTTGTCACAGGCCGCCCGGTTGGCGAGATTGTAAAAAAAGCACTGGAACAGCGGCTGATCGTTTTGAGCGCCGGCTCGGATGTGCTGCGTTTTGTGCCGCCGCTTGTAATCGAGAAGGAGGATGTGGACGAGATGATCCGCAGACTTGAGCGTGCGCTTGCGTGATACTATGGGTAAGGGGATATTCATAGAAATACAATATTCATAATTCATAGAAATACAATATCCACAGAAGTACAGTCTCCGGGTGAGGTTTTCCGGGGACTGTATTTTTTCATCATTTTTGTGGGGGTCATGGATTTTACGGATCCTGGTCAGAATAAAATAAAGCCATGTGCGCATACTATGATACAATCCTAAAACACCTCTTTTCGGTGTTTGCGGGTCAATAAGCTATGTGGATCAGGAGGACGGAACAAAATGTCGGGAATGTCGATCGCGCTGCTTTCCGGTGTGCTGATGAGCGTACAGGGGGTGTTTAATACTGAGGTGACGAGACAGACGAGCCTGTGGGTATCGTCTGCTTTTGTGCAGTTTACGGCGCTGCTGGCCTGTCTGGCAGCATGGATTTTCACGGATCGGAGTAGTTTTCTTGCAATTGGACATGTCGAGCCAAAGTATATGCTGCTTTCCGGAGTGGCGGGAGCGTTGATTACGATCACGGTTGTAAAATCGATGGAAGCACTCGGACCGGCGCGTGCGGCAATGCTGATCGTGCTCGCACAGCTGGCGGCAGCTTACCTGATCGAGCTTATGGGCTGGTTCGGTGTGGAAAAGCAGCCGTTTCTGTGGCGGCGCGTGATCGGACTCGGGATCATGGCGGTCGGAGTAGTTCTTTTTAAATGGTAAAAAAATATTGCAAAACTTTTAATTTTCCGTTACAATATAAGAATGCATGAGAGGAATCGGTAGTCTGAAGCTGCAGAGAAAATGCATAAGAAAAGGAATAATATATCTCACAGAAAACGAATCCGGAGAGCTGCTTTGAAAGCGGGGGTGATGATCCTGCTTCTGACCGGCTGTACCCGGAGAACAGAGATTCATATGGACGGGCTTCGAAAGGAGTCCTTTTCAGAGACGGAGCAGGAGCGGCAGACAGAAGAGCAGACCGGGGTTTCGTCTGTAATTTATGTCTATGTGTGCGGGGCAGTGCAGGCGCCTGGCGTTTATGCGCTGCAGGATGGCATGCGGGTGTATGAAGCGCTCGCTGCAGCCGGAGGGTTTCGGGAAGATGCGGATACTCAGTGGCTGAATCAGGCCGCACCGGTGCAGGACGGGCAGCGGCTATATGTATATACGCAGGAAGAGGTACAGGCACTTGCAGCGGATGCTTCGCAGACGACAGGCGGCGAGCCGGGAGGGGATGCGGCATACGGAAGGGTCGACCTGAATACGGCCTCCAAAGAGCTGCTTATGACTCTGCCGGGGATCGGCGAGGCACGCGCGGAAGCGATTTTGGCCTATCGCAGTGAGCATGGAAGGTTCCGTTCGATCGAGGAGATCCAGAATATTTCCGGCATCAAGTCCAGCCTGTTTGAGAAGATCAGAGAAAAAATAATGGTGTCATAGATTAAAGGAGTAAAGAGCATGGGCAAAAAGGTTTTGGTAGTGGATGATGAAAAGCTGATTGTGAAGGGAATCCGGTTCAGTCTGGAACAGGATGACATGGAGGTGGACTGCGCCTATGACGGAGAGGAAGGACTGCGCATGGCAAAGGAGAAGGCGTATGATATTATTCTGCTGGATCTGATGCTTCCGAAAATGGATGGACTGGAGGTCTGCCAGCAGGTTCGGGAGTTCTCGGATGTTCCGATCGTCATGCTGACCGCAAAAGGAGATGACATGGACAAGATCATGGGACTCGAGTACGGCGCGGACGATTACATTACCAAGCCTTTTAATATTCTCGAGGTAAAGGCCCGCTTAAAGGCGATCATGCGCCGGACGGCTTCAAAGGCGGCGGCAGAGCCAAAAGGGAAGATCGTGGAAGTGGGCGATCTTGTGCTGGACTGTGAGGGTCGCAGAGTGAGCATTGCAGGACGCGAGGTCAATTTGACCGCAAAGGAGTTTGATGTGCTGGAGCTTCTCGTATTCAATCCGAATAAGGTTTACAGCCGTGAGAATCTGCTGAATATCGTGTGGGGCTATGAGTATCCGGGCGATGTGCGCACGGTGGATGTGCATATTCGACGGCTGCGTGAGAAGATCGAAGCAAATCCGAGCGAGCCAAAATACGTACATACAAAATGGGGAGTGGGTTATTATTTTTGCCATTAAAGAAAAAGCGTTTCGTTATTTTAAAAGTCTGCAGGCACGCATTTTTGTCATCTTTATTCTGGTTGGAATGACACCGATTTTTCTGATGGAGTATGTGATCCTGAAAAATTATGTGACGCAGACGGTTTCTCAGAAGCGCTCCATGATACAGAGCCAGTGCCAGCAGCTCGTCGACCAGATCAGTCAGAGCGGCTACGTACACGGAAATGAGTCAACACAGGTAGACAAGCAGATGCGGCAGCTGGCGAATCTTTACAATGGTCGGCTGATTGTGGTCAACAGTAATTTCCGGATCATTCGCGATACGTTTGAGATCGACGAGGATAAGGTGATTATCTCAGAGGAGGTGCTTGAATCCTTCCTCGGGACAGATTCTTCGAATTACAATGCGGACAGTCAGTTTTTGGAGCTGACCATTCCGATCCGTGATCAGGAGACAAAAGAGATCGAGGGCATTCTGATTGTGAGTGTATCGACGGAGGATGTCAGCGAGGGCAGGGCGGCGATCAGCCGGATCGTGTGGATTCTTCAGCTGGTGCTTTCTGTCCTGATCTGTGCGGCGGCCTTTTATGTGGCGCGGATTCTGACACGTCCGTTTGGGAAGATTACCCGTTCTCTGGAGGAGGTACGCGGAGGCGTCATCGAGGGACAGGAGATCTCGATTCCGGACTACACAGAGACGCAGCTGCTCTCGGAGGCATACAACCGCATGCTGCGGCGTATGAAGCTGCAGGAGGATTCCAGACAGGAATTTGTCTCAAATGTCTCCCACGAGCTCAAGACACCGATCACGTCCATGAAGGTGCTGGCAGATTCGCTGCTTGCGCAGGACAACGTGCCGGTAGAGCTTTATAAAGAATTCATGGGCGATATCGCAGAGGAAATCGATCGCGAGAACAAAATCATTACAGATCTGCTCTCGCTCGTAAAGATGGACCGCCGTTCTTCTGATGTCAATATTCAGGAGACGAATATTAACCAGCTGATCGAGCTGATCCTGAAACGCCTGCGCCCGATCGCGGCGAAGCGCAGCATCGAGCTCGTGCTGGAGAGCTTCAAGCCGGTCATCGCCGAGGTGGATGAGACAAAGCTGACTCTTGCACTCTCGAATCTCGTGGAGAACGGAATCAAGTATAACAAAGATGAGGGTTGGGTGCATGTGTCCCTGAATGTGGACAGCAAATATTTTTATGTCAAGGTGGAGGATTCCGGTATCGGTATTCCGGAGGAGTCCCAGGAACATATTTTCGAGCGGTTTTACCGTGTGGATAAGTCCCATTCGAGGGAGATCGGCGGCACAGGCCTCGGGCTCGCGATCACGCGCAGTGCGGTGCTGATGCATCATGGCGCGATCAAGGTATACAGCCGCGAGGGAGAGGGCACGACGTTTACAGTGCGGATTCCGCTGAAATATACGGCGTAGGAAGGGGCGTTTTATGAAAAAGAAAGGAATCATTCTTCTGACGCTTCTTGCCGCGCTGCTGCTTGGCGGCTGCACGAAAAAGGCCGACGAAGAAAATGAATATACGGTATATTATGTCAATACAGAAGGAACTCGTCTGACGGAGGACAGGTATATGCCGGTGGCGGCTACCTTTGATGAGCTGATGGCGGAGCTGCTCGATAAGCTGAAGCAGCCGCCGTCCGGAGAGGCGAGCGCCTTAAAGAGTGGTGTGACAGTTGAGGGTTATGAGCGCGGCATCGACGTGCTGCGTATTGATTTTTCACAGTCTTACTATGACCTGAGCAATACGGATGAGGTATTGCTGCGGGCGGCGATCGTAAAGACCTTCTCACAGATTCCGGGCGTAGCAAAGGTCATGATCACAGTCGGGTCAGAGCAGCTGCGGGATGCGGAGGGACAGCCGGTGCCGGCGATGGATGCATCATCCTTTATTGACACGAAGGAGGGCGGAATCAATTCCTACCTGTATGCAAAGCTGTCGCTGTATTTCCCTGATGCGAGCGGGAAAAAGCTGGAGCAGGAGACGCGCACCCTGCACTATTCCAGCAATATGGTACTGGAGCGTGTGATCATCGAGCAGCTGATTGCGGGATCTGAGGAAAAAGGACGGCAGGCGATTTTCAGCGATGAAGTGAAGATTCAGAATATGTATATTAAAAACGGCGTCTGCACGGTCAGCTTTGATGCAGAGGCGAACAGGACGCCGACGGACAGTACGGTGACGCCGGAGGCGGCATTGTATGCCGTTGTAAATTCTATTTGTGCGACCTGCGACGATATCACAGGCGTGCAGTTTGAAATCGAAGGGGATGCGTCGGTCCGCTTCCGTGATGAGGTGGAACTCGATCAGGAGTTTTCCATGAATCGCAGCTATCTGCCGGATGATGAGACAGGAACTGCGCAGGAGGAGACGGTACAGACAGAGTCCGAGACGGAGCCTCAGATGGCTTCCAAAGAGACCGCACAGCAGACAGAGCAGGTCATTGATCAGGGATCGGTTGTAGGAGTCGATCCCTCAATTGCAGATTATACGGGGGAAGAGAGCTGACGATCCGTTATGCTTCGTATAATTCGATGGAAACGACCGATGGCAGTGCTGCTTTTGGCAGTATGCCTGATTTCACAGCTTCGGCTTGCGGGACGGGAACGTCAGCGCCGGGCGGCACAGCAGAACTCTGTGGAGCAGCTTCTTGTAGCGGCACCGGAGGGTATCCTGTGTATGCGCGGAACTGTGGATACGTGCAGTACGACAGAAGAGAGCACGTCGGTCGTATTGCGCGCACTGGCAGTCGAGAAGAATGGGATCTGGCTGCGACTGGATGTACCGGCGTATGGCGCGGGCTGTACCATAAAAAAGAATGAGGAGGCGCTGCTTCCCGGAGATGAAATCGAGATAAGAGGAACGCTCCGCATTCCGGGAGAGGCCGGAAATCCCGGAGCGTTTGATGCAAAAACGTATTACAGCAGGCTGGATATCGTGTGTCAGCTGGCAGAAGGGAAGCTTCTGTCGAAAAAGAGCGGACCGGACGGAATCCGGCCCTTCCTTTATCAGATAAGAAGAGCACTGTGTGCATCACTCGCGAGCATACTTCCGGAAAAGGAAGCCGGGAGCATGATGGCTATTGCGCTTGGAGAAAAGAGAGGAATGGATCCGGATATAAAAGCACTGTATCAGGAGAGCGGGATCACGCACATCACAAGTGTATCGGGGCTTCATGCTACAATGATCGGGATGGGGGTATACCGGCTAATGCGGGGGCTTTTGCTTGGAATCGTACCGGCTTCTGTTTTGTCCGGCAGTCTGCTCTTTCTCTATGTCGTGCTGACCGGAAGCGGGATTGCTGCCGTAAGGGCGTTCTGGATGTTTTTTCTGTGGCTTCTGGCACAGGTACTGGGGAAGAAATACGATGGCAAGACAGCGGCAATGGCAGCAGCCATCCTTTTGCTGCTTCAGCAGCCGGAGTATTTGCATGATGCGTCCTTTTTACTTTCCTTTACGGCAGTTGCGGTGATCCTGTGGCTGCTGCCGGTATTGCAGCTGCCCTTTGCGGGGCGGAGAGCCGGAAAAAGGAGATGGGGCTGTACCGTGGCATCGGCCGTCATTTCTTCCGCCGGGATATGGATCGGCATGCTTCCTGTGACACTTTATTTCTTTTATCAGACGTCACTTTACAGCATGCTGCTCAATATACTGGTTGTGCCATTGCTGCCTGTGCTCATGCAGGCCGGATTGGTCGGCGCCGTGCTCGGGCTGTGCTCACAGAGAGCCGGAATGTTTTTTGCTGCGCCGGCCGGTTATCTGCTTTCGTTTTTGGAGCAACTGGCACAGGGAATGCTGCATTTACCCGAGGCGGTGTGGGTCGGCGGTCGGCCCTCGCTTTTGGCGCTGTTCGTTTATTATGCGGCACTTGCATTGTTTTGTGCCCTTGCGGTACAGCGGCAGAAAAAGGTGAGACGGCGAGGCTGTCTCTGGCTGCTCGGGATTCCTCTGGTTTTTTTCTTTCTGCTCCGGTCGGCACCGCAGCGGATGGAGATACTCTGCATGGATGTCGGACAAGGAGATGGCGCTTTGCTTCGCATGCCGGATGGCGCGGTGTTTCTCATTGACGGGGGAAGCAGCAGTGAGCAGGAGCTGTGGGAGCGGCAGATTGGTCAGACATTAAAGTATTACGGGATCAGGACGGTAGACGCGGTATTTTTGTCCCATGCGGATCTGGATCACATGAGCGGTATTCTGGAATTTCTGCAGGCATATGAACCGGGTCTGAGCGGAAAAAATGTGCATGGAATTACACTTGAACATCTCATTCTGCCGCCGACAGCAGACCCGGAGGATTTTCAGAAGCTGAGCATGCTCGCCGGGCAAAAGGAGATTGCAGTCAGCCGGATGGAGCAGGGGATGACGGTTGGCAGTGCCAACTGGCAGTTTACTGCACTGTCACCGCGCTCCGGGGATCTGAGCGGAGACCGGAATGAGGACTCGCTCGTATTGCTTTTTCAGTATGGATCCTTCCGCATGCTGTTTACCGGAGATCTGGAGGGAGTGGCAGAGCAGCGCCTGGCAGAGACGGACGGGGAACGGCTTTGGGCAGATGTGCTGAAGGTCGGGCATCATGGCTCGGCGAATGGCAGCGGAGAAGCATTTCTTGCCAGGGTACAGCCGAAGGCGGCTGTGATTTCCTGCGGAAGACGAAACCGGTACGGACATCCGGCTTCTGAGACCGTCCGACGGCTGGAAAAAAGCGGAAGTATCCTGTTTTCAACGGCCAGCGGCGGAGCGGTACAGATCACGACCGATGGAAACAGCTTTTGGATTCGTCAGAAAAACCCGAAAAATGAAAAAATTTAGAAAAAGGATGGAAAAAGCATACCGAATTAGTGTAAAATCAGAAGCAGAGGGAAAAACGACAGGCGAAGGCCATGGATCAGAACGGAGGCAGGAGGTCGGACATGTATTATTCAGATGATATAATAGAAGAAGTACGTACCAGAAATGACATTGTGGACGTCATTTCCGGCTATGTGAAGCTGCAGCGGAAGGGGAGCTCCTATTTTGGGCTCTGTCCGTTTCACAATGAGAAGTCCCCGTCCTTTTCCGTCAGCCCGTCGAAGCAGATGTATTACTGTTTTGGCTGTGGTGCCGGAGGCAATGTCTTTACATTTCTGATGGAATATGAGAATTTCACCTTTCCGGAAGCGGTCAAGGCGCTGGCTGACCGGGCAGGGATGGAGCTTCCGGAAATGGAGTATTCCGAGGAGGCAAAGCAGCAGCGGGACTTAAAGACGGCGGTGCTGGAGGTCAATAAAATGGCGGCAAAGTATTACTACTGCCTGCTGCGTGCACCGCAGGGTGCAAAGGCGATGGAGTATCTGAAAAAGCGGGAGCTTTCGGATGAGACGATGCGCCGCTTCGGGCTGGGCTATGCATCGCAGTACAGCGATGAGCTCTACCGTTACCTGAAGCAGCAGGGGGTATCGGATGCGTTGATGAAAGAGTCCGGGCTGATGAGCGTCAACGAGCGTCAGGGCATGTATGATAAATTTTGGAATCGTGTGATGTTCCCGATCATGGATGTCAATGGGAAGGTGATCGGCTTTGGCGGCCGTGTCATGGGTGATGCGAAGCCGAAATATCTGAACTCCCCGGAGACGATTGTGTTTGATAAAAGCCGGAATTTATACGGTCTGCATATTGCGCGGACCGCGCGGAAAAAATATCTGATTGTCTGTGAGGGCTACATGGATGTCATTTCCCTGCATCAGGCGGGCTTTACCAATGCGGTGGCTTCGCTTGGCACGGCATTGACGAGCCAGCATGCGTCGATCCTGAAACGGTATACGGATGAGGTGATTCTGACGTATGACAGTGATGAAGCAGGTGTGAAGGCGGCGTTGCGGGCGATTCCGCTTCTGAAGACGGCAGGGATTGCGACCAGGGTGCTGCATATGGAGCCGTACAAGGATCCGGATGAATTTATCAAGGCGCTTGGAACAGAGGCTTTCCAGGAGCGGATCGATCATGCGCAGAACAGTTTTATGTTTGAGCTTTCGATTATTGAGAAGTCCTATGATATGAAGGATCCGGAGTCCAAGACACGGTTCTTTCAGGCGGCAGCAGAAAAAATTGCCGGATTTGAGCTGGAGATCGAACGGGAGAACTATATAGAGGCGGTCGCGGGTGCATACCAGATTTCTTTTGAAGGAATGCGCAAGATGGTGATGAACTGTCTGATGCAGGGGGTTCCGTCACGCAGGGAGCCGCGGCCTGTAAAACGACAGGAGCAAAAGGAAAAGGACAGCGGAATTCTCACCTCGCAGCGTCTGATTCTCACGTGGCTGACGGAATATCCGGGACTGTTTGCGACTGTAAAATCGTGTGTGAAGCCGGAGGATTTTTCCGATACACTTTACCGAAAGGTGGCTTCTATGCTGTATGAGCAGCTCGAGCACGGCGAACACAACCCGGCAAAGATTACAAATTACTTTACGGAACCCGAGCAGCAGCGGATTGTGGCTCAGCTTTTTAATACAGAGGTGCCGGTCGAAAACAGGGCGGAACGCGAGAAGGCGATTAAAGAGACGATCTATAAGGTCGTGGAGCACGGAATTACGCAGCGCAGCAGAGAGCTGGACCCGACCGATATGGCGGGACTGCAGCAGCTTATTGATGCCAAGAGGCGTCTGCAGGAGCTGAAAAAGCTGCATATTTCACTGTAACACGGAAAGAATGACACAGAGAGGCCGGAATGTGCGTCTGGAAGAAGCTTTCCAGCTTCAGGTGCGTGGAGCACGAAGCGGGGATCAGGCGTACAGCAGCAGAAAGGTAGGTAGCCGGATGGATGTACGGACGACGGAGGTTCAGAAGAAACTGCAGGAGCTTGTAAAGGCTGCAAAGGAAAAGAAGAATGTTCTGGAATACGGGGAGGTTCAGGCTGCGCTGAACGATCTGCATCTGACAGAGACGCAGTATGATAAGGTCATGGAATATCTGGATGCCAAAGGCATTGATGTGCTGGATGTCTCAGATTCCGATGATGCGCTGCTTTCACCGGATGACGAGGAATTCGAGGAGGATGACCCGGATCCGGGAAAAGAGGACTTAAGCGTTCCGGAAGGGACGACAACGGATGACCCGGTCCGGATGTATTTAAAAGAGATCGGCCGGATCCCGCTTTTGAGCGCGGAAGAGGAGGTCGAGCTGGCAGAAAAAATGAGCCGGGGAGATGAAGATGCACGTCAGAAGCTTGTGGAGGCAAATCTGCGGCTTGTAGTCAGCATTGCCAAACGTTATGCCGGACGAGGGATGCAGCTGCTCGATCTGATTCAGGAAGGCAATCTCGGACTGATCAAGGCAGTAGAGAAGTTTGATTATACAAAGGGATATAAGTTCAGCACCTATGCGACCTGGTGGATCAAGCAGGCAATCACCCGGGCACTTGCCGATCAGGCGCGCACGATTCGTATTCCGGTGCATATGGTAGAGTCAATGAACCGTGTCATCCGCACATCGCGCCAGCTGATGCAGCAGCTTGGCCGGGAGCCGAAGCCGGAGGAGATCGCGAAGAAGCTTGAGATGCCGACGGAAAAGGTGCAGGAAATTCTGAAAATTTCGCAGGAGCCGGTATCGATGGAGACGCCGGTCGGTGAAGAGGATGACAGTCATCTGGGCGATTTTATCAAGGATGACAATATGCCGGTACCGGAGGATGCAGCGGCCTACACCATTTTGCGCGAGCAGATTGAGGAGGTGCTCTCGACCCTGACGGAGCGGGAACAGCAGGTATTGCGTCTGCGCTTTGGACTGGATGACGGACATCAGCGGACGCTGGAGGAAGTAGGGAAGATATTCCATGTGACGCGTGAGCGGATCCGTCAGATCGAGGCCAAGGCGATTCGCCGGATCAAGCAGCCGAGCCGAGCGCGGAAGTTAAAAGATTATTTAGAGTAAAAACGAAAGGAAATAAAAGGGATTTATTATGCAGATATCAGAACGCCTCAGAGCGGTGGCCGGGATGGTAAGCCCCGGCTGCCGCCTGGCGGACGTGGGGACCGACCACGCATACATACCGATTTATCTCATGCAGAATGGGGTGATACCACAGGCCGTCGCGATGGACATCAATCAGGGGCCGCTTTTGCGCGCTACGGAAAATATCCGGCGTTATGGCCTGACCGGCCGGATCGAAACACGGCTCTCAGACGGGCTGGAAAAGCTGCAGGCAGGAGAGGCTGACACAATCCTGATTGCCGGGATGGGCGGACTGCTTATGGTCCGCATTCTGGAAAACGGGCAGGGCGTGCTCGCAGGCTGTCGGGAGCTGGTGCTTCAGCCGCAGTCGGACATCCGCAGCGTACGCGCGTATCTCGAGGAAAAAGGCTGGCAGCTCGACCGGGAGGATCTGGTTTTTGAAGATGGAAAATATTATCCGATGATGCGGGCAGTAACACATTCAGAGGAGGATCTGAAAAAGAAGCGGGAGTTCGATGGTCAGAACAGTGTGGATGACGGGGATGTCCGGCATGAGCTGGAGCTGCGTTACGGTCCGCTGCTTTTGAAAAATCATCATCCGCTTTTACAGGATTATCTGAGCCGGGAAGAACGGCTCTGTCGGCAGGTGCTTGAAGCGATGCAGGGCAAACAGACGGAGGCAGCGAACGCACGGCGTGAGGAGCTTCAAAGGGAGCTGGAGCTTTTAGAGCGTGCGAAGAAGCTTTCGGTGTAAACGATAATCTGTAAATAAGTAAATGTCAGAAGTGAATAAAATCATATCCGGGGAGGAGAAAGACGAATGAGAGCAGAAGAAATTATCAAATTATTAGAAGAGCAGTTTCCGCCGTCGCTGGCGATGGACTGGGATAATTCGGGACTGCAGGTGGGCAGCCGTAAAACGGAAGTGAAAAAGGTACTCGTGGCATTGGATGCGACGCAGAAGGTAGTGGATCACTGCGTAGAAGCCGGGATCGATCTGCTTGTGACCCATCATCCGCTGATGCTGGACGGTCTTCGTAAGGTAAACGAGGACACAATGTATGGAAGAAAAATACTGGCGATGGCAGGTGCGGGAATGGTGCATTACGCCATGCATACGAATTATGATGTGGCAAAAATGGCAGAGCTGGCAGAGCATGCACTGAATTTGACGAACTGTACACCGCTTGAGGTGACCGGGGTCGATGCGGATGGAAATGCATATGGAATCGGCAGCGTTGGCGAGCTGCCGGAGCGTATGAGTGCCAAAGCATGCTGTGCTTATGTAAAAGAGGCATTTGGGCTTACGCATGTACAGCTGTTTGGAGAGCCGGATACAGACGTGAAGCGAATGGCAGTCTGCCCCGGATCCGGTGGAAAAGAGCTGATGGAGGAAGCGCTGAAAAGCGGAGCAGATATTTATCTGACCGGAGATGTGGGACATCATACCGGACTGGATGCACAGGACCAGGGATTGACTGTGATCGATGCAGGGCATTTTGGAATTGAAAAAATTTATATTGCGCAGGTGATGGCGCTGTTGCGGCAGCATTTCCCGGAGCTTTTGGCAGAAGCAGTATATCAGGAGCCGTTTGTTACATTATAGACCTGCGTATGCTGTGAAGGACAGCAGGCAGCGGTGCAGTATCAGGTCGCGAAGCGACTGCTAGTACATCATACTGCAAATAACTGTACTAGTATCCGCTTAGACATCGGAAGGAGCGTGAACATATGGCGGGACAGAACGTTACGGTGAAAATCAATGGCGTGAAAAAGGAATACCCACAGGGAACCCGTTTTCTGGAGCTGGCAAAGGAATATCAGAGCGAATATGCATATCCGATTGTGCTGGCAAAGGAGGATGGCCGGTTACGGGAGCTGATGAAAAAGATATCGGACGGTACGAGTATTTGCTTTGTGACGCTTGTGGATAAGGCAGGCTACAGCACATACCGGCGCAGTATGATTCTGCTGATGCTGAAGGCGTTTTACCATGTAGTGGGCGATAATGCAAATATTGACCGGATCGGTGTACATTTTGCAGTCAGTGGCGGATATTTCTGTACCTTACAGGGCAGGACAAAGCTGAGCCGGCAGCTGCTGGATGATGTGAAGGAATACATGCATGCGCTCGTAAAGGAGGCTGCGCCGATTGAGAAACGGTCGATTCCGACGACGGAGGCACGCAGGCGGTTCCGGGAATACCGGATGTACGATAAGGAGCAGCTGTTCCGCTACCGGAGAGCCTCAAGGGTCAATATTTACAGCCTGAAATCCTTTGAGGACTACTATTATGGCTATATGGTGCCGGATGCCTCTTATCTGTCCTGCTTTGATTTAAAGCTGTTTGAGGATGGATTTGTACTGCAGTTTCCGCTGAAGGGACAGCCGGAGACAGTACCGGAGTTTCGTCCGGAGATGAAAATATACCATGTACAGCGGGATTCGATGGAGTGGGGAAGCAGGCTTGGCATTCCGACGGTGGGCGCGCTCAATGATTTTATCGTACAGCATACGGCGAAGGAGCTGATTATGATCCAGGAGGCGTTCCATGAAAAAAAGATCGCGGAGATCGCGGCACAGATCGCAGCAAAGCCGGAACAGAAGATTGTGCTGATCGCCGGACCGTCGTCTTCCGGCAAGACGACCTTTTCTCACAGGCTTTCGACGCAGCTCTCAGTCTATGGACTGAAGCCGCATCCGATTGCCGCAGATGATTATTTTGTTGACAGGGAAAAGACACCGCGGGACGCAGATGGCAAGTATGACTTTGAACGGATCGAGGCGATCGATGCTGTACAGTTAAATGCGGATATGACAGCACTTCTAAACGGTGAGACGGTCGAGCTGCCGACATTCAATTTCAAGACCGGAAGGCGGGAATATAAAGGGCGCACAAAAACGCTTGGAAAAGATGATATCCTGATCATTGAGGGTATCCACTGCCTGAATGATGCGCTGACAGTCTCACTGCCACGGGAGAGCAAATTTAAAATTTATATCAGCGCCCTGACCCAGCTGAACATTGATGAACACAACCGGATTCCGACGACCGACGGACGGCTGCTGCGCCGGATCGTGCGGGATGCACGCACGAGGGGAGCTTCGGCAAAGGATACGATCGCGATGTGGGATTCTGTGCGCAGAGGCGAGGAACGCAACATTTTTCCGTATCAGGAGAGTGCGGATGTCATGTTCAATTCTGCGCTGATTTATGAGCTGGCGGTGCTGAAGCTCTATGCAGAGCCGAAGCTGTTTTCTATCAGTCCGGAAGAGCCGGAGTATGAGGAGGCGAAGCGGCTGCTGAAATTCCTTGATTATTTTCTGCCGGTTCCGGGGGATGACATTCCGAACAATTCCCTGATCCGGGAATTTATCGGGGGCGGCTGCTTTGATCTGTAGCAAAAAAATGATCATCTTGCAAGTAGCGAAGCTAGGCTCTGTCAGTAGAGCAGCAGGGATGGATTGCGAATATCCGCTTGACGTAAAAAAAGGATTTACAGACAGCCTGTAATATGATAGAATTTTACAGTTGAAGAGAGATAAGTAGGATAAATGATCGCGGCTGGCAGGCCGAAAGGCGCCAGACGAGGAAAGTCCGGGCTTCACAGGGCAGGGTGCCGGATAACATCCGGTGGAGGTGACTCCAAGGACAGTGCAACAGAAATGAACCGCCGACATTAGGTCGGTAAGGGTGGAAGGGCAGTGTAAGAGACTACCGCCCTCCCGGTAACGGGAGGGGCATATGTAAACCCCATCCGAAGCAAGACCGCAACGAAGCATATGGCGGCCCGTCAGCTTCAGGTAGGTCGCTTGAGCCTGTCGGCAACGACAGGCCTGGATAGATGATCATTCACGACATAACCCGGCTTATCGTCCTGCTTATCCGACAGCACGCAGTAATGCGTGCTGTTTTGCATTTCTTAGTAAAACTTTAAGGAAAGCCCAAAGAAACCGTTCTTTGTTTTTGTGATTTGCTGTGCTATAATATGCATAGAAAAAAAGGGATTTTTTCAAAATAGAAAGGAAGAGTATTTATGAAGAAGAGACAGAGACGAATCGCGGCGTTGCTGCTTGCCTGTGCGGTTGCGAGCGTTCCGGTATCACAGGCATTTGCAGAGACCACATATGATGTGGCTACAGGTGTAGATGCACAGATCCTGTTCCCGAAGGACTGCCTCACGAATATCGCAGGGGCAGTGACCGTGGACGGAGCGGAGGCTGCGGCAGATGAGAACGGCAGCTGGACGAATGCAGATGATGCAAAAGTATACTGCGCGACTCTTTCAGAGGATGGCACACTCCAGATCACAGCGGTTGGGTATGTGCTGGATGTGGAGCACGGTACTTCAAAGAGCGCAGATGAGAATGCGGAGACATCCGGACGGCATTATCAGTTTGGCGACTGGGAGAAGCCGGAGACGCCGGTGGACCGTGCATATTATGCGCAGGGAGATACGGTGAAGCTGAAGGCAGATGACCCGGCAGACGGCATGGAGTTCAAGGAGTGGAAATGCGATACAGAAGGAGTGACGATCGCGGATCCGACCAGCCCGGAGACGACTTTTACGATGCCGGATAAGAAGGTAAAGATTACCGCAGAGTATCAGGAAAAGCAGGAGGCGGTGACAGAAGCTCAGACAGAAGCGCAGACAGAGACGGCGGCTCAGACAGAGATGCAGACGGAAGCGCAGACAGAGACGGCGGCTCAGACAGAGGTGCAGACAGAAGCGCAGACAGAGACGGCGGCTCAGACGGAGCAGACAGAGGCCCAGACGGTTCCGACCGGGGATCAGACGGAGACTCCGGATATCCTGGTTACGCCGGAGACTCATATAGTGACGGTCAATGATGGTCAGGTATCCGGGGATTTCACAGCCGGAAGTACGATGACGGTGACGGCAAATGACCGTACAGCAGAAGGTTATCAGTTCGGCGGCTGGTATGTCGACAGTATGAATGCATCACTGGATGATGCAGCTGCAATGGAAGCACATTTTACTATGCCGGATGCAGATGTGACGCTGACCGCAACCTACAATGCGATCCAGACAGACGCACCTGAGACACAGACAGAGACAGCAGTACAGACAGAAGCGCAGACAGAGGCGGCAATCCAGACAGAAGCGCAGACAGAGGCGGCAATTCAGACAGAAGCGCAAACGGAGGCAGCAATCCAGACAGAGGTGCAGACAGAGGCAGCGATCCAGACGGAAGCGCAGACAGAGGCAGCGATCCAGACGGAAGCACAGGTGGCGACTCCGGAGACGCAGGCCGTGGAAAAATATTCCGTTACCGTTACGAATGAGGGTATTGGCAATGGCGAGTATCAGGCGGGCGAGACCGTTACGGTGGAGGCTCCGGCTGAAAACGCAGCCGGGCAGATTTTCAATTCCTGGACGGTGGAACAGGCAGATGTGCAGCTTGCGGATCCGGCCCAGGCAGTGACGACGTTTGTGATGCCGCAGGAGGCCGTTACACTGACTCCGGTATATACCGCGCAGCGCACAGTGACAGCAGATGAGAACACGACGGTTGCACCGACTGCAGAGGAGCTGAAGACGACGGCAGCCGGAAGCGCAGTTACCGTTACTGCGAAGGATCTGACTGCTTCCAATCAGGTATTTGCAGGATGGACTGCGGAGGCGTCCAAGGCTGGTCAGCCGGTCAGTGTTGTATTTGCGGATGCGACGGCAGCGACGACGACCTTTACACTTCCGGACTGTGATACATTGAATATTAAGGCAAATTATAAGACGAAAACTTACAAGGTAACCGTTGCAAACGGACTGATCAACAATGCATCTACAGAGCTGGACTGCGCGCCGGACACATCGGTTACAGTCACAGCAAACCCGGGTCCGGAAGGGCAGACCTTCTCAAAATGGGTGATCAATGACGGGGCATATGATATCGGAGATGCCGCTTATGAGCAGACGATCTGGCTGACCGTGAAGGATCAGGATCTGAACATCCGCGCAGAATATGAAGGGATTCAGTATACCGTTACCGTAAAGGATGGAACGGCCAATTATGAGAAATGTGTCAGCGGAGCAGGTGTGACGCTGACGGCTGATAAGGCTCCGGCTGGCTATGAATTTGATTACTGGTCTGTTGATACACAGAATGCATCGCTGGCAGATGCATACAGTGCATCCACGACATTCACAATGCCGACATCGGACGTGACCGTATCGGCGCATTACAAACAGATTTCCTATACGGTTTCTGTGGAGAACGGCAGTGCAGATCAGCAATCCTATCATGCAGGAGATCAGGTGACGATCAAGTCGAATTATCCGGCGAGCGGAAGAGAATTCTCAAAGTGGGAATCCGTAAGTGGTAATGTTTCCTTTGCAGACGGATCCAGATGGAAGACGACGTTCACAATGCCGGCAGGCAATGTGAGTGTCCGGGCGACCTACAAGGATGGTCCGTCTACCAATGACAATACGATTCAGGATTTGGTTGCAGGCGGTCAGTACTACACCGGTGAGACGCTCAAGTTTACCGCCTCCGGAGCAGGTATGTCCAATTCGAACCCGAACCCGGGTGATTACCGGTATCGTCCGTCCGGCTATCAGATTGGAAATGTGACCGGCACGCTGCAGTCTCCATATTCGGTGTCTATGGCGATCAATGCGACAGGTGAATACACCTTAAAGGTAACATACAATAAGGATGTATACGATGGCAACAGCTGGGTATCCGATGGGACGGCAGATACGAAGACCGTGACCTTCAAGGTAATCACAAAGGCAGCCGGAGTACAGACCGGTGATGAGACTCCGATTGCGACAGTCATAGCGCTGGCAGTCGTGTCCTGTGCCGTATTTATCATCCTGCTGGTAGTATTTATCCGCAGAAGAAAGAAATAAGTGATATAAAATGATGATGCCAGGGTCAAAAGGTCAAAAAGCCGTTCATGCTTGCATGATAAGGCTTTTGAACTTGGGACCCGCCAAACATGAGAAAGTAGCGATTTACGTAGTAAATCAGCGGATTTCGAATGTTTGCAGAATTGCGGGAGCTGCTTCGCAGCGGAGCAATTCGTAGGTAACATCATAAAATAAATAACTGAGTAAAACCGCCCGTCGGGAGTTGCAGTATTACTGTTACTTCCCGACGGGCGGTTTTACTCAGTCATCCAGGATAAATTTATGAATGATCTCTGCGACTCCGTCATGATTGTTATCAGCGGTTGTAACGTAGTTTCCGTGCTCTGCAATACCCGGAAAAGCGTTACACATGACGGCGCCGATATGAGCAGCTTCGAGCATGGCGATATCGTTCTGGGCATCGCCGGCCGAGACCGAATTTTCAATCGGAATCTGGAGAAAGTCGCACATCCACTTGACGGCGAATCCCTTGGAGATACCGGTCGGAACGATCTCAAGATAGGTAGCGCTGGAAAAAAAGCTGTCAAGAATTCCGGCATAAGCCGTCTTTATGTAGTCGCGAAACGCTTCCAGATGGGCAATGTCGGTCTCATGAATCGCCAGAAGCTTGTACGGCTCCTCCGGCAATGCTTCGCTGACATTTTCGACGATCTCGTAGGACATCAGTGTGTTGGCTGCATAGTGATGTAATTCCGGGCAATCCGTTTCTGTGAAGATTTCGGTCGGGGAGTAGGTGTGGATATACAGACCACGCCGGTGAGCCTCCGCAAAGATCGGTGTGATGAGCTTGCGGGAAATAGGTTTTCCATATAGAGTCTTCTTGTGATACGGATCATAGATCTGTCCGCCATTATAGGTCACGATATAGCAGCCTTCCTTTGTCAGGCCAAGTCGTTCGGCCTGAATCCGTGCGCTGGCGAGAGGGCGTCCTGTCGTGATGACAACCTTGTGCCCACGGTGAAGTGCTTCATCGATTGCTGCCTGATTGCCCGGTGTGATTTCTTTCTGATCATTTAATAAAGTTCCGTCCAGATCGGTAAAAAATACTTTTTTGTTCATTTTTTGGATGCCTCCCTGCGCTCCTGCTCCATAAAAGCTTCTAAAGCTTCGTCGCTCTCGCTGATCCAGATGTCTTCCTCCTCGGCATTCAGACCGAGAAACTCGCGAAGCGTGCATGTCTCGTCGCTGAAATTCCATTTGTCCGTTAAGTCAAAAATTTCATCAAATTCTGTCTCGTGATTCATAAATCGTTCTCGGAATGTCATAGTCTCCTCCTTTTGTTTTGGGTATGTTCGGGCTTTTACATGCGGTTTCGTGCTTTCTTCAATGCATCCAGAAGCTCATGGGAAATCGCGAGATTCCCCATACCGCTGCCAAGCGAGATATCCGGCTTATTATCGCCGTGAAAATCAGAACCGCCAGATGGAAGCAGACCGAGCTCTGCGGCGAGCGCGGCGACATATGCTTCCTGCTGTGGTGTATGGGTAGAATAGTAGACCTCGATGCCAAGCAGTCCATGCTCCTTTAGCAGAGCGAGCAGTGTTCGCAGTCCGGCATCATCGTAATGATAGAGCAGCGGATGTGCAAGAATCGGAATGCCGTCAAAACGACGGATCAGATCGACTGCCTCTTCGGGACGGATCCGGCTGCGTGGTACGTAATAGCGACAGCCTTCACCGATTAGAGATGCAAACGCTTCCTTTCTGGAAGCGACATATCCGTGTGCGACCAGATATCCAGCAAAATGTGCACGGGTCCATACCTGTTCGCCGTATGCCTTTGCCATCTCTTCGTAAGAAATATCGATATGGTCGGCAGCCATACGGGCAATCATTTTTTTATTGCGGATGAGACGGTCATCCCGGAATGATGCGACCGTTGCCTGAAATTCCGGAGCCTGATACTGCATATCCAGTCCGACAATGTGAATATCGCTTCCGAGGTATTCGGTCGAAAATTCAATGCCCGGAATGACTTCGGGACGTTTTGCTTCCGGGAGCGCGGCAGAAGAACGGAGTGCTTCTGCAATGCCATCCGTGCTGTCATGATCTGTCAGCGCAAAGGCGGAAAGGCCAATCGAAGATGCCAGTGTCACGAGCTCAGCCGGGGTCAGCGTCCCATCCGAGCAGGTGGAATGTACATGAAGATCAATCGTGTTCATAAAACAATGCTCCTTTTATGCATTTTCCGCTGAGGGCTTCGAAAATGCCTTAAGTCTTTGGTATATTTCTAAATAGAAAGTATAATAGAAAATAACTTTTCTGTAAAGCAGAAGAAAAAGGACAGAAAAAAAGCCTGCTGCGATAAGCAACAGGCTTTGACAGTCCGTACGAGAATCGAACTCGTGTTTCCGCCGTGAGAGGGCGGCGTCTTAACCGCTTGACCAACGAACCATGCTTCGTTATTATAACTATCCATTCTGCATTTGTCAACACTTTTTTTCAAAAAAATAGAAAAAGATTTTTATGCAAAAAAATGTAAAAAAATGTAAAAAAAGATTGAAATCAGAGATAAACAGTGATACAATCATTCCCATGTCGTTTAGAATTTGTTAAGAAAGTTTATGTGATTTTTAGACAATGAGGTTTAAGAGAAGAACAATACTGTCCTTGTCGACATCCTTATGGATGTCGTTTTTTTTGCCGGGAACAATGTAGCGTGGTAAAGCAACAGAGACAGCAGACAGGGATTGATTGTGAATGAATGCGTTACAATAAGGAGAGATGGCATGAAAGAGGCAGTCAGTAGAGCTCAGGTGTTGACCCGGATGCTTAAAGGCTATCAGGCCTATTTTGATATTGAGCAGTATGAGGATGGGAAGGATGGACTTCCGCTGGCTGCGCATTGCCGGTTTTATGTGCATTCGGAGAAGTATGTGCTTGTGAAAAAAGCAAAGCTCTGGGATGCGGACAGCAATGAATATGTTTACATATTTTCCGTGCCGGAGCTGACAAAGGAGCTCTACGAGATATGTAAGAATTATGCATACGAAGATGGCATGAAGCTGATTGATCCGAAGCCGGGGCATATGTACAGCTACATTACACCGGTCTTTATCTGTGATACCTGTACACCGGAAGCGGAAAAAGCGCTGAAGCGGTGCAGGATTTACAAAAGTTTTCATTTTTCGTGGTATGGCTGGATGAATGTTCATACGGCCGCCGTGATCTGTAAGGAAAGCCGGGTCATGACAAACCGGATGGGTCGCGGCAACGCGAAATTTATGAAAAATATACTAAGTTCATGTAAAGAGAAAAAGGAGGGCGAAAACACATGAATGCAGTAGTAATTTTACTTGTGGGTATTGTGATTCTTGTGCTTGGCTACATCTTCTACGGCGGATGGCTGGCAAAGCAGTGGGGAGTTGATCCGAAAAGAACCACACCTGCACATGAACTGGAAGACGGAAATGACTATGTACCGGCAAAGGCCCCGGTGCTGATGGGTCACCATTTTTCCTCCATCGCAGGCGCAGGTCCGATCAACGGGCCGATTCAGGCGGCTGTATTTGGCTGGGTGCCGGTTATGCTCTGGGTACTGATCGGTGGTATCTTCTTTGGAGCAGTTCACGATTTCGGTGCGTTGTTTGCATCTGTCCGCAATAAAGGACAGTCGATCGGTGAGGTTATCGCAGAGAGCATCGGCAGCCGTGCAAAGAAGCTGTTCCTGACGTTCTCTTATCTGACCCTGATTCTGGTAGTCGCAGCTTTTGCTTCGATCGTGGCAAATACGTTCAAGGCAACTTATACGGAGAGCGGTGCACTGGATGAGGTGGCGAGTGCGGCAAATGCATCGACTGCTATGATTTCCATTCTGTTCATCATTATTGCAATCATTTTCGGTATGATGGTATACAGAAGAAATGCATCTCTGGTTGTATCTACCGTTGTCGGTGTGGCAGCAATTGTTGTCTGTATGGTAGTTGGCTACAACTGGCATCCGATTTACTTAAACGGAAGTACCTGGATGGTAATCGTAGGCATCTACATTGCGGTTGCATCTGTTACCCCGGTTTGGATTCTGCTTCAGCCGCGTGATTATTTAAGCTCTTTCCTGCTTTATGGTATGATGATTATTGCGGTTGTTGGTATAGTAGGAGCACATCCGACTCTGTCGATTCCGGCATTTACCGGCTTCATAGACAAGGCAGAATACGGCTCCGGTGTTTCTCTTGGAAGTATGTTCCCGGCGCTGTTTGTTACGATTGCCTGCGGCGCGATTTCCGGCTTCCATTCACTGGTTGGTTCCGGTACGACGGCAAAGCAGCTCGATAAAGAGAGTGATGCACAGCCGATCGCTTACGGCGGAATGCTCATTGAGTGTGCGCTGGCTCTGATCTCTCTGTGCGCAGTCGGATATATCTGGTCTGAATATGTTCCGAATGGAATTACCACACCGACCGCTGTATTTGCAACCGGTATCTCCCGCATGTGTGCGACGATCCCGTTCCTTGCAGGCGCAGAGAATGTCATTTATGCAATGCTGATCCTTGCGGTATCTGCATTCTGCCTGACCTCTCTGGATACCGCGACCCGTCTGGCACGTTACATGTTCCAGGAGTTCTGGCTTGAGCCGGGACAGACCTGGAAGGATGCGACTGGCTTTAAGCGGGTTCTGACCAATCCGTATGTGGCAACACTTATCACAGTAGTACTTGGCATTGCGCTTGGTATGACCGGATATGCAAAGATCTGGGCGCTGTTCGGAGCGGCAAACCAGCTGCTGGCAGCACTCGGACTTCTGGCTGTCGCTGCATGGCTTGGCACGATGGGCAAGAACAACAAGATGTTCCTGTTCCCGATGGCATTTATGCTTATTGTTACCATCGTTTCCCTCTGTCAGACGATTCTGACAAACTTCAAGAATGCAACTGCAGGAACCGGTGAGGTTCTGTGGTGCTGGATCCGTGCAGGTCTTGGTACTCTGCTTGTCATCCTGGCAATTGTGCTTGCAGTTGAAGGTGTTCAGACCATCATGAGCAAGAAGAAGGCAAACTAAAAAATATACAGGTTTTTATGGGCTGTCCGGGAGGGCGGCCCTTTTTTTGTCACAGAAAATTGCGGGTGGCGAAAGCGGATTGCGAAAGACCGCTTTGCTGAAAAAACGTGCAGGAAAAGGCCGGCAGAAAAAAATCCGGGGAAAGTGCTTGAATATCTGCGCATACTACGTTATATTGATGATACAAGGGTCAGAAGCAAAATACCTTTTGACTTCAACATCATTTGGTAAGCAGAAAAGAGCTGTCGACAGGCTGTCAGGGGAGCCGGGACAGAGCTAAAGGTGCAGGAAAAGGAGACGGCATGTCAAAACAGGAATTTCTGGATACATTGCGCCGCGCGCTGGCACGTGAGTTGTCGGAAAGTGAGGTCGCAGATAATATTAACTATTACTGGAATTATATTGAGCAGCAGGTAGCATCCGGGGAGAGTGAAGAACAGGTGCTCTCGGAGCTTGGCGATCCGCGCCTGATCGCGCGGACGATCCTGCAGGTAGATCAGCAAAAAGAGGGGGCGGCAGATCCGTATTATCAAAATACCGTATATACCGAGGATGAGCCGTCGGGCAGTTACCGCCAGGATGTCGGGGCGGATCCTTTTGAGGATGACTTTGGCACTCAGATCCATGTCCGCAGACTGGGCGTGTCCGACTGGATCCGGATTATCCTGGTGATACTGATCGTACTTGTGGTGCTTGGCGTGTTCTTTCATATATTATGGAAGCTGCTGCCGTTTTTGATTGCGGCGGCTGTGGTGCTGTGGATTTACCGGAAGATTACCGGATAGGTGTGTGCAGAAAAGGGGCGGAAGCCTCTTTTTTGCATATTGCGTAATATGCGGGAAAATGCTATACTAAAAACATTGTTTATATCACTATCATTATGTTATCCGAAAAGGAGTGTAAGTAAGAACGATGAAAAAGATTGAAGAATACGTAAGAAGTATCCCGGATTTTCCAGAGCCGGGAATTATTTTCCGGGATGTGACCAGTATCCTGCAGGACCCGGACGGACTGAAGCTGTCCATCGATCTGATTCAGGAAAAGCTGGAAGGACTGGATTTTGATGTGATTGCAGGTACTGAGTCCCGCGGATTTATTTTTGGTGTACCGGTTGCATATAATATGCACAAGGCATTCGTGCCGGTGCGCAAAAAGGGAAAGCTTCCGTGTGAGACCGTATCCAGAGAGTATGCACTGGAGTACGGGACAGCGGCGATCGAGATTCACAAGGATGCAATCAAGCCGGGACAGAAGGTCGTTGTGATCGACGACCTGATCGCGACCGGTGGTACGATTGAGGCAGCGGTAAAGCTGATCGAGGAGCTCGGCGGTGAAGTCGTAAAGGTCGTATTTTTGATGGAGCTGGCCGGGTTGAAGGGCCGTGAGCGCCTGAAGGACTATGATGTAGAGTCTGTAATTTGCTACGAAGGAAAATAACTGAGTATCTTACACAGTGCCAAGGGAGAAGACGGGACAGATGCCGATGGATGCAAAGACAAATCAGGAAGAAATCGAAGAGATCAGACAGGCGGACGCAAGCGTCAAGAAGATGGAGGATTTTACGAGTCCGGATAAGCTGTATCAGGAGTTGATTGCAAGTATCCGGAAATACCATCCTTCCGATGATATTTCTATGATAGAAAAGGCTTACAGGATAGCCTATGAGGCCCATAAGGGCCAGAAGCGCAAATCCGGTGAGCCATATATCATTCATCCGCTTTGCGTGGCGATTATTCTTGCGGATCTGGAGCTGGACAAGGAGACGATCGTGGCCGGGCTGCTGCATGACGTGGTCGAGGATACGGTCATGACCTCAGAGGAGGTTCGGAAGGAATTCGGTGCGGAGGTCGAGCTGCTCGTCGACGGTGTGACGAAGCTGACACAGCTTTCCTATTCAGCGGATAAGATCGAGGTACAGGCAGAAAATCTGCGGAAAATGTTCCTTGCGATGGCAAAGGATATCCGGGTCATCCTTGTCAAGCTGGCAGACCGTCTCCACAATATGCGCACAGCAAAGTACTGGTCGCCGGAGAAACAAAAAGAGAAGGCCCGTGAGACGATGGATATCTATGCGCCGATCGCGCACAGGCTTGGTATTTCCAAGATCAAAGTCGAGCTGGATGATCTGTCTTTGAAGTACCTGGAGCCGGAGGTCTACTATGACCTGGTGGAAAAGATTGCGCTGAAAAAAGAGGCGCGTCAGGCTGTAGTGGACAATATTGTAAAGGAAGTCCGTCAGCATATCGATGCGGCCGGGATACGTGCTCAGATCGATGGGCGTGCAAAGCACTTCTTCAGCATTTACAAAAAAATGGTGAATCAGAAGAAGTCCCTGGATCAGATTTATGACCTGTTTGCCGTGCGGATTATTGTGGATACGGTGAAGGACTGTTATGCAGCGCTTGGTGTCATCCATGAAATGTACAAGCCGATTCCCGGCCGCTTCAAGGATTATATCGCAATGCCGAAGCAGAACATGTACCAGTCACTGCACACGACGCTGATCGGTCCGAACGGTCAGCCGTTCGAAATCCAGATCCGGACTTTTGAGATGCACCGGACAGCGGAGTACGGAATTGCGGCACACTGGAAGTACAAGGAATCGGCAGATGGCAAGAAGGGCGGAAGCAAGAGTGAGGAGGAAAAGCTCAGCTGGCTGCGGCAGGTGCTTGACTGGCAGATGTCGGACAACCGCGAGTTTATGAGCCTCTTAAAGAGTGATTTTGACCTGTTTTCAGAGAGTGTCTACTGCTTTACACCGGCGGGTGATGTCAAGAATCTTCCCGCCGGCTCGACCCCGATCGACTTTGCTTACAGCATTCACAGTGCGGTCGGCAACCGTATGATCGGAGCCAGAGTCAACGGAAAGCTCGTCACGATCGACTATGTGATTCAGAATGGCGACCGGATCGAGATCATTACGTCCCAGAACTCCCGCGGGCCAAGCCGCGACTGGCTGAAGATCGTCAAGAGCTCTCAGGCACGCAATAAGATCACACAGTGGTTCAAGCAGGAACTCAAGGAAGACAATATTGTAAAAGGCAAAGAGATTCTGGCAAACTACTGTAAAGCAAAAGGGATTGTGCTGCAGGATATCTTGAAGCCTGAGTATATAGAGCGGGTGCTGACAAAGTACGGATTCCGCGACTGGAATTCTACATTAGCGGCGCTCGGACACGGCGGGTTGAAGGAAGGACAGGTCGTAAATAAGCTGCTCGAGGGCTATGAGCTCGATCACAAGAAGGAGATTACTGACGAGCAGATTATCGAGGCGGCACAGACGGCTAAGGATGCGGCTCCGGTCCGGGTGACAAAGTCCAAGGCAGGCATCACGGTGCAGGGAATTGATGATGTGAGCGTGCGGTTTGCAAAATGCTGCAGTCCGATCCCGGGAGATGAGATTGTGGGATTTGTGACGCGGGGCAGAGGTGTGACGATACACCGCACCGACTGTATCAATATGATCAATCTTCCGGAGGAAGAGCGGGCACGTCTCATCGATGCGGAGTGGCAGCGGGAGGCGGAGATCGGCAATAAAGGACTGTATCTCGCAGAGATTATTATTTATGGTCACAATCGTACCGGACTGCTTGTGGATATTACAAAAATCCTTACAGAGCGCAAGATCGACATGATTTCGGTCAATTCGCGTACGAGCAGGCAGGGAATGGCGACGATTACGATGTCCTTTGAGGTACCGGATAAGTCTGTACTGAATTATTTGATTGAAAAGATTCGGCAGGTGGAGAGCGTGATCGATATTGAACGTACCACAGGTTGAACGCAGATCGCGAAGCGACTGCGTTCATGAGCAAGTAGCGAAGCTAGGCCCTGTCAGCAGAGCTGCAGGGATGGATTGCGAATGTCCGCTTTACTGAGATGGAGGATGGAAGATGCAGAAGATGCGTATTGTGACAATGCAGCTGGGGATGCTGGCGACCAATTGTTATCTGGTGATAAATGAAGAGACAGGGGAGCTGGTCATAATCGATCCGGCAGGTGAGGCGGATCGTATCCTTGCGCGGGTGCGTCAGATGAAGGCCAGGCCGGTGGCTGTTTTGCTGACACATGGTCACTTTGACCATATTGGAGCGGTGGCCTCCTTGCAGAAAACGTATTCCATCCCGGTCTGCGCAATGGCAGAAGAGCAGGAGCTTTTGCAGGATGCACAGAAGAATCTGTCCGGACTGTACGGAAAGCCGGTCACGGTACAGGCGGATCGTTTCTTCCGGGATAAAGAGACGGTACAGCTGGCAGGATTTTTGTTTCAGGTACTGTATACGCCGGGACATACGGTTGGCGGATGCTGCTATTACTGCGCAGAGGAGCAGGTGCTGTTTTCAGGAGATACACTGTTTCATGGCAGCGTCGGCCGGACAGATTTTCCGACGGGCAGCATGGGGATGCTGCATGATTCCATTCACCGGAAGCTCTTTGTGTTGCCGACAGAGACGACTGTCTATCCGGGACATGGCGAGACGACGGATATTGCATACGAAAAGCGGTACAATCCGTACTAGGAGAGAACAAGATGATCATAGTAGAATTAGACAGACAGACGTTTCAATATGATGTACATTCGCTGGTAAAGGCGTTTTACCCGGCGGAGGATGTGAAAATGGTAGAAGAGACACCGGCGGATGGAGTGGCGCTCCTGAGGCTGGTGGTTTCTTTTGTTATGCCGGATGCCGGAAACGGGGATATGGAAATACGGCCGGATGACCCGTACAGTGAGGAAGGGCTTGGTATCGGCACAACGGTTCGTGTCCGGATCTATGAGCCGACAGAAGAGCTGAAGACGGAAGAGTCGGTTATACTGCAGACCGATGAGCGTAAGGAAATCAAGAATGAACTGAAGCGCCTGCTGTACCGGGTACTGTCAGCGCATACCAACCAACAGCTCCCATGGGGGAACCTGACCGGAATCAGGCCGACAAAGATTCCAATGGCACTTCTGGAGCAGGGATGGAAAAACCCGGATATTGCCAGCTATATGCGAAACACCTATTATACAAGCAATGAGAAGACTGCACTGGCGATCGCGATTGCGAACCGGGAGCGGCATCTTCTGAAGGATATCAATTACGAAAATGGATACAGTTTGTATGTGGGCATTCCGTTTTGCCCGAGCATCTGCCTGTACTGTTCATTCAGCTCAAGTCCGATCGGCATCTGGAAAGATCAGGTAGACGCTTATCTGGATGCGCTCTGCAAGGAGATCGACTATGCGTCAGAGGCATTTGCGGATAAGGAGCTGAATACAGTCTACATCGGCGGAGGCACTCCGACGACGCTGGAGCCGGCACAGCTGGATCGCCTTCTGACAAAGCTGGAAGAACGTTTTGACTACAGCAGGCTCAGAGAGTTTACGGTGGAAGCCGGACGTCCGGACAGCATTACGGCAGAAAAGCTGCAGGTATTGCGGGATCATGGCATCAGCCGCATTTCTGTCAACCCGCAGACGATGAACCAGAAGACGCTTGACCTGATCGGAAGAAAGCATACCGTTGAGCAGACGAAGGAGGCCTTTTTCCTTGCAAGGACGCTTGGATTTGACAATATTAATATGGATCTGATCGTCGGGCTTCCGGGAGAGGGACAGCCGGAGGTTGAGCATACGATGCGTGAGATCACAGCACTTGATCCGGACAGCATTACGGTCCATTCCCTTGCAGTGAAGCGTGCGTCGCGGCTGCGGATGTTCCGGGATGAATACAGGGAAATGACCTTTACGAACAACCGCATGATTATGGATATGGCGGCTTCCTATGCGATGCGTGCAGGACAGTCTCCGTATTACCTGTACCGCCAGAAAAATATGGCAGGAAATTTTGAAAATGTCGGCTATTCCAAAGAAGGAAAGGCTGGGATTTACAACATCCTGATCATGGAGGAGGTACAGAGCATTCTGGCGCTCGGAGCTGGCGCGTCAACGAAGCTCGTGCTGGCGAATGATCGCATCGAACGAATCGAGAATGTGAAGGATATCCGGAGCTACATTGACCGGATTGATGAGATGATCGAGAGAAAGAGAAGCGGGATTCATGCGTGATAGCGGAAGCGTGCGATTGTTTGTGCCTAGTATGGCTCACGCTAATTAGCGACCTGCTTCATTTGTATAAATTTCCATCTACTGCGTTGTCGTCAATCGCCGTAGCCACCGCTACGCCTCATTCCTTCGCCTTGTAGATGAAAATTTATCCAGCATGAATCAGATTGTTAATTAGCGTGAGTCATACTAGCATTTGCTGTGGGTATGCATGAACAGGAAGGTTCCGGTATGACAGCAGGCGGTAACGTGTCAGTCGGATGAGCCGGTGGTGAATGTCTCCATGGCCTGCTGCAGGTCTCCCATTACTGCATTGGTAAAAGAGTCATCAAAATTGATTTCCCACGTTTCCCCGTTGTTGCGGAAGGCCATGTCTACATCGGTATGACAGACATCGCTTGTCTCCGTCAGCGACTGAAGGAGAAGACGGGAAGTTTCATTGGATACCTGTACGTCATTGTCGCGGATTGACCGGGTCGTCGCGGCGTAGGCGAGCAGGTATTTTTTGTATAAGCTGAGCATGCCGGGCATGTCGATGCTTGTGATCCGGACAGTTGCGGTCGAGGAATCACCTTCTTCGTGACATTTCAGAATTTCATAGTCAAAAGCCGCGGCAATACGTGCACTGTAGGCATCATCAATCTGCGTACTGTATTCACTGTTGTACGTGGCAAAGACATCGCTGATGGAAAGATAATTTTTCCAACCATCGGCATCGAGCGCTTTTAATGCGTCCAGGTGAATGGAGAGTACTGTGGAAGCGGGGAGAATGTATGGATCGTTCATACTGGAGATAAAGCCACTCACGAGCTGATCCTCCAGAGTGGAATCTGCGAGAATCATCCAGTTTTTTCCGTCTTTTCTGAGATGGAATGTGGCGGTGGTGACAGTCGTATCATAGGAATTGGAGGCAAGGGTGTCGTAGAGCAGATGGTAGTAGTCACCGGTCGTCTGTGTGGAAGCAGAAGCGGTGATGGCTGCTGACCGGCGCAAAATGGCGCTGCAGAGGTCCTGGGCAACGGTATGCATATCAGAGTTTGTGATCTCGACGGTGACGGTAGCAGTATCACCGTCAATTTCTTCATTGAGAATGTCATAGCTGAAATTTTTGAAAAAGAGCGCGACGGCATCGGTGGCCTTCTGGTCAATCGTGCCGGTCGCAAGATGAGAATTGGTCAGATTCTCATAGGAAATAAAAGACTGGATGGTCGGCTCGTCCAGCTCCTCAATCAGGGCGAGCTCGTGCTCAACTGCCTGTGAGGGACTCTGTACCCGTCGCAGATTCCACGAATAGAGGAAGGAAAGCAACAGCAGCTGTGCGACGAGGATCGCCGGAATGCCGATGGAAAAGGAAAGATGCTTTGTCTTGTGGCGGAACACATACATGCCGGTGAGCACGCCGATACTGCCAAAGAGCAGTGCAATCAGGAACAGCGTACGCTCCGGGATGCGCCATTTGTGGCGGATCGCCCTGCGCTTGTCGAGGGCCATGGCTGCAAAACCGATAAGATTGATCAGCATCAGATATACGATTAAAATAGTTTTCATTTATACCTCCGATAATAAGTGCAGTACTGATTTGATTGTACAGGATTTTCTGGAAAAAGTCAATTGACAATTATATGTGATAAAAAACGAATGATATGTGATAAAAAACAGAGAATATGAAAATGTGAAAAATGAGTGACTTTCGGAAGTATTAAGAAATTCTCTCTTTTTTTTGCAGGAAGTTGTGGTATAGTGTTAAAGGAAATTAAACAAAAAAGGGGAACGATTGCATGAAAAAAGCAGTGATTGCCTTTGTCGTGCTCGGCATCGTGGGTGCGGGCGGCTATGGCGTATATCATCATTTTTTTGAAAATACAGAAAATTCAGGCAGAGTCTCTTCCACCAGTGAGGATGCTGTGTATGTAGATCAGGTATCTGCGATCACCGGCTTCGGCAGTGGGAACGGACTGGTGCAGCGCTATGGCGGAGAGGTAGAGCCGCAGGAGACATTAGAGGTAAAGCTGGAGTCAGACCGCACCGTAAAGCAGTGCTTTGTAAAGGAAGGCGATGATGTAAAGACAGGTCAGCGGCTCTTTGTCTACGACACGCAGGACGATGAGGACAAGCTGGCGCAGGCGCAGATCGATATCGAGAAGGCACAGGGTGACATCGAGGTATCGAAGAAGCAGATCGCTTCCTATGAAAAGGCAAAGGCGAATGCCAGCTCAGATGAGCAGCTGGAGTATACGACAAATATTATGACTGCACAGACGGCAATCAAGCAGAGCGAGTATGAGATCAAGACCAAGGAGCTGGAGGTCAGCAACCTGAAAAAGAAGATTGCAGATGCTACTGTCACGAGTGAGCTGGACGGCGTTGTGCAGAAGATCAGCGATACATCCGACAATTCCAACTCTTATTCTGGATCCGGCAGTGATTCCAATGCTTATATTACGATCCTCTCAGCTGGCGACTACCGGATCAAGGGCAGCGTCAATGAACAGAACCTTCAGGATCTTCAGGATCTATACAATATGGGAGCAACGATCATTGTCCATTCCCGTGTGGATGACAGTAAGACGTGGAAGGGGACGATTTCCGAGATCAAGACGGATAAGGCAGAGGAGAATGACAATAACAGTTATTACTATAGCAGCTCCGGCAATGCGGATTCGTCCAGCTATGCGTTTTATGTCGAGCTGGAAAATTCGGACGACCTGATCCTTGGTCAGCATGTCTATATGGAAGAGGATACCGGCGATGAGGAGCAGAAGGACGGTCTGTGGCTGGAGGACTACTATATTATGCAGGAGGACGACGGCAAGGCCTATGTCTGGATGGCGGACAAGAATAATCAGCTGACGAAGCAGGAAGTGACGCTTGGCGATTATGATGAGGACGAGATGAAGTACGAGATTACAGACGGACTGACTGAGGATGATTATATCACGGTGCCGCAGGATGGTATTCAGGAGGGGGCTCCGGTCATCTATAATGATGCTTCGGAGGACACATCGTCGATGGACGGTTCATGGAGCGACGGAAGTGACGAGATGGATGGTTCGTGGAGTGACGGAAGTGACGAGATGGACGGTTCGTGGAGCGACGGAAGTGACGAGATGGACGGTTCATGGAGCGACGGAAGCGACGACATGGATGCAGATTATTCTGATGGAGATGCCGGTGACGGCATGGTCTATGATGCAGATCAGGGCAGCTATGTCGAGGATGGAGAGCAATAAATATACGGGGAGGTTATCTTGTGATCCTGAAATTGGAGCATATTTATAAGGACTATATTCAGGGGAAGCTGACAGTCCCGGTACTAAAGGATGTGAGCCTGCATGTAGAGGAAGGCGAGTATGTGGCGATCATGGGACCGTCCGGTTCCGGAAAGTCGACATTGATGAATATTGTGGGCTGTCTGGACCGTCCGACTTCCGGGACCTATGAGCTGGCAGGTGAGGATGTGCTTTCTCTGAATGAAAATAAACTGGCTGATGTGCGGTTGAACCAGATCGGGTTTGTATTCCAGAATTTCCAGCTGCTGCCGCGTATGACAGCACTCGACAATGTAGCGCTGCCGCTTGTATATGCGGGTGTGAGGAAAAAGGCCCGCAGAGAGCGGGCGCGGGAAGCGCTGATTCGCGTCGGGCTGGAGGAGCGTGTAAGCTTTACTCCGACGCAGCTTTCCGGTGGACAGAAGCAGCGTGTCGCGATTGCGCGCGCGATGGTAAATAAGCCGAAGATTCTGCTGGCAGATGAGCCGACCGGAGCCTTGGATTCCAAGTCAAGTGCGCAGGTTATGGATCTGTTTGCCCAGCTGAATGCAGAAGGTGTGACAGTCGTGATGATTACACACGATCCTGGCATTGCCGGACATGCAAAGCGCGTGGTGGACATCTTCGACGGAGAGATTTCGGAGCGTAAGGAGGTGGGAGCATGAAGGTCAAAACAGTGATCATCAGCGTGGTGGTCAGTGCATCGCTCGTGGCGGGCGTGGGCTACGGCGCTTATTATGCGATCCGCGGCAAGGCGACACCGGTTGAGGTTGTACCGGTGGCAAATGTCAATCAGTATTATGGCTGGGGCGACGAGGACGGCAATACCGTATATGGGACGATTACCTCTCAGGTAGCGCAGACCGTAAGCCTGAATCAGGATTATCAGGTCGCAGATATTTATGTACAGGAAGGGCAGAAGGTAAAGGAAGGCGAAGCACTCTTTTCCTATGATATGACGCTTCCGGAGCTGGAGCTTGAGATGGCAAAGCTCAACCTGCAGACGCAGGAGCTCACGATGGTACGTTTGGAAAAAGATCTGGAAAAGCTGAAAAAGTCGAAGGTGACGGCATCTCTGGAGTCTGTGCAGCCGATGTTTACGACTGCGGCAGACACGGCGATGGCCGATGAGATTGTGGATGATACGACTGCAGACAATCAGGGGGCTGCGCCGGATGGTCAGACTGAGCAAACGACGGAGGCAGAGAGCGGCAGTACGGCTGATGCTGCGTCAGATGGAGGACTTGCTGTAGAGCAGGTGCAGCAGGTGACGGATCCGCAGCTTGCAGATGATGACGACACATCGATGATCCGCAACAGTGTGGAGAGCTATGAGCAGTTGATGGCGAGCGTCGACGTCCTGTTTCAGACATACAGGGATTCACTTTCTGCCTCGGATATCCGGGATGCGATGACGGAGCTGGTATCCTACTACCGGAAACATTTGGCAGATGAGAAGCAGACAGAAGAGACCGATGCAGATGGCAACACCGTTACGGTGCGCAGCTATCAGTTGAAGGAATCCGTAAGACAGGCATTGAGCGAGAAGGAATATGCGGATCTGGAACAGTATGCGGAGAAAATGAACGAGTATCATGTCGCTTATGTGGAGCTGCTGATTCAGGAGCTGGATCCGGAGAATCCAGGTGATTTTGCAGCGCTTGTAAAAGAAGCGGAGGAGGAATATGCAAATCTGGAGACCTCCATGCAGAATCGGGTGGAGAACCTGGACCGGCTTGCGGAGCGAAAGAAACAGGCAGAGAGCCTGTCAGGCTCCGGCTCTTCTGAGCAGGGTAGCACAGGAAATGAGACGGATGCGACCGAGACGGAAGAGTCAGAGATAGAAGTAAAGCAGGAATATACTGTGACGGTCAGGAACGGCTATATCAATGGTACACAGAATGTAACAGCGCTTGTGCATCCGGGAGACGAGGTTACGGTCACAGCATCCGGGGAGGAAGGGCAGACATTCCTGAACTGGTATGTAAAGCCGGATACGGTACAGCTTGCCGATGCGTGGAGCGAGACGACAACTTTCACGATGCCGGCAGAGGATGTGCAGATAGAGGCACTGTATGAGGAAAAGATAGGTGCGTACGTGCAGAACTTCCTCACCTTCGCAGAGCAGGCACTTGGTGCGGATGGAGAGACAAAGGGCAGCTACGATACAGAGGCACTGAGAACGGCGATCGCTTACTATCAGGCAAATTTGGGAGAAGAAGGTCCGGATGTGGTCGATGGCAGCAGCGCATCGTGGGATGAATATGTATTGAAGCAGGCAGTGACCGATTATCTGAATGCAAAGGAGAAATCCTACGAAGCGGAGCATCTGCAGCAGCGGTATCAGGCTCTTTGCATGACGCTGGTAAAAACACTGGCAGACGGACTGGATTATCAGTCACTGACATGGGATGCGTATAATACGGCAAAGGATGCCTATGACAGTCTTGGTGAGACATGGCGGGCGCAGCTGGATGCGTCGGTGACGGCATCGGATGATACCGGTGCATCTGCTCAGACCGGTCAGACGGTCAGCCAGAACGGCCAGACAGCAAATATTGACAGCAGTGCAGCTGAGACATCTCAGACGGAGTCAGAGGAAGGAACCGGTACAGCGACAGCCGGTGTGCTCACCTGCGGTGAGAAGCTTGGCGCCTGTGAGGTGATTCTGAAAATTCAGGATATCGCAGGCTATCAGAGCGGACAGCCGGATCTGCTGATCGCATATCTGACGGAAGTGAAGAATGCGTACCTGGCATTAAGCGACAGTCAGAAGGCGGTCGTCTGGAACAGTGATACACTGATCAGCCTGCTGAAGCAGTATGGACTGTGGGAAGAGGAAACGGAAGTACCGGAACCGAATCCGGGCGGCGGTGACGGTGGAGATATCGGTGGCGATGGCTATACGCCGGAGCAGATCAAAGAGCTGATTGAAGATAAGGAGCAGGACATTAAGGAGTGCGATCTGGAGATCCGGGAGGCGAAGCTGAAGCTTTCCCAGCAGCAGCGTGTCGTAGATGGCAAGACCGTTACGGCGACGATGGACGGCACGGTCGTCAGTCTCGGCTCAGCGAGTGGGAACGGAGACTCCGATGATTCGTATTTTCTGAAGATCGTAAATGAGACAGGACTGTTTGCAAAGGGATCCATGAATGAGCTCTCCCTGCAGCAGATTCATGTCGGCGATACGATCTCCGGACAGACGGACAGTGGCATGAGCTTTACCGCAGTGATCAAGGAGATTTCGCAGTATCCGGATTCGGACGGCGCGAGCTACATGAGCGATTCTCAGAACAGCAATGCCTCCTATTATCCGTTTTATGCGCTGATCGAGGATACCGAGGATATTGCCGAGGGTGACAGTGCGACGCTGCAGCTCTCCGGCGGGACCATCAATGACCCGGATGCGATTTATCTGGAGGATTATTTCATTCGTACAGAAAAGGATGGCCGGAATTACGTCTATATGAAAGGTGAAAACGGGACGCTTACGAAACAGTATGTCACGACCGGTAAGAAGTTGAGCTGGGGCGGTGGTACGGAAATTACTTCCGGCCTGACAAAGAGCGACCGGATTGCATTTCCTTATGGGGATGATGTAAAAGAAGGGGCACCGACTGAGGATGTCGATCAGCTGGAAGATGCATATTCATGATGTTGGGGGCTTTACTACGTAAATCGCTACTTTCTCATGTTTGGCGGGTCCCAAGTTCAAAAGCCTTATTATGCAAGCATGAACGGCTTTTTGAACTTGGGACCCTGGCATCATCACATTCATAAAGGAGGAAAAAAAGTTGCTTGAAAATATACGACTGTCCTTTCAGGGCATCTGGTCGCACAAGATGCGTTCCTTTCTGACCATGCTCGGAATCATCATCGGAATCGCGGCGATCATCTCGATTGTCTCCACGATCAAGGGGACAAACGAGGAGATCAAAAACAGTCTGGTCGGTTCTGGTAGCAATACGGTAAATGTTCTTTTGTATACGCAAGGATATACCTTTAATATCTCTTCTTCTTCAGACATACCGTTTGGCATCACGCCGGTATCTGACGAGACAAAGAAGGAAATTCTGGATCTGGATACAGTCGAAAATGTGACCTGCTATACGGAGCGTCAGGGTATCAGCGGTTCGGTCTTTTATCAGGACTCCACCCTGTCGAGTGGAAGTATCCGGGGCATTGATACGAGCTATTTTGCAACGACCGGCTATGTTGTAAAGACCGGGCGGAATTTCATCGATTCTGATTATCAGAAGTTCCGTAAGGTAGTAGTCATTGATGACAATGCAGCGACCAATCTGTTCGGAAAGACATCTGCGATCGGTAAGACGATCGAGATCAATAAGGTACCGTTTACAGTCGTCGGTGTCGTGACAAAGAGTGCCCAGAGCGATCCGGTCATCAAAAATATTTCACAGTACTATACGTATGAGCAGGATAAGCTGAGCTACATTTTCATGCCGAAGAGCTGCTGGCCGATCACCTACTGCTATGATGAGCCGGAGAATGTGGTCGTCCGTGCGACAAGCACAGATGACATGGAAAAGGCCGGACAGGATACGCAGTCGATCCTGAACAAGACGATTTCATCGAAGCAGGAGAATTTCAAATATAAAGCGGACAATCTGCTCGAGCAGGCGAGAAAGATGCAGGATCTGAGCTCTGCGACAAACAATCAGCTGATCTGGATTGCGAGCATTTCTCTTCTGGTCGGTGGTATCGGTGTTATGAATATCATGCTTGTATCCGTTACCGAGCGGACGAGTGAGATCGGACTGAAGAAAGCGATCGGCGCGCCGAAGCGGACGATTCTTGCCCAGTTCCTAACGGAAGCGGCAGTATTGACGAGCATCGGAGGCATGCTCGGCGTCGCAGCCGGAATCGGAATGGCACAGGTCATCAATCGAATATCCGGTGTTGCAGTGTCCATTGATGTCCTGGCATCCGTGGTCGCAGTTGTGTTCTCAATGCTTATCGGAATCATTTTCGGACTGCTGCCATCGGTCAAGGCGGCGAACATGGATCCGATCGAGGCGCTGAGAAGAGAGTAAATTTTCTTACTGATAATAGAAAAAGGGGGCTTGCCAGATGGCAGGCCCCTGTGTTATACTGTAAAAGTTGCAAACCATACACGTATGTGGATTCTGGGGACGGTGCCGGTCGATCCCGGTTTCTCCGGAAGGATGATACATGCGGAAGAATTCAACCAAAACAAAAGGAGAAAAGACATGAGTGTAATTTCAATGAAGCAGTTACTTGAGGCAGGCGTTCATTTCGGACATCAGACCAGAAGATGGAACCCGAAAATGAAAGAGTACATCTACACAGAGAGAAATGGTATCTATATCATCGATTTGCAGAAGTCTGTAGGTAAGGTAGACGAGGCTTACAAGGCAGTATCTGATATCGCAGCAGACGGCGGCAGCATTCTTTTCGTAGGTACAAAGAAGCAGGCTCAGGATGCAGTACAGACCGAGGCTGACAGATGTGGAATGTACTATGTAAATGAGAGATGGCTCGGCGGTATGCTGACTAACTTCAAGACCATCCAGAGCAGAATCAAGCGCCTGAAGGATATCGAGACCATGCAGGAAGACGGTACCTTCGATGTACTGCCGAAGAAGGAAGTCATCGCTCTTAAGAAAGAGATGGACAAGCTGCAGAAGAACCTTGGCGGTATCAAAGAGATGAAGAGACTGCCGGATGCTATTTTCGTAGTAGACCCGAAGAAGGAAAGAATCTGCGTACAGGAAGCTCATACACTGGGTATTCCGCTTATCGGTATTTGCGATACCAACTGTGATCCGGAAGAGCTCGATTATGTAATCCCGGGCAACGACGACGCTATCCGTGCTGTAAAGCTGATCGTTTCCAAGATGGCAGACGCTGTTATCGAGGCAAAGCAGGGTGCTGAGGAAGCAGTTGCTGAAGTATACGATGAGGAAGCTCCGGTAGAGCCGATCGCTGAGTAATCATTCACTACATGATTTTGGGAGGAACAGAATAATGGCTATCACAGCAGGAATGGTAAAAGAGTTAAGAGAAACGACTGGCGCTGGTATGATGGACTGCAAAAAGGCCCTGACCGAGACCAACGGTGATATGGAAGCAGCTGTAGAGCTTCTGAAGAAGAGCGGTGCAGCAAAGATGGCAAAGAAAGCTGCCAGAATCGCTGCAGAGGGTATCTGCCGTGTCGCAGTTGATGGAAACAAGGCTGTTGTAGTAGAGGTAAACTCTGAGACAGACTTTGTTGCAAAGAATGAAGTATTCCAGGCATTCGTTCAGGATGTTGCTGACAAGGCACTGGCATCCGGCGCTTGCGGCGGTGTAAACGGCGAGGACGTACAGACTCTTCTGGATGGCGGTCTTACCGAGGAGTTCGCTGACAAGACTCTGAAGATCGGTGAGAAGCTTTCCTTCAGAAGATTTGAGACGGTTGAGGGCGACTGTGTCGCTTCTTACATCCATGGCGGTGGAAGAATTGGCGTTCTGGTTGCAGCTTCCGGAGCATCTGATGCTGCTGCAAAAGAGGCTCTGACCAATGTCGCAATGCAGATCGCTGCAATGAATCCGCAGTATATCGCAAAAGAGGATATCTCTGCAGAAGAGCTTGCAAAGACGAAAGAGATCACGATCGACAGTGCACTGAACGATCCGGCATCCCTTCCGAAGCCGATCCTGAACAGCCTGTTTGCAAAGGCAGTAGAAGGCAACGTATTCAGCGCAGAGGATGCTGCTGCATACGAAGAGCAGAAGAACAACAAGTATCTGTTCAACTTCCTGTCTGAGGCTGCAAAGAAGAGTCTTGCCGAGCTGGCACTGGCTGATAAGGCTGCAATCGTTGAGAACAAAATCTTCAACGGCCTTGTAGAGGGACGTATCTCCAAGCAGCTCAAAGAGATCACCCTTCTTGAGCAGCCGTATGTAAAGGCAGAAGATGGAAAGCAGACCGTAAAGGCTTACCTTGCATCTGTAAACAAAGACCTTAAGCTGACTAAGATGGTTCGTTTCGAAGTTGGTGAAGGTATGGAGAAGAAGAACGAGGACTTTGCGGCTGAGGTTGCTGCTCAGATGAACGCTTAAGCGAAGTTTGCTTTGTAAATTGAATTAAAATTTATAGAGGCTCTGGAAGCCTCATAAACACTCTGTTTTCTAGTGATTATGAGGTTTTCGGGGCCTTTTTCTATGAGAAAAACGAAATGGCGAAGTATCGCCAGAAACCGTTAAAAACCATCTAAAATCACTTCAAATTGAGTATTACTCAAGTCACTGGTTGAGTAAAATAAGCATCTACAATCTTCAGCGAAGTTTACTCAAGTCATTAGCGTTCTTAAGATCATCTCCTTTCAATTGAACTTTAAAACAGGAGGTTTTGGTTTATGAAGAACACAGCGTCAGGTGCAAGGGAAAGCGTTTCTCGCGCAATTATTTTCAAAAACAATGAACACGAAAAATTTTATCAGGAATATGACAGATATTTTTGGGAAGCAATTAAAATTCGTTATCCAGAGTATTGTTTGTATACAGAGGGGGAAGATGTGCATGTTAAAAGTTAGACTTCAAGGGACATTAAATGATATTCGATGGTTTAAAGGGCTTTTGGAACGGAATGAACAGGTGAAAGTCCAGGAAGTTTCAGAGCCATTTACCAATAAAGGAACAAATAAGTATTTTCGTGTTTATGCAGAGATAGATAAAAAAGAAGAATAAAGCAGGAGGAAAATATATGTGCAGAGTAATCGCAATCGCAAATCAGAAGGGCGGAGTCGCTAAGACGACTACGACAATCAGTCTCGGAGTGGGGCTTGCGCAGGCCGGTAAGCGTGTGCTTTTAATAGACGCAGACCCGCAGGGGCATCTCACGATGGGCCTTGGTTTTTCAAAGAATCTCAGAGTGACATTAAAAAGTATGATGGAAAATACCATAATGGGAATCGAGAGTGATCCTCGGGAGACAATTTTACATCACGTAGAGGGAGTAGATGTGATCCCATCAAATAAATTGTTATCAGGCATGGATATGTCACTGCTCACGATAGAGGATCGGGAAAAGGTATTAAAGGAATATCTGGTGCTCCTGGAAGCAGATTATGACTACATATTGATTGACTGTATGCCGTCCCTGGGAATGTTGACGATCAATGCGTTGAGTGCAGCGGACAGTGTTCTGATACCGGTGCAGCCACAATATTTTGCGGCAGATGGATTGGTAGAGCTGCTAAAAGTCATAAGCGGCATTCGTAAACGGTTTAATCCGGATTTACAGATAGAGGGAATCCTGTTCACGATGGATAGCTGCCGGTATAACAATGCGAAAAGGAATAAGCAGGCGATCAGGGATGCTTACGGAAATGATATTAGAATTTTTGATCAGAGCATTCCGCGGACAGAAGCAATCGCCGAGGCCACATCAGAGGGAATCAGTATCTATGCTTATGATAAAAGAGGAAAAGGCGCTTCCAGCTACAGCGTAATCGTAGAGGAGGTGTTGAAAAATGCGTAAACCGAAGAAAGAAATCCAGCTGACCAGCTATGATGATCTGTTGGGGATTTCAGATATGGCTTCCGATAAAAATGACTCGGATCAGATGATCGAGGTGGCGCTTGAGGAGCTGCATGCATTCCGGAATCATCCTTATCAGGTGCTGGACGATGATAAGATGGAAGAAACGGTAGAAAGCATAAAAACCTATGGCGTATTAAATCCGGGGCTGGTACGGCCACGCCCCGAAGGGGGATATGAGCTGATATCCGGACATCGGCGGAAGCGTGCTTGTGAGCTTGCCGGAAAAACGACGATGCCGGTGTTGATACGGAATTATACGGACGATGAGGCCGTGATAGTGATGGTGGATTCGAACATTCAGCGGGAGCATTTAAAGTACAGCGAAAAAGCGTGGGCCTACAAAATGAAGATGGACGCCCTGCGGCATCAGGGAACGAAAACGGGTGAGAGTGAGAGCGCAGATGAAGTTGGAAAGAAAGCCGGGGATTCGGGAAGAACGGTACAGCGCTATATCCGTCTGACCAGTTTGATCCCGTTTCTGCTGCAGGCGGTCGATGACGGAAAGATCAGTTTTGTGAATGGAGTTGCGTTGTCATATTTATCGCGGGAAGAGCAAAGCTGGGTACAGCATTGCATACAGGAGAAGAAGCAGAGTGTTACCAGTGCAATGATTAAGGAACTGAGACGATACAGTGCAGAAGGAAATCTGACCGAGCTGGCGGTACAGCTGATTTTAGGAAGTACCAAGCCAAAGTCAGGCAAGTTTACACTGCCGGAGCAAAAAATCCGCCAATATTTTCCGCCAGAATATGCGAGTGAACAGATAGAAGAGGTGATTTTGGAGTTGCTTGAGAACTGGAAGAATAACAGAAAAACGGAGCGCGTATGAAAGATATGGGTGAGACACAAAAGAAAGTATTTTCTTATTTCCGAGCTTACGAGTCCGAACAATTTTCCTTTTATCGTATTCCTAAAGTTTTGTTTACTGATGCGTATTTTAAGGAATTGTCTACAGAGGCGAAGGTGCTTTATGGGCTGATGCTTGACCGGATGGCGTTGTCAGAACGAAACCGGTGGTTTGATGAGGAGGGAAGGGTCTATATTATTTTTACCGTGGAAGAAGTTATGAGCTGCATGAATTGTGGCCGTGATAAAAGTGTAAAGGTTCTGTCAGAGCTTGATGCACGGAAAGGAATTGGCCTGATCGAACGGATCAGGCGCGGTTTAGGGCAACCGGATATTATCTATGTGAAGAATTTTATCCGGACAGAAGCAGCCGAAGAAACGCAGCGTTTCTTGAAGTCGGAAAAGCCGACTTCTGGAGTTCGGAAAAGTCGACTTGCTGAAGTCGGAAAAGCCGACTTCCAGAGTTCGGAAAAATCGACTTCTGGAGTTCGGAAAAGTCGACTTCTTGAAGTCGGAAAAACCGATTTCTTGAAGTCGGAAAAACTGACTTCTGGAGTTCGGAAAAGTCGACTTCTTGAAGTCGGAAAAGCCGACTTATCGAGTTCGGAAAAACCGACTTCTGGAGTTCGGAAAAATCGACTTCTTGAAGTCGGAAAAACCGACCCTAATAATACTGATAAGAGTGAGACTGAGAATAATAAGACTGAGAACAGCAAGACTGACAGGAATGAGATCGATTCGATCTATCCATCTGATGTAGCACAAGTAAAAAAATCAAATGATATAATCAATATAGAACAAATAGATAATACAGAACAGATGGATGAGAAAGATCAGATGAAGCAGTTTGAGTTTTATACAGAGCTTGTCAAGCAGAATATTTCTTACGATATTCTTCGGCATGATTGTAAAAAGGGTGAGGAGCAATTGCTGGATGAGATCGTGGCAATCGTTGTGGAGTTTTTGAGTATGCCAAGGGAGACTGCGCTGATTGGTGGTGTGAAATATCCGTATCAGTACGTCAGGAATCGCTTTCTGCTTCTCGATGATGCGCACATCCGGTATGTGCTTGAATGTTTCCGGAAAAATACGACTGAGGTACGGAACATCAAGGCGTATCTGTTAAGCAGCATGCTCAATGCAACTAATACGATCGATCTGTATTATCAGGCCAAGGCACAACATGATTTGCATGCAGACGGGATGACATGAGTACTTCCCGACACCGTGTCGGGAAGTGAGAAAGGAGAGGCTATGCATCAGGAACCGGTCACGAAGACAGAGGAAGCAGGAAGCGTCCATTTCAGGGCAGGAGGAGATACCGGGCGGATGACGGTTCCTGAGATGACAGAATATCTGACAGAAATGAAAATGCAGGAAGAGAGTCTGCAAAAACGAAGACAGGAGGTGGAGGGCGAGATCGTGACAGTGGACGAATACATCCGGCTGAATGCCTATGGCAGCCATTCTGGTGAAGGTACGGTGCGAAGCAGCTTCCGGGATTCGGACACCTTATACCGTATATGGGAAAATATCGAGCGGGAATATGAGGAACGCCTTGTAGTGTTGTCGGAGGAAGCGCTGCGGATCGCAAAAGAAGAGCAGAAACTTGGATATGTGCGTAGCTGCATGCGGTTCCTTCCGGCAGGGCAGGAAGAAATTTTGCGGATGCTGTATGTCGAAGGGATGATGCAGAAGGAATATGCCCTGTCACATGGTATCAGCCGGTCTACGGTCTTGCGGAATGCGTCACGGGCGATGAACAATCTGGTATATATTTACAACACCTATGTGATGCAGCAACACAACAAGTGGAAAAATGGGGTGCTGGACGATGAAAGGTAAATGGCTGATTTTGATTTCTGTGGTGTTGCTTCTGGCTGGGATAAGGACCGGATGGGAGGTCTATGAGGGCTATAAAAAAGGACAGGAAGAGTACCAGGATGTTCGGCAGAAGTATTTCCTGACAGAAGCGGAATCCGAACCAGATGCCGGACAGGAAGGCAATAAAAAAGAGGAAGATACAGAACCGCAGGAATGCTGGCCGGAAGATGCCCCGAAGCAGATCGCCGTGGACTGGGAAGGACTGAAAAACGAGAATGATGACATTGTGGCGTGGCTGTATTTACCGGCGGTGGATCTGTCTTACCCGGTGGTGCAGGCAGACGATAATGAATATTATCTGCACCGGTCTGTGAGAAAAGAGGAACTGTTTGCGGGAAGCATCTTTATGGATTACTATAATTCGCCCGATCTGAAAAACTATAATACGATTCTGTATGGTCACAATATGCGCGACGGAAGCATGTTCGCAAAACTGAAAGAATATAAAAATCCGGAAACGCTTGCCGTGTGTCCATATTTCTGGATCAGTACGCCAGCAGAGGATTGTCTGTATCGGATATTCAGTATCCATACGGCGGGTACAGAAAGCAGTACTTATACCGTTCGATTTCCGGATGCAACGTCATACCGGGAATGGCTGGAAAAGATGGATGCGGCATCGGAAGTGGAAACGGGCGCAGAGCTGAATGAATTGGAAACGGTAGTGACATTATCGACCTGTACCGGAGATAGCGCGATCCGTCAGGTGGTACAGGGAATCCGGATAGCAGAAAATCAAAAGGAAAGGAAAAATTCAGGCTTGTTTTTCATAAGCAACGAGCAGAACAGTTTATATGGCGGATATTGGGCGACTGATGGAACGGTTAAAGAAGAAAGGAATGGAATGGATGGACCGATCAGAAAATGAATCAAAAAAGATCACGATCAAATTATCAATGGAAGAAGAGACAGATCAGATGGTCGATAGCTGCATTTTGAACCGCGACAGGCAGAAATATAAGACGATCAAAGATTATATTTGTGCGGCAGTATGTTCCTTTGCCGAAAAAGAGCCGATTCAGGAAGTGGTACTGTCAGAGCAGGCGGAGGATCATTTGTGCGAAAAGCTTGCCGGGAGGTTAGCGGCAGAGGGGTATCGCTATAAACCAGAGCGGCCCGGTTTATAGGATGAACGCAGGCGCGAAGTGGGTTGCGAATGTCCGCCTTACTGCAGATAAAATGAAAGGGAGGAGAGCTAT
>CABIZF010000010.1 GCA_902363135.1 Lachnospiraceae bacterium
TCCACAGTGCCTTTTCAAAATATATCAGAGATGGAAATAAATACCCAGTGTTAACTGGGAGAAAGGAAAAATCCAATTACCATCTAAGATAATTGGATTATACGTGAAGTCATGAACACGCAAATCATCGCCATCGCCAACCAGAAAGGCGGCGTTGGCAAAACAACAACCTGTGCGAACTTGGGAATAGATCTGGCACAGGCCGGAAAGAAAGTGCTTTTGATCGACGGGGACCCACAAGGAAGCCTGACAATCAGCTTGGGAAATCCGCAACCGGACAAGCTGCCATTTACACTGTCGGATGCAATGGGCAAAATTCTGATGGATCAGCCTATACGCCCCGGAGAAGGTATTCTGCATCATGCAGAAGGCGTTGACCTGATGCCTGCGGATATTCAGCTTTCCGGTATGGAGGTTTCTCTGGTAAACGCCATGAGCCGTGAAACGATTTTACGGCAATACCTGGACACACTGAGGGGACAATATTCTCATATCCTGATTGACTGTCAGCCCTCGTTGGGGATGCTTACGGTCAATGCGCTGGCGGCTGCGAACAGGATCATAATTCCCGTTCAGGCAGAGTATCTGCCCGCCAAAGGACTGGAACGGCTTCTATCTACGGTCAGTAAGGTGAAACGGCAGATCAATCCAAAGCTCCAGATTGACGGTATCCTGCTGACGATGGTGGATAACCGCACCAACTTTGCCAAAGAGATTGCTGCTTTGCTGCGGGACACCTATGGAAGTAAAATCAAAGTCTTTGGAACGGAGATTCCACACTCTGTCCGTGCAAAGGAAATTAGCGCAGAGGGAAAAAGTATTTTCGCCCATGACCCTGGCGACAAGGTGGCAGAGGGGTATAGAAATCTGACGAAGGAGGTGTTGAAAATGCAGGAAGAAGTGGAAAACAGAACTTTGACGCTGGTTGTCAGTGGAACAAAGTTTACCGGCAGAATGTTTAAGGCTGCCATAAGCAAGTACATGACACATCGCAAGGAAAAGAAGCTGCAAAAGCAGAGAAGCCGTGATGCGCCGGTTATTCCGCACGGAAAACAGACTGTGAAGCAGCTTGTCGGCCAGAATCAGGGAATATCCAATATTGAGATCACAGACCCCTCTATCAAGGAGTTTGAGAAAATCGCCCGGAAATATGGTGTGGATTATGCGGTGAAAAAGGATCGTAGCAGTTCTCCGCCAAAGTACCTGATTTTCTTCAAGGGTCGCGATGCGGATGCGCTGACAGCAGCCTTTACAGAGTACACCAATAAAAAGGTCAAGAAGGCCGAGAAAACGGAACGCCCGTCTTCTCAAGCCGATATGGCTGGGCAATGGTGAATGCGATAGAAGGAGAGCTTCTCTTCGCAAGCGGGATGCATCTGTCGCTGGCAGATGCAGTCGAAGTGTATGTTCTGCCTCCGGCCTTTGCAACACCCGGCGCGGCAGTAACCATGCCGTTGAGAAGGGACGAGCTTACCGGGTACGACTGCGTATGGGTAGAGCCAATCTCCATGGACGCCACCCTGCGAGATGAGTTTCGCGGCTGGTCTCGTTGCACTTTTGTGACACTTTCCATGCACTTTTGCGGGGGAAGTATTTGGCGCTCTCCTGTATACTACAATCAAGGTTGAAGCCCAACCAAAAAAATTAAAAAAGGAGAGTAAAATACCATGAAAAAGAAAACGATTTGGGGCCTTGTATTGACACTAGCGTTGGTGGTATCAGCCACCGGCACAGCAACCTCCGCCTTTGCTGCCACATCCGCGCCAATGGAGCCTGTTACTAAAATTGCCACCGAGAGCGAGGACGCCATTTGGGAGCAGATCGAGGCGATTGAGGAAAAGAGCGACGCCATCTTCCAAAGAAACGCAGCGCTCTGGGAAAAGCTGGACGAAATCTGCAACGCCCTGCCTGACGACTACGACTTCACAGACTTTGACGAAGCGGCATTTATCCGTAGCACCAATGCCCTGATCGAAGCGGAGAAGGAAACGCTTCTGGCAGACATCAAGGAGCTGAATGAGCTGGACGCCCAAATGGAGGCGCTGTATGAGAAGCTGCCCGACTGCGACAATATGCCGCTTTACGAGAAGGCACTGGAAAAGGCCGACCCCAAGGTGCTGGATGAAATCGACACCCTGGAGCAGGAGTATGACCGCGTCTGCGAAAAGCACGCCGACCTGTGGGACAAGGTAGATGAAGCGTACTTCAATCTGCCGGACGACTATGACTTCGACAACTACGATGAGGCCGCTTTCATCCGCAGTTTGACCTTCCTGACCGACGCGGAAAAGGACGCGCTGATCGCCGACTACAATCGTCTTACGGAGATTGACAACCGGCTGTGCGAGCTGTACAATTCCATCTGGGACAACACCGGCTGCGAAAGCGGCATCTGCCCCTTTGACGGAAAGACGGTTTTCTGATAGTATAAAATCAACATCGTGCCGATGCTGCGCCCACGCGCAGCATTTGGCGCTACTTTCAAGGAGGACGCATGGGACATTCTATCTATTTGGCGGACGATGAAAAGAGCATCCGGGAGCTGCTCCATAGCTTCCTCGCAAGCGACGGATATACCGTGCGCTCCTTTGAAAGCGGTGACGCGCTGCTGGAGGCATTCCGTCAGGAGCCTGCTGAGCTGGTCATACTGGACATTATGATGCCCGGCACGGACGGCCTTGCCGTGTGCCGGGAGCTACGCTCTGTTTCCGATATTCCCATCATCCTGCTTACGGCCAAGGACAGCGAGCTGGACTACGTCATGGGCATCAGCCAGGGCAGCGACGATTATCTCACAAAGCCCTTCCGCCCAACGATACTGCTGATGAAGGTGAAAGCACTGCTGCGCCGTGTGGAGATGGACCGAGGAAAAACGGCGCCGGAGGAGGACGAGCTGCATTACGGGGATCTACGCTATTCCGCCACGGAAAACGCCGTCTTTTGCGGAAGCACGATCGTGGCGCTGACCCAGACAGAGCTGCGGCTGCTCAGCTATATGATGAAGCAGCCGGAAAAGGCCTATTCCCGTGAGGAGCTGCTCAGCGCGGTGTGGGGCTTTGACTCGGAGGTGGAGACCCGCGTGACCGACGAAACCCTGCGCCGTATCCGAAAAAAGCTGCTGCAAGCGGGCAGCACCGTCAGCGTAAGCACCATCTGGGGCTTTGGCTATAAGCTGAAGGGAGCGGAGAACACATGAAAAACATCAAGCTGCGGATCGTGTATCTGATCCTTTGCTCAGCTCTGCTGCTCTTTGCACTGTTCATGCTGGCGGTGAACCTCATTATACCAGCGCACTTTGTGCGTGAGGCAAAAAAGGCGCTCATCAGCGAGGCCGAGTATCAAAACCGCACCATCCCCTATACCGACGATGAATCCTTTTTTGACGATGGATGGAATGACACAGAGGAGCACTTCCTTACGCCAAACATCGTATTTTTAGAGCTGGATAATGCCAATCAATCAAGCGGTTGGAACAGGGACGCATATCGCCTGGAGAAAAAACTGCTGGAATACTGCAAGGGGCGGGAACTATCGCTCAACCAATGCTATACCTTCAAAACGGACAGGCATCACCTGATATTCATGTCCGTGCAGGAGGAGCAGGACGATGGGGAAAAGCCGTACGCCTATATCATGTACATAGACATCGGGCCCATCACCCGCTATATCGTGACGCTGAACTGGGCGTTCTTTGGGGTGCTGCTGGCAATCTCCTCCGTCATGTGCCTGCTGGGGTTCCGCTTTGGCCGTGATATTGAGAAGGAGGCGGAGCGGCAGCAGACCTTCTTCCAGAATGCCTCACACGAGCTGAAAACGCCGCTTATGGCGATACAGGGCTATGCGGAGGGCATACAGGCGGGCGTCATGGACACGGACAGCGCGGCAGAGGTGATCTTGGCGGAGAGCGACCGCATGACGGAGCTGGTGGAGGAGCTTCTGGACATCTCAAAAATCGATATGGGGCGGCAGCCGCTTACCCTTTCCGAAACGGATATTCGAGAACTGCTCTACGACGGCATACGCGCCGTGGAACCGGCAGCCGCTGCCAGCGGCATTACCATCGCGCCGGACTTCCCTGAAGAACCCATCATGGTCAAATGCGATGACACGCAGATGCGCAGGGCGGTCACGAATATCCTGACCAACGGCGTGCGCTATGCCCGCAGCGAGCTGCGCCTGACCTGCCGCGCATACAGGCGGCAGGTGACGATACAGATACAGGACGACGGGGACGGCATCGCCGAGGAAGATCTTCCCCACATCTTTGACCGCTTCTACATGGGGCGGAGTGGAAAAACCGGCATCGGCCTTGCCCTGACGAAGGAGATCATTCACCTGCATAAAGGTACGATCCGCGCCTACAACGGGGACGCCGGCGCCGTTTTCGAGATATCCATTCCGGTGAGCAGATAAGAAGATCATCGCACTGCCTTTGGGCATCTTTCTTGAAAAAAGGACGGACTTAGAAAAGACTTTTGTTGATACCGGGTGGAGAGTTTCCTGTGATTTTCTCTTGTGCCGACATTATTAGAATGGAGTACATCTATGGGCTGCAAATCAAAAAAATATCTGCATATTCATGACTGGAACTACTGGTGGGGCTACTACCGCTGCGGCAAGGACTGGGAGCCTTTCCACGCGGCTGAGTTTTCTCTTTCCGAGGACGAGGCGGGAGAGGCGCCCCCTCACTCCGGAGGTGCTGACGCATTGGGCGGAGACTCTGTCCCAGCCCCTGTTCGGCCAGCCGTTTTCCTGCACGCTTGCACAAGTTCCCAGTCGGCAGGAGGCGATGGAGCGGCTTGAGAACGAGACACGGCTGACACGATGAAATGTGCGATATCGCTTACCGCTGATTTCCCAGTCAAAGGGATATTCGCAATCCGCTTCGCTACTTGCTCATAACCGAATAGCTGCTTCGCAGCTTATCAGGAGTGGTTTGTACCACTCCTGATACAAGCAAGTCCCAACCCACTGCTTATTGCTTTGCGCAATTGAAGCAGGGGACTTGCTTGATTCGGTTAAATTGACAAATGGGAGGTATGCTTTATGCCATTGCAGATTATCAGAAACGATATTACAAAAATGAGCGTTGATGCAATCGTCAATGCAGCCAACACTTCTCTTTTGGGCGGCGGTGGTGTGGATGGCTGCATTCATCGTGCCGCCGGACCGGAACTGCTTGCAGAATGCAGTACGCTTCATGGTTGCGAGACCGGCGGCGCAAAAATCACAAAGGGATACCGCCTGCCGTGTAAATATGTAATCCATGCAGTTGGACCGCGTTGGCGGGATGGCAAACATCGGGAGCAGGAGCTTCTGGAATCCTGCTATCGGACATCTTTGAACCTGGCGAAAGAAAATGGCTGTCAGTCGGTGGCCTTTCCGCTGATTTCCTCCGGCATTTACGGCTATCCTAAAGACCAGGCTCTGAAGGTTGCAGTCGATACCATCAGTACATTCCTGCTGGAAAATGAGATGATGGTCTACATGGTTATCTTTGACCGAAAGGCATATCAGATTAGCGGAAAACTGTTTGCTGATATCGCGGCGTACATAGATGACCGGTATGTGGAGGAACATACCGACAGACGGGCAGAACAGAGGCGGCGGCTCGAAGCATTGTCAGAGGAATCCTGCTTTGAAGCTGCACTTGCTCCGATGCCGCCCGAAACAATCTGTGAATCCTACAGCGGCCAATCTCTGGAAGAGGCACTGGGGCAGATGGATGAGAGCTTTTCGGAAATGCTGCTGAGGAAGATTGACGAAAGCGGCATGACGGATGCCCAGTGCTACAAGAAGGCAAACATTGACCGGAAGCTCTTCTCAAAGATCCGTTCGGATAAATTCTATAAGCCATCCAAACCTACGGTGCTGGCATTTGCCATCGCTTTGGAGCTGCCGCTTGCCCAGATGCAGGAGATGCTCAGCAAGGCAGGTTTTACCCTTTCTCATTCGAGCAAATTCGATATCATTGTAGAATATTTTGTCGAACGGGGAAACTACAATGTGTATGAAATCAACGAGGCACTGTTTGCTTTTGACCAGAGTCTGATCGGAGCATAAGGACAAAGAAATGTCGCTTTCCATGCGACCACTCCACAAAAGAAAGGAGCTATACTATGGCTGTAAGGTACGAAACCGAACAGCCATAATCTTTTGGGAGGACAAGCATATGAGAAAGAATTTAACAGAGATCGTTTTTATCTTAGACCGCAGCGGTTCCATGAACGGACTGGAACGGGATACCATCGGCGGATTCAATTCTATGATTGAACAGCAGAAAAAAGCAGAGGGCGAAGCATTGATTTCAACGGTATTGTTTGACAATGTGAGCGAAGTCCTGCATGACCGTGTAAATGTAAGGGACATCCGACCGATGAGCGACTGTGATTACACAGTTCGCGGGTGCACAGCACTCTTAGATGCCATCGGCGGTGCGATTCATCACATTGGAAATGTTCATAAGTACGCAAGGCCGGAGGATGTGCCGGAACATACCATGTTCGTAATCACTACGGACGGAATGGAAAATGCCAGCCACCGGTACAACAGCGAAAAAGTGAAGCAGATGATCGAGCGGCAGAAAGCAAAGTACGGTTGGGAGTTTTTGTTCCTTGGTGCCAATATTGATGCAGTAGAGACCGCAAGTCAGTTCGGAATCGGTGCAGATCGTGCAGTCAACTATCAGTGCGACAGCGAAGGAACCGCGTTGAATTATGAGGTAGTCAGCGAAGCAATCAGCTCTGTTCGGTGCAGTGCTCCGCTGAGCGCAGACTGGAAAAAGCGTATAGACGAGGACTATAAAAAGCGTGGAGATTGCAAGCACAAGTAAATGCTTTTTGAACGCAGATAAGCATTCCATCGCTTCAAGTGCGCGGAGCACTAAGCGACTGCGTTCATGAGCAAGTAGCAAAGCGGATTGCGAATGTCCGCTTTACAAAGAAAGGAAATTATAATGAAAATAGAAAAATTTGTAAAGCTTATGACCGGGCACTTTGATAATAAGGAACAATTTACAGAAATGAAAGAAGCGGGGAAAATATTTCCGTATGCAGAACATGTGAACACAGTCTGCAATGATAAAATAAAAAATATTCCTGAAGGTTTTACCGGAATATTTATAGTAGAAGAGAGCTATTATGAGACGGCCGGAAGACGCCATGCATCACCGCATTTATTTCTTATTACAGACAATGACGATGGAATTATGCTTTCTTCCTATGAAATTCCGGAAGGAGAAGACAAGCATACGTTTTCTTATAATTCCATGAAAACCGTAGAATATAGTGAACTGAAAAGATCTGAGAAGTTTACACCGGCGCTGTATCAGGAAAAGGATGGAATCTGGGAAGGAGGCAGTGTGAGTCATTTTACTCCGGTTATGATATTTCGATTGTGGGAAAAATTTTCAGATGCATGCCTGGAGGTATCAGAAAGCATGGAAGTGAATGGAAAGAGAACCTTCGGATATGATGAACCGATTGTTTATAAAAGGGTATAAGGGTAATATCATCAGGGACAGGCCGAAAGCCTGTCCCTGATTGGAATTATTTATTTGCGTTATCAGCATCAATTACAGATTGAATCTGCTTCATCAAAGCATCATAATTTTCCTGATTATCAATTCCACCGAGCATCGGATCGCCTACAATATTACCGTTTCTGTCGACGAGTATTGTTGTAGGGAATGCCATAATATCGGAAGCATATTTGCCCGCATCTGAGGCAGAATCAATGGACAGATTGCGGTATTTGGCACCCTGGCTTTCAAGAACTGCCGCAGCTTCTTTTATAGCGGCTTCGTTTCCATCGAAGGTTTCTGTGTTGATACCTACGACTTCACCGCCCATTGATTTGATTGTATCGTTTAATTCATTAAGCTTAGATAACTCGGCAACACAAGGCTTGCAGCCGGTAAACCAGAAATTGACGACAGTTACTGCATTTCCGGAAAACAGGCTTTCATCGACAGAATTACCATCAAAATCCTGGCCGGAGAAATTACGGAAGGGAGAGGCATCCTCGGAATTGTTTTCCTGGTCGGTGTTATCTGATGCCGTATCTTCTTTTGCCATTTCTGCTATCTGTTCCTCAATTTTTCGTATTGCTTCAATATCATCCGTAAGTGTTTTCAGCTCGTCCTCTGTAAAGGAGTCCTTGTTTGATTCGACGGTGCCAGCCAGATAATCCGCATAATTTCCGCTTGGATCAGCCGTGCTTTTATTCATCATGCCAAATACCTTGTTCCATACATCTGCATGATCTGCAAAAAGCTGGTTTTCCTGCTGATATAAATCGTCCAGTTTTGTGCTGGAGGTATCTGTAGATTCAGTGCCGGCTTCCGCCTGGACATCCTGAGGCTTTTCAGTGCTGACTTCCGTCTGGACATCCTGGGGCTTTTCAGTGCCGGCTTCTGTCTGGATATCCTGAGGTTTTTCTGTGCTTACGGTATCTTTTCCGCCGCATGCCGTAAGCATGAATGCTGTGCAGAGTGCAAAAACAGAAATAAGTGTTTTTTTGGCTTTCATAAATAATTACTCCTTTAAATATAATAAGATTAATAGTTACCTGCTGGTTATTGCCGGTTGCTGATGTCCTTTTTTTCACATGATTTTCCAAGAAACTGGTAATGGATTGCATCTTTAGGACAGGCCTTTATGCAGGCTCCACATCGTATGCATTCCGGATGATTTGGAGTTTTGCATACATCAATATCCATTTTACATGCCTTTGAACATTGGTTACATCCGACACATTTACTGTTTTCGATCTTGATATTAAGAAAGCTGACCTTATTAAATAATGAGTAGATCGCTCCGAGAGGACAGATCCATTTACAGAAGGGTCTGTAAAATAAAATACTTAACACAACAACTGTAATCAAAATAAGTAATTTAAATGAAAAAAGCTTTCCAAGTGCAGACCGTATAGCGGCATTTCCAAGTGAGAGCGGTATAGCTCCCTCCAAAACGCCTTGTGGACAAATATATTTACAGAAGAACGGGTCGCCCATTCCTATAGAGTTCGTTACAAGCATCGGCAGAAGTATAACGAAAACAATAAGGATGATATATTTCAGGTATCTTAGCGGCTTCAGCCTGGCTGTGGAAAATTTTTTTCCGGGAATTTTATGAAGTAAATCCTGAAACCATCCAAAGGGACACAAAAAACCACATATAAATCTTCCAAGTGTCACACCGAGTAAAATAAAAAAACCGGTTATATAGTATGAAAATTTAAATTTGGATGATCCGACAACCGCCTGAAAGGCACCAATGGGACATGCTCCGGTCGCAGCAGGGCAGGAATAACAGTTCAATCCTGGTACACATACTGTTTTAGCGTTGCCCTGGTATATTTTGCCCTTAAATAAATTAGGAATATGAATATTGGTAAGCAGCGTGGCGACTGCCTGTACCCATCCACGTATGCCGGCTGTTTTTTTTGACAGTAATTTCTTTTTCTTATCCAATTCCGACACACTCCAGACATAATTTTATAGCTTTACCAAGCACGGTAGCTGCTTCCCCTCTGATTGCACCATAGCTAATCATAGTTATACCTGTGATGAGCAAAGCAATTTGAGATATTTTTTTGCACTTCAAGATATTGTTACCCCCTTCGTTTGTTGTCTTTGTTGACCGGCTGACTTTGGTATTATACAATAGCTGGTGTAAAATTATTGTTAAGAGGCTGGTGAAAGAATTGAGATTATTAATAGTTGAAGATGAGAAACAAATCTGTGATACGGTTGCGAAAAGTCTGTATGCTGTCGGATATGAGGTGGATACGTGCTATGATGGAGGGGAAGCACTTGAATATATCCTGACGGAGAATTATGATCTGGTTGTTCTGGATCTGAATCTGCCTGGCATGGACGGGATGGAAATTCTAAAGGAACTCAGACAGAGCAATGAGGAGACAAAGGTTCTTATCCTATCTGCAAGAGGGCAGATTGCGGATAAGGTTGAAGCATTGGATGCGGGGGCAAATGATTATATGGAAAAGCCCTTCCATCTGCAGGAGCTTGAGGCGCGTATCAGAAGCCTGACAAGAAGAAAATTTGTGCAGAAGGATGTATGTCTGGAAAGCGGCGAGATAAAGTTTGATACGATAAAACGTGAGGCATATGCAAAAGGGGAAAAGGTATCCCTGACAAGAAAAGAAAACGGCATTTTGGAATATCTGCTTCTTAATCTGGGCCGACCGGTAAGCCAGGAGGAATTGATGGAGCACGTCTGGGATGCATCCGTGGATAGCTTTAGTGGAGCCATCAGAGTACATATGTCTTCGCTTAGAAGAAAGCTGAAGGCTGTGCTCGGATATGATCCGATTTTGAACAAGGTGGGAGAGGGATATAAAATACGGGAGGGGTCTGACAGATGAAAAAAATGTCGCTGCAGTGGAGACTTACCTGTATCATTACCTTGTATATTGCGATTATATGTGGATGCCTGACGATGCTTGTCTATAGGAATGGTGTGTATTATATTGATTCGCTGCAAGAGGCTGTGGATGCCCAGGGAGATGATAAAGCGGACGATTCAGATGAAATATACATCAGCATTCCGGATGATAAATGGGATGAGTTCGCAAATGATTTTTCTGTTCAGGTGTACAATAATAAGGCAGACTACAGAAAAAACAGTTTGATCATTTCGGCCTTATTGGCTTTCCTCGGTGGAGTAGTCACATATTTCATAAGTGGACATGCACTCAAACCAATCCGTGAGTTTTCAGAGAAAATTGAAGAGGTACAGGCACAAAATCTGGCGGATTCACAAATAGAAGAAAACACGGTGAAGGAACTGAACCAGCTTAGTGTTTCGTATAACAAGATGCTGGAACGTCTTTCGGATGCATTTGAGGTACAGAGACAATTCACTGCGAATGCAGCACATGAGCTTCGAACTCCGCTGGCTTTAATACAGGTACAGCTGGATTTATATAATTCCACCCGGCATCCGGGTAATGATGTCGACACATTACAGACAATAAGGATGGTTACGGAACAGAACGGCAGACTCAGTAAAATGGTCAAGACCCTTCTCGATATGAGCGAGCTTCAGACGGTTGGACGGGATGAAAAAATTATAGTGGATGCGCTTGTTGATGAGGTATTGGCAGACCTGGAACCTCTTGCACAGGAAAAGAGTATAAAGCTTATTGGAAAATGTAAGGCTGCAACGATGGTTGGAAGTGATATCCTTATTTACAGGCTGGTATACAATCTTGTTGAGAATGCTATAAAATATAATCATTTGGGCGGACAGGTTACAGTGACTGCATATCAGAAGGAAAAACAGGTCTACCTGTCAGTAGCGGATACTGGAAGCGGAATTCCTGAGGAACTAAGAGAGCGTGTGTTTGAACCGTTCTTCCGTGTGGACAAGTCCAGAAGCCGGGAGCTTGGCGGTGTAGGACTTGGACTTGCCCTGGTTCGTGAAATCGTGCGAGTACATGATGGCAGTATTACAGTTAAGTCCAATCCGTCCGGAGGGACGATTTTTGAGGTGCTATTCACTCAGTGAGCCTGTAAGCAGCGAAACGGATTGCGAATATCTGCCCGACCCGAATCAGGCAAGAACTCTGCAGGCAGACAATAATTGAGAGAATGAAATAAGACAATCAGAAAAACGGGTCATATAATAAGTAAATTATACCATAGACTACCTTAAAATTTGTCAAGACGCAGGGCCAAAATCAGAGATAGAATTTTACACATGGAAATGAAGTGCGTTTTGTAGGCATTTCACAAATCCGAAATACCCCCTTCCTTTTTACAGGTAAGTGTAGTATCATAGCTCTTGCGGACACTGAATATAGTGTTTTGCAAATGAATAACAACTATATATTGTATATATATTAAGACAAATTCAGACAATGAGGACAGTAAAGGGAGAGGAAGACGTCATGGAGAACACAATCAAAACCCGCGTAATCAAACGAAATGGTGAGGAGGTAAGCTTTGACCTGACTAAAATTGTGAATGCGATTCGCAAGGCAAATCAGGAGGTGGATCAGCTTCATCGGATGAATGAATATCAGATTATTGCGATTGCTGAGAAGATTGCCCAGCAGGCGGAGAGCGCGATGCATGCCGTTAACGTCGAGGATATTCAGGACATGGTCGAGACTGGCATTATGGAGATGCGCGGCTATGAGGTTGCGCAGAAGTATGTGCGTTACCGCTACAAACGTGAGCTGACCAGAAAGTCAAATACGACTGACAATGGGATTTTGGCTCTGATTGACCATCTGAACGAGGAAGTAAAACAGGAGAATTCCAATAAAAATCCGGTGATCAATTCCACGCAGCGTGACTATATGGCAGGCGAGGTCAGCAAGGATCTTGCACGCCGTGTGCTGCTGCCGGAAGAGATCATCCGCGCCCATGAGGAGGGAATCATTCACTTCCATGACATGGATTATTATGCCCAAAAAGAGCATAATTGCGACCTGATTGACCTGGAAGATATGCTTCAGAACGGGACAGTCATTAGCGAGACGATGATCGAGAAGCCGCACAGTTTTTTCACTGCCTGTAATGTGACGACACAGATCGTTGCACAGGTGGCCTCCAATCAGTACGGCGGGCAGTCTTTTACACTTTCTCATCTGGCACCGTTTGTGGATGTGAGCCGGAAAAAGCTGCGCAACAGTGTCATTGAAGAAAGAAAGGAAGCCGGCGAACCGTTGGACGATGCGGTGATCGACAAGATCACAGAGCATCGGTTAAAAGAGGAAATTAAGAACGGAATCCAGACGATCCAGTATCAGCTGATTACCCTAATGACCTGTAACGGACAGGCACCGTTTGTGACCGTGTTTATGTATCTGGACGAGGTTCCGAAGGGACGGACGCAGGATGATCTGGCGATGATCATTCAGGAGGTGCTTCGCCAGAGAATGCAGGGTGTTAAAAATGAAAAAGGCGTGTGGATCACCCCGGCTTTTCCGAAGCTGATCTATGTGCTGGACGAGGATAATATCACTGAGGATTCCAAATACTGGTATTTGACGGAGCTGGCGGCGAAGTGTACAGCGAAGAGAATGGTTCCGGATTATATTTCGGCCAAGATCATGCGAGAGCTGAAAAAGGGCGAGGTCTATCCGTGCATGGGTTGCCGTTCGTTCCTGACTGTAGAAGACTCACAGATGAAGCCGGACGGATCTCACAAATTCTATGGGCGGTTCAATCAGGGAGTAGTCACGATCAATCTGGTCGATGTGGCCTGTTCCGCTGAGGGTGATATGGAGAAATTCTGGAAAATTCTGGATGAGCGTCTGGAACTCTGTCATCGCGGTCTGCGCTGCCGGCATGAGCGGCTGCTCGGCACGATTTCGGATGTGGCACCGATTCTCTGGCAGAATGGTGCGCTGGCACGTCTGAAGAAGGGAGAGAAGATTGATAAGCTGCTGTACAATGGCTATTCCACCATCTCTCTTGGATATGCCGGACTTTATGAAATGTGTGTGCGGATGACCGGGAAGTCCCATACAGATCCGGAGGCGAGGCCGTTTGCCCTTGCAGTTATGCAGCATTTAAATGATAAATGTGCAGAGTGGAGGGCTGCGGAGAATATTAGTTATTCCGTCTATGGCACTCCGATGGAGTCTACGACCTATCGGTTTGCAAAATGCCTGCAGCGCCGCTTTGGTATCATTAAGGGCGTAACGGATAAGAACTACATTACAAATAGCTATCACGTACATGTGACAGAAGAGATTGATGCGTTCAGCAAGCTGAAGTTTGAGTCGGACTTCCAGAAGCTGTCTCCGGGTGGAGCAGTAAGCTATGTAGAGGTGCCGAATATGCAGAATAATATTCCGGCGGTACTCTCAGTCATGAAATTTATCTATGAAAATATCATGTATGCGGAGCTGAATACAAAGAGTGATTACTGCGAGGCTTGCGGCTACGACGGTGAGATTAAGATTGTCGAAGATGAGAGCGGAAAGCTCGTATGGGAATGCCCAAACTGTGGCAACCGTGACCAGAATCGTCTCTCTGTTGCGCGGCGGACCTGTGGTTACATCGGTACACAGTTCTGGAATCAGGGCCGAACACAGGAAATCCGTGATCGGGTGCTGCATGTTTCCAGCCATACCTTTTCTCAGGATTGAGGTATGTCGCGTTTTACCGCAGAACAGGCATCCCCGGCTTCAAGTGCGTAGATCACTAAGCGGTGGGTCAGGAGGATGCATATCAATTATCAATGCATAAGGTCTGGTCGTTGCAGACCATGCCTTATGTGCGATAAGAAGGAATTTGGGAGGATATCATGCACGTAGGAGAAGTGATGACTGCAGATGTCGCAAACGGCGAGGGAATGAGAGTCAGCGTGTTTGTCTCCGGATGCCGCAATCACTGTAAGGGATGCTTTCAGCCGCAGACATGGGATTTTAACTATGGCAGGGAATATACGCCGGAGATAGAGCAGTTCATTATTGATGAGCTGTCAAAGTCTTATTACGACGGAATCACAATCCTGGGCGGTGACCCAATGGAGCCGGAAAATCAGGAACCGGTATTGCGGCTGCTTCGCAGAATCAAGAAGGAGCTTCCGGATAAAAACGTCTGGGTTTATACCGGATACGTATACGATCGGGATCTTGTGCCGGGCGGGAAACGCTTTGTCGATGGTGTGACAAGAGAACTGCTGGAATCCATCGATATTCTCATTGATGGCCGGTTCGTGGAGGAGTTGAAAAATCTGATGCTGAACTTCAGAGGATCCGGCAATCAGAGAATCATCAAAATGAAAGAAACACTCGAGACCGGAAAGGTCGTCTTATCAGAACTGAATAACTGAAATTTGATAAAAAAAGAGACCCGGATCTACGGGTCTCTTCTGTTTATGAAATACTATGGACCTGATGAGATTCGAACTCACGACCCCTACAATGCGAATGTAGTGCGCTCCCAACTGCGCTACAAGCCCATGCTTTACAGCGAAACCAGTTTAGCACAAAATAGCAGAAAATGGAAGGGAAAATTAAAAAAAAGAGAAAAAACTTTCGCCATATCGGTTTTAGTGTTAAACTGAAAGCATTCAGCAGTGAAGCGGATTGTGAACAGCTCCTGGTATGTGGGAAATGCTGTGGTTCATAGTATCAAAAGCAACGATGAAGGAGGAAGAATGGATGAAGGCGGTAACATTTGGAGAAATTATGCTGCGGCTGAAGACGCCGGAATATTTGCGGATTGTGCAGTCAAACAGTTTTGAGGCGAGCTACGGGGGAGCGGAGGCAAATGTAGCTGTCTCGCTTGCAATGCTGGGCGATCAGGTATCGTTTGTGACGAAGGTTCCGACCGGTCCGGTCGGACAGGCAGCGATCAATGAAGTGCGTCGGTTTGGTGTAGATACGAAAGAGGTCGTGCGGGGCGGTGAGCGTCTTGGCATTTACTTTTTTGAAAAAGGGACAAATATCCGGCCGACGAATGTCGTATACGATCGGAAATACAGCGCAATGTCGCAGTGTGATCCGTCTGATTTTGACTGGGAGAAGATTCTTGGAGATGCGGATATTTTTTATTTTTCCGGTGTGACGGCGGCAATCAGTGATGCAACAGCGGAAACGCTGAAGCAGGCACTTGACTATTGCAGAGCGCATGGGATTGAGGTAATCTGTGACCTGAATTACAGAGGAAAACTGTGGAGCACGGAAAAGGCGCAGAAGGTGATGGGGGAACTGATGCAGTACGTGACTTTCTGCATTGCGAACGACGAGGATTTTGAAGCGACACTCGGGATTCCGGCCTATGACGGTGACATGGAGCACGGTATCGATCAGATCAATTCCTATAAGGCTGGCATGAAGGAGATTGTGGATCGATATCCGGCCTGTAAAGCAGTAGCCAGTGTGCTGCGCAATCTGCACTCGGCAGAGGATGGAGAATGGATGGGCATTTATCTGAAAGACGGCATCTATTATGAAAGTCCAATTCATACCGTGCATAGCCTGGAAGCGGTAGGTGCAGGGGATGCGTTTGCCGGAGGACTGCTGCATGCGTATATGAATGGATATGAACCGCAGGAGCTGATCGATTTTTCAATTGCGGCGAGTGTGCTGAAGCTGATGATTCAGCGGGATTTTAATATGGTGACAGAAGCGGATGTTCGCGGTGTGATGAAGGCAGCCGGGACGAATCTGCAGCGATAGGAGAAGCAGATGGAGATGACACAAAAGCGGATGACCGTTGGTATTCTGGCGCATGTAGACGCGGGAAAGACAACGCTGGCAGAAGGAATTTTATATCTCACAGGAGAGATCCGTGCCCTTGGAAGGGTAGACCATAAGGATGCGTTTCTAGACAATTTTGCAATGGAACGGGATCGTGGAATTACGATTTTTTCCAAACAGGCGGAGATGTGCTGTGAAGGTGTGCAGCTTACGCTTGTGGATACGCCGGGGCATGCGGATTTTTCAGCGGAGATGGAGCGGACCTTGCAGATTCTTGATTATGCAGTATTGGTGATCAGCGGTGCAGATGGGGTACAGAGTCATGTTGAGACACTCTGGCGTCTGCTGAAAAAATATCAGGTGCCAACATTTCTGTTTATCAATAAAATGGATCAGGCCGGGACAGATGAAGAGACATTGCTTGCAGAGCTGCAGAAAAAGCTGGATGAGCACTGCGTTCAATTCTGGGCTTCCAGGGCGAAAAAAGAGGAGGGGGAAGAGACTGATGAGATCTTTGCCGGACTTGATCCGGAACGGAAGCTGCCGTGGCGGGTGGAACAGCTTTTAAAGGATCCGGAGCTGACAGAGACACTGGCTTTATGTGACGAGGCGTTGTTGGAGAGATACCTGTCTGACGGAACGGTGCAGCTGCAGCAGGTGAGAGAACTGATCAGGAGCCGAAAGCTCTTTCCATGTTACTTTGGATCTGCATTAAAGCTGTGCGGCATAGCGGCGCTTCTGGAAGGGATCTGTATGCTTGGTATGGAGCAGGCTTATCCGGAAGCATTTGCAGCAAGGGTCTATAAGATCTCGCGGGATGCACAGGGAAATCGACTGACACACGTAAAGATCACCGGCGGAAAGCTAAAGGTTCGCGATCTGCTGACAAACCAGACGAAGGGCAAGGGAGCAGAAGCATGCTGGGAGGAAAAAGTCAGCCAGATCCGCATTTATTCCGGAGCATCGTTCCGAAGCGTCAATGAGGTACAGGCAGGGCAGATCTGTGCGCTTACCGGGCTTAACCATACGCATTCCGGAGAAGGACTCGGAGCCGAGAGAGATTCGGAGCTTCCGGTGCTTGAGCCGGTGCTCTCTTATCAGATATGCCTTCCGGATGACTGTGATGTTCACCAGACCTATCGGAAGCTTCTTCAGCTTGAAGAGGAGGAGCCGGAGCTTCACATTGCATGGAATGAGAAGAAGAATGAGATTTATGCACAGCTGATGGGTGAGGTGCAGATCGAAGTGCTGAAGAATATGATCCGGGAGCGTTTTGGGATCGCGGTAGAATTTGGTACAGGAAGCATTGTTTATAAGGAAACGATCGCGGAACCGGTAATCGGGATCGGGCATTTTGAACCGCTTCGCCATTATGCGGAGGTGCATCTTTTACTTGAGCCGGGAGAGACAGGAAGCGGGCTGGAATTTGCCTCGGCCTGCAGTGAGGATGTGCTGGATCGAAACTGGCAACGGCTGATTTTAACGCATCTGGAGGAAAAGCAGCATGTAGGTGTGCTGACCGGGTCAGGGATTACAGATATGAAGATTACGCTGATTGCAGGTCGTGCACATCAAAAGCATACAGAGGGCGGTGATTTCCGACAGGCGACTTACCGGGCTGTGCGGCAGGGGCTGCGAAGCGGCAAAAATGTGCTTTTGGAACCGGTATATGAATTTGTGATTGAAGTACCGCAGGAGCTGGCGGGACGTGTGATGACGGATGTCCAGAAAATGTATGGAAGTGTGGAGCCGCCCGAACTTGCTGACGGGACAGCAGTTTTGCATGGAACGGCTCCGGTAGTTACAATGCGGGGATATCAGACGGAGCTGCTGGCCTATACAAAAGGAAGAGGGCGGATCAGCTGCACATTGAACGGCTATTTACCTTGCCATAATGCAGACGAAGTGATTACGGCGACGGATTATGATCCGGAGGCAGATCTGGACAATCCGACAGGCTCGGTATTTTGTGCGCATGGAGCAGGTTTTGTGGTGGACTGGGCGCTTGTCCCGGAGTATGCGCATCTGGATACAGCCGGACTTCTGGGGCAGAAGCCGGAGATGGACGAGATGCAGGAGCGAGGGCAAATCGGGGTACCGCAAGGGCACGGCAACTATGAAGAGATGAGTATTTCTCAGGAGGAGATCGATGAGATTTTTGCCCGCACGTATGGCAGTGCGGGGAGGCGGGAACGTCCGAATTACCGCCGAAGCCGTCGGACAGACTTTGATGCATCACCTGTGGCGCCAAGGAAGGTGGCGACGGAGGAGTATCTGCTTGTCGATGGCTACAATATCATTTTTGCGTGGGAAGAGCTGAACGAACTGGCAAAAACGAATGTGGAAGCGGCCCGAACAAAGCTAATGGATATTTTATGTAATTATCAGGGCTATAAAAAAGTAAATCTGATCCTTGTGTTTGACGCTTACCGGGTCGAAGGCGGACAGGGAAGCGTGCAGAAATATCACAATATTTATGTGGTATATACAAAAGAAGCGGAGACTGCCGACCAGTATATCGAAAAGACAGTACATGCTATCGGGAGAAAATATCAGGTGACGGTCGCGACCTCAGATGGCCTGGAGCAGGTGATTATCCTCGGTCAGGGCGGACATCGGATGTCAGCGCGGGATCTGAAGGAAGAAATTTTCCAAATGGAACAGGAAATTCGGGAAAACTATCTTGGGAGGACGAATAGCCCACGTAATTATCTGTTTAATCAGCTGGATGAGAAAATGAGTGCCCTGCTGGAGGATGTGCGGCTCGGAAAGAAAGAACTAAAATAATAAAAAGTAATAAAGACAATAAAAATAATATGAGTCTTAAGAGATTAAAAAGTTGACATTTATATAGCGCCATGATATAGTGAAGGAAAAGAAAGCGGATAAATGAGCGGAGAAATCAGCGGTGAACATGCGCTATACCGTGCTGCCGAAGGGAGAGGGCAGGAAGAGACATGGGTGATTCAGGTCAGGTATCGTCGAGTTCTTATCTGATTGCATGTGATGAAACGGAGCGGGAGCGCCAGAAGGAGTTGCTCTACAAGGTGATGGGACCGGTGTTTTTCGGTCAGAAGGCGGCGGAGAATGATTCAGAACTGGCAGAGCTGTTTCGCAGCCGATATGGGATTGACGTGCAGAGAGATTTTTATGAGGGCGACGAACACTATGAGGAATATCTGGAAGCGCAGCAGGCCATTGCGGAGGGCATGAGTATTTACGGAGGTGAGATCGCATTTGATGACAGCGTGCTGGCGGAGCTGGCAGAGCGTGTCTGGGATATTATGGAGGAAAAGGACCGGAAGGGCTTTCGGCGGATCAATACGATGCTGGAAGAGTGAACCGGAAGGGAGCAGGTTGTGGGATCCTGGAAAGCTGAGATCCGGCAGCCTGCTTTTAACTTTACAGGAAATTTATGATACACGGATTGCTTCGCATTTCGTGCTCTCGCAATCCTAAAACACCTCAAATCCGCGCTACTTTTCGGTGTTTCTTTTGACCCTTGTGTCATAAAATAATAAGAACGGAAGGTATGTGATAACAGGCAGGTGGGCAGATGGAAGATCAGAAATTGGAAAATCTCTTAAATCTGGCATTGGATGCGACGGAAGAGGAGCGGGAGAAGTCTGTCAGTCTGGATGTGGGATATGATGCAGAAAATCGAACCTGGCAGGTGATTGTGCGTCATTCTGGAGCATTGCGGCAGCTCATAGCGCAGCGGTATCCGGATGTCAGCTGGCAGATAACGGAACTTTCAGGAGGGTATGCGATCGTTGATCTCCCACGGAAAGACATGGATAAGCTTGTGCGGATGTTGCAGGTATTTTATGTTGAAAAGCCGAAGCAGCTGTTCTTTTCAGCAGAGGCGGGGCGGCGTGCTTCCTGTCTTTCCTCTTTACAGACAGGAGCGGGAGCACTGTCGGGAGCCGGTGTGCTCGTGGCGGTGATCGATTCCGGGGTTGACTATTTTCATCCGGATTTTCGGACAGAGGATGGCAGGACGCGGATCGTGGCATTATGGGATCAGTCTTCGAGCAGCGGTCATGCACCGGATGGCTTTTTACAGGGCTGTGAGTATACGCAGGAACAGATTGATGCGGCGCTTGCGACGGGCAGCAGAGAGCAGGGATATGCACTTGTGCCGGAGCAGGATTTAAGCGGACACGGAACGGCGGTGCTTGGCATTGCCGCGGGGAATGGAAGGGCCTCCGGTGGCAGATACCGAGGCGTGGCGCCGGAGAGCCTTTTATTAGTCGTGAAGCTTGCGACACCGCAGAGGGGAGGCTTTCCGCGGACGACGGAATTGATGCAGGCTGTGGAATATATAATACAAAAAGCAGAACAGATGGGGATGCCGGTTGCAGTCAATCTCAGCTTCGGGAGCGTTTATGGTTCTCATCGTGGAAACACGCTTCTGGAAACGTATCTGGATCAGATGGCAAATCGCTGGAAGAGCACATTTGTGATCGGGACGGGGAATGAGGCGGATTCCGATGGCCATGCGGCGGGACGGCTTCCGGAGTCAGAACAGACAGAGGTGCAGTTCACGGTCGGGGAGGCACAGCCTGCTTTGAGTATACAGATATGGAAAAACTACGCGGACAGCTGGCAGATTGTACTGCTTCATCCGGATGGCAGCCAGATTGCATTTGGAGATGAACAGATGGGGACGGCGCGCTACCTGGTCGGTGGCACGGAGCTTCTTGTCTATTATGGAATGCCTGCACCGTATCTGCTACAGCAGGAAATTTTTATTGAATTGATCCCGAACGGGAGTAATGTATTTGTAGATAGCGGACTTTGGAGTATCCGTTTGTATCCTGTTCGGATTGTGGCTGGAAGGTTTTCGATGTGGATGAGTGATGCGCGGACGAGAAATATGCAGACGCGCTTTCTTCGCCCGACACCGGATGCGACATTGACGATTCCCTCTGCCGCTTCCAGGACGATCGCAGTTGGCGCGTATGATGCACGCACGAATTCTTACGCATCATTTTCAGGCCGGGGGTGGCCGGATGAGCCATATCCGGTGCACCCGGATCTCGTAGCACCTGGCGTAGATGTGACAGCGCCGGCGGTACGCGGTGGATACCTTGCAGTTACCGGTACTTCCTTTGCGACGCCCTTTGTCACCGGCTCTGCAGCGCTTTTGATGCAGTGGGGTATCGTCAATGGAAATGATCCATATCTGTATGGCGAAAAATTAAGAGCCAGCCTCCATCGCGGTGCCCGTCCGCTTCCTGGATTCAGAAAATATCCGAACGAAGTGGTGGGGTATGGGGCGTTGTGTACAGTCCAGAGCATTTCAAAATGAGATATACTGCTAGAGATTGATTTCATAAAAAATATATCGTATGATGCAATTATAACTTGAACGAGATATATACGGAGGAATATGCATGGAAAATGAAATAGTATTATTTGAAACAGAAGATCATGAAATCAAGTTAAATGTTGCAGTGGAAAATAATACAGTATGGCTGAACAGAAAGCAACTGGCGGAATTGTTTGGCAGAGATGTTAAGACAATAGGAAAACATATTAATAATGCTTTAAAGGAAGAGTTGGATCATTCAGTTGTCGCAAATTTTGCGACAACTGCTTCTGATGGAAAAGTATATCAGGTAGAACATTATAATCTTGATATGATTATATCAGTAGGATATCGGGTAAAATCTCGCAGAGGTGTAGAATTCCGAAGATGGGCAAATGATATTTTAAAACAATATATTCTTAATGGATACGCAATAAATGAAAAACGTTTAATTGCCCTGGAGAAAACGGTAGACATCCAGACCAAAATGTTAGCCTGTACATTAGAGGTTGAAGAAGAGGATATATTGAAGGCAGTAAGTTTATATACAGAGGCACTGACATTGTTGGATCAATATGACCATCAAACGATTGAAAAACCAGAAGGAAATCAACCAATATACAGAATTACATATGATGAATGTTGCGCCATGGTAAATGCTATGGAAGATACATTTCATTCAGATGTTTTCGGTGTGGAAAAAGAGAAAGGTAAGGTGGAAGGAATCATTGCAGCAGTCTATCAGAGTGTATTTGGCGGAGATGTTTATCCATCTTTGGAAGAAAAAGCTGCAAATTTATTATATTTCATGATAAAAGATCACCCTTATGCGGATGGCTGTAAGCGAATCGCGGCCTCTTTATTTTTGGAATTTTTGGATAGAAATAATTTTTTGTATAGAAATGGAGAAAAACGAATAAGTGACGGTGCATTGGTGGCAATAACATTGATGATTGCTGAATCAGATCCTGTAGAAAAAGATATCATGGTTAATTTGGTTATAAATTTATTAACATTATAAATTTGGTAGATATTAATAAAGAGGGATACAATGAATATCGAAGCATATAATCTGGATTCGCTACGCAGGTTGGTACGAAAATTAGAAAAAGAAATCGGAAAGCGTTGCACAGGAATTAATGGGAATGATACAGGAAGATATAAAGCGATAAATAAGCTACTATAGCAATAATGTAATATATCTTGTAGCAGAATTTGTGACAATGACATTACATCCTCCCCACCTGTTTTGTGACAATTATATAGCGTCCTCTATACAGAAACATGCGGTTTTAAGCCATTTTCGTGGCAAAAAAGCCGCATATTTTTTGTAGCAATAACTTGACATCCTCGGGGGCATTATGTACAGCAAAAAGTCTTCCTCAAAAATGAAAAATTTTACAACTACTGTTAGAGACGGGATGGTATAATAAGCATGTCTGCCTGATGAGATGTACAGGAAACAGATAATGAGAATGGATGGTGCAAAGTAATGATAAGAAAATGTTTGAAGGTAATTGGAACTGTGGCAGCGATTCTGGTGGGAGTTGTGGCTGTATATGTCATTTATTTATTTACTACCTATCACAGGATCGCAGATAACCTTCCGTTGACGGTGGAGCAGCCGGCAAAAAAGGGGACGGATGTGGATGCGCTTGCGATTGGAACGGAGTATACCGCACTGACATATAATATTGGTTTTGGTGCATATACACCGGATTTTAGTTTTTTTATGGATGGCGGGGAATCCTCCTGGGCGAAGAGCAAAGAGAGTGTACTGGATACTGTGCAGGGAGCAGGCGATCTGGTGGCGTCGCTCCGGCCGGATTTTGCCCTGATTGAGGAGATTGACCTGGATTCTACGAGAAGCTATCATACGGATGAATATGCCCTTTTAAAAGAGTGCCTTCCGGAAGACTATACGGTCTTTGCACAGAATTACGATTCTGCATTTTTATTTTATCCGCTGAATCAGCCGCACGGCAGCAGCAAATCGGGGCTTGGCCTTTTTTCCGGATATCCGGTTACGGAAGCACTGCGCCGGAGCTTTCCGATTTCTACGTCATGGAAGAAATTTTTGGATCTGGACCGCTGCTACAGCATCTCCAGAGTGCCGGTGGAGAATGGAACGGAACTGGTCATTTTCACGCTTCATATGTCGGCTTACGGAAACAGCGATGAGATTCGCAAGGCGCAGATTTCCATGCTGTGTGAAGATATGGAAAAGGAGTATGCGGCGGGCAATTATGTTCTGTGCGGCGGGGATTTTAATCATGATCTGAAGGCATCAGAGGAAAATGCCAGTGAATGCGAGTCGTGGGCCTATCCGTTCCCGCGTTCCATGCTGCCGGAGCATATTTCCTTTGCGATGGATTATCTGTCGGAGCAGGAGAGAGAAGCGCTCTGGGACAGTGCGCGGAATGCGGACATGGAGTATGTGCCGGGGGAGACTTATACCGTGACTCTGGACGGATTTTTGATTTCTGATAATATTGAGTGCCACTCTTATGAAAATGTAAATACGGGATACCGCTATTCAGACCATGATCCGGTCGTGATTAAATTCCGGCTGAAGGATGCAAGATGACAGATGCTATGCTATGAGAAATCCGACAAAGAGGAGGAAACGAATGCTGGATAAAGAGATCAGGGAGCCGTTGTTTGACTTTCTGGAGGAATTTTACGGGAAAATCCGTATTTTTGAAGAAAAAATCACCGGGCTGTCCCGTACAGATGCGCTCGGAGTTATTGATGGACAGTTGATAGGATTTGAGATCAAGAGTGACCATGATACATATGCACGTCTGCAGAGGCAGACGGCAGATTATGATGAGCTGTGTGATGTGAATTATCTGGTAATCGGAAGGAGCCATCGAAAACAGGCGGATCAGCACATCCCGAAGCACTGGGGAATTATTTGTGTATATGAAGAGAACACCTGCGGCAATAAAAAGATTGTGGTAGAGATTGATCAGATCCCCGGTGTAAACCCGAATGTAAAGCTGGCACGGCAGCTGGATTTGCTGTGGCGGCCGGAGCTGGCCCTCTTGCAGGAATGGAATGGAATGCCCAAATACAAGTGGCAGAGCAAGGCATTTGTCCGGGAGAAAATCCTGGAGCGGATTCCGGAAGAAACTCTGAAGCATCAGATCACCGGGCTTTTATTTGAACGGGACTATGAGGAACTGCTGGCGCAGATCCGTGAAGTACAGAAAACTACGCGACCACGGCGTCGCAATATGAGTGAGCAGCGAAGAACGATTAAAGCAGTGCGGAAAAAGCGAAGCGCTGCAAAAAAGCGTGCAGGCAGCTGAACACGGCAGACAGGAAGAGGAATGACGATGGCCCTTCAGTTTATTTTTGGAAATTCAGGGAGTGGGAAATCCCGTTATTTATATGAACAGATCATCCGGGAGTCGCAGGTACACCCGGAGAAAAATTATATTGTGCTCGTGCCGGAGCAGTTTACGATGCAGACGCAGCGGGAGCTGGTACATCTGCATCCCAGCAAAGGCATCTTAAATATTGATGTGCTCAGCTTTGGAAGACTGGCGCATCGGGTTTTTGAGGAGGTCGGAACGGATCGGCGGACGGTGCTCACAGAGACCGGTAAAAACCTGATGCTGCGAAAAGTGGCCATTGAGCAAAAGGAAAATCTGCAGGTGCTTGGAAGCAGGATGGACCGCCCGGGCTATGTCTCAGAAGTGAAGTCTGTTCTCTCGGAGCTGATGCAGTATGAGGTAGGGGAGGAAGCGCTTGAGGAAATGGAGCGCTTTTCTGCAAAACGACCGCTTCTGCAGGCAAAGCTGCATGATCTTCGCTGTCTGTATCAGGCGTTTCTTGCGTATCAGAGGGAACGGTTTTTAAAGCCCGAGGAGCTGCTGGATGTGTTGTGCAACGCAATTCCGCGTTCAAAACAGCTGTCGAAGACCGTGCTTGCCTTGGATGGCTTTGCAGGATTTACGCCCGCGCAGATCAAGGTGATCGAGGAGCTGCTCATCCAGTGTGAGAAGGTGCTTCTGACAGTAACGATCGATGCGAAGGAGTCGGCATTCGGTGCGATTCACGAGCATGAGCTGTTTGCACCGGGACGCAGGCTGGTACAGGGCGTGTGCCGTGCGGCACAGCAGGCCGGGCGGCGCAGCCCGGGAGCCGGGCAGATGGAGGAGCCGGTCGTGCTTGGAAAGACGGAGCTGCCGCGCTTCCGGAAAGACGGGGCGCTCCGGCACTTGGAGCAGAATTTGTTCCGAAGCCAAAGAGAGCCGTTTTGTGGATCTCTGGAGGAGCTGTCGATGCATGTCTCCCAGACACCGGTCTCGGAAGTACACTTTGCAGCGCAGACGATTGCGCAGCTGGTAAGAGAAAAGGGGCTGAGATATCGCGACATTGCAATCATCACCGGCGATCTCTCTTCTTATAATAATTATGTGCGGAAAATTTTTCCGCAATACCATATTCCGGCATTTATCGATGAGACGAGACGAATCCTGCTGAATCCATGTCTGGAATTTGTCCGGGGTGCCCTGGAGATGTGCGAGCGGGACTTTGCATGCATTCCGGTATTCCGTTTCCTGCGCACACAGATGGCAGGGATTACGCGGGAGCAGATCGATCGGCTGGAAAATTACGTACTCGCGACAGGAATTCGCGGCAGGCGCAGGTGGGAACAGGACTGGGATTACCGGGCCGGCGGCATCAGCGAGGAGGAGCTGGAGGCACGGAACCAGGACCGCCGTACCGTCATGGAATTGCTGGGAGACTTTCCGGCACAGATGGCAGTGCGGAACCGGACACTTCGGGAGTATGCAAATGCGCTGGTCGATCTGATGGAGCGATGTGATCTGGAAGAGAAGCTGCGAAACCGGGCGGAGGCACTGCAGAAGGCCGGAAATCAGGAGGAAGCGGAGGAGTATGAACAGGTCTATGGCATTCTGATCCGGTTGTTGGACGAGATGGTTGAGCTGCTCGGGGAGGAACCGATGGAGATCCGGGAATTTACGGAAATCCTGGATGCAGGACTTTCAGAGGCGCGCATTGGAATTGTCCCGCCGGGAATCGACCAGGTGCAGATCGGAGACATCCGTCGGACAAGGCTTTCGAATATTCGGGTTCTGTTTTTTCTCGGACTGAATGACGGCTGGGTTCCGGCGCATGGAGATGGGGGCGGAATTGTCACCGATATGGAGCGGGAGCTTTTAAAATCGACCGGAATTGAGCTGGCACCGTCGGCGAGAGAGAACAGTTATATTCAGCGTTTTTATCTCTATCAGAACCTGACTAAGCCGCGGGAGCATCTCTATCTTTCCTGGTGCCTTGGCAGCAGCGACGGGAAGGAAATGCGCCCTTCGTATCTCGTGTCTGTGATCCGGCGGCTGTTTCCGGCATTGCAGGTATGTGAGACTCTGCCGGTAGGCTCGAAGCTTACGCAGATTACTTCAAAAGAGAGCGGAATGGATTATTTTCTGAATGGATTGCAGCAAAGCCGGGAGGGAGAGACCGATCCGGAGTGGGAGACTCTGTATTCCTTTTACCGGCAGGATCCGAAGTACCGAAGTCGGGTGCAGGCGCTCATGCGGGCAGCGCTTCAAGATGGAGTGGCAGCCCCGCTTTCTTATCATACGTCCCGGGAGCTGTATGGCGATGTGATGGCAAACAGTGTCACGAGGCTGGAGCAGTTTGCGGCCTGTGCATTTGCGCATTTTGCAATATATGGATTGCGCCTGAAAGAAAGAGATCTCTATGGAGTGAAGCCAACGGATCTGGGGATTTTGTTTCACCGTTCCCTAGAGCTTTTTTCAAAACGGCTGATTGGAAGTAATACAGACTGGACGGAACTGACGGAGCAGGAGCAGAATGCGCTGATGGAGCGCTGCGTCGATGATGTGACCGCGGAATATGGCGGGAATGTGCTACACGATACGGCCAGAGATGCCTATACGATCATCCGCCTGAAGCGAATTTTATGCAGATCTGCGTGGGCGTTGCATGAACAGCTGGCGGCCGGAAGCTTCCGACCGAGCGGTATTGAACTGTCGTTTGATGATACTCCGGAGCTGGACGCGGTGAATGTCCGCCTTGCCGAGAAGAGCCGGATCCGGCTTCAGGGGCGGATCGACCGGGTGGATACTGCCAGAACAGATGAAGCGGTCTATGTGAAGATCGTGGACTATAAGTCTGGTATGACTGAATTTAATCCGGTCTCCCTTTACTATGGTCTGCAGCTGCAGCTCGTCGTTTATCTGAATGCAGCGCTGGAGATGGAGGAAAAGCAGGAACGGCAGCGCAAGGTTATTCCGGCCGGAATTTTTTATTATCATATGCAGGATCCGGTACTTGAAAAGGAGGCAGGCATGGATAATGAACAGGCGCGGCAGAAGCTGCTTCGGAAGCTGCGGCCGGATGGAATCCTGAATAGTGATGAACAGGTGCTGAGCATGCTTGACCGGAATCTGACCGGGGATTCTCTTGTGATCCCGGCTGGACGTAAAAAGGATGGAGGATTGAAAGCTGCTTCGAGCACAGCGACGACGGAGCAGTTCCGTATTTTATCAAAATACGTGAACCGGAAGATGGCGTCGATGGGAGAAGAGATGCTGCAGGGAAAAATAGCACCGGAGCCATATACGGATGGCGTAAGATCAGCCTGTGACTACTGTGGATATGCGGCAGTGTGCGGATTTGACCGGAAGCTGCCCGGCATGTGTCGTCGGAAGCTTCCGTCTTTATCAAAAAGCGAGGTATGGCAGAAGCTGGAGGAAACATGCAAAGAGGAGGAGGACGACCGTGAAGTGGACAGAGGAACAACAGAAGGTCATTGATACGAGAGACCGGAATATTCTCGTATCCGCCGCAGCCGGTTCCGGAAAGACGGCTGTGCTGGTGGCACGGATTCTGGCGCTTGTGACAGATCCTGCCCATCCGGTGGACATTGATCGGCTTCTCATCGTGACGTTTACGAATGCGGCAGCCGGTGAGATGCGTCAGAGAATTCGGGATGCCCTGGAGGCACGTGCGGAGGAGGCACCGGAGAATGCGCATCTGCAGCGTCAGCTTGTCCTGATCCATAATGCGCAGATCACGACGATCCACAGCTTCTGTCTCCAGGTATTGCGAAGCCATTTCCACATGATCGGCCTTGATCCGGGCTTCCGGATCGCTGATGAGGGAGAAATGCTGCTGCTTCGGCAGGATGTGCTGAAAGAAACGCTTGAGGAAGCGTATGAGCTTGGCGCCGGAGAGGTGCACACGGCGGAAACAGAGGAATTCCGCCAGTTGTTAGAGCAGCTTGCGCCGGGAAAGGATGACCAGGCGGTACAGAACGCGCTTTTGCAGGTGTATCAGTTTTCACTTGGACAGCCTTGGCCGGATGAGTGGCTGGCCGGATGCCGGATGGCATACTGCAGACCAGATGGAGAGGAGACGACGCCGGAACCGGACTGGGTACGCTTTGCGGTGAAGGATACGAAGCGTGTACTGGCTGATGTACGGGAGGAGATTCTTTATGCGATTACGCTGTGTCAGGCAGAGCATGGGCCGTATATGTATGAAAAAGCGATGCAGGATGACCTGGCGATGGTGGAGGTGTTGCAGGCGGCAGACGGCTACCGGGAACTCGCAAAGGCGTTTGCCGTATCCGGGACTTATACAAGACTGAGTACGAAGAAGGATGAGAGTGTTTCAAAAGAACAAAAAGAGCAGGTACAGGAGCTGCGCGCCGGGATCAAAGACGCGCTTGCTTCTGTGCGGATGCAGTATTTTTATGACCGTCCGGAGGTGCTTGAGGAGACATTTTATGCAAGCGGTGTGGTCGTGCGTGCCCTGACCAGGCTGGTTGAACGTTTTATGGAAAAGCTGACGGAGAAAAAACGGGAAAAAAATATACTCGATTTTTCAGATCTGGAGCATCTGGCGCTTGAGATTCTGGTGGTACACGATGAAACCGGTACACAGGCGAGTCCGGCTGCACTGGAATATGCGGAGCAGTTCGAAGAGATTATGATCGATGAATATCAGGACAGCAATCTCGTGCAGGAGCTGATCTTAAACAGTGTCGCAGGGCGTGGGCGCGGCGAAGCAAACCGGTTTATGGTAGGTGATGTGAAGCAGAGTATTTATCGGTTTCGCCTCGCCTGCCCGGAGCTGTTTCTGGAAAAATATCAGACCTATCGGGAGCGGGAGAATGCCTGCCGAATCGATCTTCATAAAAATTTCCGCAGCCGGAGCGAGGTACTTGACGGAGTAAATGAGATCTTCCGCCAGATTATGACAGAAAATTTAGGCGGGATTGTGTATGATAAGGATGCGATGCTTTATCCGGGGGCGGTCTTTGCACCGGATTCGGGTGAAGTGAGGCGGCTGCCGGAATTTTTACTTCTGGATCCGGAGGACCAGGATAAGCAGGAGGCGGAAGCACGGCTTGTCGGCATGCGGATTCAGCAGATGGTCGGAAGCTTTCAGGTCTGGGATGCGAAGCTCTTGGCATATCGGCCGATGAAATACCGGGATATTGTGATTTTGCTGCGCACGGTGAGCGGATGGGCAGAGACGTTTGGCGAGGTACTGGGTGATATGGGGATACCGTGCTTTACCGGTTCGCAGAAGGGCTATTTTTCTGCGGTCGAGGTGCGGACGGTGCTTGCCTATCTCGAAGTGTTGGACAATCCGGTACAGGATATTCCGCTCGCGGCGGTTATGCGCAGTCCGATCGGTGGATTTTCCGATGAGGCACTTGCGAAGCTGAGGAGCGCGTCAGAAGAGCGACGATTTTATGACTGCTGTATAGCCTACCGTGACAATGGGGAAGATGCAGGCTTGCGGCTGGCGCTTGATACGTTTTTCCAGCAGATGGAGTATTTTCGGGAGAAAGCGGCCTATACGCCAATACACCTGCTTTTGTGGGAGATTCTGGATGTCACAGGCTACGGTGCCTATGCGGCTGCGCTTCCTGCCGGACGGCAGCGGAAAGCCAATCTGGATATGCTCGTTGAAAAGGCGATTGCGTATGAAGCGACCAGCTACCGTGGATTGTATCATTTCATCCGCTATATTGAGAGTCTGAAGCGTTATGAGGTCGATTACGGAGAAGCCAGCCTTGGGACAGAATCAGATGATACCGTGCGTATTATGAGTATTCACAAGAGCAAAGGTCTGGAATTTCCGGTTGTATTTGTGAGCGGGCTTGGCAAGCAGTTTAATGAGACAGAGCTGCGTGGACGCCTTGCCTTGCATTCATCGTTTGGGATTGGCTGTGATTATGTCGATACAACGCTGCGTCTGCGTCAGCCTTCGCTGCTGAAAAAAGTGATTCAGAAGACATCGGCTCTGGAAAATCTCGGTGAGGAGCTGCGTATCCTGTATGTGGCGATGACGCGTGCGAAGGAAAAGCTGATCCTGACAGGGGCAGTACCGAATGCCAGTCAGAAGCTGGAAACATGGCAGAGCTTAAATATCAGAGCGATGGAAACGCTGTCGTATTCGACCCTGACTAAAGCATCCTCTTACCTGGACTGGGTACTGCCTGCGCTTTTGCAGCATTCCGGGGAGGACTGCTTTTTGCTCCGGGTACTTTCGGCAGAAGATCTTCTGGAGGAAAGCAGGGAAGCAAAGACATCGGATCTCTGGCGCGTACTGGAGCATCCGAAGGAGGAACCGGAGGCGAGACGCTATCTGGAACGGGTGTTTTCTGCGGGATATCCGTATGAGCAGGAACAGGCGATCTCCGGAAAGGTATCCGTTACTGAGCTGAAAAAACAGACACAGCTTCCGGAGGAGCACGAAGGCCTGGAGCTGTATCCGGTGAAGGAGAGCAAAGGGACAGTACCGCGTTTCCGCGCCGCAGAGACGACGATGCCGGGAAGCATGCGCGGCACAATTTACCATGCATTCATGGAAAATTTGGATTTTCATAAGAAAGATGTGCTGGAAACACAGTTGGAAGAATGGATAAAGTGTGGTAAAATGACGCGTGATGAGGCGGCTGCCGTGCGTATTTCGGATATCCGGCGTTTTCTGGAAAGTGATATCGGACTTCGGATGGAACGGGCAGAAGAAGGCGGGCGTCTGCATCGGGAACAGCCATTTGTGCTTGGCGTTCCGGCACATGAGATTCGCAGCTGCTGGCAGTCGGAAGAACTTGTGCTGGTGCAGGGAATCATTGATGCATGGTTTGAAGAGGACGATGGCATTGTGATTGTGGATTATAAGACGGACAGGGTGCGGACAATGCAAATGCTGGCCGGGCGCTATCATATACAGCTGGAGGCTTATGCAAAGGCCGTGGCGCGTCTGACCGGGAAAAAAATAAAGGAATGCGGAATCTATTCCTTTTGCCTCGGACGCTACGAGATTCTGCCGCAGATCCACAGTGGAAATGAGCAGGAGTGAGAATTATCAATGTGGAAGAAACAAAAAATGGAAGTGGCAAAAGAACAGTGTATACATGATCAGGCGGCAAAGGCACAGGGCTGGCGGTTCTTTCTGGCAGGTTTTTTCCTGACAGTACTGATCACAGGGATCGGGTTTGCGTGCCTGACGGTGTGGCCATTTGGCGATAAGACGGTATTGATTATCGATTCGCTGCACCAGTATCTGCCGTTTTATACGGATATGCACAACAAGCTTGTAAATGGAGGATCGCTGTTGTATTCCTTTTCCGGCGGACTTGGTTACAATTTCTGGTCAACGTATGCGTATTATCTGGCGAGTCCTCTGAATTTTCTGATGGTATTGATCCCGACCGCAAATGTCTGCGATTTTATGGATCTGATGATCCTTTTGAAAATCGGTCTGTGCGGAGGATGCTTTGCCTGGTATCTGCACAGACGGGATCCGAAGCGGCGTTATCTTCCGGTCGTATTTGGTGTGATGTTTGCCCTGAGCAATTTTGTGATCGGGTATTATTTTAATCTGATGTGGCTGGACAGCATTGCAATGCTTCCGATTATGATGTACGGAATTGAGCAGATTGTGAAAGGGAAGAGCGGACGGACATTTTGCCTGTCATTGTTTTACGCACTCTGGTGTAATTATTATATTGGATTTATGCTCTGCCTTTTTGCCTGCCTGTATTACCTCATCCGTTGGATTTCAGCGGAACAGATCACATGGGGCAGGATCTGGAGGAGCGCGCTTTGCTTTACGTGGTATGCATTACTGGCAGGCGGTATGGCGTCATTGGTGCTGCTTCCGGCATTTATGGGACTTTCCTCTTCAGAATCCATGCAGGGCAATACATTCCCGACCGTGATCAAGTTTTACACAAGCCTTCTGGACATGCTGAAAAACCACATGGCATTTCTTGAGCCGGTTAATATTTCCAATACACAGGTGGGGTTAAATGTATATTGCGGAATTTTTACGGTCCTGCTTGCCATTTTGTATCTGTTTGACCGGAAGATTCGTCTGCGGGAGCGGATTGCCCATTATGGACTGTGTGCATTTTTACTGCTGAGCTTTTCTTTAAATATTCTGAACTATATCTGGCATGGTTTCCATATACAGAACGGGCTTCCGAACCGATTCGCCTTTTTGTATATCGCGCTGCTGCTTTGCATGGCTTATGATGCAATCGGCCATATTCGCAGTTACTGGCTGCCGGAGCTGTTTTTCGCATGGCTCGTACCGGCGGCATTTGTCGCATACTGCTATCTGCATCCGGATGCGGAACAGGAGCTGGAGCCGTGGATATACTACATCTCCTTCGGGCTGATGGCTTTCTACTTTGGTCTGATGCTCATCGGGCGTCTGGCGAAGAAAATGAGGATAGAGCTTTATAGCGCACTTATCTCAGCGGTACTGCTGGTCGAGGTGGCGGCGAATGCGATTTATGGTATCAGCTGCAATGGCGGTGTGACAAGGAGCATTTACATTGCAGATCAGATTTCTTATCAGAATATGATGGCAGATCAGAAAGATGGGAGCTTTTTCAGAAGTGAGGTCGATCGGCAGCGCATGCGGAATGTGACAATGTATGCGGGAGGAAATGCACTTGTCATGTTCAATTCGACGATGCTTGAGTCGGTGATCCGGCTGTGTGACAGCCTTGGCATTGAGGCACGGACGAACAAAAACGGCTATCTCGGTGTGACAAAGCTGATGAATGATGTATTCGGCATTAAGTATCTGGCATCGCCGTCAAAACTGGCAGAGACGATGTACCAGTTTACGCGCGTCGACGAAGATGGGGAACTGGCGCTTTATAAAAATGACAATGCCCTTTCGCTTGGCTTTATGGTGAAGGACTCCATTCGTGACTGGGATATCGAGGCGGGTGAGCCACTGCTGGTGCAGAATAGCTTTGTCGAGCTGGCGACCGGTCTGGATCCGATCTATGTGCTGGACCGTTATATTGATATGGCAGACGGACAGAATTATGGGATCAAGATTCCGGAAAACAAGCAGGTATATCTGTGTTTGGATACGAGAGTCGCAGGCATCGAACTGAATACGCCGGAGTATACAAAATCATTTTCTGATTATACGGATCATCTTTATGTGATCAACCGGACGAATGAGAGTGATATGGCGGACTTTACCGTTACGTTAAAAGAGACACAGAAAAATTCAACCGTTCGCGCAGAGGTATATACGTGCGCGAATGACGCCTACCAGAAAGTAATTGATAAGCTTTCAGAGAGCCAGCTGACTGATGTGCAGGTAAATGGCAGTCATGTCGCCGGCAAGGTGGATGTGAAGGAAGCAGGTACGTTGCTGCTTACGATTCCGTATGATACGGGCTGGACAATTCAGGTTGATGGAAAAGAAGTGGAGAGCTATTCCGTCGGCAAGGCGCTCACAGGCGTGCATCTGGAGAAGGGAGCACATACAGTTGCAATGCGTTATATCCCGCAGGGCTTTTGCGGGGGTGCGGTACTGAGCATGCTCAGTCTGGTTCTTTTCCTGATTTCAGTCCTGATCGGCAGGAAGCGGGAGAAGAAGCTGCTCAGTCAGACGGTACAGGAGGATCTGACCGAGCCGGCATCTGTTTTGCAGGATGAGCCGGCAGATGACGGGCAGCCGGAAGCGATACAGACGCGAAGCGCCGGTATAGGAACAATGATAAATCAGATATCAGATAACAGATAACAGATAACAGGATATTTGGAAATACCGTGACGGCTTATAGAACGGAGGAGTATGAAAAAATGAACATGAAATTTTCAGAGAAAGCAGAACAGCTTGATGCAGGTATCTTTGCAGTGCTCAATGAGAAGAAAAACGAACTCGTAAAGCAGGGACGGACGATTTATAATCTGTCCGTCGGCACACCGGATTTTCCGCCGATGCCTCATATCATGGAGGCGGTCAGCGAGGCGGCAAAGCGCCCGGAGAATTACAAATACGCGCTCTCAGAGCTTCCGGAGCTGCTTGATGCCGTGCAGAGCTTTTATCAGAAGCGGTTTGGCGTGCAGCTTGAGGCAGACGAGATCATGACGATGTATGGCTCGCAGGAGGGAATGGCACATATCGCATGGGCGCTGTGCAATCCGGGAGAGCTCGTACTCGTGCCCAATCCGGGATATCAGATTTTCAGTGCGGGCCCGCGGCTCTGCGATGCGGAGGTGTGGGAGTATCCGCTTTTGGAGGAGCATCAGTTCCTGCCGCAGCTGGATGAGATTCCGGAGGAAATCGCGAGACGGGCGCGCTATATGGTCGTCAGCTATCCGGCAAATCCGATTTGCCGCACGGCTCCGGAGTCCTTTTACCGGGATCTGATCGCATTTGCAAAAAAATACGAGATCATCATCCTGCACGATAACGCTTATTCAGACATTATTTATGATGGAAGGAGGGGCGGCTCCTTTCTGGAGTACGAGGGAGCAAAGGAGGTCGGAATTGAATTTTATTCCCTTTCCAAATCCTTCAATTACACCGGCGCACGCCTGTCCTTTGCAGTAGGCAACCGTGCGGTGATTCAGAAATTCAAGGCGCTTCGGACACAGTTTGACTATGGGATTTTTCTTCCGGTGCAGTATGGGGCGATCGCAGCGCTGACCGGCCCGTTTGACGGAGTGAAGGAGCAGTGCCGGAACTATGAGGAGCGTAACCGCGCACTCTGCGCAGTATCGGCTGGAATGTTCCGGATAGCGAGGGGACAATGTTCGTATGGGCGCCGTTACCGGAGGGCTACACGAATTCTGCGGACTTTTGTATGGAGCTGATGGAAAAGTCCGGCGTGATCTGTGTGCCGGGAAGCAGCTTCGGTACGCTGGGCGAGGGCTATGTGCGTATGGCGCTTGTTCTGCCGCCGGAGAAGCTGAAGGAAGCGGTCGAGAGCATCCGGATGAGTGGAATATTACATAGACAGGAAGGAACAAAATAAATGCAGAATAAAAATGAATGGATCAGGAAGCTTGGAGAACAGGTCGAGATCCTTGTAGCAGAGCCGATGAAGAATCACACGACCTTCCGGATCGGAGGGCCGGCAGATGCGCTGGCGCTTCCGAAGACACCGGAGGAGGTGGCAGAGGTGGTGCACTTCTGCCATGAGCATGCTCAGCCTTATTACGTGCTTGGCAATGGAAGCAACCTGCTTGTTTCGGATGAAGGATATCGCGGCCTTGTGCTGCAGCTCTATCGGAACTTCAACGACATTCAGGTGAACGGGGAGACGATTACCGTACAGTCCGGCGCAATGCTGGCGGCGGTCGCACGGACGGCGTATCAGACCGGTCTGACCGGCCTGGAATTTGCCTCTGGCATTCCGGGAACGATCGGAGGCGCAGTCGTCATGAATGCGGGTGCTTATGGCGGAGAGATGAAAAATGTGCTAAAAGAAGTGACCGTGCTCACAAAAGAAGGGGAGGTGCTTGTGATTCCTGCAAAAGCTTTGGAGCTGGGATATCGTACAAGCGTAATTCCGAAAAACGGGTGGATCGTACTCGGGGCGGTTCTCCAGCTGAAAAAGGGCGATCAAGAGCAGATTCTTGCACGGATGGAGGAGCTGAAGGAGCAGCGCATCACAAAGCAGCCACTTGATCTGCCGAGCGCAGGCAGTACATTTAAACGTCCAGAGGGCTATTTTGCAGGTAAGCTGATCATGGATGCCGGGCTGCGCGGATTTACGGTCGGCGGCGCTCAGGTATCGGAGAAGCACTGTGGTTTTGTCGTGAACCGCGGGAATGCGACGGCGGCAGATGTGTGGAAACTGATCTGCGAGGTAAAACGCCGCGTAAAGGAAATGACCGGTGTGGAGCTGGAGCCGGAGGTGAAGCTGTTGGGTGATTTCCCACAGCGGTAAATCCGGCATCATAATCACACAAAGGATGAGACAGAAGGGTTGAAACGATGAGATTTGTAATTGTGACAGGAATGTCGGGTGCCGGGAAGAGTACCGCTTTGAAAATACTGGAGGATGTCGGGTATTTCTGCGCGGATAATCTGCCGCTGCCACTTCTTGAAAAGTTTGCGGAGCTGGCCTGTACTCCGGAGAGCGAATATAATAAAGTAGCGCTTGGTGTGGACATCCGTACCGGGAAGGAGATCGAAAGTCTTCCTGGAGTGCTGGAAAAACTGGCAATGCGGGGCTTTTCCTATGAGATTCTCTACCTGGATGCGGGCGATCAGGCACTGCTGAAGCGGTTTAAGGAGACGCGGCGCAGCCATCCGCTGGCGAGGGATGGCCGCCTGGCTGAGGGCATCAGAAGAGAGCGTGAGGCGTTATCATTTCTGAAAAAGCAGTCCGATTATATCATTGATACGTCTGCGTTGCTCACAAGGGAGCTGCGCAGTGAGATGGAAAAAATTTTTGTGGACAGCCGGGAATTCCGGAACATTTTTGTGACGGTACTGTCTTTTGGATTTAAAAACGGCATTCCAGCGGATGCGGATCTGGTCTTTGATGTACGCTTCCTGCCGAACCCGTATTATGTAGAGAATTTAAAGCAAAAGACAGGGCTGGATCCGGAGGTGCAGGAGTATGTCATGGGCTATGATGTGGCACATGCGTTTCTGGCAAAGCTGGAAGATATGGTAGAATTTCTGCTGCCAAACTATGTGGCAGAAGGCAAAAATCAGCTGGTGATCGCAATCGGCTGTACCGGAGGCCATCATCGCTCCGTTACGTTGGCGGAGCAGCTCTATGTTTACTTGAAAGGGCATGAGGAATATGGTCTGCGGATCGAGCACCGCGATATCCGAAGATAGCCTTACATCAGCAAAAAGAGAGGAGGGGAGGCACGTGTCATTTTCGTCTGAGGTAAAGGAGGAGCTTTCCAGACAGGATACGTCGGCGCGGCACTGCCGTTTAGCAGAGCTGGCTGCGATTATCGGTATGTGCGGAGATGTCTGCATCTCGGCCATGGAGCGCTACCGGCTCCGAATCCATACGGAAAATGAAGCAGTCGCAAGAAAATGCTTTACTTTATTGCGAAAAACATTTAGTATAAATAGTGATGTGTCCGTTCATCTACATAAGCGAAACGGAAAGGGCAGCCAGATCTATACACTTTTGATCCGGGATCATGCAGAAGTGCTTCGTGTGCTGCAGGCACTTAAGCTGGTAGATGCCGCAGGTGAGATTCAGGAACAGGTCTCCCCGGCCAATCAGCTGCTTGTACAGAAATCCTGCTGCAGGCGGGCGTTTATCCGCGGCGCATTTCTGGCAGCCGGTTCGATCAGCAATCCGGAGAAGTCCTATCACTTTGAGATTGTCTGTGTCTCACCGGAGCGAGCTGAACAGCTGCAGGCACTGATCCGCACGTTTGGATTGGATGCGAAGACCGTACAGCGGAAAAAGCATTATATTGTGTATATTAAAGAAGGTGCTCAGATTGTCGATATGTTGAACATCATGGAAGCGCATGTCTCTTTGATGAATCTGGAGAATATCCGGATCGTCCGCGAGATGCGCAATGATGTGAACCGAAAGGTGAACTGTGAAGCGGCGAATATCAATAAGACCGTGAGCGCATCGGTAAAACAGATGGAAGATATCCGATATCTGGAAACAAGGCAGGTATTGGATCATTTGCCCCCGAATCTGGTACAGATTGCAAGGCTCAGGCTGGAAAACCAGGATGCCTCTCTGAAGGAGCTTGGAGAGATGCTGGTGCCTCCTGTGGGTAAATCGGGTGTAAATCACAGACTGAGGAAGCTGAGCCGTCTGGCAGAGGAGTTAAGGCAAAACAAGGAGGGATACTATTATGACTAAGAAGGAAATCACCATTCGACTTTCAAGTGGTCTGGAGGCCAGACCGGTAGCAATGCTGGTACAGGTGGCAAGCCAGTTTGAAAGCGAGATTCATGTGATCAGCGGAGAGCGTAATGTCAACGCGAAGAGCATCATGGGAATGATGACGCTTGGACTTTCTGCCGGTGAGAAGATCGTGGTGACAGCGAATGGCGTTGATGAAGAAGACGCAATTCAGAATATAGAAAAGTATTTAAGCGCGGCAAAGTAAAAGTGTTGTTGATTAAAATTAAAAAAGCATTTTTGCGGGGCATACTTACTGCGGAATGCTTTTTTTCTTTGATTTGGTGAGGAACCACCGGTACTACAAAGGAAGAAAAGAGGAGTGTGTGATGGAACTGAGCAATGCAGGCAGTCTGGATCTGAAATATATACGGGACCTCTACCGGATCTCCTTTCCGGATGTGGAGCGTAAGCCATTCTCGCTGATTGAGCGCAAGGCGGCAATGGGGACAATGGAAATTCTGATGATGTCAGAAGGAGGAGAGCGAATGGGACTGGCGATTACCGCTTCAGATGGGGAGCTGGTGCTGCTGGACTACTTTGCGGTGGATCCGTCTAAGCGCGGCCAGGGAGCCGGCTCAGAGGCGCTGCAGCTGCTTTTGGCTCTGTACAATGATCGACAGTTCTTCCTTGAGATCGAGCGACCGGTAGACGATGCACCAAATCTGGAAGAGCGTATCCTGCGTAAGCAGTTTTATCTGAAAAACGGGATGCTGGAGACCGGTATTAAGATTCGGCTCTTCGGCATTCCAATGGAGCTTCTTACCTCCCGCCCGGGGCTGACCTTTGAGGCCTGCCGTGGGATGTACCGGGAGCTATATGGACCGATGTATCAGAAAGTAGTAAGTTTGGAAAGTCAGGAGTGATCATTATGGAAAAAAAGAAACCGGTTCTGGTAGTAATGGCGGCAGGAATGGGAAGCCGCTATGGCGGAATGAAGCAGATCGACCCGGTCGATGAGTACGGTCATATTATTATCGATTTTTCGATCTATGACGCGGTGCGTGCCGGATTCGAGAAAGTGGTTTTTATTATAAAGAAGGAAAATGAGGAGCTGTTCCGCGAAGGGATCGGTGCGCGTATCTCGAAGAAGGTGGAGGTTGCGTATGTTTACCAGGATCTGAATGCGCTTCCGGATGGATTTTCTGTTCCGGACGGACGCGTAAAGCCATGGGGGACAGGGCATGCAGTGCTGAGCTGCCGTGGCGTGGTAGACGGTCCATTTGCGGTCATCAATGCGGATGATTATTATGGCAGCCATGCTTTTTCCATGGCTTATCAGTACCTGACTTCTGAGGACGAACAGACAGGGGATGGAAAATATCACTATATGATGGTTGGCTATCAGATTGAGAATACGCTGACTGAAAATGGCTATGTATCCCGCGGCATCTGCGAGACGGATACAGACGATTATCTGCAGGATATCAATGAGCGGACGCACATCGAAAAGCGTGGAGAGGAGACAGCCTACACAGAGGACGATGGGAAGACATGGGTGACAATTCCGGAAGGAAGCATTGCTTCTATGAATATGTGGGGATTTACGGAGAGTATTCTCACTGAGCTGGAGCAGCGCTTTACAGCTTTCCTTACGAAGAATCTTCCGGTCAACCCGCTGAAATGTGAATATTTCCTTCCGTTTGTAGTCGATGAACTGCTCAAGGAGCACAAAGCCTCCGTCAAGGTACTGCGCTCTGCTGACAAGTGGTATGGAGTGACCTACAAAGAGGATAAGCCGCAGGTCATGGCGGCGATTCGTGCGCTGAAGGCACAGGGATTGTATCCGGAAAAGCTGTGGGAGGATAAATAAGTGAAAATGAACAGAGAACTGTCGGAGGTTATCGGGATGTTTGCGTTCCCCGGCACATTTGTGGAAGCGATCCCATATGGGAATGGCCACATCAACGATACTTACCGCCTGACTTTTGAACAGAGTGGCAGACTGGTACATTATATTTTGCAGCAGATGAACCGCAAGGTATTCCGGAAGCCGGAGGAGCTGATGGAAAATATCGAAGGGGTGACTGCGTGGCTGAAAAAGAAGATTCAGGAAAATGGCGGCGATATTTACCGGGAGACGTTAAATGTAATTCCGTCAGCAGAAGGAAAAGCGTGGTGCGTAGATGACACCGGTGAGTACTGGAGAGCTTATTATTTTATCGAGAATGCGCTTTGCCTGGATCAGGCAGCCGGTACTCAGGATTTTTATGAGAGCGCGGTGGCATTCGGGCATTTTCAGCGGTTGCTTTCAGACTATCCGGCGGATACCCTGCATGAGACGATTCCGGATTTCCACAACACACCGGACCGTTTCCGGAAATTCCGGGCAGCCGTGGAGGCAGATGTCTGCGGACGTGCCGCAGCTGTGCAGGATGAGATCCGGTTTGTAATGGAGCGGGAGGCGTTTACCCATACGCTGATGGACCGTCTGGCCGAGGGAAAGCTTCCGCTTCGTGTAACACATAATGATACGAAGCTGAACAATATCATGCTGGATGAAAAGACCCGGAAGGGCATCTGCGTCATTGATCTGGATACCGTCATGCCGGGACTTTCCGTTAATGATTTTGGCGATTCGATTCGGTTCGGTGCAAGTACAGGAGCGGAGGATGAGCCGGATCTGACGAAGATTTCCTGTGATCTGGATCTGTTTGAAGCTTACACGAAGGGCTTTATCGAAGGATGCGCGGGAGCCCTGACCGAAGAAGAGTTGAATCAGCTTGTGAATGGTGCAAAGATGATGACGCTGGAATGCGGCATCCGCTTCCTGACGGATTATCTGGAGGGGGATCATTACTTCAAGATCCACAGAGATGGACAGAATCTGGACCGTTGCCGTACCCAGTTCAAGCTGGTAGCAGACATGGAACAGAAAGAGATGGAAATGCAGGAAATCGTAAATAAATATCGATAAGCTGGCGAGAAAAGAGTCGGAGATATCACTCGTGATTTCGGGTGGATCGTTCCGGCTTTTTTTATTTTATGCGGTCCTGTAAAGTAAAACCGTCAAGCATCGGGATGCAAAACGTCCGGGCTTCCGCACTGCCTCCGGGCCCTTGCAAGTGCCTGTCGAATCCGGTCATAATGGCGAAAAATATGAAAGAAAACGTTTTAGGAAAAAAACGAAAAAAGTCGAAAGTAAGACACAATATGGTACGCCGGAAACCGGTATGTTTTTCGCGGGACGAAACAATATAAAGTAAAAATGCATAAAATAGCAGCGATAAAACATATAAAAATGACGAAACGACGGAAAATAATAAAATCATATTGACAAAACCGGTAGAGTGCTGTTTAATATGAATCAGAAAACGATTAAGTAAAGACACGTTACACAAGTTAAAGGAGAAACGTATGGTTTCCATGAAGGATGTTGCGGCAGCCTGCGGAGTATCAGTAGCGACTGTCAGTAAAGCATTAAGCAATCACCGGGACATCGGTGAGAGGACCAGAAAGCTGGTGAAAGAGACGGCAGAGCAGATGGGATATCTCCCAAATCAGTCTGCCAGATATTTAAAGACAAATCGAAGCTACAATATTGGCGTACTGTTCGAGGATGCAGCCGGGAGCGGTCTGACACATGATTTCTTTTCCGGAGTATTGCAGAGCCTCAAAAAGACAGCGGAGGCAAGGGGATATGATGTATCATTTCTGAACAGTACGAGCTTGGATATGTCCTATGTGGATCGGGCAAGGTACCGTGGGTTTGACGGAGTGGCAATTGTCTGTTGCCTCGATTATGACAACCCGAAGGTAGCGGAGCTGCTTCGCAGCAGCATCAAGGTAGTCACAATCGACTATCTCGCGAACAACCGCACGGCGATCCTCTCCGGGAACACGGAAGGGATGCACAGCCTGATGGATTATCTCTTTTCTATGGGACATACGAAGATCGCATATATCTGCGGCGACAGCAACAGCGTCACGAGACAAAGGCTGGCCGCCTACTACAGGAGCATGGAGGAGCATGGGATTACCGTTCCGGATGAATACGTCCGGCCGGCACTTTACCGGGATCTGACCAAAGCCTATGAGCTGACGGAGGAGCTGTTAAAGCTAAAGGATCCGCCGACCTGCATCCTCTATCCGGACGATGTAGCCTGCTTCGGAGGAATCAATGCGATCAGGGCAAACGGACTTGCGATACCAGAGGATATATCGGTAGTCGGATATGACGGGGTAAAGGCAGCACAGTATGAAGAGCCAAGGCTGACCACCTATGGTCAGAACATCGAAGAGATGGGAAGAGAGGCGGCACTTCGGCTGATCGAGGAAATCGAGCACCCCATGACGACGGTACCGGGGATTCATACCGTGTCCGGACATCTGATGGAAGGACAGACCGTGAAACGGCTGTCACCATTTGCCTAACAGGATTTGTTATTGCAGGTTTTCTGCATGACAGATAGACAGGAACGAACTTATTTAATTATTAAAAGGAGGATACACAATGAAAAAGAAACAGGTTTTGAGCACAGTACTTGCAACGGCAATGATCGCTTCCTTAGGCGTAACGGCAAGCGCAGCTACCGATGTAGCAGCCAATGAGCTGGCTTATAAGGGAGAACTTGAGATTATGCATTACTCTACGTCTGAGGAATCAGAAGGAAACGGCGGCTCTGATGGATTCCGTACCGTACTCGCTGCATGGGATGAGGCACATCCGGATATCACGCTGAACCAGAACGTACTTGCAAACGCAGAGTACAAGACCCAGATCGCAACACTGGCAGCAGCCGGTGACCTCCCGGATGTATTCCTGCTTCAGGGTATGAATACGAAGGACTGGGCTAAGCAGGGACTGATCATGGATCTGACCGATACGATTAAGGCTTCTCCGTATTATAATGATTACGTACAGAATTATTTCACACCGTTTACAGACGGCGATTCCGTTTATGGATATCCGGTACTGACAGGCGGTACCTGCACCGTTGTGATTTATGACAAGGCAATGTGGAAGGAAGCCGGATACGATGCATTCCCGACGACCTGGGAAGATGTTGAGAAGGCAGCAGAGTACTTCAACGGACAGGGCATCACGACCGTAGCATTCGGTAACGGCGGAAAGTGGCAGGCGAACTCAGACTTCCTGTCAACCTTAGGAAACCGCTACACCGGACCGGACTGGTTCCTGAGCCTGATCAACAAGGATGGCGCAGCATTTACAGATGAAGCATTTGTAAAAGCTCTGAAGGAGACACAGCATCTCTTTAATGAGACTGACATTTTCAATGAAGACTTCAACGCAGTTACAAACGAAGATGCTCGTGAGTACTATATCTCAGGCGATGCAGCAGCATTCATCGGCGGTAACTGGGATGAGTCTTACATCTGGGCTACTTTGAAGGAAAACGATGAAGAGAAATGGAATAACATGGGCTTTGCAGTTCTTCCGCAGCCGGCAGACGCAACCGAGGCTCCGAATTCTCAGAACATCGGTCTTGGATATGCAGTAGCAATTAATTCTAAGCTCGCTGATGATCCGGATAAGCTCGCAGCAGCAATCGATCTGGCACAGGAAGTTACCGGACCGGCATTTGCAAGCTATGTAGCAGAGAATTATGCACTTGGCGGACTGACCAAGGTTGGCGATGTTGACCTTTCCCAGTTTGACCAGATCACTCAGGACTTCTACAACTATTCCTATGTTGATACAGAGCCGTGCGAGATCTATGATTCCTACATCACAAACGCTGTTTGGGACGTTCTGAATACCGATCTGCAGAGCATGATGAACGGTGAAATCGCACCGGAGGATGTAGCGGCAAATGCACAGAAGGCATACGAGGAGAACTATTAATTCCGGTATAAAGACGGGAAAGACTCCGGTCTTCGGCAAAGAAGAGGATAAATAAAGCAGCTGCTCTAAGAGGAGCGTCATAAAGACATGAGGCCGTTCTGCCTGCGGCAGCGGGCAGAGCGGCCTTGTATCATATCTGGAAGAACCAGGAGTCGGGACTTCCATCTGGCTGCCGACAGCAGGAAGGAGAGAGAATATGTTAAATGCAATCAAACCAAAGACAAGAACGGTTGTTTTGTATCTGATGGTTCCTGTAGCAATGTTCATATTTACGGTATTTGTGCCGCTGATTACGGCATTTGTTTACAGCTTTTTCGAGTGGAAGGGCGGACCTCAGAAGACCTTCATCGGAATCGAGAATTACACAAAGCTTTTTGCGGACGGTACCTTCTGGGAAGCGTTCGGACATAATATTTATCTGGTTATCGCATGTATTATCGGACAGATCGGAATTGCCTTTGTCCTTGTTATGATGGTAAATTCCAAACTGGTATACTGCAAGACAATTCACCGTACCTTCGGATTTTTTCCGAGCACGATCTCTGCAGTATGTATCGGATTGATCTGGAACATGATTTATCACAACAAATATGGAATACTCAACTGGTTCCTGACCGCAATCGGACGAAAAGATCTGTGTCAGGTATGGTTAAACAATACAAAGATCGTTATGCTGCTTGTTACGATCCCGCTGATCTGGCAGTATATCGGATATTATATGGTTATTATCCTTTCTGCGATCGCATCGATCTCCACAGATATCTTTGAGAGTGCTGAGATTGATGGTGCAAACGGATTTCAGAAGGCAGTATACATTACACTTCCGCTGATCAAGAATACAATGTTGGTATGTATTACGCTCTGTATCGCGGGTAACATGAAGGCCTTTGATAATATCTTCGTTATGACAAAGGGCGGACCCGGTACGGCATCCATGGTTATGGCGATGTATGGATACCAGATTTCCTTCAACCAAAGCAACATGGGTTACGGCAGCTGTATTTCCGTTGGAATCTTCGTTCTGTCGCTGCTCGTAATCGGCGGTTCACAGGCGCTGATCAAGTATGCCACAAGAGAAAAGGAGGCGAAGTAAAATGGCTAAGACGAAGAGTGCCGGTGCACACAAAGCAAAAAAAGGTCTGCTTGGCTTTTTTATGAATCTGATCCTCTGGATTTTCTCGCTTTCCTGTATTTTCCCGATCGTGTGGATGCTTTATTCCTCACTGAAGGAAAAGCGGGCATTTAACGCAGACATTGTCGGACTGCCGAAGAGCCCGACGCTTATCAACTACACGAGAATCCTGACCAATCCGGATTATCACCTTCCGGAATCTATGTTCAACAGCTTCCGGACGACAGCGTTATCGATCCTGCTAATCGTTGCATTCAGCTTTATCGTAGGCTACATCCTCGCGCGAGTGCGCTTTAAGCTGAACCGTGTCCTGTATGTTATGTTCCTGATGGGCATGCTGATCCCGATTCACTCTCTGCTCGTTCCGATCTATGTTGTATTTAAAAAGTGCAATATTTCCAACCAGTGGTTTACTCTGCTTCTGCCGTATGTTTCCTTCGGACTTCCGATGGGAATTTTCCTGGTAGAAGGATTTGTCAAGACTGTTCCGGTTGACCTGGAGGAGGCGGCCGCCATCGACGGCAGCAACTTCACGCACACGCTCTGGACGATCATTTTCCCGATCTGCCGTCCGATCCTCGTGACGGTGGCAATCATTCAGGTATTCAGCTGCTGGAATGAATTCTCCTTCGCACTCGTTCTGATTAAGGACGTCGGGCTGCAGACCGTGCCGCTTGCGCTGACACAGTTCAAGGGACAGTTTGCATCAGACTATCCAAAGCAGATGGCGGCAATGCTGCTGACCATGGCGCCGATCGTGGTTCTGTACTTTGCATTCAGCAGACAGATCATCAAGGGTATGGTCGCAGGAGCGGTCAAAGGCTGATATTACAATGAAAAGAGCGGGTTCTGTACCGCGGTTCGCGTTGTCGTCTGAGCTGCGGATGCAGGATCCGTTTTTTGCGGTATAAGATGATGATGTTTGCAGAATTGCGGGAGCTGCTTTGCAGCGGAGCAATTCGTAGGCATCAGTTGTGGGCAAAACACCGAAAAGCAGCCATTTTTCGCAGAAAAATGAGCGGAAATATGCAAAAAAAACATAGACACGAAGAACGGAACATGGTACAAAAGAGATAGATAAATACTGCATTATTTCAGCGGAAGCAGCTTGTATAAAGGAAAAAAATTACAGGCAAAACAGGCTGAAGGATTGCGGAATATGAATAGAAAAAGGAGGGCTTTACGAATGAAATTTACAGAAGGATACTGGCTGCGCAGTGAGCGTGCGAATGGCCTGTTTGCGACACAGGCTTATGCGGTGGATAAGATTCCGGGTGGTATGCGGATCGTAGCGCCGACAGGTGCGATCAATCACAGAGGTGATACCTTAAATATGCCGACGATTACGATCGAATTCAAGGCATGCGCTGCCGGGACGATTTCCGTGCGGGCATGGCATTATGAGGGATACGACAATCATCTTCCACAGTATGAAAAGCATGAAGAGCTGATCGAGCCGGAGGTACAGATCTCGGACGACGAGGCATTTCTGGATGCAGGCGCGGTGCAGGTACGCGTGGACCGCAAAAATTTCCGATATTCCTTTGAGGCAGACGGAAAGGTGCTGACGAGCTGCGGATTCCGGAATCTGGGCTATATGCGCTGGGACCGCCAGCCGTCCACAATGCTTCCGGAGGCCAATTATCTGACCGAGCGTCATGAGCCGTATATGGTGACGGAGCTGTCACTTGGTGTCGGCGAATGCGTCTATGGACTGGGAGAACGCTTTACTGCGTTTGTGAAAAACGGACAGAGTGTCGATACGTGGAATGAGGACGGCGGTACTGCGTCCCAGATCGCCTATAAAAGTATTCCGTTTTATATGACAAACAGAGGATATGGTGTATTTGTAGACAGTTCTGATAATGTATCCTTTGAGGTGGCGAGCGAAAAGGTTGAGTATGTAGGATTTTCTGTGCCGGGTGAGCAGCTGTCCTATTATTTCTTCTATGGACCGACACCGAAGCAGATCTTAAAGAACTATACAGCACTGACCGGACTTCCGGCACTTCCGCCGGCATGGTCGTTTGGTCTGTGGCTGTCCACCTCCTTTACGACAAATTATGATGAGGAGACGACGAGCTCCTTTATCAATGGAATGATCGACCGCGGCATTCCGCTCAGTGTCTTTCATTTTGACTGCTTCTGGATGAAGGGCTTCCACTGGTGCGATTTTGAGTGGGACAAGGACTGTTTCCCGGATATCAAAGGCACACTGCAACGTTATCATGAGAAAGGCCTGAAAATCTGTGCGTGGATCAATCCGTACATTGCGCAGGGAACGTCGTTCTTTAAAGAGGGTGCCAAACACGGATATCTGTTGCAGCGCGCGGATGGAAAGGGCGTATGGCAGACTGATAACTGGCAGGCCGGAATGGGACTGGTTGATTTTACGAATCCGAATGCAGTAAAGTGGTATACAGATAAGCTGCGTACCGTTCTGGACAGCGGTGTGGACTGCTTCAAGACGGATTTTGGCGAGCGTATTCCGGTGAATGTTGTTTATTATGATGGTAGTGATCCACATGCGATGCACAATTATTATACTTATCTTTACAATAAGGCAGTGTTCAATCTTCTGAAAGAAGTAAAGGGAGAGAAGGAAGCGGTATTGTTCGCGCGGAGTGCGACGGCAGGCGGACAGCAGTTCCCGGTACACTGGGGTGGTGACTGTTTTGCAAATTATCCGTCGATGGCAGAGACCTTACGTGGCGGACTCTCCTTTGCGATGAGCGGATTCTCCTTCTGGAGCCATGATATTTCCGGATTTGAGAGTACGGCCACACCGGATCTGTACAAGCGCTGGGCTGCATTCGGACTTTTGTCTACACACAGCCGCCTGCATGGTTCGGCAAGCTACCGGGTACCGTGGCTGTTTGATGAGGAGGCATGCGATGTCGTGGCCTTCTTTACAAAGCTGAAGTGCCGCCTGATGCCGTATCTGTATGCGAAGGCGATCGAGGCTCATATAGAAGGTACACCGGTGATGCGGCCGATGGTCTTTGAGTTTACCGGTGATCCGGCTGTGAATTATCTGGATACTCAGTATATGCTCGGTGAGGCTCTGCTCGTATCCCCGATCTTCCGGGAGGATGGCGTGAGCGAATATTATCTGCCGCAGGGAAAATGGACCCATCTGCTGAGCGGAGAAGTGCGTGAGGGTGGTCGCTGGCAAAAGGATACATACGATTATTTCTCTATGCCGCTTTATGTAAAAGAAAACACACTGCTTCCGGTTGGATGCGAGGATATGCGACCGGACTATGATTATGAAAAGGGGCTGTCGCTGTATCTGTACCAGCCGGTGGATGGTGTCGTGGCGACCTGTCAGATTCCGTCCACAGATGGCAGAATTGTCAATACGATCACAGCAGAAAAGACAGCCGGAGCTGTTACGGTCCATCTGGAAAAGGAGCTGGGTGAGGTTACGATCACAGTACATATTGGTGATGAGAAGGTGAAACAGGTGATCCCGGCGGGCGTGAAGGAGTTTTCGGTCGTATTATAGATCATTATTATAGAAAGGACAGAATGCAGACATGGAAAGACAGAGCTTAAATGGCAGATGGCAGATGCGCAGGGTCGGCGATCCGGTATTTTCAGAGGCCATTGTGCCGGGCAGTGTTTATACGGATCTGCTGCGCAACGGACAGATGGAGGATCCGTTTTTTAAGGATAATGAGCTGAAGGCGTTAAGGCTTATGGACGAGGATTATGAGTACGTTACCAGCTTTGACTGTGCAAAATCCGTTTACCGTTCGGATCGCAAGGTGCTTCGCTTTGACGGAATCGACACGATCGCGGACGTCTATCTGAACGGAGAGATGATCGGAAGTCCGGACAATATGCATCGCACCTGGGAGTACGATGTGACCGAGGAAGTACAAGAGAAAGGCAATGAGCTTCGCATCGTATTTCATTCACCGAACAAATACATCGCAGAGGCGTTTCAGGTGAGCAAAACGCATGGCAGCGAAGATGCGATGGATGGTTTTGTAAATATCCGTAAAGCGCACTGCATGTTCGGATGGGACTGGGGTGCACATCTGCCGGATGCGGGACTGTTCCGTCCGGTGACACTGCTTGGCGTGGATGAGGCAAGAATCGACAGCGTTTATGTGACGCAGGAGCATACAAATGGCAAGGTAACACTGCACTTTGCAGTTGATGTGGACTGCTGCCCGGAGATGGAAGATCCGTCCGGAATGTGGAATGCAGAGACAGAGGAAGTATCTGAGAATGAAGCAGATCCGCAGGAGAGCGGATTGTACTATACGGTAAAGGTGACAGCGCCGGATGGCACACAGGTGCATGCCACCGGCAGTCCGGAACAGCTTGTGATCGAGAATCCGCAGCTGTGGTGGCCGAACGGCTATGGCAGGCAGGATCTGTATACGGTAGAAGTGACCCTTTGTTTTGAAGGAAAAGAGCTGGATTGCTGGAAGCGCCGCATCGGACTTCGTACAATGACAGTGGATCGATCGAAAAATGAGTGGGGCGAGAATTTTGCGATCTGTGTCAATGGCGTGGATATCTTTGCAATGGGTGCCGACTATATTCCGGAGGACCATCTGCTCGGACGGGTGACGCCGGAGACGACGCGGGCACTGCTCGAAAAGTCAAAATGGGCGAATTTTAATGCAATTCGTGTCTGGGGTGGTGGCTATTATCCGGAGGACTGGTTCTATGACCTCTGCGATGAGCTTGGATTTGTCGTATGGCAGGATTTCATGTTTGCATGTGCGGTTTATGATCTGACGCCGGAGTTTGAGGCGAATATCCGTGCGGAGTTTATTGACAATATCAAGCGTCTGCGCCATCATGCAAGCCTTGGCCTGTGGTGCGGCAACAATGAGATGGAAGAGTTTGTCTATGCAAAGAACAGCTGGCTGACGAAACCGCAGGAGGTGCGGGATTACTATCTGATGTATGAGCGCATCATTCCGGAGATCGTGAAAGAATATGATCCGCAGACATTCTACTGGCCATCCAGCCCGTCATCGGGCGGGTGCCTGGACGAGCCACAGGATCCGGAACGCGGCGATGTACACTATTGGGATGTATGGCATGGCAATAAGCCGTTTACGGAGTACCGGAAATTCTATTTCCGTTTCCTGTCCGAGTTCGGCTTCCAGTCGTTCCCATCGATCAAGACGATCGAGACCTTTACAGATGATCCGGATGACATGAATATTTTCTCCTATGTCATGGAACGTCATCAGAGAAATGGAAGTGCAAATGGAAAGATCATGAACTATATGCAGCAGACCTACCGGTATCCATCGGATTTCCGCACGGTACTGTATGCATCGCAGCTTCTGCAGGCGGACGGTATCCGCTATGGTGTCGAGCATTTCCGCCGCAACCGGGGACGCTGTATGGGCGCGGTATACTGGCAGCTCAATGATTGCTGGCCGGTAGCATCGTGGTCATCCATTGACTACTGCGGGCGATTGAAAGCGTTGCATTACTATGCAAAGCGGTTCTTTGCGCCGCTGATGCTCTCCTGTGAGGAGCGGGGTATGATGTCGAATGCACAGCCGCTGAACTGGCAGCATTCTGGCGAGTTTGAAAAATCGATCCGCTTAAATGTGGCAAACGAGACGAGAGAGGATGCGAAGGTGATTGTTCACTGGGCATTGCGTAAGGCAAGCGCCGAGGTGCTCCAATCCGGTGAGGAGACAGTTGCCGTACCGGCGTTGACGAGTGTATGGCTGGAGAAGATCGAGTTCCCAAAGGCAGATCCATATTCAGAGTATATCAGCTATGAGCTGGAAAAGGATGGCGAGATCATTTCGGCAGGAAGTGTCAACTTCTCTTATCCGAAATATTTCCGCTACGAAGATCCGCAGCTGACCTGTCGCGTCATCGGTGACGAGATTGAGGTGACGGCCTCTGCTTATGCGAAAAGTGTGGAGATTTTGAATGAGAATGAAGATCTCATCCTTTCTGACAACTACTTTGACATGAACGCCGGGACGAAGCGCGTGAAGATCGAGCACGGTGATGCGGGCAAGTTGCGGCTGAGAAGTGTGTACGATATCCGGTAGGAAGCAGCTCCCGCAATTCTGCAAACATTTGAATACGTAAATCGCTACTGTGAAAATGGTGCTAGGTTATAAAGCGGTTGTCATTGACGGCAAGAAATATCTGAGTGGAAAATGAAGGAAACCGGAAGGACGGGGCGGCAGGAGGAGTAAGATGCAGGAAAAAACAATACAGTTAAGATCTGGCCAGGCGCTTCTGCTGCGGCAGGTACATCCGGAAGATGCCAGGGCTATGCTGAATTATCTGGAATGCACCTCGGCGGAGACGCATTTTATGGTGCGCCTGCCGGAAGAAGTGACGTTTTCGCTGGAGGAGGAGCAGGCGCTTCTGGCAGACTGTCTGTCATCAGATCGCAGAATCATGCTTGCAGCCTTTGCCGGAGACTGCATCGTTGGAAATGTGGCGATCGCCCCGGTAGGAGAACGATATAAGGTGCGGCACAGGGCAAATCTTGGGATTGCGATCGTGCAGGAGTACTGCAACTGCGGACTTGGGACCATCCTGATGCAGGAAGGAATCGCATTTGCCAGGGAAGCTGGCTATGAGCAGGCAGAGCTTGGAGTATTTGCCGATAATGCGCCTGCAATCCACCTGTATCACAAGTGCGGTTTTCGGGACACTGGAAGAATTCCGCGGGCTTTCCATCTGCCAGATGGCAGCTGCATCGATGAAATCCAGATGGTGAAGTTTCTGGTGCCACCGGATATCGCATGCAGTGTGAATGAATAAGGATTGTTGTATTGTTTGGTAAAATGGTGATAAAGGGGACAGCTATCGCTTTAGGGTAACGGTAGCTGTTCCTTTTTATACAGCTTATTATTTGATATAAACTGATGACTACGAATTGCTCCGCTGCGAAGCAGCTTCCACAATTTTACAAACATTCGAAATCCGCTGAGTTACTACGTAGATCGCTACGTTCTCATGTTTGGCGGATCACAAGGTCAAAAGCCTTATCAAGCAAGCATGAAACGCATGACCTTTTGACCCCTATGATACACGGATTGCTTCGCATTTCATGCTCTCGCAATCCTAAAACACCTCAAATCCGCTCATCGGATAGCGGCAGCCTCTTTGGCAAATGCAGTTGTCACAAGTGCGTCATATGGCACGCACGATTCCAGCTCTCCCGCATCTGTCAGTATATCCTGTAGCAGCTCGAAGCTTTCCTGCTCAAAGATCAGATTTTCCTTCCACGTATCCTGAGCCGCATAGCGTGCGACGATCATCGTGATCGTTTCAAGATCCGATTCCGGGAACTGTGGCGCGATCACTGCGGCGATTTCTTCCGGCGTGTGTGAATGTACATATTCCATTCCACGTTGCAGTGCGTTTGTGAATGCCTGAATGATTTTCGGGTGCTCTGAGAGATAACCGGATTTTGTACAATAGGCGGTGTATGGCACATAGCCTGAATCGGTACCGAGCGAGGCGACCACGGTTCCGACGCCTTCCTGCTCCAGTGTTGTTGCACCCGGCTCGAACTCTACGGTGAAGTCGCCCTTTCCGCTGGAAAATGCGGCGGCAGTAGAGCCAAAATCAATGCTCTGATCGATCTGTACCTCTGATGGATCAATGTCATTTTGTCGGAGAATATATTCAAAAACCATTTGAGGCATACCACCCTTGCGGCCTCCGAGCACATCTTTTCCGATCAGATCCGCCCATGTAAAGTCCGGCATTTCCTCTCTTGCAACCAGAAAGTTTCCTGCTCGCTGAGTCAGCTGCGCAAAATTGACAGGGGCATCGCCTGCACCGCCGCTGTACGTGTAGATGGAAGCTTCCGAACCCATGAATCCAATTTCTGCCTCACCGGAGAGCAGGGCGGTCATCACCTTGTCAGCGCCAAAACCGGTGACGAGCGTCAGGTCGATTCCTTCTTCCGCAAAATAGCCCTCTTCAATCGCCACATACTGCGGTGCATAAAAAATCGAATGCGCCACCTCATTTAATGTGATTTCCGTAAGCTCTTTTACGCTTTTCGCCGTTGCCTCTTTTACCGTTTCCGTTGCGGCCTCTTCTGCAAACGCCATAGTCGGCAGCGCCGTCACGCTAAGCAGGGCGGACACCGCCAGAAAAATCCATTTTCTATTTTTCATATCGTTACTCCTTTACAGACATCTACTGTTACAGTATGCCGTAAAATGCAGAGGTGTTCTCGCGCAATATTTATTTGTGTTTCTGGTGTCACTGCAATTCTTGGCAAGGGCAATTCTGTAAAGCGCTGCAGCCGGATGATATGTCACCGAACAAGTAGCAGCGCTACCTGCCATACTGTGCGCGGAATTGTTGAGGGGTCAGGCCAGTTGTTTTTTTAAATTGCTTATGAAAATAAGAGCTGTTTGAAAATCCGGTTTTTTCGCTGATTTCATTTAAAGAAAGGGAGGAATGCAGCAAAAGATCTTTGGCACGGTCAATACGTGCGGTATTGAGATAGGAGCTGAGTGTTTGGTGAAATTTCGTATGAAACAGACAAGAAAGATAATCTGGATTCATATGAACGAAAGCGGCAATAGAGTTCCGGTTCAGGCCGTCAGATTCTAGATGTTCGGTGATATATTGCTGCACATTTTGTACAAATTTATCGGTTTCTTGATCTGTGTATGACGGGAGGGACGTGATAACAGCTGCAGGAGAGGATTCAGGGAGTGTTTTTATAGCTTTGAGCAGTTCTTTTTCCAGAGCAGCTGGATTTACAGGCTTTAAAATATAACTGAAGCAGTGCATTTTGATGGCTTCCTGCGCATAATCAAAACGCGGGTGTCCGGATAAAATTAAAGTGACAATAGTGTAATGCTGTTCCTGAATCCAGTTGATAAGAGAAAGACCGTTTTCACGGGACATTTCGATGTCGGTAATTAGAATATCCACCTGTTTTTTTGCGATAATTTGCCGTGCTTGTTCGCAGCTGTATGCGGCAAAAATGGAATCAATTCCGAGTACATCACAGCGAATCGAAGATATAATTCCCTGAACAATGTAATATTCATCATCAACAACTAATAAATTCATATGGTCACCTCGTAGTATGTAAGTGGTTTGTCTGTTCTGCATCTGTTTTCAGATCAGAAATAAATGGAATATCAATGTCAATGCGGGCACCAAGTCCCGGCTCATTAGAGAAGAAAATGGAAGCCATATCACCAAACATCAGGCGAAGCCGCATGACTGTATTGTAAATTCCGATGCCATATCCGTTTTTTTGCACTTCCGTATAGTCGGTAATATGATTGTATAATGCGAGGCTTTGTTCATCAAAGCCGGTTCCAGAATCAATGTGACTGAGATGAATCCTTGGCTGCCCATCTTTTTCATACCAGTGTCCCTGAATATAAATATGGAAGGGTTCTCCCATCACGACATTAGCTTTGATTGAATTTTCTGTAAGCATGAGCAGAAGCATTGGAAATACTTGGGCATCTATCATGGACGATTCAACTTGGATTTGATATGTGAGTGTATTTGGAAAACGCAGCTGTGTCAGCTGAAGATAGTTTTTTGTATAGTACAGTTCTTCCTTGAGAGAAGCACTATTTCTGGTGACAAGTGTGTAACGAAGATGTTCAGAGAGCGTCTCAATAAACTTTCGGGTTGTTTTTGTATTTTTTGGATCCTGAGAAAGTACAAAAATAATATTTAGACAATTAATCAGGAAGTGGGGGGCAAGCTGAGCTTTCAAATATTGAAGATCGGCTCTTTTTTTTGCGAGCTGTTCTTCATAAATAGAAATACGCAGATTCTGGATTTCATTGATCATATTATTAAAAACATCTGTAATAATAAGAATCTCTTGAAAGGAACAGGGCGTTGCAATTTTTGATTCGAATTTTCCACTCTGCAGAGAGGAAATAACTGGATTGAGGATTCTTGAGGGAGTGTCAAAAAAGTAATTCATGGAAGAAATCGTGATGGTACAAAAGAAAAGCAACAAAAGAAGGATAAAAAGCATCAGACGGTACAATGGAGTCAGCTTTTTATGGATATAGTGAAAAGGAATCAGTGCCATAATGTAATAATCACAGCTGCTCAGCCGGACAGAGGCAGTAAAGTATTTCTGTAGGGAATGATCCTCGTAGCAGGAAATCTGATTTAAAGATGCAGCAGGGTCAAGATGGATATCATGGTAGGAAGGATTCCCGATGCAGTTTCCTTTGTCATCTGCAAACAGAATCGTCGCACCAATATCCTCAAAGGGTTTGAAAGAGGCAGAAAGTCTGTCCAGTTCAATCCATGCACCGGCATATACATTCCTTGTCCGGATTACACGGGTAAGAAAATAGTGGTCGTTTTCGGAGAGCAGAAACCAGCTGTTTAGATTCAGCTTGCTGCCGGATTCGCCCTGGGTATAGTTTCGCATCATGTTTTGAATTAACAAGGAACATTTTATATTATTCTGCTTGCTATCGCAGAAATTGCTGATCTGAGGAATGTAAATATCAGAATCAGAGAAATACATAAAAAGACCAGCAAGCGTAGAAAAGGAACAGGTGCCGGTTGACAGTGTTTTTTTAAGGCGGGCAATTCTTACATAGCGTTCATTTAAGTCGCTGGTAGTATTCATAATTGCAATATCGGTATTTTGCAGACAGTTTTCAGACAAATAGGTTAGTGTTTCCTGAAAGCGCTGTTGAAGCTGCTCATTGTAAAGGTTCATGGTTTCCTTCATAGTCTCATATACCTGCCTACGCATAATAGAGGAAAAATAAAAGGAACTTCCTATAAAAAGAATGCAGAAAAGTAGAATGAGAAAGAGAAAGCTTTTGAAAAACAGTTTTTTAATTGACTTCGGATGAAAAATATGAGTGATGAAATTGATGTAATTACTAATAAAAAAAGAAATAAAGTTATACATTTTGCCCATAAAAAAATCACAACCTCTCAGATATAAATGGTAAATTTATGATAAATCTAAGAATAGTACAATATTTTCTAATAAAAATTGATTTAAAAGAAGGGGATTAATGCTATTATAATAATATCACAAAGGGAATGCAAGGAAAAAACTTCTATAAAAAGAAAGGGGGAGAGAAATGAAGAGAGGTATCATTCGGGCAGACAGAGGATATTTAAGGAAGGAGGCGGTGGATGACCGGGTATTCAGCGCATTTGTAGAGCATGCTGGAAATGTAATTTATAATGGCATTTATCAGCCGGAGCATCCACTGGCAAATGCAGATGGCTTTCGCGAGGATGTAATCCAACTTGTAAAGGAGTTGCATTTGGCGGGAATCCGTTATCCGGGGGGCAATTTTATCTGTTCTTATCGTTGGGAGGATACGGTAGGACCAGTAGAAGAAAGACCGGTGCGTGCAGATCTTGCATGGCGGCAAAGGGAGCCGAATATTGTAGGATTGGCAGAATTTGAAAAATGGGTTAAGGCTGTAAAAAGTGAACTTATTATGGCGGTAAATCTGAGTACAAGAGGTGCTGTTGATGCAGCGAATTTAGTAGAATATTGTAATCATCCGGGAGGAACTTATTACAGCGAGCTTCGGAAAACACATGGACATGAAGTACCTTATGGTGTGCATGTATGGTGTGTGGGAAATGAAGTGGATGGTCCATGGAATATCGGACAGAAACGAGCAGAAGAATATGGTTGGGATGCGGCTGAGGCAGCGAAAGCTATGCGGCGTATTGATCCAAAAATAGAGTTAGTAGCAGTCGGAAGTTCCGGTACACAGTTGGATACGTATCTGGAATGGGACCGGGTGGTATTAGAGCGGGTTTATGATTCGTGTGACTACATTTCTTTGCATCGCTATATGGGTATGCCGGCGATTGATGAATTGTCTACTTATGATCGAAGAGATACCGGTGATTATCTGGAACTGGCATCGCGGCTAGAGCGGAATATACAGGATGTTATTGCGGCATGCGATTATGTAAAGGGTAGAAAACACAGTGATAAAACGATGTATATTTCCCTTGATGAGTATAATGCTGTTGACATCGGACCGGAGGCAGATGATTTTCTGAAGGAATGTGATCCGTGGGAAGTCGGACCATGCACAAGGAGAACAGGAATTTCCATGCGGACAACACTTTTGTTTGGTCTTGGTATGCTTGCAATTTTGCGTCATACGGATCGGATCCGGATTGCCTGTCAGTCTATTCTGATTAACGGAGACGGAATGGTGATGTGCAGTCCGGATGAGGATGCTTGGGTAAATGGCTCCTGGCATATCTTCCGGCTCTGCTCCTTATATGGAAGGGGAAAAGTGCTGGAGACTGTACAGGAATCTGACCGGTATGATACGGCGACATGTAAAGATGTAGCTGCATTGGATAGTGTATGTATTTATCATGAGGATACGAAAGAGCTGGATATTTTTGCTGTAAATAAGACGGAAGAAGATATGGAATTTACCGTGCAGGCAGCAGGTTTTCAGCAACTGCAGGCACTGGAACATCTTACCGTTACGGCAGAACACTTATCAGATCGGAACAGTGCGAAGGAGAAAAATAAAATTACTACCGTAAGTACACAGGATATTACCTGTGAGGCAGGACAGATTCAGTGTATTCTGAAACCGTATTCATGGAATGTATTAAGAGTAAAGGAAAGGATAGAGTAGAAATATGAAGAGAAGACATATTACAGCAATGTTTGGGTTGATGATTATGGCGATGGCTGTCGGGATCAGTGTTTGCGCAGAAGAAAATACGGATGCTGCAGCACAGGCGATTGCGGACAGAAAGGAAGAGGCAGAGGAGTCAGGAGAATACGAAAAAGTGGTCTTTGCTTTTTACAACTGGACTGGAAGGCCGGCCGGAACAGATCGAATTCAGGAAAAGATAAATGAGAGGATCCGGGACACTCTTGGGTTGGAAGTAGAACTGTTGGTGATGGATTCGGCGGCCTATACACAGAACGCGCGTCTGATGTTGTCATCAGGAGAACAGATTGATATATGGAATTCCTGCCCATTAGGATATACAGCCTGCGTAAATGACGGCTATTGTCTTGATCTGGAGGAGGATGATCTGATTCAGACATATGGTCAGGGGATTTTGGATACGGTAAATGCGGATTATGTTCAGGCCTGCCGTGTAAGCGGTACTCTTTATGGCCTGCCACAGATGCGCGATATGGCGATGGGAGCAGGTGCTTACTGTATCGGTCAGGAATATCTGGATGGAATCGGTTTTGACTATACATCAATGTATGAGGATCCGGAGAATCCGGATATTATTTATACCGATTATGAGACGCTGGACAATATTTTTGCACAGTTGCATGAAAAATATCCGGATAAATATGTTTTTGCGATTAGCGACAATATGATCGGCCAGGGAACGATCGTAGATAGTGTCGGCGGAGATTACTTTGGCGTATTGCTGGATCCGGCAAACAGTCTTCAGGTAGAAAATCTGTTTACAAGTGACATTTTCAAGGAAACCTGCCAGCGGGTATACGAATGGAACCAGAAGGGGTATATTTCTCAGGATGCGGTAACGAATGATACGGCACTTTCCGCACAGGTAAAATCCGGAAGCTATATGTCCATGATGGCCCAGGCAAAACCGGGCTACAGCACACAGATTTCTGGGGAATGTGGTCGTCCGATGGTTGTATTTCAGGTAGAACCGGATATCATGAAATCTTCTGCAGTAACGGGTATTCTGTGGCATCTGAATCAGGGATGCGAGGATCCGATAGCAGCGATGCAGCTTCTGAATGCATTTTATACGGACCCAGAGCTGTCGAATCTGATTATCTGGGGAGAAGAGGGAACTGATTATATCGTAACAGAGGATGGGCATATTACGTTCCCAGAAGGCGTGAATGCGGATAATTCGGAATGGTATCATACGATGAACTGGTTGCTTCCAAATCAGTATATTGCACATATTTGGGAGGGAGATCCGCTTGACCTGTGGGAAAAAATGGAAGATTTCAATAATAATGCAGTGAAGTCAAAGGCACTTGGATTTACCTTCGATAACAGTGATTATGCTGCAGAGTATACTGCTTTAAAGAATGTATATGACGAATACATTAAGCAGATTATGTTTGGCTTTGTAGAGCCGGAATCCGGAATTGCGGAAATGGAAGAAAAACTGGAGTCAGCAGGACTGAATGAGTATATTGAAGCAAAACAGGCAGCAATTGATGAATGGGCAAAGGAAAATAATGTCGAATAAACCGGGAGGTTGGCAGGGGGCGGTTTTCGCCCCCTGTTTTATACGGGATCAGGGGCTGCTTTGCCTGGCGCAGAGAACGGAGGAAACCATGAAAAAAGGGCGTACACACAATAAAGCTGTTTTAAAAAAATATTTTCCGGTTTACCTTATGGCATTTCCGGGACTTCTGTATTTGTTTATCAATAACTATATGCCACTTCCAGGACTTGTTTTGGCATTTAAAAAGTATAATGCAAAGAAAGGCATCTGGGGATCAAGTTGGGTTGGCCTGAAAAATTTTAAGTTTCTGTTTGCGACAAACGATGCATTTATCATTACAAGAAATACATTGTTTTATAATATTGTGTTTATTATTGTGAATACAGTGGCTGCAATCGCAGTGGCAATTATCCTTGCGGAGATGCGGCATAAAATAAAAAAATTTTACCAGTCTGCCATTTTACTTCCATATATGCTGTCTATGGTAATTGTCAGCTATCTTGTATTTGCATTTTTGTCTACGGAAAATGGATTTATTAACAGCACTATTTTACCATTGCTTGGAAAAGAGCGCATATCTTGGTACATGGAGAAGAAATATTGGCCATTTATTCTTATTTTTGTAAATCTATGGAAAACGATCGGCTATAACTGCATTGTTTACATGTCTGCGATTATTGGTTTTGACCGTGGGTTTTATGAAGCAGCAGCGATTGACGGAGCTGGAAAATGGCAGCAGATTACCAGAATCACGATCCCGATGTTGAAGCCGACTATTATTATGATGACGTTACTGTCGATCGGACGGATTTTTTACTCTGATTTTGGGCTGTTTTATCAGGTGCCGCAAAACTCCGGCGCATTGTATCCGGTAACCAATACGATTGATACATATGTGTATCGTGGGTTGTTGGAGTTGGGAAATATCAGTCTGTCTGCGGCTGCGGGTCTGTATCAGTCTGTTATTGGATTCATTCTTGTGCTTGGTACGAATCTGTGGGTGCGTAAAATAGATCCGGATAATGCATTGTTTTAGGGAGGTGATTTGGATGCAAACAAGAGAAGAAAAGATATTTCAGAGAATTGGCCATTGCGTGATGATTGTGTTATCTGCATGCGCGATTATTCCGATGATACTTTTGGTAATGTCCTCTGTTACGGATAATAATACGCTGATCAGCAATGGATATTCCTTTTTTCCGGAGAAATTCAGCCTGTATGCGTATCAATATATTTTTAAGACCGGAAATGCAGTTTTGCAGGCATATGGAATTTCTGTTATACTGACAGTGATAGGAACGGTCCTTTCTCTGACAATTACGACATTGCTTGCATATGCACTGTCGCGGCCGGGACTTCCGGGAAGACAGTTTCTTTCCTTTTATGTATTTTTTACGATGCTGTTTAATGGCGGTTTGGTTCCGACCTATATGAATTATACGAATGTATTCGGACTGAAAAATACATTCTGGGCGTTAGTAATTCCAGGTCTTGTGACAAATGGATTTTATATTCTTCTGATGAAATCTTATTTTGTCTCTTCAATTCCAGGGGAAATCACAGAAGCAGCAGTGATTGACGGAGCTTCTGAATTTCAGACATTTTACCGGGTGGCACTTCCGCTGGCGAAACCGATTGTAGCGACGATTGGTTTGTTTTCCGGTATTGGGTACTGGAATGACTGGCAGAATGGATATATTTATCTGACCAAAAGAACTGATCTTTATTCTATTCAGAATCTGCTAAACCGAATGATTCAGAATATTCAGTATCTGAGTCAAAATTCGGGGAATGTCCGAAATGCTGATGTGGGGCTTGCGGCGATTCCGAGTGTATCAATCCGTATGGCAATGGCGGTTGTCGGAATTCTGCCGATTATAATTATTTATCCGTTTATACAGAGTAACTTTGTAAAAGGAATTACGCTTGGAGGCGTAAAAGGATAGGAAAATTGAAAAAACCGGATTACTTGTAATTGCGGGATTTATGTTTTTGGGTGACGGGTATTTTATATGTATGACTGCTTCTAACGTGTGCAAGAAGCTAGAAGAAAATATTACAGATGAGAATGCTAATTGCCTTCCGGAATGGAGCAGTATACTTTCTTTGGTTCATCGGAGGGCGATTTGTTCAACGGAAGCAATAGCCGGATAAGATGGTGAGTTGAGATACTCGCTGCTTACCCGGCTTTTTCATACGGCAAAATCAGGCCGGTGCTGCTGGAGCTGCTTTTGCGGGCAATGTATGGGGCTGTCGATCTTCCGAATGTCGGAAAATTTGCAACGGTCTTTTCGCAATTTTTTGGATTGTATTGTAGGCATGAGATTGTTATACTGAGTGAAAGGCAGATATCGTTATTAGGAGAAAATTACAATGGTAAAACGGATATTGCCGATGGGGGATTCATAGAAAAGATCCGCTTGACACCGCAGGGATGTATGCTGTTTGTATAAATATGTTGATTGGGATGGGATTTACAAATGAAAGAAAAGAAATTTGATTGGGGTTATTTTCTGAGACATATTGCGATTATTGCGGTGCCGGTTGCACTGCAGAATCTGCTCACGACGACCGGGAGCATGGTCGATACGATCATGCTGGCAAAGCTCGGGGAAAAGGCAGTCGGGGCAGTCGGGCTCTGTGCGCAGTTTTCAAGCCTGATGTTTGCCGGCTACTGGGGGTTTGTCGGAGGCGGCATGCTCTTTTTCTCGCAGTACTGGGGCGCGAAGGATGATGACGGGATCACCCGCTCTTATGGGCTTACGCTTCTGTTTATGCTGAGCGTCGGGTTGCTGTTTGCCTGTCTTGCGCTTTTTGCACCGGAATTTGTCATGCGCGTCTACACAGATAAACCGGAAATCCAGAAGATTGGAGTTTCTTATCTGCGCATTGTAGGGCTTGCTTATCCGCTTCAGGTGCTTGCGATGGCGATGAGTGCGCTGCTGCGCTCGATCGAACAGGTGCGGATTCCGCTTTATGGAGGCATTGCCTCGGTGATCGCCAACTGCTTTTTTAATTATCTGTTTATTTTTGGAAAATTTGGTCTGCCGTGTATGGGTGCAGCCGGAGCGGCGATCGGGACAGTGATGGCAGGTATCGTAAACCTGCTCGTTCTGGTTGGCTTTATTCTTTATAAGAAGATTCCATACGTGCTGGAGGTTTCAAAGCATTTTCGGTGGTCACGGATGGCGGTTAAGAAATATCTGGAAAAATGTTTTCCGATCATCTGTAATGAGGTGCTGATCGGTGTCGGGAATATGCTGATTAATGTCGTGCTCGGACGTCAGACTGAACAGGCGATTGCGGCAGTTGCGGTATTTCGGACGATGGAAGGACTTATTATCGCGTTCTTCAGCGGATTTTCCAATGCAGCCTCAGTACTGGTCGGAAAAGAAGTCGGCGCTGGCAATCACGAGGCAGCCTTTCAGCGGGCCAAAAGGCTCGTATACCTTTGCAGTGGAATTATCGGTGTGGCCTGTCTGACATTGATTCTGGTACATGATCCGCTGCTTCATGCGATGGGGCTTTCCGGCGAGTCGTACCGGATCGGTACGGCGATGCTTGTGACCTACAGTGTGGCGGCACTGATCCGTATGGGGAACTGGGTTCAAAATGATACTTACCGGTCGGCGGGAGATGCGGCCTTTGGCTCTATGCTGGAGATTACCTTTATGTATTTGATGGTGTTGCCATTTGTATATCTGTCGAATTTTTATTTTCATGCGCCGTTTTTACTGGTGTTTGCATTTTGTTATGTGGATGAACCGATTCGTTATATTATCATGCAGCGCCATCTGTACTCCGGAAAATGGATTCGCCCGGTGTCGGTGCCGGGACTTGCCGCACTTGGAGAATTCCGCAAGGCACATGGAATCTGATTTTGATTGACAGCAAAAACCGTGCGAAGTAGAATACAACCAAACTACGGAAAAATATTTGCTTGCCAGGCAAAGATGGATCCGGAGGAACAAAAAGGAGCAGAATGATGGAAAAAAATGAGAAACAGGTCGATGAGGGCCTGCAGGGAAATGAGAAGGTCGAGACGGCAATCATGGCGCTGCAGCAGGAACCGACCGGTGAAATGCTGGCGCATACTCTGACCGTGATCCGCAGACGGATGCGGGAAAGCGGTCAGCTGGTCCTTGCATTAGAGGCGCCGGCGGGAGAGATGATGCAGGTGCAGGCGATTCAGACAAAGGACGGGCAGCGTTGGTGGGCGGCCTTTACCGGTTTTGAGGAAGAGCTCAAGGGCAGTGGCAGCGTGATGTCGACCTTTTTGACAGATATGGAGCAGCTGTTCCGTAAAGCGCTGCTGGCAGATGAGATTCAGGGAGTCATCCTGAATCCGTGGCAGAAGACGCTGATGCTTGATAAGACCTTGATACGCATTATTCTTGGAGAGGAGTAAAGAGAGATGACGGAGGAAGACAAGAAGCTGGTAATCCGCAATGCCACTATGGAAGATCTCTTTGCAGTAGCTGCAGTTGAAGCGGAGTGCTTTCCGGTCTCGGAGGCAGCGACGGAGGCGGAATTTAGGGAAAGGATTGCCTGCTATGGCGGACATTTTTGGTTGCTCTTTGAGGATGAGCGCCTTGTTTCCTTTGTAGATGGTATGGTTACGGATCAGGAGGATCTGACGGATGAGATGTATGAGCGGGCAGAGCTGCATCAGGAAGCGGGAGAGTGGCAGATGATCTTTGGTGTCAATACGATACCGTCCTGTCGACATCAGGGCTATGCGGGACGGCTGCTGCAGCAGGCGATCGCGGATGCGAAGAAACAGGGACGCAAAGGGCTTGTACTGACCTGCAAGGATGCACTCATTCCCTATTATGCGAAGTTTGGATTTGTAAATGAGGGAGTATCGGAATCTGTGCATGGAAATGTGGTCTGGTATCAGATGCGCCTGAGGTTTTAAGAAAACAGAAAAGTGGATGCAATAACAGCGTGGATAAATTTACAGAAAAGCCAGAAAACGGTGGAAAAGTCTTCTGGATTCTGGTATGATAGTGAATACGAACAGATAAGCAGTCACCGTTTCGGCGGTGGCTGTTGCTGATTGAACGCAGAACAGGTATTTTTTTGCTTTGTATAAAATGATGTTGGAGGCAAAAGGTATTTTGCCCCCTATAAAGGGAGGGGTTTTGTGCAGAATTATTCAGGTGAAGTGGGACTTCAGTATCATATTCAGCTTCGAAAAGGAGATGTCGGGCGGTATGTGATCCTTCCGGGAGATCCGAAGCGCTGCAAAAAGATTGCAGAGCATTTTGACAATCCGGTGCTCATGGCAGACAGCCGCGAGTACGTGACCTATACCGGTTATCTGGACGGGGAGAAGGTCAGTGTGACATCTACCGGTATCGGAGGGCCGTCTGCGTCTATTGCAATGGAAGAGCTGGTGCAGTGCGGCGCAGACACCTTTATTCGCGTCGGTACCTGCGGCGGAATCGATTTGGATGTAAAGGGTGGTGATATCGTTGTGGCGACCGGAGCAGTGCGGATGGAAGGTACGAGCCGTGAGTATGCACCGATCGAGTTTCCGGCAGTGGCGGATCTGAATGTGGCAAATGCGCTGGTGGCATCGGCAAAAGAGCTGGGTTATACGTTCCATACCGGAGTCGTACAGTGCAAGGATGCATTTTACGGACAGCATGAGCCGGAGCGCATGCCGGTCAGCTATGAGCTGTTAAATAAGTGGGAGGCATGGAAGCGTCTCGGCTGTAAGGCATCGGAGATGGAGTCGGCAGCACTTTTTGTCGTGGCCAGTCATCTGCGGGTGCGCTGCGGTTCGGATTTCCTTGTGGTAGGGAATCAGGAGCGTATGGCAGCGGGCCTTGATAATCCGATCGTACATGATACTGAGGCGGCGATCAAGGTGGCTGTGCGGGCATTGCGCAAGCTGATTGCGCAGGATCGCGAAGCGACTGCGTTCGTGAGCAAGTAGCGAAGTTAGGCCCTGTCAGCAGAGATGCAGGGATGAATTGCGAATGTCCGCTTTACTCAGTCTGGAAGAAAAGAAAAAGGAGAAAAACGATGGATAAGAATAAAATACTTGGAATGGTAGACCACACGCTGCTGAAGCAGGACGCGACCTGGGAGCAGATCAGGGAAATTCTGGATGATGGCATGACGTATCATACGGCTTCTGCCTGCATCCCGGCTTCCTATGTAAAGCAGGCGGCAGAGTATGTACAGGGCAAGCTTCCGATCTGCACGGTCATCGGATTTCCGAACGGCTACAGTACGACGGCAGCGAAGGTGTTCGAGGCAGCTGATGCAGTAAAGAACGGTGCGGATGAGGTTGACATGGTCATCAATATCGGCTGGGTCAAGGATGGGAAGGATGCAGAGCTGGAAGATGAGATTCGCCAGATCCATGCCGCGTGCAATGGACATATTCTGAAGGTGATCATTGAGACCTGTCTGCTGACGGAAGAGGAGAAGATCCGTATGTGTGAAATCGTGACAAGGGCAGGGGCGGAATTTATCAAGACCTCGACCGGCTTCTCCGCTGCAGGAGCAACCTTTGACGATGTGGCACTGATGAGGAAACACGTCGGAGCAAATGTGAAGATCAAGGCGGCAGGGGGTATTTCTTCCTTTGATGATGCGGAAAAATTCATTGGGCTTGGTGCATCCCGTCTTGGTACGAGCCGGCTGGTGAAGCTGATGAAGGCGTAAGCCGGCGTGGATGTTTGTTACGGCAATAAAACGATATTAAGGTCAAAAGATGCCTTACGGATTGTTCCGTACTTCGTACTCCCACAATCCTGCCCAATATTCGCATATCGTGAAGCTTGCGCTCCACTTTTATGCTCATATCGGGGCGGGTCATTAAGCCATAAAACCACTCCTGTGCAAGCACATCGTGGTTTCAGGCTTTTGACCCTGGCGTCATCATGAATAAAAAGGAAAGGATGAGCAGTATGAAAAAATATAAACGTATCTTTGTGATTGTTATGGATTCTCTCGGGATCGGTGCGGCGGATGATGCGGCGGCATATGGTGATGCAGGTACGGATACGCTCGGCCATATCGCGGAGCGCAGAGAGAAATTTGTTATTCCGAATCTTCAGAAGATCGGTATGGCGAATCTGCATCCATTAAAGCAGGTGGCTCCGGTGGAGCATCCGCTTGGCTACTATATGGAAATGAAGGAGCGCAGTGCCGGGAAGGATACGATGACCGGGCACTGGGAGCTGATGGGTCTTTACACGCAGAAGCCCTTTCAGACCTTTACCGAGCATGGCTTCCCGCAAGGGCTGATCGATGAGCTGGAGAAACGCACCGGGCACAAGGTTATCGGAAATAAAAGTGCGAGCGGCACTGCGATTATTGATGAGCTTGGGGAAGAGGAGATTGCGACCGGGCATATGATCGTTTACACTTCGGCGGATTCTGTACTGCAGATTTGCGGGCAGGAGGAAACCTTTGATCTGAAAGAGCTTTACCGCTGCTGTGAGATCGCAAGGGAGCTGACCCTTCGTGATGAATGGAAGGTCGGCCGTGTCATTGCCAGACCATATATTGGTAAGAAAAAGGGCGAATTCAAACGTACTGCAAACCGTCATGACTATGCGCTTAAGCCATTTGGCAAGACGGCGCTGGATGCTCTGAAGGCAGGCGGCTATGATGTGATTTCCGTCGGTAAGATTTTTGATATTTTCGACGGCGAGGGCCTGACCGAGTCGAACAAATCTCAGAGCTCAGTACATGGCATGGAGCAGACGATTGATATTGCAAAGCGTGACTTTACCGGTCTTTGCTTTACAAATCTGGTCGATTTTGATGCGCTCTGGGGGCACCGCCGTAATCCGGAGGGGTATGCTCAGGAGATCGAAAAGTTTGACGTGAAGTTTGGTGAGCTGCTGCAGCTTCTGAAGGACGATGATCTGGTTATCATTACGGCAGATCACGGCAACGATCCGACCTATACCGGAACCGACCACACGCGAGAGAAAGTACCGTTCCTCGCCTATTCACCGTCCATGCAGGGCAGTGGCAGACTTGAGACATCTGATACCTTTGCGGCAGTCGGCGCGACGATCGCGGACAATTTTGAGGTGGCGATGCCGGAGGGGACGCTCGGAACGTCTGTATTGGGGCAGCTGAAGTAATCTTTTTGAACGCAGATAAGCATTCCCCTGCTTCAAGTGCGCGGAGCACTAAGCGGCGGGTGAGGGGGATGCTTATGTCAGTGGGAGTTGAAAGCCCCCACTGACAGATCGCGAAGCGACTGCGTTCATGAGCAAGTAGCGAAGCTAGGCCCTGTCAGCAGAGCTGCAGGGATGGATTGCGAATGTCCGCTTTACAAATATTTGCTGTAAAAGAAACAATCCGACATGTAAAACTATAATTAGAACGAAAAAACTACGGTGGAATCGGTGCAAACTACGGTGTGAAACGGGAAAAAAGAGTTGACACAGCCGTTTTAGCGTGGTAGAATACATAAGGTTGTAATTGACAGGAAAGCAGAGTATCCACTCTCACCCTGGCACAAAGAGTTGGTGCCCAGTGGTTTATATCGAACAGACAGCAGCACGGATGGGATCGAAGTGATACCAGATGATGTGCATGGCAGATGGTGAGTATCTGCTGCATGTATGGATTGATTTTTAGTGGATAACTGTGTTATCCACTTTCTTTTTTATATCAATGTGTGGAGGTGCAGAACCATTAGCGAATTAATGATTAACGAACAAATCAGAGACCGTGAGATCCGCCTGATTGGCGAGAACGGAGAGCAGCTTGGAATTATGTCGGCCAAGGATGCAATGAAGCTTGCCCGAGAAGCAGAGCTCGATCTCGTGAAAATTGCCCCGACTGCGAAGCCGCCGGTATGCAAAATCATTGACTATGGTAAATATCGTTATGAGCTGGCAAGAAAAGAGAAAGAGGCCAGAAAGAAGCAGAAAACGATAGAGATCAAGGAAGTTCGTCTTTCACCGAACATTGATGTAAATGACCTGAATACAAAGGTAGCAAGCGCGAGAAAATTTCTCACCAAAGGAAATAAGGTAAAGGTAAGCCTTCGTTTCCGCGGCCGTGAGATGGCGCATATGCAGGCAAGCCGTTATATTCTGGAGGACTTTGCAAAGTCGCTGGAGGATGTGGCTGCGATTGATAAGCCAATCAAGCAGGAAGGCAGAAGCCTCACCCTGTTTTTGATGGAAAAGCGTTCTTAACGTGATTTCAGATATTCTAAATATAAGGAGGAACTAACAATGCCGAAAATGAAAACCAGCAGAGCAGCTGCAAAACGTTTCAAAAAGACAGGAACAGGATTATTAAAGAGAAATAAAGCTTATAAGAGCCATATCTTAACAAAGAAGTCCACCAAGAGAAAGAGAAATCTGAGACAGGCTACGATTACAGACAGCACAAATGCTCAGAACATGAAGAAGATCCTGCCGTACCTGTAAGACTAGGCAGCAGATGATATCCGAACACAGAAATCGAAGGAGGAAATAAGAAATGGCAAGAATTAAAGGCGGTTTAAACGCTAAGAAAAAGCATAACAGAGTATTAAAGCTGGCAAAGGGTTACAGAGGAGCCAGATCTAAACAGTACAGAGTAGCAAAGCAGTCCGTAATGCGTGCACTGACCAGCGCATATGCAGGAAGAAAGCAGAAGAAGCGTCAGTACAGACAGCTTTGGATCGCTCGTATCAATGCAGGCGCTCGTCTGAACGGTCTTTCCTACAGCAAATTTATGTATGGCCTGAAGCTGGCTGGCGTAGAGCTGAACAGAAAGGTTCTGGCTGACATGGCTGTCAATGATGCTCAGGGCTTTGCGTCCTTAGTAGAGCTTGCAAAGAGCAAACTTGCTTAATTATATAGCGCAGTATGAAATCGGAACAGTCTGGATAGAAATAGCCAGGCTGTTTTTTATAATGAGTCAAGCAAGGTACTTGCTTGGCTCATTTTATGAGCAAGTAGCGAAGCGGATTGTGAATATCTGTTTGGCATAGATAAAAAGTGGACGGGAAGATTTGTTCGTCTGAATTAGAAAAGGAGGACATCATGAAATATTTCAGCAATCTGGATTCTATTCGCAGTCATCCGCTGCCTAAATGGTACGATGACTGCAAGCTTGGCATTTTTATTCACTGGGGACTGTATTCCGTCCCGGCGTTTGCGCCGAAGAGCGGACAGCTCGGTACGATCGAGCTTGACGAGCGGTGGTTCGCGAACAATCCATATGCAGAGTGGTATTACAATTCAGTAAAAATCGGACACGGGCCGAGCTATGACTATCATGTAAATACTTATGGAAAAGATTTTGCCTATGAAGGCTTTGCCGATATGTGGAAAGCAGAGCATTTTGATCCGCAAAGCTGGGCAAAGCTGTTTAAGAAAGCGGGTGCAGGGTATGTGGTGCTGACGACGAAGCATCACGACGGCTTCTGCCTGTGGCCGTCGGAATATACGGATTACAATGCGGCAAAGCACGGGCCGGGCCGGGATCTGTTTGGCGAACTGACGGCAGCTGTACGCGGGGAAGGACTGCATATGGGCGCTTATTATTCCGGTATCATCGACTGGCGCTATACAAAGCGTCCGGTAACCTGCGGCTATGAATGCGATTACCCGGACAATGTCAGCTACGCCTACAGTGATTATGCTTACAATCAGGTGATGGAGCTGATTGACCGTTACGAGCCGTCTGTGCTCTGGAATGATATCGGTTGGCCGGTCAAAGGCTATACAGACCTTCCGTATCTGATTTCCTACTATTATAATCGGGTGCCGGAAGGCGTCATCGGCGATCGCTGGATGGTGAATAAAGATGACTTCTGGTATGACTTTTCCACAAAGGAATACCAGGTAGGGGCAGCACATGTGGATAAAAAGTGGGAAATGACACGAGGACTTGGATTATCCTTTGGATATAACCAGACAGAGGGGGAAGCGGACTGCATCGGAAAGGATGAACTGATCTGCCTGCTCATTGATACGGTCGTCCACAACGGAAACCTCTTGCTGAATATCGGACCGAAGGCGGACGGAACGATCCCATCTGTACAGGAAGAGCGTCTGCTTTATCTCGGTGCGTGGCTGGAGCAAAATGGAGAGGGCATCTACGGAACCAGACCGTATCGTACGCCGGAGCTGAAGGAAAAGAATGGGAGCCAGCTGTACTTTACGCAGAAGGGGGATACGGTATATCTCTTTGTGGCAGCACCTCAGGATGGGGAAAACGTGATCTGTATGGAAAATATATTTGGTACGACAGTGAAGCTGACTGATCTGCAGGGCAATGCAATCCTGTATGAGATGGAAGATGAGCTGCTGCGTTTTACTGTGAATGCAAAAGGAACAGCGCCGGTGGCGGTGCGTGTGCAGATTTAGGAAAAAGAGTCACGATCGCGGTATGAGAGAAGGAGCCGAAGCCAGGCGATGAGCATCCTTGACTGGCAGATATTTGCAATCAATACCTGCTGCTTGACTGCCCAATATTCGCATATCGTGAACGCAGATAAGCATTCCCCCGCTTCAAATGCGCGGAGCACTAAGCGACAGGTGAGGGGGATGCTTATGTCAGTGGGAGTTGAAAGCTCCCACTGACAGATCGCGAAGCGACTGTGTTCATGAGCAAGTAGCGAAGCTAGGCCCTGTCAGCAGAGCTGCAGGGATGGATTGCGAATGTCCGCTTTACTCAGAACATAAAAAAATCCGGTATCAACTGATACCGGACTCCTATGCGGAGAATGGGACTTGAACCCACACGATGTTGCCACCACAGGCACCTGAAGCCTGCGCGTCTGCCTATTCCGCCATCTCCGCGTTCCTTGTCTGTTGCTCTCGCAACTGACGAAAATTATAATACATCATCATTCAAAAAATGTCAACACTTTTTTTGAAATTTTTTTGATTTTTTCTAAAAAAAGATTTTTTATATTTTTTTCAAAAAACTGTTGACAATACAAGAGGACACTGCTATAATTCATCTTGTTCGCGGAAGTGTCGGAACTGGCAGACGAGCAAGACTAAGGATCTTGTGAGCATTGCGCTCGTGTGGGTTCAAGTCCCATCTTCCGCATACAGGATAAGACGTGATGATTAGCAGAAGTGCTGGTTATCACGTTTTTTCTTTCCAGGAAATGAGTGCTCCTGCCATGTGGTATAGACCGGTTTATTTTCAGAGGCCTGCTATTTTTCTGGTTTTTTACGGTGAAATGCCTGCAAATTTCTAAGGATATTCCTGGAAGTCCTGTATTGACAATTTCAGCATAGCGTAGTAAGCTTGAAGCCGTGCCTGAAAGGGCATATTTTTCTGCGAGGCATCCCTGCGGCGCATCCTGACAGTTCTGCTGTAAGGCCGGTCGACAGGGTCTTAATACTCCGCTGTTTACAGCGGGGTATTTAATTGTGCGGAAGCAGAAAATGGTGTGCCAGACTTTATAAAAAATTCGTTTGACATTTACCGGAAATACAGGTACATTGTAGGAAGTAGTATGCTGGCTGGTATAAGATTTTGCAGTCGGTGAACTCTATGAATGTATCCAAGGTTGAGAAGAAGGAACAAATGCAGGAGGGAATCCAGGATGCCAAGAAACAGAGAGGACCATTCAAATCCGATGAATGGGAGAAACGGCTCGGGAAATAAAAAGCCGGGGATGAATATGAAAAAAGTCTTTGCAATCAGCTTTTGTATTGTGCTCGGAATTGTGTTTATCAGCGGTGGTGTCATTTATAAGCTCGGACATGATCTGTACAGCAGCGTGAATTATGTGGCGGATGACGACGTAAAGACGGTTGAGACGCTTCCGGATGCAGCAATCGAAGAGACTCTCAGCACAGAAGAGCGTACTGGACGTTCTGTAGATAAGGATGAGCTGAGCAATATTCAGGATCAGATGAAGAATCTGAAGCTGGAGACAAAATCAGATGATGATATTTACAATGTATTGCTCGTCGGAGTAGACCGTCAGGATAAGACGTGGAATGGTAATTCTGACGCGATGATCCTTGTTTCTATTAATAAAGCGAAAAATCATGTGTCTATGATTTCTCTGATGCGTGATACGTATGTCGATATCGACGGTGTTGGCTATGCGAAGCTGAATGCGGCTTATGCATACGGAGCAGGTCCGCTGCTCTGCCAGACGGTGACGGATACCTTCCGTGTTCAGGTAGACCGTTATGTTGCGGTAGACTTCTGGTCTCTGGTGGATATCATCGATATCATCGGCGGCGTAGATCTGGAGATCACGGCCAAAGAGGCAGAGGTCGCAAATGGATATATCAATGATATGTGCGAGCGTCAGCTGAATATCGATCCGTCGGAGCATCAGCTTCCGGCAGAGGGCGGTATGGTACATTGTGATGGTGTACAGGCGGTTGCTTATGCACGAAACCGTTATGTCGGCAACTCTGATTTTGAGCGTACACAGCGTCAGCGCTATGTATTGACTCAGCTGATGGCAGAGGCGAAGCAGCTGAGTGTAGCACAGCTCACAGAGAAAATGCAGGCGATTCTGGAGCACGTGACGATGAATATTCCGGAGACGGAGATATGGAGCATGGTGACAGAGCTTCCGGAGATGCTTGACTATAAGTTTGAACAGGTACGGATCCCGTATGACGATATGTATGATGTTATTTATGTAAATGGTCAGGATATGCTTGTTCCGTACTGGGAAGAGACGCTGCAGAAGCTGCAGGAGCAGATCTACAGCTGATGGCAGTATAAAAGGCGATAAAAGAGGGCGGTATGTGAAAGCATACCGCCCTCTTTGTGTTACAGGAAATTGTGTCCTGTAACACAAAAACGCTCTGCGATTTTTAAAATCCTTTGCAGTTTACTGCTCGTCTTCTTCACAGGTGTTGTGACAGTCTCTTGTCTTTCCGTAGCTTTTGGCACCGTGGAGAGACTGGCTGGCATTCGTCTTTTCGGATGTCGTGCGTTCTGAGGTGCTCTGCCTTGCAGAGGTTGAATTGGATGCTTTGGAAGTAGTTTTGGAAGTTGCGTTTTTTGTCATAGCGATTGCCTCCTGAAAATAATTTTCGGCGAGCGCCGGAATGCCGGTCGCTTACCGTTACCGTAGTAGTATTCCGTGAATTCGGAAAAGTATACGGCAAATGATACTTGCAATTTATGTGTTGCAATTTTCTGGAAACTGTATTATAATTCCTAGTGTAAAAAAACTTACCCTTCAAATAGTTTTTTTTACAAACCCCTTATTAATTATTTATACTCCCCTCGAAGCGACCGACAGCTCCCCTGCCGGTCGCTTCTCTTTGTTTGCTTTATCATCCGCGATATATATGTCAGCAGATTGGCGGGATAAAAAGATGTATAGCAGAACAGCGTTTACGCGTGTGAATGACCGTAAGCAGGATGGCGAATACTATATAATACCGGGGAGAGAATGCCCGGCTGTAAGGAGGCTAAGATATGCTCGAGACAGTTCCGGCAAAACTGCTGGATGCATACGCGCAGGATGAGAATGCGCTTGTGGTCGATCTGAGGTCGTCGGAAGAATATCAGTCAGGGCACATGCGCGGGGCGGTAAATGCCCCGATGGGGCAGTTCGCGGACGGATGGCCGGAACGCGAAAGGACGATTGTGCTTTACTGCGACCGTGGAGCCATGAGCATGGCTGTCGGGAGAAGACTTTCGGAGCAGGGATATCGGGTGAAAAGCGTTGTGGGCGGGTTTCATGCGTACCGCGGGACACAGATTGTGACGGGGCGAGAATAAGGATTGACAAAAACAAAGCGCACGCATTAAGATAAAAAGAACGAGAGAGTACAAAAGGAGGAGAACATGAAGCTTTTAATCGCATCAGATATTCATGGATCTGCATATTACTGCAGAAAAATGCTGGAAGCATATGAGAAGGAGGGGGCGCAGAGGATGCTTCTGCTCGGAGACATTCTTTACCACGGTCCGAGAAATGATCTTCCGAAGGAGTATGCGCCCAAAGAAGTGATCCGCATGCTGAACGAAAAGAAAAATGAGATCTATGCCATCCGCGGCAACTGTGAGGCAGAAGTGGATCAGATGGTGCTGCAGTTTCCGGTATTGGCAGATTATATGATACTGTTTGCGGGAGAGCGGGCGATCTATGCGACACACGGACATGTATACAATGAGAACCATCTTCCGCCGCTGAAGCCGGGTGATGTTCTGCTGCATGGGCATACACATGTCCTTCGGGCTGAGGAAAAAGACGGGCTTCTGATTTTGAATCCGGGTTCCACGTCAATCCCGAAGGAGGGCAATCCGCCGACCTATGCGACGCTTGAGGACGGACTGTTCCGGATCTGCACCTTTGATGGCGAACCGGTAAAGGAAGTGCAGTTATGAGCGCGCAGATGGAGCTGATGGCACCGTGCCACTTTGGTCTGGAGGTGGTGCTGAAACGGGAGATTCAGGATCTTGGATATGAGATCAGCTGTGTGGAAGACGGGCGGGTGACGTTCTACGGGGACGCAGAGGCAATTGCGGTCTCGAATATGTTTCTGCGCAGTGCAGAACGTATTCTGCTGAAGGTCGGTGCGATCCACGCGGAGACGTTTGACGAGCTCTTTGAGCGGACGCGGGCATTACCGTGGGAGGACTATCTTCCGCAGGATGCAAAATTCTGGGTGACGAAGGCGACGTCTGTAAAAAGTAAGCTTTTCAGCCCATCGGATATCCAGTCAATTGTAAAGAAAGCGATCGTAGAACGCCTGAAGACGGTCTACGGGACAGAGTGGTTCCGTGAGGATGGTGCTCAATATCCGATCAGGATCTGCTTTATGAAGGATGAGGCGGTGATCGGACTGGATACGACCGGAGAGTCCTTACACAAGCGGGGATATCGGAAGCTGACAGCCAAGGCGCCGATCTCAGAGACACTGGCTTCGGCACTGATTATGCTGACACCGTGGAAGGCAGACCGGATTCTGGTCGATCCGTTTTGCGGAAGCGGCACGTTCCCGATCGAGGCGGCCATGATGGCAGCTAATATTGCACCGGGTATGAACCGGAGCTTCCTCGCGGAGAACTGGAAGAATCTTGTGCCGCGCAGGAATTGGTACAATGCGGTCGAGGAAGCACAGGATCTCGTTGATGATACCGTTGAGACGGACATTCAGGGCTATGATATCGATGGCGAGGTGATCAAGGCAGCGCGGGAAAATGCCAGACTGGCAGGTGTGGATCATCTGATTCATTTTCAGCAGCGAGGAGTTTCAGAGCTGAATCATCCGAAAAAATACGGCTTTATTATCACAAACCCTCCGTATGGAGAACGAATTGAGGAGCGCGCAAATCTTCCGGCGCTGTATACGGAGATCGGGCGGGCGTTTTCTCGGCTTGACTCATGGTCGGAATATGTGATTACTTCTTACGATCAGGCAGAAAAATATATCGGGAAAAAAGCGGACAAGAATCGGAAGATTTACAATGGTATGATTAAGACCTACTATTATCAGTTTTTGGGACCGCGCCCGCCGAAGCGCAGAAATGAGGAGAAGGCCTGAGGCATGAAACAAAAATATTCTGCAGGGTTTTTGACGGGGCTGCTGTTGGCTGCGTTGCCTTCTGTTGCAGCTCGGGCTGAAATTTCAGAGTTTTTGCGGGGATTGCCATCAAAATACTGCTCGGCAGAGGATGGACGAAGGCCGGTGGTCAAGAGCCAGGGCGGATATGGCACCTGCTGGGCGCTGGCAGCGACGTCTGCGCTGGAGGCATCGCTGCTGCCGAAAACGCATGTGATTTTTTCCGCGGATCACATGGCGCTGAATAATGCATTTTCTGTAACTTTAAACGACGGCGGAGATTATCGGATGGCGATGGCCTATCTTGCCGGCTGGCAGGGACCGGTGCAGGAGGAAGCGGATGCATATGGGGACGCATATTCGCCGGCTGGACTGCTCCCGGTGGTACATGTGCAGGAAATGCGGCTGTATGAGGATGTGCCCCGGGAAAAATTAAAAAAGGCGATTCAGACGTACGGCGCAGTGCAGACTTCCTTATATATGAGTCGTGCGACGACAGCAGAGGATCAACCATATTACAACGCATATTTTTCTGCGTATGAATATCCGACAGCCGAAGATCCGAGTCATGATGTGATTCTGGTCGGCTGGGATGATACGGTTTCCCGTTTTTTATTCCGGGATATACCGGAAGAGGATGGTGCGTGGGTGTGTCAGAACAGCTGGGGCGGCTCCTTTGGAAATGATGGACTTTTCTATGTCTCATATGCAGATGCGACGATTGCCGGGCAGGCAATTGCCTATACGAGAATTGAACCGACAGATAATTATGACCGGATTTATCAGACAGACCCGTGCGGCTGGCAAGGCAGCCTCGGATATGGAAAAGAAATGTGCTGGTTTGCCAACCGCTATGAGGCAGAAGAAGCAGAGCTTTTGGCGGCGGTCGGCTTTTATGCGACAGGAACGGACACAACTTATGAGATTTATTTCCAGCCGGACGGATCAAATAGCCGGGAGGAACGAACGCTGCTGCAGGCCGGGAGTGTTCAGGAGGCAGGCTATTATACAGTGGATCTGGAAAAGGCAATAGCGCTTTCGAAAGGGGAAGCATTTTATGTGATGGTAAAGATCCGTACGCCGGGGAGCCGATTTCCGGTGGCGGCGGAATATCATTCGGATGCGCATACGGCAACGGTGACGACGGATGGGAAATATGGCTATCTCAGCAGCGACGGAGAAAGCTGGATTCATACAGAAAAAACATTTGGAGCGAATATCTGTCTGAAGGCTTATACCAGGATGTGACGGAAAAATTATTTCTGTAATTTGCACGCTGCTGTGTAATACGCATTTTACGAAAAGTATTCGAATATGTTAAAAACAGACAAAAGAATCAACGGAGGGAAACATGGAGCATAGAATCATATTTGCGACCGGAAATGCCGGGAAGATGAAAGAGGTGCGGATGATTCTCGGAGAACTCGGCATTCCGGTGCTCTCAATGAAAGAGGCTGGCATTGCAGCTGATATCGTGGAGAATGGAAAAAGCTTTGAAGAGAATGCTGTGATTAAGGCAGAGACGATCCGGGATCTGACTGCAGATGGCGATCTCGTACTTGCGGATGACTCCGGACTGGAGATTGATTATCTTGATGGGGCACCGGGCATTTATTCGGCGCGTTTTATGGGAGAGGATACGTGTTATACGATCAAGAACACAGCGCTTGTGGAGAAGCTGGCCGGGGTGCCGGAAGAGAAGCGCACGGCCCGGTTTGTCTGTGCGATCGCATGCGCATTTCCGGACGGCCGTACGATTACAACGCGTGGCGTTATGGAGGGGATAATTGCGCATGAGATCCGTGGCGAGAATGGTTTTGGCTATGACCCGATTTTTTATCTTCCGGAATTTGGCTGCACATCGGCGGAGATTACACCGGAGCAGAAAAATGAAGTGAGCCATCGCGGAAAAGCGTTGCGGGCAATGCGAAAAGAGCTGGAGGGGTTATTTACAAAACCAGAGAAGGAACCGGAGGCAAAGGGATGAAAAGAGCACTGATTGTGAGCGATACCCACGGACGGGAAGAGAATCTGGAGCGGGTTCTTGCGGAGATCGGCATGCCGGATGCGTTGATTCATCTTGGGGACTCTGAGGGGGGAGAGGATACGATTCCCATGCTTGTCACCTGCCCGGTTTATATGGTGGCCGGAAACTGTGATTTTTTCTCAAGGCTTGCAAAGGCGCAGCTTGTGGAGCTTGGATGTCACCGGATCCTGATTACGCACGGACATTATCACTATGTAAGCGTCGGTATCCGGGATCTGGCAGAGGAGGCAAAGGCGAATGGCTGTGATATCGCGATGTTCGGGCATACGCATCGGCCATTGCTCGATGAAAATGACCCGGAGCTGACCGTTCTGAATCCGGGCAGCTTATCCTTCCCACGCCAGGAGGGCCGCAGGCCGAGCTATGCGTTGATGGAGTACGGGGAGAGCGGAAAGGCAAGGTTTGAAATCCGGTATTTATAGATTTGCAAAACAGAAAAAAAGCTTGACGATACGGGGATTCGTGTGGTATATTGAACGAGCGTATGGAAGCAGGCTTTTTTTTTGTGCCTAAAACAAAAAACGCAGTTTTACTGTTGACACAAAGAAAATAGGAAAGCGAGGTGGAAGTTGTGCGCGTTAGAATCACATTGGCATGTACAGAATGTAAGCAGCGTAATTACAACATGACGAAGGATAAGAAGACTCATCCGGACAGAATGGAAACGAAGAAGTACTGTCGTTTCTGCAAGAGACACACATTACACAAAGAAACGAAATAATTTCGATGGATTCGTGCAAAGGAAGTGGGAATTATGGCAGAGAAAGCAGAGAAGAGCTCTAAAAAGAGCTGGTTTGACGGCCTGAAAGCTGAATTCAAGAAGATCATATGGCCGGACCGCAAGTCGCTGGTAAAGCAGACTGGTGCCGTCGTTGCCGTTTCTATCGTGCTTGGAGTGATGATTGCAGTTCTGGATTTTATTTTCCAGTACGGCATCGACATTCTGGTGAATATCAGTTTCTAAATGAGTGAGGGCAAAGGTGATTGTATGGCAGAAGCATGCTGGTATGTAGTGCATACCTATTCCGGGTATGAGAACAAGGTAAAGGCCAACATCGAGAAGACAATCGAGAACCGGCATCTGGAAGACCAGATACTGGAAGTACGTGTGCCTCTTCAGGATGTTGTAGAAGTGAAAAACGGTGTCAAGAAAACAGTTCAGAAGAAGATGTTTCCGGGCTATGTGCTTCTCAACATGATTATGAACGATGATACCTGGTATGTTGTCAGAAACACAAGAGGTGTCACGGGATTTGTTGGACCGGGATCCAAGCCGGTACCGCTTACTGACACAGAGATGTTCAACCTGGGTATCCAGGCAGACAACATTTCCGTCGAGTTTGCCGAGGGAGATATGGTTACGGTGATCAGCGGCGTATGGAAAGATACCGTCGGTGTGATCCAGTCTATCAACGAGAGCAAGCAGATCGTTACAATCAATGTCGAGCTGTTCGGTCGTGAAACACCGGTAGAGATCAGTTTTTCTGAGATCCGCAAGGCGTGAGCGCGTCGGATTCTAAATCATGTAACAAGTCGTTATCCACGGCATTGGCCGCTGGACGTGGGAGGGAGGACTCCCGACATTACCACATAGGAGGTGCCTGACATGGCAAAAAAGGTAACAGGTTATATTAAATTACAGATTCCTGCTGGCAAAGCAACACCAGCACCACCAGTTGGACCGGCTCTTGGCCAGCATGGTGTTAATATTGTTCAGTTCACAAAAGAGTTCAATGCAAGAACCGCTGATAAGGGCGACCTGATCATTCCGGTAGTTATCACGGTTTACGCAGACAGAAGCTTCAGCTTCATCACAAAGACTCCGCCTGCAGCAGTTCTGCTGAAGAAGGCTTGCAACCTGAAGTCTGGTTCCGGAGTTCCGAACAAGACAAAGGTAGCTACTATCTCCAAGGACAAGGTAAGAGAGATCGCAGAGATGAAGATGCCGGACCTGAACGCAGGCAGCATCGAGGCAGCTATGAGCATGATCGCAGGTACCGCACGCAGCATGGGTATCACGGTTGAAGAGTAAGAATTGAACAAGTGGGAGGGTTATTCCCGCGAATACCACCAGGAGGTTATTTAATATGAAAAGAGGAAAGAAATACGTTGAGGCTGCAAAAGCGATCGACCGCGCAGCACTCTACGATGTAAATGAAGCTGTTGCACTTGTTAAAAAAGCAGCAGTAGCTAAGTTTGATGAGACAATCGAAGTTCATATCAGAACAGGCTGTGACGGACGTCATGCAGATCAGCAGATCCGTGGCGCTGTCGTTCTTCCGCATGGTACCGGTAAGCAGGTTCGCGTACTTGTATTCGCTAAGAATGCAAAGGCTGACGAAGCAAAGGCTGCCGGCGCTGAGTTCGTAGGAGCTGAGGAGCTGATTCCGAAGATCCAGAACGAGGGATGGCTTGATTTCGACGTAGTAGTAGCTACACCGGACATGATGGGCGTTGTAGGACGTCTGGGCCGTATCCTTGGACCGAAGGGCCTGATGCCGAACCCGAAGGCAGGTACCGTTACTATGGATGTAACGAAGGCTGTCAACGATATTAAGGCTGGTAAGATTGAATACAGATTGGACAAGACCAACATCATTCATGTGCCAATTGGAAAAGCTTCTTTCACTGAGGAGCAGTTAACGGACAACTTCCAGACGCTTATTGAAGCAATTAACAAGGTGAAGCCGGCAGCTGTAAAGGGTCAGTATCTGAAGAGCGTAACGATCGCTCCGACGATGGGACCGGGCGTAAAGCTGAATCCTGTTAAGCTTGCTTAATTAATATGCAATGCCAGATCCCCGAAGGTGCGCGCTTCGGGGATCTTTTTACATTACAGAAGCGTTCCATAAAGTAAAGGTGTACTGCGAGGATGCGCTACAGTGCGTTTTTTTGTAAATAAACAGAGAAAACACTTGACAGAAGTATGGTCGTGTGTTATCTTATTCCAGATGACTGCCGAAGACAGCAGGTGCCGTAAGGCATAAGGAGAAAACGCCTGCCGAGGAGTATAAGATTCTAAGGAAGAATTTGACTACCCCTCTGTGCGCAGAGGGGTTTTTATCATTCCTGTTATACGGCGGTACACTCAAATCTATAAGGAGGTGCACCATTCATGGCAAAAGTTGAACTGAAGAAACCGGTTGTTGCTGAGATTTCTGAGAACATCAAAGACGCACAGGCTGTTGTTCTGGTTAGCTATTGCGGAATTACTGTGGAGGCTGACACCGCACTTCGTAAGGAGCTGCGTGAGGCTGGTATTACCTACAAGGTATACAAGAACACAATGATGAATTTCGCATTCAAGGATACAGACTGCGAGCCGCTTTCCAAGCATCTGGAAGGGCCGAATGCAATCGCTATTTCAAAAGATGATGCGACTGCTCCGGCAAGAATCATTTCCAAGTATGCGAAGAAAGCTCCGACACTGAAGATGATCGCTGGTGTTGTAGAAGGCAATTACTATGACGAGAAGGGCGTTGCTGCTCTGGCAAACGTTCCGTCAAGAGAAGAACTTCTCGGAAAACTGCTTGGAAGCATCCAGTCTCCGATCACGAATCTTGCTCGCGTACTCAATCAGATCGCAGAGTCCAAGACCGAAGGCGCAGCAGAGTAAGAAGCTGCCGGGAGACATTTGTGTTCCACTTAAGGAACGAAGCGGCATAGCCGCATAAAACAGTGAAATTTCACCAAAAATATCAGGAGGAAAAAGAAATGGCAAAGTTGACAACAGCTGAGTTTATTGAAGCAATCAAAGAGTTATCCGTACTTGAGCTCAACGAGCTGGTAAAGGCATGTGAGGAAGAGTTTGGCGTATCTGCAGCAGCAGGCGTTGTAGTAGCAGCAGCAGGTGCTGGCGCAGCTGAGGAAGCTGAAGAGAAGACTGAGTTCGATGTAGAGCTGACAGAGGTTGGCCCGAACAAGGTTAAGGTTATCAAGGTTGTTCGTGAGGCAACTGGTCTTGGCCTGAAGGAAGCTAAGGAAGTAGTTGACGGCGCTCCGAAGGTAGTTAAGGAGGGCGCATCCAAGGCTGAGGCTGAGGAGCTGAAGACAAAGCTCGAGGCAGAGGGCGCAAAGGTTACTCTGAAATAATAGTTGCGAAAGCAGCAAGCTGTATAGAGCGACAGAAGACAGCTGCAGGAACTTGTTTCCGGCAGCTGTCTTTTCTGTTGTGTGAACGCAGATAAGCATTCCTCCGCCTCAAGTGCGCAGAGCACTAAGCGGAGGGTGAGAGGGATGCGTTCATGAGCAAGTAGCGAAGCTAGTACATCATACTGCAAATAACTGTACCACATAACTTGCCTGAATTTCCATCTGCGACATCAGAAAAACTTGACGTAGCCTGCTACGCCTGCGTTTTTCTTCTTTGCAGAATGAAAATTCATTCTGCGTTATTAGTCCAGTTAATTTTTGTATGCTGTACTAGACCCTGTTAGCAGAGCTGCAGGGATGGAACACGAGGAGGCTTCAGCTGTCAGCAAAGAGAAGTGCGGAAAGGCTCCTTTTTGCTGACAGCTGAACAAAAACAACAGAAGAAAAAAGAACTTGACATATAGACTGATTTGTGCTAGAGTGTAGGTTGCACTATTGTGCAGGAGTATACCCTGCGGTATTACTATGCCCAAAAGTTGAATCAGACTGCAGAAAGAACAGAGGTGAAACATCAATGGAGAAAAACAGGATACGTCCTATTACAAATGGTAAAGGATTTCGTATGAGTTATTCGCGGCGAAAAGAAGTTCTTGAGATGCCGAATCTTATTGAGGTTCAGAAGGACTCTTACCAGTGGTTTCTGGATGAAGGACTCAAGGAAGTCTTTGATGATATTTCCCCGATTGAAGACTATGCAGGAAAGCTGAGTCTTGAATTTGTGGATTTCAAGCTGTGTGAAGATGATGCGAAATACTCAATTGAAGAATGTGTGGAGCGTGACGCTACTTATGCAGCGCCGCTGAAGGTCAAGGTCCGTCTCCATAATAAAGAGAATGATGAGATCAGTGAGCATGAGATATTCATGGGTGATCTGCCGCTGATGACCGCTACCGGTACGTTCGTGATAAATGGTGCCGAGCGTGTTATTGTCAGCCAGCTTGTTCGATCCCCGGGTATCTATTATGCAATTGCCCACGATAAGCTGGGTAAAAAGCTGTATTCCTGTACTGTTATTCCAAACCGTGGTGCATGGCTGGAATATGAGACAGACTCCAATGATGTGTTTTATGTGCGCGTAGACCGTACCAGAAAGGTACCGGTAACAGATCTCATCCGTGCACTGGGATTTGGTTCTGATGCGGAAATCTTAGAGCTGTTCGGCGAGGAGCCGAAGATTGTGGCGACGATCCAGAAGGATCCGGTACACACCTACGAGGAGGGTCTTCTGGAGCTGTATAAGAAGATTCGTCCGGGTGAGCCGCTTGCTGTAGAGAGCGCTGAGAGTCTGATTATGAGCATGTTCTTCGATCCGCGCCGCTATGATCTGGCGAAGGTCGGAAGATATAAGTTTAATAAGAAGCTGATGCTTCGCAACCGTATCGCAGGCCATATTCTTGCAGAGGACGTGATTGACCCGACGACCGGCGAGGTGATCGCTGAGGCAGGCACACAGGTATCCCGTGAGCTGGCTGATACGATCCAGAACGCAGCCGTACCGTACGTGATGATTCAGACAGAGGAGCGCGATGTAAAGGTGCTCTCCAGTATGATGGTAGATCTGCGTACCTATGTAGACTGCGATCCGCAGGAGCTCGGTATTACAGAGTTAGTATATTATCCGGTACTTGAAAAAATACTGGAAGAAAATGAAAGCATTGACGATATTAAGGATGCAATTCGCAGATCCGTACACGATTTGATTCCGAAGCACATTACGAAGGAAGATATCATTGCATCCATCAACTACAATATCCATCTGGAGTACGGCATCGGCAACGACGATGATATCGACCATCTGGGCAACCGCCGTATCCGTGCGGTCGGTGAACTTCTGCAGAACCAGTACCGGATCGGTCTTTCCAGACTGGAGCGTGTGGTTCGCGAGCGTATGACCACACAGGAGATTGAGGGTATTTCCCCGCAGTCTCTGATCAATATCAAGCCGGTTACGGCAGCGGTTAAGGAGTTCTTCGGATCTTCCCAGCTGTCCCAGTTCATGGACCAGAACAACCCGCTTGGTGAGTTGACCCATAAGAGACGTCTTTCCGCATTGGGACCGGGTGGTCTGTCAAGAGACCGTGCCGGATTCGAAGTACGAGACGTTCATTATTCTCATTACGGAAGAATGTGCCCGATCGAGACTCCTGAGGGACCGAACATCGGACTGATCAACTCTCTTGCATGCTATGCAAGAATCAATGAGTACGGCTTCGTAGAGGCACCATACCGTAAGATTGACAAGAGCGATCCAAAGAATCCGCGTGTTACCGATGAGGTTGTATACATGACTGCGGATGAAGAGGACAATTACCATGTAGCACAGGCGAATGAGGCGCTTGATGAAAAAGGATACTTCATTCGTAAAAACGTTTCCGGTCGTTACCGCGAGGAGACGCAGGAGTATGAGCGCAGCATGTTCGATTACATGGACGTATCCCCGAAGATGGTATTCTCAGTGGCTACAGCCCTGATTCCGTTCCTGCAGAACGACGATGCAAACCGTGCGCTGATGGGATCCAACATGCAGCGTCAGGCCGTTCCGCTTCTGACTACCGAGGCTCCGGTCGTTGGTACTGGTATGGAAGTGAAGACTGCAGTAGACTCCGGTGTCTGCGTAGTGGCAAAGCATGCAGGTGTCGTAGAGCGTTCTGAATCCAACCGCATTATCATCCGTTGTGAGGATGGTACGAAGGATGAATATCGTCTGACCAAGTTCGCACGAAGCAACCAGAGCAACTGCTACAATCAGCGCCCGATCGTTTTCAAGGGTGACCGCGTGGAAGCAGGCGATGTCATTGCGGATGGAGCATCTACCTCAAATGGAGAGATCGCACTTGGTAAGAACCCTCTGATCGGATTCATGACGTGGGAAGGCTACAACTACGAGGACGCAGTTCTCCTGAGTGAAAAGCTTGTTATGAACGATGTCTATACATCCGTTCATATTGAAGAATATGAGGCAGAGGCACGTGATACAAAGCTCGGGCCGGAAGAGATCACAAGAGATGTTCCGGGTGTCGGCGATGACGCGCTGAAGGATCTGGACGAGCGCGGAATTATTCGTATCGGTGCTGAGGTACGTGCCGGTGACATTCTGGTCGGAAAGGTTACTCCGAAGGGAGAGACTGAGCTGACTGCAGAGGAGCGCCTGCTGCGGGCGATCTTCGGTGAAAAGGCACGTGAGGTGCGTGATACCTCTCTGAAGGTACCGCACGGAGAGTATGGTATTGTCGTAGACGCCAAGGTATTTACCCGTGAGAACGGCGATGAGCTGGCTCCTGGAGTGAATCAGGCGGTACGTATTTATATTGCACAGAAGAGAAAAATCTCTGTCGGCGATAAAATGGCAGGACGTCATGGTAACAAGGGTGTCGTTTCCCGTGTACTTCCGGTAGAGGATATGCCATTCCTTCCGAATGGACGTCCGCTTGATATCGTGCTGAATCCGCTGGGCGTTCCGTCCCGAATGAATATCGGACAGGTCCTGGAGATTCACCTGAGCCTTGCTGCAAAGGCGCTTGGTTTCAACGTATCGACACCGGTATTTGACGGTGCGAACGAGAACGATATCATGGACACTCTGGATCTTGCAAATGACTACGTAAATATGGAGTGGGATGAGTTCAAGGAGAAGCATGGTGATGAGCTGCTTCCGGAGGTTCTGGATTATCTGTATGAGAACCGTGACCACAGAGCGCTGTGGAAGGGCGTTCCGATTTCCAGAGACGGAAAGGTGCTGCTGCGTGACGGACGTACCGGAGAGTACTTCGACAGCCCGACGACCATCGGACACATGCATTACCTGAAGCTGCATCATCTGGTAGACGATAAGATCCATGCACGTTCCACCGGACCGTATTCCCTCGTTACACAGCAGCCGCTGGGTGGTAAAGCTCAGTTTGGCGGACAGCGTTTCGGAGAGATGGAGGTTTGGGCGCTTGAGGCTTATGGCGCATCCTACACGCTGCAAGAGATCCTGACCGTGAAGTCCGACGATGTCGTAGGACGTGTGAAGACTTATGAAGCAATTATCAAGGGAGACAATATCCCTGAGCCGGGTATTCCGGAATCCTTCAAGGTTCTGCTCAAGGAGCTGCAGTCACTCGGACTGGATGTCAGAGTGCTGAAGGATGACAATACAGAGGTTGAGATTATGGAGTCGATCGATTACGGCGATACCGATCTTCGTTCCGTAATTGAAGGCGACCGGAAGTATCATGATAAAGAAGAGGAGTCCTTTGGAAAGCACGGCTACAGCCAGCAGGAGTTTGACGGTGAGGAACTGGTGAACGTAGAAGAGGATGCCCCGGAAGATGATGATTATCTGGAGCTGGACGAGACTTTTGACGAAGAGTAGTATGGGAAAGGAGTACCATCAATGCCAGAGACAACGAACAACGAAGTGTATCAGCCGATGACGTTTGATGCAATTAAGATTGGGCTGGCTTCTCCGGAGAAGATCAGAGAGTGGTCTCACGGAGAGGTGAAAAAGCCTGAAACAATAAATTACCGTACCTTAAAGCCAGAGAAGGACGGACTGTTCTGCGAGCGCATTTTCGGACCGAGTAAGGACTGGGAATGCCATTGCGGAAAGTATAAGAAGATCCGTTATAAAGGTGTGATCTGTGATCGCTGCGGAGTTGAGGTAACCAAGTCCAGCGTCCGCCGTGAGCGTATGGGACACATCGAGCTTGCTGCTCCGGTTTCTCATATCTGGTATTTCAAGGGCATCCCGTCCCGTATGGGACTGATGCTGGATCTTTCTCCGCGTACGCTGGAGAAGGTTCTGTATTTCGCAAATTATATTGTCCTCGATCCTGGTAAGACAGATCTTTCCTACAAGCAGGTCCTGACCGAAAAGGAGTATCAGGAGGCAAAGGAAAAATGGGGCAATGCATTCCGGGCAGATATGGGTGCTGAATCCATCCAGGAGCTGTTAAAGGCAATTGACATGGAAAAGGAGTCTGAGGAGCTCAAGAGAGGTCTGAAGGAGTCCACCGGTCAGAAGCGTGCCAGAATCATCAAGCGCCTGGAAGTCGTAGAGGCATTTCGTGAGTCCGGTAACCGTCCGGAGTGGATGGTTATGGATGTAATTCCGGTCATTCCGCCAGATCTGCGCCCGATGGTGCAGCTGGATGGAGGGCGTTTTGCAACCTCTGACCTGAATGATCTGTATCGTCGTATCATCAACCGGAACAACCGCCTTAAGAGACTGCTGGAGCTGGGCGCTCCGGACATCATCGTCCGCAACGAGAAGCGTATGCTGCAGGAGGCAGTTGATGCCCTGATCGATAACGGCCGTCGTGGCCGTCCGGTTACCGGCCCGGGCAACCGTGCGCTGAAGTCTCTGTCTGACATGCTCAAGGGTAAGTCCGGACGTTTCCGTCAGAACCTGCTCGGAAAGCGTGTAGACTATTCCGGACGTTCCGTTATTGTCGTAGGACCGGAGCTGAAGATTTATCAGTGCGGTCTGCCGAAGGAAATGGCAATCGAGCTGTTTAAACCGTTCGTTATGAAAGAACTGGTTGCAAACGGTATTTCTCATAATATTAAAAGTGCAAAGAAGAGCGTAGAACGTCTGGAACCGCAGGTATGGGACGTGCTCGAGGAAGTCATCAAAGAGCATCCGGTTATGCTGAACCGTGCTCCTACACTGCACCGTCTGGGAATTCAGGCATTTGAGCCGATCCTGGTAGAGGGTAAAGCAATCAAGTTGCATCCGCTCGTTTGTACCGCGTTCAACGCTGACTTCGACGGAGACCAGATGGCAGTACATCTTCCGCTTTCGGTAGAGGCTCAGGCAGAGTGCCGCTTCCTGCTGCTCTCCCCGAACAACCTTCTGAAGCCGTCTGACGGAGGTCCGGTAGCGGTTCCGTCTCAGGATATGGTCCTCGGTATTTACTACCTGACTCAGGAGAGACCGGGAGCGCGCGGCGAAGGTATGTTCTTCCATGATGTAAACGAGGCAATCCTTGCATATGAGAATAAATACATTACCCTGCAGTCTAAGATCACCGTCCGCACGACGAAGAAGATGGAGGATGGCAGAGAAGTTACCGGAAATGTAGATTCCACACTGGGAAGATTCCTTTTCAATGAGATTCTCCCGCAGGATCTGGGCTTCGTAGACCGTAGCATTCCGGAAAACGAGCTGAAGCTTGAAGTGGATTTCCTTGTCGGAAAGAAAGGGCTGAAGCAGATTCTGGAAAAAGTCATTCATACGCATGGAGCGACTAAGACCGCTGAAGTTCTGGACAGCATCAAGTCCATGGGTTATAAATATTCGACAAGAGCGGCAATGACTGTATCCATTTCAGATATGACCGTACCGCCGCAGAAGCCGGAAATGATCAAGACCGCGCAGGATGTCGTTGACCGGATTACCCGCAATTACAAGCGTGGACTGATTACTGACGAGGAGCGTTATAAGGAAGTCATCGAGACCTGGAAGGAGACGGATGATGCTCTGACCAAGGCATTGCTTGGCGGACTGGATAAGTACAACAACATCTTCATGATGGCGGACTCCGGAGCGCGTGGATCTGATAAGCAGATCAAACAGCTGGCCGGTATGCGAGGCCTGATGGCGGATACGACCGGTCATACGATCGAGCTGCCGATCAAGTCCAACTTCCGTGAAGGTCTGGACGTACTGGAGTACTTCATGTCTGCGCATGGAGCACGTAAAGGGTTGTCCGATACGGCTCTGCGTACTGCGGACTCCGGTTACCTGACCAGACGACTGGTTGATGTATCACAGGATCTGATCATCCGTGAGATGGACTGCTGGAGTGGCCAGGGCGAGATTCCGGGTATGTATGTAAAACAGTTCTCGGATGGAAAAGAAGAGATCGAGAGTCTGCAGGAGCGTATCACAGGACGTTTCTCCTGCGAGGACATCAAGACCGCTGATGGAGAAGTTATTGTAAAGGCCAACCACATGATCACACCGAAACGTGCGGCTCGTATCATGAAGGAAGGCGTAGATGAGAACGGTGAGCAGTTCAAGAAAATCAAGGTTCGTACGATCCTGACCTGTCGTTCCCATATCGGTATCTGTGCAAAGTGCTACGGCGCAAACATGGCGACCGGTGAGCCGGTACAGGTCGGTGAGTCTGTTGGTATCATCGCGGCACAGTCCATCGGTGAGCCTGGTACACAGCTGACGATGCGTACCTTCCATACCGGCGGTGTTGCAGGTGGAGATATCACACAGGGTCTTCCGCGTGTCGAAGAGCTGTTCGAGGCACGTAAGCCGAAGGGACTTGCAATTATCACAGAGATCGCAGGACTTGCGACCTTAAAGGATACAAAGAAGAAGCGCGAGATCGTGGTGACCAACGAGGAGACCGGAGAATCCAAGACCTATCTGATACCGTATGGTTCCCGTATCCGTCAGGTGGATGGCATGTATCTGGAAGCCGGCGATGAGCTGACAGAAGGTAGTGTCAACCCGCATGATATTTTAAGAATCAAGGGCGTTGAGGCTGTGCAGGACTATATGCTGCGTGAGGTACAGCGTGTATACCGCCTGCAGGGTGTAGAAATCAACGATAAGCATATCGAAGTAATCGTTCGCCAGATGCTGAAGAAGATCCGTATTGAGAACAATGGCGATACCGAGTTCCTTCCGGGTACGCTCGTTGACATTCTCGACTTTGAGGATGCGAATGAGAAGATCGTTGAGGAGAACAAAGAGCTTCCGGAGAGCGAGCGCAAAGAGGTCGCAGACGGAAAGCGTGTCATCCTTGGTATCACAAAGGCTTCTCTGGCGACGAACTCCTTCCTGTCAGCAGCATCCTTCCAGGAGACGACGAAGGTACTGACTGAGGCAGCGATCAAGGGTAAGATCGATCCGCTGATCGGACTGAAAGAGAACGTTATCATCGGTAAGCTGATTCCGGCCGGTACCGGCATGAAGCGTTATCGCAATGTTCAGATCGATACATCCGGAACGGATGATTATCTGTACGAGCAGTCGGAGGAGGATGAAGTAGAGCTTTCTGAGATGGATGATGCAGCAGAGGTGCAGGCGGAGGATAGTTCCGCAGCTGAGACTGCAGAGCCGGAGATGAGCGAGGAGACTGTAGCTGATGAGGCGGCAGTTGATGAGACTTCTTCTGAAGAAGAGTAAGCGATAGGGGGCAAAATACCTTTTGCCCCCAACATCATAGGATATAAAATAAAAACGTAAAAAGGAGCTCCCTTCCGGATGCGCACCAGCCGAAATGACAGGCTGGTGGTACCGGAAGGGAGCTCTTGAATTTTTGCCGGTAAAAAGGATGCGAATGACCGATTTACTATGCGGCTTTATCTATAATTGCCATCCTCACTGCCGTCCTCGTTCAGATCTACTTCATCCACTTCGATTTCCTTGGAGGAAGCCGGACGTGGCGCTTTTTTTGCCGGCTGCTTTGTGGCAGGATATTCCCGCTGTAATTGGTGCTCTCGGTGCGCCTCGGTTTTCTGCTCCTTGATGTCCTGCATTAGTTTCCGGAAGGACATATCCTCGGAGAGACGGTCAGAGACGTAGTCATCGTCCTCCTGCGATGGATACCGCCCCGGTGCATTTGGATAAGGAGCGTTTTGGTATGGCGCGTTTGGATAAGGTGCATTTTGGTATGGCGCGTTTTGGTATGGTGCATTTGGATAATTTGGATACGGGGCATTGCCATATTGCATCGGCTGCTGTCCGTTCTGATAGTATGGCTGCCGGGGATATGAATTTGGTGAATATCCATTCTGAGGGTATCCGTTTGGCGCATATCCATTTGGCACATATCCGTTTGGCTGCTCAAAATCAGCCTGCTTCTGTTTGTGTTTCTTCCTATTAATATGATCATCACTGAAGGGGCGGAAGATCGTTTTCCTTCCGGTCCAGCCGATGATCCGTGTAAGGATGACACCAAAGAAGATTCCAATGGAGTCAATCATCACATCACGCTTTGAAGGACTTCGGCCTGCGACAAACGATTGATGGTATTCATCACCGCAGGAAAAGGCGACGCAGATAAATCCGGCTACCAGCATCAGCCAGATGCCGCGCAATCCATATACATAAAGCGGAAAGGCAACCGATACAGCCAGTGCAAAGTATTCCGTCATATGTGCCAGCTTGCGAACCGCTCCGTGAAAGCGCGTGGCGATGCTGTCGATTTGCCATGGCTCCCAGTTTTCACCGAGGATCTTACCACCGGTCTCGACAATTGTATAACTGACTTTATAGCTCAGCTGTGAGGAAGTCGCCCCGTCCTGCGCAGAGAAGCTGAAGATCATGTACATCAGGCAGAGCGCAGGGAGAAACGAGAGCGGCTTGAGCAGCGCGCGAAGGATTCTCATAGATTCATCCATCCTTTCTTATTGCAGGATAAGCTTATTATTGCTTTGGTTCACGCTATTTTATCATTCAAGTGAAATGGTGTCCAGCAATTTTAGAAAATTGTAAGAAACATGAAAGGTTTTACAAAAAATACCGATGAATTTTACAGGAAAGCAAGAGAAACTGCTTGACAAGCAGAAATGTGGTAAGTATAATGTTTAGGTGTGTGATTACGCACACATGGATGCTTTATGCACAAAACCGCAACCGCAGGAGCTACGGCTCACAAATTCAGGAGGTGAAAAGTAATGCCAACATTTAATCAGTTAGTAAGAAAAGGCAGACAGACATCTGTAAAGAAGTCTACTGCACCGGCTCTCCAGAAAGGATTTAATTCCCTTCAGAAGAAGCAGACCAATACCTCTTCTCCGCAGAAGAGAGGTGTTTGTACCGCAGTTAAGACTGCTACCCCGAAGAAGCCGAACTCAGCGCTTCGTAAGATCGCCAGAGTACGTCTTTCCAACGGAATCGAAGTAACCAGCTATATCCCAGGAGAGGGACACAACCTTCAGGAGCATAGCGTTGTTCTGATCCGTGGTGGTAGAGTAAAGGACCTTCCGGGTACCAGATACCACATTGTCAGAGGAACACTTGATACAGCAGGTGTTGCAAAGAGAAGACAGGCCCGTTCCAAGTACGGTGCTAAGAGACCGAAAGACGCAAAGAAATAAGATTGCGTAATTTTGGTTAGAGTATCACAGTAAGCATCATGTTTCACCTTATGCCGGAGTTCGTATTGCCAGGTGGTTGCAGGTTAATATAGAAGTCCTTGCATGAGACGCAGCAGAGCATATGAAAATATGCTGGAACGATTGTTGTGAGTACCTGTGATCTAATGATTATTAAGGAGGGAAGTAACGTGCCACGTAAAGGACATACTCAGAAAAGAGACGTTTTAGCAGACCCGTTATACAACAACAAAGTAGTTACCAAGCTTATCAACAACATTATGCTGGATGGTAAGAAGGGTGTAGCTCAGAAGATTGTATACGGCGCATTTACAAAGATGGAAGAGAAGAGCGGCAAGCCGGCTCTCGAAGTATTTGAAGAAGCAATGAACAACATTATGCCGGTACTGGAAGTAAAAGCAAGACGTATCGGTGGTGCTACGTACCAGGTTCCGATCGAGGTTCGCCCGGATCGTCGTCAGGCACTGGCACTTCGCTGGATCACCATGTATTCCCGCAAGAGAGGCGAGAAGACCATGGAGGACAGACTGGCGAATGAGCTGATGGATGCAGCTAACAACACTGGCGCATCTGTAAAGAAGAAAGAGGATATGCACAAGATGGCAGAGGCAAACAAGGCGTTTGCTCACTATCGCTTCTAATTTAGGAGGAAAAAGTTTTGGCTGGAAGAGAATATCCGTTGGAGAGAACCAGAAATATCGGTATTATGGCGCACATCGATGCTGGTAAGACCACATTGACCGAGCGTATTCTTTACTATACCGGTGTTAACTATAAGATTGGTGATACTCACGAGGGTACTGCAACCATGGACTGGATGGAGCAGGAGCAGGAAAGAGGTATCACAATTACATCTGCAGCGACCACTTGCCACTGGACTCTGGAAGATCACACAAAGCCGAAGGCTGGCGCTCTGGAGCATCGTATCAATATCATCGACACTCCGGGCCACGTAGACTTTACCGTTGAGGTTGAGCGTTCTCTGCGTGTACTGGACGGTGCGGTAGGTGTGTTCTGTGCAAAGGGTGGTGTAGAGCCGCAGTCCGAGAATGTATGGCGTCAGGCGGATACCTATAACGTACCGCGTATGGCATTCATCAACAAGATGGATATCCTGGGCGCAAACTTTTATGGCGCAGTAGATCAGATCCGTACCAGACTTGGTAAGAATGCGATCTGCCTGCAGCTTCCGATCGGTAAGGAAGATGAGTTCAAGGGAATCATCGACCTGTTCGAGATGGATGCTTATATTTACAATGATGATAAGGGCGAGGATGTTACCGTATGCGAGATTCCGGAAGATATGAAGGATGAAGCAGAGCTGTATCATACCGAGCTGGTCGAGAAGATCTGTGAGCTGGATGACGATTTGATGATGCAGTACCTGGAAGGGGAAGAGCCGTCCGTTGAGGATATGAAGGCTGTTCTGAGAAAGGCTACCTGCGAGTGTACCGCTATTCCGGTATGCTGCGGATCTGCATACCGCAACAAGGGTGTTCAGAAGCTTCTGGATGCAATTCTTGAGTATATGCCGGCTCCGACCGATATCCCGCCAATCAAGGGAACGGATCTGGATGGCAACGAAGTCGTAAGACATTCTTCCGATGATGAGCCGTTTGCAGCACTGGCATTCAAGATCATGGCTGACCCGTTTGTAGGAAAGCTTGCATTTTTCCGTGTATATTCCGGTACTATGAATTCCGGTTCTTACATTCTGAATGCGACCAAGGGTAAGAAGGAGCGTGTAGGACGTATCCTTCAGATGCATGCAAATAAGCGTGCAGAGCTGGACAAGGTATATTCCGGAGATATCGCAGCAGCAGTTGGATTCAAGATCACAACAACTGGTGATACGATCTGTGATGAGCAGCATCCGGTAATCCTGGAGTCCATGGAGTTTCCGGAGCCGGTTATCGAGCTGGCAATCGAGCCGAAGACCAAGGCTGGTCAGGGCAAGATGGGTGAAGCTCTTGCAAAGCTGGCTGAGGAGGACCCGACCTTCCGTGCACACACCGATCAGGAGACCGGTCAGACCATCATCGCTGGTATGGGTGAGCTTCATCTGGAGATCATCGTTGACCGTCTGCTTCGTGAGTTTAAGGTAGAGGCAAATGTCGGAGCTCCGCAGGTTGCATACAAGGAGACCTTTACGAAGGAAGTTAACGTTGACAGCAAGTACGCAAAACAGTCCGGTGGACGTGGACAGTACGGTCATTGTAAAGTTATCTTCACACCGATGGATCCGAACGGCGAGGAGACCTTCAAGTTCGAGTCTACCGTTGTCGGCGGTGCGATCCCGAAGGAGTACATCCCGGCAGTTGGCGAAGGTATCGAGGAAGCAGCAAAGGCTGGTATCCTTGGCGGATTCCCGGTACTTGGTGTTCATGCAAATGTATATGATGGATCTTACCATGAAGTCGATTCAAGTGAGATGGCATTCCACATCGCTGGTTCCCTTGCATTCAAGGATGCAATGAAGAAGGGTAATCCGGTACTGCTTGAGCCGATCATGAAGGTAGAAGTAACCATGCCGGAAGAGTACATGGGCGACGTTATCGGAGATATCAACTCCCGTCGTGGACGTATCGAGGGTATGGAGGACATCGGCGGAGGCAAGATGGTTAAGGGTTATGTTCCGCTTGCTGAGATGTTCGGCTATTCTACAGACCTTCGTTCTAAGACTCAGGGACGTGGTAACTATTCCATGTTCTTCGAGAAATATGAGCAGGTTCCGAAGTCCGTACAGGAAAAGGTACTGAGCGCGAAGGCAAAATAAATTATGAAATAAATCATTGCCTTTTTTGCAATATCTGTACCGGATATGCAAAAAAGGCTTGAAAATACTGGCGTTTTGAAATATAATCGAATCTAGCCGGTATAAATTTATTCAGTAAATGAATGCGAAAGCAATCTATTAAGGAGGACATTCAAAATGGCAAAGGCTAAATTTGACAGAACAAAACCGCATTGTAACATTGGTACCATCGGACACGTTGACCATGGTAAAACAACCCTGACTGCAGCAATCACAAAGGTTCTGGCAGCAAGAGTTGCTGGTAATACAGCTACAGACTTCGAGAACATCGATAAGGCTCCGGAAGAGAGAGAGCGTGGTATCACGATTTCTACCGCTCACGTTGAGTACGAGACCGAGAAGAGACATTACGCACACGTTGACTGCCCAGGCCATGCTGACTATGTAAAGAACATGATCACTGGTGCTGCACAGATGGACGGCGCTATCCTCGTAGTAGCTGCTACCGATGGTGTTATGGCTCAGACAAAGGAGCACATCCTTCTGTCCCGTCAGGTAGGTGTACCGTACATCGTTGTATTCATGAACAAGTGCGATATGGTAGACGATCCGGAGCTGCTTGAGCTGGTTGACATGGAGATCCGTGAGCTGCTCAACGAGTACGAGTTCCCGGGCGATGATACACCGATCATTCAGGGTTCCGCTCTGAAGGCTCTTGAGGATCCGTCCAGCGAGTGGGGCGACAAGATCATGGAGCTGATGGATGCTGTTGATACCTGGATTCCGGATCCGCAGCGTGCAACTGATCAGCCGTTCCTGATGCCGGTCGAGGATGTATTCACCATCACAGGTCGTGGTACCGTTGCTACCGGCCGTGTAGAGCGTGGTGTTCTTCACCTCAACGAGGAAGTTGAAATCGTTGGTGTTAAGGAAGAGATCCAGAAGACTACCGTTACTGGTATCGAGATGTTCCGTAAGCTTCTTGACGAGGCTCAGGCTGGTGATAACATCGGAGCTCTGCTTCGTGGTATCAAGAGAGAGCAGATCGAAAGAGGACAGGTTCTTTGTAAGCCGGGTACCATCAAGTGCCACAAGAAATTCACCGCTCAGGTTTACGTTCTGACCAAGGACGAGGGTGGCCGTCATACACCGTTCTTCAACAACTATCGTCCGCAGTTCTACTTCAGAACAACTGACGTTACTGGCGTTATCTCCCTTCCGGAAGGAACAGAGATGTGCATGCCGGGCGACAACGTTGAGATGACCATCGAGCTGATCCACCCGATCGCTATGGAGCAGGGTCTTACATTCGCTATCCGTGAAGGTGGACGTACTGTAGGATCAGGACGTGTTGCTACAATCATCGAGTAATACAATCTGAATATAGATTTGTTATCGTAAGATAACATTGTGTCCAAACGTAAGATACCCCGGAACCGCAAGGTTTCCGGGGTTTTTCTGTACTCTAAGAAAAGAATTATTCGTAAATTTATCAGGTTAGTAATAGTGAAACATTTATCAGCAAGATGAAATACAGATAAATTTATAATTGAAAAATAAGACCAGCGGTGCCAAAACGGTGCCAAAAAGAAACTCCTGCGAATGTTTGCTATTCACAGGAGTATTTTTTTACCAGCCTTTGATCTGTTTGATTTGTTCAGCACGTTCTGGATCACGATGATATTGTAATTTCAGACGGATAGTTTCCACAACTTCCTGTCTGGATTCATCATCAAGCTGATAGAACGATGTAAGCAGATTATCTACATCAGGCATACTGTTCTTACCGAAAAGGTACATCAGCGGATACATAGAATTTTTTAAGTAAGTCTTTACACGACTTGCGTCTAATGCTCCGTTCAAACCGTCTGGAAGTGTAGGATAAATCTCTTCTTCCTTAATTGTGCCAGAAAATGGACTGGCAGAACATATCTCATTCACATCAATTTGCAATTCATTCGCAAGTCTTAATGCAAAATCAAATCGAATATTGGAATCTTTTTGAATAATTGAATATAAGGTTGTAGCACTGATTCCGGTTGCCTTTGCAATTTTGCGGACATTTGTGCCTTTTTCATCAAGATATTTCTTTAAATTTTTACCGTCACCCATAGAATCCTCCTTTTTCATATATTAGAAAATTACGAAAAACATAAATCTATAAAATATCATAACACAGACGTGGAATAAAATAAAGAAAAAATAGTGTACGAAGTTCGTAAAAATGTGTTTACGAAATATTGACAACGATAGAAATACATGATATTATCAATTTACGAAAATCGTACAGATATAGAAATACAGTAAACGTATTCTATATCTGGAGAGGAAAGGAGGAGGCAATATGGCAAGTTACAATTATATGATGAGTGCTGATGAAGTGGCACAGGAATTAAACTGCTCAAAATCTCATGCCTATAAACTGGTGAAAGCTATGAATAAAGAATTATCTGCACAGGGATATATTACGATGGCTGGAAGAATACCAAAGGCGTTTTGGGCAAAAAAGATGTATGGCTATGAAATAGCAGAAAATTAGGGAGGATCAATATGGCTTACAGAGAAAAAGACACAAAAAAATGGACAGCCCAGTGGTTTGAGACAAATGTCATGGGTGAGAAGAAAAAACGCAGAAAGCGTGGATTTGAAACAAAGCGAGAAGCATTGGAGTTTGAACGAAGCAAAAAGTTGAGCAATGAGCGAAGTATGGATATGAAGCTGAGCGATTTTATTGAGATTTATTTTTCAGACAAACAAAATGATCTGAAAGATCGAACAATCAAAAATAAAAGATATATGATGCAACAGCATATCGTTCCATACTTCGGAAATCAGATGATGAGTGAAATCAAGGCTTCACAGATTATTCAGTGGCAGAATGAAATTCAGAAAAAAGGCTATTCAGATTCTTATCTGAGAATGATTCAGAATCAGTTGACCAGTCTGTTTACACATGCAGCTAAAATCTATGACTTGCCGGTTAATCCATGCAAGAAAGTGAAACGAATGGGAAATTCAGATTCAAGAAGTTTGAACTTCTGGACACTGGACGAGTACAAACAGTTTATACAGACAATGGAGCCGGGAACAAGATATTATCTTATGTTTGAGATGCTGTTCTGGACTGGATGCAGGATCGGGGAGCTGCTTGCGATTACAAAAGCTGATATCAATTTTGAAAAGAATCAGCTTAGTATCAATAAGACTTATTACCGGACAGGAATGCAGGATATTATCACAGAACCGAAAACAAAACAGTCCTTTCGGACAATCGAAATTCCGGAATTTCTGAAAGAGGAAATTAAGGAATTTGTAGATGGTCATTACGGAATGCCGGATACAGAAAGATTATTTCCGGTTGTTCAGGAAGCGGTACAGCATAAGATGAAACGGCAGATTGAGCTGGCAGGAGTGAAGAAAATTCGAGTGCATGATATCAGGCACAGCCATGTGGCTTATCTTATTGAGAAAGGTGTGGAACCGTTATTGATTCGGGACAGATTAGGTCATAAAGATATTCGTATCACATTGAACACTTATGGACATCTTTATCCAAATCAGCAGAGAAAGATTGCAAATCTTCTGGATAATGAAAATGGAAATGCTGTTACCGGATTGGGAGAAGAAAGAGATGAATGTTGAAAAAGCAAAAGAAAAAGCCCAGATAAATAATCTGAGCAAGTTCTCTGATAATCAGATTCACTGATATACCATCTTGGCAGATTCAGTATATCACGAATCGGGAAATACGACAATTCCTGAATATCTGTTCATCAGAGACTTGCCCGGAAGGGCAGGAGGAGATGATGGAATGAATATGAATGAAAAAAATAAAATTGAGAATTGTAGAATAGAACCAAAACTGAAACTGATCAATATGGATTCAGTAGAGGTGGAACAGGTAGAATGGCTGCTTTATCCGTTTATTCCTTATGGAAAAGTGACCATTATACAGGGAGATCCAGGAGAAGGCAAGACAACGATGGTACTTCAGATTATTGCAAAACTGACCAGAGGAGAGCCGATCCTTCCTGTTACTGATACAACGAAAACAAAAGAAAAACGAAGTGATGAAGTCGATAGTGAGAATGAAGATTTAGATGCTGAAGATAATATGCAGGAACAGCCTTCTGTGTCACCTGTAAATGTAATCTATCAGACAGCAGAAGATGGACTTGGAGATACTATCAAACCCAGATTACTTGCTGCAGGTGCAGATTGTTCAAAGGTGCTGGTGATTGATGACAGTGACCAGCCACTGACAATGGCAGATGTCAGATTGGAAGAAGCAATCGTGCAGACAAAAGCAAGAATGGTTGTTCTTGATCCGATACAGGGCTTTCTGGGAGCGGACGTAGATATGCACAGGGCAAATGAGATCAGACCACTGATGAAGCGTATCGCAGTGTTGTCAGAAAAATATCACTGTGCAGTCATTTTAATCGGTCATATGAACAAAAACAGCAACGGCAAATCTTCTTATCGAGGACTTGGCTCCATTGATTTTCAGGCTGCTGCAAGAAGTGTCCTGATTGTCGGGCGAGTGAAAGATGAACCGGAAGTAAGAGTGGTATGTCATACGAAGAGTTCTCTTGCACCGGAAGGAACGTCCATTGCATTCAGACTGGATAAGAATAATGGGTTTGAATGGATTGGAGAATATGATATCAGTGCCGATGAACTTCTTAATGGAGACGGAAGAGGACAGAAAAGCCGGAAAGCAAAAGAATTTCTTCTTGAAATACTGGCAAACGGAGGAATGACTCAAAAGAAAATTGCAGAAGAAGCAGAAGCCAGAGGAATTAAAAGTAAAACGCTATGGAACGCCAAACGGGAACTTGAAATTGATTCCGTAAAACGTGGAAAGCAATGGTATTGGATGTTGCCAGAATAAAAATGGAAGATGGCAAGATTACCATTTCTTAAGAAGAGGGAATCTTGCCACCTTGAAAGGAGAACAGATGCAAAATAAAAATGTACAGATTCCATACGAGTTATTTTTTCAACTCCTACAATATTTTTTGATGGATAACTACGATGGCGAAGAAATAATCCGGTTGGGATTGGAGAAAAAACTGGATGCAATGGTGAATCGTGAAGTATACAGCAAATCCAAAACAGCACCAACGGAAGAAGAAAGAGAAAAGTTCCGGCAGGAATATCTGGACAGACGGGGAATACCGGAGAACTTTCGATGGTAAAGGTTCTTTCTGAACACTTTATTACAGGAGCGTGTCACGCACCTGTAGATAGCAGACAAGGAGAAAGCCGGTAAGGTGTAGTCGGGAGTTGATTGGCGTAGAAGAGAATTTTCAAAAGGGAGCCCTGATTCAGGGCGCCCCTGCGGAAACGGTAGATGAAAGGAGATTGGCACAATGAGAGAAGGAAGATTAGGATATAACAGTTATAACAAAAGATATGGATTATTATCATCAGATCTATGGATTGATACAGGATTTCACTGTGGAGAATGCCTGGAAGTGTTGCTTGATGATGAATGGGTTCAGACCAGAATGGAAATGAATCCTGCAAGAGAATGGTATCTTGTAGGAACACCGTATTGTGGTGATTTGGAATATATTCGGGCAAGGATACCGGAGTAAAGGTCTCTGAACCCCCGGAGGGCGCAAGGGTACTTTTGATGGACGGTACGGCTGTCGAAAGTGCTTTTGCGTTACTTTTGACAAAAGTAACAAAACCGCCGTATCCGGCGAATATTTCTTTTTATACTATAGCTGGCAAAGATACAAATTTATGTGCCATGTCTGGCACTGGTTTTAGAAAGCGGGGTGAGGAATATGACGATGAAACGAACAATCAGTGGTATGATCGGGACAGGGTCTCTGGCTCATAACAGACGAGATTTTATAGCAGAAAATGTTGATCCAGACAGAGTGCAATTAAATATTTGTTACCGGAATGAGAATCTGAAAGAAGTCTATAAAGAGCTGTTTGATGAAGCTGTAGAACGGTATAATGTCGGGAAAAGAAAAGATCGACAGATTACAAATTATTATGAAAAGATTCGCCAAGGAAAACAGGAAAAGTTGTTCCATGAAGTGATTTTCCAGATTGGAAACCGAGAAGATATGGCTGTTGGAACAGAAGCAGGAGATCTGGCTGTAAACGTACTGGATGAGTATGTAAAAGATTTCCAGAAACGGAATCCGACACTTCGGGTATTTAGTTGCTATCTGCATCAGGATGAGGCTACTCCACATCTCCATATTGACTTTATTCCTTATGTGACGGGCTGGAAAGGAAAAGGAATGGATACCAGAGTTTCACTGAAACAGGCATTAAAAAGTCTTGGATTTCAAGGTGGAAATAAGCATGATACGGAACTGAATCAGTGGATAAATCATGAAAAAGAAGTTCTGGCAGAGACTGCAAAGCAGTATGGAATTGAATGGGAACAGAAAGGTACTCATGAGGAACATCTGGATGTCTATAACTTCAAGAAAAAAGAACGGAAAAAGGAAGTACAGGAATTGGAGCAGGAGAAAGAGCATCTAACTGCTGAAAAAGAAGAATTAACAGCACAAATTGCAGAATCTAGAGCAGATATCCAGAATTTAAAAGACGATAAGGAACAGGCAATCAAGGCGAAGCAAGAAGCAGAACAAAAGGCAGGGAGCGCAGAAAAAGAACTAAAAAGCCTGGAAGATCGCAGAGAACAGCTACAACCGATTATGGATAGTGTGAGCAAAGAAATCAAAGAATATGGAACGGTTAAAATGTTACTGCCGGAGGCGGGCACGCTAGAACGGGCAGTAACCTATCGAGATAAAAAAATTAAACCACTGTTTCTTCAAATAAAGAATAAGGTTGCTGTAATGGCGGCTCAGGTTAAAGAACTCACGAAAGAGGTGGAAGGTTGGAAGAGAAAATATCAAAAGGTGAAACAAAAATATAATGCTATTCAGAGAGAACTGGATGATATACGTAAAGATAATCAGAAATTGTCAGAAGAAAAAGATATATTACAAGGTGTTTCTGATAGGTATGATCGTGTTGTGCGTGTTCTTGGAATAGAAACTGTAGATACAGCAGTACAGCAGGATATTCAAAACGAGAAAGTCCTGGAAGAAAAGCGACGGATGGAACAAATGCCGAAGGGAAATATTCATGAAAGATTGGCATGGGGAATGAAAAAAAGCGAGATGGAGAATCAGCAGCGTAAGAAAACTAAATCAAAAAACAGAGAAATGGAGAGATAAGATTATGGAAACACACATTTATGATGAAAAGAACGGATTAAGCTATACTTTGCATGGAGATTATTATTTGCCGGATTTGGTATTGAATGAAGAAGAACCGATATATGGGAAATATGGAATGCTGAGGAAACAGTTTCTGAAGGAACACAGATTAGCAAAATATCAATATTTGTTGTTGACTGGAAAGCTGACGGAACACCTGAATCAAATTGATCAGGAGAGCAGAGAGCAGGTGGAAATGCTTATGGAACAGATGGCAGAAAAACAGGGCGTAACTGAAGAATTAAAGGTACAGAATCGGACGAAGTGGGTTAGACTGATGAATAATATAAAAGCTAGTGCAGAAGAAATGGTGTTGAGAGAAATACTTTATATATAAGTATAGTTTGTAAAGGACTGAACAGGAAAAGCATAATACTATCCGGCTTATTAAGATTTATTTCACATCTCTTGATTTTTATTACGGTTACTGATATAGTTATTACAGTAACCGTAATAAGGAGGGAATGCCATGAGGGATAATGTGAAAAGTGGTGCACTCACAGAAGTGACATTCTATATTTTGCTTTCACTTTATTCACCTAAACACGGATATGCTGTCATGCAGTTCATTGAAGAAAAAACAGGTGGGCGACTTTCATTGGGAGCAGGCACTTTATATGGTGCATTAAATTCAATGCTGGAAAAGGGATGGATTGAGCTTTTCGGAGATAGTGAAGGTAGAAAAAAAGAGTATCTTATCACTGTAAAAGGAAAGGAGATAGCTGAAAAAGAACTTATAAGACTTCGTGAACTTGTAGGTATTGCAAGCGGAATTGTAGGAGGTATACTATGAGCAAAAAGTGTTATCGTTTTTTTGGTGGGCTATTAACGGTACAGAAAAACTGGTTGAATAAGATGGCTGAAAAAGGTTATCGCCTTATTCGAACGGGAAAATTACTCTATGAATTTGAAAAATGTAAGCCAGGTCAAGTTCAATATTGCGTGGAGTTTATAGGACAAAAATCAAAAGCTAATGCTGAAGATTACCATGATTTCTTGGAAGAAATGGGATATTCCGTATTCTATAAAAATATCAATCTTAATTATTCTGTTGGTAAAGTTCGCTGGCGTCCGTGGGCTGAAATTGGCGGTCGTGTTGCAACAAACACTACAACATTTAACAGGGAATTGCTGATTGTAGAAAAAGAAAATGATGGAAAACCTTTTGACCTTCATACGTACTATGAAGATAGGGCAAATTATTACAGTAATTTGCGAAATCCCTGGCTTTTATTAATGCTTATGCTCGCGGCATTTGCTACTGTAAATCGGTCTGTTATTTTAGGCATAGTTGCTGTGATTTTTCTAATTCCTGTCATTATATACCAGTTGCAAATTATGAAAAATAGGCATGAAGCGAAGATGAAGGAGTGGTGATTCAGGATAACAAGGTTGGTTTAGTTGATGCAATGTAATACACTGTCGTTTGAGGGTTAGTAGCCCGTTCTTAAACTTGTGGGCAGTTTGTTGCTGATGATATAAATATTAGAGAAAATTAATTGAAAGTTAAAAAAAGAAAGTAATAAGTAAACAAAGGCTCAATTGTAAACATGTATTGGGAACGCTATAATGGAAATAAGGACAGGAGGTGTGAACAATGCGTATTGGTGAGCAGATAAAAAACTATCGAAAAACTGCGGGATTAACACAAGAACAGGTGGCAAATTATCTGGGTGTTTCTACTCCAGCGGTAAATAAATGGGAAAAGGGAAATACATATCCCGATATCTCATTACTTCCAGCTTTGGCACGACTATTGAAAATTGATATGAATGAATTGTTTTCGTTTCGTGAAGAATTGACAGAAAAAGAGATTGGACAATTTGTGAATGAACTTTCGGAAGTTTCATTGGACAGCTTTACAGAGGCTTTCGAGATGGCATCTCGTAAAATACAGGAGTATCCTCATTGCGACTTATTAATATATACGATCGCAACCGTTCTGAACGGATCTTTGACTTTGTCAGATCTTAATGACGAAGAACGAATGGAATATAATACAGCTATTATTGAGTGGCTGGAACGAACAGCAGATAGTCAGGATGAAAGAGTGAGAAATTCAAGCGTTTTTATACTTGCAACAAAATATGTCCAAATGGAGAAATATGAAGAAGCAAATGCCCTTTTGAAAAAAATTCCTGATACTGTAATTGATGCAACGATTATGAAAACAAGTGTATTAGCACATCAGGAAGGAACAGACACTGCTGCGTTATTCCTGGAGGGGAAACTGCTACAGGCAGTTGTCAATATTCAAAGCTACTTGTATAAGTTAATTGAAATGGAAGAAGAAACAGGAAATCATGATAAAGCAGAGAGAATTGCTGAGATTACAGATCACATGATATCGTTGTTTGGACTATGGAATTACGGCAACACAGTGCCATATCTGCTGATTGCTGGATATCGAAAAGATGTAGAAAAATGTGTTCAGTTAATTAAGCAATTATTAAGTGAATCACAGAAGCCTTGGAATATGACACAATCCCCTTTGTATTACAGGTATGAAGATACTGCACAGGGAAAAGCTTTTTCGGGACTTGGAAAAAATTTTGTTCGTGAATTGTATTCGGAAATTGAAAATAAGAAAGAGTATGAATTCTTGAGGGGGAATAAGGAACTCGAATCAATTTTTGAGGAACACTTGAAATAGGTTGTAAAAATGTATGGAAATAGATGTAGTTGAGAAAGAAGAAAATTTTTGACATTTCCACAGATGCGTGCTAATATGATTATAGAAAAAGAGTGCTACCGATAGACGGTTAGTCCACATACTTATTGATTACAAAAATAACCGTTCAGTTTGCAGGCTGGGGCGGTTATTTTTGTGGTTTATGATTATCTTTGCCTAATGTATATCCGATACTAAAGCAGGTTAAGCCGAAGCTCACTACTGCTATGAAGTCAACAATACTCATTGGCTTAGCCCTCCTTTCCACTGGATTCCTTTACAGGTTTCTATGTAATCAGAGGGTCACAGTCCCTCTGGAGAAGGACTAACCGCCTACCGTTATGGTAGCACCCATGTTCTGATTATAACAGCCTGAAACTGTCGGTGCAATATAAAATTGGCAGAGCAGAATCCAGCAACTGTAGAAGAAAATTTTTTGAGTATTTTCCGGTGCCAAAACGGTGCCAAGAAATCAGGCAAATCAAAATAGGTGGTGCAATTCAGCCGTTTTTCACTGTATTTTGGAGAGAAAACAATAAAAAATATGAGATAAAACGGGATTAAAGTATCGTGAAGGTGGACGTACTGTAGGATCAGGACGTGTTGCTACCGTTATCGAGTAATCACTGACTACAGATAATAATATAAATTTGGTGTCGTAAGATACCGTGTGTCCAAACGTAAGATGCCCCGGAACCGCAAGGTTTCCGGGGTTTTTCTGTTGACTGGAAAAGTTGAACGGCTCAATGATTATTTCAGTGTTGAAAGAAATCGCAGCGGCGAAATGGTTATGTTTGGCAATATCAATGCCTACGTAAATATTCATGAGGTTGTACCTCCCTTTCCAAAAGTTTGATGCCATGATGTCCACCATTGATTATCATCGTAGACTTGATAGAAATAAGTACTCTGAGTGAAGACACTCCGGTAACATCCAGCTAATAAACAATTCAGTAAGGTTGCTCTTTGATAATCTAAGAATAGAGTTTTGGGTTAGAATGTGATAGAATATAAGAGAAAAATTGGGATTCATCGAGTCCTTTTGTGATTTGCAACTGCTGGTTGACAGATTTACAGCCTGAAATGGTGGAATGCAAACAGCAAAACTGCTATATTTAGCTCATAAAATCTGCAAAAGGAGGAAAAAATGATTTTAGCTGATAAGATTACAGAGGAAAGAAAAAAGAATGGATGGTCACAGGAAGAACTAGCCAATCAGTTGGGTGTATCCAGACAGGCAGTATCTAAGTGGGAAAGTGCAGGAGCTGTTCCAGATTTGCAAAGAATTTTACAGATGTCGGAGCTTTTTGGTGTTAGTACAGATTACCTATTAAAAGATGAAATGAAAGCAGAAAATATCACTTATCACGAAAGTACTGAAAGCTATGCCGAACCGTTGAAAAAAGTAACTATGGAGAATGCAAATGAATTTCTTGACATGAAAAGAAATGGATCCAAAGTAGTGGCAAACGCAACAAGTATGTGTATCTCAAGTCCAATATTATTGATTGTTCTTGTGGCAATGGCAGAAGATAGCGTATTTCATGTTTCGGAATCTCTGGCAACAGTATTTGGATGTGTTTTTTTGCTTGGAATGGTTGCGGCAGCCGTCTTTTTGTTTATTACATATGGAATGCGTGAATCACATATGGAACATTTTGAAAAAGAATGCTTTGAAACAGAGTATGGTGTATCTGGAATGGTACGAGAAAAAAAAGAGTCCTATGAACCGATGTTTATCAGAGGAACAGCTGTTGGGGTAGTGCTTTGTATACTGGCAGTGATTCCGACAATTATTGCCGGAGCCATGGAAGCGCCTGACTATTACTGTGGTCTTTCCGTTGGATTGCTGCTATTCGTAATTGCAATAGGAGTGAATCTGTTGATTCGTGTTGGGATGGTAAAAAGCAGTTACGATACCCTTCTTCAGGAAGGTGAATATACAAAAGAAGAAAAACTGTTTAAGAAAAAGACGGACACATTTTCTGGTGTATATTGGTGCTTGACTACAGCGATTTACCTTGCATGGAGCTTCTGGACGATGAGCTGGGATATTACATGGATTGTATGGCCGGTTGCAGGTGTTTTGTTTGCAGCATTGCTTGGTGTGGTGAAAATGGTGTTAAAGAATGGCAGTGAAACTCAGCACTATATTTAACCGAATCAAGCAAGTCCCCTGCTTCAATTGCGCAAAGCAATAAGCAGTGGGTTGGGACTTGCTTGTATCAGGAGTGGTGCAAGCCACTCCTGATAAGCTGCGAAGCAGCATTCGGTTATGAGCAAGTAGCGAAGCGGATTGCGAATATCCGCTTGACGGTGGAGAGATGCGTAATAATATAATTATAGAAAAAGAGTGCTGCCGATAGACGGTTAGTCCGATATATGATGTGACAAAAATTGCCGCCTAGTTTACCAGTGATATGATACCCTCAAGTAGGACACAAAAATATAAAAACCTACTTGTGGGTATTTTATGTCCAGAAAAAGTAAAATTGATGCAGTAAAAAAGGTAGAAATCGTAGAAAAGTACCTGAACGGAGAACTTAGCCAAAAAGGTGCCGCAAAAATGTGCGGTGTAAATAAGCGGAGTGTTCAGGATTGGATTAGGATCTATAAGACAGACGGACCAGAAAGTTTACTGTCCCCTAAGACAAATAAACGCTACTCAAAAGAATTGAAATTGCAGGCAGTTCATGCGTACCTTTCCAGGGAGGGCTCGTTAGATGAAATATGTGTAAGATTCGGAATCCGACAGCATCCTCAACTTTCAAGTTGGATCAAGGCGTATAATGAAGGTAAGGAATTAAAAGAACTTACCGGAGGTAGCGCTATGAAGAAAGCAAGAAAAACAACACTGAAGGAACGAATCTGCATTGTAAAAGACTGTCTTGACCATGACCGGAATTATGGGTCAATGGCCTTAAAGTATGATTGCTCCTATCAACAGATCCGAAATTGGGTGGACCGGTATGAAAAAATGGGAAGTGCCGGTTTGGAGGATCGGAGAGGCAGGCGGATCGGCTCTAAGCCAAGCCGCACTCCAGAAGAAGAATTACGGGACCGTATCGCAGAGCTGGAACGTAAAAATAAAGACTTACAGATGGAGAATGACCTGTTAAAAAAAATAAGGGAATTAGAAAGGAGGGATCGCTTTCTTTAATACATAAATCATGTGAATATCAGGCAATCAGGGAACTGTTCAAATCAAAGGGATATCCGGTCAGACAAATGGGCAGATACCTTGGAATTACTCGTTCTTCTTATTACCGATGGCTGAAACATCCAAAAAGTGACAATGAGATCAGGAATGAACAGATTGCCGATATTATCAGGGAAATACATCAGCTGCATCCAGATATGGGGTATCGGCGTATCCGTGATGAACTGGCTGTAAATTATGGGATTCCTGCCAATGATAAGAGGATCCTGAGAATTTGCCGGAAAATCGGAATACAGTCATCTATCAAATGGAAACCGAAGAGCTGTACGAAAGCAGACAGGAATCCCTCCCACATTGCGAAAAACTTTCTTCATCGGGAGTTTCACGCAGATAAACCGAATGAAAAATGGCTGACAGATGTAACAGAGTTCAAATATTATATAGGGGTAGAAGTACACAAAATATATTTAAGTGCGATTCTTGATCTGTGCGACCGCAGGATTGTTTCGTATAAAATCAGCGCGCATAATGATAATTCCCTTGTTATGGATACATTTGATCAGACGGTAACGGCAGAGCCTGATGCGCATCCGCTTTTTCATTCGGACCGGGGATTCCAATATACCAGTCAGGCATTTTATAGTCGGCTGAAGAAACATCATATGAAACAAAGTATGTCCAGAGTTGCACACTGTATTGACAATGGACCAATGGAAGGATTTTTGGGAATCTTAAAACGGGAAATGTATTATGGGAAACGCTTTACATCAAAAGAAGAATTAATCCAAAGCATCCAAGACTATATTGAATACTATAACAACCGACGACTACAGCGTAAGTTGCATATAATGACACCGATGGCCTTTCATGAACTTACGTTGAAAGCAGCATAAAAATACCGCCAGCCGGTTAATAGGCTGATGGAGAAAAAATTATTATTTTTCATTGTTCTCTTGACGGGTAGCACACCAATAACGTGTATCCAAGCGTAAGATGCCAGTAGAACTTCGGTTCTACGGGTTTTTCTGTGTCTTAAAGAAAGAATAGTCCTTGCCAAAAGTATTGCTCAACTATGGTGTAACTATAACGATATTCTGGTTCGATGGCAGTATATTACAAAAGAGAGAAAAGCGACATATACGAGAGTTTATTAACCAATAGCAGGCAGAAGGAATTACAGCAGCAAAACGTAACGGAAAGAAATTTGGCAGATCAGAAAAGAAATTGAGGAAAACGTGTCGAATAGTAGACGGTAAGAAATGCATATGATATAATTTAACATAATATATAGCAAAAATTCTACTTCCTCTACAGGTGGGAGATGAATTGCAAAAAATAAAAGAACGCTTGTTCTGCAATGCGATTCATGGTATAATAGAATCAGTCGATAAGATGATTATTCAAAAAAAGGACTGGTTTTATGGAAAATATAGATCACAATGCACATTCAGTGTACTTGATGTATTATCATCTGATCATGGTGGTAAAATATCGAAGAAAAGTTATCAATGATCCAATTTCAGAAAGAGCAAAAGAGATATGGGAATATATTGCTCCACGGTATGGAATTGTTTTGGAGGAATGGAATCATGATATTGACCATGTGCATGTAATGTTTCGTGCACAGCCTAAAACGGAACTCAGTAAATTTATCAATGCTTATAAAAGTGCCAGCAGCAGACTGCTGAAAAAAGAGTATCCGGAAATCCGGGAAAAACTTTGGAAAGAAGCATTCTGGAGCCAGAGTTTCTGTCTTTTGACGGCAGGAGGGGCACCAGTAGAAGTGATCCGTCAATACATCGAGACCCAGGGAGAGAAAAAGCATTGAACGTAGCATATCGTTTCCTGATATATCCAACAGAAGAACAGAAGATACTCCTCGGAAAAACATTTGGCTGCTGTCGTTTTCTGTACAACCAGATGCTTAATGATAAGATCCAGGAGTATAAAAAGACAAAGAAGATGTTAAAGAATACACCAGCTATGTATAAAAAGGCGTATCCGTTTCTGAAAGAAGTTGATTCGCTGGCACTGGCAAATGTTCAGCTCCATCTGGAAAAAGCATATAAGAATTTTTTTCGTGATCCTAAGGTTGGATTTCCACGTTTCAAGTCAAAACATCACTTCAAAAACAGCTATACAACAAATGTGGTCAACGGAAATATTCTGGTAGAAGGTAACCGAATCCGGCTTCCGAAATTAAAATGGATCTCCATGAAAAAACACAGGGAGTCTGCAGAAAACTGCCGTCTGAAATCAGTGACAGTCAGTATGGAGCCTTCCGGAAAGTATTTTGCAAGTCTGCTGTATGAAGGATACAGCTGCGAAAACCAAACAGTAGATAAGGATTACAGCAACGCCAAAATACTTGGGATTGATTATGCGATGCGGGGGATGGCAGTGTTTTCAGAAGAGATTGAGATGGAAGAAGCAGGATTCTTCAGAAAAAATGAAAAAAGGCTGGCAAGGGAACAGCGTAAACTGTCGAGATGTGTAAAAGGGAGCTGCAATTATGTGCGGCAGAAAAAGAAAGTTGCCAGGTGCCATGAAAAAATACGCAGCCAGAGAAGAGACTATCTGCATAAACTGAGCCACAGGATCACAGACCAGTACGATATAGTGGCGGTAGAAGATATTGATATGAAAGCGATGAGCCAGTGTCTGCATTTTGGGAAACGTGTACAGGATAATGGATACGGGATGTTCCGGAATATGCTGGATTATAAGCTTGCCTGGAAGGGAAAAGAATTGGTAAAGGTAGACCGCTTTTTCCCTTCAAGCAAAAAATGCAGTAAATGCGGAAAGATAAAAAAAGAGCTGAAATTATCCGAAAGAGTTTATCGCTGTTCGTGTGGAAATGAGATGGACAGAGATCGAAATGCAGCGATCAATATCCGTGAAGAAGCAAGAAGGATGTTGGCAGCATAAACAACTGTCCGTATCTGGACAATAAGTAATAAAATACGCCCGTGTCCGGGCAAAAATCGCGGGGCACGCGAGGATAGCTTGTAGATACTTGGCTCAATAGAGCCATTGAGCAAGAAGCCCCCACTTCAAAATCTGGGATTTAAGTGGTGGGAGCATGTCACAGGCAACGATAGAAGAGACGGAGCTGCTGATTCAGAAGAAGGACAGGGAGCTGTTTGAAGATATTCTTTCACAGACGATCAGCCAGCAGCTGACGGACCGGATCGCGAAGAGTCGGAAGTGGGTAGAGGACATGTCAGCACTGATGAAGGCGATTGATACTTCCATGGGACTGAGCTTTTCACTGGATTGGAAGCCATGTAAGGCGGAAAACGAGGCGGAACTCGATGCGGCGGAACTGGAAGAGATACTGCTTCGTGACCGTGTGCTTCTGACAATGGAAGATATCGAGAAGGTAGCCGAACATTTCAGAAATAAAATACGCGCAGAAAAAATGAGGCTGGAAGAAGCGAACACAACAGTCAACTATATGGATCTTGTGCGGGATGCGTTGGATTACCGGAAATGGTTTGAATTCCATATGTTTTACAGGCGTGGCGGGGAGACCAGGAAGCTGCTGACCAATGCAGCGTTTAACCGTTTCAGTGGCGGAGAAAAAGCGATGGCAATGTATGTCCCGCTCTTTGCGGCAGTCAATGCGCAGTATAAAAAAGCAGAACAGAAAGACCATCCGCGTATGATTGCGCTGGATGAGGCATTTGCAGGAGTGGATGATAAAAATATCAGCAGTATGTTTGCACTGGTACATAAGCTGGATTTTGATTATATTATGAATTCACAGGCACTGTGGGGATGCTTTGACACGGTTCGCGGACTGCGGATTGCAGAGCTGCTTCGCCCGCAAAATTCGAAAGTTGTTTCGGTCATCCGTTATACCTGGAATGGCCGGGAGAGGATTTTGGATGAACAGTGAGAAATCGTGCGCGGACTATTTCAGAAGCCGGCCGGAATACCGGAGGTGCTTTGAGGCGCTTTGGAAGAAGTGGCGTTCTTATGGGAGGACAGCGGGAAAAATTGTGCTGGATGATGCTTCGGAAGAAGAATGCAGGGCGATCGGTGGAATTACCGGAAAAAGATATCTGGATGACCGGATTGTCTTTTCTTTTTCTGAATTTGAGCAGGGGCTGCAGAAAACACGCTTTGCACCGGTCGATATAAAGAAACTGCTGGAAATATATTTTGGAAAGACGCTTGTATCCAGAGGAGAGCAGGAAAAAGAAGAGCAGATCAGACAAAGCAGCTTTTTTCAGTCGCTGTACGAATCATTTTTCAAAAAGGGAACAGAGGGTGCCGCTGCGTCGGTCTGGCTGCAGAAGCTGGTCGAAGAAAAAAACTATGGACATTCCATTTTATGCCGGGAATACAAAAAAGATCCGGAGCAGGCACGTGTTCTGGCAGAGTATGTCGGAACAGCGCTGGGACAGATCCATGCGTGGCAGGGGATGAACGAAGAGACCCCGCTGGCGGTGTTTGCAGCAGAAATTTCCGGAAATCCACACTGCTTTGACCGCGGAAGTACAGCGGGGATGCTTCTTGTTGCTGCAATTTGCTGTCTGGAACAGGAAGAGCCCCCGCAAAATGCATATCAGTGGAGACTGCTTTTGCAGCAGGCAGGGATCATACCGGATAATGTCTCTTCTATGCTTCATGCATATGGATTGCGCCTCAAAACGGAGACAGGCTTTCATCCGGCATATGACATATTCTGTGACAGAAAAGAGCCGTATGTCATTACAATGGAAACCCTTTATAGAGTCAGGGCGGCACAACCGATCGGCAAACAGGTCTATGTTGTGGAAAATGAGATGGTTTTTACATATCTTCTGCATCATGTGAAGAGGGATTCCTACACCTTGCTTTGTACCTCTGGCCAGCTGCGAGCAGCGGCGCAAAAGCTGATCGGATTGCTGATCGAGCATGGAGCTGTGATTTATTACAGTGGAGACCTGGACCCGGATGGGATTGGAATTGCAGACCGGCTCTGGCAGAGGTATGGAAACAATATTTGCCTGTGGAGGATGTCGCTGGAGGATTACAGGAAGGCTGGCTCAGATGAAAAAATCGGAGAAGCCGGAATAGCAAAACTACGGCAAGTCTGTCACCCTGAGCTGCGACGGGTCGCCGGATATATGGAGAAGCTGCGAGTGGCCGGGTATCAGGAAAATATTCTGCCGGAGCTGGTGGAAGATATGGAGATAAATGACTGATAATAGGATGATAGAAGGGTCTTTTTTCACAGAAAGGAAGATGTGCGATGATTGATACCATTTTGTTTGATCTGGACGGCACGTTGCTGCCGATGGATCAGGATGCATTTACCGAATATTACTTTAAATTGCTGGCGGGCAAAATGGCACCGCTTGGATATGAACCAAAGCAGCTGATCGCTGCCGTGTGGGATGGCACGAAGGCGATGGTGAAGAATGACGGGACATGCAAAAATGAGAAAGCGTTCTGGACGCGGTTTACGCAGTTGTACGGGGAGAAAGCACTGCAGGATCAGGCAAGCTTTGAATCCTTTTATGAGAATGAGTTTGCGCAGGCAAAGCAGGCATGCGGCTACAACCAGGCAGCGGCAGAGATGATACAGTGGCTCAAGGCACAGGGATACAGGCTCGCGCTTGCGACAAATCCGATTTTCCCTGCAATTGCGACATATCAGCGTATTGAATGGGCAGGTTTGAAACCGGAGGACTTTGTCTGTGTGACAACCTATGAGAATTCCTGCTACAGTAAGCCGAATCCAAAGTATTATCTGGAGGTGTCCGAAAAGCTTGGTGTACGCCCGGAACAGTGTCTGATGGTCGGAAATGATGCGGATGAGGATCTGATTGCAGAAAAGACAGGGATGCAGGTATTCCTTTTGACGGACTGCTTGATCAACCGAACCGGAAAAGATCTTTCCGGGTATGCACAGGGGGGATTTGAAAAACTCCGTGCTTATATAAAAGGAATGGAATGATGTGCAGAGGCAAAGGCAGTCGAACAGAACTGGCTGGATGCACCTGAACGCAGATAAGCATTCCACCGCTTCAAGTGCGCGGAGCACTAAGCGGCGGGTGAGGGGGGATGCTTCTGTCAGTGGGAGTTGAAAGCGCCCACTGGCAGGTCGCGAAGCGACTGCGTTCATGAGCAAGTAGCGAAGCTAGGCCCTGTCAGCAGAGCTGCAGGGATGGATTGCGAATGTCGCTTTACACGGAAAAGAAACAGAGCAGAGTATAAACACTGATTTGATTGAATTGTATAAAATATAGATGCAATTATAAAAATTAAAAAAATTCAAAAAAGTTGTTGACAAACGACGGAGCAGGTGGTATTATTTATCTCGCTGCTGAGGAAAACAGCAGCGGAAAAAAATAAAAGTTCAAAAAAATAAAAAAAGTTGTTGACAAACCGAAAACAACATGATATGATATCAGAGTTGCTCCGGTGAGGAGATAACAAAGCAAAAAGAACATTGATAACTGAACAGTGAAACAACCTTGAAAAATTCTGAAAAGTTTTTTCTAAGGAACTGACCTTTAAAAACAGTAAAAAGGGATGCTCGCCAATCAGGATTGGCGAGATGAGATAGCTAAGTAGTTATCTTGACCATCATCAAACATTTTATCAGAGAGTTTGATCCTGGCTCAGGATGAACGCTGGCGGCGTGCTTAACACATGCAAGTCGAACGAGGAATTTTAAATGAGACTTCGGTGGATTTT
>CABIZF010000011.1 GCA_902363135.1 Lachnospiraceae bacterium
GCATAAAAGGAATAAGAATATAGGACAGGGACTGTCCGAATTAACGCCTGTGGAGATAGTAGGTTACGAGGTCTGCGAAGCAGGAAGCCCATTGGCTTTAGACAATGGGTAGTTCACGAGGTTGGCGTAGAAGTACCGGAGACCATTGATGAGCTGGAAGACGTTTGCGATAAGCTGCTTGAGGCGGGCTATGTTCCGTTCACGCTGGCAAACGGCTCCAAGTGGACCGGTTCTATGTACTATATGTATCTGGTAGCACGTCACTCCGGAAATGATGAGTTTAATGCTGCATATGCACAGGAAGATGGCGGCTCATTCACATCTGACGCATTTATCTGGGCAGGTGAGAAGATTCAGGATTGGGTAGAAAAGGGCTACTTCAACGAAGGCTACAACTCCCTTACTACAGACAACGGTGAGGACCGTGCGCTTCTGTACAACAATACTTGTGCAATGATGCTTCAGGGTTCCTGGAACGTTCGTAACTTCGTTAACGACAGCCAGGAATGGACAGATGCAAACCTTGGCGTTTTCCGTTTTCCGGAGGATTCTCCATCATTGAGGATAACCATATTCATCATATTAATAATAAGCAGAACCTGGCCGGCGCAGAGATCGGCGGTATCAAGATGCATGCGGCGATCGACGTAATCATTCGCAGAAACCACTTCCATCACTGCACACGCGGACTGTGGCTTGACTGGCAGGCACAGGGAACACGGGTTACTCAGAACCTGTTCCATGACAATACGCTTCCGTATGATACAAATGCGAACACTGAGAATCTGGATGGCATTGGTGAGGATATCTTTATTGAAGTATCACATGGACCGACACTGGTAGATAACAATATCTTACTTTCTGATTTTTCTCTGAAGATGACTACACAGGGTGTTGCGGTTGTGCATAACCTGATCGCCGGAAGCTTTACCGCAATTGGACATGGCCACAACAATGGTACCGGTGATATTCCTTCTGCGAGATATACACCGTATCATGTACCGCATCGCACGGAGATCGATGGCTTTATGTCGATTCTGCACAGTGACTGCAGATTCTACAACAATATTTTCGTACAGAAGCCGATCCGTCCGGGTATGCAGGCGATCCATGAGGTAATGAAGGACAGCGAGTGGACTGACTGAAATCTGATTACAGGTACCAATCCTTACAGCGGCTATCCGACAGAGGAGGAGTATCTGGCTATGTTTACCGGCTATTGCGGCATGGGTGCTGATGTGCCGCGCGATATGTACTACCGAAAGCTCCCGGTATGGTTTGGCGGCAATGTTTATTTCAATGATGCGAAGCCGGCAACGCAGGAGACAAACGCGATTATAGATACCGAGCACACAGTAAAGGTTGGCGTGAAGGAAGAAAATGGTCACTGGTATCTGGATACGGATATCTATGAGAAGCTTCCGAAGACCGAACTGGCAATGATTGCGACAGAGACACTCGGTATGGCATTTGAGCCGGAGCAGTATTATGAGAATCCGGATGGAACACCGATCGTATTCTGTCTGGACTATTTTGGCGGACGCAGAGATATCCATCCGCTTCCGGGACCGTTTGCAGAGGCAGAAGCGGCTAAGAAGGTACTCTGGTAAATCATGCGGTAGGGAAAAGAGAAGTGTCCGGATCAGCAGATCAGACAAAAATAAAATAATAAGATATAAAGTGAAAAAGCAGGAGCGACATCTCAAAAAGATGCCAGCTCCTGTTTTTTTACAGGAAATACTGCTTTATCCGGTAATCTTTCCGGTTCGGATGATTGTATAGGTAAGATTTTTATAGATTCGGGTAAGATTTTTAAATGGAAAATACATCCTGTGACTGTTAAGATAGATTCATCAAAAAGAGCTGTAACAAAAAAGAAAAGGAGAGATAAGACATGAAAGCAAACAAAAAAATGGCAGTAGGACTGTCCGTACTGATGGCAGCATCCGTAATGAACATCGCGACGATCCCGGCACTGGCAGAGGATGACGATAAGGTCATCACCTTCTGGAACGTGGGAACGGAGGGAGCAGATCTTGAGACCTATGAGCTGGCGATCAAGCAGTTTAACGAGAACACGACGAGCGGCTATACGATCGAGAATGTACCGACACAGAATGACAAGTATAAAGAAAAGCTGGTCATCGCAATGAGCTCCGGTGAGTGTCCGGATATGTACACGACTTGGTCCGGCGGTCCGATGGATCAGTATATCGATGCGGGTTATGCACAGCCAATCGACGATCTCGCTTCCCAGTACAAGCTGCAGGACAAGTACATGGAAGGTGCACTGGCACAGGCAACTTATAAGGATCAGCTTTATGCAATTCCGGTAAAGAATATTTCCGTAGCGGGTATCTACTATAATAAAGCACTTTTTGAGCAGTACGGTATCGAAGTTCCGAAGACTGTATCTGAGCTCGAGGCAGCGGCAGACACCTTTGTAGAGAACGGAATCGTCCCGTTCACACTGGCAAACGGACCGAAGTGGACAGGATCTATGTATTTCCAGCTTCTGGCAGCAAGAAAGGGTGGTCTGGAACCGTTCCAGAAGGCAGCAGCAGGCGAGGGAAGCTTTGAGGATGAGTGCTTCGAGTACGCAGGTGAGAAGATTCAGGAATGGGTAAATAAAGGATATTTCCCGGAAGGCTTCAACTCCATGAGTGAGGATGATGGTCAGGCAGCTCAGCTGTTCTATACCGAAAAGGCAGCAATGTATCTGATCGGGTCATGGAAGACCGCAGCATTCAAGACGGACTGTGCAGATGGCGGCAGTGATTTCTATGATCAGATCGGCTGGTTCAACTTCCCGGCAGTAGACGATTCAGATGCAGATCCGAGTATCATGTGCGGTACACTTGGCGATCAGTTCATTTCCTTCAACTGTACTGGTGACAAGCTCGCAGCAGCTGTTGAGTTTGCATCTTACCTCTCCAGCGACGAGACAATCGACCAGATGGTAAATGCAAGCCTGATTCCGCCAATCAAGGGTATCGAAGAGAAGATTACCGATCCGCTTTCTCAGCAGATCATTGAGGCGGCAAATAATGCAGGAGCGGTACAGCTCTGGTATGACCAGTACCTGAATCCGACTGTGGCAAACGCTCACCTGGACGGCAATCAGGAAGTCTTTGGTCTGACCATGACACCGGCGGATGCAAACAAGAAGATGCAGGAGGCTATGGACGAGGTACTCGCAGAGTAACAGGATTGAACATAAGCCCAATTTCATAAGAATGTGATAGTATGGGGAGCTGTTGCCGTGCGGCGGCCGCTCCCCATATTAATTAAGTCAATAATTTAGAAAAAACCGGATTTGCCAAAACAGGATAGTCGCAGGTGTCCTGCTTCGGCAGCTCCGGTAGGAGGGAATATATGGAGAAACAGAATTCGCTTGGCGCACGTAGTCAAAGAAGCGTAAACCGGGCCGCAGCAGTTTTTCTGCTTCCGGTGACGATCCTTCTGATTGTATACATCTTTTATCCGATTGTGGATTCATTCCGGATCAGTGGATACAAATGGAGCGGTATCAGTGTGGACCGTACCTTTGTCGGACTTCGCAACTGGGCAAAGCTCGTGAAGGATATGAACTTCTGGCTGGCGTTCCGCAACAATGTCATCATTATGGTTTTGTCAATTATCATCCAGATCCCGATCGGTCTGGCAGAGGCGACCTTCATCGAATTTGCGGGAAAGAAATCGACGATCTGCAAGGTGCTCTGGTTCATTCCGATGCTGATGTCATCCGTAGCAATTGGTTTTTTGTTCACATATGCGCTGGCAGCCAATGGTGGTATCGTCAGTGAGATTTCCGAATTCTTTGGTGGGAACAATATTGATTTGCTTGGTAATCCAAACACTGCGCTTCTGACAGTTATCGTGGTCATCGCATGGCAGTTTATCCCGTTTTATATGGTTTACTGCATGGCGGCATACACGAATATTCCGACAGATGTCTATGAGGCAGCCCGGATCGACGGGGCGACGCGTGGACAGTATTTCTGGCATGTGGCTCTGCCGCTTTTGATGCCGTCGATCAAGAGTGCGGCAATTCTTTCTATGGTCGGATCTCTGAAATATTTTGACCTGATCTATGTCATGACCGGAGGCGGACCTGGTACCTCGACGGAACTGATGGCGACCTATATGTATAAGAAAGCATTCACTGAGTTCAATATGGGATACGGCTCGACGATCGCCTGCGGTATGTTTGTGCTGATTACGGCTCTGTCACTTGTGACTATGCGTATCATCAATGGAAAGGGGGAGGACTAAATGGGAGTCAAGTATAAGAAAAACCGGATTAAAAGTCGCATTTGCTGGGCGATCGCACTTGTGCTGGCAGCAGCGATGCTGGTCATTTCGGTCCTTCCATTCATTTTTATGGTACTGAATTCCTTTAAGGGTAAATTTGAGATGCTGACCAAAGGTGTCTTTGCCCTTCCGGATTCCTTAAACATGGCAAACTATCAGGAAGTGCTGGCTAAAGGATTTTTTCGTTACTTCTTCAACAGTGTGTTCGTGCTTGTGATTTCACTCGTGATTTTGCTGTTCATTTCTGCGTGTGCATCCTATCCGCTGGCCCGCTTTAAGTTTAAACTGAACGGATTTTATTACGGAGTTATTGTAGCATGTATGGCGATTCCGATTCATATCACACTGATTCCGGTATTTCAGATGAGCAAGCGATTCGGGCTTTATGACAGCCTGGGGGCACTGTTCGGACCGGATGTGGCGTTTGCAGTTCCGATTTCCGTATTTATTCTGACGAGCTTTATGAAAGGCATTCCAAAGGAGATTGAGGAGTCGGCCCAGATTGATGGCTGTAACCGTTATCGGATGTTCTTCACCATGATTCTTCCGCTCTCGAAGCCGGGTCTTTCTACGCTGGCGATTTATAACGGCGTTAATATCTGGAATGAGTTCAGCTTCTCCTACACGCTGACTCAGTCAGCGAAGAACCGAACCCTTCCGCTTGCGGTATGGGACTTCCAGGGGCAGTACGCAATGAATGTACCGATGATTATGGCGGTACTGACGCTGACCGTGCTTCCGATGATTCTGCTGTTCATCGTGGCACAGGATAAGCTGGTCAAAGGTATGACTGCAGGGGCAGTAAAAGGCTGACAAAAAAATCATAAGGGGCAGTTCGTTTCCGGAAAGGAGAGGGGCTGTTCCTTTTTGCTGAGTTCCGCAATGGGAGCAGGGACTTTCCGGATTCGGTTAAAAACATCAAATTATAGTTGAGGGACTGCCGGGAAAAGAGTAAGATAGATTACGGAATATACAGGGCTGTCAAACGGAACAGGCCGGACAGAGAAAGGCGCAGGGAGGAAGACGCGTGAACTTCAAAGAAAAGTGGCAAAAGAAGTGGAATTTTGAAAAAAAGCTGAATTTTGTGATGGGAACTGCTATTTTGATCCTGATTGTTCTTGCTATCAGTCTGTCTGCGGCGATGTTTGTTTATACCCTGTCAAAGCGGAATAATGAATATGCACGGGAACACCTGGAGCTGATGGCCGAGGACTGTGCGGATAACCTGAACCAGTACAAAGCGCTGCTGATCTCGCTTGTGTTGGATGACAGTATCCAGAAATATTGTGAGGCGAAGGAGAGGACACAGGTATATCAGGCGATGGGATCGGCATATACCTCTTTGCTTGATGTGCTTCAGATTCAGAGTAACTCGAATTTTGCAGCTGTGACAAATGACCAATTGCAAACCTACGTCTACAGCGGAAATATTTCCGCGCAGGCGGGCAATTTTGAAGAGAGTTTTGCAAAGGATTATGCACAGAGTCTGCCGGCAAATGCTTCCGGCAGCATTCGTATGAGTTTTTCGGATTGTTACAATCGCTATGGAAAATATACGATGACCTTATATTTCCCAGTGTATTCCCTGACACAGATGGTGAGCAGCAATGGTGTGCTTGTCATCAATTTAAATGACAGTATTCTTGAAAGGATCCAGAAAAAGACGAGCCTTGCGAGCTCAAGTATGTATCTCACGGATCAGCGTGGTCTGATTGTATCAACAAAGCAGGAAGACCGGATCGGTGAGCAGCTCAATACAAAAGGGCGGATTACGGGCGAGAGCGGTCGGTTCTGGAATCATGGGACGCTCGTAACTTACCGGAAGGTGACCGGCTGGAATTATTATCTGGTGCATGAGATTCCGGGATTTGAACTGTATGAGACGGTGATCCAGATGTCGCTTCTGATGTTGGGGGCGATGCTGATAGTAACAGTCGGGGTGCTTGTAGTTACAAAAAAGATGTCTGGTCGTCTTTATCGGCCGTTTTATAAGGTTATTTCAAAGATGAATGACGTATCAGAGGGAAATCTTGGCGCGCGCATTCACACGATCGACACAGACAGTGACAGCCGGAAGCTGGCAGAGGGCTTCAATCAGATGATGGATGAGATTGATCGTCTGATGGGACAGGTAAAAGAAGAGCAGCAGCAGATTATGCAGATGGAATTAAATGCACTGCAGTCACAGATTCAGCCGCATTTTCTTTATAATACGTTAGAGTGCATTCACTGGCAGGCAGTTATAGATGGCAGCCAGAATATCTCTGCAATGGTAAAAGCGCTCGCACAGTACTACCGGATCTGCTTGAGCGGCGGCAGGGATATTATTGCGTTGGAGACCGAGCTGGCACATGTAAAGAGCTATCTGATTATTCAGAATATGCGGTATGATAATATCATTGAGCTGCAGATGGATGTGCCGGAGGAGTTTTTGGGTGTACAGCTGCCGAAGCTGACGCTGCAGCCGCTTGTGGAAAATTCCATTTACCATGGTATCCGGGTGAAGGAAGGGCGTAAGGGAACGGTAGTGATTCGGGCAAGGGAAGCGGGTGATGATCTGCTTGTGCAGGTGCAGGACAACGGAGAAGGGATGACCGATGAAGCGATCCGGGAATTAAACAGCACAATCGGTACATTTGAGCGCACGCGTGGCTATGGCATCCACAATGTGCATAAACGGCTGGAGCTTCTGTTCGGAGCGGGCTACGGACTGAGGTTTTATGCAGGAGAAAAGGGTGGATTGACAGCAGAGATCCGGATTCCGAAAAAGGGAGGCAAAGATGTATAAGGTTTTGGTGGTAGATGATGAGAGGATGATACGGCTTGGTATTCAGCGGGCGATACCGTGGGGGAGTCTGCAGGTGGATGAGGTTTTTGCAGCGGGTTCGGCCGGGGAGGCGCTGGAGCTTTTAAAAGCGCATTCGATTGATCTTCTGATTACGGATATCAGTATGTCGGAGATGACCGGATTGGATCTGGTTGGAAAGATCCGGGAGCAGGAGACAGATATGCGGGTCATTGTCCTGACGGGATATGACCGTTTTGATTACGCACAGCAGGCATTGAAGCTGAGTGTGCATGATTTTTTGCTAAAGCCGGTCGATGAAGAGGAGCTGGAACGAAGTATCCGGACGCAGCTGGCACTTTTGCAGGAACGAAGGGATGTCGTCACACCGAGCCGTGCGGAAGGCGTGCGTCAGCAATACCGGCTCAATGAAGTGATGGAAGAAATTTTTAATGGAAAGGCGGATGACAGCCGGGTATTACAGCTGTTTGCGGAATGGAAGACCGACCCGCATCAGAAAATGCAGGCGGGGATGGTGATGCCGGATCGTGTCTCGGAGGAGGACGAGGAAGGCAGGGCATTTCGCATGCGGAATATTCAGAACCTCTGTATGGATATGCTTGATGCACGGCATCTTGGCATCACGTTTATGGATCACAGTGAGCGGATTCTGCTTGTCTTTTTTCTGCAGGAGGAAAATGGAGATGCCGAAGAGCTGGCCTCTGAGCTGGCGGAAATTCTGCAGGAGGAATATGCGATCCGTGTGCGGCTGGTGATTGGCAGTGTCGTAAGCGGTGTCGAGCAGCTCCATATCTCATGGAACGATGCTCAGAATAGCCTGAACAACGAGCGAAAGGAGTTTCAGGATATGATCATCCGCAGCCGGGTTGATCGGAAGAGGGCAGATATTTTTCAGGATGTATTTCGGGAATTTAAAAATGCACTGGCAGGAAGCGCGGCGGACGCAGAGCAGGCGCTTCATATTTTCGGACGCTTCCGGATGGCGGTAGAATCTTACAATCTTTCTGCACGCTATACACAGCAGTGTTGTTTTGAGCTGGCATCGACGATGGCATTTTCCTGTTTAAATGACAGTGGTAACCGTTCGGAGGAAAGCCTGAATGCGCTGATGAAGTCATTAAACGGAACCTCACGGGAGACTGCTTGCGAGGTCACGGAAGTATTTCTGGAGCGACTTTTTTCGATGCGCAGCGGAAACGACCATGAGCTGATTCGCAAGGCAAAGGCGCATATCCGGGAGCGCTTAGGCGAGGAACTCTCGGTGGCCGGGCTGGCAGCACAGCTGTACGTGACGCCGAATTATCTCTCGCGGCTGTTTAAACGCATTACGGGAGAAGGCTGCAATGAATACATTGTCCGCAAGCGGATTGAAAAGGCAAAAGCGCTGCTCGAGGCGACAACGATGAAGATCGGAGAGATCGCTCAAACCGTGGGATATACGGATATGAATTATTTTTCACTCGCTTTTAAAAAACACACAGGTATGTCACCAACCAAGTACCGGAGTGTGCTTCAGGGAGGGGAAGAGAAGAAAACGGGCTGAGTCTGCCTGATAAACTTCGAAATATCAAAAGAGGATCCGCTTTGTGATATCAATCATTAAGTGGCTCCCCTTTTGTCATGGTGTCTATTCCGTCAGAGAAGAAAGCTTGAAATTCCGAAGGTGCATATAAACGGTGTTTTTGGAAATGTTCAGCTGGTTGGAAACGGTGATCACGGCATCCTTCAGCTGGAAAATTCCCTGCTGATACAAACGGAGAATGATTTCCTTGTTTTTGTTTGAGGAAGAAATAGTGGGATCATGAAACACAGCTTCCTTTGTTTTGACAAGCGAAGAAAGTATCAGGTCATCGATATTGACTGAAAATGTTTCGGAAGAAGCCTGCGATACAGCGGAAAAATCCTGTGACGGAAGCAGCTCCTGCAGAAATTCGGAAAGTGGCATTTCCATATGAAAATTCACGCAAAGCAAACCGATGATCCGTCTGTGCTCACCTGTGATTGGAATAGTACAGGAGCGAAGTAAAGAATGGGAGTTATTTTTATTAAAGTATGGAGAAACGGTACGCGAAGGATCCTGTTCAAGCTGCCCGAGCATTTTCAGGGCAAGATCCGTGATGGGAGAGCCCTCGCTTCGGCCGGTATAATGTCCGTTGATGATCTTTATGACGGAGTGATCCAGGCTTTCCAGGCTGTGCAGTACTAATTCATATCCGTTCCCAAGGTATGCGCCGAGTCCATCCAGCATGAGTGAGAAGGAATTGAGAATATTCCGGTCTGTTTCTGTGAGCTTTAGAAAGGAATTGTCCATAAGATTGCTACCTCTTTTCTTTTATGGTGCTGACTGATTTAGATGAGAGAATCCCAACAGCATTAGAAACGTGTGAGATGAAATTTATTTCATTGTAAATTACCATATCAGAACACTTACAGTATTTATTATAAGTAAGAAAATAAGAATATGCAAGGATAAATGCAGTTTATGGGCGATTTTTTTGGCTGAAAAAAAGTATCTCGTAAAAACACAATAATGAACTATAGACCATTAGCTAAAAAATATTTTATTGATATAATGAGGATAGTAAATTTTTGAATAAAGGAGAGAAATGAGATGCTGAAGAAGATTTATACCAAAAATGCACCGGAAGCAATTCCGAAAAATGTACTGTGTGAAGTAGAAGTAATCGCAGTAGTAGAATAAAAAGCAGACAGGCACAGATGACGTGGCTCGTTTTATGGCAGAAAAGGAGGTGGCATATGGCAGTACAGTATGATTTTGATGTCAGAGTAGATCGTAGAAACACAAATTGCGGCAGATGGGATACGATGGATAAAAAATACGGCACGAATGATATGATACATCTGGGTGTTGCGGATATGGATTTCCGGGCTCCGGAAGTCATCCGAGACAGTTTGCACGATATCCTGGACATGGGGGTGTTGGGATATACAGATTTGAGCGACAAGTTTTTTACCAGTATCCGGCGTTGGTATAAAAAGCAGTATGATATGGATATTCCGGTCGAATGGATTGTGTTTTGTCCGAGAATTAATGTTTCATCCAGCGTCTGCGTAGAGGCCTGTACCGAAAAGGGAGACGGTATAATGATACATACGCCGGCCTATGGTCCGCTGCAGAATGCAATATTGAAAAATGGCAGAACTATGCTGGAAAGTCCGCTTAAGCTGAACGGAGAACGCTATGAGATGGATTTTGCGCAGATGGAAGCTGCAGTGGATGAACGCACCAGGATGATGATTATGTGCAATCCACATAATCCGACGGGGCGTGCGTGGTCCATGGAAGAAATGCAGCAGACGGCAGAGTTTTGTAAGAATCATGACCTGATTCTGTTTACGGATGAAATTCACGGCGATTTAACATAATATATAGCGAGAATTCTCCTTCATCTACAGGTGGGAGATGAAATTGCAAAAAACAAAAGAACACTTGTTCTGCAATGCGGTTCATGGTATAATAGAATCAGTCGATAAGATGATTATAAGATGATTATTCAAAAAAAGGACTGGTTTTATGGAAAATATAGATCACAATGCACATTCAGTGTACTTGATGTATTATCATCTGATCATGGTGGTAAAATATCGAAGAAAAGTTATCAATGATCAAATTTCAGAAAGAGCAAAAGAGATATGGGAACTCAGTAAATTTATCAATGCTTATAAAAGTGCCAGCAGCAGACTGCTGAAAAAAGAGTATCCGGAAATCCGGGAAAAACTTTGGAAAGAAGCATTCTGGAGCCAGAGTTTCTGTCTTTTGACGGCAGGAGGGGCACCAGTAGAAGTGATCCGTCAATACATCGAGACCCAGGGAGAGAAAAAGCATTGAACATAGCATATAGTTTCCGAATATATCCAACAGAAGAACAGAAGATACTCCTCGGAAAAACATTTGGCTGCTGTCGTTTTCTGTACAACCAGATGCTTAATGATAAGATCCAGGAGTATAAAAAGACAAAGAAGATGTTAAAGAATACACCAGCTATGTATAAAAAGGCGTATCCGTTTCTGAAAGAAGTTGATTCGCTGGCACTGGCAAATGTTCAGCTCCATCTGGAAAAAGCATATAAGAATTTTTTTCGTGATCCTAAGGTTGGATTTCCACGTTTCAAGTCAAAACATCACTCCAAAAACAGCTATACAACAAATGTGGTCAACGGAAATATTCTGGTAGAAGGTAACCGGATCCGGCTTCCAAAATTAAAATGGGTCCCCATGAAAAAACACAGGGAGCCTGCAGAAAACTGCCGTCTGAAATCAGTGACCGTCAGTATGGAGCCATCCGGAAAGTATTTTGCAAGTCTGCTGTATGAAGGATACAGCTGCGAAAACCAAGCAGCAGATAAGGATAACAGCAATGCCAAAATACTTGGGATTGATTATGCGATGCAGGGGATGGCAGTGTTTTCAGAAGAGATAGAGATGGAAGAAGCAGGATTCTTCAGAAAAAATGAAAAAAGGCTGGCAAGGGAACAGCGTAAACTGTCGAGATGTGTAAGAGGGAGCCGCAATTATGTGCGGCAGAAAAAGAAAGTTGCCAGGTGCCATGAAAAAATACGCAATCAGAGAAGAGATTATTTGCATAAGCTGAGCCGCAGGATCACAGACCAGTACGATATAGTCGCGGTAGAAGATATTGATATGAAAGCGATGAGCCAGTGTCTGCATTTTGGGAAAAGTGTACAGGATAATGGATATGGGATGTTCCGGAATATGCTGGATTATAAGCTTGCCTGGAAGGGAAAAGAATTGGTAAAGGTAGACCGCTTTTTCCCTTCAAGCAAAAAATGCAGTAAATGCGGAAAGATAAAAAAAGAGCTGAAATTATCCGAAAGAGTTTATCGCTGTTCGTGTGGAAATGAGATGGACAGAGATCGAAATGCAGCGATCAATATCCGTGAAGAAGCAAGAAGGATGCTGGCAGCATAAACTGTCCGTATCCGGACAATAAGTAATAAAATATGCCCGTGTCCGGGCAAAAAATCGCGGGGCACGCGAGGATAGCTTGTAGATACTTGGCTCAATAGAGCCATTGAGCAAGAAGCCCCCACTTCAAAATCTGGGATTTAAGTGGTGGGAGCATGTCACCGAAAGCGGGAGTAAAGCATCATACGATGCTGTCAGTTTCAGAAGAGATGAATGAGCGGCTGGTTGTGGCGAGTGCACCCACGAAGACCTTCAATATTCTGGGAGTGATTGTCTCTTATATGATTATTCCGAATGAAGATCTGAGAAACAGGATTGGAGCCGTGATTGATCGTATTGGAATGCACAATCCGAATATTTTTGCTGTGACTGCGGTAGAAACGGCCTATACAAAATGTGATGACTGGTACGAGGCAGGTCAAGCGGATATTCGCAATCCGCTTCGCTACTTGTAGGATCACAAGGAATCCTCCCGCAAGCGGGTCCCTCCTTATGATATGTCATAACTGAATGCTGCTTCGCAGCTTATCAGGAGTGGCTTGCACCACTCCTGATACAAGCAAGTCCCAACCCACTGCTTATTGCTCTGCGCAATTGAAGCAGGGGACTTGCTTGATTCGGTTAAAATAGAAATGAGCTGTACATCGGAACGAGCGAGGCAGATTGCGACCTGATAAAAGGAAACGTACAGATCTGACGAAATCCGGAAGGGTATGCAAAAAAGCAGGAGTGATATTGACTGAAAATATCGACTCCTGCTTTTTGCATTACAAAGAAAATCTGCGATAGGATATTGTATTTATTCGTGATATACCAGACGATCTTCGGTAATATTTTCCAGAACCTCCAGATAGCGCTTTGCCCAGTAATGAGCCATGGAAAGGTTCAGATCAAGGTAATTACCGCAGTCTCTTGGAGACGCTCCCGGGATCTCGCCCTCATAGTCGCGGATGAAGCGGAACATGGAAACGAGCAGATCTACGATGTCCTTTGACTCAAGATCACCTGCAAGGATCAGATAGAATCCAGTGCGGCATCCCATCGGTCCAAAGTAGATGGTCTTATCTTTGTACTCCGGGTGATTGCGGAGATAAGTAGCGCCAAGATGCTCAATGGAGTGAACTTCAGCGGTATTGAGTACCGGCTCCAGATTCGGAGCGGTCATACGCAGATCGAAAGTCGTCACAACCTCAGCACCTACATGATCTTTTCTTGATACGTAAACGCCCGGACGGAGTGTAAGATGATTCACAGTAAAACTAGCAATTTTTTCCATAGTGTTTTCTCCTCATGTCACAGTATTACAGCCTTTCGGCTTTTCCAAACATTTTTTAGTATCGCGCAGATATCGGAAAAAGTCAATGCAAATGTTCTGATAGCTGGTTATAAAGAAAAATTAGAAATGGAAGGTATCCTTCAGTCCGACCCATTTTTGATCCTTGTCACTTAAATTCAGCGGTGTGCCGTCAGAGAGCGTGTAGCCTTCAGCGGAAGCGCTGCCCTGGTAGGTGCCTGCAAGCTGAGGCCAGGTGATACCGATCTCCGGATCATTCCATGCCATGCCGCCTTCATCACCCGGATGATAGAAATCCGTGCACTTGTAGCAAAATTCTGCAATGTCGCTGAGCACGAGAAAGCCGTGTGCAAAGCCCTGCGGGATGTAGAACTGTTTATGGTTTTCCTCGGTCAGCTCGATGCCGTACCATTTTCCGAAGGTCTTGCTGTCGGAGCGGAGATCGACCGCTACATCATAGACGGAACCGCGGATGGCACGCACAAGCTTGCCCTGCGGGAACTGTTTCTGGAAATGCAGGCCGCGCAGCACACCCTTCGTGGAGCTGGACTGATTGTCCTGCACGAACTCCATCGTGAGTCCGGCCTCCTTCATATCATTCTGATTATATGTTTCTACAAAATAGCCGCGGGCATCGCCGTGAACGGTCGGTGTGATGACACACAGACCCTCGATACCGCCGACATTCTTTTCTACCTGAATCTGTCCCATAATATTTACCACTGCTAAAGTGTATTCTTTAGCGGCGTTTCCTTTCTAAAAATTTATAATGAAAAGTAGCGGTTTACATAGTAAATCAGCAGATTTCCCCATCTGTATTAAAATTCAGCTCCTGCAGATATCGATGCAGCGCATCCTGCCAGGTCGGAAGCGGGGTAAAGCCGTTTGCAGCCAGCTTGCTCTTATCGAGGCGGCTGTTAAACGGGCGGGCTGCCTTGGGTACGCCGTACTCTGCGGTCGTGACCGGAGATACGTGCAGGCGATCCTCTTTGTACTCGTCATGTCCAAGCTCGGCAGCCTGACGGAAGATTTCCTTTGTAAAATCATACCAGCTGATATACTCGCCGGAGTTCGTCGCATGATAGTAGCCGTATTTATCGGTTTCGATCATATCAACGAGCAGGCGGGCAAGGTCGTAGGTGTAGGTCGGTGTACCGATCTGGTCGCTGACGACACGCAGAGAAGTGAGCTTCCGGCCAAGGTTCAGCATCGTTTTGATGAAATTTTTACCATTTTTTCCGAATACCCATGCGATACGGACGATGAAATACTTATCCAGGGTTTTGCTGACCGCGAGCTCGCCCTCGAGCTTTGTCTGACCGTAGATGTTTAACGGCTTGTAGTCCTTGCAGTCCGGGAGCCACGGTTCGCTCCCCTGTCCGTCAAATACATAGTCGGTGCTGATATAGACCATCTTGCAGTCGAGTGCCTTGCAGACTGTTGCGATGTTTCTGGTGCCGTCCGCATTGATGGCACGTACTTTTGCGACCTTATCATCGTCCTCTGCGAGATCGACGGCGGTCCACGCCGCACAGTGTACGACGACGTCCGGCTTTACATCCTGCAATGTCTTTTCAACCGCCGCAGCATCAGTGATATCCATGGAAATATAGGGCATGGTGGTAACAGCTGTGCCGTCTGAAATGCCGCTGTAGGACGGAGCGATATCCGAACCAACGCCTTCATAGCCACGCTTTGCCAGTTCATTCATCACATCATGTCCAAGCTGTCCGGCAACGCCGGTTACAAATACCTTCATTTTCAATTCCTCCTGCCCTTATCGGTTTCCGTACATTTTTTCATAATAGTTCTGATACTCACCGGAAATAATCGTTTCCCACCACTCCTTGTTGTCGAGATACCACTGGATGGTCTTCTTGATGCCGTCTGCAAATTTTGTTTCCGGCAGCCAGCCGAGCTCGTTGTGAATCTTTGTCGGGTCGATCGCGTAGCGCATGTCATGGCCTTTGCGGTCGGTCACGTAGGTGATCAGGCTTTCCGGCTTGCCAAGCTCCTTACAGATGATCTTTACGATATCGATGTTCTTCATCTCGTTGTGTCCGCCGACGTTGTAGACTTCGCCGACACGACCCTTGTGGATGATCAGGTCAATGGCACGGCAGTGATCTTCGACGTACAGCCAGTCACGTACATTTTCACCCTTACCATATACCGGAAGCGGTTTGTCATTCAGCGCATTTGCGATCATCAGCGGGATCAGCTTCTCCGGGAAATGATACGGACCGTAGTTGTTGGAGCAGCGGCTGATGGAGACCGGAAGACCGTAGGTGCGGTGATAAGCGAGAACAAGCAGATCGGCAGACGCCTTGGATGAGCTGTACGGGCTGCTCGTGTGGATCGGAGTCTCCTCTGTGAAGAAGAGGTCCGGGCGGTCGAGCGGCAGATCGCCGTATACTTCATCAGTGGATACCTGATGATAACGCTGGATTCCGTACTTTCTGCAGGCATCCATCAGAACAGCAGTACCGATGATGTTCGTGTTCAGGAAAATCTCCGGGTTCTCGATGGAGCGGTCTACATGGCTCTCTGCTGCGAAGTTTACGACCATATCCGGATGCTCCTCCTCGAAGAGCTTGTAGACTGCTTCGCGGTCAGTGATGCTTTCTTTTACAAAACGGAAATTCGGATTGTCCATGACCGAAGCCAGGGTCGAGAGATTGCCGGCATAGGTCAGGCAGTCCAGACAGATGATCCGGTAATCCGGGTATTTTTTCAGCATGTGAAAAATAAAGTTGCTTCCGATAAATCCGGCACCGCCGGTAACGATAATATTCATAGTGGTAAGTCCTTTCTGGTATGTAAAATTGGTTATGGTTACATAAAGTTTATTTTTGCGAGCCTTATAAAGTAAAATCGGAATCAGATTCCATGCAGAATATCAATATACTTGTTATCAAGCACATCTTTCAGGTACTGGCCATACTGATTTTTCTTGAGAACCTCGTATACCTTGAGCACTTCCTCTTTGGTGATCCAGCCGTTGCGGTAGGCGATCTCCTCGAGGCAGGCGATTTTGCGATGCTGATGATCCTCGACGGTCTTTACAAAGTTCGTCGCTTCGACGAGACTCTCATGTGTACCGGTGTCGAGCCAGGTGAAGCCCTGTCCGAGCAGCTCGACGTTCAGGGTACCCTTTTCCAGATAAATGCGGTTCAGGTCGGTGATCTCAAGCTCGCCGCGTGCACTTGGCTTTAAACCTTTGGCGTATTCTACGACTTTGTTGTCGTAAAAATAGAGACCGGTCACGCAGTAGTTGCTCTTCGGATGCTCCGGCTTTTCCTCAATGGAGATTGCTTTGCCATCCTGATTGAACTCAACGATACCGAACCGTTCCGGGTCGTCCACATAGTAGCCGAAGACCGTTGCACCCTTGCCGGATTCGGCATTGTCTACCGCATCCTTCAAGCGGGCATTCAGACCCTGCCCGGTGAAAATGTTGTCGCCCAGTACCATTGCTACGGTGTCATCCCCGATAAATTTTTCGCCGATCAGGAATGCCTGGGCCAGTCCGTCCGGACTTGGCTGCACTTCATAGGAGAGGTGTACGCCGAACTGATGTCCGTCACCGAGCAGCTCGTGGAAGCGCGGCGTGTCCTGCGGAGTGGAGATGATCAGGATATCACGGATGCCTGCGTTCATCAGAACGGACATCGGATAGTAGATCATTGGCTTGTCGTAGATCGGGAGCAGCTGCTTTGATGTCACCATCGTAAGCGGGTAAAGACGTGTGCCGGAGCCTCCGGCCAGAATAATACCTTTCATTATTCGTCCTCCTTGTGAAAGCTTATGCTTTAGTGAAGCGGATCGCGATATCCGCCGATTGTTCTGTCGTTCCCAGGATCCGGAATTTCTCCGGATCTGTTGTATGAGGCTATTATAGAAGATGACGTAACGTCACCTTCAAGCACTTTTTTCAATTTTGCAGGATTTTATGAATAATGGCTGATCTGAGGAGATTTTATCGAGTGAAATTTATGCAGAAAAGCGTGAACAGGCTAGACTACCGGGCCAGAAAGAGCCCGGCATCTTTGGTGATGTGAAAACCGTTCGCGACCTTTCGCTCCACAAAGGTACGGAATTCGTGATAACGGTCCAGCAGCAGCTGGTTCTGATTCCCATGACAGGAAAGAATATATTCAATCAGAGGCTCGGCGCGATCCAGCTCGATAGAATCTTCGTAATACCGGCAGGTGACGTCTGGAAAATACGGGGCGAGCAGGTCGGCACCGTTTTCCAGCCCAAACCGCTCATACAGCTTTTCCGCAGAGAGTACGATGCGGCTGTCAAATTCCTGCACAAGTGTGCTGATTTCACACATATGCCGTCTGCCATAGGTACTGCAAAGAAAGCGGCCGCCTTTTTTCAGAACACGGCGCACCTCAGAAAAGACCCTGCCGGGCTCCTGGCAGTAGAACAGGACATGATTGGCGATGACGAGATCAAAGCTCTCGTCCGGATAAGGAATCTCATGGCAGTCAAAGGAGCGGAAGGAAAAGCGGGAGTCGGCAGCTCCGATGCTTCTGCGCGCATCCCGAAGCATGCCGGACGACACATCGGAGAGTGTGATGGCAAGTGATGCCGGAAGTTTGTCGCGGTTTTCCGTCCAGAGCGCACCGTTGCCGCAGCCAACTTCAAGGATCAGCTGCCCATCTGCAATTTCGCACTGCTCATAGACCCATGGGAACCAGCCCTGCGGATTCGTCGAAAACTCATGGTGCAGCCGTATGCGGGCAGAAATGTTGGAGGCATCCCGGTACTGCGTCTTGAGACTTTTTTCCATTCCGGTCAGGTGAATCAGATCGAGCATCTGGCTCCAGTCCACCTGCTCATTTTTCCGGATCACATTTACCGTATCCTCAATGGCATGCTCTACGAGCTGCATCTGCTCGATCCGGTCCTGTACGAGCTTCTTCTGCATTTTCAAAGACGTAAGCATAAAATGATAGTCCGTATCATTGATCGTCATTTCCCGGATATCGTCGAGCGAGAATCCCAGATATTTGAGCAGAAGGATCTGCTGCAGTCTTGCAAAATCTGAGTCTGTGTAAAAGCGTGCACCGGATGGGTTAACGTAGGATGGCTTTAAAATATTCTGTTTATCGTAAAAACGAATTGTCCGGATAGAGACGTTTGCCATGCGGGCAAACTGACCGGAGGAGTAGTAGCCGGGAAGATTCATGGATCGATTTTCTCCTTCCATTCCAAAATATCAATACAGTCCATCCAGACTGTTTTTGCATTTTGCTACATTCTTTACATCAATCGAACGTTCAGCACATAGGCCACAGACACGCTCTTCGAGCGATGCGCTGCTGCGCAGCTTCTGTCTGTGGCTAATGGGCGTTCCGCCCATTCCAAAATGCCAATACAGTCTTTCGCAAATAAATTTGCTTCAGACTGTCTTTGCATTTTACTACATTCTTTACATCAATCGAACGTTCAGCACATAGGCCACAGACACGCTCTTCGAGCGATGCGCTGCTGCGCAGCTTCCGTCTGTGGCTAATGGGCGTTCCGCCCATTCCAAAATGCCAATACAGTCTTCCACAAATAAATTTGTTCCAGACTGTTTTTGCATTTTGCTATTGTGCTGAACTGGTTATATTATATGATAGGGTGGGAAGGGAGGGGAGTCAAGGGAAAACTTTGGATCTGCGTTGGCAGAAAAACTTTGGGTTTGTGTGGGAAATGTTTTGAGGTTGAAGGAACAGGTTGCGGAACAGTAAAAAATCAGGTTGCATACGAGACGAAATCACGATAGAATAAAAAGAGTTTACCTGTGTTTAGTAAAGCGGACATTCGCAATCCGCTTCGCTACTTGCTCATGAACGCAGTCGCTTCGCGATCTGTCAGTGGGAGCTTTCAACTCCCACTGACATAAGCATCCTCCCCTCACCCACCGCTTAGTGCTCCGCGCACTTGAATCGGGGGAATGCTTATCTGCGTTCAAAGAACAGAAAAGGGTACACGGGAAGTAAAACGGAGCACGGAGAAGGCAGGTATGAGTGAATGGGAGATGCGGCTGCTACAGATGCTCCAGAAAGGATAAACTATGATCGATACATTACTGACGATTGACGGGCAGATCCTGATATGGATTCAGGAGCATCTGCGTCAGGCATGGCTGACGCCGGTGATGACAGGCATCACAAAGCTTGGAGGGCTCGGTCTGATCTGGATCGTGATCTGCCTTTTGCTGCTCTGTTTTAAGAAGACCCGCTGGGCAGGGGCAGCCGGGCTGCTGGGCCTTATTTTTTCATTGTTGCTGAATAATCTTTGCCTGAAACGCCTTGTTGCACGGACACGTCCTTATGAGGTCGTCGAGGGACTGAAGCTGCTTACGGCGAAGGCGACAGACTTTTCCTTCCCGTCTGGACATGCCGGATCTTCTTTTGCGGCAGCGACGGCGATCTGCTGTATGCAAAAAGGCAGCAGATGGCGCTGGCTGACCCTGGCGCTCGCCATCCTGATGGGATTTACGAGGCTGTACATTGGAATTCATTATCCGACGGATGTGCTGGCGGGCGCACTGACAGGCGCACTGTGCGGCGCGGCGGCTTATCTGGTGATGAAGCGCTGCCGGATGGCCTGGACGGAGCGTAAAGGAGATTGACCGTATAAAAGGCAGGAAAAGAAATGGCTCATGGAGCTTCTGGCGATGTAGTGCCCAGAAATTCCATGAGCCATTTTAACCGAATCAAGCAAGTAGCGAAGCGGATTGCGAATAACCGCTTGACCCGAATCAAGCAAGTCCCCGAAATCAGTAGATCACAACGGTCGTTCCGTTCGGACAGTTATCATAAATGTACTGGATGTCTTCGTCGTACATCCGGATGCAGCCGCCGGAGACAGGTTTGCCGATATTCGGTGCGGCGATCGATCCATCCGGGTTGTGCAGCCGGGAATGGAAGGCGTTCTTTCCGTAGAAATATACGACAGGAGCCTGATAGGTGCCGTTTTCATAAGTCCAGCGCTCCTCGCGGCCACGAATCTTGCAAATATGGGTGGCAGTAGGACTGGCAGCCTTTCCGGTCGCAATCTTTGCTGTGCGAAGCAGCTTCCATTTGCCTGCAGAACCGGTATACAGGCAGTATTCCTGTGTATAAGTGCTTACCCAGATCAGATATTTGGTCGAGCTGGAATAGCCGCTTTGATTGACATAGTTCTCTTTCAGCTTTTTACTGTAAGACTTCTTCGTGTAAATGGAAGAGGTAAAGTTTAGCTTTGAGAGACTGATATAAACCATATCTTTGTTTGGAAGCTGCACCTTACAGGTGCCTCCGTAAGTGACGACGGTGACCTTTGTGCCTTTTTTTACCAGCTGGCGTTTGGATTTGGAATTTGCCGGGCTGGCTGTCACATTGGATAATACAGTAGCCTTATACCAGATCGTCCGGACTGAGGCAACGGCAGAAGAGATCGTCGGTGCTTTTTTTGTGATCACCCGGGACCAGGAGCCATAACGGGTCACACCGTTTACCGTGCGATAGGCGCGAAGCTTGAATTTATAGGTCTTTCCGGCAGTGAGTCCGGAGACAGAGCCATTGACTGACTTGGAAGTGGCGATTTTTTCATATTTCTTTGTCTCACTGTTGTACTGAAACAGTGCGTATCCAGTCGCCTTTTTTACCTTTGACCAGGAAAAGTAAAATTTCCCATTCGCATTTTTATAAATTTTGAAGTTCGAAGGAGCTGCGAGTGCCGCAATCATTGGCCGTGCTTTGACAGTTCTGGAGACTTTCCGGCTGTAATATTTTGTGCCTCCGGCAGAGCGGACGCTGCGGATATAAAAATAGTAGGTCTTGCCGGGTCTCAGCTTGCTTTTCGTGTAGGAAGTCTTTTTAGTTGTGGCGATTCTGGTAAATTCACCGGATGTTCCGGTGCGCATATACACCTCGTAGGCAGTTGCACCGGAAGCCTTTTTCCAGGTCAGTGACACAGCGCTCTCAGAAGAGGTGCGGGCAGTGACAGATGGTACGGCAGCCGGAGTTGTACTCTTTGCGGCAAAGGCAGTCAGCGAAAAGCAGAACGCCAGCAGCAAGGAGAGGCAGAGGGCTGCATGACAGCGTTTGAAAAGCTTCATTATAATAATACTCCTTTCCTGTATACAGATTGTCTTACTGGATTTTATTACAAAAAGTATACATTTATTACGAAATAATGTCAATAAAGTGACTGTTTTCTTAAGAAAAAAAGTGCCTTTCAGCTGTACAAAGGATTGGATTTCTGATAAAATAGGGCAAGGAAAATATGATATCGAAGAGAAAGGAATCGAAACAGAATGAAAAAAGTAACGGTAGTTCGGCAGAACCGTTGTGATAAAGAAATGAAGCTGCTTTTATTCGGCTGTTTTTTCTTTTATTTTGCCATGCAGCTTTTTGTGGGGGTGACTGACCGTCCGCAGCTTGTCAATGCAATTAATATGGCTTTGTATCTGGTGTTTGTGCCAGGCTTTGCATTTCGGACGGGGTATCGGTTTCGAACGATTCAACGGCTTCGAAGTGAGGAGCAGGGGAAAAAGGAAATCTTTGGGATGGCGCTGTGCAGTTATGCGGCCTTTTTTGTGCTTGCGGTGTTGGATGGTGTTGCAAGGGGCGGTTCCTTTGGGCATGCATTTTTTAATACGCTGACCTTATTGGCGATTCCCGGAAGCGCTGCTGTCTTTTTTATGCTTGCGCTTTTACTGCTGCTGGCAGGTGTTTTTTATAGACCGTTACAGGTGCTGGCGGGGAAAAAACGGGTAATGGTGATCGCAGTTTTGGCTTTTGCACTTTGCTCTTTTCTGAGGGTAAGAGGAGAGGGATATGCGATTACGGCAGCTCTGTTCGGCGTGGAAGGCATGGCGGCAGTTCCGGCAATCCCGTATGTGGCATATTTCCTGCTTGGCATGTGGTTTGAGGAACAAAAGCCGGGCTTTTCATGGAAGCTTTTCGGAGCTGCAGTGATATTGACCGTGGCAGCATTGCTGCTGTATCGCACACCTGCACAGGAGCTATGTCGGCTCTGTATTTCTGCTCTTCCGGTATATCTGGTTTATGTGATCAGCGAGGTGTTTTCTGATCTGACCCTGCGCTTTTATTCAGCAAGATTTGTGACAGATACTGTGGAGCTGGTGTTTGCTGCTTATGCAGCTGTACTTGCGGTCGTGTACAGATTCGGACTGCTGAATGAGATTGATGTGAAAAAGACATTACTCCTAGCGGTCGGAGTACTGGCTTTGCTTTATGGTCTGATCCTTGGTGTGTGGGTATTTGCAAAGCTGTATGAGAAGGCGGGAGAGGTGTTTGCTCATAAAGTAAAACATCCGAATCTGGCATATTTTCTGATTTATACAGTCGTATTTACCGGACTATTTTGTCTGGCATTTATTGATTTCTTTCGGTTTGGCCGGACGCTTCTTTGGAAGGCGGATACGGTCTCACAGTATTATCCGCGAGCGGTCTTTTTTGCGGATTATATTGCAAAGGCGGTCGGCAATCTTCTGCAGGGAAGACTGGTATTTCCGATGTACGACTTCCGAATGGGGATGGGCGGTGAGGTAACATACAGTCTGGAACCATTATATTTCCTGTTTGCGCTGTTTGGACGGGAAAATGTGGAAAAGACCTATATATTACTGATATTCCTGCGCTTTTACCTTTCAGGGCTTAGTGCCTCAGCGTTCTGCCTGTATTTTAAGAAAAATCATGTGACAGCCTTCCTGGCAAGTCTGGTGTATGTGTTCTGTGGATTTTCTTTTTACGGGGGTGCACGTCACCCGATGTTCATGGTGCAGATGATCTTTTTCCCGCTGCTGATTATTGCAATCGAGGAGATCATCCGGAAGCGGCGCTGGTATTTGTGTACGATACTGGTTGCACTGTCACTGTTTTCGAATTACTATTTTCTGTACATGAGTACGATCGGTATGGGAATCTATTTTCTGGTGCGTTTTTTTTGCCAGCCGGAAAAGAAAGACCGGAGCCTGAAAAACTTCATCGGAAGAGGGCTTGTAATCTCCGGGTCGTATCTGCTCGGTGTAGCGATGTCGTGCATCGTTCTCGTGACAACATTTGGGCTGTATGTCGGATCGGGCCGCAGCGGATCAGCGGTTATTAAGACACCGTCCCTGTTTTATTACCATGCAAAATGGCTTTTAAGCTGCTTTCTCTGCTTTCCGACAACGGCCAATTCTCCGGGCGACTGGCTGAAGCTTGGCTATCTGCCGATTGCGTTTCTGGCAGTCGTATTTCTGTTTACGAGAAAGGGCAGGAAGGAGCTGAAGATTTTTTCTGTACTGTCTGTGATTCTGATGGCGCTGCCTCTGTCCGGATTTGTGTTTAACGGTTTCAGTTCAATCAGCAACCGCTGGTGCTATATGCTGTCATTACTTGTGGCGTATATTGTGGCAGACTGTCTGGAGGATATGCGCAATATGAGCAGGCGTGAGCTTCTCATCTGTGCGGGTGTGACATTGCTGTACGGGTATCTGGTGTTCTTTGGCGATTACTCGAATACGCGTTACATGAAGGCTGCGTTTCTCTGCATAGCTGCGACCTATGCGGGGCTTTTGCTCTGCCAGGAGCGCTCGCGGCAGTTCCGGTACGTGGCGAAACAGAGTATTCTGCTGCTGATGACGATGGGGATGGTCGTTGTGAACGGACATCTTCTTTACAGCGGAGCCGGTGTGGTACGGGAATACACAGAGCCCGGCGAGGCACAGCAGAAGTCGGAGGATACACCGCTTCGTGCGATTTCACAGGTGGAGGATGACAGCTTTTACCGTGTTACGACGCCGAAATTGAATTACTCTACGATTTCTTCCTCTATTATGCTGGATTATAACAGCATTTCCATGTTTAATAGTACATTAAATGGAAGTATTATGGAATATCTGGAAAAAATGGGAAGCACAGGCTACAGCGTAACGCAGCTTTTCGGCTTGAGTAACCGGACATTTCTGAATGCACTGGCTGCTGTGAAATATTATGCTTATTACGACAGTCCGAAACGCCCGCTGCCTTACGGGTATGAGACAGCGATAGAGACTGATCTGGATGGAAAGCAGACGACAGTCAGTGAAAATCAGTATGCGCTTCCGATCGGTTACACGTATACTGATGCAATTTCACGGGAAGAACTGGAAGAATATGATACACTGAAACGTCAGGAAGTGCTCATGCAGCGTGTGATGTTGGAGGATCTGGACGATCAGGGAACCGCAGACATCGCCATGACACAGGAACCGCTAGATTTTACAGTTGCAAAAGAAGATGGACTGTACTACAATGGAACGCGGCTTACGACGAAAAATGAAGAAGAAACCGAGACGGAGGATATTCAGTCAGATGAGGAGGAGCCGTCCGGCGGAGAAGACGAGGAACAGGAGCAGACGTATACACTCACGCTCAATCTTCAGACACAGCCGGATTCGGAGACGTATCTTGTGCTGAAAAATGCAGTTCTGAAGGGAAATATGACAGAGACACCAATTAATATTTCCTTTCAAAATGCGGAAAATGAACTGAGCTATAAGTTCCGCTCGGACGATGACCGTTATGGCACCGGACAGCAGGATTATGTATTTAATCTCGGCTATCACGAAGATGCATTTACGACCTGTGAGATCAGCTTTGACCGGGCCGGAATGATTTCCTTTGACAGCATGGAGCTTTACAGCCAGTCGATGGAAAACTATCCGGATTATATAGAGCATCTGACAGAGAATGTATTGGAAGATGTTACTGTGGGAGAAGATGAGGTGACCGGGAATATTTCGCTGGATGAGGATAAATATCTGGTGCTGAGTATTCCGTATCAGAAAGGATGGACCGCCTATGTGGATGGCGAAGAGACGGAGCTTTTGCGTGCCAATTATATGTATATGGCATTACCGCTTTCTGCGGGAGAACACAGCATCCGTCTGACCTTTGCAATCCCGGGAGTGAGGTATGCAATGATTATTATGCCGTCTGCAGCCGGAGTATTTGTTCTGCTGCTGCTTGTGAGATGGCTGAGGCGCAAACGCAGAGTAAAAGATTGCGCTGCGGGCAATGAAGAATAAAAGGTCTGAACAGACAGAGAATGAAATATCACATAGTCAGGAGAAAAGAAACGTGTTATACTCAATTATCATACCATGCTACCGCTCGTCAAAGACGATCCGCAAGGTCGTCGAGCTGACGATGAAGGAGCTGGAAGCGATCGGAAAAACGGAATATGAATTTGTGCTGGTGGACGACTGTTCACCGGATGGCGGAGAGACAATGGCAGCTCTGATGGGTCTGGTGCGGGACTATACCTGTGTGCGCGTCGTCGAGCTTGCAAAGAATGCAGGGCAGCACAATGCAGTGATTGCCGGACTGAATGCGGCGAGGGGCGATGCATTTATTGCGATGGATGACGATATGCAGACACATCCGTCCCAGCTGAAATTTTTACTGGAAAAGTTTGAGGAAGGGACGCATGATATTGTGTATGGCTATTATCCGCACAAGAAACACAGCAAATTCCGGAATTTCGGCAGTTATATCAATTATCTGTCTGTGCGGATTCTTCTGAAAAAGCCGAAGGATCTGAAGACATCGAGCTTTTGGGTGATTAAAAAATTTGTTCGGGATTATGCGATTGAATATAAGAGTGCCTATACACATTTGCAGGGACTCTTTCTTCGGACGACGCGGAATATCTGTTCGGTTCCGATCGAACATTTTGACCGGGAGGTCGGTACTTCCAATTATACATTAAAGAAGCTGCTGAAGCTCTGGTCAAACATCATCGGATTTTCGATTGTGCCACTGCAGATGGCGACTGTGACCGGATTCATTTTTTCCATTATCGGAATCATCGGGGCGGTTGTGACCGTGATTCATAAGATCATGCGGCCGCTGACACAGCTTGGCTGGCCATCGATAATGGTGGCGATCTGTTTTTTCTCCGGAATCATTCTGCTGTTTATGGGCGTGATCGGAGAGTATATTGGGCGGATTTTCCTTGGAATGAGCAACAATCCGCAGTTTGTCGTGCGTGCGGTGCACGAGAGAGCAGATGAAAAAGAAAACCAGCCGGAGGCGCCTGCAGCGGCTGTGAAAAATAAGGAGGATGTATGAAAAAGCTGATGATCATGGGAGCGGGGATCTATCAGGTTCCGCTGATAAAAAGAGCAAAGGAAATGGGCATCTATACGATTGTGGTCAGCATTCCGGGCAATTATCCGGGCTTTGCACTCGCAGATCAGGTCTGTTACGAGAATACCGTGGATTATGAACGAATCCTGGAGGTCGCAAAGCGGGAGCAGATCGACGGGATCGTTACAGCAGGTACCGATGTGGCGGTTATCACGATCGGAAAGGTCTGCGATGAGCTGGGACTTCCGGGGCTTAGCTTTGCGGCGGCGAAGGTTTCTTCAAACAAAATTCTCATGAAAGAAAAATATGAGCAGTACGGTGTGCGCACGGCGCGGTTCCGCAGACTGCGCTTTGACGATGACATGTACGCCATCGCCGCAGAGCTGCAGCTGCCGCTTATGTTCAAGGCGGTTGATTCCTCTGGCAGCCGTGGAATCATTCGGGTAGATTCTACAGAGGATTTTGAAGAGGCACGCAGGATTGTGCGTGAGACCTCCAGGACAGACGAGTATATTATAGAAGAATTTGTGGAGGGCGAGGAATTTGGCGCCCAGGCATTTGTACTGAATGGAGAGGTAAAATTCATCCTTCCGCATGGCGATTATGTATTCCACGGAGATACCGGAGTGCCGGTGGGACACTTTGCTCCGTATCTACTGTCAGATGAGATCATCGCGGATGCCAGAGAGCAGCTTGCGCTGGCAGTAAAGGCAATGGGGCTGAACAACTGTGCGATCAATGCAGACTTTATTTTGAAGGATGGGAAGACGTATGTGCTGGAGCTTGGCGGACGCTCAGGGGCGACCTGCCTGGCAGAGCTGGTTTCGATTTACTATGGCTATGATTATTATGAGAAGCTGATTCTGGCTGCGCTTGGCGAGCCGGTTGACTTTCCGAAGGAGCATGCTGTACCGAATGCGAGTATGCTGCTGCGCAGTGAAACAGATGGAGTGATTACGGCGATTGAGAATCAGAACGCTCCGGATCCGGATATTTACGAAATACAGTTTGACTATCAGGTGGGAGACCGGGTAAAGAAATTCCATGTAGGTCCGCATCGAATCGGACATGTCATTACGAAAGGCGAGACATTAGACGTGGCAGTGAAGAAGCTGCACGAGGCACTGGATAAGATTCATATCACGGTGGAGGAAATCAAGTAATAAAAAAGAAGAAAAAGCTTCAGGAATGAAAGAGGAGAAAATAGTATGCTAAGAAAACGGATATACGCATGGAAAAATCGTGGGATGGCACTGCTTCTGGCAGGGCTTACAGCATTTGGAATGACAGCGGTTCCGGCTTTTGCAGAGGAGCAGACGGAAACAGCGGCAGAAGCGGCGATGCAGAGCGTCCTTCCAAACGGCAAGGAGGTCTACAATGTACTTCTGATCGGTTCAGACCGCAGAAATGACAGCTGGAATGGTAATTCGGACGTCATGATCGTGATGTCTGTCAATGCAGGAAGCAAAAAGCTTTCCCTGACGTCCTTTATGCGCGACCTCTATGCGGATATTCCGGGATATGGCGTTCACAAGCTGAATTATGCATATGCCGCAGGCGGGGCAAAGACGCTGATGGAGACGTTAGAGGATAATTATGAACTGCCGATCGACAATTATGCGGTGGTTGATTTTGAGACGATGGCAAAGGTCGTAGATCTGGTCGGAGGCGTAGAGATCGAGGTCAGTGATGCGGAATGCAAGGTGCTCAATGACTATCTGACGAGCATGAACGCAGCCGACGACTATCTTCCGGGTGGCGGAAGCTACGTACTGAACGGAAATCAGGCAGTGGCATACATGCGGATCCGCTATGTTGGCAACAACGATTACGAGCGTACCCAGCGCCAGAGAGATGTCCTTGGTGTGATCTTTGCTTCCATGCAGAAGCTGGACGCGGAGCAGCTGACAAAGCTGGTCGATGAGATTCTTCCGAATGTGGAGAATGATATCACACCGGTCGATATGATCCGCCTGATGGCATTGCTGCCGGATATTGGTGATTATGAGCTTTCAGAGAGCCGTATACCGTATGACGGACTGTTCACATCTCAGAATGAGATGCTGGTACCGGATTTCGCACAGACGAAAGAGCGGCTTCATGAGGAGCTGTACGGAGAATAAAGTGATTCTGACTCGCAGGAAGATGGAAGCCTGGAAAATATGGCGAATGCGGCAGGAAAGATGATATGACAGAAAGCCCTCAGGGGCTTTTTGTCAGCTTGTGGCAGAAAAATTTTTTGGGGGAAAGAGGAGGAGAAAATTGAAAAAGAGAAGCTATGAAATTGATATGTGCAATGGGAGCATTATGGATAAGCTGATTTCCTTTGCACTGCCGCTGATGCTCTCCGGCATTTTGCAGCTGATGTTCAATGCAGTGGATATCATTGTTGTCGGACGGTTCAGCGGGAGCGGGGCGCTCGCGGCGGTTGGTTCGACGACGGCGCTGATCAACGTATTTACGAATCTCTTCATGGGCATTTCGCTTGGAGCAAATGTACTGGCGGCGCGATGCTATGCGGCGGGCAAGAAAAAAGAAATGTCAGATACGGTACATACGTCGATTTTGCTTGCGCTGATAAGCGGCATCGGGATGGCTGTCATCGGGCTGATATTCGCAAAAGGCGCACTGGAGCTGATGGGTACGCCGGATGATGTCATTGGGCAGTCGACGCTGTACATGCGTATTTATTTCCTTGGAATGCCGTTCTTTATGCTGTACAACTACGGTGCGGCGATCCTGCGGGCGGTTGGTGATACGAAGCGTCCGCTTGTGTTCCTGATTATCTCAGGAGTGGTGAATGCACTGCTGAACATGGCGCTGGTCATTTTCTTTCACCTGGGTGTTGCGGGTGTGGCCATTGCGACGGTGATTTCTCAGATGATTTCCTGCGTACTTGTGCTGCTCTGCCTGATCCGTTCAGACGGGCCGTATCGTCTTCAGATTACGAAGCTGAAAATGAACCGTTACTGCCTGCTGCAGATCTTTCAGGTCGGGATTCCTGCGGGCATCCAGAGCACGGTTATCAATATTTCCAATGCGATGCTCCAGTCGTCGGTCAATTCATTCGGCTCAATCGCGATGGCAGGCTATACAGCGGCAAACAATGTGCTTGGCTTTCTGTATGTGTCCGTCAATTCAGTGACGCAGGCATGCATGAGCTTTACGAGTCAGAATTACGGGGCAGGCAAGCCGAAAAGGATGGATCGGGTGCTTCTGGACTGTATGATTCTGACTGTGGCGGTCGGTGTGACGCTCGGTGGTGGGGCGTATCTGTTTGGCAATGAGCTTTTGAAGATTTATACCGGGGAGGCGGATGTCATTGCCTGCGGACTGGAGATTTTGTCGATCACGACGGTGTGGTATTTTCTGTGTGGGCTGATGGATCTCTTTCCGGGAGCACTACGTGGCATGGGGCATTCGGGTGTGCCGATGATCCTTTCGATTATTGGTACGGTCGGCACACGGATCGTATGGATCTACTGGATTTTCCCATATCATCGTTCTCTGATGGTGCTTTTCATTTCCTATCCGGCGTCGTGGATCATTACGATCATTTTGCAGGTGATATGCTACGGGTCGGTACGCCGGAAGGTGCATGGAAGTATTGCGTGAACGCAGAATAAGCATATTTCTGCTTCAGGTGTGTGGGGCACTAAGCGGTGGGGGATGCGGCTGCGTCCGGTTAAAAATTTTCGGATCGGGAATAAAAGGCATGGTGTCGGGTTATATTAACTGTGTAATTCATAGAACTGAGAGAACCTTGCAGATACGAATATTGGATGACTGATATTACAGAATCTGCGAGAAAATTTCAGACACAGGAAAGGAACAGACATTATGATTTTAAATGAGAAGGAACGATCCGTAATCGAAGATCTGCAGACGCAGGAAAAGAGCTGCGTAGAAAAGTATGCGCGGTATGCCGGGCAGGCAAAGGATCCGGAGCTGCAGAATCTGTTTGGAAGGCTGCAAAAGGAAGAGCAGGAGCATTATGATTCTCTGGGACAGGTGCTGTCCGGGACTGTGCCATCGTGTAACTGCAACGACAATGCAGGGCGGGAATATCAGCCAAAGGCGACGTATACTCAGATGACCCAATCCGAAGAGAAAAGGAATGACGCATTTCTTGCAACGGACTGTATCGGGACAGAAAAGCTCGTGTCAGGAACGTATAATGCGGATGTATTTGCGTTCTCTGACAGCGGTGTGCGCAGGCTGCTCGCAGATATTCAGGTCGAGGAGCAGAACCATGCAGAGATGCTGTACAAATACAAGACCGTGAACGGAATGTCATAGCAGGTGAAAAGCCGGAACTAGTTTATCGTCATTCCGACGCCGACTTCGTGAATCGGCAGCGCTGCCTTATACATTTCACATTTTGCCTTCAGGGAGACGCAGTGGCAGGGATAGAGGGCTGTGAGGTCGCATCCGGAAAAATATCGGATTGTTTCGGCCAGACGATGTCCGGTTTCGAAGAGGTGAAAGCCGCCAATGACTCCGGCGAGTTGATGTATTCCGGTTAGCTGCATCGCGTATTCGGTGATGTTGCAGATGCCGCTGTGAGAGCAGCCGGAGATGACAAACAGCCCATTTTCTGTTTTGCATACGAGGGCAGAATCGTCAAACAGGAAATCGGTTGCCCATTGTCCGAGCCGGAACGCCTTCCCGATTGCATATCGCGGCTCAAACGGAAGAAGCGTTGGGATTTCGCCGAGAAACTGACAGTGTGAAGAGAGCTCCATCGGGGTTCTGGCAGGCTGATAAAGGAAGCGGGAGCGGATTTCGTTTTCCGTAAGCGGAGATCCGATTGCGAGATCGCCGTCCTTTTTCGGTTCAAAGCATCCCGGATGGGCGATCAGTGTCACATGTGATAGGTCAAAGGAGTCCAGAAGTGTATGTAATCCGCCTGTATGGTCATTGTGTCCGTGCGAGAGCACAAGATGCGTGATTGCGCCGAGATCAATGCCAAGCCTCTGGGCATTTCTTAGAAACGCATCTGAGTAGCCGGTATCAAATAGAATCCGGCAGTCGTCGATCTCGATATAATAGCTTACAGCCGGTTCTCCGAGATAATACTGGTCGATGAAGGTGTTGTTGTCAGCGAGGACGGTTAATTTCATGAAAGACGACTCCTTTCTTTAAAAGAAAACTCCGACAAACGGTGTGCTTCTTCATGGCACCGTGATGCCGGAGTTCTTTTTTTGTATTATAACATATTTTTTTGTTGGTGGTTGGAAATTCGGATTTTTGCGATGACCGTATTACAGAAGTACCGGCTAAGAGAAATGCCATCCATTGTTTTTCCGTTGGTTTGATGTAAATGATTGTGAATATTTGCCTGATGCTGTTGTCATACAGTAAAAAAAATTATATCAAATCGGAGTAAAACATTACAATTAACTGAGTGCATAGTAAATATGATTTATAGATTTGCAAATGTGAAGCAATCCGTGTATCATAGGAGTCAAAATACCTTTTGACCTTGGCTGATGCCTACGAATTGCTCCGCTGCGAAGCAGCTCCCGCAATTCTGCAAACATTCGAAATCCGCTGATTTACTACGTAAATCGCTACTTTCTCATGTTTGGCGGGTCCCAAGTTCAAAAGCCTTATCATGCAAGCATGAACGGCTTTTTGACCTTTTGACCCTGGCATCATGACATATATGACTGACAGAACCGGGAGGAAATATATTTGGAACAGAACCAGATTTTAAAACGATATGGAACGGATTATAAGAAAATGACGAAGGAGCTGCTCGAGGCGGCGGATCTGATTGGATTGATATCGGATCACGACTGTCGGATCGGGATCAAGCCGAATCTTGTGGCACCGGCGGATGCTTCATGGGGGGCGACGACCCACCCGGAGATCGTGGCGGGAATTATTGAATACCTGCAGGATCACGGTTGCCGGAATCTTGTGATCGCAGAGGGATCCTGGGTAGGTGACCGCACGGAAGAGTCGTTTGAGGTGTGCGGCTATTGGAAACTGTCGGAACAGTACGGCGTGCCGCTTCTGGATGCACAGAAGGATACACATTTTACAAAGGACTGTGACGGGCTAAAGCTGGAGCTTTGCAGCTGTGTAAAAGATATCGATTTTCTGATCAATGTACCGGTGCTCAAGGGCCATTGTCAGACAAAGATTACCTGTGCTCTGAAGAATATGAAAGGTCTTCTGCCAAATACGGAGAAACGACATTTCCATGCGATGGGGCTGCACCGTCCGATTGCACATCTGGCAAAGGGCATCCGTCAGGACTTCATTGTGGTGGATCACATCTGCGGTGATCTGGACTTTGAGGACGGTGGCAATCCAGTCGTGAAGAACTGTATCATGGTCTCACGGGATCCGGTACTCGTGGATACTTACGTCTGCGGCCTGCTCCACTATGGTATTGAGGAAGTGCCATATATTCAGATGGCCGAACAGCTCGGTGCCGGTTCGACCGATCTTGAGCATGCCAAGATCGGAGTGCTCGCAGAGGAAGGAACGTATTATCTGGAAGGAAGTGCTATCTGGGATGAAGAACTCCCTTACGCGGATAAAGTAGTAGCCGTACAGGACCTTGTACAGGAGGTTGAATCGTGCAGTGCCTGTTACGGGTATCTGCTTCCGGCGCTGGATCGCCTGCGGAAGGAGGGCCTGCTTGAACAGCTGGGAGAAAAGATATGCATTGGACAGGGGTATCGTGGGAAGCATGGAAAGCTCGGAGTCGGAAACTGCACATCTGGGTTTGATTTCTGTGTGAAGGGCTGTCCGCCGACCGAGACGGAGATTTATGAAGCGTTAAAACGATATATTGTCCTAGGTACGCTGACGCAGGAAAAGAGATACTAGCGCCACAGATGTCCGCATAGATTGTAAAAAAGCATCTGTGAGGGCTGTTTTGTGGAAAAGGAAAGACGGATTTTGATCAGCTTTGGGGCGGCTGCTCTGCTTGGGTTACTGGCAGGGGTGGTAGCCCCGAAGCTGTTTCGCATGGGAGATGGAAGCTATGCCGGATTTTTCAGCCTGTACAGCTTTGGAAAATTTGCGCAGCTGCCCGATTCGGACTTTACACAGCTTTTCTGGTATCTTTTGGTCAAACGTCTGCGTCTGATTTGCTTTTTATGGATGAGCAGCTATACCCCTTTTGGATTTTTTGCGCATCTGCTTCTGCTTTTCTGGATTTTTTTTGCAGGCGGTATGCTGCTGTCACTCTTTTTACTGCGGGAGGGGACAAATGGCATCCTGCTGTTCCTGTGTTGCCTGCTTCCGCAGTGGATTCTGTATGTACTTGCTTTTCGGGGAGAGCTCCGGCTGTATTTTAGCAAGTATGGAATTGAGCGAAAAAGGGACTGCGGCATAATATCAGGACGGGAAGGGGAGCCACGGGAGGAATGTCCTGCAGAGTATGACAGAGCAACGCGGACATTGGATTTTGAAAAAACATACTCCGGGTGGATGAGGAGAGAGTTTCTGAGCATGCTCATGCTCTGTGCGGTGGGATGCGGAATGGAGGCATTTATAGGGATGCGGCTGCTGCAGGTAATTCCCGGACTGATGTGAACACAGAATAAGCATTTTCTGGCTGTATATTCCCGGAAATGAATTTACCATATCTGGTGCCGGAAAAAAATAGTTTTACGACATCTGGTAAAAGCGCAGAAATGCTGGATTCCAGACTGATTTTATGTGAAATTTACCGTTGACTTTACATAACAAACTGCGTAAAATGTGAAGTACCTATTGTAAATTGGTCTGTGTGCGGGCAATGGCCTGTGCCCGGGCTGTATGAGGGAAGAGATACCGGACGAGAAAGAAGAGGAATCGTGATATATGGAACTGGAGCTGCCTCTGTTTATTAATTACCTGAAAGAGACGAAGAATGCATCGGCGAGCACCGTCAGCTCTTATCAGCGTGATTTGCGCAAGCTGGAGAGTTATCTTGGCGAGCATGGTGTGGAGCATGTCGAGAATGTGACCTCGACCAACTTAAATTCATATATTTTATATCTGGAAAAGCAGGGGCTTTCAACGGCTACTGTTTCACGCAATGTGGCTTCGATGAAGGCTTTTTTTCATTATGCCTGTAAATCGCATCTGCGGATGGATGATCCGACGGAACAGGTAAAAGCACCGCATATCGAGAAAAAGATGCCGGAGATTCTGAGCATGGAGGAGACGGTGCGGCTGTTAGAGCAGCCTTCCGGAAATACGCCGAAGCAGATCCGTGACCGTGCGATGCTTGAGCTTCTGTATGCGACCGGGATGCGGGTGTCCGAGCTGATCTCCCTGAAACAAAATGACCTGAATCTGATGATGAATTACGTTATCTGTAAGGACGAGGGAAGGGAGCGGGTGATCCCGTTTGGCAATAATGCGAAGCAGACGCTGGAACGTTATCTGCTGGGCAGCCGGAGTATACTTCTGCACGGGCAGGAAAGTGAGTTCCTGTTCGTAAACTGTTCCGGGCATTCCATGAGCCGCCAGGGCTTCTGGAAGCTGATCAAGCAATACGCGGCCAGAGCCGGGATCGAGACAGATATTACCCCGCATACCCTGCGTCATTCCTTTGCTGCGCATCTGGTACAGAATGGGGCGGACCTGCGCAGTGTACAGCAGATGATGGGACATTCCGATATCGCGACGACTCAGATGTATGTGAATCTTAATCTGCAGAAAATGCAGCGGGTCTACAGTGAGGCACATCCGAGAGGATAGACCTGTATTGCTTTTATCTTGGGCCTGTCATTGCCGGAGCCTTGGAGAGTGCAGAATACGTGTGGAGATCAATTTGAAGGGATTTTTATGGCAGTAAGATCAGAACATTTGACGCCGGTGCGCAGAAAAGCGCCGACAGCAAGAAAAAAGGGTCAGACAATTAAGAAGCTGCGCAGAATGATTGCGGCAGGTCAGGACTATTACGATTACAACCTGCTGGCAGTCGTGATTCTGCTGACAAGCTTCGGACTGATCATGCTTTACAGTGCGACCGCGTATAAGTCGATGATAAATTCAGAGACACAGAGCACGATGAGCTATTTTGGAAAGCAGACGCTGATCAGTATCGCAGCGTTGGGAATTGGATTTTTTGTCTCCAGACTGGACTATCATTATCTGGCGCGTTTTGCAGCACCGCTTTATGAGGCTTCGCTTGTGCTTTTATTTCTTACCAGATTCATCGGGCGTGAGGTTAACGGTGCAAAACGGTGGATCTACATTGGTCCGATCTCATTTCAGCCGGCAGAGATGGCGAAGCTGGCCGTTATTTTATTTATTCCGGTACTGATTGTAAAGATTGGCAAGTATATAGAGAGATGGAAGTCTGTTTTTATCGTACTTGGCTTTGGCGGACTGACCGCCGGATTTACCTACATATTTACACAGAACTTAAGTACTGCGACGATCATTCTCGGTATTGTTGTAGCGCTTATTTTTATCGCACATCCGAAGACAGCTCCGTTTTTGAAGGTCGGGGCAGCCGGGCTTGTGTTGCTGGCGATTTTACTTGTTGTGCTGATCAATATGTCCGGAGACGGCGGAAGCTTCCGTATTCAGCGTATTCAGACATGGCTGCATCCGGAGGCACAGGCCGGGGATAACGGTTATCAGATTTTGCAGGCACTGTACGCGATTGGTTCCGGTGGATTTTTCGGTAAGGGGCTTGGCAACAGCACACAGAAGCTCGGGGCAATCCCGGAGGCACAGAATGATATGATTTTCTCGATCATCTGTGAGGAGCTTGGTGTATTCGGTGCGGCGATTGTCATCTTACTGTTTGTATTTATGCTGTACCGTCTTGCTATGATTGCACAGAATGCGCCTGATCTGCTCGGATCGCTGATTGCATCTGGCATTTTCATACATATAGCACTGCAGGTAGTGCTGAATATTGCGGTTGTCACGAATTCGATTCCGACGACCGGCATCACCCTCCCGTTTGTCAGCTATGGAGGTACTTCCATCGTATTTTTGATGGTAGAGATGGGGCTGGCGCTGAGCGTGTCGAGACAGATACGCTTCCGATAATGCAAGAAGAAGGAGAACAAAGAAAAGATGAGTAAAGTAAAGACAAGATTTGCACCGAGTCCGACCGGACGGATGCATGTAGGAAATTTGAGAACGGCATTGTATGCATATTTGATTGCAAAGCATGAAGGTGGTACTTTTATGCTGCGTATTGAGGATACAGACCAGGAGCGTTACGTTGAGGGCGCGGTAGAGATCATTTACCGGACCTTACAGAAGACCGGCCTGATCCATGATGAGGGACCGGATAAGGACGGCGGCTGTGGTCCGTATGTACAGAGCGAGCGTCAGAAGGCCGGCATCTATATGGAATATGCAAAGAAGCTGATCGAAAAAGGAGAGGCATATTACTGCTTTTGCGATAAAGAGCGTCTGGATTCCCTGCGCCAGGAGGTGGCAGGAAAAGAGATCATGATGTACGACAAGCACTGCCTGCATTTGTCCAAAGAAGAGGTTGAGGCAAAGCTGGCAGCGGGAGTACCGTTTGTCATTCGCCAGAATGTCCCGAATGAGGGAACGACTAAGTTTGTTGATGAAATCTATGGCGAGATCGAGGTGCCGAACGCAGAGCTCGATGATATGGTATTGATCAAGTCTGACGGATATCCGACCTACAACTTTGCAAACGTTGTGGATGACCATCTGATGGGTATTACCCATGTGGTTCGCGGAAACGAGTACCTTTCCTCTGCACCGAAGTATAACCGTCTGTATGAGGCGTTTGGCTGGGAGGTTCCGGTCTATGTACACTGTCCGCTGATTACAAATGAGGAGCATCAGAAGCTGAGCAAGCGTTCCGGACATTCCTCCTATGAGGATCTGCTGGATCAGGGCTTTGTCTCCGAAGCAATCGTAAACTATGTGGCGCTGCTTGGCTGGTGTCCGCAGGACAACCGTGAGATTTTTTCTTTACAGGAGCTCGTCGAGGCATTTGACTACCACAATATGAGCAAATCCCCGGCTGTCTTTGATATTCAGAAGCTGCGTTGGATGAACGGTGAATATCTCAAGGCAATGGATCCGGAAATATTCTATGAGGCAGCGCTCCCGTATCTGAAAAAAGCGCTCACGAAGGAGCTGGATCTGCATAAGATTGCAGAGATGGTACGTACCCGTATTGAGGTATACCCGGAGATCACCGATATGGTAAGCTTCTTTGAGACGCTTCCGGAGTATGATACCGACCTATTTACAAATAAGAAGTCCAAAAACAATGCCGAGACAGCGGCAGCGACGCTTCAGGCACTGCTTCCGCGGATTGAGGCACAGGAGACCTTCACCAATGATGCGCTTTTTGAGATGCTGAAGACCTATACGGAGGAAAATGGCTGCAAGGTCAACTTTGTGATGTGGCCGCTGCGTGTCGCTGTTTCCGGAAAGACGGTGACTCCGGCAGGCGCGACGGAGATCATGGAAATCATCGGAAAGGATGAGACCGTTGCCCGTATTCACACAGCACTGAAGAAGCTGGGCGTGGAGTAGCATGCAGGTAAGTAATGCACAGCATCAGGCAATTACACACGGAGCAGGGCCGGCAATCGTACTGGCCGGACCCGGCTCCGGAAAAACGCTCGTGATCACGCAGAGAGTCCGTTATCTTATCGAAGCGTATCACATACGACCGCAGGAGATTCTGGTGATCACCTTTACGAAGGCCGCTGCACAGGAGATGCAGAGCCGTTTTCAGGCATTGTCAAGGCAAAGGGGAGTCACATTCGGGACCTTTCATGCGGTTTTTTTTCATATTTTGAAATATGCCTATCATTACAGCGTGGCGAATATTCTGACGGAGGAGAAGAAATACCAGATTCTGCAGCGCCTGCTCTCAGAATCAGGACTTCATTTTGAAGACGAAAAGGAGACGCTTTCAGAAATTGCCTCCGAGATCAGCGTGGTGAAAAATGAGCAGATTCCGCTGGAACACTATTATTCTAAAAGCTGTCCGGAGGAGGTGTTCCGGGGCTTTTACCGAAAATATGAGGAAATGCATCGAAGAGAGGGGCTTCTGGACTTTGATGATATGATGACCATGACCTATGAGCTTTTGACACAGCGGGCGGATATCCTTGCCGCGTGGCAGCGGCATTACCGCTATATCCTGGTCGATGAATTTCAGGACATCAATCTTTTACAGTATGCGATCTTGCGGCTGCTTGCAGATCCGGAGCGAAATCTGTTTATCGTCGGAGACGATGACCAGTCAATCTATCGTTTCCGGGGGGCGAAGCCGGAGATTATGCTGAATTTTCCGAAGGACTATCCGGATGCGAAGCAGATCGTGCTCGACCGGAATTTCCGTTCTGTTGCTTCGGTCATCCGTGCCGCACAGCTTGTGATCCGTGAGAATACAAAACGCTTTGCCAAACGAGCCGTGCATGTACGTAAAGGGCAGGGGCAGATCGACATCCGGGAGTTTTCCGGGCAGGAGCATGAGTCCTTGTATCTAATTAAAAAGGTGCAGGAGAGTCTTGCAGGCGGGATACCGCCAAATGAGATTGCAGTGCTTTATCGAACGAATCAGGGTGCACGTCCGTATGCGGAGCGGCTGATGGAGTTTAATATCCCGTTTGAGATGCGGGACGCCCTTCCGAATATTTATGAGCATTGGATTGCAAAGGATCTGTTTGCATATTTACACCTTGCGAGGGAGCGGCTGGATCGGACGGAGTTTTTGCAGGTTATGAACCGGCCGAAGCGATACATTGCGCGTGATGCGATTGATGCGAAGGTTATTTCACTGGAAACGCTGCGGACATATTATGAGGATAAGGACTGGATGCTTGACCGGATTGACCGTCTGGAGCTGGATTTGCGGATGCTGAAGGATATGGCGCCGTATGCGGCGGTCAATTACATTCGATACGGAATGAATTATGAGGAATACCTTCAGGAATATGCGAAGGCGCGTCGGATGAAACCGGAAGAGCTGACAGACATTCTGGATGAGATTCAGGATGGCTGCAGACCGTTTAAAACAGTGGAGGCGTGGTATGAGCATCTGACTGCGTATAAGGAACGGCTGCTGGAGCAGCGTGGAAAAAAGGAGCGGGATCCGGATGCAATCACGCTGGCGACGCTCCACAGTGCGAAAGGACTGGAATTTCAGGAGGTCTTTTTGGTAGATGTCAATGAAGGGACGATTCCGCATCGGAAAGCGTCGATGGAGGCAGATCTTGAAGAAGAGCGTCGGCTGTTTTATGTTGGGATGACGCGCGCAAAGGATCGCTTGCACCTGTTTTATGTGCGGGAACGGTATGGAAAACGCGTGGATCCATCTGTATTTCTGGAGCCGCTGCTGGAAGAAACGGATGAATGAGAAAAGCATCCCTGAGGCAGAAGTTTTGCCTTGTGGGATGCTTTTTGGGGTCACTTGCCAGCCGGAGTATGTCGTATATACACTTAATGGCCGTCAGGATTACTCCTCGTCCTCCTCGTCCTCAGAGACGAGCTCATCATACTCCAGAGAATCCAGCCACTCATCAAAGCCGTCAGAAGCAGCCTCGTACTCCTCATCGTCCTCGATGTTGTCGAGAATCGGGGTGCCGTTCTGCTGCGTATAACGGTAAAGATATACTTCGCCATCTTCATTAGTTCCCTGCTCATTCAGCGGGAGAAGGGCGATATACTCCCGTTCGCCTGCCTCATAGATCGTGAGGATAGAGCACTCGATCGTCTCATCATTGTCAAGTGTCAGGGTAATGGTTGCCTTGCTGCAATCCTCGGCAGAACCACAGGTCTCACAGCTGCCGCTGCACACATCAAATTCGCTCATTTTACATACCTCTCTTATTTGTTTGTTTCCGCAGGTAACGGGCAGCGATACACGCCATGTCAGCTTTACTGCCTGCGGTACTGAGATTACTTTATCAAAAATAACGGAAAATAGCAACAACGGACTGGAAAAAGTGAAATATTATTGCTATACTGAAAAAAGATCAGAAAGAAATGGAGAAAATGCGTATGAAATTCATATCCTGGAATGTGAATGGGCTGCGTGCCTGTGTACAGAAAGGCTTTTTAGACTATTTTCATGAGGCAGATGCGGATATTTTCTGTATTCAGGAGAGCAAGCTGCAGGAGGGACAGATCGAGCTGGAGCTTCCGGGCTATTTTCAGTACTGGAATTATGCAAAGAAAAAGGGCTATTCCGGGACGGCGGTTTTTGCAAAACAGGAGCCTTTGCGTGTTCTTTATGGAATTGGAGAGGAGGAACACGATCAGGAAGGCCGTGTGGTTACCCTGGAGTATGAAAATTTTTATTTTGTGACGGTCTATACACCGAATTCACAGAGCGAGCTGGCGAGACTGGACTACCGGATGCGCTGGGAAGAGGCATTTCTTGGCTGGCTGAAAAAGCTGGAGCAGGAAAAGCCGGTCGTATTTTGCGGTGACCTGAATGTGGCGCACAAGGAGATCGACCTGAAGAATCCAAAGACGAACCGGAAAAATGCAGGCTTTACCGACGAGGAACGAAATAAATTTACCGAGATGCTGAACAGTGGTTTTATCGATACATTCCGGTATTTTCACCCGGATCAGGAGGGGATTTACAGCTGGTGGTCGTACCGGTTTCACGCGCGGGAGAAAAATGCGGGATGGCGGATTGACTATTTCTGTGTATCAGAAGCGTTAAAGGAACGATTGCAGGATGCGAAGATTCATACAGAGGTGACGGGTTCAGATCACTGTCCGGTAGAGCTTGACATCGAGCTGTGAGAATGGACAGAAAGGCGGAAAACAAGTGAGGGAAAATGAGTTTAAGATATGGTTGGACGACAGTGTTCAGCCGGGGGCTGTTGTCATGAAGGACGGTGTTCATTTTGGATATTATGCCGCGGGGATTGGACAGCCGGAGCTGCTGCTTTATGAAAAGGGGAGCGAAGTGATCGCAGCCAGTATACCGTTTCCGAAGCAGGAGGCAGCGGGTGGATTTTATCATATGAAAGTGAAGCTGCGGACGTCAGCCTATGAATACAATTTCCGCGAGAACGGTCAGGTCGTGACTGATCCGTATGCGCGGAAAATTGAAGGCCGGGGGACATTTGGGAGCCTGCTGCCCAAATCGGCACATGGCATCCGCGGCAGTTTTCTGACGAAGAGTTTTGACTGGGGAGAGGATGTGCGTCCACAGCTGGCGTATCCGGATGTGGTTATGTATCACCTTCACGTGCGCGGCTTTACAAAGCAAAAAAATTCAGGAGTACGCCATAAAGGGACATTCGCGGGACTGCGGGAAAAGCTTCCCTATCTGAGGGAGCTTGGCATCAACCAGATTCGGCTGATGCCGGTATATGATTTTGCGGAGATGACGCCGCGGCTGGAGTTAAAGGGTGTGCCAAAGACACAGAAGGAAGCTGTTGTGCGTGCGGCCGAGCAGCTTTCGGAAGAAGAGGCGTGGCGGATGAATTACTGGGGCTACGGCCCGGGTTTTTATTTTGCACCGAAGTCCTCCTATGCAGCGTCGCCGGATCCGGATCTGGAGCTGAAGCAGCTGATCAGGGCGATACATGCGCTTGGTATGGAACTGATTCTGGAATTTCCGTTTACCGAGGATACGGATATGCTTCTGATTCTGGAATGTCTGCGGTACTGGGTACAGGAGTACCATGTGGATGGTTTTGTACTGATGACCCGCAGCACTGTCTGTGAGGAACTGGCAAGGCTGCCAATGTTTCGGGATGTAAAGCTGATCGGAGAGTGGTTTCCGGACGGTCTGGTTCAGAAAAATGCACAGATGTGGCATAGCAGGCTGGCAGAGTCCAATGATGGCTTTATGAATGATTGCAGGCGGATGTTAAGGGGCGATGGTGAGCAGTCCGGCGCATTTGCGGTGCGACTGCGCAGAAATCCGAAGGGTTGTGCAGTCATCAACTATGTGACAACGCATGACGGCTTTACGTTGGAGGATCTCGTGAGCTATGATTATAAGCACAATCAGGCGAACGGAGAGCAGGATCGGGACGGTACCGATTACAATTACAGCTGGAACTGCGGTGTGGAAGGGCCGACACGCAAAAAGGAGATTTTGCGGCTTCGGATGCGGCAGAAGAAAAACGCGCTGGCTATGCTGCTTTTTGCGCAGGGTGTTCCGATGCTGCTTGCAGGTGATGAGTTTGGCAACACGCAGGACGGTAACAATAATCCTTACTGTCATGACAGCGAGCTGACATGGCTGGGCTGGAACCAGTCAAAGAGTACACAGCAGCTGCATCACTTTGTGCAGTCCGCTATTGCTTACCGGAAGGTACATCCGATGCTGCATCAGGCGACCGAGCTTCTGTGTGCGGACCGCAATTCCTGCGGCTATCCGGATTTGTCTTACCACAGTGACCGTGCCTGGTACTGTGATTTTTCACGCACGACGCGACAGTTTGGCTGTATGTATGCAGGAGGCTATGCCGGAGAATCCGGTTTCATTTATATCGCATACAATTTATACTGGACAGAGCAGACGTTTGCGCTGCCGCTTCTGGCGGAGCACGCCTCGTGGTATCGTGTCATGGATACATCAGAGCCGGAGAGCTTCCTGCTGCAGCCGGAAGCACTTGGAAAGATCCGTTCCTTCCGCGTGCCGCCGAGAACGATTATGATATTAGAAGGTAGAGAAGATGAGACAGAATAATGATGGACGTATCACCTGGCATAAGGTGAAAGGACATTTTAAAACAATTACCGAACACAAGCTGCTTGTGATGAAACATTGCTTTCGGATCGGATTGTACCGGCAGGGACTGATGCATGATCTGTCAAAGTATATGCCGATCGAGTTCCTGATGGGCTGCCGCTATTATGCGGACGGCAAGGCGAGTCCGAACAATAATGAACGACTGGACCGGGGCTATTCTGCTGCATGGCTGCATCACAAGGGACGCAACCGGCATCATTTTGAATACTGGCTCGACTACTCGATCAGACCGGCGAAGGGGAAATGCCCGCTGCAGGCGGTACAGATGCCGCGGAGATATGTGGCAGAGATGCTGATGGATCGGATCTGTGCCTCAAAGAATTATAATAAAGAGGCATACACACAGCACGATCCGCTCACCTACTTTGAGCGCGGCAGAGGTCATTATCTGCTGAATCCGCAGACCTCAAGGGAGCTGCATGGGATGCTGCGGATTCTTGATCAGAGAGGTGAGGAAGAGCTGATGTACTTTGTGAAGAATTATTATCTGAAGGGGTATAAGATCTGAGGCTTTTTCATCACATAGTAACCTTTAATTTATCCAATATCTGCATGGCGTAGAAATAGCTACGCTTGAAATCCTTCAGTCTCAATCAACTGATTCATATCTTCCGGCATCGGACTTTCAAAATGCAGCGGCTCGCCGGTCACCGGATGACAAAAGTCCAGTGAGCAGGAGTGCAGCGCCTGTCGCGTGATCCTGGCAGGACTGTCCGGATTGTAGAGAAAATCTCCGGCGAGTGGATACCCCAGATGGGAAAAATGTACACGGATCTGGTGGGTGCGTCCGGTCTCAAGACGGATGCGCAGCAGAGAAAATCCACAGGGAGGAATCTGCGGCGCTTCTGATTCCGGGTAAAATGCGAGCTGTTCATAGTGGGTGATGGCCAGATCTCCGTGCATGGCATCTACGCAGCGCATGATGGCGGAATCTGCTTTGCGGGCGATCGGCGCATCAATAGTGCCAAAGGGAGGCGTCTCGCCCTCGACGATTGCCAGATAATGCCGGTGGATTTCTCTGCGGGCAGACATCTGATAGAGGATGGAGGCACTGAACAGATTTTTGGCGAGAATGAGCAGACCGCTCGTATCCCGGTCAAGCCGGTTGACGCAGCGGTAGACAAAAGGGAGATTTTGCTCAGAAAAATAGTACATGACAGCGTTAGCCAGTGTATTGTCGTGATTGTTGACAGAAGGATGAATGGGCATATCGGCAGGCTTGTCAATCACCATCAGATCTGCATCTTCATAGACAATACGAAGAGGAAGCCTGACCGGAACGATCTGTTCCGAGCAGGCTTCTTCTGTGATGTGCAGCTGTAGGAGATCGCCTTCTGACAGCCGCTGGCTGGCGTAGGCCCATGCACCATTGAGTACAATCCCGTGCTCGGTGCGCTTTAAATGTGTGAGTACATGATGAGAGCAGCCGAGCTGTTTTAAATATTCTTCGATTTTCATTCCGACATCTGCACCGGAAATGTGATAAGTCAGGTCTCTGGTCATGGATCGTATCCGGTTCCTTTCAGTCAGCAGCAGCCGATTTTGGAGATCAGAATGCAGTTTGGCGTATCAACCTTGATCGGACGGCCTTTCATAACGAGCAATCCTTTTTCATAATCTACGGTGAAAAAACGGATCTCATTGGACTCGTGGTTCAGTACGACGAGCGTCTTTTCGCCCGGGAAGATGTCAATATCCTTCGGGTATTCTCCGCTGATCGGAAGACAGCAGATACGGGTCAGCATACCGGTCTCCTGGTCAACACGAAAGACAGCGACGGTGTTTTCGCCGGCGGTGGAAGCATAGAGATACCTGCCGCTTGGAGCGAGCTTCATGCCGCAGCAGGCGCTGCCGAGTGTCTCCGGATCACGCAGAGTAGAAATCTCCTGAATTTTTTCGAATTCCGGTGCCTTTCCGGTGCCGTCGTACTTGTAGACGACGATTTCGTTGGTGAGCTCACAGTTGACGTAGGCAAAATGTCCGTCATGGCTGAAGGTGAGGAGCCGTGGGCCGGAGTCGAGCTTGCAGCGCAGAATATCGAAGAGATGAATCCGGCCGCTCCGCTCATTGATCTGATAGATTTTGACCTGGTCAATACCGTTATCGACTGCGCACAGATATTTGTCGTCCGGAGTCGGGATGACGCAGCTCACATGCGGACGGAAGTTCCGCTCTGCGACACTGCCGAGTCCCTTGTGGAAGACACCGTCCATGATTGAGCCGAGTCGTCCGTCACGGTGCGTATGGACGACCGTTACCTTTCCGTCGTGATAACCGCCCACGAAGAGAAATTTACCGCTCTTGTCCGTAGAGAGGTAACAGCCGCGCATGCCATCGATACCGACTTTATTGATCGGCTCTAAGCTTCCGTCCGGACTGATTGCGAGCACTTCCACACCCTCATCTGCGATGGAGTAGAGATATTTGCCGTTGTAGGACTTTGTCATATGAGAAGCATTGTTTACCGGAATCACTTCCCGCTCGGTCATAATTCCCGCTTCGATATCTATATCATAAACATGTATGCCGATGCTGCTGCCATGCGTGTAGGTGCCGACGTATGCAACATATTTTTCCTGTCCATCCATATCTAAACCTCCTGTTTTCTCTGTGTAATATCTGTTCCAACGTTCTGAACGCAGATAAGCATCCATGTTTTGCGGAACTATTAATGTCAGTGTAACACAGAACAAAATTTTTGTTAAGTGGCAGAAGGAATTAATCCCTTCCGTAAATCTTTTTCACCGTTTCTATTTTGGAGCTAAGGTTGAGCAGAAGATGGTCGGCCAGCGTAAGCGCGGCCATAGCTTCCACGACGATGGCTGCCCGTGTGACGATCACCGGGTCATGCCGCCCGTGGATGACCTCAGTGACGCAGTGTCCGTCGCGGGTCAGCATACTCTGCGGCTGTCCGATCGACGGAGTCGGCTTGAAGGAGGCGCGGATGCGGATCGGGGAGCCGTCACTGATTCCGCCTAAGATCCCCCCGCTGTGGTTGGTCGACTTATATGGAATGCCGTCTGCATTTTCCAGATAAAAATCATTGTTTTCACTTCCACGGCTCTTTGAGACCTCAGTGCCGTCACCGATTTCCACAGCCTTTACTGCGCCGATTGACATGATTGCTTTTGCAAGAGCAGCGTCGAGCTTTTCGAATGCCGGGTCACCTAAGCCTGCCGGGACATGCTCGGCGATGCATTCAATTGTGCCTCCGCTGGAATCCTGTGATTGCAGACATTCCTCGAGCCATGCTCTGGCGCGTTCTTCGGCTCTGGCATCCGGCATGCGCAGGTCGCTCTCCCAGATGCGGGTGTAGTCCATGTGATTCCGGTCGATGCAGACCGGGCCAATTGCACTGACGTAGGTCGTAAACGTCACACCGAGTTCAGAGAGCAGCCTGATCGCGATCGCTCCGGCAGCCACGCGCCCGATTGTCTCCCGCCCGGACGAGCGTCCGCCTCCGCGATAGTCCCGGAAACCGTATTTCTGATCAAATGTATAATCGGCGTGTCCCGGCCGATACAGCTCTGAAATCGAGCCATAGTCCCTGGAACGCTGATCGGTATTGCGTACGAGCAGAGAGATCGGGGTACCGGTTGTGCGGCCCTCAAAGGTGCCGGAGAGGATCTCGACGGAGTCGGCCTCCGCACGCTTGGTCGTATACCGGTTCTGTCCGGGCTTGCGCAGATCCAGATACGGCTGTATATCATCTTCCGTCAGCGGAATCCCGGCCGGGCAGCCGTCCACGACGACTCCGATGCCCTTTCCGTGGGATTCCCCCCACGTGGTAATTCTGAAAATAGTGCCAAAAGATGAGCCTGCCATAAAAAGAATGCTCCTTTCGTAAGGTTTTAATTATCTTATCATAATACAACAGGGGATTTGTTGGCAAGAGATAATCTTTCGATAAAACGACAAAGATATATCAGAGGTGAGTAACAAACCGCATCGCATTTGCATATTCTGTTCCGAGAGGAACATTGTAGGAGAGGTGGCTGTCATGGGACATCTGAAGTGCCACGGGCTGGTGCATACGATTGAGGAAGGAGATTCTCTCTATAAAATAGGGAAGCGATACGGTGTGCGCGTGTCGGAGCTTTTATTTGCGAATCCATATCTTGATCTGTACAATCTGCAGATCGGAGATGAAATCTGTGTACCTGTGTCAGATTCGGCTGTTTTCTTAAAAAAATCTAAAACAGATGATCCAGATTGACAAACGAAGAGGGCAAATCTATAATGGATGCGTTAAGAATTAAATGAAAAAGAGGGCGACATATGAATTTTCTGGACAAAATGGAACGGAAGTACGGAAGATATGCATTGAAGAATCTTCCGATGTTTATTATCGCGACGTACGTGGCCGGCTATGTGCTGGAGCTTCTGACGCCGGAAATGCTCGGATATTTGACCCTGGAGCCATATTACATTCTGCACGGACAGGTATGGCGACTGGTGACGTGGATTCTGATTCCGCCGTCAAGTCTCGATATTTTTACGATCATCATGCTGTTTTTCTATTTCTCGATCGGACAGACACTCGAGCGAACGTGGGGCAGCTTCAAGTTTGATGTTTATATTTTTTCGGGACTGATCTTTACTGTGATCGGTGCATTTCTTCTGTATGGTATGACCGGCTACATCGGGATCGGAATGCTGTTTACGACATACTATATTAACATGTCGATTTTCCTTGCATTTGCGTTGACGTATCCGGATATGCAGGTGATGCTGTATTTTATTATCCCGATCAAGATGAAATGGATGGGCGCGCTTTACGGTGTCATGATCCTCGTATCACTGGTGCAGGGCAATTTGGCGAGCCGGGTAGCGATTATCGCGTCCCTGTTCAACTTTATCGTATTTTTCCTGATTTCAGGGCGGTTCAGCCGGTTCACACCGCATCAGATTCACCGCAGACAGGAGTTCAAACGTAACGTGAAAAAGGTGCAGCCAAAGAACGGACCGAAGCATAAATGTGCGATCTGCGGCCGGACGGAGCTGGACGGGGACAACTTGGAGTTTCGCTTCTGCTCGAAGTGTGACGGCAATTATGAATATTGTCAGGATCATCTGTTCACACATGAGCACAGAAGGAGCAAGTGATAAAGTAGGGATGAAACGATGAATAAGAAAAAATCAATTTTTATCTGGAACAGAAAACAGGCTGCGGCTGCCATTGTGGCGACCGCAGCTATCCTCATTTTAACCGCGTTTACCGCATACGGAAGCGGAAAGGATACTTTGGGAATTACACTTGGCGTGCTGCTTGGAATTGCGGCGGGGGCATTTGTATTACTGAATATCCGCTTTGGAAAGATTTTATCAGCGATGCTGTATCTGCTGCTGCCGCTGGCAGTTGTATGCGCACTGGAAAATTATACGCATGTGATTACGGACCTGGCACCGCTGATCCTTGTGCTGAATCTGTTGTTTTTTTATGTGCTGTACGGACTGCTGACGGCGCTGACCGGCAGTGTACGCATGGGCTTTCGGCTTGCGACGCTTGTTCCGATGCTCTTTGGACTGACGAACTATTTTGTTGTCAGCTTTCGCGGTTCACCGATCGTACCGTGGGATCTCTTATCATTTGGCACGGCGGCCTCCGTCGCGGACAATTATGAATTTGTCCTGAGCTGGAAAGCGTTCTACAGCGTACTGGCATTTATCTGGATGATCCTGCTCTCGTCTAAGTCAACAGTAAAGCTCGGACGGAAAAAGCTGCGCGTGATTTCAATTGCGGCATATGCAGCGTTGATGTTTCTGTATGTCGGTGAGATTCAGAACAGTGCGGTGCAGAGCTTTTTCGGAATGGATACGACCCTGTTTACTTTAAATGTGCTGTACCGAAATAACGGAATCGCAGCGGCTTTTCTTGGAAATCTGAGATTCCTGAACATTGAGCAGCCGTCCGGGTATTCGGTGGACAAGGTGGAAGCGCTGATGAAGCAGGTCGAGGCGGATGAACAGGGCGAGGAAGATGCAAAGAATGAGCCGGAGACTGATGCGCAGGGCGAGACAGTACAGGCAACGCAGGCCGAAACGAACGCGACCGCAGAGACAGAAGCACCTGCGTCTTCTGGGCAGTACCCGAACATCGTCGTCATCATGAATGAGGCGTTTTCGGATCTCTCCGTGTGGGGGGATTTTGTAACAAGTGAGGAGGTCATGCCGTTTTTTAAGAGTCTGCAGCAGGAGGCGGTCGGCGGCGAGCTATACGTTTCTGTCAAGGGCGGCAATACGGCGAATACGGAGTTTGAATTCCTGACCGGCGATACGATGGGATTTTTGCCAAAGGGCAGCATCCCCTATCAGCAGTACATCAACGATGAGACACCGTCACTTGCCAGCTATTTAAAGACTCTCGGCTACAGTACAACGGCGATTCATCCGTACAATCGTACCGGCTGGGATCGGGATACGGTCTATGAAAAATTTGGATTCGATGAATTTCTGGACAAGGATTCCTTCTCCAGCCCTTACCGGCTGAGAGGCTACATCAGCGACAAGTCAGCCTTTGATAAAATCAGGGAACAGTTTTCAATCAAGGGCGATGATGAGCGGAAATTCATTTTCGAGGTCACCATGCAAAACCACGGCGGCTACAGCCGGGAGACGCCGGATTTCAACATTTACCTGACACTTCCGGAGGTGACCGGCAAGACGACGAGCGTTGTGGCGACCGAAAAATACCTGACACTGATCAATCAGACCGACCGGGCTTTGGAGGAACTGATCGATTATTTCAAAGAGCAGGACGAGCCGGTCATTGTCGTGATGTTCGGCGATCACCAGCCGTCTGATTATATCACAAATGTGATTCAGCGCATCTGTGGTGCGACGACCTCTGATTCTCTTGCAGATCTGGAGCAGGGGTACCGCGTGCCGTTTGTGATGTGGAGCAATTACGGGCTGGAGCACAAGTATTATGACGGAATCAGCGTCAACTATCTTAGCAGCATTCTGATGGAAAACGCAGGCATTCCGCTGACCGGCTATCAGACCTTTTTGAAAAAGCTGATGGAGACGCTTCCGGTGATCAATGCGAATGTTTACCGGGATGCCGACGGTAATTTCTACAATTATGAGGAAGATGCCTATTCCGGGGAGCTAAAGGATTATCAGATGCTTCAGTACAACCATCTTGTTGATAAAAAACACCGGGATGACGCGTTCTTCGGAAGTTGAGTATTGACAAAAAAGCAGGAAATGTTTTATAGTTAGAAAAGCTTTGGTATACGAAGAAGTATGCCCCCAGAGGACAGGTACAGGTGCCGGCTGGGGGCGTTCTTTATATAAACAGCAGAGGAGACTGATTTATGAAAAAACCGTTTGTAACAAAAGAAAAGCTGGAAGAAATCGTAAAAGAATACCCAACCCCGTTTCATCTTTATGACGAGAAGGGAATTCGTGATAATGTAAAGGAACTGTATGATGCATTTTCCTGGAACAAAGGCTACAAAGAATACTTTGCCGTAAAGGCGACGCCAAACCCGTTTCTGATCAATATTCTGCATGAGTATGGCTGCGGCTGCGACTGCTCCTCTATGACAGAGCTGATGCTCTCGGAAGCACTCGGTATAGTGGGAGAGGACGTGATGTTTTCATCAAATGATACACCGGAGGAAGAGTTCCGCAAGGCGGCTGAGATGGGCGGTATCATCAATCTGGACGATATCACGCATATTGAAAAGGTAGAGAAGGCGGTCGGATATCTGCCGAAGACGATGTCCTGCCGGTACAATCCGGGCGGAGTGTTCAAGATCAGCAATGGCATCATGGACAACCCGGGTGATGCGAAGTATGGCATGACGACAGAGCAGATCGAAGAAGCATTCAAAATTATGAAAGCAAAGGGTGTGGAGGAGTTTGGTATCCATGCATTCCTTGCGAGCAACACTGTTACAAATGATTATTACCCGATGCTGGCGAAGGTGCTGTTTGAGCTGGCGGTAAAGCTGCATAAGTCTACCGGTGCGAAGATCAGATTCATCAATCTTTCCGGTGGAATTGGTATCCCGTATCGCCCGGATCAGGAGAAGAACAATATCAAGGTCATCGCAGAGGGCGTGCGCAAGGTATATGAGGAAGTGCTGGTTCCGGAAGGCATGGGCGATGTTGCGCTGTATACCGAGCTCGGAAGATATATGCTCGGACCGTATGGTTGCCTCGTGACGACTGCGATCAATGAAAAGCATACGCATAAGGAGTATATCGGTGTCGATGCATGTGCGGTCAACCTGATGCGCCCGGCGATGTACGGTGCATATCACCATATTACTGTAATGGGCAAGGAGGATGCGCCGTGTGATCACGTTTATGATGTGACGGGTTCTCTGTGCGAGAACAATGACAAATTTGCGATCGACCGAAAACTGCCGAAGATCGACATGGGTGACCTGCTCGTGATCCATGACACCGGTGCACATGGATTTTCCATGGGCTATAATTACAATGGAAAGCTGAAGTCGGCAGAGATTCTGCTGAAAGAAGACGGAAGCTTCCAGATGATCCGCAGAGCCGAGACGCCGAAGGATTATTTTGCAACGTTTGATTTTTGTGATATCTTGAAGAATATGAAATATTAACAGAATAAAAATGATGTTGGGGTCAAAAGGTGTTTTGCGGGTCAATAAGTCATGCTTTTTCATGCAAGCATGAAACGCATGACCTTTTGACCCTGGTATCATCATAAAAATAAAGAAGGGGAGAATGTCAACTAAAAATGAAAATTAGTTGACATTCTCCCCTTATGCTTTTATACTTGACTTTATGGTTTTGTAGAATTAGAAAACAGAGAAGTGAGGATAAAAGCATGGCAGAGCCAATTATTACATTACTGGAAAACTGGGATGAGACACATACACTGACGCGGGACGAGGCGATCGCGATTCTCGAGCTGCCGGATGAGCAGCTGCCACAGCTGATTGAGACGGCTTACGTGCTCAGGACGAAATATAAAGGGAAAAAGGTGAGCATTCAGCTGCTCACAAATGTACGGAGCGGCAACTGTTCGCAGAACTGTGCATACTGTGCGCAGTCCTGCGAGTCGGAGGCGCCGATCGAGAAGTACCGCCGGGTTTCCGATGAAAAGCTGTACGGTGACAACGATCTGGTCGATGAAAAGCATCTGGCGCGGCACTGTATTGGTCTGAGCGGCATCCGGTTTACCGATGCAGAGATCGAGGATCTCGCAGCGCGTATCCGGAAAATGAAAAAAAATGACACGCAGATCTGTTGCTCAATCGGATTTCTGACGGAAAAGCAGGCACAGCTGCTCAAGGATGCCGGCCTGAACCGGATCAATCACAATCTGAACACGAGCCGTTCCTTTTATCCGAATATTTGCAGCACGCATACTTATGAGCAGCGGATCCAGAATATCCGGATGCTGAAAGGGATCGGATTCGAGATGTGCTGCGGTGGAATCATCGGAATGGGAGAAAGCCATGGCGATGTGGCAGACATGCTCATGGATATCCGTGAGATTCATCCGGAATCTGTCCCGATCAATTTCCTGCTCCCGATTGAAGGAACGCGTCTGGCGAACCGCGACATCTCCGGTTTGACACCGGAATACTGTCTGAAGGTGCTCTGTCTTGCGAGACTGATGGTGCCGACCTCCGATATCCGCTGTGCGGCAGGACGTGAGGTCTACTTCAAGGGCATCGAGCCAACCTTATTCAAAGTGGTAGATTCCATTTTCGCATCCGGTTACCTGACTGCAGGCGGACAGGGCATTGATGATACCCTGCGCATGATACAGGAGGCCGGTTTTACCGGGGAATTGGAGAGCACGGACGAAGAGTAGCGTTGCATAAGATGCAAGTGCTAAGGATGATATATGACGACTTGAACGCAGATAAGCATTCCCCCGCTTCAAGTGCGCGGAGCACTAAGCGACTGCGTTCATGAGCAAGTAGCGAAGCGGGGCCCTGTCAGCAGAGCTGCAGGGATGGATTGCGAATGTCCGCTTTGCTCGTTGCTTGCGACAGTAAATTTGGATAAACATAGTATAAGAAGAGCGGATACCGGTATGGATTGTCGGTATCCGTTTTTAATCGAATTAAGCAAATCCCCTGCTTCAATTGCGCAAAGCAATAAGCAGTGAGTTGGATTCAAAAAGAAAAAGGCTTCAAGGGAAATCCCTCAAAGCCTTTTTTATGCCACTGGCCGGACTCGAACCGGCACGGTGTTACCCGCTTGATTTTGAGTCAAGTGCGTCTGCCAATTCCGCCACAGTGGCATATGCGTTTGCACGAGAGACATCATACCATACTTTGGAAACAGATGCAAGAAGTTTTTGCAAAAGCACATGGAAAATGCACTTGATTCTGTAGAAGAAGCAAAAGCGGAAATGAAAGAGTGTCACGTCGACGAAAAAAAGGTTTGTCCTGTCAAACGCTTTGTATAAACCGCCAAGAAGCAGGAAATATTGTAGGAAAAGAAAGCAATTGTGAAAAAAAGACAGGTAAATCTGCCAATTGATTTTCAATGACTTACTCGTTAAAATATTAACGAACAGAGCGACAAGGTTATCGTGTTTCACATAAACTGTGAGATCAGAGAGGAGACAGAGCATGAGAATTACATTTTTTGGTGCAAAAAGTTATGATAAAGAATCCTTCAACAGAATCAAAGAGCAGTATCCGGAGCTGGAGCTGGAGTACTGGGAGACGGACCTCTCACCGAAGACAGCGTCCTATGTACAGGACAGCGAGGCAATCTGCGCGTTTGTAAGCTCAGATGTGAGTGAAAAGACATTAAAGGTGCTGCAGAACAGAGGGGTCAAGCTTGTACTTATGCGCTGCGCAGGTTTCAATAATGTAGATTTGAAGGCGGCGACAGAGTATGGTATCACAGTCATGCGCGTACCGGGCTATTCACCGGAGGCGGTAGCAGAGCATGCGATGGCTTTGGCGATGGCAGTGAACCGCCATCTGCACAAGGCATATATGAGAGTCCGCGAGAACAATTTCAGTCTGCAGGGACTGACCGGAATGAATTTTTACGGAAAGACAGCCGGAATCGTGGGAACGGGAAAAATCGGAGCGGCAATGGCGCGCATTTGTCATGGATTTGGCATGAAGGTCATCGCATACGACATGTATCAGAATCCGGATCTTGATTTCGTTACTTATGTGGAGCTGGATGAGCTGCTCGCAACGAGTGACCTGATCTCCCTGCACTGCCCGCTGATGGAGAGCACGCACCATATGATCAATATCGATACGATCAACAAGATGAAGGACGGCGTGATTCTGGTCAATACCTCCCGCGGAGGGCTTGTAAAGACCGATGATCTGATCGCCGGAATCCGGGAGCGGAAATTCTTTGGTGTCGGATTGGATGTGTACGAGGAGGAGACACAGAATGTATACGAGAACCGCGAGGATGACATCCTGATGCACTCCACGACTGCGCGGCTCTTATCCTTCCCGAATGTCATTGTGACCTCCCATCAGGCATTCCTGACCGAAGAAGCCCTCGGCGCAATCAGCCAGACGACGTTGGACAATGCGATGGCTTACCTTAGAGGAATCAAGTCGGGGACAGAGCTGAATTGATGGAATGATACAAAAAAATTGACAGCCTTTTCTAATAGGATGTATAATAAAAAAAGTCAGCGAAAGCCCTGCGTTTGTCAGGGCTTTTCCTGTTATGAGACGAAGGTAAAAAACCGGCAGAAAACGGAAGCATATCTTCAAAAATTTCAGAAAGCGGCTGAAAAGAATGTAAGATTAATTTATAGAAGAGACGGGAGGAAATGGATGCTTCAGATTCAACATATCCGGAAGGAATACCGCACAGGGAAGCTGGTTCAGAAGGCGCTTGATGACGTCAGCCTGAATCTGCGCGACAATGAATTCGTGGCGATTCTCGGGCCGAGCGGTTCGGGAAAGACGACGCTTCTGAACATCATCGGGGGACTGGATCGTTATGACAGCGGCGATCTGATCATCAATGGTATTTCGACGAAAAAGTATAAGGACCGGGACTGGGATTCCTACAGGAACCATACGATCGGCTTTGTGTTCCAGAGCTATAACCTGATCCCGCACCAGACCGTGCTCGCAAATGTGGAGCTGGCGATGACGATTTCCGGTATTTCCGGCAGCGAGCGGAGACGTCGGGCGACAGAGGCGCTGGAAAAGGTCGGCCTTGGCGCGCAGTTGCACAAGAAGCCGAGCCAGATGTCCGGCGGGCAGATGCAGCGTGTCGCGATCGCGCGGGCGCTTGTGAACAATCCGGATATTCTTTTGGCAGATGAACCGACCGGGGCACTGGATTCAGATACGAGCGTGCAGGTCATGGAGCTTTTAAAGGAGGTTGCAAAAGAACGCCTCGTTGTGATGGTTACGCATAATCCGGAGCTCGCAAGTCTGTATGCGACGCGGACGGTGAATCTGCGTGATGGCAAAATCCGTTCGGATACGGATCCGTTTATACCGGAAGCGGAGAGCCTGACACCGCCGGTGCATAAAAATATGGGAAAGTCATCGATGTCTTTTCTGACAGCACTCTCCTTAAGCTTCCAGAATCTGCGCACAAAAAAGGCGCGGACGCTTCTGACGTCGTTTGCCGGTTCGATCGGTATTATTGGTATCGCCCTGATTCTGTCGATTTCAAATGGTGTGAATCGTTACATTCAGAATATGGAGGAGGAGACGCTCTCTGAGTATCCATTGCAGATCCAGAGCACGGGCTTTGACCTGACCTCGATGATGGCGGGAGCGGCAGAGGCTGCGGGAAAAGAGAATGCAGAAGGCACGGTCGGTGTCACAGAGATGGTGACGAATATGTTTTCCAAGATGAATTCAAATGATCTGCAGTCCTTAAAGGAATACCTTGACAGTGAGGAGAGCGGAATCGGGCAGTATGCAAATGCCGTAGAGTACACGTATTCAATGTCGCCGCAGATTTTCAGGGAAGAGGGAGATGAGATCCGGCAGGTAAATCCGGATACGTCTTTTTCTGCGATGGGACTTGGCTCCTCGACATCGTCCAACAGCATTATGTCGATGACCATGAGCACGGATGTTTTTTATGAGATGCCGGAGAAAGCGTCGCTCTACGAAGGACAGTACGATGTAAAGGCGGGACGCTGGCCAAAGACCTACCAGGAATGTGTGCTTGTGCTCACGCCGAATGGAAATATCAGTGATTTTCTCCAGTACACGCTCGGACTGCGTGACAGCAGGGAGCTGGAGGAGATGGTGGAACAGTTTATGGCAGAAGAGACGGTCGAGACGCCGACACAGGCAGATGGCTACTCCTATGATCAGATTCTCGGAACGACGTTCCGGCTAGTCAACGCGGCCGACTATTATGAATATGATGCAGACTATAAAGTCTGGAAGGACAAAACAGACAATGATGCATATATGAAAAAACTTGTGAAAAACGGGGAGACTCTGACGATCGTCGGCATCGTCCAGCCAAAGGAAGGTGCGACGGCTTCCATGCTCACGGCGGGAATCTGCTACCCGAAGGCACTGACGCATCACGTGATCGAGGAGGCGAAGAAAAGTCCGATTGTACAGGCACAGCTCGCAGATGAGAAGACGAACGTGTTTACCGGTGAGGCATTTGGTAGGGAAAACGAAGCCGATGATGGTAAATTTGATCTGGAATCGCTCTTTCAGATCGATACGGATGCGTTGCAGCAGGCGTTTCAGTTTGATGAGAGTGTATTGTCACTGGATTTATCGGGGCTGTCCGGTGGAAATATGAAGATGCCGGATCTGTCCAGAAGCATGCAGCTGGATGCCAATGATTTGCCGGACTTTTCGAAAATGCTGGATTTGTCCGCGCTGGATCTGGATCTGTTGGATGTGCTGAAGCCGGAAGACCTCGCGGCTAATATTCCGGCTGCACCAAAGCTGAATCTGATGGATATGGTCAGCCAGATGAAATTTAATTTTACCGAAGAGGGCATGCAGTCGCTGCTCACAGAGCTTTTGCAAGGCTATCAGGAGAGCATCAAGGACAAGCCGGAGGCTGATTCTGAGAAGATGAGAGCGGCGATCCGACAGTATCTGACGAGCGAAGAGGTCACGAGCCGGGTGGTAAATGATATCCGGGAGCTGGTGAAGAACAACATTCAGGTCGATGTCTCCTCAGAGAGACTGATTGCGGCGGCGACCAGGCTGATGAATCAGTATCAGGACTATGTGAAGAAAAATGATATCACAGAGACCGGGGCTGCGAGCATTCTGGCATTTTTGTCGACAAAGGAGGCACAGGATGCCATCCGGTCGGAAGCGGAGAAGCTGATAAAGGACGGACTTACGGTCAATATCACGGCAGACCAGATCAAAGAAATTCTGGTGAAGGATGTGCTGGAAGGGTATTCGGATTACGCAAAGAAAAATGCCCTCCCTGATCCGGCGAATCTCGGGACGTATTTTTTGGAATACCTGCAGTCAGAAGCCGGACAGCAGGTGTTCTTAAAGGGCCTTTCCTCAATGATCGATACTTCACAGGTAGAGCAGAAGTTTTCTGAGGCAATGGGGACGTATATGCAGAGTGCGATGAACGCTTACACAGAAGCGATCATAAAGGCAATTGAGGCAAAATTTTCGGATATCATGGCACAGGTGGCACAGCAGCTGACTGTCGGCATTGAGGATGCCATGAATGATATGATGAAAAAAGTCGGTACGAATATGCAAAAAACGCTGCAGCAGGTCATGACGCAGATTACGTCGAGCATGACGACTGCGATGACGCAGGCGATGAATCAGCTTGGAAGCGGAATGGAGCATGCGCTTACGATTGATCCGGATGCATTTGCAAAGGCGATCCATATGAATATGAGCGAGGATGAGCTTTCGGAGCTTCTGATGTCATTGATGACTTACGAAAATGCGTCCTGCGACGGCAATCTTAAGAAGCTCGGCTATGCGGACGAGGCCGTTCCGGGCGGAATCTCGATCTATCCGAAGGATTTTGAGAGCAAGGAAGAGGTGGTGCGGATTCTGGACGAATACAATGCAAGGATGGAGGCATCCGGTAAAGAGGAGCAGGTGATCAGCTACACGGACATCGTCGGCACTCTGATGTCATCCGTGACGGATATCGTCGATATCATCAGCTATGTATTGATTGCATTTGTCGCGATTTCCCTAGTTGTCTCTTCGATCATGATCGGTGTCATCACGTACATCAGTGTGCTCGAGCGGAAAAAAGAGATCGGTATTCTGCGTGCGATCGGCGCGTCAAAACGGAATGTCTCAGAGGTGTTCAATGCGGAGACATGCATTATCGGACTCTGTGCGGGGCTGATGGGTATCGGGATCACGTTGGCGCTGCTTGTGCCGGGCAATATGCTGATTCACCGTCTGGCCGATACAAATCAGGTCAGTGCGTCTCTTCCGGCACTCCCGGCGATCGTGCTGATCGGCCTCAGTGTATTTCTGACCTTCATCGGAGGCCTGATCCCGTCCCGCAAGGCTGCGAAGAGCGATCCGGTGACGGCACTGCGGAACGAATAGAAAGATGCCAGGGTCAAAAGGTCAAAAAGCCGTTCATGCTTGCATGATAAGGTTTTTGAACTTGGGACCCGCCAAACATGAGAAAGTAGCGATTTACGTAGTAAATCAGCGGATTTCGAATGTTTGTAGAATTGCGGGAGCTGCTTTGCAGCGGAGCAATTCGTAGGCATCATAGGGGGCAAAATACTTTTTGACCCCAACAACATAAAAAGAGAACGGATCGGAAAAATCCGGTTGTGGAATATTCTGGAAACGGTTATAATATAGAAAGAAATTTAAATAACTACGGAGGAACATGTGCAATGAAGCTTACACGTGAATATGGAGAAAAAATTTCTCCAGAAATGATTGGTCTCTTTTTTGAGGATATCAATTTTGCTGCAGATGGTGGACTCTATGCGGAGATGATTGAGAACCGTTCCTTTGAGGCAAAGGAGGGATTTGGCACACCGGGTAATTTCTATGCGGTAGACGATTATGGCTATGCATGGACTCCGGTCTGCAAAGACGGGGAGCAGACACCGCGGATGCAGTATGTGACCGGCCTGCCCCTTTCTATGGTGAATCCGCATTACCTGAGACTGACGACGTATGCAGCTCATCAGGGCTTCGCGAATCAGGCATATGATGGCATCTATCTGGAGAAAGGCAAGAGCTATCATGTCTCCTTTTATGCAAGATGTGTTGCATATGAGGGAGAAACGTTTTCGGTCGAAGTAAATAAAGATGGAACGACTTATGCAAAAGGAAGTGTCGCGGCGGTGAAGCCGGTGCCATATGCGCCGTTTACAGATCTGACGGTGGAGTTTCCGCTGACAGACGGCCCGTTTGCCGAGATTCAGCGGGAGATCAAGGGTATTGATGTGACGAAGCGCTGCAGAGAACACGAATGGGTGAAGTATGACATGACCCTGACGGCAGACGAGACGGTGTCAGGAGCATCCTTTGAGATCAGGCTTGATGTGGCAGGTGTCGTAGAATTTGACCTGATTTCCATGCTTCCGGATGATGCGGTTGCAGGTGTATTCCGGAAGGATCTGCTTGAAGCATTGAAAGATATCCGGCCGGGCTTTATTCGTTTCCCTGGCGGATGTATTGTTGAGGGCATCAGCCTAGAAAACCGCTATCAGTGGAAGAAAACTGTGGGAGAGCTGAAGGATCGGAAATACATCCCGAATCTCTGGGCATTCCAGGATGACCGCAATTTCCGGAAAGACCTGGATGCGAAGCGCCCGGATGCACATTATGGACAGTCCTATGGAATCGGTTTTTATGAGTATTTTGTGCTCTGTGAGCTTTTGGGCGCAAAGCCGCTTCCGGTACTCGGAATGGGTGCGGCCTGCCAGTTCCGCACGACTGAGCTGGTGCCGATCGATAATGAGGAGTTCCGGGAGTTTGTACAGGATGCATTGGATCTGATTGAGTTTGCGAACGGTCCGGTGGAGAGCAAGTGGGGCGGACTCCGTGCAAAGATGGGGCATCCACAGCCGTTTGACCTTGAGATGCTTGCGATTGGAAATGAGCAGTGGGAGACAAAGTACGTGGATATTTTTGAACGCCATGTGCAGTTTGAAAAGGCGATTCATGCGGTTTACCCAAAGATGAAGCTCCTTGGTACCGCAGGACCGAGCGTAGAAAATACGCTCTATGATCTGGCGTGGGATTTTTACCGGAAAGGTCAGAAGGAGAATCCGGATTTTGTCTATGCGGTAGATGAGCATTACTATGTATCTCCGCAGTGGATGTATGACCACATCGCATTCTATGATAACTATCCGAGAGAGATCGGCGTGTTTGCCGGCGAGTATGCAGCGCATACCGAGGATAAGGAAAATACGATGGAAGCTGCGCTGGCAGAGGCTGCCTTTATGACCGGCCTTGAGAAAAATGCAGGCGTTATCAAGCTCGCCTCCTATGCGCCGCTGTTCAACCGGATCGGCCACAGCCAGTGGAAGCCGGATATGATCTGGTTTGACGATCATGAAGTATATCTGACTCCGAACTATTATGTACAGAAGCTCTATGCGAACCACGTCGGGGATCATACACTTCAGTTGAACGGGCAGGATGAAACACTCCGGAAAGAAGGCATTTACGTGACTGCATCCGAGACAAAGGAAGGAAAGCTGATTCTGAAAGCGGTTAATACTACAGATGATGCATTCCTGCTTCCGGTTGAAGGTGCAGATGGACAGCCGGTGGCCGGTGCTGCGAAGATATGGGTGCTGGAGACGGCAGGCGAGAAGCCGGCAGAAAAGCCGGAGCCTTCGAAGGTTGCTGAGTGTGCGCTGGAGCTTAATGGCAGCATCCGGCTGGCACCGAAGAGCTTTACCGTATTAGAAGTGTAGCATTAAAGCGCGCATTCTGCGGAGCATTTTTGCTTTACAGGACGCAATTTCCAAAAAATAAAACGGGCCGGAACTGCTGTGCAGCTCCGGCCTGAAGCTTTATGGCATTACATTTTTCCTAATGTATCATAAATATCGTAAATCAGCTTCTCCGACTTCTCCCATCCAAGGCACGGATCAGTGATGGACTGACCGTAGACGTGGTTGCCGGTGCCGATCTTCTGCGCGCCATCCTCAATGTAGCTTTCAATCATGAAGCCTTTGATGAGCTTGCGAAGCTCAGTGTTGTAGCTCATGCTGTGCAGCACTTCCTTTGCAATGCGGATCTGTTCGATGTATTGTTTGCCGGAGTTCGAATGGTTTGTATCGATGATTGCCGCCGGGTTTGCGAGGCCACGCTTGCCATAGAGCTCGTTGAGCAGCATCAGATCCTCGTAATGGTAGTTCGGAATCGAATCGCCATGCTTGTTTGTCGCACCGCGCAGTACGACATGTGCGAGATCGTTTCCGTCGGTGTAGACTTCCCAGCCGCGGTAGATGAAGTTGTGCTTGCTCTGCGCTGCTTTGACGGAATTGAACATGACGGAGAGATCGCCGCTGGTCGGGTTCTTCATACCGGCCGGTACGGTCATGCCGCTGACGGTCATGCGGTGATGCTGGTCCTCAACGGAACGTGCGCCAATCGCGACGTAGGAAAGCAGATCGTCGACATAGCGATAGTTTTCCGGATAAAGCATCTCATCGGCGCAGGTCAGGCCGGTCTGCTCGATGGCGTCCGCATGGAGCTTTCGCATCGCGACGATGCCTGCGAATACATCCGGCTTCTTTTCCGGATCCGGCTGATGGACGAGACCTTTGTAGCCCTCTCCGGTCGTGCGCGGCTTGTTTGTATAAATACGCGGGATCAGAAGGATCCGGTCGCCGATCTTGTCCTGTATCTTCGCAAGGCGGTGGATGTAATCGAGTACCGAGTCGACATTGTCTGCCGAGCAGGGGCCGATGATCAGAATAAATTTATCCGATGCGCCGGTAAAGACGTCGCGGATTTCCGCGTCACGTTTTTTCTTGATTTCTACGACCCGGTCAGAGAGCGGGTACATTTTTTTCACTTCCGCAGGAATCGGAAGCTTTTTTACAAAATTCATAGCCATTGTACGGTACCTCTTTAGCGTTAAGATTTTACTACTGTGAATCATTATAGTCTAATTCATTTCAAATGTCGACCAAAATTTTGGTTTTATTTTTTTCAGGTGTGTGTTATATTTAAATACTAGTGTACCGATCTGCTGAAAATCAACAGGTCGGCACATTTATCATTTTTCAAACATGCGTCAGGAATGGGGCATGCGACGGGCTTCATTTACAGACGAAATGACAGAGAGGCAACAGAATGAAAAGCAGTGAAAAAAAGTACTTTCCAATGTTTGTGGATCTTACCGATAAAAAAGTAGTGGTGGCAGGAGCCGGGACGATTGCGAAGCGCAGGATCCGGGCCATGTTGGAGTTTACAGAGCACCTGACTGTGATTGCACCGGAGGTGAACCCGGAGCTGCGCACGCTTGAAGAGCAGGGGAAACTGACGGTCCTTCGAAAGGCTTATGAGAGAGAGGATCTGTATGACGCGGCACTTGTGATCGCGGCGACGAATGACAAAAAGACAAATGAAGACATCTATGCGGCATGCAAATGCCTCGGAATACCGGTGAATGTCTGTAACGACCGTGACAAGTGCGATTTTTATTTTCCGGGTATTGCGACCTGTGGGAATACCGTGATCGGTGTAAGCACAAACGGGCGGGAAAAAAGGCGTCAGCAGGCGCTGGCAAAGCAGATCGAGCAGGTGCTTTGGCAGGAGACGAAGCCAGAAGAAACATCTGTCAGTGAATGACCAAAAAATGGAGGGCATATGCTTGTAAAAATTTTTACAGACGGGGCAGCACGCGGCAATCCGGAGGGACCGGGAGGTTACGGTACGATTCTGCAGTATACGGATCGAACCGGCACACTTCATGAGCGGGAATACGCGCAGGGCTACGTAAAGACAACGAACAACCGTATGGAGCTGATGGCTGCAATCGTCGGACTCGAAGCGCTTACCCGGCCGTGTGAGGTAGAACTCTATTCCGATTCCCAGTATCTGGTGCACGCTTTTACACAGCACTGGATCGACGGCTGGATCAAAAAAGGATGGAAGCGCGGAGGAAATGAACCGGTAAAAAATGTGGATCTCTGGAAACGGCTGCTTGCGGCTGCACAGCCACACCGGATTCAGTTTATCTGGGTGAAGGGACACGACGGACATCCGGAGAATGAGCGATGCGACCGCCTTGCGACCGGTGCGGCGGACGGAGACGATCTGATAGAGGATTCGATCAATATTTTGGCTTGAAAACCCGGATTGGCTGTGCTATGATGAAAGACAGGCTGGCAGCAAAAGGGCTGCCAAGCATGCAGTATTTCCGGACGCAGACTTGCATATAGAAAGGAATGGACGAAATGGCAGCAGCATTTTTTAGTGAGTTTTTAGTAGAACTGATCAAACTGGTTGTCCTTGGAGTAGTCGCCGTGGCAGCAATTTTCTGTGGAAAGAAGCTGCGTGACCGCAAGGACGCAAAATAAGTTACTTTTGGAGGAATGATTGTGGAAAAATATGGAGTAAATGAGTTACGAAAGATGTTTCTCGACTTCTTTAAGAGCAAGGATCATCTGGTTATGAACAGCTTTTCTCTTGTACCGCACAATGACAACAGCCTTCTGCTGATCAATGCGGGCATGGCGCCGCTGAAGCCGTACTTTACGGGCGCGGAGATCCCGCCGAAGCGCAGAGTCGCTACCTGTCAGAAGTGTATCCGTACCGGAGATATCGAGAATGTCGGAAAGACCGCTCGTCACGGCACATTTTTTGAAATGCTCGGAAACTTCTCATTTGGTGATTACTTTAAAAGAGAGGCGATTCACTGGTCATGGGAGTTCCTGACCGAGGTGGTCGGACTGGATCCGGAGCGTCTTTATCCGTCCGTTTACCTGGAGGACGATGAGGCGTTTGATATCTGGAACAAGGAGGTCGGTGTCGCAAAGGACCGTATCTTCCGTTTTGGAAAAGAGGACAATTTCTGGGAGCATGGCGCAGGACCGTGCGGACCGTGTTCTGAAATTTACTATGACCGCGGAGAAAAGTATGGCTGTGGGAAGCCGGGCTGTACGGTAGGCTGTGACTGCGACCGTTACATGGAAGTCTGGAACAATGTATTTACCCAGTTTGAGAATGATGGCGAGGGTCACTATGAGCTGCTCAAGCAGAAAAATATTGATACCGGAATGGGCCTGGAGCGCCTGGCTGTTGTTGTTCAGGAGGTAGATTCCATTTTTGATGTAGATACGATGCAGGCACTGCGTGACAAGGTATGTGAGTTCGCGCATACGACTTACAAAGAGGATGAGACAAAGGATATCTCCATCCGTCTGATCGTAGACCACATCCGTTCCGCAACATTCATGATTTCCGATGGCATTATGCCTACAAATGAGGGCAGAGGCTACGTGCTGCGCCGACTGATCCGCCGTGCCGCACGCCACGGAAGAATGCTTGGTATCGAGGGCACATTCCTCTCCAAGCTGAGCCGTACCGTCATCGAAGGCTCCAAAGACGGATATCCGGAGCTCGAAGAGAAGAAGGACTTCATCTTCAAGGTGCTGGCACAGGAGGAAGAGAAGTTTAGTAAGACGATCGACCAGGGCTTAAGCATCCTCTCCGGTCTGGAGACTGAGATGGCAGCAGCCGGTGAGAAGATCCTGAGCGGTACAGATGCATTTATGCTTTACGATACGTATGGATTCCCGCTTGATCTGACAAAGGAGATTCTCGAGGAGAAAGGCTACGAGATCGACGAGGATGGTTTCAAGGCATGTATGGAAGAGCAGAGAGTCAAGGCGAGAAATGCACGTGCCGTGACGAATTACATGGGCGCGGATGCGACCGTATATGACCAGATTCCGGCAGCGATCACTTCTGAATTTGTCGGATATGACACACTGACCTGTGAGTCAAAGATCACGGTCCTGACGACGGAGACGGAACTGACCGAGGCGCTGACGGAAGGCGTGCACGGTACGGTGATCGTAGATAAGACTCCGTTCTATGCGACAATGGGTGGTCAGAACGGCGATAAGGGTGAGATCACCTGCGCGGGCGGACGGTTTGTCGTAGAGGATACGATTCATCTGCTCGGCGGAAAGATCGGCCATGTCGGATATATGGCAGAGGGAATGATCAAAAACGGCGATACTGTGACCCTGACGGTAGATGAGGCTTACCGTAAGAATATCTGTAAGAACCACAGTGCGACACATCTGCTCCAGAAGGCACTCAAGACCGTGCTTGGCGCACATGTAGAGCAGAAGGGTTCTCTTGTGACTCCGGACAGACTCCGCTTTGACTTTGCGCATTTCCAGGCAATGACTCCGGAAGAGATCGAGAAGGTCGAGGCAATTGTAAATGAAGAGATTGCAAAGGCACTTCCGGTAGAGACGAAGGTCATGAGCCTTGAGGAGGCAAAGAAGACCGGTGCAATGGCACTGTTTGGCGAGAAATATGGCGACAGTGTGCGTGTCGTATGCATGGGCGACTTTTCCAGAGAGCTCTGCGGTGGTACGCATGTGGCGAATACTTCAGAGATCGCGACCTTCAAGATCGTATCGGAAGCAGGCGTCGCAGCAGGTGTCCGCAGAATTGAGGCACTGACCGGCGATGGCGTATTCGCTTACTATAAAGAGGCAGAAAAAGAGCTCGCAGAGGCGGCGAAGCTTCTGAAGACGACTCCGGCTGGTATTCTGGAAAAGATCGCAGGACTGCAAAATGAGATCAAGGCACTGCAGAGCGAGAATGAATCCTTAAAGAGCAAGCTGGCAAAGGATGCGCTGGGCGACGTAATGGATCAGGTATGCGAAGTAAACGGCGTGAAGTTCCTTCCGGCAAAGGTAGAGGGTGTAGACATGAATGGCCTGCGTGACCTCGGCGACCAGCTCCGTGAGAAGATCGGTGAAGGCGTTGTGCTGATCGCATCCGTGACAGACGGAAAAGTCAGCCTGATGGCAGCCGTGACCGATGGGGCGATGAAGCAGGGAGCACATGCCGGCAATCTGATCAAGGGTATCGCAGCCCTTGTCGGCGGTGGCGGCGGCGGACGTCCGAACATGGCCCAGGCCGGCGGCAAGAACCCGGCAGGTGTCGATGCAGCGCTTGAAAAAGCAAAAGAAGTACTCGCAGGACAGATTAAATAGGTTCTTTCGCGAGGACGTTTCGCATTACAGGCCGCAGACCCGTTCGCTTTGCGAACTATTCGCTGCTAAAGCAGCTCCTGTCTGTGGCTGATAGGCGTTTCGCCTATCCCAAAATGCAAATACAGCCCTCAGCAAATAAATTTGCTGAGAACTGTCTCTGCATTTTGCTGCTATGCGAAATTGGTGAAATAATCTATCAAAAGGGTATTGACGAAAAGAAAAAATATGGTATAATATGTTGTAGTGCAGTAAAAATACCCAGACAGTTGTATTATGCACAATCTGCAACTGGAGGGAGGTTAGGTGTGAGACAATGTCAAATGTTATCGTAAAAGAAAACGAGACTCTGGACAGTGCTTTACGTCGTTTCAAAAGAAATTGCGCAAAAGCCGGTATCCAGCAGGAGATTCGTAAAAGAGAGCATTACGAAAAGCCGAGCGTAAGACGTAAGAAAAAGTCTGAAGCAGCTCGCAAGCGTAAATACAATTAATGTGCATTAAAATCCCTGGTTCTTGTGACCAGGGATTTTTCTATAAAAAATTGCATGGGGGAAATATGAAAAAGGATAAGGTGAAAAAGCTCGCGGAGCAAATTACAAAAACACTGTTCGGAAGAATGTTTCTTGTCGGGCTGGCATTGATTCTGCAGTTTGGCTGGATTTTGCTCACAGTCATGACATTGGACAATAAATATCCGATTGTGAGCATACTGATTCAGCTTGCCAGCGTACTTGCGGTGCTCTGGATTGTGAGCAAGAACATCAATCCGGCCTATAAGCTGGCGTGGACGATCCTGATTTTGGCGATGCCGGTAGCCGGGACCGTGATTTATTTTCTGTTTGGCAAATCCCGCCTGGCACGGAGTCTGAATGGCCGTTTTATGGAAGAGTATGCAAATACGGAGCAGCTTCTGACGGAGGAGCCGCAGACAAGGGAGCAGCTGGAGGCGGTCAGCGCAGATGCGGCCATACAGTCGCGTTACATTCGGGATCTGGCAGGATTCCCAGTTTACCGGAAGACCCGGACCCACTATTTTCATGTCGGTCAGGAGCTCTATAAGGAAATGATTGCACAGCTGCAAAAGGCAGAGCATTTCATTTTTATGGAGTATTTTATCATCAATGATGGCGAGATGTGGCAGGGGATTCTGGATATTTTGGAGGAGAAGGCGCGGATGGGTCTGGATGTCCGGCTGATCTACGATGACGTCGGGTGCGTGAATACCCTGCCGGCCGATTTTCGTGTGCGCCTGGAACGCTGTGGGATTCGCTGCCAGGTATTTAATCCATTTGTTCCGGTGCTCTCTGTCGTGCTGAACAACCGGGATCACCGGAAGATTACCGTGATTGACGGACACACTGCCTTTACCGGGGGTATTAATCTCGCGGATGAGTACATCAACCGGCGGGAACGCTTTGGGTACTGGAAAGATACGGGTGTGATTCTGCAAGGTGATGCGGCATGGAGCTTTACGGTGATGTTTCTGCGCATGTGGAGTGTGCTCTCGGGGGAGAAGCCGGAATATGAAAAATATCGGCCCAATGTATGGCGGCAGGAAGCATTTGAGGATGATGGTTTCGTGCAGCCGTACTGCGATACACCGCTTGATAATGAGACGGTTGGTGAAAATGTATATCTGAACATTATCAACCGCGCGAAAAAATATGTTTACATTTTTACGCCGTATCTGATTTCCGATAATGAGGTTATCACAGCGCTTTGTCTTGCGGCAAAGAGCGGCATAGATGTGCGGATCGTGACGCCTGGCATTCCGGATAAGAAGATGGTCTTTTTGCTCACACAGTCTTATTATGGGACGCTGTTGCAGGCGGGAGTGCGTATTTTTGAATATAAGCCCGGTTTTTTGCATGCAAAATCCTTTGTCTGTGATGATGAGATTGCGACAGTCGGAACGATCAATCTGGATTACCGCAGCCTCTATCTGCATTTTGAGTGCGGTGTCTGGCTGTACCGGTCCGAGGCCGTGCTGCAGATCAAGGAGGATGCACTTTCTATTTTTGGACAGTGTCGGGAAATCCGGTGGGAGGACTGGGAGAACCGCAGTCTGCGGACCCGATTTTTCCAGTCGGTTCTGCGCCTGTTTGCCCCGCTTCTGTAAAACCCATAATAAGATGATGATGCCAGGGTCAAAAGGTCAAAAAGCCGTTCATGCTTGCATGATAAGGCTTTTGAACTTGGGACCCGCCAAACATGAGAAAGTAGCGATTTACGTAGTAAATCAGCGGATTTCGAATGTTTGCAGAATTGCGGGAGCTGCTTCGCAGCGGAGCAATTCGTAGGCATCAGTTGGGGCAAAATACCTTTTGACCCTGGTATCATCATAATAAAAATTTGTGCGGCATCATTACGGTAGTCTAAATGGTATTATCCTGGCATATACTGTAAAAAGAGCAGTCCGGAGCGAATGCTATGAAAAAATGGATATCCTGCCTTCTGGCAGTATTGCTGCTGCTTGGACACGTAATACCGGTGCAATCTGCGTCTGAAGCACCGAAGCTTCAGACGCCCCATGCCTGCCTGATGGAGCTGTCCACCGGAGAGCTTTTGTATGAAAAGGCAGCGGATGAACGGCTGCATCCGGCGAGCGTGACGAAAATCATGACGATCCTGCTGATCTTTGAGTCGATTGCGGACGGGAAGCTGTCGCTGGATCAGGAGGTTGTGACGAGTGCACACGCAAGGTCAATGGGAGGGTCTCAGGTTTTTCTGGAGGAAGGAGAGCGTCAAACAGTCGAGACACTGCTGAAGTGTATCATCATCGCATCCGGGAATGATGCGGCGGTGGCGATGGCAGAGCAGATCTCCGGAAGCGAGGAGGAGTTTGTCGGGCAGATGAATGCGCGGGCGGCAGAGCTTGGGATGACAAATACACATTTTGTTGACTGCTGCGGGCTGACGGATGCGAAGGAGCATTATACTTCGGCAAGAGATGTGGCCCTTATGTCGCGGGAGCTTTTAAAGCGATTTCCCCAGGTCGTCGAATATTCGGATATCTGGATGGAGGACATCACACATGTCACGGCAAAGGGAAGCAGTCGGTTTACTTTGACAAATACAAATAAGCTATTGCGCAGCTATGATGGCTGCGACGGACTGAAGACCGGGAGTACGAGTTTCGCAAAATACTGTCTGAGCGCAACGGCGAGAAGGGATGGAATTCGACTGATCAGCGTTGTGATGACCGCACCGGATTCGAAGACGCGGTTTGCGGAGGCGGGGAAGCTTCTGAATTACGGATTTTCGCGCTGCTCCTTGTACTACGATGAGGAGATGCCTGCACTGTCGCCGATCACAGTACGTGGTGCGGTGGAAGAAACGGTGGATGTCGGTTATCCGGATGAATTTTCTTATCTGTCGACCTCGGGAGAGGATTTTTCCGGAATCGAACGGAGCATTGAGTGGGGCGAAGTGCCGGAGGCACCGTTTGCTGCCGGGACGCAGGTGGGGACGATTATTTACACGCTTGGCGAAAAGAAGATCGGGCAGATGCCGATCGTGACAAAGACCGGAGCCCAAAAAGCAGGGTATTTCATCTGGCTGATGCGGAGCCTGGAACGGCTGTACATATAGTTGAAATTGACCCCAACATCCAAATATGGTACAATCGAAAAATGGCTGTATAGCTGTAATCGTGAAAGGATAAATCAGCATGTCAGATTTTAAAGTGACGCGGTATAAGCTGCGGGCATCGGGGATGAGCGTCCGGGGACCGGAAGAGCCGTTTTCGATCGTATTTCTGAGTGATCTTCACAATAAAAGTTATGGAAAGGGGAATGAACGGCTGCTGCAGGAGATTCGCAACCAGGATCCGGAAGCCGTGCTGATCGGCGGGGATCTTCTGACGAGTGCCGATCCGCCCCAGATGGAGGCTGCTCTGGAGCTGATGAAGGAGCTTACCAGATGGTACCCCATCTACGCAGTAAATGGCAATCATGAGCAGCGCTTAAAGGAGCAGACAGAAAAGTACGGCGATGCCTATGATTATTATTCACAGGCGGTCAGGAGCTTTGGTGTGCATCTGCTGGAAAATACGTCGGAGTATGCGGAGTTTTGCCGGATGCCATTTCGGATCTGGGGCTATGAGCTTCCTCTGGATTATTATCGCAGAGGGCGGAGCTTCACACTGATGACGGAGCAGGTGACAGAGGCGCTCGGCGCTCCGAAGGAAGGCTGCTGCAATGTTCTGCTGGCACATAATCCCGTCTATTTTGATACGTATGCGGCTTGGGGGGCGGATCTGACGCTCTCCGGACATCTGCACGGCGGCATCGTCCGGCTGCCGTTGCTCGGAGGGGTGATCAGTCCTCAGATGAAGCTGTTTCCGGACTATACCCGCGGGTGTTATACAAAGGAAAATCACCGCATGATCGTTGGCGCGGGGCTTGGCAGCCATACGATCCCGATTCGGATCAACAATCCGCCGGAACTTGTGGTGATCGACGTTATGAACTGAAAGAGGAGTCGTTATGGGAATTCCCGTAAAGCTTGAGGCGTTTGAGGGGCCGTTGGATCTGCTGCTCCATCTGATAGAGAAAAATAAAGTAAACATTTACGATATTCCGATCGTTGAGATCACAGATCAGTATATGGAATACATTCATCAGCTGCCATCGGAGGATCTGGATGTCATGAGTGAATTTCTTGTCATGGCTGCCACTCTTCTGGATATCAAGTCAAAGATGCTGCTCCCGCCGGAGGTCAACGAGGAAGGGGAAGAGCTGGATCCGCGTGAGGAGCTTGTGCAGAAGCTGCTCGAGTATAAAATGTACAAATATATGTCTTATGAGCTGAAGGATCGGGAGAAGGATGCCTCTTTTTGCTTTTATAAGGAGCCGTCCATTCCGGATGAGGTAAAAGCATACCGGCCGCCGGTGTCAATCGAAGAGCTGCTCGGCGATATGACACTGGCAAAGCTACATGCGATCTTCCGGGATATCATGAAGCGGCAGGAGAACCGGATGGATCCGGTGAGGAGTAAGTTTGGTAATCTGAAAAAAGAGGAGATTGACCTGAGCGGTACAATGCGGTTTGTGCAGAAGTATATGCGCAAGCGCAAAAGCTGTCTGTTCAGCGAAATCTTATCCCTTCGTCCGGGAAAGCTGTATAAAATTGTCACCTTCCTGACACTTCTGCAGCTGATGAAAGAGGGGAAAGTTGAAGTTACGCAGGAGGAGACCTTTGCAGATATCCAGATTGACTGGACCGGTCCGGAAGAGGACGGGGAAGAGATGGATCTGGCACAGGACTATGACTAGTAAAAAACAGGAGAGATACGGTGGAGATAAAACAGGCAGAGGCGGCAATTGAAGCAATTTTATTTGCGATGGGAGATTCGGTAGAGCTGGAGAAGATCGCAAAGGCGATCCAGCAGGATACGGAGACGACGAGGAAAATCATCGGGCATATGATGGATGGCTACCGGAAGAAGGACCGGGGCATCCAGATCATGGAGCTTGACGGAGCCTATCAGCTCTGCACGAAGCAGGAGCTGTATCCGTATCTGATCCGGGTGGCCAGGCAGCCAAAGAAGCTGGCCCTGACGGATGTGGTGATGGAGACGCTGTCAATCATTGCCTACAAGCAGCCGATCACGAAGCTGGAGATTGAGAAAATCCGTGGTGTCAAATGCGACCATGCAGTGAATAAGCTGGTGGAGTACAATCTGGTCAAGGAGCTGGGACGGCTGGATGCGCCCGGGCGTCCGCTGCTTTTTGGGACAACCGAGGAATTCCTGCGGTATTTTGGCCTGCATTCACTCGAGGATCTTCCGTCACTGAATCCGGTACAGATTGAGGATTTCAAGGCGGAGGCCGAGGAAGAAGTGCAGATGAAAATGGACGTGGAGGTGTAGACCTGACGAACCCGATTCAGGAATGCCAAAACAGCATCTGATATACAGGCGTGTAATTGACAGGACGGCATGTATAGGAGGATTTGAATGCTGGAAAAAATAAAAAGACAGATATGTTTATGGCTGTGTTTTCTTTTCATGCTTGCCGGATGGACTTCGGTGCGGGCAGAAGAGGACGCAGCCTTTTCTCTTCACGCCCGCAGTGCCGTTTTGATGGATGGTGACAGCGGGCGTATTCTTTATGGAAAAGAACCGGATACGCCGCTTGCAATGGCGAGTACAACGAAGATTATGACCTGTATTTTGGCACTGGAGCTTGGAAGCGGGAATCAGATATGCACAGCGTCTGCCAATGCCGCCGCGCAGCCGCAGGTGAAGCTTGGCATGCGGGAAGCAGAGCAGTTTTATCTGCAGGATCTTCTTTATTCGCTGATGCTGGAATCGCACAATGATACGGCGGTATGCATCGCAGAGTCTGTGGCCGGGTCGGTGGAGGCATTTACCGGAAAAATGAATGAAAAGGCTGCCGGGATCGGTTGTCGGGATACCTGCTTTCTGACTCCGAACGGACTTGATGCGGGAGAGGAAAATGGTGACTGGCACCATACGACAGCGGCAGATCTGGCAGAGATTTTGCGTTACTGTATTACGGAATCTCCGAAGGCAGCAGCATTTCTTAAGGTGACGCAGACGGTCGGCTATTCTTTTTCAAATGTAGAAAAAACCAAAGACTATGATTGTGTGAACCATAATGCATTTCTGACAATGATGGACGGGGCATTGACCGGAAAGACAGGCTTTACGGCGAAGGCAGGCTACTGTTATGTCGGCGCGTTGCAGGATGGGGGACGGCTGTATATCGTATCACTGCTTGCCTGCGGCTGGCCGGGTCATAAAAGCTGGAAATGGTCGGATACGCGGCGGCTGATGGAATATGGACTCGGATCGTTTCAGAAACGAATGATCGAGGATGACAGCCTTGCAGACCGGATTCTTCCGGTAGAGGGCGGGAAGATCAGTTCGGTACCGGTACGTGCGGATACAGGGACATTTACGTTTCTGATGCGCGATACAGAGGAGATCACGCGGCAGGTGATTTTAAACACACCGCTTACGGCGCCGGTAAAAGCGGGGCATCAGGTTGGCAGCGTGCATTATTTTCTGGATGGCGAGGAGGTGGCAGTAAGTCCGATCCGGGCAGCTGCAAACGTGGATCGGGCAGATGGCATCTGGTATATAAAGCAAATTCGGAATCTGTTTTTTCTGTGATGAAGCAAAACATCATGATACAAGGGTCAAAAGGTCATGCGTTTCATGCTTGCATGAAAAAGCATGACTTATTGACCCGCAAAACACCGAAAAGTAGCCATTTTTCGTAGAAAAATGAGCGGATTTGAGGTGTTTTAGGATTGCGAGAGCATGAAATGCGAAGCAATCCGTGTATCATAGGGGTCAAAATACCTTTTGCCCCCAACATAATATCTAGGAGTAAAAATACCTTTTGCTCCCGACTGATGCCTGCGAATTGTGCCGCGGAGAATGAGAATTAATTACCAAAAAAGCTTGCATTTTTTTGACAAACAATGTAGTATTAGAGTCGGCAGAAATTGGATAAACTTTTTAAAATAGAACATGGAGGGCTGATAGAATGAGTAATACAGCACAAAGCTTGGCAAGCACAAGAATTGCTTCTTTGCTTGATGAGAACAGTTTTGTTGAAATCGGCGGATATGTAACTGCCAGAAGTACTGATTTCAACATGCAGCAGACAGAGACACCGGGAGACGGCGTAGTGACCGGATACGGTGTGATCGATGGACACCTGGTATATGTTTACAGTCAGGATGCTTCCGTACTGGGCGGCACCATCGGAGAGATGCACGCAAAGAAGATTGCGGGTCTGTATGACATGGCAATGAAAATGGGTGCTCCGGTGATCGGACTGCTCGACTGCGCAGGTCTGAGACTTCAGGAGTCTACAGATGCACTGAGCGCATTTGGTGAGATTTATCTGAAGCAGACAATGGCATCCGGCGTTATTCCGCAGATTACTGCCATCTTCGGAAGATGCGGCGGCGGACTTGCCCTTGTACCGGCACTGACTGATTTTACATTCATGGAAGGCAAGAAGGCTGAGCTTTTTGTAAACTCTCCGAATGCACTTGATGGAAACAGCAAGGATAAATGCGATACGGCATCTGCAGCATTCCAGAGCGAAGAGTCCGGTCTGGTGGATTTCACCGGCACAGAGGATGAGATCATGGCAGGTATCCGTGAGCTCGTTTCCATGCTTCCGGCAAATAATGAGGATGATATGTCCTATGAGGACTGCACCGATGATCTGAACCGCGTATGTGCAGATCTTGCAAATGCAGCAGGCGATCCGGCAATTCTTCTTTCCAATATCGCAGATGACAATAACTTTGTAGAAGTAAAGGCTGCTTACGCAAAGGATATGGTAACAGGATTCCTTCGCCTGAACGGTACGACCGTCGGCGCAGTAGCAAACCGCACGGAGCTGTATGGCGAAGACGGACAGGTAGCAGAGAGCTTCGACTGTGTTCTGAGCGCAAAAGGTGCAGAGAAGGCAGCTGCCTTTGTAGAATTCTGCGATGCATTTGAGATTCCGGTTGTTTCCTTTACGAATGTAGCGGGCTTCAAGGCATGCAAGTGCTCTGAAAAGCGCATCGCAAAGGCAGCGGCAAAGCTGACCTACGCATTTGCAAATGCGACTGTTCCGAAGGTAAATGTAATCACAGGTAAGGCATTCGGCAGCGCATATGTTGCTATGAACAGCAAGTCTATCGGAGCAGATATGACCTTCGCATGGGAAAATGCACAGATCGGCATGATGGATGCACAGCTTGCAGCCAAGATCATGTACGAAGGCTCCGATATGCAGACCATCAATGAGAAGGCAGCAGAGTACGCTACCCTCCAGTCCAGCGCAATGGCAGCAGCGAAGAGAGGATATGTAGATAACATTATCGCAGCAGAGGACACCAGAAAATATGTCATCGGCGCATTTGAGATGTTATTCACAAAGAGAGATGACCGCCCGTCCAAAAAGCACGGAACCGTCTAAGCGAGGTGAATCACATGAAACGTAGATTAAGCGCAGTACTGCTTGCACTTGGCCTGTCTGTATCCGTTCTTTCCATGGGCGTATATGCGGAGGAAGCGGAGACAAAGGCGACAGAGCAGGCAACAGAAGCAACGACCGATGCGGCAGCAGAAGAGATCAAAGAGCTGGAGTCTGATGCGGCAGAGGTAGAGTCTGAAGTAGCGGAGGCAGAATCTGAGGTCGCTGAGACAGAGGCACCTTCTCAGGAAGAGCAGCTGAAGCAGGCAATGACTCAGTATCTGACCGAGATCGCAGGCTATACAGATGAGCAGCTGGATCAGATGAAGGCAAGTGACAATGCGTCAACCGCCCTGATTGCTGCTAACTGGAGCTCCGTAAAGGAGGAGCTTGGTAATTTTGTCGAGATTGAGAGCGTGGAGAGCGGAATTTCCGAAGACGGATATACAATGACGGTCACCTGCAAGGCAAAATATGACAAGCTGAACGACAAGACGGATGTTACGGTAGTATATGAAGCGAACCAGAAGGATCAGAGCGTATCCTTCAGCTGGGATATTAATTATCCGATGAGTCAGCTGATCGAGCGTGCGGCACTGAACACGGTTATGGGTCTTGGCATCGTATTCCTGACCCTGCTGTTTTTAAGCTGGCTGATCGGAAAGCTCCACATTATTCCGGATATGATCGAGAAAAAGGCAAAGAAGGACGAGCCGGTCGCTCCTGCAGCTCCGGTTACCTTTGCAGCTCCGGAGGTGGAGGAAGAGGAGGAAGACCTCACAGACGATCTCGAGCTGGTAGCGGTTATCACCGCGGCAATTGCAGCATCTGAGAATACATCCGGCGATGGATTTGTAGTTCGTTCCATTAAAAAGGCAAATAAAAGAAACTGGCAGAGAGCCTAAGTACAGGAGGAAATCAAAATGAAAAGCTATACAATTACAGTAAATGGCAATGTATATGACGTAACCGTTGAGGAAGGCACTGGCTCTGCAGCTCCGGCAGCAGCACCGAAGGCGGCTCCTAAGGCAGCACCGAAGGCAGCTCCGGCAGCACCGAAGGCAGCAGCTCCGGCAGCAGGCGCAGGCGCTGTAAAGGTAACTGCTTCTGTTCCGGGTAAGGTATACAAGGTAGAGGCAAGCGTTGGACAGGCAGTCAAGAAGGGTGACAGCATCGTGATCCTTGAGGCTATGAAGATGGAAATCCCGGTTGTTGCTCCGCAGGATGGCACGGTAGCAAGCATCGACGTTGCTGCTGGCGCAGCAGTAGAGTCCGGAGACGTTCTGGCTACTCTGAACTAAGGAGTACAGACGTTTCGGACTGTCTAAATACATACTGGAGGTAAAAAAATGTCTTACGTTTTAAATACGTTGACCAACTTACTGGATCAGACAGCGTTCATGAATCTGACGGTAGGCAACTACGTCATGATTGCAGTAGCGTGTGTGTTCCTGTATCTGGCAATTAAACACGGTTTTGAGCCTCTGCTTCTTGTTCCGATCGCATTCGGTATGCTGCTCGTAAATATCTATCCGGATATCATGGCAGAGCCGTATGTGGATGCAGCCGGAATCGAGCATGCAGGTGGATTGCTTCATTATTTCTATCTGATGGATGAATGGTCCATTCTTCCGTCTCTGATTTTCATGGGTGTCGGCGCGATGACAGACTTTGGTCCGCTGATTGCAAACCCGATCAGTTTTCTGCTCGGCGCGGCAGCTCAGCTCGGTATCTATGTTGCTTACTTCCTTGCAATCGCACTTGGATTCAATGGTAAGGCAGCAGCAGCGATCTCTATCATCGGCGGCGCAGACGGCCCGACCTCCATTTTCCTTGCAGGTAAGCTCGGACAGACGGCCCTGATGGGACCGATTGCGGTAGCTGCATATTCCTACATGTCCCTAGTTCCGATCATTCAGCCGCCAATCATGAAGCTGCTGACGACGAAGGAAGAGCGGGAGATCAAGATGCAGCAGCTTCGTCCGGTTTCCAAGCTGGAGAAGATCCTCTTCCCGATCATTATTACCATTGTTGTTTGTATGCTGCTTCCGTCCACGGCTCCGCTGGTAGGTATGCTGATGCTCGGTAACCTGTTCCGTGAGAGCGGCGTTGTAAAGCAGCTGACAGAGACTGCCTCCAATGCAATGATGTACATCGTTGTTATTCTGCTTGGTACTTCCGTAGGAGCTACCACGAGCGCAGAGGCATTCCTGAACATGAATACGATCAAGATCGTTATTCTTGGTCTTGTAGCATTTGCGTTTGGTACGGCAGGTGGTGTTCTGCTTGGTAAGCTGATGTGCAAGCTTTCCGGCGGCAAGATCAACCCGCTGATCGGTTCTGCAGGTGTATCTGCCGTTCCGATGGCAGCCCGTGTATCCCAGAAGGTCGGTGCGGAGGCAGATCCGACCAACTTCCTTCTGATGCATGCAATGGGACCGAACGTAGCAGGTGTTATCGGTACTGCAGTAGCAGCCGGTACCTTCATGGCTATTTTCGGAGTATAAAAGCATAACAGTCCGGTATCTGCCATTCCGATGGCAGACCGGACATCCTGAATAAGAGAAGAACTATGTATGGCTTGGTCCAAACTGGGCAGAAGACATACCGAATTGAATACAGGAGGAACAAAATGGCTGAACAAGTTAAAAAACCAATTAAGATTACTGAGACCATCCTTCGTGATGCGCATCAGTCTCTGATTGCAACACGTATGACGACCGAGCAGATGCTTCCGATCGTGGAGAAGCTGGACAAGGTCGGATATCATTCCGTAGAGTGCTGGGGCGGTGCAACATTTGATGCGTCCCTTCGTTTCCTGCATGAGGATCCGTGGGAGAGACTGCGTAAGTTAAGAGATGGATTTAAGAACACGAAGCTGCAGATGCTGTTCCGTGGACAGAACATTCTGGGCTATCGTCCGTATGCAGATGACGTAGTAGAGTATTTTGTACAGAAGTCTATTGCGAATGGTATTGATATCATCCGTATCTTCGACTGCATGAATGATATGCGCAACCTTCAGACTGCAGTATCCGCTGCGAACAAGGAGAAGGGTCATGCACAGGTAGCGATGTCCTATACACTGGGTGATGCATATACACTGGAATACTGGGTAGATCTGGCAAAGCGTATCGAGGATATGGGTGCGAACTCCATCTGTGTCAAGGATATGGCTGGTCTGCTGCTTCCGTATAAGGCAACAGAGCTGATCACCGCACTGAAAGAGAATGTCAACATCCCGATTCAGCTGCATACACACTATACCTCCGGCGTTGCATCCATGACTTACATGAAGGCTGTTGAGGCTGGTGTAGATGTCATTGACTGTGCAATGTCTCCGTTCGCACTTGGTACATCTCAGCCGGCGACTGAGGTTATGGTTGAGACCTTTAAGGGTACCCCGTATGATACCGGATTTGATTCAAAGCTGCTTGATGAGATCGCAGATTACTTCCGTCCGATGCGTGACGAGGCGCTCAAGAGCGGTCTGCTGAATCCGAAGAACCTTGGTGTCAACATCAAGACTCTGCTGTATCAGGTACCGGGCGGAATGCTTTCGAACCTGACCTCCCAGCTGAAGGATCTGCATGCCGAGGACAAGTACTATCAGGTACTGGAAGAGGTTCCGCGTGTACGTAAGGACCTCGGTGAGTGCCCGCTTGTTACTCCGTCTTCCCAGATCGTTGGTACGCAGGCTGTTATGAACGTCATCAACGGCGAGCGTTATAAGATGGTTCCGCAGCAGACGAAGGATGTTCTTTGCGGTAAGTACGGCGCTACGATCAAGCCGTTCAATAAGGAAGTGCAGAAGAAGTGCATCGGTGATGCAGAAGTTATCACCTGCCGTCCGGCAGATCTGATTCCGGATGAGCTGGATACGTTACGCGGTGAGATGGCTCAGTGGTCCGAGCAGGAGGAGGATGTTCTGACCTATGCACTGTTCCCGCAGGTAGCTACTGATTTCTTCAAGTACAGAGAAGCTCAGGAGAAAAAGGTAGATCCGACCGTTGCGGATGCAAAGAATAAGGCATATCCGGTATAAGAGTGGCCGGAGGTTTCTTTAGAATGTTCACTGAATGTTCGTAAGAAACGACCTATAAGAAGTGACAGATAGAAAGGCTGCCGCAATGAAAGTTGCGGCAGCCTTTTTCAAAAACGCATGGCAGGATTCCGACAGGTTCAAAAGAAGTTAAACGGAAGATTTGAAGGTTTTTTAACATGGCGGAATAAATTAACCGAATCAAGCCCTCCCTGCTTCAGTTGCGCAAAGTAATAAGCAGTGGGGTGGTTATAAAACAGCAGAAAGGAGATAGAAGGAATCATATGAAACAGGAGGTCAGAGAAAAGGTATGTTGGGTTGTTGGCGCAGGGAGCTTTGACGGGCTGATGGGGCGTCCGCAGAAGGGTGATCTTGTCATTGCGGCAGACGGCGGCTATATCTACTTAAAGGAGCTTGGGATAGAACCGGATGTGCTGCTGGGTGACTTTGACTCTTTAAAGAGAGTGCCGGAGCATGAGCATCTGCTGCGACACTCTCCGATCAAAGATGACACAGATATGGCATTGGCGGTGGCTTATGCACAGGAACAGGGCTATCATACCTTCTATCTTTACGGAGGGCTTGGCGGACGGCTGGACCATACAATGGGCAATTTTCAGCTCCTGACAGGTATTTCTAAGGCGGGTGACCAGGCGTATCTGATTGGGGAAGGACAGATCATTACTGCGATCACGGGTGAACGAATCCGGTTTTCCAAAGGGGCCGACGGTATGATCTCTGTATTCAGTATGGATACCGTTGCGAGTGGAATATGGGAGCACAATCTGAAATATCAGCTGCGGGATGCACAGATGACGAATGATAAGACACTTGGCGTCAGCAATGAATTCATTGGCCGGGAAAGCAGTATCGAGGTACATCAGGGAACTTTATTGATTTTGTGGGATGCGAAGAACGGGCTGCCGATGGAGCGGGCACGTTTATGAGCAGGCAGCGAAAGCCGCCCTACCGTTTTGCCGACGTGATTGTTTGCGAATATCTGCTTTAAGAAGGAGCGTGAGTGCACGAGTGAAGAAAGAATCATATCGTATATTGACAGGCTGGTTTTTCATAATGGCTATGGTCATCTGTCAGCAGTCTTTGTATCGGCCGCCGGTATTTCATTTTAGCCCGACCAAGGATTTTGCACTGCTTTTGATGGGAATGCTGAATTTGCTTTATTTTCTGATCGCCCTTTTTGGCACGGTATACTGGCTGCCGGGGATCTCTTATTCGGAGGCAAGAGATGCAGGAATGGGTGCTTGTCGGCGCTATGGCGGATTCCGGCTTCTTTGCGGATGCCTGGCGATGATGGCTTATTTTCTTTTTTGTCTGGCAGATCGCAGCTTCCTGCATTTGAATTCTGATATCTGGAGCTGCACAGCTGCCGGGACGGCACTGATTCTGGGCGAAAAAATGCATTCTTTTTACGATTGTGCTTGCATATTTAGAAAAAACAGCTATAATGAATAAAAGTTGGTTTCATTTTATAATTATGCATGACATCATACAGAAGGAGGAAAAGGTATGAAAAGAAAAATCGTAGCACTTATGCTGATCGGCTGCATGACAGCTTCTATGACAGCTTTTGCAGAGGAGAGTACAGAGGGGGCAACAGAAGGAGCAACGGAGGCAGGCACAGAGGCAGCCGCTGATTTCTCTGATGTAGAGACCGTAGCGGAGGGCAAACTGACTGTGGCGACGAGCCCGGATTTCGCACCGTACGAGTTCTATGCGATTGATGAGGACGGTACACCGTCTCTGGCAGGCTTTGATATTGCGCTTGCCCAGTATATCGCAGATTACATGGGACTGGAGCTGGAAGTCGTTACCGTTGATTTCGACGGCGTACTGACCGAGCTGCAGACCAAGTCCGTAGATCTTGGTATGGCAGGACTTTCCCCGGATCCGGCACGTGAAGCGATCATGGATTTCTCTGATATTTACTATGAGGGCGGACAGTCTCTCGTTACTGTAAAGGATAATGCAGATAAGTACAACAGCTTTGATGCAGTCAACAATTCAGACGTATCGGTTGGTGCTCAGACGGGTTCCATTCAGTTAGATCTGGCAAATGAGAACACTCCGGATGCAGACATCATCTCTCTTCCGAAGGTAACGGATATCATTGCAGAGCTTCTTGCAGGCAAGCTGGATGCGGCTTATATTGAGACAGCAGTAGCAGAGAGTTACCAGAAGAATTATCCGGATCTGGAGATCGTGATGGATGTTCCTTATGATGTAAAGGGCTCTTCCATTGGCGTATGCAAGGATAATGAGGGTCTGATGAAAGCAGTCAATGCGGCAATCGCAGCTGCCAAGGAAGACGGTTCTCTTGAAGATTTCATCGCTGAGGCGAATGCACTTGCAGCTGGCGAGAAGTATGAAGGTCTTCTCGATGACAATGGCGAGGTAGCGGAAGCTTCCACAGAGGCAGTTACCGAATAATTATCATGTTGCATGATTTTCTAAATAAAGAGCTGTTGCATTGTTTTGTGAGGTGCAGCAGCTTTTAAAATGCTGATACTGTTTGTAGAATTGCGGAGCTGCTTTGCAGCGGAGCAATTCGTAGGCATCAGTTAGAACATCTTTTTAGAATGAAAGGGACAGAAGATGGACAGTTTTATTCAAATCAGTAATTTTCCTAAAATTGCACCGTATGCGCAGCTGTTTCGGCAGGGACTTCTTGTCACAGTTCTCCTGTCGGCATTTACGGTCGCAATCGGATTTGTAATCGCGCTTTTGCTGGCGCTGATGCGTCTTTCAAATGTTCGCCCGTTTCGGTTCCTCGGACTGGATAAGGATGGCCATCAGAAGGAGGAAGGCGTACTTGCGGCGATCAGCCGGTTTAATCCACTCAGCTTTCTGGCAACGGCATATGTCGAAATTCTTCGTTCGACGCCGGTTATTGTACAAATCTTTATTATTTATTATGGTGTGTTTTCTGTGATAAAGCTGCCGTCCTTCCAGATGTTTGGCTTTATCAAATTTGACCGTTTCTTCCCGGGTGTCGTTGCACTTGGCATGAACTCCGGCGCATACCTGTGTGAAATCATCCGTTCCGGTATCCAGTCAATCGACGGCGGACAGACCGAGGCAGCACGTTCACTGGGACTTTCTCAGGTGCAGAATCTGCGCTATGTCATTTTCCCGCAGGCCCTGAAGAACATTCTTCCGGCAATTGCCAATGAGTTTGTAGTCATCATCAAAGAGTCTGCGATCACCTACACAATCGGTGTGCAGGATATCATGTTTGCGGTTAATGCGGTAAAGGGCGCGACCTTTATCATCATTGAGCCGCTGCTCGTGGCGACCGCCATTTATTTCTGCCTGTGCTTCCCGACTTCGAAGCTGATCGCATATTTTGAAAGGAGAATGAGCCGTGGCGACAAGAGATAAGCTGATTCAGGTGACCGATTTAAAGAAGCATTATAAGATGGGTACGATCAAGGCGCTCGATGGCGTGACGACGGATATTTACCGCGGAGATGTCATGGTTGTCATTGGTCCGTCCGGTTCCGGTAAATCGACATTTCTGCGCAGCCTTAATCTGCTGGAGGAGCCGACCGGAGGAGCGATCATCTTCGACGGTGTGGACATCACAAAGAAAAAGTACAAGGGTGTCGACGGAAAGACAGTAAAGCTGGACATTGATGCGCTGCGCCAGAAGATGGGAATGGTATTTCAGCATTTTAACCTGTTTCCGCACATGACTATTCTGGAGAATATGGTGCTTGCACCGATGAAGGTAAAAGGCATAAGCCGTGCCGATGCAGAGCAGAAGGCATTGCAGCTGCTGGACCGTGTCGGTCTGAAGGACCGTGCGGATGCTTATCCGATCCAGCTCTCCGGAGGACAAAAGCAGCGAGTGGCGATCGTGCGCGCGTTGGCGATGGAGCCGGAAGTGATGCTGTTTGATGAGCCGACTTCTGCACTTGATCCGGAAATGGTAGGCGAAGTGCTTGATGTTATGAAAGAGCTGGCAAAAGAAGGTATGACAATGGTGTGCGTGACGCATGAGATGGGTTTTGCGCGTGAGGTTGGCAACCGTGTTCTTTTTATGGCAGACGGAAAGCTGCTGGAAGAGGGTACACCGGAGGAGATTTTTGAGCATCCGCAGCATCCGCGGCTGCAGGATTTCTTATCGAAGGTATTATAAGGATCAGGATCATAAGGAAGGAGAATCGAAGTGATACCGGAAAAGCAGGCAGCAATTGAGGCAATTGAGGCAAAACGGGATGTCATTACAGACGTGGCAGACCATATATGGGAGTATGCGGAGCTTTCTCTGCAAGAGGAAAAATCCGCGGCTCTGTACTGTGAAGTACTGGAGCGAGAGGGATTTCAGGTAGAAAAGGGAATCTGTGGGATTGAGACAGCATTTTCCGCGACCTATGGCAGCGGGAGACCGCTGATTGGAATTTTGGCGGAGTATGATGCGCTTTCCGGACTTTCTCAGAAGGCTGGCAGCCTGATACGTGAGGAGCTGGTACCGGGCGGCTGTGGACATGGCTGCGGGCACAATCTGCTCGGGGCAGGTGCGATGGCTGCAGCGATCGGCATACGCGCGTATCTGAAGCAGAGCAAAATGCCGGGTACGGTCATATTCTATGGCTGTCCGGGAGAAGAAGGCGGAGCGGCGAAGGCGTTTATGGCAAGGGATGGTGTGTGGCGTAAGCTGGATGCAGCGCTGACCTGGCATCCGGAGGATATGAATGAGGTCGAGACCGGATCCTCCAACTCCTGTATCCAGGTACAGTATAAATTTACCGGAGTGGCCTCCCATGCTGCAGGAGCGCCGGAGAAGGGCCGCAGTGCACTGGATGCGGTCGAGCTGATGAACATCGGCGTACAGTTTTTGCGGGAACATATGAGTGACCGGGCGAGAATCCACTATGCCATCACCGATGCGGGCGGATGCAGCCCGAACGTGGTACAGCCGCGGGCAAGTGTGCTTTATATGGTGCGTTCCAATCACGTATCGGAAGCAGTAGAGCTGCAGGCACGGGTCGATCGGATTGCAGAAGGCGCGGCATTGATGACAGATACGACGTTTGAACGGAAATTTATCGACGGTCTGGCAGATACGGTGACGAACCATACGCTGGAGAATGTGCTGTATGAGAACTTTGCGGCGCTTGGTGTTCCCTCCTATACAGAAGAGGAGCATGCCTATGCGGATGCACTGGCGAAGACCTATCCGGGCAGCGATGCACTTTCCGGTGTGGCGGCGAACAATGATCCGGTGCTGGCAGAAGAGGTGCGGCAGATGCGTGAACAGAACGGGCATGCGATGAATGCATTTCTTGCGCCGCTCTACCAGGGGGATGCGTTCAAGGCTGGCTCTACAGATGTCGGAGATGTCAGCTGGCTGACGCCGACGGCACAGATTCATGTTGCAGCATGGCCGAACGGCTGTCCGGGACACAGCTGGCAGAATGTCTCCTGTGACGGTACAGAGATCGGACATAAAGCGGCAGTACATGCGGGAAAGGTGCTGGCTGCAGCGGCGATTGATCTTTACCGGAATCCGGAGCTTTTAAAAGAAGCGCGGAAGGAATATGAGATTCGCACAAAAGAGGGTTATACCTGCCCGATTCCGGCGGATGCCGTACCGGTGATTCCGGACTGAAGCTGAACGCTTTTGCCCGTTTTACCGGGCATACAGGAAACAGGTGGCAAAACAGGAAAAAATATGGTATGATAAGGGCGATCCTGTGCAGGAAGAAGCTGCGCTGGATGGCCCTTTTTAACCGAATCAAGCAAGTCCCCTGTATCAATTGCGCAGAGCAATAAACAGTTTGTTGGGACTTGCTTCAATTGCGCAAAGCAATAAGCAGAGGGAAGTTCTTGGGGCATTTATCGGGCAATTTCAGAAACCTGCAAAATCAGGCACCGGAAGAGTTTTTGGAAAAGGAGGATTTTATGGAACACATACGGCACGGTATCAAACGGATCGGCACATCCATACTGCTGCTTCTTCTGACGTTGCTTATGCTCCCGGCAGGGAGTGCACAGGCAGCGACGAAGATTAAGGGAATTGATGTTTCACGCTGGCAGGGCAAGGTAGACTGGAAGAAGGTAAAGGCGAGCGGTGTGGAATTTGTCATGCTCGGAATCGGACGGTACCACAATGGCGTGCGCGTCCCGGATACGGAGTTTACCTATAACATTACAAATGCACTGGCAAATGGTATTCATGTTGGCGTATATCTCTATTCCGAGGCAGGTGATGTAAAGACCGCAAAGAAAGAGGCACAGTTTATGCTGGATATGATCGACGGCTATAAGATCAGCTATCCGGTGGCCTTTGACATCGAGGACGATGTACATCGAAAGATGACGACGAAGCAGCGTACCGATATCACAATTGCATTTCTGGAGGAGATCGAAAAGGCGGGCTATTATCCGATGGTTTATGCGAGCCAGAGCTGGCTTGAATATAGTCTTGATCTGACCCGTCTGACCAGGTATGACAAGTGGGTGGCACGATGGGCATCCTCGACCTCCTTTCGGCCGCTTTCTATGTGGCAGTATACAAACAAAGGGAAAGTCAGCGGAATTACTACAAATGTGGATCTGGATTATTCCTATAAGGATTACACGAAAATCGTGACTCCGCGGACGCATGCCCTGACAAAGACGGATACCGGAAGCAACGAGACGGAGAAACCTTCGGAGGACGTAAAAGTTCAGGAAGGCTGGAAGGCAAGCGGGAAAAAGTACTGGTATCAGAAGGCAGACGGTACACGGGCAAAGAAGGGCTGGCTTACGGTCGGCGAAGATAAATTTTATCTGGATGCGAATGGCTATCGCGTAAGCGGCTGGAAGAAAATCGGCGGCCGTTATTATTACTTCGGTCAGAAAACAGGTGCGATGCAGACCGGCTGGCTGAAGCTTGGCAGCAAATACTATTATCTGAAGGCAGACGGTACACGGGCAACCGGCTGGGTAAAGGTAAACGGAGGCCGCTATTATCTGGACAAGAAGGGCGTGCGGAAATACGGCTGGCTGACAGTTGGCAAAAAGAAGTACCTGCTCGGCACGAAGACCGGAAAGGCCTGCACGGGCTGGACAAAATATCGCGGTAAAATTTATTATTTCAGCACACAGACCGGACAGATGCGAAAAGGCTGGCTTACCTTTGGTGATAACAAATATTATACGAAAAGCAACGGGGTACGCGCGGCCGGCTGGACGAAGATCAAAGGAAAGTGGTATTATTTTAATAAAAAGAACGGTGTAATGAAAAAGAGCTGCAAAGTCGGAAAATACCGTTTTGATGGAAATGGTGTCTGCGCGAATTATAAGAAGTAAATGGGGCATTGCGTTTCCAAAATAGCCGTGCTATAATCGTAGCGGCAGAAAAACCGGCTGATGTTATGACAGCTTCTGGTTTTGCATAGAATACACAATATGGAATGAGGAGAAAAAATATGAAGAGACCAACGATTTTGATGATTCTCGATGGATATGGACTCAATGATAAGACAGAGGGTAATGCGATTGCGCAGGCGAAGACTCCGGTCATGGATGAGCTGATGGCAAAATACCCGTTTGTACGGGGAAATGCGAGTGGACTGGCAGTCGGTCTGCCGGACGGACAGATGGGAAATTCTGAGGTCGGACATCTGAATATGGGCGCAGGCCGCATCGTATATCAGGATCTGACCAGAATTACAAAAGAGATTCAGGATGGTGATTTCTTTGAAAACGCAGAGCTGAAGCGTGCAATGGAAAACGCAAAGGAGCATGATACCGCGCTTCATCTTTACGGACTGCTTTCTGATGGCGGCGTACACAGCCACATCACACATCTTTATGCGCTGCTCGAGATGGCAAAGCGCTATGAGCTGAAGAAGGTTTATGTACATTGCTTCCTCGACGGAAGAGATACACCGCCGGAGTCCGGAAAGGATTATGTACAGGCACTGACAGATGAGATGCAGAAGATCGGTATCGGCGAGATTGCGACTGTAAGCGGACGTTACTACGCAATGGATCGTGACAACCGCTGGGATCGTGTTGAAAAGGCATACCGTGCACTGACACTCGGTGAGGGTGAGCAGGCGGCATCCGGCGTAGAGGCAGTCGCAAATTCTTATGCGAACGGCGTGACGGATGAGTTTGTGCTTCCGACCGTTGTTATGAAGGATGGCAAGCCGACCGCAACCGTTGAGGATGGAGATTCTGTTATCTTCTTCAATTTCCGTCCGGATCGCGCAAGAGAGATCACCCGTACGTTCTGCTGTGATGACTTTGACGGCTTTGACCGCGGCGCGCGCAAGCAGGTTGTATATGTATGCTTTACTGAGTATGATGTGACGATCCCGAACAAATACATTGCGTTCAGGAAGATCGCAATCACGAATACCTTTGGCGAGTATCTGGCTGCACATCACATGACACAGGCAAGAATCGCTGAGACAGAGAAATACGCACATGTTACCTTTTTCTTCAATGGTGGCGTCGAGGCTCCGAACGAGGGAGAGGATCGGATTCTGGTCAAGTCCCCGAAGGTAGCGACCTATGACCTGCAGCCGGAGATGAGTGTGTATGAGGTATGCGACAAGGTCGTTGGCGCAATTACTTCCGGCAAGTATGATGTGATTATTACGAACTTTGCAAACCCGGATATGGTTGGACATACCGGAGTGATTCCGGCGGCGATCAAGGCGATTGAGGCAGTCGACGAATGCGTAGGCAAGGTCGTAGCGGCGGTGAAGAAAGTGGACGCTCAGATGTTTATCTGTGCAGACCACGGCAATGCAGAGCAGATGATTGACTACACGACCGGCGAGCCGTTTACTGCTCATACGACCAATCAGGTTCCGTTCATCCTTGTAAATGCAGATCCGCAGTACAAGCTGCGTGAGGGCGGCCGCCTGGCAGACATCATCCCGACTCTGATCGAGCTGATGGGCATGGAGCAGCCAAAAGAGATGACAGGAGAAAGCCTGCTTGTAAAATAGCAATGTAATGAAAACCATGAGTCATGCAATGAGTTATTGCATTTCTCATGGTTTTTTTTCGCAAAAATAGATTTCGATTCATCCTTACTTTTTACACTTTAATTTCACAGTTTTGACACAAAAGTTCCGTATAGTGATAGAAGGCAAAAGAAAAATGAGAAAACCAGAAAGGGGATTTTTATATGCGAAATAAAGATAAAAAGCCAAATGCATGGAAGCGTTACGGCGCGATCGCTATGGCGGGGGTGGTACTGCTCGGAGCATCTGCAGTATCCGGGAAAAATTATCCGGCTTCTGTACAGGCGGAGGAGACTGAGACACGGATCACGCTGAATATGGCAGATGATGACAGCAGTGATGCAAAGAATACAGCTTCCGAAGAAACGGAGACAGAGGCGGAGACAGAAAAACGAATTACATTAAATGTCGCTGATGATGAAAAGCCGGGCAGCGAGGAAGAGACGGAAGCCAAGACAGAGCCGGCTGCGGAAGCCGAGACCGATGATGAGACAGAGACAGAGGTTCAGACGGAAACAGAGACAAAAGAAACATATGCGTCGATTGAGGGCGCAAAGTCGGTATCAGACGGAATCGTGACGACAGATGTCTCCGCAGTTGTAGAAAACTGTATGCCGTCCATCGTTGCTATTACCGGAAAGTCTGTAGAGGATATTGAGACTTATTACTACGGGACACAGGAGTATGAGGCAGAGAGCGCAGCTTCCGGAATCATCATTGCTCAGAACGATGACGAGCTGCTGATCGCGACGAACAGCCATGTTGTGGCAGATACAAGCGATCTGAATGTCTGCTTCAGTGCAGAGGCGGATGATACCGATGATCTGGTCGCTCCGGCGAAGATCAAGGGTATGGATAAGGACAATGAGCTGGCCGTTATCGCTGTACAGCTCTCTGATATTCCGGAGGCTGTGCGGAGCCAGCTGCGGATCGCAAAGATTGGCGATTCGGATGCATTGAAGGTCGGCCAGGCAGCGATTGCGATCGGAAATGCACTTGGCTATGGACAGAGCGTGACGAGCGGTATTATCAGTGCGCTGAACCGTGAGATTACGATTGACAATTTTTCCAAGCCGGTCATCATGACCGATGCGGCGATCAATTTTGGCAACAGCGGCGGTGCGCTGCTCAATGCGAATGGAGAAGTCATCGGGATTAATGTGGCAAAGGAGGCAGGCCAGTCCTCAGAAAGCATGGGATATTCGATTCCGATCAATACAGCGGTTCCGATCCTGAAGGAGCTGGTAAACCGTGAGACGAGAGATAAGCTCTCCAACAGCGAGAGAGGCTACATCGGTGCTACGGTTGTAGATGTATCCGACGATGCAAAGGATCTTTACGATATTCCGCAGGGTGCGTTTGTCTATGAGGTATCCGAGGGATCTGCAGCAGAGCAGGCAGGGATTCATAAAGGTGATATCATCACAAAATTTGAGGGCATCAGCGTGACGGACAAGGAAGATCTGATTGATCAGATGAGCTATTATAAGGTCGGGGAGACGGTTACTCTGGAGGTTCAGACTGCGACAAACGGAAGCTATGAGGCACGTGAGGTAGAGGTTACGCTGCAGCAGGGAGCAGCATCTGCGACAGACGACTTCGGCCAGAGCCAGCAGCCGGACGGCAGTGACAGCTGGGGCAATCAGGATGACCAGGGCGAGCTGCCGGAGAATCCGTTTGCAGATGGCGGGCTGTACGAGGGCAACGGCACCTTTTAACTCTAATGAACGTAATAAAAACTTAACAATTTTGTAAAAAACAGGTTGCAGGTTTGTAAAACATCATGTATAATCCAAGACAGAAGCAATGCGTAGACCGGAATGTATGGAACAAAAATTCGGACAGACGCAGATGACAGCAGTATGGAAGGAGTGTACAAGGATGGAAAATGCCGGGAAAAGGAAATGGGTCTGCAGCCTGTTTTTTGCATTTTTATTGCTGATGGGCATTTCATTTACGGCGCTGGCAGCGCCGCAGGCCGGATTAAATAAGACAAAGCTGACGATGATAAAGGGGACGGCGGAGCAGTTGGTACTGTCTGGAGACATTTCCGGAAAAATTACATGGAAGAGCTCAAAAAAGTCAGTTGTAACGGTCAGTGCGACGGGCCGTCTGAAAGCAAAGAAAAAAGGAACGGCAACGGTCATGGCACGTGCAGATGGTAAGACTTACCGCTGCAAGGTGACGGTAAAGCAGCCGGTGACGAGCATACGCCTGAATCAGAAAAGCATTGCGATCTCAGCCGGTAAGACCTACACATTAAAGGCAAAGGTAAAGCCGACGAATGCAAATCTTCGCACGGTTACATGGACGAGCAGTGATAAAAGTATCGTGACTGTGACCGCAAAGGGAAAACTCAAGGCAGTGTCTTCCGGTACGGCAGTGATCACAGCAACGGCAAAGGATGGCAGTGGAAAAAAGGCAACGTGTAGAATTCTTGTAAAGGCACCGGCACAGCCGAAGGCCGACAAGACCATCACACTGGATTCGTCCAGTCTTACGTTGCAGGTAGGAAAGACTGCCATCTTAAAAGCAACGACCTCCGATGGCGAGAAAGTGGTATGGGGTACATCTGACCGGGACATCGTCAGCGTCACAAATGGAACGTTGGCGGCGAAAAAGGCAGGTACCGCAACCATCGCAGCCAGACGTCTGGACGGGGCGATGACAGTATTCTGCAAGGTGACCGTGACAGCCGGTACAGGCAGGACGGATACGGAGAAAGACAGCACGGCGGATGCTTCGGCGGACATAAAGCCGCAGGCAGGAGAATCAGCCCTTGCGCGGAAATTTTTGAATGTATTGCAGAGCTATTCAAACAGGATTCAGAGCGACAGTGCGAACGGAGCAGTGTGGCGCTACAGCAACAGCGGAGCAGCTTCGACGTGGAGTGCGGCGCTGTCTGCGATTCAGAAGAAGGGGTATACGTATTGCAACTGTGCTTTACTGCCGCGCTGGGGACTGCGGGAGCTTGGAATCATAGACTCGAAAAATTTCTGGGGGCTGGCAGGAGGCGGTATTCAATTCCGCGGAAATGTAAAGGAACAGCTGCTGAAGCACTGTGAGATTATCAAAGTATACAAGACACCGAATCAGCTGCTGGCGGAGGGAAACCTGCTCCCGGGCGATATCTGCACATGGGTCGAATATCAGCATACAAATGTCTATGCAGGCGATGGGCTCTGGTATGATTCAGGAAGAAGCGGGGCGGTCGGCGGCTATCAGAACGGTACATTCGTATTTAAGACTTTTGGACCGGCAGCGACTGTGAATATGTCCGGGACGACGGTAGGGTATATTATCCGACTGATAAAATAAAGGCTGACGACATACACAATGACGGAGTTTGGGAAAAGGGATGACTGCAGAGGGGATGCAGTTGTCCTTTCCTTTTTTTGCAGGAAATGGAAAAACAGGTTCGTATTATCGGAAAAGTATGATAGAATGAAATGCGAAGCAATCCGTGTATCATAGAATAAGATGCGAAAATAAGAGTGATGAGCTTGAAGGGGGTACTGATGAAAATGAAAAGGTTACGAATAAATGGCGGGTGTACAGACACGCAAAGGCGACATCATCAGCTCATGCTGGTGTTTCTGCTTTGTCTGCTGGTGCTTTCTGTCGGAATGACTGCTGCGGCAAAGGAGACATTAAATCAGACGAATCTGACGTTGCTGAAAGGGCGCTCTGCTTCACTGAAGGTGCGCGGAACGAAGAAAAAAGTGCGTTTTACAAGCTCGAAGCGTTCTGTGGCGACTGTTAATGCGAAGGGAAAGGTGACTGCGAAGAAAAAGGGAACGGCAGTCATCACGGCGAAGGTCGGAAGGAAGAAGCTCAAATGCAAGGTGGTGGTGCTGCAGCCGGTGACCAAGCTGACCCTGAGCAGCCGTGGAATCGTGATGACGGAAGGAGATATCCGGAAGCTGAAGGCGAATGCCGCACCGGTGTCGGCGAATAATAAGAGCGTACACTGGACGAGCAGCGATGAGAATATTGTACGTGTAGATCAGTCCGGCAATCTGGAAGCGTTGCAGGCCGGGGCTGTCGTCATTTCTGCGACTACAATGGATGGAAGCGGTAAAGATGCATCCTGCCGTGTCACGGTAAAAGGACGTCCGGCGCCAATGACGATCAGCCAATCGTCTCTTGTTCTTGAGACCGGCGCGAGCCATACCTTAACGGTCTCGAATACAGACGGAGCAATCATTACATGGGGCAGTTCTGATCCGAATGTGGTATCCGTATCAAAGGGCACGGTAGTCGGCGCAGCTTCCGGGACGGCGGTTATTACGGCGCAGAAAGCGGATGGGACGCAGGCAGTCCGCTGCAGCATTACGGTTATTGAGCGGAAACGCCAGACTGAACCGACCGCTGCAGCTAAAAGGTTTTTGTCGATTCTGCAGGGATATTCAGATCAGGTGCGCGCAGATCAGGCGACCGGGCGCCTGTGGGGATATTCCAATAAGAGCAAACGGAATCCAAAAACATGGAGTGCTGCAAAATCGGACTTAAAAACAAAAGGTATTTCCTATAATAACTGCGCGCTTCTGGCAAGGCTTGCACTGCGTGATATGGGGATATTAGGTGAAAACCAGAATTTCTGGGGGACACCGGAAGGCGGTATCCATTTCAATGGCGGTGTAGCGGCACGACTGAGAAAGCGTTGCGCGATCATCTCTGCCTACGACACTCCGAACAACCTGATTGCAGAGGGAAAGCTGCTCCCGGGCGATATCTGTACGTGGACATTTGACTACAACCATACCAATATTTATGCGGGAAATGGGCTGTGGTATGATGCGGGGCGCGGTTCGGACGGTGGTTATGTGAGCATTAAAGCCCTGACAGAGCAGTATGGGATTGACCGCAAGAATCTGGAGTCAGATAATGGCACATCAAGTATGTTTATTTTTAATTCCTTCGGACCATATGCATCCGTCAACATGGATCGTGCAGTTGTGGGGCAGATCATCCGGGTGATGAAATAAAAACACTTGCGGAAATAATACCCATTTATAAAACGGACATTTGCAGAGTGAAATAAAATCATTCGGGACATACTGACTGCAGGGGAAAATGAAAAGCAGTCAGGAGGTTTCGGAATGTGTATGGATATGCCGATTGTAGATGTTTATGCCAGAGAGATCCTTGACTCGAGGGGGAACCCTACGGTTGAGGTGGAAGTGATGACAGAAGATCAGAGTGTCGGGCGGGCCGCGGTGCCCTCCGGCGCTTCGACCGGAGCATATGAGGCCGTGGAGCTGCGCGATGGAGAAGAACGTTATTGCGGAAAGGGCGTCGAGCAGGCGTGCCATTACGTCAATACGGTGCTTGCGGATGCAATTATCGGAGAAAATGTGTATCGGCAGGCGATGATTGATCAGATCCTGCGCAGGGAGGATGGCACGGAAAATAAAAGGCGGTTTGGCGCGAATGGAATTCTCGGTGTGTCACTGGCGGTTGCCGCAGCTGCAGCGCAGTCATTGCATATGCCGCTGTTCCGGTACCTTGGCGGTGTGCATGCACATGTCATGCCGGTGCCGATGATGAATATTTTGAACGGCGGCTGTCATGCGGATAATACCGTGGATTTGCAGGAATTCATGATTATGCCGGTCGGGGCGGAGAATTTCGCACATGGCCTGCAGATGGGAGCGGAGATCTATCATGCGCTGCATGGGCTGATCCGGGAGCGACGGATGGCATCCGGTGTCGGAGATGAGGGTGGATTTGCACCGGATTTGAGGGATGCGGAGGAGGCACTGGCGCTTATCTGTGAAGCAGTCAAAAAGGCGGGGTATCAGGTGGGGACAGAAGTGGTGATCGCACTCGATGTGGCGGCGAGTGAGCTGTATGATACGGAACGTGAGGCATACTTTTTCCCTGGCGAGAGCCGGATGAAGGGCAAACAGATTTACCGTTCCACGGAGGAGATGATCTCCTATCTGGAACGCCTTTCGGTTAATTTCCCGGTTGCATCAATAGAGGATGGACTGGATGAGAATGACTGGGAAGGCTGGCAGGAGCTGACAAAGCGGATCGGCATACGGACACAGCTCGTGGGGGACGACCTGTTCGTCACAAACCCGGAGCGACTCGCGGAAGGGATCATGCGGCAGGCGGCAAATGCCGTGCTTGTAAAAGTGAACCAGATCGGAACGTTGACAGAGGCACTTGATACGATTATGCTTGCCCGGAAAAATGGTTACAGGACGATCCTTTCCCATCGTTCCGGTGAAACGGAAGATACGATGATTGCGGATCTGGCAGTGGCGACCGGAGCCGGGCAGATAAAGGCCGGGGCGCCCTGCCGTATGGAGCGGGTCGCAAAGTATAATCAGCTGCTGCGGATCGAGGACTGGATCGGGCTGCCTGCGACCTATGAGAATCCGTTCATTTTTATAAAAAAAGGTTGAAATGTTGCCGCGCCTGTGTTAGACTGAATATGTTTGACATAGGAGGTGTAGTTTACCGTGAGAATAGTTCTGACAGTTATTTTTGTGTTGGTAAGTATTGCATTGTCCGTAATCGTTCTGGCACAGCAGGGAGCAGATGCAGGGCTTGGAGCGATCGGCGGCATCGGCGACAGCTACTGGAGCAAGAACAAGTCAAGATCAATGGAAGGAAAGCTTGTGCAGGTTACAAGAATTCTTGCCGTTGCATTTGTTGTACTGGCAGTGGTACTGAATTTGAATTTCTAGGAGACGGAGGATCGATGCAGCAGAGCACCGGTCCTTTTTCTTTCATGTATAGATTCCGACAAAACGAAGGAGAAAAAGATTGGATATTGATCATAAGACAGAAAAAGAAGAACAGCTGGAGCGCCGTAAAAAGGTGATATTTGACATGCTCAACGACAAGCAGTATGTGCCAATGAAGCTCAAGGAGATGGCGATGCTGCTGCAGATCCCAAAGGAGAACCGCTCGGAGCTGAAGGCAGTGCTTGATGCACTGATCCTGGAAGGAAAGGCAGAGGTGACATCCAAGGGGAAATACCGCAGAGCGACCGCGAAGACCGTGACCGGTGTATTTACAGCCCATCCGAGAGGCTTTGGCTTCGTGGAAGTGGAAGGGCGCGAGGAGGATGTTTTTATCGCAGAGGAAAACGTCGGCGGTGCGCTGCATCAGGATACGGTACAGGTACTGCTGCTGCCGGCTTCGACCGGAAAGCGGCAGGAGGGGCGCATTCTGCGAATTCTGGAGCACGGCATTCACGAAGTGATCGGCACGTATCAGAAGAGCCGGACCTATGGGTTTGTTCTGCCGGACAATCCGCGGATTACGACCGATATTTTTGTTCCGCAGGAGCACAGCATGGGCGCGGTGCAGGGACACAAAGTGCTTGTGGAGCTGACCTCTTATGGAGATGAGAAGCATAAGCCGGAGGGCAGGGTCAAAGAGATCATCGGGCATATCAATGATCCGGGGACAGATATTCTCTCGGTGGTTTATCAGTATGAGCTTCCGAATGAGTTTCCGGAAAAAGTGATGCGGCAGGCAGAGAAGACGCCGCAGGAGGTTCATCCGGCTGACATGGAAGGACGGCTGGATTTACGGGATGTACAGATGGTAACGATCGACGGCGAGGACGCAAAGGATCTGGATGATGCGGTGTCACTGACCGTCGACGAGAATGGGTACCACCTTGGTGTGCACATTGCGGATGTGGCAAACTATGTGCAGGAAAAGAGTGCACTGGATCGGGAAGCATATGTGCGCGGCACGAGTGTATATCTGGCAGACCGGGTGATTCCGATGCTCCCGCACCGGCTTTCGAACGGCATCTGCTCCCTGAATGCGGGGGTGGATCGGCTGGCAATGAGCTGTCTGATGGATATCGACGAGAAGGGGAATATTGTATCACATCAGATTGCAGAGACTGTGATCCGGGTCAACCGGCGGATGTCCTATACAGAAGTAAAGAAAATTCTGGAAGATCAGGACGAAGGATTGCGTGCAGCGTGCGGAGCAATTACACCGATGCTGGATGAGATGCGGACGCTCTCGGCTTTGCTCCGGAAAAAACGGAAAAAACGTGGTGCGATTGACTTTGATTTCCCGGAGGCAAAGGTGATCTTAGATGAGAAGGGTGTGCCGACAGAAATCCGTGCGTATGAGCAGAATACGGCGACACGTCTGATTGAAGATTTCATGCTGGCGGCGAATGAGACGGTCGCAGAGGACTTTTACTGGCAGCAGGTGCCTTTTTTGTACCGGACACATGAGACACCAGAGGGAGATAAGATCAGGGCACTGGCCGCCTTCATCGCGAATTTTGGCTATGGAATTCGTGGTGTGTCGGAGGAAATACATCCCAAGGAGCTGCAGAAGCTGCTTGCCCGTATTGCGGGGACGCCGGAGGAGCCGATGATCAGCCGGATGGCTCTGCGTTCGATGAAGCAGGCAGCATATACGACGACCTGCAGTGGGCACTTTGGGCTGGCGGCGAAATATTACTGCCACTTTACATCTCCGATCCGGCGTTATCCGGATCTGCAGATTCATCGGATTATCAAGGAGGTGCTGCGCGGACGGATGAAAGAAGACCGGATCAGTCATTACACAGAGCTGCTTCCGGCAGTGGCCGAGCATTGCAGCAAGACCGAACGTCGTGCAGATGAGGCAGAACGCGATACCGTAAAAATGAAAAAGGCAGAGTATATGAAGCAGCATATCGGGGAGGAGTACGATGCAGTCATTTCAGGCATTACTTCGTTTGGTATTTATGCTGAGCTTCCAAATACGGTCGAGGGACTGATCCATGTGTCGCGCATGTATGACGACCGCTACTATTACAAAGAGGAGACTCACGAGATGTATGGCATTGATACCGGACGGGTATTCCGGCTGGGTGATACGATTTGCATTCGGGTCGTAGACGCGGATAAGGCGACAAAGACGGTGGATTTTGAACTTGTAAGTGAAAAAGGGTCTTTGATTAGAAAACTGGGAGGAAATCAGAATGGGAGAGTCGATAAAGCTAATTGCAAATAATAAAAAAGCGTATCACGACTATTTTATCGAGGACAATTATGAGGCTGGGATTTCTTTACATGGCACAGAGGTAAAGTCGCTGCGCATGGGGAAATGCAGCATTAAGGAATCTTTTATCCGCATTGAAAACGGAGAAGTGATCATTTACGGCATGCACGTCAGCCCATATGAGAAAGGGAACATTTTCAATAAAGATCCGCTTCGTCCGCGGAAATTGCTGCTGCACCGTGCAGAGATCAACAAGCTGGTCGGAAAGATTGCAGAGAAGGGCTATACGCTTGTTCCGCTGCGTGTCTATTTCAAGGGCAGTCTTGCAAAGGTGGAGATCGGCCTCGCAAAAGGTAAGAAGCTCTATGACAAGCGTCAGGATATCGCAAAGCGTGATCAGCGTCGCGAGGTAGAGAAGGAATTTAAAGTAAAGAATCTGTATTGATGTGTGTAAAGTAAAAATAACGACATGGTATATCACTGCTGCAATATACAATGTCGTTATCTTTATTTTTTATTCTCGCTCACGTATGAACAGGTCACATATAGTGGACCAGACGGGAATCGAACCCGTGTCCGAAAGCCAATCCCCTGTCCTTCTACTATCATAGTCCGTTATTTGACATTCCCTCCGGCAGACGACAGCGAACAGCCTCCTGCTTTTAGTAGCTTCATGATACGCCCATATGTGCAAAGCTTAGCATATGTCGTTTCCTGCATCGTCGATGCCTGGGTCACAGAGTGCAGGTGCTCTGAGTCAGACAGCTGCCATTAGGCAGCGATTGCTAAATTATCTTCAGCGTTTAATTTTAATTTTGTGATTTGACGCATCACCTGCGGATAGCTTCTCCAGATTCATAACCCCCGTCGAAACCTTTACTGGCCCTTAAAGGTGTATTTACATACCATACTAGTATACGCAGGTTTCAGAAAAATGTCAACGGGATGAACGGAATTTTTTGCTCCGATATGAGCATAAAGGCAGAGCGACGGAATTCGTTTTATGGCGGTTTTGGTAGTCAAAACGGGCATCGTATGCTATACTTGTGGCAAAAAGAAATTTGTATAAGCGTGAAAAAACACAAAATGGACAAAAAAACAGGTTATGATAATTAAAGCGGATATTCGCAATCCACTGCTTATTGTTTTGCGCAATTGAAGCAGGGGACTTGCTTGATTCGGTTAAAATACAGAAACAGGGGAGGAGTCGCGATGGAGCGTTTAAAGGTACTGGTAGTAGATGATGAGAGCAGAATGCGCAAGCTGGTGCGGGACTTTCTGGTGAAAAAGGATTTTGAGGTGCTTGAAGCCGGGGATGGCGCAGAGGCGATCGATATATTCTTTGCGACAAAGGATATCGCGCTTGTGATTCTGGATGTGATGATGCCGAAGATGGATGGCTGGCAGGTATGCCGGGAGATCCGCGCCTACTCGCAGGTGCCGATCATCATGCTGACGGCAAAAAGCGATGAAAGGGATGAGCTGCTTGGCTTTGAGCTGGGCGTAGATGAATACATTTCAAAGCCGTTCAGCCCGAAGATTCTTGTGGCGCGTGTCGAGGCGATTTTGCGCCGGACGAGCGGACTGGCTGCAGATGATGTGATCCGGGCGGGCGGTATTGAGGTCAACAAGGCCGCGCATGAGGTGACGATTGACGGAAAGTCCATTGAGCTTAGCTATAAGGAATTTGAGCTGCTGACGTATTTTATGGAAAATCAGGGGATTGCGCTGTCGCGAGAGAAGATTCTGAACAGCGTCTGGAATTATGATTATTTTGGAGATGCACGGACGATCGATACACATGTCAAGAAGCTGCGCAGCAAGCTCGGTGCCAAGGGCGATTACATCAAGACGATCTGGGGCATGGGATATAAATTCGAAGTGGATGCGCAGTAAGGAGGCAGGCTATGAATATGTCACTGCGCAGACAGCTGATGGTCTGCTTTATGGGGCTGATGGCCATGATGTTTCTGGCAAATTATCTTGTGAACACATTTTTTCTTGAGAGTTATTACTATATGAGGAAAAAAGAGGTGCTGGTCGGTGCCTATGATATTTTAAATGAAGCTCCGGGCAGCAGTACGGCCTCGGACAGTGAGCGGATGGAAGAGCTGACGAATATTTGTCTGGCAAACGGTGTCTCACTTCTTGTAATTGATCAGGATAATTATGTGCGGCTTCGCACGATCTGGACCGGAGATGATCAGATCCGCCTGATGCGTGCACGCTTAAACGGATATCAGATGGGAATCGATGTCGATGATGTCAAGGTGCTGCAGCATACGGATGATTATACGATCCAGAGGCGGTATGACGAGGAAGCCGGCCAGGAATTTCTTGAGATGTGGGGCGTTCTGGATTCCGGTTATTCCTTCCTGATGCGGTTCAGCGTGGAGGGCGTGGCAGAGGATGTCCGTGTTTCCAATGAGTTTGTAAAATATATCTGCCTGGCCGGTATGGCGCTGGCGGCAGTCATTATCTGGCTGATTTCACGGCATGTGACGCAGCCGCTGCACGAACTGACGGAGCTTTCCAAGCGAATGGCAGAGCTTGACTTTGATGCCAAGTACACAAGTGGCGGAAGCAACGAGATCGGTCAGCTCGGCGAGCATTTTAACCGCATGTCCGAGAATCTGGAGAAGGCGTATTCTGAGCTTCTGACGGCGAACAACGAGCTTCAGAAGGATATTGAGAAGAAGCAGAAGATTGACGACATGAGAAAGGAATTTCTCTCCAATGTATCACATGAGCTTAAGACGCCGATCGCACTCATTCAGGGCTATGCAGAGGGACTGGCAGAGTGTATCAATGACGATGAGGAGAGCAGGAATTTTTACTGCGAGGTCATTATGGATGAGGCGGGTAAGATGAACGGTATGGTACAGAAGCTGCTCACCTTGAACCAGCTGGAATTCGGCAATGACCAGATCGTGATGGAGCGGTTTGATCTGGCAACGCTTTTGCACAATAAGATCCAGTCGATTTCGATTCTGGCACAGCAAAAGGAGGCTGCCATTACGTATCGTGGCGCAGACTCGGTTCCGGCCTGGGGAGATGAATTTAAGATCGAAGAGGTTATTACAAATTATTTGAGTAATGCATTGAATCATGTCAGCGGTGAGCGTCGGATTGAGGTGACGGTAGAAGAGGCGGACGGAAAGGTGTGCGTCACAGTATTTAACACAGGTGAACAGATACCGGAGGCAGATATCGGTCAGATCTGGGATAAATTTTACAAGGTTGACAAGGCACGGACGCGCGAGTACGGCGGCAGCGGAGTCGGACTTTCGATCGTAAAAGCGATTATGGAGGCATTGCACCAGGAATATGGCGTGAAAAACTGTGAGAATGGCGTGGCATTCTGGTTTACTTTGAAAAGCGGCAGTATGCCTGGTGGTGAGGCGGAGGCTGTACCGGAGGAGCAGGTACAGCTGCCGGAGCACAGCGAGGAAAATGTCCGCGACGATGCAGACTGGCGGAAGGTAGATTAGAAAGAGGAAAAAAGATGAGCAAGGTAGTAGTTGTTGGCGGCGGTGCAGCCGGAATGATGGCGGCAGTGGCGGCTTCCGAGAACGGGCATACGGTAACACTGCTGGAAAAAAATGAAAAGCTTGGGAAAAAGGTGTATATCACCGGAAAGGGACGATGCAATCTGACAAACAACTGTGAGGTAGAGGAATTGCTCGCAGCTGTCTGTGTGAACCGAAAATTCTTGTACAGCGCATTTTATGGATTTACAAGTCAGGATACGATTGACTTTTTTGAGCAGTCAGGCATGCATACGAAGACGGAGCGTGGCAACCGTGTCTTTCCGGCATCCGACCATGCTTCGGATGTCATTGCAGCGTTATCAGGGAGACTGAAAAAGAGCGGCGTGAAGGTGATGCTGCATGCAGAGGTAAAGGAGCTTCTGACGGAAGCACTGCCGGGTGCGCAGATCGCCTGTGAAGGGGAAGCAGGTAAAGGTGCGCCTTGTGGAAAAGGGAACCGCAAACAGGAGGAAGCACCGGTGCGGAGGATTACAGGCGTAGTATTGCAGGATGGAAAAAGGATATCGGCTGATGCGGTGATTGTCGCGACGGGAGGCATTTCCTATCGCACGACCGGATCGACCGGTGACGGATACCGGTTTGCAAAGGCAGCCGGACATCAGGTGACGGAGTGTTCGCCGTCCCTGGTGCCGATGGAGACAGCAGAAGACTGGGCGGCACGGCTGCAGGGATTGTCCCTCCGCAATGTGGAGGTAACGATTCTGGATGGAAAAAAGGAGCTGTACCAGGAGTTTGGTGAGATGATGTTTACGCATTATGGAGTGACCGGACCGCTTATTCTGACGGCGAGCAGTGTCGTACAGAAAAAGCTGGCGGCGCATCCGCTTACGATGCGGATCAATTTAAAGCCGGCGCTTACGGAGGAACAGCTGGACGCCAGAATCTTAAGAGAGTTCGAGGCGGCGAAAAATAAGCAGTTTAAAAATGTGATCGGGGCGTTGTATCCGGCAAAGCTGATTCCGATCATGATTGAACGCAGCGGTATTCCGGAAGAGAAACCGGTACATGACATTTCCAAAGAAGAGCGTCGGGCACTTGTGACACTCACACGTGAGTTTTCATTGACTTTGACCGGTCTACGAGACTATAATGAAGCTATTGTGACGCGTGGAGGCGTGAGTATCCGGGAAGTGAATCCGACGACAATGGAGTCTAAAAAAGCAGCCGGATTGTATTTCGCAGGCGAGGTGCTCGATCTGGATGCGGTGACCGGAGGGTTTAATCTGCAGATTGCGTGGTCGACCGGCTATGCGGCGGGCAAGAGCATCTGACCGGACATAGATTATATGATGATACAATGGTCAAAAGGTCATGCGTTTCATGCTTACATATCAAAGGTGTGGAGGAAGAGTATGAGTTTTAATATAGCGATAGACGGACCGGCAGGAGCCGGAAAGAGTACGATTGCAAAGCTTGCAGCAAAAGAGCTTTCTTTTATTTATGTCGATACCGGAGCGATGTACCGGACGATTGCATTGGGACTGCTCCGCGCAGAGACGGACATAGAGGATGCTGCTGCGCTGGAAAAACAGCTTTCTGATATTGAGGTGACGATCAGCTATGAAAACGGGGTGCAGCAGGTGTTTTTAAATGGAGAAAATGTTACCGGGCTGATTCGTACCGAACAGGTCAGTGATATGACAAGCCGTTCGTCTGCAAAGCCGCAGGTGCGCGCGAAGCTGACGGAGCTGCAGCGAACGCTTGCAAAAAAAGAGGATGTCCTCATGGACGGGCGCGACATCGGGACGATGATTTTGCCGGATGCCCAGCTGAAAATTTTTCTGACGGCCAGTGTGAAGACCCGTGCAGAGCGTCGCTATAAGGAACAGATCGAAAAGGGTGAGAGCTGCACGTTAGAAGAGATCGAGCGCGACATAAAGGAGCGGGATTATCGGGATTCCCACAGGGAGACGGCACCGCTTCGCCAGGCAGAGGATGCGGTACTTGTAGACAGCTCGGACATGACAATCGATGAAGTCGTGACAGAGATCGTTGCACTTGCACGGGAGCGGATGCAGACAGCGACATGCAGGTAAAAGAGTCGCGCCGCGGAAGCGGTGGTCATGCATAGAGGAAAGGGAATCAGTTATGGAAGTAATGGTGGCAAAAACAGCAGGGTTCTGTTTTGGCGTGAAGCGTGCTGTGGATCAGGTGAAGCGCCAGATCGCAGAAGGAAGAAAGCCGATTTATACGTATGGTCCGATCATCCACAACGAAGAAGTCGTCCGGGAACTGGCCGGACAGGGCGTCCGTGTCATTGAGAGCGAGAAGGAGCTGCTGGATATCACGGATGGAACGGTCGTGATCCGTTCCCATGGCGTACCGGAACGGATTTACCGGGAGATCAAGGATCAGGGGCTGGACATTGTGGATGCGACCTGTCCTTTTGTAAAAAAGATTCACCGAATCGTCCGCGAGTACGGAGAAAAGGGCGCAGACGTGGTCATCATCGGCAATGACGGACATCCGGAGGTGGAGGGTATCAAGGGCTGGTGTACCGGAGCTGTGACGGTCATCGGAACCGAGGAGGAGGCAGAGCAGTTTCGGCATGACCCTGCAAAGCCACTCTGCGTTGTCTCTCAGACGACATTTAATTACAAGAAATTTGATAAATTAGTTGAAATTATCTCGAAAATGAGTTATGATAGAGTGGATATTTTGAATACCATATGTAGCGCTACCGAAGAGCGGCAGTCAGAAGCACGCAGGATCGCTCAGAAGGCAGACTGCATGATTGTCATTGGAGGCAGCCACAGCTCGAATACGAGAAAGTTATTCGAAATATGCAAAAAGGAATGTGCAAATACTTACTATATACAAACATTAAAAGATTTGGATATTCGGCGATTGCCATCCATGGGTTGCGTAGGTATTACAGCAGGGGCATCGACCCCAAATAATTTAATTGAGGAGGTTTCAAAACAATGTCAGATTTAAGTTTTGAACAAATGCTGGAAGAATCATTTAAAACAATTCACAATGGAGAGGTAGTCGAAGGCACTGTTATTGATGTCAAAGAAGATGAAATTATCCTGAACATTGGTTACAAGGCAGATGGTATCATTACCAGAAGCGAGTACACAAATGAGCAGAATGCAGACCTTCGCGAACTCGTTCATCCGGGAGATACTATGGAAGCCAAGGTTATGAAGGTGAACGACGGAGACGGACAGGTACTGCTTACTTATAAGCGTCTTGCAGCAGAGAAGGGTAATAAGAGACTGGAGGAGGCATTCAATACTCAGGAAGTACTGAAGGCTCCGGTTGTACAGGTACTTACCGGCGGACTGAGCGTAGTCGTTGACGAGGCAAGAGTCTTCATTCCGGCCAGCCTGGTATCTGATACTTACGAGAAGAATCTTGAAAAGTATGCAGGACAGGAGATTGAGTTCGTAATCACTGAGTTCAATCCGCGCAGAAGAAGAATCATCGGTGATCGCAAGCAGATTCTTGTAGCAAGAAAAGCTGAGCAGCAGAAAGAGCTGTTCGAGCGGATCCATGTAGGCGATACCGTAGAGGGTGTGGTAAAGAACGTTACCGATTTTGGTGCATTCATCGACCTCGGTGGAGCAGATGGACTGCTTCATATCTCTGAGATGTCCTGGGGACATGTTGAGAATCCGAAGAAGGTCTTCAAAGTAGGCGAGAAGCTCAATGTCCTGATCAAGGATATCAAGGGTGAGAAGATCGCTCTGAGCCTGAAGTTCGAGGATCAGAATCCGTGGCTGACCGCTGCTGACAAGTATGCAGTAGGCAATGTCGTAGAGGGTCGTGTGGCACGTATGACAGACTTCGGCGCATTTGTAGAGCTTGAGCCGGGTGTAGACGCACTGCTTCATGTTTCTCAGATTTCCCACGATCATGTTGATAAGCCGTCTGATATTCTGAAGGTTGGCGAGATCATCACCGCAAAGGTTGTTGATTTCAACGGCGATGATAAGAAGATCAGCCTGAGCATGAAGGCTCTTGAGAATCAGGCTCCGGCAGAGGAGACTGAGGAGTAATTTTCTCACAGCTCTGGTATCAGATGATAAAAGAGCGGACTGGCAGTTTTGCAGATGATCCGTTAAGTTAAGAACAGAAAACCTCCGGTGATTACACCGGAGGTTTTCTGTTTCTTGTGATTTTTAAACGTTTCTTTTCTTGATAATTCCCGCCGGACATTTCTCGGCACATTTTCCACAGTTTGTACATTTCTCGTAATCGATGTGTGCGACGTTGTTCTCTACGGTGATGGCACCGGACTCGCACTGCTTTTCACAGAGCTTGCAGGCCAGACATCCGGCCTTGCAGACCTTTTTGACAGCAGCACCACGGTCATGGCTGGAACAGCGCACGGCATAGGTGGCAGATTCCGGAACGAGCTCAATGAGGTGACGCGGACAGGCGGCGACACATTTGCCGCAGGCCTTGCATTTGCTGCGGTCTACACGGGCAACTCCTTGATCTACGGTGATAGCGCCAAACGGACAGGCAGAGGCGCAGGTACCAAAACCAATACAGCCATAATCACAGGTCCACGGGGAGAGCCCGCTGCTTGCGGCGGAAGCGCAATCGTGAATGCCGACGTAACGGCATCGTGCTGCCGCATTTTCACAGTCACCGGAGCACTTGACAAAGGCGGTGACTTTTTCTGTCTTTTCCATCTGAAGACCGAGCAGGCGGCTGATTTTTTCTGCGACCGGATCGCCCCCGACCGGACAGCCGTTGACAGGTGCTTCCTGATTGGCGATGGCAGAGGCGAGGGCATCGCAGCCGGCGTAGCCGCAGCCACCGCAGTTATTGCCGGGCAGACATTCACGGATAGCGACTTGCTTTTCGTCTACCTCTACTTTGAATTTTTTATCGACTGTGACGAGCAGAATGCCGATCAGCAGTCCGAGGATGGCCACTGCAAGTGTGGCGATAATGATCGATGACATAAACTACCTCCTTACAGTGACAGCCCTGCAAAGCCCATGAATGCGATCGACATCAGGGCAGCGGACAGAAGGACAACAGGTGCACCGCGGAACGGACGAGGAACGCTTGCCTCATCGATGCGGTCCCGGATACCGGCAAGCAGTACGATCGAGATCGTGTAGCCGATTGCAGTACCAAAGCCTGCGGTAACACTCTGGATGAAATTGTAGCCATCTTGCACGTTGGTGAGTGCGACACCGAGCACAGCACAGTTGGTCGTGATCAGTGGCAGGTAAATACCGAGTGCATTGTAAATGGCCGGAGAGGTCCTTTTCAGGAACATCTCCACAATCTGCACAAGGCAGGCGATGACCAGAATGAATACGATCGTCTCAAGGTACTCCAGATGCAGCGGAACGAGCAGAAAATCATACAGCAGGCTAGCAACACCGGAGGAGAGGGTAATGACGAAAATAACAGCTACCCCGAGACTCAGGGATGTCTTGATCTGTTTCGAGACACCAAGGAAGGAGCAGATGCCTAAGAACTGGCTGAGTACGACGTTGTTGACCAGCGCAGTTGTGATAATGATTAAAAGCAAAGAGGTATTCATACGCTTTTTTCCTCCTTATGTTCATTGTGGCAGCCGGCCTTGCTGCAGTGATTGCAGCAGCCGTCACAGCCGCTCACCAGATCTGTCGAATGGTTGGCGATATGGAATGCGTTCAACGCTGCGATGATGAGTGCGATGACAAGAAAAGCACCCGGTGCTTTGACGAAGATCGCAATCGGAGGTACGGAATCCGGAAGAAGCTGCCTGCCAAAAAGGCTGCCGGCACCAAGAAATTCACGGATCATACCGATCAGAGTCAGTGCGACGGTAAAGCCAAGCCCCATGCCAAGGCCGTCAAACAGCGCAAGCCCCGGACCGACTTTGTTTGCGTAGGCTTCTGCACGTCCGAGGATGATGCAGTTTACAACAATCAGCGGGATATAAATGCCGAGTGCGGAATAAAGCCCCGGCGCGTAGGCCTGCAAAAGCAGATCGACGACTGTCACAAGTGACGCGACGATGACGATATAGGCCGGGAGCCGAACCTGGTCCGGGATGATCTTTCGCATCAGGGAAATGATCAGGTTCGAAAAAATCAGAACGGCGAGAGTGGATAATCCCATGCCGATGCCGTTTACTGCAGAGGTGGTGACGGCCAGCGTCGGACACATGCCGAGCATCAGGACAAGGCTGGGATTTTCCTTTACGATGCCGTTGTAAAGTCGTTCTACATATTTATTCATACGGAAATTCCCCCTTTACTTGATAGATGCCGCATAAAAAGCGAGAGCGGTATTAACTGCATTGACGACTGCACCGGAAGAGGTCGAAGCTCCGGATACAGAATCAATTTCATTGTCGGCGGTGCTGCCACCTGCTTTATTGAGGACAAATGCATCGGTGTTGACGCCATTGAACTGGCTCTTGAATGCATCTTCGCCACAGAGCATACCCATGCCGGCGGTCTCGTGCAGTTCCGTAAAGGAAATACCAAGTACAGTTCCGGTTGTGTCGATACCGACAGAGAGCGTGATGGTTCCGTCGTAGCCGTCTCCGCTGGAAACACTGATGACGTATCCGACGGTAGCGTCACTGGCATCTTTTCCGATTACCACATCGTTTATATAGGTCTTGCCGAATGCCTCGTCATAAATAGCTCCATTCAGGGCAGACACGGAGGCGTCAATGGTATCATCATGCGAGAAGCTGACAGCATCCGGACATACCTCCCGGTAGGAAGCAGCACTGGCTGCAAGCTCCTGTTCGGCAATTTTGTCCTTTGTGAGCAGATAGACGCTGCTTAAAGCAAGCCCGGCACATAATGTGATGATCGTCAGGTTGACAGCAGCCTTCGGAAATTCCTTCTTTCCGGAAGGGCTGCTCTGGCGGTAGCCAAGCGGCTTTGGAACACAGAACCTGTCGATGAATGGCACGAACATATTAGATATGATGATAGCGTAGCTGACAGAATCGGCAGAAGAGCCAAGTACCCGGAACAGTCCGGAGAGCAGTCCGACGATACCACCGAAGAGAAGCTGTCCTTTTCGGGTCACCGGACTCGTGACCGGATCAGTCGCCATGAAGAAAGCGCCCATCAGGATACCGCCGCCGCAGATCTGTGCGAACAGGTAAACAGGATCAAAGCCGTTTCCTCCGAACAGTCCCATAAATGCGGTGAATACGACAATGAAAGAGAGCGGAATCTCAAAGGTGATACCACCGGTGATGCACAGAAAGATACCGCCGATGAGCAGCGCCAGTGCGGAGCCGCCGATGACAGACGGTGCAAATCCGAGGAATTCCGCTGCAATATCGACTGCCTCACCGGCCTTTAAGGCTGCAATCGGAGTCGCGGAGCTCACGCCGTCGATATGAAAGTCGGTCATGGCACTGCCAAAGGAGATCAGCAGGAAGCAGCGGCCGGTCAGCGCCGGGTTCATAAAGTTTCTGCCAAGGCCTCCAAAGAAGCACTTTACGAAAAGGATCGCAAAGATAGAACCGATGCACGGGAGGTACAGCGGAACCGTCGGTGAAAGGGAAAGCGCGAGCAGAAGTCCGGTGACGACGGCACTGCCATCGCGAATTGTGTTCGGATGCTTTGCAACCAGGTCAAACAGGTATTCCACAAGTACCGCAGAAGCAACGGAAATAAGGATGACGAGAAATGCATGGAGTCCGTAACGGTAAATGCCGAATACCGTTGCCGGGAGCAATGCAAGAACGACATCTGTCATCACAGATCCGGTCGTAAGCGAATGCCGGACGTGAGGACTGGAAGACATATTTAATAATTTTTCATTCATTTTCCGTTCCCTCACTTTCTCTTTGCGGCCATGATGGCGGCCTTTGTCTGTTTGAAGAGCTGCATCAGCGGTCGCTTTGCCGGGCAGATATAGGTACAGCTTCCGCAGGCGATACAATCCAGACCATACAGCTTTTTCTCATAACGCTCATAATCCTGACGCTCAGCGGCCTCCGCCATCATCTGCGGCACGAGACCGATCGGACAGACATGTCCGCACCGTCCGCAGCGAAGGCAGGCAGTCATCTGCTGTTCGGCAAGCTCGACTTCATCTGAAGCGAGCACGGTCAGTGCATTGTTGTTTTTGGCGACGGGCGCATCCAGTGTAGACATTGCGATTCCCATCATCGGGCCTCCGCAGAGGATTTTCCTTGCTTCAGAGCCGGGTTTGATTCCACCGGCTGCCTTAAGCAGCTCGCTGCAGGAAGTGCCGATCCGGACAAAGAGCGTGTGCGGATTGGAAACTGCGTCTCCGGACACCGTAAAGAGACGGCCTATCAGCGGCTCGGTCTTACAGACAGCGCGGTAGATAGCATTTAGGGTGCTGACGTTACATACAACACAGCCGAGATCCGCCGGAAGCTGTCCGAAGCGAAGCTGCCGTCCGGTGACAACACCGATCAGACTGCGCTCACCGCCTTCCGGATATTTGGCCATGACCGGAAGAACTGAGAGATTTGCGTCGCCCTCGCAGGCATGTGCCATAGCTTCGATGGCTTCTGGCTTATTATCTTCGATGGCAATCACACCTCTGGCATTCGGAAAAAGACGAAGAACAAGCCGCATGCCTTCGACGATCCCGTTGCTCTGCGTGCGCATCAGCTGGTCATCACAGGTGATATAGGGCTCACATTCAGAGCCGTTTGCGATCACATAGTCGATCTGCTCCGGATTGCGCGGGGCAAGCTTTACGTGTGTTGGAAAGCCTGCGCCTCCGAGTCCGACGATCCCGGCCCATTTAATGGCATCAAGAATCTGCGGCCCGGAAAAGGCAGAAGCTTCCCGATCGATACCGATACCGGGTGCAGCGTTAAACAATCCGTCATTTGCGATGACGATGCAGGTGGCTCTTCCGCCGGATATGGTGTGGCGCTCTTCAATAGCCTTTACCGTACCGGAGCAGGAGCTGACAATATTTGCAGAGACAAAGCCGTCTGCTTCTGCGATCAACTGTCCGGCAAGTACAGCGTCGCCCTTTTTCACGATGGGCTTTGCAGGCTTGCCGATGTGCTGGTTTACAGGAAATACAAGATCTCCTGAGGGAAGGAAGTCTTCGATCGGACTTCCAAGAGAAAGCTCTTTGTAGCCCTTCGGATGGACACCGCCCCGAAATGTTTTGTGCTTCATACATTACCTCCTCGCCGCAGGCTGCGGCAGTTTTTTGAATTACAAAATATGATGTTGGGGCCAAAAGGTATTTTGCCCCCTATGATACACGGATTGCTTCGCATTTCATGCTCTCGCAATCCTAAAACACCTCAAATCCGCTCATTTTTCTACGAAAAATGGCTACTTTTCGGTGTTTTGCGGGTCAATAAGTCATGCTTTTTCATGCTTGCATGAAACGCATGACCTTTTGACCCTTGTATCAAAATATTTAATGATACCGAGGATATCATTATTATAGGTAGAATGATAACAGATTCTCAATGAAAATTCCAGCTTTTTCAACAGAATCATGCGTTAAAAAAATAACTTTTTAGGCAAAATAACAACACAAATGAAGCGGAAGGCGTAGATTTACAGGGGAATTTGCTGTAAAATTGCCGTGACAAGTGGCCGAAGCAGCTCCGGGCACGTCTCATAACCGTCCTGCCAGGCAAAATATACGGCCCGTGATTCATAGGAAGGACGGAACGCAGGAGTCAGGATTGCGGATGGCTGCATATAGAATCGCCCACTTTTTCTCGTATAGCAGGTCGCAGCCTTTGCCGGGGTGCGGTATTCTTTTTCGACGTAAGCGGCCACACTTTTATGGATGGCCTGATCCTCCAGAGGCAGATAATAGTAATTTTTATAGTCCTGGAAAAAGTACTTCAGTTCCGTGTCAACACCCGGAATCTCGAGAATTGCTGTTAGATTATTAACAAAAAGCTCAAAAAAAGCTTCTTCTGATGAGTCCACAGGGCAGGGGATCGAGAGAGAGAGCTCGCGTGGAAGGGGAGCGGCGAGTTCAAGCCGGATGCGCAGGAGCGGCAAGCCATGAGAGGCTGAAGCCGCTGTCGAGGAGACAGTTGCAAATCTTCCTTCTGCGAGCATCAGATACGCCGCAAGCGGGAGGAGGCGTGTCATTCCGACCAGGTCATCGCGATTGTGGAGCAGCATCAGGCGGCGCAGCTCTGGATCCGAGGTTTTCTCGTAAGCATGAAACATAGCGATTAAATGCCTGCCTGTCAATGTATCCTCGCGCTGCCATCCGGCGAATGCCTCCAGATCCTTCTGCTTCATATGTGCATATCCGGAGAGCTTTTTCAGGCGGCGCAGTTTTTGATAGAGATCAATCGAAAATATGCAATCCGAGGCATCATCGTAAAGAATCGGAAGATGGCAGGCCCTGGCTCTCGCATTTATATAAGGAAGATCAAAGGTCGTGCCATTGAAATGGATCAGCGTCGAAAATGGAGCGGCATCGGCTAAAAATGCAGCGAGCAGCTCCGGCTCCTCAGAGGTACGCTCGGCAAGGTACTGGGTGAGCTGCCAGCCGTGTTCCGTGCGGCAGATCGTCCCGATCAGAAACACATGGGAAGAGGCGGCGGAAAGCCCGCTTGTCTCAATGTCAAAAAAGAGGCTTTTTCCCGGATCGAAGCCCCAGAAACCGTGATAATCCGGAAAGTCCGGAAGGATGGCTGTTTCTCGAATCATAGTGGATTGTTTTGTTCCTTTCCTCTGCTTTTACTATCAGTCAGGCAATATTCGTAATTCTCATCCAGTATAGCGAAAAAGCAAAGGGATTTCCAGCGTAAAAAAGACAGGGAATGGAAAATGTTAAGAGATTCTTTCGTTGTGGATTGCTGGAAAATAGTGTAATATGAAAAGCAGATTTAGACAATAAAGGAGAAGGATTATGTTGCTGGAATGCAGTGGGCTGAAAAAGAGCTATGGACGGAAGCTGGCGGTACGGGATATAACGCTGAATCTGGAGCAGGGGAAGATATACGGACTGCTCGGACCGAACGGAAGCGGCAAAACGACCTGGATGAAGATGGTGGCAGGACTGGTGAAGGGCTGGGAAGGGAGTATTTTATTTGACGGACACGCACTGACGTATAAAGACAAGGCTGAGATTACCTATATGTCTACAGAGCCCTTTTTCTATTCGTATATGAAGATCCGTGATGTAGGGAAATACTATTCGGACTTTTTCGCGGACTTCAGTCCGGAGCGCTTTGAGAAGCTGCTCATGCGGATGGAGCTGGATCCGAAGGACAAGGCGCGGACGCTTTCTTCCGGTATGGCGGCGAAGCTGAAGCTGGCTGCGACTCTGGCGAGAGACGCAAGGCTCTATCTGCTCGACGAGCCATTAAATGGTATTGATCTGGTCGCCCGGGATCACGTCATGCAGACGATCAGAGAGGCTTGCAGTCCGAGGCACACGATTGTGATGTCTACACATCTGGTCGATGAGATTGAGCCGATGATTGACGGAGCCATCTTTGTGCGGGACGGACAGATCGAGGCGCAGGGCAGTGTAGAGGAGCTGCGGCAGAGGTATGGGCTTTCGATCGTAGACCTGTATCGTAGAATTTACGGCTGAGCACTAGAGCGTGTTTGAAAAACATTTGATTTTGTTTATTTTAACCAAATTAGAATAGACGCGATGCATATGAAGCCCAGATAGGTAGCAGCCAGTTTGTCATAACGTG
>CABIZF010000012.1 GCA_902363135.1 Lachnospiraceae bacterium
CACGTTATGACAAACTGGCTGCTACCTATCTGGGCTTCATATGCATCGCGTCTATTCTAATTTGGTTAAAATAAACAAAATCAAATGTTTTTCAAACACGCTCTAGGCAATGTTTGCAGAAATAATCTCCCATACCCAGTCCTGCTGATTTCCAAGCACCCACTCGGCAATACCGCCAAGCTCGTACTCTTTTACAAGCGATGCACGCTTTGTGACAGAATCCTGATCCTCCAGCCATACCTGACAGAAGCGTCCCTCGGCATCCGTCCATTCTGCATACTGCTGCTCCGTTGCCTCATCATAGGTCGATGTGACTCCGTTTTCCGTCAGCTTCTGCTGTGCACTCTCCATACCAAGCGCCTCACTCGTCACGCTCGTCGAGCCATCCTCGGCGGTCTGTGTATACCACAGCCGCGTATAGAACGGAATCGCGCTGATGAGCTTCTCCTTTGACACCTCCGTCAGGGAATTCTCAATACCCGTACGCTCAAACTCCATCGACGCCACACTGCCTACAAGATCCGAACCCGCATAGTGCTCGTCGTATCCCATCATGATTACGTAGTCACATACCGTGCCGAGTTCCTTACGGTTATAATGCTTTGAGAAATCCATCGGCACCGGCACATCTACGGAAAGCACAATTCCACTCTTCCGGCACAGAATCGACAGTTCACGCATGAACTGCACATAAGCATAGCCCGCCTCCTGCGCGATCCCTTCAAAATCGATATTGATACCGTCAAATCCAAGCTCCTGTGCCTGGCTCACCAGATAGTTCTGCACCTTCTGACGCGCGGCTCGTGAAGCGAGCAGCGTCGAGGTATTCACATCTTCGCTGAAATTACTGATAAGCGCCCACACCTGCATCCCTTTTGCATGCGCAGCCTCCACATAAGAGGCATCTGCAAAGGACTCGATATCTCCCTCATTATTCTGCAGGAAATACCAGGTCGGTGAGATCACATTCACTCCCGTCACCGCCTCAGTATCCGAAGCAAATTCACTGTTCATCTCCGCATAATTGATCTGATGCCATACGAGATTGACCTTGCCATCCATGTGAATGCTTGTATAATCCGGTGACGCATAGACGGTATCCCGTGTGGTCGTTGCAATTCCTTTTAAGCGGCTGTTCTTCACATAGCCGATATAGCCGTCCGCTGTGAGAATCTGCGACCATTTGTCCATCTGATCCAGTACGGTCACAATGCTGCCGCCCGTGGCCTCCGTAATAATCGGACTCTTGATTCCGCCGCGGTAACGCACCGCCGTATCTCCCTTAAGCTCCGCCGTCGTGACCGATTCGCTTCCATATGTGATAACGACTCTGGACGGTGTATCATAAACCGCACAGATAAGATCCGAATACTGCTGCATGAAATTCATCGCCAGAAACATCCCGGAGGATGTCGTTCGCAAAATATCATAGCCCGCATCAAAGCTCTCTCCGTCAATCGTATACGAGGAGGTATTCGGTGCAATCTCAAATGTCTGCGTCGGTGTCGTAAACAGCAGAAGGGACGCCGATGCATCCCAGTAAAACCTGGAATTCAGCTCCCGCTCCACAAGTGTATAGTCAATATAAACGTTTCCATCCTGAATCAGTGCACGCTCCTGCGCAATGTGATCCTCTACAACCACCGCTGCCTCTGTCTCCCCAAGCTGACCAAAATACTCTTCCGACGTCATGTGCTTTCCGGTCGGCATAAACTTCACCAGGCAGACAATAAAAATTGCCAGAACCCCAATTCCGGCAAGCAACGCCGCAAAAAAGCGGAAGCGTTTTCTTTTATCTGTCATCGCTGTACCTCCCCTTGTCCTGAAATGCTTTTCACAGTTCCTGTGATTATAGCAGTTCTTTTGACAATCGTCATTAATTTCAGGGGATATTTATAAAAAAATAAGAAAATGCATTCGGAGGAATCGCAGTTTGAACGCTGTTTCCTTTCTTCTTTTTCGTGGATTTTCCATCCCTTCCCCTGTGCAGCTGATCATTTCTCTGCCGGACCTGTGCATTCCCCGGATGGTGCAGGCGGCATTCGATCCTGTCCGTCCCATAAAAGGAGGTATCGTGATATATTTTTGCTATGTCCGCAGATTTCCTGTGATTTCACTTGCGTTCAATATAGAAATTGATTATAATGCGTAAAAGGTGTTCCGAAGGGATATATGGCTGGAAAGTACAGCGATAAACAAGATGATGACCAGAATAATCCTCCTTTCCGTAAGCATTTATAAGAATATCCATATATCCTTTCTGTTATTTATTATATATAATATGTGTTCTGATTGCAAGCGTTTTTCCATCTTTTTCAACGCTGCATTTTTCGATCCTCTTTACAGATCGAATGAAATATGTGTATACTGATAAGGTAAGGGATTTCCCAAAAGTAAGGATGTGATAACATGAAAATTGAAAAAATCAATGACCGGCAGATTCGCTGCACGTTGACCAAGGAAGACCTGGCCAGCCGCGAGATCAAGCTCAGCGAACTTGCTTACGGTTCTGATAAAGCCAAGGCGCTGTTTCAGGATATGATGCAGCAGGCAGCTGAAGACTTTGGCTTCGAGGCGGAAAATATGCCGCTTGTCGTAGAAGCGATCCCGGTATCGATGGAGACCATCGTGCTCATCATCACAAAGGTAGACGATCCGGAAGAGCTCGACACCCGTTTTGCACGCTTCTCTCCGGAGACCGATGCACCGGCTTCCGATACCACCTTCCCGGATCTGAAGGATAAGATCGAGGGTGCCGACGATGTACTCGGGCTGATCCGCCGCATTTCGGAGGCGAAAAAGCATGCGGCCCATGAGAGCAGCAGCGCGGCTCCTGCAAAGGAAGCCACCCAGGAACAGCCCGCAGCTTCGGAGCTCCTCGATGATGAAGATCTGCAAAAGCTCACCCGTTTTTATATTTTCCGTACACTAGATGACGTGATCCACGTATCCGCTGTACTCGGCTCTATCTACAATGGTCCGAATGCCCTGTACAAAAATCCGGAGAACGGCAGCTACTACCTGATTCTCCGTAAGGCGGACAGTACTGCCGAACAGTTCAACAAGGTCTGCAACATTCTCTCTGAATACGCGGATATCGGGCGGTTTACACCGGGACTGGATGCGCACTTTGCCGAGCATATGGAGACGATTATCGCTGAGCAGGCACTGCAAAAGCTGTCTTCGCTGGCTTAAAAATATTTCCTGAAAAATACGCCGGAAATCACGAAATGATTTCCGGCGTATTTTTTATGCCTGCAAACTCTGTCCCAACCTGATGCACATCTGCCTGACGTCTACATTGCAGATGAAATATAGCTCGCATTATTTGCAGTCTCGAGTGCCACATTTCCGGTCGCCTCATACTCCTGCTTCAGTTCCTCATAGTCTGCCTGGCGCTTTGCAAGATAGTCCTCAATATTATCTTTTGTCAGCAGGATACCAAAGCCGTCCCGCTCGGTCTTTCCATACATGATATTCACCATGAGATCCGCGACTACATTTTTATAATGGCCTTCGTTCACGAAATTATACGGATTCCGGTTTTCTAAAAGGAATCCGGAAAAATCCCATATATCTGTGATCTGTACCAGCTCGCGCAGGTAATTATAATACTCCTGCCCTTCGAACTTATACATCTCCGCAAGGAAGGTCGGCCCGATCACGACCTTCAATGTCACATCATTTGCATCGCACAGCTCCTTGATCTGTTTCATTGCCGTAATGTTATCATTGATCGCAGGCGCACTCGGATCCTTACCAGCAAACAGCTTCTTCAGGCTCTTCGTGTAACGGGGCAGCACATACTTCTGTACATAAGCATCCGCATCTTCCTCCATCAGGCTGTACGGATAGCTGTAGTTCCGCTCTCCTGTGCTTAGATTATCCATACCCTTCTCCAGATTCTCTTTTCCTTCCATCGCATAGGAAACCGTGGAATTGATGTTCCGGCACAGATAGTTCAGATTCTCAAGCACCAGGTCGATGGCATTGCCATCCACAACCGCCGGCACCTCATAAATCTCATTTGTCGCAGAGCGGTCATACTGCTGCACCTCGATGCTGCTCAGATGGAGAGTGATCTCATCGATATCCGCTGTCTCTATCAGATAACGGGAATATGTGAGGAAATCAGAAAAGCAGCCATATGCAAAATAGAAATTATAATAATTCTTTCCGGTATACTCGGAAAGCAGCTCCGTGCTCAGAACACCGGACTTCGATCCGCCGAGCACGACTGCATTATATTCATCCTTATGCTTCTTAATATATTTACTTTTCGCAGCACGGGTATAGCCGTTCGCATCAACTTCTCCGGCTTTGCGCTCTACGGAAAAGTATCCGGTCGGATCGATCATGTAGTTGACCATCATGAAAGCCGCCGTTCCGACTGCGACGACTGCGAAAAAGAGGATCAGCCATTGTTTGCCTTTTTTCATTGTATTCTCCATTCATTATAATGCGGGCGTTTCGAGCATCAATCCACAGACCGCCCTTACAGGGCTATTCGCCATCTACGATGGCTCGAAAACACAGCTTTCCGCAAATAAATTTGCTCCAATCTGTCTTTCCGTTTTGTCGTCACTCGAAACTGGTGTTCAAAACTGGAAGTATAAAAACTGCACTACCTGGTTCATCTGTGTGATGCAGGCGATGAGAAGGATCGCAGCGTAAAGAGCACTCTTCCAGGTCGGGCGGAATTTTTCCTGCATCGTCTTGGAGTTCGGCAGGAACCAGCAGATAAACAGACCGATCAGCAGCAGTACCGTACATCTTCCATTTCCCTTTACAAATCCCCAGCCCTGGCGGAGTATACCGTACACACTGTGCTCCAGTGAGGAAACATTCAGCATTCCTCGGTAAACATTCCATGCATCGGTAAATGTATTTGCGACAAACAGTACCCGCGCAGCCACAACGCCCAATGCGGTAAGCAGATAAGCGGCAGGCGCCGGGAAATGCTTTCCCCTGCGTTTCATCCAGCTCGCTGTGCAGACGAAAAAGCCGTTGACGATTCCCCAGACGACAAAGGTCCAGCCTGCACCGTGCCAAAAACCGGATACAAAGAAGGTCGCCATCGTTGCCACATAGTAGTTGCGCCATTTCGTTCCTTTTTTATAGACGGAACGGAAAATATAGTTACTCAGAAAACGAGACAGCGTCATATGCCATCGTCTCCAGTAATCCTGGAAATTTCGCGCCTTATACGGCGAATCAAAGTTATGCGGAATCACGATGTTGAACATCATACCCAAGCCGATCGCCATATCCGCATAACCGGAAAGATCAAAATAGTACGACACCGTATACTCGATCGAATGAAACCACGAACCGATCATTGGCAGTGCGTCCGTAATGTTTCCGAAAAATGCCTGGGCATCCGTCGTCAGCGGGTCCGCCAGAAGGATTTTCTTCGCACAGCCGATCGAAAAAAGGAACAGACCTGCCGCCACATGTTCCGGATTCAGCTTCAGATTCTTCTCATCCTCAAACTGCGGAACGACCTCCGCATGATGAATAATCGGCCCGACGATCAGCTGTGGAAAGAAGGTAATGAACAACAGATAGTTAATCATGTCATATTCCTTCGTCTCTCCGCGATACGAATCCACCAGAAACGCGATCAGCTGAAATGTGAAGAAGGAAATACCGATCGGCAGGACGATGTGCTTTAATGCATAATCACTTCCGCTTAAAAAGTTCCAGTTCTCAATAAAGAAATCCGTATATTTATAATAGCCAAGCAGCCCGACATTTGCCAGAATACCGATCAGCAGCAACAGCTTGCGCTGCCTCTTCTGCTCACCGTCCATACGGACAAGACAGGTCCCGACAATATAGTTGCCAACGACGCTTCCAAGAAAGAACGGAAAGAAATCCGGGCTGCCCTGTCCGTAAAAATACAGAGAGGTAAGCACAAGCCATATCTTTGCAATGGAATAATAGTGGAACCGGTTCAGCAGAAAATATACGAAAAAAGTCACCGGTAAGAAAAGAAAAATAAATTGGTAGGTTGAAAATATCATTTGTTTCTCCTGTATAAAGGCCAGGCGGCGCATACGCGTCCACCTCGCGGTTTTCAGTTATGATTTTGTGCTGCTACAACGGCATGTTCCCATGCTTGCGTACCGCAGGGGACGTCTCCTCTTCGTACTTGTCCGCAAGGAACCGGAATGTCTCCGTCAGGCGTGCCGTCGTCTCCTCCGGGAGGAGTACCTCATCCACATAGCCCTTACGCGCTGCGATAAACGGATTCGAAAACTTCTCCTCATATGCCCTCTTGCATACCTCATACTCCTTTTGGGAATCCTCTGCCTGCTCGATCCGATGTCGGTCGATGATCCTCACCGCACCCTCGGCTCCCATCACAGCGATCTCTGCGATCGGCCACGCATAAACCACATCCGCACTCATCATCTTGCAGTTCATCGCGATAAATGCGCCTCCGTAAGCCTTCCGCATAATCAGGGTCACCTTCGGCACCGTTGCTTCCGAAAATGCATAAAGGATCTTGGCCCCATGCCGGATGATCCCATTTTGCTCCTGCTGCGGCCCCGGGAAAAAGGCCGGGACATCCACAAGCGTCAGAATCGGGATTCGAAAACAATCGCAGAACCGGATGAAACGCGCCATCTTATCGGCCGCATCATAATCGATCGCTCCACCCAGATACATTGGCTGATTCGCGACGATTCCGATCACATGATGATCCATCACGCCAAAGCCGGTAACCGCATTCGGTGCGAACTCCCGGAAAATTTCATAAAAGCTGTCATTGAGCAGGAGGTTGTCAATGACGGCATGCACATCGTAAGCGCGTCTGGAATTATCTGGGACAAGCTCTTCAAACCGCACCGGTGTGCGTGTCTGCTCCGTGCGATGAAACATTCCGGCCAGCCAGCCGTTTGTCTCCCTCGGCGGCTGATGCAAGGCATCCAGCTCTGCCTTCGCTTCTTTGCTGCAGTTCTGCGGAAGATAGGTCAGAAGCATCCGGATCTCATCAAGGCAGGTCTTTTCATCCTCACATACGACATGTGCCACCCCGCTCTTCTTTCCGTGTACTTCGCTCCCGCCAAGCTCATCTAAGGTCGTCTTGATACCGAGCACCGACTCGACCACTGCCGGTCCGGTCAGACACATCTTGCTCAGATCCTTTACCATAAAAACAAAGTCACAGAGCGCCGGAGAATAGCTCGCCCCACCTGAGCACGGCCCCAGGATCGCCGCGATCTGCGGAATCACACCGGACGCCTTTACATGGCGCTGAAAAATACCGCCATAGCCGCTTAAGGAAAGGATGCCCTCCTCAATCCGGGCTCCACCGCTGTCATTGAGCAAAATCATCGGCACACGCATATCGTAGGCCAGGTCCTGTATCCGGCAGATTTTCTCAGCGTGCACCTCTCCGAGCGTACCGCCGATCACGGTAAAGTCCTCAGATGCCACACACACCTTTCTGCCATGGATCGTTCCCCAGCCGGTGATGACACCGTCTCCCAAAAACGTTTCCTTCAGAAGAGAAGCACTGTCCTCACGCGTCGCGTGGAGACTTCCTGTCGGATGAAAGGAATCCTTGTCCAGCAAATACTGAATCCGCTCCAGCGCCGTGAGCTTTCCCTTCGCATGCTGCCTGTCTATCCGTGCCTGCCCGCCGCCTAAGTAATGCCTGCGGCGCAGCTCTTCCGTCTGTTCTATTCGATCATTCCACATAAATCTGTCTCCATTGTACCCTTTTAATAATGAGATATTGTTGTTGGGGTCAAAAGGTATTTTGCCCAAAACTGATGCCTACGAATTGCTTCGCTGCGAAGCAGCTCCCGCAATTCTACAAACATTCGAAATCCGCTGATTTACTACGTAAATCGCTACTTTCTCATGTTTGGCGGGTCCCAAGTTCAAAAGCCTTATCATGCAAGCATGAACGGCTTTTTGACCTTTTGACCCTGGCATCATATCAGCGGTGCCACGAGCCGCATCAGCTGTCCGACTACCTTGCGCGTCCATTTATCATGACGCACGTCGAACGGCGTCACGAGCTGGCATTTCGGGAGTGTCGAACGGATGTCATCCTCGATCGCCTGAATTTCCGGCATGCCATATAAAAGTGCCGCACACTCAAAATGCAGATACAGGCTGCGAAAATCGAGGTTGATCGCGCCGACGACTGCGCGGATGTCATCACTCACAAACACCTTCGCATGTACAAACCCCGGCGTATATTCATAAATCCTCACGCCTGCCTTCATAAGACGCCTGTAATAGGAATGTGCCAGTGCAAACGCATACTTTTTATCCGGGATATGCGGCAAAATCAGCTTCACATCCACACCGCGCTTTGCTGCATAGCATAAGGCCTGCAGCAATTCCTGATCCGGTACCAGGTACGGCGTCATGATGTGCACGTATCTGGTCGCACAGTTCAGGATCTCCAGATAAACGCGCTCCGCTGTGCGATCCTCCGCAAACGGGTTTTCCCCATAGGGAAGGACAAATCCCTCGGCCTGCGCCTCATGATACGGCCGCACTGCATGCTCCTTTTCGGATGCCGGCTGCAGATCCTGTTTCAGATACAGAGCCATATTCTCCGTTTTTTCCGTCAGATCCCACATTTTCAGAAACATGACGGTAAAAGTCCTGACCGCTTCACCGGTGAGCATCAGTCCTGCATCCTTCCAGTGTCCGAAACGTTCCTTTACATTTATATATTCATCCGCAAGATTAATGCCTCCGGTAAAAGCCACCTTTCCATCGATCACAACGATTTTGCGGTGATCCCGGTTATTGTAATGTGTGGAGAATATCGGATATACAGGAGAAAATACCTTGCAGCGAATACCCATACCACATAAATAATTCGGATACTGATAAGAAAGATTGAAGAGTTCATTCGTTCCATCATACAGAACGCGCACCTCAACGCCCTCTTCTACTTTTTCTTTCAGGAGCTTGAGTACCTCTCCCCACATCAGACCTTCCGCAATGATGAAGTATTCCAGAAAAATAAACCGTTTCGCATTTTTCAGCTGTACCAGCAGTTCCTCAAAAAAGGCTTCTCCACCCGGAAAATATTTTACTTCCGTGTTCTGATAAGTAGGATAGCCATTCTTCTGAACATAGTTTGCCAGCTGTGCCATCCGGTAATCCTTCCTGCCAAGGTCTGCAAGCACCTCCGGTTCCTGCTTGAGCATGCTCACAGTTTCCCGGTCAATTTCTGTAATACGCGCAAAGAGCAGCGCAGTCCCCGGCTGGAGTTCACAATACAAATACATCAGTCCGCCGACGACCGGGAAGAGCAGCACGAGCGAAGCCCATGCCAGCTGAAAAGTCGGATTCTCCGTGTGGTTCAGGATAATGAGCAGAATCACAAGGCCAAACGCCAGATAGCCGCCAAAAAACACATACACATACTTCGCCAGCACATTCAGCCCGAGAAACAAAAGCAGCACCTGCAAAAGAATAAATCCAAGCAACAATCCGGTCCGTCCGAATACGATATGCTTGATCCCTCGTTTTCCTTTATTGATGGATGCATCCTTCAGATCGCGGATGTCACGCAGATCCATATTTTGAAAGTGTTTTTTCATATCTTCACATAGATTTCCTTTGATACATAAGCCTGCACGTAAATGCCGTCTGCCCGGTATTCCTCTGTCAGCAGCTCGCCTTTTTTTCGGATCAGCTGGATCAGCCCCGCCTTCTCATACGGATACAATCGCTCAATGTATATCTTCTGCTCACGCAGAATTTCCTCGATCGCATGGCGGATATCATCCAGTCCCTCCCCCAGCTTTGCCGATGCCGGAATACATACTTCTGCATGGTGATCCCTGCAAATCCTCCGTTCCATCAGCAGATCCTGCTTATTGAACACGGTGATGACCGGCTTATCACCTGCACCGAGTTCCCGCAGAGTCTCGTATACGACTCCCATCTGAATCTCCATCTGCGGACTGGACGCATCCACAACGTGAATCAGGATATCTGCACAGCAGGCTTCCTCCAGTGTACTTTTAAAGGCCTCCACAAGATGATGCGGCAGCTTCCGGATAAATCCGACCGTGTCGGTCAAAAGGATCTCCTGCTTGCCGGAAAGCTTCACACCGCGCGTCGTCGTATCCAGCGTTGCGAACAGCTTTGCATCCTCAAGCACGCCTGCATTGGTCATCGCATTAAACAGCGCCGACTTCCCAACAGATGTGTAGCCGACGAGCGCGACAATCTTCTGTTCTGATTTTTTTCTCTGGGCACGGATCAGATCCCGGTGCCGGATGACCTCCTCCAGCTCCTGCTTCAGTCGGCTGATACGCGTCCGGATCAGGCGTCGATCCATCTCCAGCTTTTTCTCTCCCGGTCCGCGTGTGCCGATGCCGCCTCCCAGACGTGACAGAGAATTGCCAAGGCCTGTCAGCCGTGCCGCCCGGTAGCGCAGCTGCGCCAGCTCAACCTGCAGCTTGCCCTCGCTGGAAGTCGCATGCTTTGCAAAAATATCCAGAATGAGCAATGTCCGATCCATGACCTTGCAATCCAGCTCCTGCTGTAAATTGTTCAGCTGGGCCGGACTCAGCTCATCGTCACAGATCACGCCGGTAGCCTCCGTCTCCCACAGAAGCGCACGCACTTCATCAAGCTTTCCTTTCCCAAGATAGGTTCCCGGATGAATACTCTCTCTCCTTTGAATGACGCTTCCGGCCACCTGTGCTCCCGCCGTCGCCGCCAGCTCTCCCAGCTCACGAACAGACTCTTCCGTGTCATCCCCGTCTGCCTCCTGTACGCCAAGCAGAAGCACCCTCTCCTGAATTTCGTTTAATTCGATCAAACTCTTTTCCTCACTTTTTATTCTCTTGTCGACAGGAAGGTCCATTCCTTCTGCCCTGCCTCATCTGCCGGGTAGGTGGCAACATATGCCTCTGCCTTTGTCTTTGCCGTCACGAAATCCAGCTTCTTTTCATAGGCTACGATTTCATTAAAGTACAGATCCTGCTTGCCCTCCGTCCCGTCAAGCGCCAGCCCCTGGCTGATATAGGACAGTGCGCCATCGTAGTCCTCATCTGCGATCGCACAGAGCGCCAGCCCGTTATAGCTGCCCACACTTTCTCCGAATTCCGTCTGCATCTGACTGTATATGTCTTTCGCATGAGCATAATCCCCCTGTGCCAGATATACCTGACCAATCAGATCCATCGCAGGCTCATATTTCTGCTCTACCGGAACGATCAGCTGACCCTGTGCCTGATCATAGCTTCCGAGGTAATAATAAATCCGCCCGCGGTTGTAGTAATCCTCCAGCTCTTCTCCCTGAATACTCAAGGCACTCTGAAGATAATCCCCTCCGACGCCAGAGAGATTCATCTGGCTGTATGTCTCATAAATATTCAGATACAGATCGTAGTCCATCGGATCGAGTGCCACTGCGCGGTCAAAATCTTTTTTTGCGTCATCTGTATTGCCCTCGTGCAGTTCACTGGCTCCGCGCAGATAATAGGCATCCTCATTTCCATCGGAGGCATCTTCCAGCAAAGTCGTACACGTATCCACCGCTTTTTCATATTCCGCAAGGCGGTACTGCGCCGCAGCCAGATACAGCCGCAGATCCAGCCTGTTCTCCGGCATTTTATCATCCGCTGCCGAAAGTGCAGAAGTAAAGGCGGCCTCCGCGTCCTCGTACTGCGCCAGTCCCATGCAGGACAGGCCGAGTCCCCGGTATGCCAGCATTTCCTGCTCGCCATTTTGCAGAGCCTCCATAAACAGCTGCTGTGCCTGCGTATAATCCCCGCTCTCCAGCGCCTGCACGCCCTGCGTGGTCTTATCTCCGGTCGCGCCGCCCATCGCACAGCCGCCAAGCAGTACAGATGCGACAGCCGCGGCAATGACAATGTTCCATTTCTTCATATATAAATAGTAATTCCTTTCTGGTGAACTATGAATTGCTATCCCTATTATACCGATTTTCTTCAAATTGTAAAGAAGGCCGCAGACCATTCCGATCTGCAGCCCACACCTGATTCATTTTTTTCCTCTATTCCTGTGTAAAGCGGACATTCGCAATCCATCCCTGCAGCTCTGCTGACAGGTCTAGCTTCGCTACTTGCTCATGAACGCAGTCACTTCGCGATCATATGCACATCCATCTGTGGATACGGGATATGGATACCCGCCTCATCAAATGCTTCCTTGATCTGCTCATTCAGCTGCCACAGTACCGGAAAGTACTGATCTGTCTTCACCCAGCAGCGAACACCAAGCACGACACTGCTCTCTCCTAGCTCTGCGACAAATACCTGGGCCTCCTGATCGTGCAGCACCAGCGGATGCTCCGTAAGGAGCCGCTGCAGAACTGCCTTCGCCGTCTGAATCGAGTCCTCATAGGAAATGCCGACTGTGATCTCCAACTTGCGCCGGTCTGCCGCCGTCACATTGACGATCACATTGTTGGCGAGATTGCCGTTTGGCACAATGACCTTGCGATTATCGATCGTGTGAAGCGTCGTATACAGGATCTCGATTTTCTGTACCGTCCCCTCCTGTCCCTGGGTGAGGATATAATCACCGATCTGAAACGGCTGAAATAAAAGAATCAGAAAACCACCGGCAAGATTGGACAAGCCGCCCTGTAAGGCCAGGCCGATTGCCACGCCACCGGATGCCACCAGCGCCGCCACTGACGACTCTTTAAGTCCAAACTGCATCGCAATCCCCAGGATCAGCGTCAGGTAGAGGATGATCTTCAGCATAGATACCACGAAGGTCGCCGCTCCCGGTGACACATGGCTCTTATCCAGCATGGCCCGCACGATACGCACCAACTTCGCGATCAGCTTTTTCCCGATCACGTAAATCAAGGCGCAGATGACTATCTTCACGATCAGCTCCGCGAATCCCGGAAGGTGTCCGCTAAGATAATCAATTGTTTTTTTCAGCATTACCTCTGCCTGCATAAATCCTCCACAACCTCATTTCAGATCCGAACCATATATGATAAATTCACAACAGGTGATCTGCCTGATTCGGCTCAATTCTACCACAGCCGTCTTTCCGGTGTCAATGCCGGGAAAATTGCATGCTACGGACGCTCCGGACTGCTTTTTTCATAGAGAAACTTCTCCGGCACAGTCACATGGAAGTCCCGCGCCACATCCCGGAAATCCTGCGGAGTGATTGTCTGGCGCTTCGCATTGGTCATGGAATAGACCTTTACGAGAATTTCCGCTGCCTTCTCCACCGTATGCATAAGTCCGAACGTCAGATCAAAGTCCTCACCGGAGCAAAACATCCCATGATGCGCCCAGATCGCGACATCGTACTGCTTCATCAATTCACTTGTCGCCACTGCAATCTCTCTGCCGCCCGGTACCATCCAGCCGACGACACCGATTCCGGAAGGAAATACAATCGGACACTCTGTCGCCATCTCCCAGAGCTCCCGCGTAAACACTTCGTCTGTAAGCGGCAGTACGAAGGTCAGCGCAATCACATTCGCCGGGTGTGCATGATAAATGACTCGGTGTTTGCCCTTGGAAATATCCTTTTTCACTTCGTGATTCATCAGATGGCTTGGCAGCTCACTCGTCGGACGCCCACCATGCACCAGCCCCCAGCAGATACGATATTTGCTTCCCGTCTCATCAATTTCCAAAATGCAGGTCGAATCCGCCGGATCGAGTATCACATTCCGGAAATACTTTCCGCTTCCGGTCACCATAAAATATTCCCCGGACAGCTTCGGCACATCCGTCCCGATCTCCTTCCACTCTCCGTTCGTATTTAAAAACGGACGGATCTCCTCTACCTCTTCCGGCTTTAATCGGTAAGAAAGGTTTCCTCCGTTGCGCTCATGCCATCCCTGCTCCCAACCATCATTACACATCCGGATAAAGCCCCGGACAAAGCTGATTTCTGTGATTTCCATACAAATCCTCCTGTTCAAACGCGTTTCTCTAATACACTCTTCTCATATTCCTGCGCCTTTTCATACCATGCATTGCGCACCGGCGCGCCGCAGCCTTCGCAGAACTGATCCCATACTGCTCCAAACGGCATCGTCTTTAATTCCTCCTGCAGCACCAGCACCTCCGTCAGCTTTCCTTCCTGCTGAAGCGCTGCCAGATGTTCATTCGGACAAAGCAGCGCATAAAGCAATGCTTTTCTCATACTGCGCATGCCAATCGTCCACGCCGCAATCCGGTTGATGCTCGCATCAAAGAAGTCCAGTCCGATCATCACCCGGTCCAATGCATCATTCCGCACGATCTCTTTTGCGATCTCCTTTGTCTCATCGTCAAACAGTACGACATGATCCGAATCCCAACGCACCGGGCGTGTGACATGTAAGGCCAGCTTCGGGAAAAACAACAGCATCGAAGAAATTTTATCTGATACGACCTCTGTCGGATGATAATGGCCATTGTCCATGAGCGGCAGGATTCCACGGCTCGCCGCATAATTAACCGTAAATTCGGAAGAGCCGACTGTATAGGACTCCAGTCCGATGCCAAATACCTTCGATTCAAGACTGACGAACACCTTTTCTTTATCATAAGGCATCTTCAGGATCTGATCAAGTGCAGCTTTGAACCTTTTTCTCGGTGACAGACGATCCGCCGGAATATCCTTGTAGCCATCCGGAATCCAGATATTCATCAGACAGGGCTGTCCCAGCTCCTCTGCAAAATATTCCGAGATTCGGATGCATGCCTGACAGTGCCGGATCCAGAATGCACGCACCTCTTCATCCGGACTGGATAAGGTCAGATTGTCCTTTACCATCGGATGGGAAAACAACGTCGGATTAAAATCGAGCCCAAGTCCCCGCTCACGTGCAAACTCTACCCATTTCGAAAAATGCTCCGGCTGCAGTGCATCCCGATCTGCAAATTTCCCCTCCTCAAAAATCGCATAGGAAGCATGCAGATTCAGTTTGGCCGCTCCCGGTGCAAGTGCCAGCACTTCATCAATGTCTGCCATCAGTTCTTCCGGCGTCCGCGCCTTCCCCGGATAATTTCCGGTCGCCTGAATACCACCGGTCAGGGGCCCCCTTTGGTCAAATCCGCCGACATCATCTCCCTGCCAGCAGTGCAGGGAGATCGGAATTTTTTTCAATGTCTTCAGCGCCGCATCGGTATCAACGCCAATCTCCCTGTAAAGTTCCTTTGCCGCTTCGTATCGTTCGGTTGTTGTCATCACATCTATCCTCGCTTTCCTTTTTATATCTGCAATGCTCACTGTTTCTTCTCGCCTGATACACACAAGCCTCACCCGCCGCTTAGTGCTCCGCGCACTTGAAGCGGGGGAATGCTTATCTGCGTTCACGCAAGTCAACCGGATATTCGCAATCCGCTTCGCTACTTGCTCATAACCGAATAGCTGCTTTGCAGCTTATCAGGAGTGGCTTGTACCACTCCTGATACAAGCAAGTCCCAACCCACTGCTTATTGCTTCACGCAATTGAAGCAGGGGACTTGCTTGATTCGGTTAAAGTATGTGAGTAACACTTCACTTCACAAGACTGTAAAATACATGCCCGCGCTTCCCGGTAATCCGCAAACACTCCCGCCGCAATCATCTGCGCCGCCAGATTGCCGATCGCCGTCGCCTCTGCCGGGCCTGCCAGTACGCGCAGACCGGATTTTTCTGCCGTCAGCTCATTCAGATATTCCGCATTGCTTCCTCCGCCTACTATGTGAATCTCGTTGTACAGAATCCCGGTCAGCCGCTCCAGCTCTTTGATCGCCTTTGCATAGCTCTCCGCCAGACTCTGATAAATGACCTCTGCCAGCTCTCCCGGCGTCTGCGGCACCGGCTGCATGGTACGTGCACATTCCAGCTGAATCGCCTTGATCATCGACTCCGGTGCGAGAAATACATCCGCATTGACATCCACCCGCGATGGAAATGCCTAGTTTTCCCTCGCCAGATCACAAAGCTCCGAAAACGAATAGTGCTCCGGCAGTTCCCGCCGCACCGACTGGATCATCCACAGTCCCATGATATTTTTCAGATAGCGATACCGATATGCATAGCCGCCCTCATTTGTGAAGTTCGCCTGTCGGCTTTCCTCCGTACAGATCGGCTCTTTTTGCTCCACGCCAAGCAGCGACCAGGTGCCGGAGCTGATGTATAGCGTATCCTCCTTTAACGACGGTACAGCCAGTACCGCCGACCCCGTGTCATGCGTTGCCGGAAGCACGACCTGACAGGAATAGCCGACTTCCTGTTCGATCTCTTTTGTCAACCGACCGACCTCTGTGCCCGGCATCGCAAGCGCCTCAAAAAGCTTTTCCGGATATCCCAGCCGTTCCAAAAGCTCCCGGTCCCACTCCCTTGTCCTCACATTTACAAGCTGGGTCGATGTGGCATTCGTATATTCCTGCACCTTCTTGCCCGTCAACAGAAAATGAAAATAATCCGGAAGCATCAGAAACGTCTTTGCCTGTTTCAGATATTCCGGGTGCTGCTGCTTTACCGCCATCAGCTGATAAATCGTATTAAACAGCTGCTTCTGAATCCCGGTGATGGCATACAGTTCTGCTTCCGGGACATGCCGATACACCAGCTCGTCCATTCCCTGTGTGCGGCTGTCCCGATAACCATATGTCTCCCCGATCAGCTGATTATCCTCATCGAGCAGCACATAATCCAACGCCCATGTATCGACTCCGACGCTCGTCGGAATTTTTCCGACCTCCCTGCAGCGCTTCATCCCCGTCAAAATCTCGGCAAACAGCCTCTGCGTATCCCATATGAGATGTCCGTCCCTCTTCTGCAGTCCGTTCTCAAATCGATACACCTCTTCCAGCCGAAGCTTCCCATCCTCAATCCAGCCAAGCACATGCCGTCCGCTGGATGCTCCAATATCAATTGCAAGATAATATTGCATATCACACCTTCCTTCCTGTCGGTTTCCCTTTGTAATATCCGTCTCGTCCTACTCCTGTATTTCTGCCTTTTATCCTAACATGTTTTCCAAAAAAAAATCAGGTCGTAAGCGTACACTTTTTCGGACGTTATTTGCATTGCAATCAACCTTCCCTGCTTCGAAAACTTCTCCTGATTTGCTGAATTTTCTTTTCTTTTTTTCAATTGACTGGTAAAATAGAGGCATAAGATTCCAAAGAAATCCGGACTTAAACGACAAGCAGCCATCGGAGGATAGCATGAACCAGACATTACTCACACACCTTTCGGAAATTACAGAGGAAGAACAGGCTATTTTGAGCGGTTCCACACAAATCCAGCGAGAGCTCTATACCACGGATGACAGTGCCGTCTTTGACAGCCATCGTCTGCTTGCTCAGAATAAGCTGATCACGTTCCGCACCCACACACGCTTCATCCATTTTCCAAAGCACAGGCACAATTACGTTGAAATGATCTATATGTGTTCCGGAAGTACGACCCATATTATCAATGACTGTGAACGCATCGTTTTGCGGGAGGGGGAAATCCTGCTACTGAATCAAAATGCTGCACACGAAATTCTCCCCGCCGGTATGAACGATGTCGCCGTTAATTTTCTGATTCTTCCGGAATTTTTTACACAGGCAATTCATATGGTTGATGAAAGTGACGTACTGTTTCGTTTTTTCACACAGACGCTCGCCGCTGAGAACGGGATCTCCGGACACCTGCATTTTCATGTCCGTGACATCCTTCCGGTACAGAACCTGATCGAAAATCTGATCTGGAACCTGCTTCATAAAAACCAGCCCTTCCATACGATCAACCAGATCTCTATGGGACTGCTGTTTTTGCACCTTGCAGATCACGCCGACACCATTGAACGCGAATCCCCCGATGGCCTGACGCCGGTACTCGTATTTTCTGCGCTCAAATACATCAAAGCAAATTATAAGGATGGTACGCTTGAAGCATTTTGCGAGACCGTTCACCAGAAAGCATATACGATCAGCCGTCTGATTAAACAGCATACCTCACACACATTCAAAGAACTACTGATGGAACAGAAGCTCTCACAGGCTGCTTATCTGTTGGCCAAGACCGATCTTCCGACCGAATCGATTTTTCATTCCGTCGGCTATGAAAACAGCAGTTTCTTTTATCGCAAATTCAAAGAGGCATATGGTATGAGTCCCAGGGAATATCGCGCTGCAAAACAAAGCGAACGGTCGGAATTCTGAGCAAACGAATATTCCCAACCCACTGCCTATTGCTTTGCGCAATTGAAGCATGGGACTTGCTTGATTCTGGTCAAAGCGGATATTCGCAATCCGCTTCGCTACTTGCTCATAACCGAATAGCTGCTTCGCAGCTTATCAGGAGTGGCTTGTACCACTCCTGATACAAGCAAGTCCCAACCCACTACCTATTGCTTTGCGCAATTGAAGCAGAGGACTTGCTTGATTCGGTTAAATTATCTGATTTCTCCGTCTTTTTCCAAAATTAGAAAAACTTTATTTTTTCCGCAAAAAATACTTGCTTTTTTCAGTTTTCAATGCTATACTAAGCAGGCTGAAACACAGAAGTGCTTCACAATGTAAATATCGATGCGTGGCTCAGCTTGGTAGAGCGCTGCGTTCGGGACGCAGAGGTCGCAGGTTCAAATCCTGTCGCATCGACTCCTTGGCAGGGGCACCGGAAACATTTAAGTTTTAAGTTTCCGGTCTTTTTCAATCAAACTGCTTCACAATCAAATATCGATGCGTGGCTCAGCTTGGTAGAGCGCTGCGTTCGGGACGCAGAGGTCGCAAGTTCAAATCTTGTCGCATCGACTTGATGGACATTGGAAAGGTTTTCTTTTCAATGTCCTTTTTTGTTCCTCAAAAAGCCCGTAAAATCAAGGTTTTTCAGAGTTATACTTCTTTTGTTATGATTCTCTCAACCACATTTCCCGGACTGCTGACCATCTGGTTTTTTCATATTTTTGAAGCGTTCCCAAAAACGTTCCCAAAAATTCAGGCGAATAAATCCGCTGTAGCCATTGATATTTCACTCAGATCGTTTTCACTGGTATTCAGTCTCTGCTTATTAAAGTGCGAATAGATATTTAACGTTGTCTGAGTATCTGTATGCCCCAGCCAATATTGCAGTTTCTTTATATCCCAGCCCTTGTTAATAAGCATCGAAGCACAACTATGTCTCAGCTTATGCAAGGTGATTTCCGGTCTACCAAAAGCCTTTGTAGCTTTTCCAAACGTCTGAGAAATATAGTTGGGATCATACTGACTTCCATCTTCCCATGTAAATATATATCCATCCTGATTTTTATAATTATTCTTGTAAAATTTCTTATTTATCGTTTGTTCATCCCGTATTCTTTGCAGACAGCTTTCAGCTGTCGGAAACAGGTTCAGTGTCCGTCTTCCAGACTGGCTTTTTGTAGAATCATCTGCCTGAATCGTTTTGACACGAACCACAGTATGATTAATAGTAATTGTTCTTTTCTTATCATCAACTGCTTTCCATTTCAGCCCCAGAATTTCAGAACGGCGCAACCCATAATAAGCGGCAAAGAATGCTATACCAAGCAGGCGTGGATAATATTGAGAGAGAAAGTGTAGAAGTTCAGAAATCTCCTCTTCCGTCATAAAAAGGTATTCTTCGCTATATTCTTTTGATTTTTTCCCGTATACAGTAAGTCCGGCAACTGGATTCTGTTTTACAATCCCGTTAATCATGGCATCTGAAAAAACAGAATAGAGAATACTTTTATAGCTTCTGACTGATCGGACGGATAACGGCTCATGTTCTTTTGTCTTTTGATTGACTTTTCCATACTGGAGCGCATATTTGAAATAACTATCAAGAATCTTCGGTGTCACATCAACAAGTCTGAGATTCTTTTCCTCAAAATACTGCTTAATCCGTTTTACCCGAAATACATATCCTTCATAGGTAGAACGTTTTAGTTGCCCTTTCTTTCCTTCCAGCCAATAGTCCATATAATTACATAGACTGATATCAGGCGAGATGTCTCTGTTATACTCGGACGGCAACTCTTCCAGATAAGCATATTGTTCAATATATGTATTGATAAGAGCCTCTGCCTTGCGCTTGTTATTCTTTATTTCCAAGTGCGTGGCAACCGTTTTCGTACACCATTTTCCAAATCTGTCCTTATAACTAAGTCTGACATAATAATATGACTTGCCAGATTTTAACTGTTTTGTTTGTAATGAACCCGTCACTTTTATTGTCTCCTTTCCGGACGGGTAGCATTGTCTGATAAGAGTATAGCATACCCGTCCCGAAAGTCCTATAGTTTATTCCTGATTATTCAGATATTCAATAAGAACATCCTTTGATACTTTATAAGTTCTTCCAATTCTCCTATTTGCTATTACCCCATCCTGCAATAAGCGGTATGCTGTAGTTCTTCCGATATGAAGAATTGTGCATATATCCCTTACAGAAAGTACTTCCGGGTAATCATTCAACATAATATCATCCCTTACTTTAAAAATTAATTTTTAATTCCCATCATCGTTTACTGCGCTATGTTCATCATATAATGGATAATCTGCATTCGCAAAAACGTGTCTTAACCGATCAAGTGTAATCCGTTCTGCTACAACCATTCCATCCGAAACCGTTACAATATTGTACAGTTCCTTATACCCCTCTTTCCTATTTGCCTTATATCCCTGCCAGATCTTTTCCAGCTTACAGCCATAATGCTCTTTCAGTATCCGGTTCATGCGGTGATAAGTATACGGGTGATAATCATAAATGCGATGTACCGATGCTTCTATATCATCCATATGTATCAATTCCCTTTCTGAATTTCATCAAATGGAATTGTAATATCATCCGACACGGGATGGAATTCATTCTTCCGCTTCATATACTCTTCCACAGAATTATATGTCACAATCGTTCCATCTTTCTGGTAAATCTGCACCTCATGGATACGCCGTAAAAGTGCTCTCCATGTTTCCGGTGACTTTTCCTGCACATCAGGATACTGTTCTTCCAGACTGATATTGGATACAATATACACATATGAATACCCAGCCCATACATTACTGTAACGCCTCGGAAGTTCAATCGGATATATATCTATATATAACAGTAAATCCGATATATCAAACTGTGATCTGTATTCATCAAGCATCAGAACCTGCTGAAATGATGTATAGCCAGAAAAAGGATCCCTTTTATAGTCTGTCACCCGGCAGACATTCGCATCTCCAAAACGATCTAAAATATCTCTGGTTTTTCCAATTCCCGTCTCTCCGTAGCAGTAGGTAACCTTGAGTTCTAATCTTCTGGTAGTACTATATTTATCCTTCATCACCATAAGGCGAAGCTGATCAATATCCGTCGTGTTAAAAATGAAATCATTATTCATTGCGATGATCTCTGCGTTACTCATTCCAGCATTCACGCACTGGTAAATCCATTCATACTCCGCATTTCTGCCTTTCTGTATAGGTATAGAGCCAAATTCTTCATACGTGTTAAGAATACTTGTTTCAGATTTATCAGTATCCTTCCATCTTCCAGCCTTCTTTATATAATCCACATTATCCTTTGCCGTCCCATGTGCGATCTCTATATGCGCAGTTGGAAAGTATTTTGCGATCTTTGACCACCTTACTCTGGATCTCAGATACACATAAATATGAGTATGTGTACAGCTACCCTTTTCATCTGCCATACAAAAAAAGCATAGTGTCGGGAAATTATCAATTAACGTCTTACGGATTACCTCATGAGGGAATCCATGATCCTGTGGATTGTTTATTGTGAGCTGATAAGCATTGCGTTGTATACCTGTATTAAACGGCTTATCCGTCGGTGACTGCGTATTTAACGTTGTTTTTTTATTTTTCGTCATGATTCCTCCTTCTATTTTTATTTGCCTGTTCGCTTTGTTCTTTTAGTGCGAACATTCAGAAATCCTTTAAAATAAAGGAAAAATTGATAAAAAAGCTCTGTTTGTTCGCCGGTTGGGTAATACTACCCCAACCGGCTTCCCGTCCTTCCGGTCTGTTCCAGAGTGCATTCCTGCGGCTCTGCCGCCGTCAGCACTCTGTCCCATCCCGTTCGGTCGGGAGACAATTAAAAGATATTTTCCATCAGGACATCCAAAATCCTCTGGTTCCATCGTCCCTGATCTACAATCCTAGGATATTTCACTTCCAGCAAAGGGAACCCATCTGCCAGAAGCAAACCTTCACCAGGCTGATAATTCCTGTTGCGAGGGATATCTTCCCCGGAAAATAACATGCCTAATTGTTCTCTATTAGGGCGTCCCAAGGACAGATTAACCATATAGTTCAAACGACTTCCTTTGAACAAATCACTGGTTGCATACTGGACTGCAGACCATACAGAGAAGGACAGTGACCTCCCCTGCATCAAGATTTCGGCATTTGCACTTATAATATCTGTTGCCAGATGTGTCTTCTCTGCCTTATCCTTTGCCTGAAAATAATTCACCAGCGCACCATACTCATCACATATCAATAAATGTTTTACTGTGCTGTATCCTTTCTGTCTGGCTGTAAGAAACCGTTCATGATACGCCTGAATTCCGTTGTAGACTCCCTCGCCCGTGTAATAGAAGGAATAAGGACGTAGGAACCAAAAGTCCGGTGAATTCTTAAAGTCGCAAAATGTGATATGTATACAGCCTTTCCGATATCCTTGACTATGAATTATACTTGATAGAAAATTCCAAAATAAGAATAACAAGGCCGTTGATTTGCCGGCACCTGAACTGCCTGTGATTAATGCATGCTTATGGCTGTCCATTGGAAGCAACAGGGGTAACTTGGTTCCATACTCATAATACGGATTTCTCAGATACCCCCATTTCATCATTATTCTTCCATCCAATCGTCATCCTCCGTTTTTTCTTCCTCTTCCATGTCTGGAACCTGACTCATGAGATGGTAGTCCCGGTAAGCGGCATTTCTAAGCATTCCTATATATGGAATTCCAAATGAATTCCTAGCAAAGGTGACACTCAAACAACTTTCCGTTTCCTGAACATTGCAAGCTACGAGTGATTCATAGCTTGCAAGTATTCCCCACTTCTGGCAAGATCTTGCTACCATTTTTTCTCCTATCCGTTGAAGTATCTGAATAAGTTCATAAGACCCTTGTATCTCCTTACGAGGCACAAACCGGAATCGATATGTGATGATACTGTTTCTTGGATAATATATATTTTCCAGATATAACACTAAAAAATACTTTTCCATTTCCTGAAATTCCTCACTTAGTTTACTTATGACCCAGCAAGTCCCGTTATATCCAAAATATACCGGGTATTCCACATAATTCTCAGACTGCTTGTTTTGATGATATGCCCCTCTCAGTAATAAGGTTGGCGGAGCCAGCACAATAAGAAACAATAAGCCGTATATTATATACTTTAGGATCATAGCTAACGGCTCAATGAATATGACCAGCATCACCATTGTGATAAGTACAGCAGCAGCAACTCCAATCGTTGAACCCCAGTCAATGTTTTCTGTTTCTTCTGTATCCCGAAGGGCATCTATAAATTCACTCAGTGTTTCTTTTAATTTTTTAAAGATCATTTTTTTGCCTCCTGTGTAGGTACATACATAACAGCCTCTGCCGAATAGGAGTCTTCATAGCATTTCGTCTGGCTACTGTAGTAGAGATATACACTTGGATTCTCAAACTGCAACATAACCTTCTCATGCTCACGCATTGCCTGAAGTTCTTCATTGGACATCAGTGGCTCGCCCTGCACCTTGATGGAATAGCGATCATACTTGATTTCATCAACGACATCATATCGAGAGCCGATAACCTCATCTGTCCGCTTCCCATCAACATATCTATAGACCGGCAAAATAGTAAGCGCAACGAATACATCCGTTCCAATGATGTTTGTTAACGGGATCCTTTTTTTCAGTAAAACACTCTTTATGCCTTTGATTTCCTGCATAATGCCTTCACCTCTCTTTCATTATGTAGTTGTCAATGTACAACTTACAGTCTCTTCCAAACTAGAACTTTGCTGATTTTGCTTTCCTCGCTGTCTGCATTGCATCAGCTAAGAATCAATTGCATTCATCTATATGTTTGGCTTATACTATAGTAGAGCTTTTAGCTCAGTCTTCCTTCACAGCATCTAACGTTCTAAGGTCTTTGCTGTGTTAGCCTGCGTCCCGGTGTATGATGTCCGTCATCACTGGGACAGGAAGATTAAGTGTTCATGGGAACCACCTCCTTTCTATGCATTTATTTTATCAACCCTATTATTCTGTTTATAGGTAAACGTTAAATCCTAAAAAACATTACATTTTCCTGCACTCTTCCCATTTCTGTTTTAATCTCTCGGTTTCTGTTCTTAATTCCTCATTCATATTTCTTAATTCCTGTGCATCCTTTTTTAAGTCTTCCATTTCTTTAAGTAATTCTTTTGTCTGGTCTTTGATATCACTTACTGCTTGATATGTTGATTCATATAACACATTATTGCTTGCCCCTTTTTTCTGTTTATTAGGCTTTCCACAATACCTTCCAGCTACCAGTCCCACTCAAACAGGCAAATCCTCACAATTTCTTCCTTCAAAAACACTCCATAAAAAATGTCTCAAATTTGTTTCTCCAAATTCTTCCAGTACTTCTTTTTCATCAACCGTTACATGGAGATCCTCAAATGGATTTGCAACCATTGGCTCTTTCAATTCATCAGTTTTTCCATATAAAATTTTCTGCATTGCCTCGTATGCTACAAAACATCTATCTTCTTCGAAATATACGGGATATTGTTTTACAATCGCTATTGAATGATGTTTCACAAAATAGTCATCATAATTCAAGCTGTCCACACTTCCATCATCTATATGTTCAATCCTATCTTTATAATATTGGATTTTGATAGCATGTTTTCTCCCTTGAGTTTTCAGTTTTCCTAAATATTTTTTATAGTCATTAACACTTTTTTGAAGTTTTTTGTAAGCTCTGTTATATTCTATTGTGACAGCTATTCGACCTTTGAGTTCCTTCCATTCCGGTGTTATCCCAAACATCTCAGCAGTCTCATCCATGATATCTATTACTTTCTCAAATGGTGCCTCGAATATGATCTTTCTGACCTCTTCGTTATTTACTTCCTGTTTTTCTTCGTTAGCCATAACTTCAACTTCCTCCTTGTTATTCATTTTCACTTCTTTATTCGACATAAGTCTTATCTCCTTCCCTTTCTTTTTGATATTTCGAGCATATCACCTATTTCCTAAAAAAACACCGGAAAACAGAAATCCTAAATATTGACATAAATTTTAACACAACTTATCAAGTTCGCCATTTAGTCAGTGTTATTTTTATACGCTATTTTTGTAGCACCCAAGTATACTTCCCACAAGATTCCTGTCAAGGACAAGCGCTGTGCAATAAGCATCCCTGACAGGATCTTGTTCGGGAAGTATGGGTAGCTAAGCAAAATAGCGGAGCGGTATGTTTCCACCAATTGCTAATTTTTAAATATTAATTGTTAGGAGATGTTTGATATGAAGGAAATTACCAGTTATAACCGGGCTGTGCAGTATCTGAACAAAGTTTTTAAAATGGTAAATAATGAATATTTTGAGAATGAACTAGAAATGCCTACCATAACCATTCAGTCTACAGTAGGTGCTTACGGTCATGTAACCATATCTAAAGTCTGGAAAACGGACGCAGGAAACGCCAGTTATGAACTAAACATAGGTGCCGACTATCTTAACAGGCCAATTGAAAATATTGTTGCAACACTGATTCATGAAGGTTGCCATCTGTATGCAATGCAAAATAAGATCAAAGATACATCGAATCGTGGATGCTATCATAATCGACGCTTTAAAAAACTGGCTGAAGAACGTGGCTTAATTATCATCCAGCATCCTGTGTATGGATGGACTATAACCCAGCCTTCTGAAAAAACTCTGGATTTTTGCGAAAAAAATGAACTGAGAGAAGTTCTAATCAACAGAGGGGTTGTATATCAGGGAAATGAAAATGGCAATAAAGGCAAAGGCAGTTCAGGAAATCCGAAGCCGATTGCCAAGAAAGGAAACAGTATAAAATGGATCTGCCCTAATTGTGGTGCAATCATCAGGAGTACCCGAAACGTCAACGTAGTCTGTGGAGATTGCAATATTCCATTTACAAAGGTGAATTAGCTGAAAGGCGGTTGGATATACCGCCTTTTAAAAATTAATTTTTAGAAAACAAGCAATAAAAAATCTCTGCCTTTTCAACAGAGACTTCTCATTCCTCTTTTGTAATTGTATATTCAAACTGGACTAATTCGCCTATATTACAATTCAACACATATGCCAACTTTGCTAAAGTTTCTAACGTAATCATTTTTCCATGGCACACATTGTATATGGTTTTATGTGGAATTTTATAATCCTTAGATAACTGATAACTCGATATGTTTCGCTCTTTTAATTTTTCAAGAAGTAACGTATAATTTACTTGTACACCAATGTGAACCATAGAATCAACCCTCAACCCCTTTTTCTCAATTCTATGGCATAAAAAAGGGCTTGAATATGCGAATAAAATCGCATATACTGGGTGTATGAAAGTAATTTTACGAAGGGAGACTTGAAGTATGAAAGGTTTCAAAAAACTAGCCGTATGTGGTATGGCTATCATGTTGGGGCTTGGAAGTCCTGTTGGTAACTCTGTAATGAATGATTTGGGTTATGCAGTGACGGCTGAGGCGGCTGGGAAGGTAGCTTTATCAAGTCGGAAGACTTCCGTGGCTGTGGGAGGTTCCAAGACCATCTCATTGAAAAATACTAAGGGTAAGGTAAAATGGTCAGTATCCAAGAAGAGTGTTGCTTCGATTAAGGCTAACGGTGCTTCTGTGAAAGTAAAGGGTAAGAAGGCAGGAACTACCACAATTACCGCCAAGGTAGGAAAGAAATCCTACAAGTGCAAGCTGACAGTCAAGAATGCCCCTAAGATTAGTAAATCTTCGATTTCTTTGACTAAGGGTAACTCTTATGATCTGACTGTAACGGGTACAGCCTCATCTCCGAAGTGGTCAACATCTAATAAAAAGGTTGCTACGATTAAGAAGGTGTCTGCTCGGAAATACCGTGTGACAGCTAAATCTTCTGGTACTGCTACTATTAAGGCAAAGGTAAATGGAAAGACTTTAAAATGTAAAGTAAACGTTCCTAAGAGTTCTTCGGCTACTCAGGCAGCGCCTATTAAGTACCCATCAACCTCTCATAGTTCGGCTAATGGTAAGACATTATCATCTGATAAGTGTCTATTACCTAACGGTATGTTTGATCCTACAAAGGTCAAGAAGAAAGGTAACAGCTATCAGGTAGGTAATATTGTATATGGAATGAATTTCTCTAATGATAATGTACTTGATTTAAATTTAAGGGATCAGGTTGACCACGATTTTGGGTGTTGTATTTCTATAGGTGTAGACTCTTTTGGTGTGAGTAAACCAGAGTATAAAAAGGTGCTTATAAACCCTAATGATGTGGTAATAACTGGGTATGATTCATCTCTTATTACTGTCGTTGTAGATGATAAGTCAAACAAAGCAAATGCCCAGAAAGGGTATGGTGAATTCACAATGAGGGTATATCCATCGGGTAGACGAGGGGGTACTACATACATTACTACTAATTACAGGGGTCTGATTTTTAAGACAAAAGTAGTTGTGCATGATGATTTTAAAAACACCATTCCAGTAGAGTGTAAGCGTTGTGGTTTTAAATGTGGTGATTGGTATACAGAGAATGGTTATGATGTAAGTAGATGGATGTACTATGATTTTAAAAGATATCCTTGGATTGATTGATTATTTTCTACAGGAGCCTCTTTTCAGAGGCTCCTTTTTCTTTGTCTAATTTTCTTCTCTTCTATTCCTAGACAACGTTGAATATTGTCTGGAATTCGCCTGATTTTCTGAGCTTTTTTCTGGTTTTTTCCGATCAGTCTAATATATGCAGTACAGGTGGTTGTGTCTCTTGAACTGTCCGCAGTTTCAAACCGTCCCCCACAACCATCTATTTTAAGCTTTAATTTTTTTATACGGTGTGTTACAATGAAACGAACAAGTAAAGTATATTACTAAGAAAAATATGCATTATTGTAGGTGCTTCAGACAATGCTACCCGGCAAAGCGTTCCCAAAAACGTTCCCAAAAATACGTTTTGGAACTGATTATTAAGTTACTTGAATTTTTGAAGTATGTACCTCGAAATCCTTTATTTTACTGGGTTTTCTGAGACATTGGGGAATATTTCAGGACACCCCATATCTTCATTCTACTCCATTCGGGACGCAGAGGTCGCAGGTTCAAATCCTGTCGCATCGACTTCTTACAAAAGACCGGAAACACTGATAAAATCAAGGTTTCCGGTCTTTTTTAGTAAAGCGGACATTTGCAATCCATCCCTGCAGCTCTGCTGACAGGGCCTAGCTTCGCTACTTGCTCATGAACGCAGTCGCTTCGCGATTTGCGTTCAAAAAAACGAGGTGTCATATGAAATTTGTCTTTTTACATGGATTAGGACAGACTGCACATGACTGGCAGTCGGTCATTCACCAGTCTTCGCTCTCCGATGCAGACTGCCCGGAGCTTTTTTCTTTCGCAGAAAACGACTTTACTTATTCCGGCATTTTATCCGGTCTGGAACGTTTCTATGCAAATGCATCGGAACCATTCGTACTCTGCGGACTTTCCCTTGGTGCACTTCTGGCACTTGATTATACGATCCGGCATCCGGAACAAATATCGTCTCTTATCTTAGTTGGTGCGCAGTACAAGGTACCAACCAGACTGATCGATTTTCAGAATCTGATCTTCCGCTGTATGCCAGAGAACGCATTTACCGACATGGGACTTTCCAAACATGACACGATTAAACTGTCCCATTCCATGCGCATGCTTGATTTCAGCCCGAAGCTTTCCAAAATCCACTGTTCGGTGTCCGTCATCTGTGGTAAAAAGGATCGTGCAAATCTCAAAGCCGCAAAACAGCTGCACGCACTCCTGCCGCAATCCCATCTGCATATCATCCCCAACGCCGGACACGAAGTCAATAAGGATGCGCCAAAAGCACTTGCCGCACTGATCAAGAACTGCATCTGAGTACATGCCATAACGTGTGTTTATTTTTATAATCCCATCTTTTCCTTCACAACCAGCAGACTTTCGCACACTGCGATCGTCATCTTTTCGATCTCCTCGGTCGGCTGCAGCATATCCGGTACCATGACCGGCATCATACCACCTGCATATGCAGCGCGAATACCGTTGTAGGAGTCCTCGATCACAATCGTTTTTTCCGGCTTCGCGCCAAGTGCTGCGCATGCAGTCAGGAAAATTTCCGGGTGCGGCTTGCTGTGACTGACCATATCTCCGCAAATGACCTGATCGAAGTAGTCACGAATGCCTGCATCCTTCAGTTCCTTTAAGACGCTCGCCTGCGCTGTCGAAGTTGCCAGCGCAACCGGAATGTGTGACTCCTTTAAAGCGGCAAGCAGCTCCCGGCCTCCCTTTTTCACCGTCAGGCTCTGCTCATAATACGGTCCAAAAAACAGTGCCCGCATTTCCTGCTTATATACCGCATACGGAAAATCCTCCCCATAGGTATCCAGAAAAATACGCACCGTCGCCTCCTGGTTCAGTCCGAGGCACTTTCGGCATGTATCCTCAATGTGAGGAATTCCATACTTTTTTGCCACCTCCTGCCAGCACGCCACAACGACCTTCTCCGTATCAAAGATCACGCCATCCATATCAAATAATACTGCCGAAAACTCCGGAAACTGTTTTTCCATGATGTATTATCCTCATCTTTCTGTAATTTACTACACTTTCGCTGTATAAAATGCGTAAAAGGCAGCTCTCGTTTGAAAGGACTGCCTTTTCTCTACATATTAAAAATGTCCGCATGCGAACCTGTATCTATCAATGTTAATGTCAGGATATCATCCTCAAGCAAATATACAAGAAGCCAATCTGGCTTTATATGACATTCACGGAAGCCCTGAAATCTGCCGCTCAATCCATGATCATGATATTTCTCTTCTAGTTGCCTTCCTTGGCGTAAAGCATCAACAACTTCATCAAGAAGTGAAAGATTCAGCCCTCGCTTTTTCATAAGTCTGTAGCTCTTTTTATATGCAGTTGTAAACTTAACCTCGTACATTTTTATTCTTCCAATGCCTTCTTCAATTCATCCATACTGGTATATCCCTTGATTGCAGGATCCCGTGAAATACGTTTGGCTTCTTCCATCGCATCCAATGTTTTCTGCGTAAAATGAGGCATTTCTACTTTAAATGGAATACCTCCACGAAGGACACACTGATGAAGAAAAAGGTTCACGGCACTGGACATATCAAGTCCCAGATCTTTAAATAAGTCAGTAGCCTGTTTCTTTATATCTGCATCAATCCGAATCTGAGTTGGAGCTGTTGCCACAATATCACCGCCTTTCAACTATATAATAATCATTTTAGTATACATTGTCAACCGTTTATTCTTTTTCAGGTTTTTAAAACCACTTGCGGTTTTCTCCTTTATTCTGCTAAAATAACACTTAGATACCTAACTATTTTCAAAAGTTTTTAAACAGGAGTTTTTTTTATGATTACACTGAACGATTACCTCTACTCCGGAGACACTCTGCTCCGGATTCTGCAAAAATACATTGAAGATTTACGGAAAGAAGCACGCAAGACCCACAATGAGATCGACCTCGTACACTGCAATTTTCTCCTCCAGATCCGGGAGCTGCTTGAGCACAATGATTTCCTGACTGCCCAGTCACAGCAGATTCGGGAATTCTACAAATATATGGCGCGGGAATATCCGTTTCTTGCCTTCACATTTAAAGGGCGTATCAAGTCCCTTATCCGGGCAGAAGAAAAATTTAACGGCTATATTGTCGAATTCATTTATGACTATTATACGCAGCATGGAACTTATCCGCCGCTCTCGGAGCTGAAGAACCGCCTGAGCTGTTTCCGGGATTTCATTGCCTACCGGATCGTCATTTCCATGCCGCGCTGTCATCTGGAACGTGAAGAAGACCGGGAAGCGCAGGAGCTAAAGTATCTGTATGAGATTGCAAATATCCTTCCCTCCTTTTTGGAGGAGCGAGGCTTCACGGTCGAACCTGCAAATGGGATAAAAGAGAGCTCCTCTCCACTGCTGAACGAAGACGCTAAGCCTTATTACCGGGACTACATCTGCGAGCAGAATGTCTACGGCTACCAGTCTCTTCACATTACGTTCTATGACAACAGCTCCCGCTCCTACATGGAAGTACAGCTTCGCACCAAACGCATGGACGACATTGCCGAAATCGGACCGGCCAACCATCTTGGCTATGAAAAGCGTCAGGAAAATGAGCGTGCCAGAAGAGACGCCATTCCGGTCGGAGAAAATATCTACTTTGATGAAGCCTATGAGCGCGGCATGCAGCTGCTCCAGCTCGACCTCTCCAGTCTCGATGTAAACATGTTCTCCGCCATGAACAACAGCCTGATCAATGACGGCTGCGGTCTCTACCGCGGACGGCTGATTCTGCCGTACGAGCATTTGTCGCGGTTCCAGAATGATTTGATCGACTGAATGCCGGGCAAATAAGCAATATAAAGTGCTGCAAAAAACATGGGCGCAGGTCATCCATAACCTGCGCCCTCTGTTCTTTCTCTTCTGTTTTTAGCGAAAAATACTATTCTGGATCTTAGCGATACCTCGGCCCATACGCCCGGCATGCGGCCAGATCGGCGGCTTCCAGATCCTTCGTTCCGAAGGATGCCCATACATGTGGGCGGAAGATTGCTTCCTCCGATACGTTGTGCATCGTGACCGGAATGCGGAGCATGGAAGCCAGGGTGATCAGATCCGCTCCGATATGACCATGTACGAAGGCTCCGTGGTTTGCTCCCCAGTTTGCTATCACACTGTAGACATCACGAAACGCTTTCTCACCGGTCGTGCGCGGAACGAACCAGGTCGTCGGCCAGGTGCGGTCGGTACGCAGATCAATCTTCTCATGAACGTCCTCCGGTAATACGATGCTCCAGCCCTCTGCGATCTGCAGTACCGGACCGATACCATCTACCAGGTTGACACGCACCATCGTCAGCGGCATTTTCGCATCTGTTCGGAAATGAGAGGAATATCCGCCACCGCGGAACTGACAGAGCTCTGCCGGACACCAGTCCGTTGCACCAAGGCAGGCATCGATGTCTTTTTCCTCCATCTGCCACCACGACTTCATCACACCATTGCCATCTGCATCAGTAGATTTACCGGTCGCATCAAGGCAGGTCGATCCGGAATTGATCAGGTGGATAAATCCATCCTTCGCATCGCCTTCCGGTTTCCAGCCGGTCACGCGCTCCACTGCCTCCGGACTCCAGTAGCAGCGCACATCCGAGAACCCGCTCGCCTTTCCGGTCAGTAGATTACCAAACAGCATGGACAGTCCGTTTAAATTATCATTTTCTGTCGCAAATACCGTCGGCTGACGTTTTCCATGCCAGTCAAAAGACGAATTCAGAATCGCTTCTGTGAAATCGCCGTTTGGCTGATAATCGGTCCACATCCGCTGCCCCTGAAATCCGCCGAACAGTCCGTTTCTTCCGAGTGCTTCTTCTTTAAAGCCCATTGCATCCAGCTTTTCATTGCCGAGCATCACATCACGGATAATCATCGTCATTTTTACGACAAATTCCCACTCTTCATCCTTCTGCTTCCGTGTATGCGCACGCTCTGCCGGATTCGGATCATAGCCCTCTTTGCAGTGCTGTTTTACCCATGTAAGTGCCTCCTGAAACTCCTCCGGATCATAGATGCCCTGATCCATACGGCGCAGAATTTCCGTCATATCGACCCACTCCGGCCGCATGCCAAGATACTGAATATAGAAGGACGGATCAAGAAACGATCCCATAATACCCATGGATACCGCGCCAAATCCGACATATGCCTTATTCTGCATCTGTCCGACGGCCAGCGCACAGCGTGCAAACCGCAGGATCTTCTCTGCAACATCTGCCGGAATTTCCTTTTCTTCCATGTCCTGCACATCCCGTCCGTAAATCGAAAAGCACGGACGTTTCATCTGATTGTGTGCAGCCAGCGCCGATGCCAAATAGACCGCACCCGGACGCTCCGTTCCGTTAAAGCCCCAGATCGCTTTTACCGTCATTGGATTTAAGTCGATCGTCTCAAGTGGATAGCACCAGCTTGGCGTGACACTCAACGTCGCGGTGACATGCTGTGCCGCAAACTCCTGCTCACACCGGGCAGCCTCCTCTCCGCCTGCAATACTGCCGGAGAAAATGACGACCTTCGCCGGTGTCCCGTCCGCATAAAAGACGTTCTGCTCGATCAGCGCCTTTGCTGCCTCTGCCATCTCCCGCACTTTTCCTTCCAATGCATCCCGGATGCCGAGTCTTCTTGAATCTACAATCGGGCGAATCCCGATCGCCGGATAACTTTTCATATCTGCTCACCCTTCCTTTCGTCTCTGAAATGTCCGTTATTTTCTCAGCACACTCCGGTAATCTGAATTCGGCCCTTCAAATACATACCTCAGATATTCCACCGACCGCCTTGCATCCGCATCCAGTTGCTCCGTTGTCGCACCGTTACTTAAATCTCTCCACACCTTAATATCACTTCCGACTCCGCCGCCACTCATGACAAACGGCTCCATAACCACATTTTTCTGATAACCGATCGCCCGCAGCGCCATCCCGATCTCATACCACGGGAAGCCGCCCTTGCCCGGCACACGGCGGTTATTCTCACCCACATGGAAATGTCCGAGCTTATTGCCTGCCAGCAGGATCGCCTCGACCATACTGTCCTCCTCGATATTCATATGGAAGGTATCCAGCATGATCCTGACTGCATCGACATCGACCTCCTCGACAAATTTCTTACACTCCGCACATGTATTGAGCAGGTAGCCTTCGAAGCGGTTCAGCACCTCCAAACAGTAGTCTACACCACACTCTCCTGCGATCCTGCCGACCCTGCGCACATTTTCAACACTGCGTGCCCAGTCGCCCGCCTTGTCGATTGGTTTTGAATAATCAACCGGCCAATACGAGTAAACGCCGCCGCCCAATGTGTGAATATCCAAAATTTCCAGCTTCTTTAAAATATCCGTATAAAATGCGATTGCATGCTTTACGACCTCCGGATCAGCACTTGCCAGATTTTCCGATGCATTCGGTCCATAACCGGCAGTCAGGATCACCCCCTCTGCCTTTGCTTCATGCCGCAGTTCCTTCAGCTTTTCATCGGAAATATCCTTGAGCATTGCACAGGAAATTTCCAAAATATCGAAACCAAGCTTCTTTACCTTCGATATATAGCGTATCTGCTCCGCCGCCCACTCCTTCTCCCAGTAGGCAAAATAAATTCCATATTTCATTGCAATTCCCCCTGTCTTTTCCATTATCCCATCAGCCAAAGCGGATATTCGTAATCTGCCATGCAGCCTTTATCTCACTTCCAGCATATGGAACACTTCCAGCTTCGGCAGATGGATCCGCAGCATACCATCCACTTCCTCCGTCGGCAATTCCCCGCCATCCGGCAGCAGATATGCCCTCTTTCCTGGTGCCTTCACATCAATCGTGATGTCATACATCGGAGCGATCGGGGACTCCTCCTGCTCATTGATCACTGCAAAATAGTCCGCGCCATCCTTCTGCCACTTGAGCACTTCTACAAACTTTGGTGCATTGGATGTAAACGTCGGCTCTCCGGCAAGCAGCTTTACCATCCGCCGGAATACCTGACGGCTCATATACGGACGCGCCATCTCAATCGGCGCTGCCGTCCAGATGATCGAAGAATCGCCGACCTTTTTCAGAATTGCACACGGCCGGTCGGTATAAATTCCGGGCGGGTTTGAATGAATCGCCGCAAACTCATACGTATCTGTCATCGTATATGGCAGCGTCAGCGTCGCCAGCACCGTCATATCTGTATCATCCTCCACCTCGATCTCGATCTGATGCATATCGATTGTAAGAGGTGTCCTCCTTGTAAATCCTGCAAACATTTCTGCGCCTGCTTCGGTCGGGCTCATGTAGGTAAAATTGTGTGCCGTCTTTCCAGTTACTCTTACGCCAAGCATCTTCTGCAGCCTCGGATTCGCGATCGGTCCGCTGATCAGAAGGTTGCCGCCCGCTTTTACATAGGCCTCGATGTCATCCATCTCCTCCTCGCGGATATTTGCCACATGCGAGAGGATCATCACGCCTGCTTTTTCATCCCGGATATTCTTTGATCCGATGACCTCAAACGGAATATTGTTCTCACGCAGTGTCTTTGCTGCGTTCAGCGGTCCCTCCAGAAAATACTTCGGTTCAAAGCTCTTTTCCCGGACATCGATCTTCGTCTCGTTCGGGTCATATTTTGCATGCGTTGCAAACCAGATCGCCGCGTCATGGTCGAGCTTTCCGGTAATGTATTTCTCGTACTGACTTGTCTTGCTGTAAATGCCTTTCATGATATCATGGTAAACCTCCGGCACGATGCTTCCGTCCGGGTTGATCGCGTCGACGAGCAGAAATGCTCCGTTATGTACCAATGCTGTGATGACGTGCAGCAGCAGCTCCTCCTGTGTCTTCGTCGTTGTATGATATTTGAGTTCCGGGTCACATCGTGAAGTATGATAGATAAACGGAAGATTCGGAGATACATTCTTATAATATTTATTGATAAAGCTCTGCTGTAAAAATCCACCGTAATAGTCGCCGCCAAGATAATCCACATGTTCAGCCAGATACTCAGAGCTGCCGTCGATCCATGAGCAGGCAATCCGGGAAAACTGATGCTCCACCGTCACCTCCGGCTTCACTGCCTTGACACATCCCGTCGAAAAAGCCGCAAAGTCTGCGATCCACAGATCCTTCTGATGCACGTATTCCAGCCAGTCCGGGTCCTCCCAGTCAATGATACGCGGCAGCTCTTTTCCGGTCTCACGCAGATAGCGCTCCCGACAGCTCGGGCAGTAACAGGTCTCCGGGAAGAATGTCATATCGAGAAACATGCCTTCAAAGTCGTACATTGTATTCATCTCGGTCAGGCAGTCCTTCACATACTGACGGTATCCCGGATTGTTCGGGCAGACGATGCCGTAGCGCCCGGTCTTGAAATTATCACCTCCGCGGTACTCACGCATATTTTTGCCATCCGCGGTAATAAGCCTCCATTCCGGATGATTCTCATATGCCCAGTTGTCGAAAATCTGGGTAAAATAGGCGATGACCGCAATGCCGTTCTCATGGCACTTTTTTACCATCGTCCCGAAGAAATCGAATCCTTTCAGCCCCTTATGCATCCTTCCGACCTTCGTCGGATAATAGGCAAGCCCTGTGTGCGGCCGCCCCTTTACCATCGCTGCCTGTATCCCGGCATCCTTCAGGGCGTCTACATATTCATCAACATCAATTTTGCTCAAAAACTCTTCATTCCAGTCATCGATGTGCATATCCATCAGATTTCTTCTGTAATTACCTTCAATCCACATGTATCTATCCTCCTGTTCCTGTAAAGCGGCTATTCACCATCCGCTCTGTTTTTACTCAGAATCCCTCCGCGCACTCGCTCATATTTTCTTCGATCTGCTCCCGGCTCACCATCTCATCCAGAAACTGGCTCGGTGAAACGCCGATCAGATTTTTAAAAGTCTTGCTGAACACATGAATTCCGGAAAATCCGGTCTGTCGCGCCACCTCTGTAATATTCAGGTCACTTTTCAAAAGCATCTGCCGCGCACGGTCGATCCTGATATTCGTCACATACCGGTGCAGCGAAATACCCAGGTGCGACTGAAAAATACCGGTCAGATAGTTCGGTGTCACACCGATCACTGCCGCAATGCTGTCATTGTCCATATCCACGCCCGGTTCACAGCTCTGTATATAATCGATTGCCTTTTCAATATGGATCCATGCCTTTGTCTTGATCGGGTTTCGGCTGATGCGGCTCTCCCCGTCAATCTGATAGCGCCATGCATAGATCAGAAACGTCGTACATTCCGAGCGAAGGATGACATCCTTTCCCGGGCGATCCAGATGAAACTCCCGCATCATATCCAGATAACGCCGGACCAGACGGTTCCTCTCGCTCTCCGGAATCTCTGATACGACGACCTGCTGATGCAGCAGATCCTCTTTCGGCGGAATCGTAAGCTGACGCTCTGCCTCATCAAGCACATCCTTATGAATCAGAGCCCTACGCTCCGGCGTATCATAAAAATCAAAGTGAATAATATACTGAACAAACGGCTCTTCCCCGTCCGGGATAATCATGTGCGTCATGTACGGCGGTATAATGATCGCGTTTCCCCGATGCAGCTGATACCGCACTCCCGCGATAATAAATTCCGCGCTGCCGGAAGCAATATAAGTATATACATGATCGATATCCCTCCATTTTCCGGATAACATCGTCGTCACCTTTTTCAGACGCATCATACGCACATACGGGCTGATCGTTGCAAAATCCACACCCTCCATCCGGCACATATATCCTCACCTGCCTCTCCTGTTTTCTTCCGCCACAAGACATTTCCGCTCTTCATTCTCCGGTCTCTTTTGCCCTGTCATCCCTTCACCGCGCCTGCCATCATGCCTTCCATAATCTTATTATAGAAAAACAGATAGATCACCAGCACCGGTAGCGTTGCCATTGCAAGCGCCGCAAGCAGCAGCGTATAGCTCGTCATATACTGCGAGGTGAAATACGTCAGACCAATCGGTATGGTTTTTAATGATTCCTGTGAAATCAATACCTGCGCAAATGCAAATTCATTCCACACATGCATAAAGGTCAGAATCACGACCGTCGAAAGGATCGGCTTGCAAAGCGGCATCATAATGATAAACATCGTCTTTAGCAGCCCGGCTCCGTCAATCGCTGCAGCCTCCTCCATATCAATCGAAATCCCCTGCATGTAGCTGTCAATCAAAAATACCGACATCGGAAGCTCCATCGCCACATAGACCGGAATCAATGACCATCTCGAATTCAGGATTCCAATCTTCTTCTCCTGAATAAAAAGCGGAACGATCAGTGCATAGATCGGCACCATCATCGCTGCCATCAGCACGCCATAAATCAGGTTGCGTCCGCGGAAGCGATATCTGGAGAGCAGATAGCCAAGCGTAAACGAAATCACCAGCACGAGCACCAGAGAAATGATGCTGTTAAAAACACTGTTAAAAGTAAAGGTGCCAAAGCTCGCACGCTGAAAAGCCGTCACATAATTGCCAAAATTCGGAACTGCCGGAAGCGATATCGGGCTTCGCGCAAACTCCACATCCGTTTTTAAGGACGAATACAGCAGCCACACAACCGGAAAAATACAGGTCAGCGAAAGAAGCATGATCGGAATATTGACCAGCAGATTTGCTCCCCATCGTTTCCATTTCTTCATTCCGATTCCCTCCTTCCCATTAAAAGCTGTATCACGCCGCTGATCAGCAGCGCAAATACCAGAATTGCGACCGCGATCGCCGCTCCCATTCCGAAATTGCCGAATCGAAATGTAAATTCATAGCAGTACATCGCCAGCGATTCGGATGCTCTTCCCGGCCCTCCGTTTGTCAGCGCTACAAGATGATCGTAAATTTTCATCGTACCGCCTGCGCAGAGGATGACGCACACCTTCAGGCTGTTCCAGATCATCGGGAGCGTAATGTAAATGGATTTCTTAAATCCGGTCGCCCCATCGATCTCCGCACATTCAAAAATATCCTGTGGAATTGCAGAAATGGCACTCATCAGAATCACCATATACAATCCAATGTACTGCCATACAACCGGGATCGACACACTCTTTAATACAATGCTCTGATCATCCAGCCACAGACGAATCCACTCCGGCTTCCCGATAAAATTCAGGAACATATTTAAAAGTCCATAATTGCTGTTGTAAATGAAACGCCATACATAGCCGACTACCAGCGCCGACATGACAACCGGAAAGAAAATGACCGCCCGGTGAAATGCCTTAAACCGCAGTCTGCGTAAGGTCATCAAAAACGCAATAATCAGTGCAATTCCGACCTGTCCGATCGTGCAGACCAGTGACAAAAACAGCGTATTCTTTGTCACAAGCCAAAAATCTCCTGATTTTACCAGCGTCTTATAATTCGCCAGCCCGACAAATTTCGGGCTTCCGATCCCTTTCCACTTGGTCAGGCTGTAATATACCGATACCCCGAGCGGATATACCATAATATACAGAAAGTAAAGAAATGGAATCAGTACCAGCAGGTAAATCAGGATGCGCTGCTTTTTATTCTGTATTTCTCTTGTATTCACGCTGTATGCTCCTTTCCGCCTTTCTGCAACCGTACCGCTCTTTACAGACGGGGCCGCTGCCCCACGTCCAAACGATGGTTCAGCGGCCCACACCTTATGTGTTGCAGATCAGTCCTGCATATTCCTTTGTCTGTTCTTTTTTAATAATTCGCTTCCAGCGCCGCCTGACAGTCAGCTGCCATATCCTCTGGTGTCATGGAGCCTGCGATCAGCTGCTGTGTATCCGCATAGAGGACGCCGGAGCCAACCTCTGCCGGAAGTACACAGTCAAAAATTGAGCAGTTGTTCATCTGTGCCGCCAGATCATAGTACTCTGCAAACAGCGGAGCCAGCGTGGACATATCGGCGTTCTCGCTCGTCTTTGCTGCTGAGATGAAGCCCTGCTGCAGCGCATCATCTGCATATTCACCGGTGGTGATTGCCTTCAGGAATGCAAGGACAGCCTTCAAGTCATCGCCTTCTACACGGGAGTTGATGACGTAGTTCCAGCCAGCGCCTGCTGCGGTATCATACTTGGTTCCGGACTCGCCTTCTACTGCAGGCATCAGGCCGACATGTGTCGTCGCAAGAACGTCTTCCGGGCAGTTCTGGATCATCGTTCCGACTGACCATGCACCATCGAAGAACATCGCTGCCTTCTTATCATAGTACAGGGCGAACATCTCATCCTGATTGATGGAGTTCATATCTTCATTAAAATACTGCGCGATATTCTGGAAGCCCTCCAGTGCCTTTACAAATTTTTCATCTGTAAACTTCGCACCTTCATTGTTTGCCAGACTGTTGAACCAGTCCTGATCAATGTATTTGTATGCATAGGTATTAAATACTGCGGATTCTGCGAGCCACTGGTCTTTATTGCCCATTGCAATCGGCGTATAACCGGCTTCTTTAATCTTTGCACAGTCCTCAAGCAGCTCTGTCCAGGTTTCCGGCCATCCATCGATGCCGCACTCTTCGAAAATTGCCTGGTTGTACACGCCGATGCAGTTCGCCTGCATCTGGAACGGAACGCCCCATGCAGTATCGTCATACGTGGTATCCGTAAATGCGCCCTCTACATAGGAATCTGCCCACTCTGCATCCTCTTTGATGTACTGGTCTGCTGCCTGAATCGAGCCTGCATCTGCAAAGGTCGGAAGCATGTCGCCCTTAGTCAACCATACATCCGGAAGCTCATCGCCTGCCATCAGCGCCGTCAGCTTTTCCTGATAATTATCAGAATCTGTAAACTGGAAATCGATTTCAACGTCCGGATTCGCCGCCTGGAACTTTTCTACTGCATTCCAGAATGCTTTGGAGGTACCTCCGCCATCCTTCTCTCCGAAATGAAACAGCGAAAACTTACCGGAAAGTCCACCTTCTTCCGCCATCGCCGTTGTTCCAAAAATCATCGCCGCCGTCATTGCTGTCGCCAAAACCACTACTCGTTTTTTCATGCTAAACCCTCCATTTTTTCGTCATTTTATCCAATAGATCAAATTTACGCCCCAATACTATATGGATAATGTAGACATTTATTTGTTTTGTTATTATAACTCTAGCACTTTTACACAAATCTGTCATTAGCCAATTTAATTATTATTTGTCTTTTTCTACGATATTATTTATTATTTTCTATTCCAAAACCCGCATGAAATCGTTTTCTGTCATTGTTTCATTTGTCAGAAAAAAGGAACAATTATTTTCTGCTCTGATTCTTGACAGCTCCACCTCATTCTTGCTAAAATAAATACACGTATGGGTGCTGGTTTTGAAATCAGCACCTTTCTTATGAAATGAAGGAGGGCTATTATGCTAAAGGTATGGATTGCCGGATCCGCCGGACAGATCGGCACTGCGATCAACCAGGTACTGGATCCGATGGAAATGGAAGTCTTTAACACGGATAAAAATGAACTCGACATCACACAGACCGATGAGGTGCTGCGCTTTGGCGAGATCAACCGTCCGAACATCATCATTAACTGCGCTGCGATTACGGATACTGCCCTGTGCGAGCAGGAGCCGGAGCTTGCCTTTCGCGTCAATGCGCTCGGCGCACGGAATCTGAGCATTGTCGCAAATAAGGTCGGTGCAAAATTTGTACAGCTCTCGACTGACGATGTTTTCGATGGTCAGCGCCAGCAGCCGTACACGGAATTTGATCTCACCAATCCGCGCACCGTTTACGGATGTTCCAAGCTTGCCGGCGAACACTATGTAAAAGAGTTTACCCAGAAGCATTTCATCATCCGGAGCAACTGGGTATACGGCCAGGGTAACAACTTTGTAAACCGCGTACTCGAAGCTGCAGACCAGAACCGACCGATTACCGTTGCGGCTGAGCAGACCGGCTCTCCGACCAGCGCGCAGGATCTGGCACGGATCATTCTTTATCTCATCCGGACAAACGAATATGGCACCTACCATGCGACCTGCAAGGGCATGTGCAGCCGCCTCGATTTTGCGAAAGAGATCCTGCGTCTCTCAGGTAAAACGGCAGAACTGACCACTGTTCCGTCCTCTTCTCTGGATGTCTCAGAAACACGACCGGACTATTCTGTCCTCGACAACTTCATCCTCCGGATCATTGACGTCTATGATATGCCGTCCTGGCAAGATTCTCTGAAGGAATATCTTACCGGTGATGCCTCGCATCTTGCATAGTGTATGATCTCTGACGGATGTTTGTCATCCATTTTGCCACTCGTTCATAAGTCAAGCGGATATTCGCAATCTATCCCTGCAGCTCTGCTGACAGGGCCTAGCTTCGCTACTTGCTTGATTCGGGTCAACCGGATATTCGCAATCCGCTTCGCTACTTGCAGGATCATAAGGAATCTTCCCGCAAGCGGGCCCTCCTTATGATATGTCATAACCGAATAGCTGCTTCGCAACTTATCAGGAGTGGCTTGCACCACTCCTGATACAAGCAAGTCCCTACCAACTGCTTATTGCTTTGCGCAATTGAAGCAGGGGACTTGCTTGATTCGGTTAAATTACAGGAGATTGAATATGACCAAAACAACCACGAAAAAGAAACAGAAGCTCGGACTGACGACGATCATCTTTCTTGCATTGATCCTCGGTGTTCTCTTCGGAGCCGCACTCTGCTACCTGGTTCCGGATAGCTCCTTTAAAAATGATATCCTCATCGACGGCATTCTCTATGTCATCGGACAGGGCTTCATCCGTCTGATGAAAATGCTTGTCGTACCGCTTGTACTCTGCTCCCTTGTGTGCGGAAGTATGGCAATCGGGGACACGAAAAAGCTCGGCACTGTCGGTGTGCGGACGCTGCTTTTTTACCTTGTCACGACTGCCCTCGCCGTTACTGTGGCAATCACCATCGGCAACATCATCAATCCGGGCATCGGGCTTGACATGAGCAAGATCCAGACGAGCGGCTCGACCGTTGAGACCATGCAGGCAACCTCTTTTTCAGAAACCCTGCTCAACATCCTTCCGGACAACCCATTTAAAGCCCTCGCCAATGGCGAAATGCTGCAGGTCATCGTCTTTGCGCTGATCATCGGTGTCATTCTGGCCAAGCTCGGCGAGCGCGCGGAAACCGTCGCAAATTTTTTCAGCCAGTTCAATGATATCATGATGGAAATGACGATGATGGTCATGAGCCTTGCCCCGATCGGTGTCTTCTGTCTGATCTCCCGCACCTTTGCAACCATCGGATTTTCCGCATTCCTTCCGCTTGCAAAGTACATGATCGCAGTCCTGATCGCACTCGCCGTGCAGTGCTTTGGTGTATATCAGATCCTGCTGAAAATTTTCACCGGCTTAAATCCGCTCAAATTTATCAAAAAGTTCTTCCCGGTTATGGCCTTTGCCTTCTCGACTGCGACATCCAATGCGACGATTCCGCTGTCGATCGATACATTAAATAAAAAGGTCGGTGTTTCCAAGAAAATATCATCCTTCACGATCCCACTTGGTGCAACCATCAATATGGACGGAACCTCCATCATGCAGGGCGTGGCAGTCGTATTTGCCGCACAGGCATTCAATATTCCACTGACCCTGACCGACTACCTGATCGTCATCGGCACCGCGACTCTCGCCTCTATCGGAACAGCAGGCGTCCCGAGCGTCGGACTTGTCACCTTGACAATGGTATTCAACTCTGTCGGTCTTCCGGTCGAGGCGATCGGGCTGATCATGGGTATCGACCGTATCCTTGATATGACCAGAACCGCCGTAAACATCACCGGCGATGCCGTCTGCACGACGATCGTCGCACACCAAAACAAGGCGCTTGATAAGGATGTCTTTTACCGAGAATCTTAAGTCCAACCCACCGCTTATTGCTTTGCGCATTGGAGCAGGTGACTTGCTTGATTTGGTTAAAAAGCTGCCATCTTATGGGTTTCCCGTAAGATGACAGCTTTTTTGATCTTCTTATATCGTATCACTCTGTATTTCACTTAAGAATGCCGGAGGCTCTATCAGATATTGATTGATGCTCCGCTACTGCACAAGCTTCACCAGGATAATGACCGCACCGAGCACCGTCAGTACGATACCGAGCGCCCGGTTCAGAGTCTTTGCCGATGCCTTGTTTGCGAAGACCGCTGCGACCCGTGCAAAGAACAGGGTGCTGAGCATGCACATCAGAAGGATTTTCACATCCGGCATGCCGCCTAAGTAAAAGTGGCTCGCAGCTCCGGTCAGTGCCGTAAACGTCATGATAAACACACTCGTTCCGACCGCCGTCTTCAGCTCATAACCGAGTACAGAGGTAAGAATGAGCAGCATCATCATGCCGCCGCCTGCCCCGACAAACCCACAGATCAGTCCGATCACGGTTCCGCACAGAATTGACTGGATCACGCGGGTCTTTTTGTCTACTGCCATCATCGTTTCCTTCGTCGTCATGACCGGCTTTACGATAAATTTGATGCCTAGCAGCATCGTCATCACGGTAGAGAAACCACCCATTGCATTTCCGGATACGAAACTGGACAGATAGCTCGCAATAAATGTAAATACAAGTACCGTCCCCATCATGACTAATCCATTACGGATATCCAGATTTTTATGTTTTCCATATTCATACGCAGAGATGGCACTGGCCAGCACATCACTCGCAAGTGCGATGCCGATCGCCTGATATGGCTCCATCCCAAGAAATGTGATCAGCATCGGACTGATCACCGCTGCTGCGCTCATCCCGGCAAAGCCGGTTCCAAGTCCTGCTCCCAGCCCTGCCAGAATGCAAACTATAAATTCCGTTATCATCGTTCCTTCTCCCTTCCCTGTGCAATCCGGATCACATTTTCCCGGATCTGATCCGATATCTTCCAATACAGTTGCAGCTCTTCCTCCGTGATGCCGCTCATCATCTGCTCACCAAAGACACGCTGTGCCTGCCGTCCCATTGCGATGGCCTCATTGGCCCGCTCTGTCAGAATCAGGCGCTGCAGTCTCCGATCCTGGGCATCCGCCTCCCGCTTCAGGTACCCGCGCCGGACCAGTGTCTCGATCGCCACGGATGCGTTTCCGCTTCGGATGCCACGGATCTCCCACAAATCCTTCGCAGTATTATACTCCGGATTATTTGCCAGAAATAAAATCACATCCAGACAGGTCTGATTCAGCTGATACCTTTTGCAAACCGGCTGGCAGACCGCTTCGTAGGCTTTCATCATTTTGCTGCTTAAAGATACAAAATCCAGTGGACGCATAATGCCCCTCCTTTCCTTCCCGCCACTTTGCGGCAGGACTTTGTTTCCACCTGATACTTTTGTATGATATTTTCATACTTTGTTCTTATATATATTTTAACTTTAGATATTCTAATATTAGATTATTTAAATGTCAAGTTTTTATTTACAAAAAAAGGTGAAATCAATGTAAAATCCATCCAAAAACTCACTTCTCACAACTTTCAAACCGTGCTATACTTTTTTCTAAGATGCCAGGGTCAAAAGCCACCAGCAATCCTACAGGAGATAACTATGAAACAAATTGATTTTGAAAATGGAACCATTACCCAAAATATTTTTATGGCAGCGATCCCGATGCTGGTCGCACAGGTACTGAGCCTGCTTTATAATATCGTGGACCGCATCTACATCGCCCGTATTCCCGGTGTCGGAACAACAGCCCTTGGTGCTGTCGGTCTCTGCTTCCCGGTCATTATGATTATCACCGCCTTCAGCAACCTGTTTGGAAGTGGCGGCGCACCGCTCTTCTCGATCGAACGCGGACGCGGTAACCTTGAAAATGCCGGTCGGATTTTAAATACGTCCTTTTCTATGCTCGCGCTGGCCTCTATTGTCCTGACGCTGGCCGGACTCATCTTTGCCCGTCCGATCCTGACTCTGTTCGGTGCATCCGCAGACGCACTCACCTATGCCTATCCGTACCTGATGATCTATCTGCTTGGCACCTTTCCGTCCATGATTTCCACGGGCATGAATCCGTTCATCAATGCGCAGGGCTACGCCACGACCGGAATGCTCTCTGTAGCGCTCGGCGCCGTCGCCAATCTGATTCTCGACCCGGTCTTTATTTTTGTGATGGGACTTGGCATCCGCGGAGCCGCCATCGCCACAATCCTGTCGCAGTTTCTATCAGCATCCTTCGTGCTCTTTTTTCTGCATTTCCGGGCAGAATTTAAGATCCGGCTGCTGCGTCGTACCGAGCTTGCAGCCTGCATCCGCTACGCCAAAAATATCGTGAGCCTGGGCACCGCCAGCTTCATTATGCAGCTGACAAACAGTCTTGTCTCCATCTGTTGTAACAATGTGCTCGCCGACACCGGCGGAGACCTGTACGTATCTGTCATGACGATTATCTCCAGTGTCCGCCAGATGGTCGACACTCCGATTTTTGCCATCACAGAAGGCTCTTCCCCGATCATCAGCTACAACTACGGTGCCCGTCGTCCGGACCGCGTGCGAAAGGCCGGCATCACCATGGGAATTCTGGCACTCGCCTACACTGCCATCATGTGGTGCGTTATTTCTTTATTCCCGCTTCCGCTGATCAGCATCTTTAGCTCAGATGCCTCCCTGACCGCCGACGCGATCCCGGCTCTGAAGCTCTATTTTGCAGCCTTCATTTTCCAGGCGCTACAGTACATCGGACAGACCTTCTTTAAATCCTTAAATAAAAAGAAGCAGGCGATTTTCTTCTCCCTGCTTCGTAAGGTCATCATTGTCGTACCGCTGACCTATCTTTTCCCATATGCCTTCGGTATGGGTGCAAACGGCGTATTCATGGCAGAACCCGTTTCCAATGTCATCGGCGGAACCCTGTGTTTTGTTATCATGCTGCTCACAATACTGCCGGAGCTCAAACAGATGGAGCGGTGATTACCGCTCCTCTATCTCCACCCGCTCAAACCGGTACTTCTGCCGAACCTCCGGGTATTTTTCATGGTCTACCTCACTCATGAACATCTCATACGGCCGCGCACAGGTCTTAAACGGCGCATACAGCGCCTGATAAATAACAAGCTTTTCTTCGGATTCCGTATGAGTTGCAAATGCAATGACCCGGTACAGATACTCGGATGTCTCCTCCGACACCCACTCCCGCTTAAAATGCCGCACGACATCCCCGACGCGGATATCATGTGTCATTTTTCCACCGGACACCGTCGAATCCGCTTCGTTATCCACTTCCATATTCTTTTTTCCACTGACTTTTCCTTCTGCACCGGACTTCTCCAACTCCTCATCCTCCAGTACAACATACTCCGTTTTATCCAGTGATACCGGTATCCCGGAGCGTCCCGCAATATGCACGCCTCCATACCACATACCGGTCGTGTCAAATATGTCACCGACCTCATATTCCAAAGAGTAGTCGTCGTTTTTCTTTATGATTTTGATTTTCATGGTTTCTTCCTCTTCTTTCTTATTCCTCATCCTTGCAAAACTGCGAAGGTGTCACCCCTGTATACCTTTTAAACGTCCGCCGGAAGGTTACATCATTTGTAAAACCACATTGAAGCGCAATTTCCTGAATACTTTTCTTCTTTCCCTGCGGATCCCTGCTTAAACATTCTTTAGCACACTCGATCCGTCTTACTGCTACATATTCCTGAAATGCACAGCCAAACTGTTCTTTAAAGTATTTTCCGAAATAAGTCGCTGTATAATGCATGATCCTCGCAGTTTCATTCAAAGACAGATTTGCATCTGTCAAATGCTCCTCCACATACTTTCTGATTTTATCATTTTTGGCTACATAGGCCGGATTTTCTCTGTTACGGCTACACTCGATGCGATTTTCCAGTCGGCTTGCAAATACGGATATATAAGCTTCAAACGTATTATATTTCACCGGATCAATCGTCTCCGTAAGCTCCGGCAATTCCCCATATCCCTTAAAGGAAGCAAACACCCACTCGCTTAAATGAATCGCTCCGGTTCTCCACTCATCATCTTGCATAAACGGATTCGCACTGTTCCTTCGTAGCACAGTCGTACACACTTGCAGCAGTCTGTCTGCATCCAGATTCGCTACTGCATCCTCCATTTGCCTCTTTTCCTCCTGAGTCACCATAAAGTAAACTTCCTTTTCCCCCCGGTGACAAATCTCCTCTCTGTCATAAATAATAACATGTTCTTCCCCAAAAAAGAAATGATATTTTATTGCCTGTTTCGCTTCCTGGTATGCCTTGGCAAGTTCGCGAATATCCTCATGTGCTGCCCCTAGCCCAAGTACAGCCTCTTTCCAATTCAGATCACTAAATACCTGCGTTAGCAATTCCATGATTTCTGTAATCAGATTTTCTTCACCATAATTCAGAACCCACAAATAACATTTACCCTCTCTCAGAAACGCGGTATGTATCTGTGGATATATTGCAAGCTGTTCGTCAATCTCATCTATATAAGGTTCTGCATCTGAACCATCATTCAGCACCATAACTCGAAAATTTGCAAATTGCCGAACCATATTAATATAGCGTTCTTCTTTTTCATCCATTCTTTGTTCATTTAACAAGCCATATAAAATATATTGTTCAATCATCGGATTTTGTTCATATACAGAGACTTCCAGCTTCTTTTTCTGACTCTCCAGATCTCTTAATGCCCGCTCTATCATCTCATACTCATCCGCATTTGCAGCTGTTTCTCCTTGCGTATCCAACAGCTGTACGATATGTCCGATTGGTTGGTAGCTTCTTTTCGTTTGCTGAAGTGAAACAAGAAAAATAAAGATGGAAAGCAGCGAATCCACAAAAAGAATCCATCGAAAAAATGCCCAAAAATCACGTGATAAAAATTGATTATCTACAATTTGTATGATTCCAATATCCATCCCCGTCTTGCTATATACAGATATGTATGCCCTTAACTGTTTCTGATAATATAAGTTCTGATCTCCATGATCATATGTCCCAATATAAGCATCTTTCTCCAATATTGGCTCTCCATTGTTCCTCACTTCTGTATATAACACTTTTGAACCATCCGTCAGGCATACCTGTTTCATCCCATCATCTGCAAATTTCGCAATATAATTATAAAGATTCTCGTATGGAATAAAAAATAATATATTAACTTCACCAGAATAGGAATTTTCCAATGGTATTGTCTGAATCAAAAAAAATCCCTGAATTTTTTTTGCGTTTTTTATCATTGTTACATTATGGCAAAGCACATGCTGATTATTTTGTTTCAGAATGTCGCCATTCATAAAATCCTGATTTGCGCTTTCTATCTGATAAATATCCGTATATCCTTTCCAATTGATCTTTCCTATACTAGTGATTCCAAACTCTCCGGTACTATAATAAATGTAAATCGACTCTATAATACTGTCATTGATTTCCGTCAACGCAAGTGAACTGGCATAATCAGAAATATCCGAAGCCGTAATATTCTCTTTCATTAATTCCGGCATTTTCTGCATATATTTTAAACGTTTTACCCACGGTGTCATAGAATACTGCGATGCAGATTTCAGCAGATTATCTATCACCTCTTTCATCTGATTATCTACATTATCTGCCGTATCATCTTCAAAAGTCAAAATTCTGACTTTCGACATAGAATAATATGCAACTGTAAACAGTACAGAAAACATGAGTAATATAGCAATTGGAATTACAATATAGGAAATAAACATCCTTGTCTGAAGCTGCCTCTCTTTTTTCACCCATATCCCCCCATCTTTTTCATGAATAATGATAGAAAAAAGCAGCGCAAACGCGCTGCCCTCTCATTATCTAAAACAAAGTAGTCTCATCCAAAGTAGCCAGCCCAATCTGTTCAAAAACCCAGATCGGTTCTTCATATGCAGCTCCATTGTACCACATCATCCAGCTTTTTCCCACCTTTAAAACAAATGGTTTATAGACTGCCACGGAATCCCATGAACCTTCTGTCGGACAAATCAGTGGATTCTCTGGATGCTTTTCCCAGTTTGTCTTTCCATCCCTGGAGCGTGCTAATCCCACCTGTGCCCGTTCTTCATGCAAATGACCCACATAAAACATATAGAACCAATCATCATCTTTTATCACGCATGGGGCTACCACTTTATGTTGCTCCCATAAATAAGATGGATCCGGAGCCAATACCGGATTATTTTTTTCTTTTTCCCAATGGATTCCATCTTCGCTTTCCGCATAGCCAATTGCATCCGGCTCATGATTACAGCCAGCTGCATACCACATTTTATAATATTTATCCTCTTCATCAAACAAAACATGCGGACACATAATCGCCTGTTTTTCCCATGGCTGTCCCGGTTCCATCACCGGTCTTTCCTTTCGTTTCCAGTGAATTCCATCCTCGCTTTCTGCAAAACCAATGACGGATCTTCCATCTTCCATATATGGATGCATCTGTCCAGAATACCACATCTGATACGTTCCGTCTTTATAAATCACAGAAGGTCTGTTTATTTCATCAGCCTCCCAATCCGATCCTTCTACCGGCTTCAAGACAACGACCGGCTCCTTCCAGTGAATTCCATCTGCACTTTCTGTATAGCCGATTGCACGTTTCGGTCTCCAAGAAAACCACATTTTAAATACCTGTTCACTGCTTCCTTCATGCTCCAGAAGCAGCGACACGTCAAAACAGGTTTCATACACTCCACCAAACACCGGATTACCTGCATACTTCTTCCATCCACCTGCAGTGCCATATTGATAATATCGTTTGTTTTCCTCACAATCATAAAAGCAAATACGTTCCTTACTGCTCAAATTTTCCGGTGCTTTTAATTTCATTTCTCTTCCTCCATTTCCTGTACGCCTTTTTATTTTACCGCTCCAATGAGCACACCTTTCTCAAAATATTTTTGTATAAATGGATATAAAATCATAATCGGAAAGCATGCAACTACAATTACTGCATATTTCATCTGCTCGTTCATCAATACTGCATCCAACCCCATGCCCGATGCCTGCATTTGACTGGTGATTAGTATTCCTCTTAAATACAGCTGTACCGGTTGTAGCTTCTCGTTTGAAAGAAAAATCAACGGTGCAAAATAGCTGTTCCAATATCCAACCCCATAAAACAGGACTAATACGGAAATAATAGGCTTTGACAACGGCATAAATACTTTTGTCATAATTGTAAATTCAGATCCACCGTCAATCTTAACTGCATCTGCCATTTCCTCTGGCAATGATTCATAAAAGGAACGTGTAATGATCAGATTATACGCACTAATGATATATGGCAAAATAATAGACCATCGAGTATTATATAAATGCAGTTTTTGAACTAAAATATAAAGCGGAATCAGTCCTCCACTAATAAACATGGTAAGCGTCATTAAAAATGACAGCTGTTTCCGCAAGAAAAATTGTTTGCGTGCAAGTGGGTAAGCAGTCATAGCAGTTAATAATACGCTGATAAATCCTCCAACAAACGTATACCAAAGCGTATTTCCAAACGACCGAAGTACTGTATCATTTTTGAAAATCATTTTATACGCTTTTAAAGAAAAACCTTTAGGAAGAAGATAAACATCTCTTGCCAATACATGTGTTGGATCGCTAAACGACATGCTTACAACATAAATAACCGGATAAAGCGTTATAATTATAATCAGAATAATCCCTATTATAATAAAAACATCTGAACAGGTTTTCTTTGTTTTTTTTCGCATGATACTCTCTCCATTCCACGTCCATCGTCAAATCGGTTAAAAAATACTCGTATCTGTCATCTTCTTGGCAGTGAAATTCGCTGTCAACAAAATGACAATATTAATGAGCGAATTAGCAAGACCAACTGCTGCTGCAAAACTATACTGCGCATTCAAAAGGCCTTTTCGATATACATAAGTTGAAAAAATATCTGCGGTGGAATAAGTCGCTGAATTATACATGAGAATTACTTTCTCATATCCGATGTTTAACATATTCCCCATATTTAAAATCAGAAGAAGAATAATGGTCGGCGCAATAGAGGGCAGTGTAATATGAACTAATTTCTGCCATTTTCCTGCACCATCCAGTGCAGCAGACTCATACATCTGCTGATCAATCCCTGATATTGCTGCCACATATATAATCGAGTTCCAGCCAAATTCCTGCCATACTCCAGAGCCTACATAAAGTGGCCGAAACGCTCCTGGAAGATTGAAATAATTCTTAGGAGCTACACCGAAAGCAGAAAGCACCTGTGTGATTACACCACCATCCGATGACAATAAGTCTTTCAAAATTCCTACCACTACTACTACCGAAACAAAATGCGGCAGATATGCAGCAGTCTGTGCAAACCGCTGAAAATGTTTATTTTTTATTTCATTTAAAAGTAAGGCAAATGCAATCGGAATGGGAAAGGACCATAAAAGCTGCTCGATACTGAGCAAGAATGTATTTTTTACCAAACGCCCAAAATATACCGATTGTACCAATTCTTTAAAATGTTTTAGTCCTACCCACGGACTTCCCCAGACGCCTTTCGAAATATTATAGTCTTTAAAAGCCATCAAAATTCCATACATTGGTCCATAACAAAACACAGCAAAATAAATCACTCCAGGAAGGATAATTAATAACAGCATCCAATCCCGTTTTATATTTTTCTTCAAGCTTTTTATCGCCGTCATATCCCTTCCACCCCTGTAAATCTTTTTTCGTTCATCCCCTGTTCATGCAGGGGATGAACATTCTCTCATTCGACTTCAGTTACTGCGCAACGATCTCCTGGTATCTTGCATACTGATCAGCCTTAATGTTAATAATATCCTGCATTCCCATACTATTTGCAGTCTCTACATAGCTGTCAAAGTTATCCAGTGACTCTGTGCCTATTACAAATGAAGTAAACATCTCATCCAAATAAGTAGACAGATCTGGCCATACGCTCGTATACACTTCTGACTCTTCTGCAGTACCAAGCATTTCCGGGAACGGGTCTTTCATGTTTCCGTATGCGTCTTTGCAGGCAGTTTCTACTTTCGTACCTTCAAAAATCTTCATAAATGCTTCACCGGAATCATCAATAAAGTAAGTTGGCCATGCCCCAATACTACGCAACGCAGAAAATGCAGAAGTATAAGTCTCATTATTTGTTATAAGATCGGTAAAGGAAATATTTCCATCCGCATCCTTTTCATATGACAAACCTTCTACGCCATAGCTGTAAAGCATTCTTCCGTCTTCGCTTGCATAAACATAATCAATCCATTTTATCGCTGCTTCCGGATTTTCGCAGGCCGAAGTAATTCCATAATAGTGCCAGGTAAGAGAACGCTTTGTCATTTGTGCGGTTCCATTCTCATCCTTCTGTATCACCGGCATAAACTGATAATTACAATTTGGATTCGTTGTCAATGCAAGATCATCCGAAGATGCCATATTATCTGCTGGATCATGGCAAACGATTCCTACCTTATCCTCTGTAATATTCTGCGTAAGCTGTGTTCCATCCAGATCATCTGAAATCAATCCTTCGGAATAGCACTTATTTAAGAATGTAAGCATCTCCTTATAATTGTCTTCGACTGCTGCATAGTGCACTCCACCGTCAGCATCAGTATACCACAAACTGTTTGTGTCATATCCAAAACCAGTCATTAAATAATACAACTGCTTCAGGCCATTTTTTGTAGCAACCGGAATTTCATCGTTCGGATCTCCATTTCCATTTGCATCCTGTTCCTTAAATGCCTTCATAACATTATACAACTCATCAACAGTTTTCGGCATTTCCAAACCGAGATTATCCAGCCAGTCCTGACGGATGTAAAGGTAATCTGGTACATAATCATTGATGTCTCCCCACCATCCTGCAAGCCCATAGATATTTCCATCAGATGATGTACACATTGCTTTCAGCGCCGGGTACTTTTCAAATAGCTTCTGAATATTTGGCGCATACTGTTCAATTAAATCGTTAAGCGGAATTAATACTCCATTGTTGGAATAGGTATCTACGCCTACATTAGAATCAAACGGCGGTATTTCCACCATATCCGGTAATCCTTCCATAGAAGCAAGTCTGGTCTGCAGAACTGTTTCTACATCGCTGCTGTAAGTATCCCATTTGATATGTACTCCCGTTCTTTTTTCAATTTCTTCCTGAACTGGTAATCCATCATTGTAGCTTACACCTGCACACCACGTATCGTTTCCCATATAAGTCAACTCTACCTCTCCTGGCTGACAAATTGGAAGCGATAACCCTCCAAGATCATACACTGTCCCTGTTGCTCCTTCTAAGGATACCTGCGTAGCCTCTTCCGCAAATGCCGGAGTTACCACTCCTCCCGTTGCTATCATTGCCGCCATCGCTGTTCCCATTATTGCAGATACCGTTCTTCGTATTTTGTTTCTGTTCATACTAAAATCCCTCTCTTATTCGATTGCTACATACAGATAAATCTCTGTAACCCCATTAGTATAATTTTCTGCTAAAGCATACTCAGAATTATGTTTTTCGGCCGAACTTCACAGTAGCTTTCAGCTGTTGATACTAGTTTATGTCTATTTTTTTATGTTTTAAAAGCATCAAAATCAGCTTTTTTGTATATTTTTAATGTTCCGTCACTGTTTTTGTTCGAAATCTTTTATTTTGTTTGCCAGATCATCTATGTTTTCCCTTAAATATACTATCTTTTTTATATCTATTTTTTTCGCCGCTTGCACCCGCCGCCGCTTTTCGCTATAATAGTTTCATGTTTTCATCTATCCCATTTTCGATCTCAGAAAGGATATTCATCATGAAAGAAACAGTTTTATATTTTTCTCCGAAAAAAACACCGCAAACCGCAGCGCTCAAAGGTCTTCTCATCCGTATGGGAATCCGGATCCGAAATATTGCACCTGAACAGGTACAGGAACAGGTAGGAGCACTTGCAGGAGCTGCCGGATTCGAGAAGTCAGGTGCTGCGTCCACTGCAGACCCGGAAGCTCTGGAAAAGCTTCAGGAGGAGATGCTTGTCCTGTGTAATTTTTCAGAGGCACGGCTGGATGCACTCCTGCAGGGCATGCGCCGTTCCGGTATCCGGATCGCCCTGAAAGCCATGCTGACTGAGAGTAATGCCGGCTGGACGTTCCTGCAGCTGTATGAGGAGCTGCTAAAGGAGCATGCCATAATGACAAACGCAGCACCGTTTTCCTCTAAAGAGCAATGAAAAAGCTTCTCACCGTCGATAAATCCAATTCAAGAATGCTGAAAAAGGCTGCTCTACCAGTTTATACAAACGGATATAGCAGCCTTTCTTTCATCAAAATCCTATTTATTTCACTACGATATTTACAATCTTATTCGGAACATAAATTTCCTTTACAACGTTCTTTCCCTCGGTCAGCGCTGCAATCTTGCTGTCTGCATTTGCAATCGCAAGCGCCTCTTCCTTTGTACAGCCATTCGGGATGACGATCGTGGTCTTGAGCTTACCGTTGATCTGGACGCCGATCTCAATCTTGGACTCGACGGTCTTATTCTCATCGTACTTCGGCCACTCGGACAGAGACAGGAAGCCTTCTCCGCCGATGCTCTCCCACATTTCCTCACAAAGATGCGGAGCGAACGGGCAAAGCAGCTTGATAAAGATCACGAGATCATCACGGCTGATTGTTCCGACTGTATAGATGTCGTTGATCAGAGTCATCAGGCATGCGATCGCGGTATTGAACTTCATCGCCTCAATGTCAGCCGTCACCTTCTTGATCGCCTTGTGGAATTTCACTTCCATATCCGGATCTGCCGAAGCATCTGTCATAATGTCGGTCAGACCTGCCACACGCTCAAGGAAACGCTTGCAGCCCTTTACAGAACTGTCGTTCCACGGAGCTGCTGCGCCGTAATCGCCCATGAACAGCACGTAGGTACGGAGGGTATCTGCACCGTATTCCTTTACAATGTCAAGCGGGTCTACGACATTGCCCTTGGATTTACTCATCTTATCGCCGTCCGCACCGAGGATCATACCCTGCGCAGAACGCTTTGCATATGGCTCCGGTGTATTGACTACGCCGATGTCGTACAGGAAATGATGCCAAAATCTGGAGTAAATCATATGACGGGTCACGTGCTCCATACCACCGTTGTACCAGTCAACCGGCATCCAGTAGTTCAGCTTATCCATCGCTGCCAGCTCATTATCATTATGCGGGTCGATGTAGCGCAGGAAGTACCACGAAGATCCTGCCCACTGCGGCATCGTATCAGTCTCGCGCTTTGCTGCGCCGCCGCACTTCGGACACTTGCAGTTTACGAAGGAATCGATTTTGGCCAGCGGAGACTGTCCATCCTCACCCGGCTGGAAATCTTCCACATCCGGCAGACGAAGCGGAAGTTCCTCAAATGGGACTGCCACATCGCCACAGGTCGGGCAGTGTACAATCGGGATCGGCTCTCCCCAGTATCTCTGACGGTTAAACGCCCAGTCCTTCATCTTGTACTGTACGCCTGCCTCGCCGATACCTCGCTTCTCCAGCTCCTCAAGCATGCGCTTGATGGAATCCTTCTTATTCGTATAGCCATTCAGGAACTCGGAGTTGATCATCTCACCGTCGCCGGTGTATGCTTCCTGCTCGATATCACCGCCCTTAATGACCTGAATGATGTCGATACCGAATTTCTTTGCGAAATCATAGTCTCTCTGGTCATGTGCCGGAACTGCCATGATCGCGCCTGTACCGTAGCCCATCATGACATAGTCTGCAATAAAGATCGGGATCTTCTTGCCATTGACCGGATTGACTGCCGTCAGCCCGTCAATGCAGACACCGGTCTTCTCCTTGACAAGCTGTGTACGCTCAAACTCGGTCTTCTTTGCGCAGACATCGCGATATGCCTGAATCTCACCAAAGTTCTTAATCTGATCCTTATACTGATCAATCAGCGGATGCTCCGGCGCGATAACCATAAAGGTAACGCCATAAAGGGTATCCGGTCTGGTCGTGTAAATGCGAAGCTGCTCATCCAGTCCGTCTACCTGGAAGTTTACAAATGCACCGGTCGACTTTCCGATCCAGTTGACCTGCTGCTGCTTGATATTTGCCGGATAATCTACAGAATCCAGCCCCTCGAGCAGTTTGTCTGCATACTGTGTAATACGCAGATACCATACATCCTTCGACCGCTGTACGACATCACTGTGGCAGATGTCACATTTTCCGCCCTGGCTGTCCTCGTTGGAAAGGACGACCTTACAGGACGGGCAGTAGTTTACGAGCGTCTTATCCCGGAATACCAGACCCTTCTCAAACATTTTCAGGAAAATCCACTGCGTCCACTTATAAAAGTCCGGATCAGTCGTGTCGATCACGCGGCTCCAGTCAAAGGAAAATCCGACGCTCTTTAACTGCTCGGAAAAACGATGGATATTCTTATCCGTGATGATACGCGGATGTGTGGATGTCTTAATCGCATAGTTCTCGGTCGGAAGTCCGAATGCGTCAAAGCCGATCGGAAACAGTACATTGTATCCTTCCATACGACGCTTCCGCGCAATGACCTCGATACTGGAATATGCTTTAATATGTCCGACATGCATGCCGGCTCCGCTCGGATACGGGAACTCTACCAGACCGTAAAACTTCGGCTTCTCACTTCCGTCCACTGCCTTAAAGATTTCCTGCTCCGCCCATTTCTTCTGCCATTTGGGCTCAATCTTTTTAAATTCGTGTCTCATATGCTCCTCCATTGCTTCCTATTTATACACAGGATTGCATAAATCAGTACTCATTCTAATCCAATGTACCCTTTTTGTCAATGCTCCCTCGCAGCTTTGACGGCGGATATCCGTACTTCTTTTTAAATGCCTTGCTCAGATGAAATTCATCATAAAATCCGAAGTTTACTGCTGCTTCGTGGAGCTTCGCATCCGGCTGATGTGCCAGAAACTCCCGTACCATTTCCAGCTTCAGATCCATCTGATAGGCAGAGAAGGTCTGGTTACAGGAATCCCGGAATCGGTTGTTCAGTGTGCGGGGGCAAATGTAAAACTCCGCCGCCATCTCCGGTGCTGAAAAAAAAACCTGCGGGTTCGAGTAAATCTTCTGCCGCACCTGCTCCAGCATAGAATTACTCCCCGGCCCGCCTACCATCTCTGCCTGCAGCGAAGAGAGTTCACACAGAATCAGATTAAACAGAAGCGTCAGCCGATCCTCCCGCTGTGCATCACCACCCCAGTAGGCAGAGATCAGTTCATGGAAATACTGGCGGATCTTCGGCTCCTTCCGACAGTGGATAAGCGTGTGACTGCGCAAAAAGCGCGGATCTTCGCTGCCTTCTGCGGCTTCCATTTTATCCATGCATATTTTCTGCGTATTTTCTTTTCCATGTTCCATGCAGCTTTCTTTCCGTTCAGATAATCCCTGCTGTTTATTTCCACATCGCTCCGCTTCTGTAGGCAACACATGGAAATACATATGCCGGTTACCCGGATTGCAGAGCCGCACACCGGTGTGATGTCGTCCGGCACAGAGGATCAGCAGGTCATCTGTCTGCAGTTCATACGGAATCCCCTCCTCGATCACCTCCCAGGTGCCGTCCAGAATGTACAGAAAATCATGCTCGGACATCATGCGGGTAGGGTGCAGCATACCGTTAACTGAGGTGATATAGTTGGCACTGGTGATGGTGCGCGGAGACATTTTTTCGAGAAATAGCATGGTGGAGCTCCTTTCAGGTTATGTAGTGAGGATGTTTTGGACGTTCCGTCCATCCCAAAATGCCAATCCAACTCAAGCCAAATAAATTTGTCCTGAGTTGCCTTAGCATTTTGCTGCTGTCCAAAACTGCTTTTCCATATTTTACATGTTTTCTTCCAGTTTGACAATGGTCTTGGAATGTGTTTTTTGATAAAATACAGACACATGGGTTCAAAATTATCAGAGCTATCGCAGATATGATTTGTGAAAGTATCATAGCTCTGCCGGATAAAAGGAGGAATTATACATGGATAAGCAAAAATTTTCATCCCCGCTCTCTCTTCGCGATGTGCAGATAAAGGATGCATTCTGGAAAAAGGAAATGGAGCTGGTACGCACAGAGGTGATCCCGTATCAGTGGGCAGCGCTGAATGATCAGGTCGAAGGTGCTGCGCCAAGCTATTGCATGCACAATTTTAAGGCTGCCGGAAAGCAGAATGAGGAGCGCCGCGAGCAGGGAAAGGAATTCAGGGAGCCTGTCTATACGTTCCGTGGCTTTGAGGCACTGCCGGAAGATCCGGCACATCCGGAGGATGACAAGTTTTACGGATTTGTATTTCAGGACAGTGATTTCTACAAATGGATTGAGGCAGTCGGCTACTCTCTGACCCAGCATCCGGATCCGGAGCTGGAGAAAATCGCTGACGATGCGATTCAGATCGTCTGCGCGGCACAGCAGGACGACGGCTACCTGGACACCTACTATATTCTGAACGGTAAAGACAAGATTTTTTCCAATCTGAAAGACAATCATGAGCTGTACTGCCTCGGACACCTGCTTGAAGGCGCGGTAGCCTATTATCAGGCGACCGGAAAGGATCAGCTTCTCAATACCGCCTGCCGCTATGCCGATTATGTAGCGGATTACTTCGGACCGGAGGAAGGCAAATGCAAGGGCTATCCGGGACATGAGATCGCTGAGATGGCGCTTGTGCGTCTCTATGAGACGACAAAGAATGACAAATACCTGAAGCTCGCGAAGTATTTCATCGATGAGCGCGGCACCCGCCCATACTACTTTGACCAGGAGCACCCGGAAGAAGTAAAGAAAAATCCGGACGGCCTGCGCTATGAATACAACCAGGCACACCTTCCGGTACGGGAGCAGGATGAAGCAGTCGGACACGCAGTACGTGCCGTATACCTCTATTCCGGCATGGCAGATATCGCACGTCTCTCTGATGACGACAAGCTCTTTGAAGCATGCAACACGCTCTGGAACAATATAGTTGACAAAAAGCTTTACATCACCGGCGGTATCGGCGGCACGCACATCGGCGAGGCATTTTCCTTCAACTACGATCTTCCGAATGACACTGCCTATGCAGAGACCTGCGCCTCCATCGGACTTGTATTTTTTGCACGTCGCATGCTGGAGATGTACCCGGATTCCCGCTACGCAGATGTCATGGAGCAGGCACTGTACAACACCGTACTTTCAGGCATGGCTCTCGACGGCAAGAGCTTCTTCTATGTAAATCCGCTCGAGGTACTCCCGGAGGCCTGCCATAAGGATGAACGGAAATTCCACGTAAAGGATATTCGTCAGAAATGGTTTGGCTGCGCATGCTGCCCGCCGAACCTTGCACGTACCTTAAGTTCCGTAAGCTCCTACGCATTTACGGAAAATGACGACACCCTGTTTGTACATCTGTATATCGGAAGTGACGTTAAGAAAAAGGTAAATGGTCAGGAAGTCGCTGTTCACATCGATTCTGCCTTCCCGTGGGACGGAAAAGTCACTGTCTCTGTCGATGGTGCAAACGTTCCTCTTACACTGGCACTGCGTATTCCGGGCTGGGCAAACAGCTACACCGTGAGTGCGGACAGCTCTGAATATACCATTAAAGACGGTTACCTCTATATCACCCGCACCTGGAAGAAGGACGAGACACTGACCCTCGACTTCCCGATGGAGATTCAGGTATGGAACGCTGATCCGCGCGTGCGCGAGGACATCGGCAAGGCCGCCGTTACCCGTGGACCGATCACCTACTGTCTGGAAGAAAAGGACAACGGCACAGATCTTCACCTGCTGACTCTCGACTGGAACGCACCAGCCTTTGTCAAAGATTCCGTTGTAGCAGGCGAACCTGTAAAGGAGATCGTGATGCATGGATACCGCGAGGAGCTTCCGGCGCCAAAAGCAGGCACCCTCTACCGTCCGATCCAGAAGGCAGAGAAAAAGCCGGTAGAACTCAATTTTATCCCATACTACACATGGGCAAACCGTGGTGAGAATGAGATGAGCGTATGGGTACGGGTGTGATCCCACATCTATAGCAGAACCGTGAAGCATAAAAGCTGCAGAATTATAAAGCTTAATTACACATAAAAAGGAAACCCGGAATTTGAATTGCGTTCAAATTCCGGGTTTCGCCCCATTTATCTATGGCCTCCACTGTACCGGACCGTCCGGATACAGATCACACGCGCGGAACAGATTGCCTACCTCACAGCGGTACTCGTTCAGGCTGGAGGTCTTACGAAGCTTTTTGGCATATGGTTCGCTCCCTTCGAAAGAGTGCACCAGATAGCTCCAGAGCTCCTTCATATGAAAAATCGCATTCTTATCCTCATCAAAAATCTCCCGGTACTGCCGGAAAATTGTATCGTGGAAGGCACGCAGCTCCTGCTTGCCTGTTCTGTAAATTTCAGATCCGGACTGTTCCATACCATTCTCTTTTCTGTCTGAATCTTCTCCCGTTTTCTGAGCATGCTCAAGTGACTTCAGTCTTTGCATCAGTCCCGGATCTGCGAGCACGCCGCGGCCGATCATCACGCGCTCCACCTGTGGGAAACGCGCCCGGAACTGCTCATAATCACGCACGATAAACAGATTGCCATTGTAGCAGACGGGATGTTTGCTCATCGCAAGCAGCTCGCTAAATACATCCAGGTGTGGCTCTCCCTTATAGTATTCTTTTCGCGTGCGCGGATGGATGATTACCTCGGAAACCGGGTACTGATTATAAATCTTCATCAGCATATACCCTTCTTCCGGACGCTCGATCCCGATCCGCGTTTTGACAGAAATGCGCAGATCCGTATCCCGAAAAATCTGATCCAGAAAACAATCCAGCTTCTCTACATCCGCAAGCATGCCTGCGCCGCGTCCACCTGCCACCACTGTGCCGGACGGACAGCCCAGATTCAGGTTTACTTCCTCATACCCATACTCCGCCAGCGCCTTTGCCGTCTCCACGAAGCGCACCGGATCGCTCGTCAGAATCTGCGGAACGAGCTCCTTTACCTGATTATTCTCGGGAAGAATGTCCCGCAGCTCCTTTTTTCGCAGTGCATGCTTCTGATCCGGCACAATGAACGGCGTAAAGTATCGATCCGTCCCAGGGAAATACGCATCTAGCGCATTTCGGAAAATATAGCCGGTCACCCCCTCCAGCGGGGCAAGGTAAAATTTCATTCTTCGTCAATCTCCTGTTCTTTTTACTTTGAACGCAGATAAGCATTCCCCCGCTTCAAGTGCGCGGAGCACTAAGCGATGGGTGTGAGGAGATGCTTATGTCAGCGGGAGTTGATGGCTGCCACCGACAGATCGCGAAGCGACTGCGTTCATGAACAAGTAGCGAAGCCAGGCCCTGTCAGCAGAGCTGCAGGGATGGGTTGCGAATGTCCGCTTTAAAAGCGGGACAGCACATATTGTACCACCCCGCCACTATTTCTTTCAAACCAGATTTTCTTTGTCACCCTGCGGTCAATCATCCCTGCTCGCTACACGTAACAGATATTTTATCTCAGCGCCTCTACTGCTGCGCGCTCGATCGGCAGTCCCGCTTTGTAGCGCTCGATAAATGCGTCAAAGCCTGCCACATCTGCCGGGTTCGGCTGCATCTCGCTGCCTGCGCTTCCTCCGAATACCTTGTCTGCCAGGAACTGATCCAGCGTCTCACCGTCTGCCTTATTTACCATGTAGGAAGCCAGCAGTGCGATACCCCATGCGCCGCCTTCTCCTGCCGTCTCCATGACAGATACCGGAGAATTCAGTGCTGCAGCAAGAATACCCTGTCCTACGCCTTTTGTCTTGAAGAGTCCGCCATGGCCATAGATCTTGTCAATCTTCACGTCCTCATTCTTCAGCAGGATATCAAAACCAACCTTGAGCGCACCAAGAGAGGTGAACAGATTTACCCGCATGAAGTTTGCCAGATTGAACTTGCTGTCCGGCTTGCGCACGAAGAGCGGACGGCCCTCATTGAAGCCTGTGATGTGCTCACCGGAGAAGTAGTTGTATGCCAACAGTCCGCCACAGTCTGCATCCCCTTCCAGAGCCTTATTGTACAGGGTACCAAAGAGCTTGTTCATATCGACTTCGATGCCAAATGCCTCGGAGAACTCCCTGAAAATGCCAACCCATGCGTTCAGATCAGAGGTACAGTTGTTGCAGTGTACCATTGCGACCTGGTGTCCGGCCGGAGTCGTCACGATATCAATCGCCTCATACGGCTTGGACAGATCCTTCTCCAGAACAATCATACCAAATACAGATGTACCGGCGGATACGTTACCGGTGCGGACTGCTACGCTGTTCGTCGCTGCCATTCCGGTACCTGCATCACCTTCCGGCGGGCAAAGCGGAATGCCGGCCTGAAGCTTTCCGGATACATCGAGCAGCTTTGCGCCCTCTGCAGTCAGACGTCCTGCATCATCGCCTGCCACGAGTACCTTCGGGAATATCTCGCGCAGCTTCCAGCCAAAGCCCTTCGGAGCTACGAGCTCATCAAACTTCTGTACCATCTGCTCATTGTAATCCTTCGTCGCCGTATCGATCGGGAACATACCGGATGCCTCGCCGACACCGGCTACCTTCTCGCCGGTCAGCTGCCAGTGCAGATACTCTGCAAGTGTAGATACGAATACGATATCCTTCACATGCTCCTCACCATTTAAGATCGCCTGGTACAGATGTGCGATCGTCCATCTCTGCGGGATATGGAAATTGAACTTCTCAGACAGCACATCGGAAGCCTCTTCCGTGATGGTGTTTCTCCAGGTGCGGAACGGTACGAGAAGCTTTCCGTCCTTATCAAATGGCATGTAGCCATGCATCATGGCGCTGAATCCGATCGCTGCCAGATTCGTCAGCTCCACATCATACGTTTTCTTTACATCCTCTGCCAGCTTTGCGTAGCTGTCCTGCAGTCCTGTCCAGATCGCATCCAGGCTGTACGTCCAGATACCGTCTACCAGCTGATTTTCCCAGTCATGTGCGCCGGAAGCGATCGGTGCATTCGTCTCATCTACAAGCACCGCCTTGATTCTTGTGGAACCAAGCTCTATACCGAGCACGGCCTTTCCAGCTGCAATCGTCTCTCTTATTCTGCTTACATCCAAACCCATTTTCAGATCCTCCTACTTATTCGCTCTGCAAAAATCACAGTTTTTGTCGTCTATTCATTATAACATTCTTTTTTCCTCTATGCATCTGTTTTTTGTATAAATACTACAAAATTCCCACTACGACCTTTTCAGATCGCAGCGGGAATCCGCTTCCTTCACTACTGATTTTTCTTTGTCCCCGGGAGCGCTCCGAAGCGCACCTTGATATACTCCTCAATCGCTTCCATAGTCCCCTCAAAGCCAAGACGTTCACTGTTCAGGCAGAGATCATAGTTCCGCGCATCCGTCCATTCCTGTCCGGTATAATAGCGGTAAAAATCACTGCGGTACTTGTCTGTCCGCTCGACAAACTTCTCTACATCCTTTCCGGTGTACGCACTGCGCTCAATCGCCTGCCGAACACAGTAATCCTTTGAGGCATGCACAAACACGCTCACCACATTATCATAATCCTTCAGCACATAATCTGCCGCGCGACCAATGATGACACAGGATTCCTTATCTGCCAGCTCCCGGATGATCTTTGCCTGATAATTGAAAAGATTGTGGTCACTGACAAACTCATCGCTGTCCGGTGCAATCAGCTTCCCTTTGTACTCTCCGGAATGAGATTTTCCGAAAAACAGCGGAGTACGCTTCAGCTTTTCATCAGCCTGATTGAACAGCTCCTCAGCAATTCCGCTCTCTTCCGACGCCATCTCGATGATCTCATGCTCATAATAGGAAATACCGAGATCCTCCGACAGCATTTTTCCGATCGTCTTTCCACCGCTGCCAAAATGACGTGCAATTGTAATTACCACATTTTTCATAGTAATCCCCCTTTTCAGGCTCCACATGCAGCCTTTTATTATTCTCCAAGATATGCCTTCTGGATCGATTCGTCATGCATGAGCGCATCCGCATCACCGGACTGTACGATCCGTCCGGTCTCCAGCACGTAAGCTCTGTCTGCGATCGCCAGTGCCTTTTTCGCATTCTGCTCTACGAGCAGTACCGTCGTACCGGCTTCATTCAGTGCTTGGATAATGTCAAAAATCTCATTAACAAGAATCGGGGAAAGGCCCATAGACGGCTCATCCAGCAAGATAATCTTCGGCTTTGACATCAGTGCACGGCCCATCGCGAGCATCTGCTGCTCACCGCCGCTCAATGTACCGGCCATCTGATTTTTCCGTTCTTCCAGTCTCGGAAAACGCCGATAAACCATTTCCAGCGTTTCTTCAATCTCCGTTTTATTGCTTCTCGTATAAGCACCCATTTTCAGGTTCTGATAGACAGAAAGCTGTGCAAACACACGGCGTCCCTCCGGTACATGCGCCATACCAAGGCCGACAATCTTATGTGCCGGAATCTTTGTAATATCCTGGCCTTCAAAAATTACATTGCCCTTCTTCGGCGCAAGCAGTCCGGTGACGGTATGCAGTGTCGTCGTCTTTCCGGCTCCGTTCGCACCGATCAGCGCGATCGTCTCTCCCTGATTGACCTCAAAGGAAATCCCCTTGATCGCCTGAATCATTCCATAATATACGTGCAGATCTTTTACTTCAAGCATTGCCATTGCGATTTCCTCCTTACTCTCCCAGATATGCTGTGATGACCTGTGGGTCATGCAGCACATCCGCGGTCTTTCCCTGCGCCAGTACTTCGCCGAAATTCAGCACAGTCAGCTCTTCGCAGATTCCGGAAACCAGCCGCATATCATGCTCAATCAACAGAATCGTCATATGAAAATGTGACTGAACAAAACGAATCATATCCATCAGCGCCTGCGTCTCATTTGGGTTCATACCAGCTGCCGGTTCATCGAGCAGCAGAAGCTTTGGCTCCGTCGCCATCGCACGTGCAATCTCCAGCTTTCGCTGCTCACCATACGGCAGATTTGCCGCCAGTGTATCCGCATGCTGATCCAGTTCAAATACCTTCAGAAGCTCCATAGCCTGCTCATTCATCTGTTTCTCTACCTTATGATACGCCGGTGTATGAAAAATTCCAGCCAGAAATGAATATTCATGCTTATTGTGCAGACCGGTCTTTACATTATCCAGCACCGTCATATTTTTAAACAGACGGATATTCTGAAATGTTCTTGCAATACCGGCCTTGTTGATATCAATCGCATGCAGCGTCGTAATGTCCTTCCCGTCGAGCAGGATACTTCCGGTATCCGGCTTGTATACACCGGTCAGCAGATTGAATACCGTCGTTTTACCGGCTCCGTTCGGTCCGATCAGTCCGTACAGCTCACCTTCCTGAATTGTAATATTAAATCCGTTTACCGCGCGGAGTCCGCCAAAGGAAATGCCCAGATTTTTTACTTCCAACATTGCCATTTTATTCCGCCTCCTTTGCCGTATTTTTGTGGATAAGACGTTTCAGGGAATAACGCTCCCGGAAATCACGTGCCTTCGGGCTCCAGCTAAAGAGCATAACCACAATCAGTACAACTGCATAGATCAGCATACGGTAAGACTGCAGGAAACGCAGCTTCTCTGGAAGCACATACAGCAAAGTTGCTGCAATGACTGATCCGCGGATATTTCCGATACCGCCGAGTACGACGTATACCAGAATCATGATGGACATATTGTAGCCAAACTTGGCACTCGTCGCTGCCAGGGAATTATAGTTATGTGCATAAAGCGCACCCGCCATACCTGCGATCGCAGCGGAAACCGTCAGCGCCAGCAGCTTATATTTTGTGATATTAATGCCGATCGACTCTGCCGCAATCCGGTTATCGCGGATGGAACGGATCGCACGACCGTCTCTGGACTGAACCAGACGCAGGACGATAAACAGAGAAATCAGCAATAGGATGATGCCAATCGTAAAGGTCGCATCCCGCGAGGTGCCGGTAATTCCCTGCGCACCTTTAATAATCACAACTCCATCCGGCTCCATGCCAAGAGACATCGTATCCTTGATAGAGACATGCAGTCCATGACTATCCTTTCCCACATACAAAATGTTTAGGAAATTCTTGATGATCTCTCCGAATGCCAGTGTCACAATTGCAAGATAGTCACCGCTTAAGCGGAGAACCGGAATACCGATCAGCAGACCAAACACGCCCGCCACCAGAGCACCGATCAGAATCGCCAGGGTAAAGCGTAACGGAGTAAAGGTGATGGAATCCTGCACCAGATTCGTAAAGAATGCGCTTGCAAAGGCTCCGACACACATGAACCCTGCCTGTCCAAGGCTCAGGTCGCCTAAAATACCTACGGTCAGATTCAGGGAAACTGCCATAATGGAATAGATGCAGACCGGAACCAGCAGACCGGTCGTGGAGCTGTTCAGCATCCCAGCCTGCTGCAGTGCCATCATTACAAGCCATGCCACAATTACCATAATATAGGTAACTGCATTGTTTTTTACCGTTTTATCAAACTTTTTTCCCATCTCATCCACCTACACTTTCTCCTGAATTTTCTTTCCGAGCAGTCCTGTCGGCTTTACGATCAGTACGATAATCAGCACTGCAAATACAATTGCATCCGACAGCTGGGAAGAAATATAGGCCTTGGCAAGAATCTCGATAATACCAAGCAGAATACCTCCGATCATTGCTCCCGGTACAGAACCGATGCCGCCGAATACTGCTGCGACAAAGGCCTTGATACCAGGCATAGCTCCTTTGTACGGATCCAGAGACGGATAAGCGGTAAACAGCAGAAAACCTGCGATCGCTGCCAGCGCAGATCCGATCGCAAAGGTCAGGGCAATCGTTCCATCCACATTGATACCCATCAACTGCGCTGCCCCCTTATCCTCGGAGACAGCCAGCATTGCCTGTCCTGCCTTTGTCCTGTTGATAAACAACAGCAGTGCGATCATAATCACTACGCACGCCACAATCGTTACGATTGTAACAGAAGAAATCACTAGGCTTCCGCCTGCCAGGCTCAGCGCCGGAAGCGTAATCTTATTCGGGAAAGAAACGGTATTCGCGCCAAAAATCAGCAGCGCAACATTCTGTAGCAGATAGCTGACACCGATTGCAGTGATCAGTACTGCCAGCGGAGACGCCGCATTTCGAAGCGGGCGGTATGCAACCCGTTCGATCACAACACCGAGCACGGTACACGCCACAACCGCCACAAGCACCGCCGGGATCAGCGGAAGGCTCATCGTATTGAGCGCGCTCAGCATTACAAATGCGCCGATCATGATGACATCACCGTGCGCAAAGTTCAGCATCTTCGCAATACCATATACCATCGTATAGCCGAGTGCTATGATTGCATAGATACTTCCGAGGCTGACACCATTTATTAAATAAGAAAGAAAGCTCATATTGCACCTCACATTCGTAGTTGCTGCTTTGGCCCCGGTGAAGCATTGTGCCCTCTGCAGCCATATCAGTTTTCAGGCTATCCAGCGCATGTTTGAAAATATTTTTCCGGAAGCAGCTTCCGGAACAGACATTTTCAAACACGCTCTGACCGAACGCCGGAATAGTTGTCTCATTGGTAAAAAGCCGCTGCAGAATATTCTGCAGCGGCTGCACCATTGCAATCTCTATTCGTGATACTTATTTATCCATGGATACGTAACTGCCATTCTCGATCTTGACTGCCTTCGGCTCCTTGTTCGGCTCGCCGTCTGCATTCCAGGTCATTCCCTTACTGGTCAGTCCATCAACTGTGATCTCAGTCATTGCAGTCTCCATAGCGTCGCAGATATCAGAAACGCTCATATCAGGAGTCACACCGGACTTCTCGACTGCTGCCTTGATCGCATACATGCCATCATAAGCATCTGCTGCGAACTGAATCGGTGTCCCGCCGTAAGCTTCCTCATAAGCAGCTACGAAATTCTTCGTCTGCTCATCGTCTGCATCTGCTGCAAACGGTGTCAGAAGCATAACGCCCTCTGCCAGTGAGGTATCAAATCCATCTACCGTAAGCAGTCCGTCCAAACCATCGCATCCGAAGAACATCGGTGCAAAGCCCATGCTGTTTGCCTGAGTCAGGATCAGAGAAGCCTCTGTATAGTAGATCGGAAGGAATACGAGCTCCGCGCCTGCATCCTTCGCCTTCTGCAGCTGTACGCTAAAATCTGTCTTGTTATCAGCAGTAAACGCCTCTGCTGATACGATCTCCAGACCCTGGTTTGCAGCTTCCGCTGCGAATTTCTCATAGATACCACTGGAATATACATCAGAGCTGTCATAGATAACTCCGATCTTGGTAGCCAGCTTGTTCTCACCTATGTACTGCGCAGATGCAGCACCCTGGTTCGGGTCTGAGAAGCATACACGGAATGCATTCGGATTTGCCACACACTCCACTGCAGATCCGGACGGAGTCAGCTGGAACATATTGTCATTTGCCGTCTCAGCTGCAACTGCGATACACGGAGCAGAGGTAACGGTTCCGAGCAGCATCTGCATACCCCAGTCTTTAAGGGTATTGTATGCGTTTACAGACTTCTCCGCATCATGCTCGTCATCCTCAAACTGGAACTCGAACTGAACGCCGCCAAGTGCATTGATCTCATTGACTGCCAGCTCTGTCGCATTCTTTACTGCCTGTCCGTAAACAGCAGCTCCGCCGGTCACCGGTCCGATACCGCCCACCTTAAATGCATCGCCATCTGCAAATGCAGTTGTGGAAACCAGCATCGCTGATGCGCAGGCAAGACTTACAACTTTCACCATTTTTTTCATAATAATCTCCTCCTTGAATGTTTTCCGATAATGGAAAGAACCGCCCTAAAAGCGGTTCCCTCCGTTTTCTTAACGAAATCATACTCACTTTGCCTGTGTTTGTCAAGATTTTTCCGAAAATTTATATTATCTCAAGGCTACATTTGTCCGTTTTACAAGGACAGAAATGACCGCTGTTTCGCTATTTTTTCAGCCTGCGTATACATCTCCGTTTGTTTTCTGTGCAGTCTGCAGAAAAAAAGGCCCCGTCGGCCGCTGATCCTTCCAGCAATTCCGACGGAGCCTGCTCTCACTTTATTCGATTTTTTCCTGCCTGCAAGTCAAAACGGATATTCGTAATCCGCTTCGCTAATAGCTACTTCGCAGCTTAATTCGATTAATATGCCTTGCCCCAGTATACCATCTTCGTTGCCGGCTTGCCGCAGTATACGCACGTATCTGACAGCTTCACCTGCTTAAACGGGATGCAACGGGAGGTCACTCCGAAATCTTCCTTGATCGCGTCCTCGCACTCCTGACAGCCGCACCACATCGCGCGGATAAAGCCCGGCTTCTCATCTGCGATCTGTTTGAATTCTTCCTTTGTGACTGCGTCATAGGTGTGGTTCTCTCTGTGTGTTCTTGCACGCTCCAGCATATCATGCTGCTCCGTCTCCAGTACCTCTGCCACCTTTTCTGCCAGCTCATCGATGTTTGCGGTGATCTTCTCTCTTGTATCCCTGCGGACGATCACGGCCACACCTGCCTCGATATCCTTCGGTCCGAGCTCGATACGAACCGGAATACCGCGCATTTCCTGCTCGGAGAATTTCCATCCCGGACTCTTTTCCGAATCATCCAGCTTCACGCGCAATCCTGCTTTTGCAAGCGTCGCTTTGATCTCATTTGCCTTCTCAAGTACGCCCTCCTGCTGCTGACGGATCGGGATAATCATGATCTGTGTCGGAGCGATCCGCGGCGGAAGTACAAGACCGCTGTTGTCACCGTGTACCATAATGATCGCACCGATCATACGGGTCGTCATACCCCAGGAAGTCTGATGTACATACTTAAGTGTATTGTCCTTATCTGCAAACTGTACGCCATAAGCCTTTGCAAAGCCGTCACCGAAGTTGTGGCTCGTACCGGACTGCAACGCTTTTCCGTCATGCATCAGAGACTCGATCGTATAGGTTGCCTCTGCACCGGCAAATTTTTCCTTGTCTGTCTTCTGTCCGCGGACAACCGGGATTGCCAGTACTTCCTCGCAAAAATCAGCGTACACATTCAGCATCTGGATGGTGCGTGCCTCTGCCTCTTCTGCCGTTGCATGTGCGGTATGGCCCTCCTGCCACAAAAACTCTCTGGAGCGCAGGAACGGACGGGTCGTCTTCTCCCAGCGCATAACGGAGCACCACTGGTTGTACACACGCGGCAGATCACGATAGGAGTGAATATCATTTGCATAGAAATCACAGAACAGTGTCTCAGAGGTCGGACGGACACACATGCGCTCCTGCAGCTCCTCGAGTCCGCCATGGGTCACCCATGCGACCTCCGGTGCAAAGCCCTCTACATGATCCTTCTCCTTTTGCAGCAGACTCTCAGGAATCAGCATCGGCATATATACATTTTCCACACCGGTTTCTTTAAAACGCCGATCCAGCTCATGCTGAATATTCTCCCAGATCGCATAGCCGGCCGGTTTGATTGCCATGCAGCCTTTTACGCTCGTATAGGAGCACAGCTCTGCTTTCTTTACCACATCCGTATACCACTGTGCGAAATCCTCATCCATCGAGGTAATCGATTCTACAAGCTTCTTGTCTTTTGCCATTTTCATTTCCTCCATCATTCATTATAATAATGTAAAGCTTTTGTTCAGGTTTCAGAAATGCAAAAAGGTGGCAACCTGCACTCTGATCCCCAAAAGGGACCGGAGACTCCGGCGGTACCACCCTTCTTAACAGCTTTGCTGTTCTCTTCTTTCCATCCGATAACGCCGGAATACGCCGCATTTTCATACGGATGCTCCAAAGCCGGTTCACCCGCGCCACCTGAGATCTCACACCTGCCGATCTCTCTCTGAAAAGCGCCTTCGGACTACTGTTCTTCTTCACTGCATCAACTGCCCCTTATTTTAAAAGAGGGATTTCGGTTTGTCAAGATGATTTGCATTTCTGCCGTATATTCCATATAATGATGATACAAGGGTCAAAAAGGTCATGCGTTTCATGCTTGCATGATAAGGCTTTTGAACTTGGGACCCGCCAAACATGAGAAAGTAGCGATTTACGTAGTAAATCAGCGGATTGCGAATGTCCGCTTTACTTTCACGAAAGGATTCGATTCTATATGAAAAAAAAGAAAACGAAGGAGCTGTTGCTCCTGTTTCTTCTATTTCTCCTCTGTGGCGCACTGTTTGCCATACGGCACTTTACTGCCTCTTCAAAAAACAGCATAAAAATTACCGTTTGCGGCAGAGAACAGGGCATCTATGACCTCTCCTGCGACCAGATCATCCGGATCGGCGAAACAAACGTCTGCGAAATCCGGGATGGTCAGGTGCGGATGATTGAAGCGGACTGTCCGGATCAGCTCTGCATCAAACAGGGGGAATTCGGTGCAGACGGCGGCATGATTGTCTGCCTGCCAAACCGGGTCGTCATCGAACCGGCGTCAAGTACCCGTACGGATGCCGTGTCTTAGCGGGTGTATCAGGCGACTGCACTCATAACAGACCTGATCAGATTTCCTTGCACCAGTATCCGAACTGCCATCCCCGGTCATATCCATTTGCGGGCTTGAAGCGGTCAAATGCAAACATTCCGGCCATGTACCGCTCCTGTGCATTGACGACACCCGGAACACCGAGGATGTAATGTCCTTCCTGATCTTTTGCGAGCAGCAGATGATGGTACTGGTAAAGTCCATGCTGCAGGAAGGTATTTCTGCCCACCCGACAATTTGCCTGCTGTAAGCGCACCAAATCGCATGGACGAAGCTGCACACACTCCAAAAATTCTGTATCCGGGAAAGGCTCCAGCACCGGGCGGCTGGCAAAAAGCATCGCAAGCACCTGTTCCTGCCCGGATGACCGGCATGCATGCGGCTCCTCCTGCACCGGCACTTCTTCTGATGTCATCTCATCCTCAAATGCCTCACAGACTTCGGCTGCAGCCTCCTCCTCACTTATATGCTCTTCCGGCATTGCTTCTGCATTCCCTCCTAAATTGTCTGTATCCTCCGCATCAACCATTTCTACCTGGTCTTCATCCGCGACTGAATCCTTTTCCTTCTCCCACGCTTCAGATATCTCTGCTGCGTGTATTTGTCGTTCTGTTTCATTCTTCTCATCGCTGTTTTCTTCCGTCTGCTTTTCGTGTATGCTTTCCGTTTCCCGCTCTGTGACCTGCTCTGATTTCTCCTCTTTATTTTCTGTATTCACTGCTTCCTTTGGCAGCGCAAGCACAAACCGATCCGTAAAAACCGGCTCATCATCCCACACTGTCACATACCTTCTTCCATCCTCACTCTGAATCCATATCCCTGCAAGCGACGCAAAGCCATATTTTCCCTGCCAGACGGGGATATCGGCGCGATAGGCCCATTCCTCCATTCGCACCACTCCGGGCCGCATGCTGCCCATATACAGTCCCAGCTGCCATCCCTGCTCACGCACAAATCCATAGGCCCGCACCGGCCGCAATGGTTCTGTCTCCGTATTCAGCCGAAACAGAATGCGCCACATTCCGTTTCTCAGCTCGACCTTTGCAAACCCGGCATTTTTCTGTTTTTTCCCATCTATGTACTCATAAAAATAAGCAATAAAACGTCTGTATTCCGGCATATCTGATCCATCCTCTCTCCTGCATTTTCTGATTTTTCCGCCATGATGTGCGCCCGCCTCTGCCTGTATGACACACAAAACACTGCAGATATTCTATATTTATGCAAAAATGAGCGCTTTCAGAACTTCCGAAAGCGCCCGGGATAAATCTTTCTGATATTTCACTGACTATGATACTTCTGATATGCCCATTTTGCTCCGGCTGTGCGCTCCTTTAAATGTGCATCCTTATAATGGCATCGCTCAAATTTTGCACAAAACGCGCGCGTGGCAAATGCGACGTCCCTGCATTGTTTAAATTCCTGCAAGGTCACATCGTACTTCGCACCATATTTTTGGCTGATTCCGATCCACGCCCATTCTCCGTGCTCCAGCTCATAGAGCATATAGGAAATCTGCAGACTGATATTGTGGCTCGGCCAGCTCTCACCATGCGATCTGAGATACTGCCGGAAACGCGTTTTGCGCACGTACGACCACTGTACCATCCCGATGCCCTCGCCGCTTTTATACTCAACCGCATTTGTTTTAATATCATCCGGATAGCCTCCGGACTCAAACATCAGATTACCGATAATACCAGCCGTCGCCTGCTCCGAATAGCCTGCCCTGCGCAATGCCTTCCATACAATTTCCGTGTTGCTGCCCTTCAGCCAGTGTGCATAAAGAGTACGGTTCTTCTTTCCAATGACCCTTGTGCCGGAATTGACCTGCTTTCCGCCGCTTTTTGCCGTATACCAGCCCTGAAAAGAATACCCCTCCTTCACCGGTTCCGGCAAAGCACCATACGTTCCACCATGCGGCCGTTCCAATGACTGCAGCGCCTCCCCGCCGCAGCTGTTCAGCTTCACAGTGATCATTTTCCCGGCCCGAATCGTAAAGCTCAGTTTTCTTGTGCCCTGATAACTGCCTTTCCCTTTAATCTGCACCGTCGCTTTTCCGGTATACTGATTATTACGGTAGCTCACTGTATAATCACGGTTCTTTTTTAAAGTCTTTTTTCCATATTTTACCGTCACCTTTGGTGTCCGTTTTTTTCCATTATAAGTATAGCTGGTCGTTCCCAGCTTAATGTTTGCTTTCGCAAGATTCTTCTTTGCGGCCGCCTGCACCGGCACAACGCCAAGCAGCAAAAGCATCGCACATAAAAGAAATCCCACGCGCCATTTGCTCCGTTCCCCCATTTTCCTCTCTCTTTCCACTCAGGCCGCCAGTCACAGGCAGCTACCGGTATCCTTATAACACACCGAAGCCAGGGTGGCAGACCATGTCACCCCGGCTTCAAAAATTCACACGTAAAAGTCCAATTATTTTACTTACAGAGCAGTCCCCTGTGCGATCATAGCATCCGCAACCTTCTCAAAGCCTGCGATATTCGCGCCTGTTACGTAGTTGCCCTCTACGCCGTAACGCTTTGCAGCGTCAGAAATCTTTGCATAGATGTCGTTCATCATATGCTTCAGCTTCTCGTCCACTTCCTCGAAGGTCCAGCTCATACGCATGCTGTTCTGGCACATCTCCAGTGCGGACGTACCTACGCCGCCTGCGTTGGATGCCTTGCCCGGCAGGAAGAGCATATCGCTGTCAAGGATGAAATCCGTTGCCTCACGGGTCGTCGGCATATTTGCGCCCTCTGCGATGACTGCACAGCCGTTTGCCTTTAAGGTCTTCGCATCATCCAGATTCAGTTCATTCTGGGTAGCGCACGGAAGAGCGATGTCGCACTTCACACTCCAGATACCCTTGCCCTCGGTATATACAGATCCCGGAACAGCTGCAGCATACTCTTTGATTCTGCCGCGGCGTACTTCCTTGATCTCCTTTACGACATCGAGCCGGATACCCTCTGCATCATAAATGTATCCATTGGAATCGCTCATTGCTACAACCTTTGCGCCGAGCTGCTGTGCCTTCTCAACTGCATAAATCGCAACGTTTCCGGAACCGGATACAACAACGGTCTTTCCTGCCAGCTCCATGCTGTGATCCTTGAGCATTGCATCCAGAATATAAATAAGGCCATAACCAGTCGCCTGTGTACGAACAAGAGATCCGCCCCAGGTAAGTCCCTTACCGGTGAGCACGCCCTCATACAGTCCGGTCACTCTCTTATACTGTCCATACAGGTAGCCGATCTCTCTTCCGCCTACTCCGATATCACCTGCCGGTACATCCTGGTCAGCGCCGATATACTTGGAAAGCTCTGTCATAAAGCTCTGACAAAATGCCATTACCTCACGGTCTGATTTACCCTTAGGATCAAAGTTGGAACCACCCTTGCCGCCGCCGATCGGCAGTCCGGTCAGAGAGTTTTTGAAAGTCTGCTCAAAGCCAAGAAACTTCAGAATGCCCTGATTAACTGACGGATGGAATCTCAAACCTCCCTTGTACGGTCCGATTGCGCTGTTGAACTGTACACGGTAGCCTTTATTTACCTGAACCTTACCATTATCATCTACCCACGGAACCTTGAAGGAAATAATACGCTCCGGCTCAACGAGACGCTCGAGCAGGCTGACTGCACGATATTTCTCCTCGTTTGCATCGATGACAAGCTTCAGCGAATCCAGTACTTCCTTTACTGCCTGATGAAACTCCGGCTCTCCCGGGTTCTGTGCTACAACGCGGTTGTAGATCTCTTCTGTGTAAGACATGATTTTAGCCCCCTTGCTAAAGATTAAAAATGTAAATTAGTATCACACATTCGAACGTATTATACACTAGTGAAAACCATTTGGCAATTCTTTTTTACGCTCTCACGTTAAAACTTTATCTGGATGACGTATCCAGCCCTGCTACTTCGTCGACCGGTACGGAAAATAAAAATGTCCGTGCCTTCGACTCCATCCCTGCTTTTTCCATGATTGCACGCATAATAGCCTGCTTCTGTCCGCGTTCTGTCACAATGAAGATCATTTCTTTTTCCGCTGCAAGCGACACACCGAAAAATTTCCCCATTCCTTCCATTCCGGTGCCTTTTGCGTGAATGACGGTACCACCGCCTGCACCGGCGCTGCGGGCAGCCTCCATAATCGGCTCGATATAGCCCTGGTTTGCGACTGCAATAATCATTTCATATGCGGATTCCGGCATCGTCTCACTCCCTTCTGCTGCTCCATACTGCCCGTTTTGTCCGGCAGCTGCTTCATCTGCTTCCCTTTTTCCTGTCCTCCGTTTTTCACGGAAGCGTTTTCTGTCAGTCTTCTCATTTGCCGGTGTATTCCCCGTCTCCGGCATCCCGGTCTCCAGCGTACGGGTCAGATATGTAAATATGCCTCTTCCGCCGATGCTCGCAAGCGGGATCAGAAATGCGACTCCTGTTCCCGGTACATCAATGCGCATGCTCCGGTGCAGTCCGACCCTTAGCTCCTCCCATTTCTGATCGTCAACGACGGAAAACAACACCGCCTTCTCATGGCTCTCCAGCCCAAAATAATCGAGCATTGCATCGTTTGCAGTCCCACGTCCGAGTGTGACCAGCTGCACATCGACCTGCTGCTCCAGATAAAATTTCAGATACTTTTCGCCAAGGTTCCGACTGACCACCGTCATAAGCAGTGATAAACGTCCCATAAGCACTTCCCTTCCTGCCACTTATTTTACAAACTACCTCTTCCACTCATCCCTTCAAAATCAACCTGCCTGCAGATCAGAGCTCAATGATCTCATAATCTCCGCGGATATCCCATGTCGTCTGCGTCGGCGCCGTTTTCTGACCGCCAAAGCGATAAAGGAGTCCCAGCACCTGTATCGTAATCAGTGGCGTCATCGCAACCATCGCAACGATCCCAAATGCATCCCGCACGATATCGCCGCCGACTGCCTGACATGCTCCGATCGCAAACGGAAGCAGGAAGGTCGCCGTCATCGGCCCGGATGCCACACCACCGGAGTCAAATGCGATCGCCGTGAACATTTTCGGCACGAAAAAGGACATCGCGATCGCCGCTGCATAACCCGGCACGAGGAACCACAGTATCGAGAGCCCGGTGAGAACACGCACCATCGCCAGCCCAAGTGAGATCGCCACACCGGCGGAAAGGCTTATGCTCATTGCCCTTGCCGGAATCGCACCCGATGTCATCTCCTCGACCTGATGGGTCAGGACATGCACTGCCGGCTCTGCCATAACGATAAAATAGCCAATCACCATACCGATTGGTACAATACACCAGCGGTACGGCAAAGAAGCCAACGTCCGTCCAAGCTCTGTTCCGACCGGCATAAAGCCGACATTTACTCCGGTAAGGAACAGGACAAGTCCGATGTAGGTGTAGATCAGACCAATAAAAATTCTTACCAGGCTGTTTCGGTTCATCTTCAGTGAAATGATCTGAAACATGCCAAAAAACAGAACGATCGGAAACATCGCTACCGCAATCTCCCGCATATAGTCCGGAAACGCATGCAGAAATGTCCGCCACAGCTCCACAGAATCCACAGATGCCACAATCGGCTCTGCCTCATATACTCCCTCCGGCGCATAGAGCAGTCCGAGTATGAGCACAGAAAGAATCGGACCGATCGAGCACAGTGCGATCAGACCAAAGCTGTCATCTGCTGCATGCTTATCGCTTCGTGTGGCCGAGATACCGATACCGAACGCCATGATAAACGGAACCGTCATCGGTCCGGTCGTCACACCGCCCGCATCAAATGCCACCGCCAGAAAATCCTTTGGCACGAAGCAGGCCACCGCAAACACTGCCAGATAACACACAACCAGCATTTTCGAAAGCGGAATACCAAACAGCATACGCAGCACCGCCGCCACAAGAAACATTCCGACGCCGCAGGCAATGACCAGAATGAGCACCCGGTTCGGAACCGACGGCACCTGCTCCGCAAGCACCTGCAGATCCGGCTCTGATATCGTAATGATCGCTCCCAGCAAAAAAGAACCCCCGATCACAAGCCACAGCTTCCTCGACCGTGTCAGCCCCGCTCCCATCCGTTCTCCGATCGGTGTCATTGCCAGCTCTGCGCCCAGCGTAAAAAACATCATACCGGCCAGCAGCAGCACTGCCCCGATCAAAAACTCCGTCAAAAGCCCGGTCGGAAGCGGTGCAATCGTAAAACATAGCAGCAGCACGATCACCAGAATCGGTGCTACCGCCTTCAGCGCCTCATCCAGCTTCTCCAGTAAATTCGTTCGATAAACCTTCAGCAAAAATGCATTCTCCTTTCTGTCTCACTCCCTGACGTAAAGCGGACATTCGCAATCCATCCCTGCAGCTCTGCTGGCAGGGCCTAGAGCGTGTTTGAAAAACATTTGATTTTGTTTATTTTAACCAAATTAGAATAGACGCGATGCATATGAAGCCCAGATAGGTAGCAGCCAGTTTGTCATAACGTG
>CABIZF010000013.1 GCA_902363135.1 Lachnospiraceae bacterium
GCCTTTTTTCATTTTTTCTGAAGAATCCTGCTTCTTCCATCTCAATCTCTTCTGAAAACACTGCCATCCCCTGCATCGCATAATCAATCCCAAGTATTTTGGCGTTGCCGTAATCCTTATCTGCTGTTTGGTTTTCGCAGCTGTATCCTTCATACAGCAGACTTGCAAAATACTTTCCAGAAGGATCCATACTGACTGTCACTGATTTCAGACGGCAGTTTTCTGCAGGCTCCCTGTGTTTTTTCATGGATATCCATTTTAATTTCGGAAGCCGGATTCGGTTACCTTCTACCAGAATATTTCCGTTGACCACATTTGTTGTATAGCTGTTTTTGGAGTGATGTTTTGACTTGAAACGTGGAAATCCAACCTTAGGATCACGAAAAAAATTCTTATATGCCTTTTCCAGATGGAGCTGAACATTTGCCAGTGCCAGCGAATCAACTTCTTTCAGAAACGGATACGCCTTTTTATACATAGCTGGTGTATTCTTTAACATCTTCTTTGTCTTTTTATACTCCTGGATCTTATCATTAAGCATCTGGTTGTACAGAAAACGACAGCAGCCAAATGTTTTTCCGAGGAGTATCTTCTGTTCTTCTGTTGGATATATCCGGAAACTATATGCTATGTTCAATGCCTTTTCTCTCCCTGGGTCTCGATGTATTAACGGATCACTTCTACTGGTGCCCCTCCTGCCGTGAAGCGGACATTCGCAATCCGCTTCGCTACTTGCTCATGAACGCAGTCGCTTCGCGATCTGTCAGTGGGAGCTTTCAACTCCCACTGACATAAGCATCCCCCTCACCCGCCGCTTAGTGCTCCGCGCACTTGAAGCGGGGGAATGCTTATCTGCGGTCAAAAGACAGAAACTCTGGCTCCAGAATGCTTCTTTCCAAAGTTTTTCCCGGATTTCCGGATACTCTTTTTTTAGCAGTCTGCTGCTGGCACTTTTATAAGCATTGATAAATTTACTGTATTCCCATATTTCTTTTGCTCTTTCTGAAATTGGATTATTGATAACTTTTCTTCGATATTTTACCACCATGATCAGATGATAATACATCAAGTACACTGAATGTGCATTGTGATCTATATTTTCCATAAAACCAGTTCTTTTTTTTGAATAATCATCTTATCGACTGATTCTATTATACCATGAATCGCATTGCAGAACAAGCGTTCTTTTGTTTTTTGCAATTCATCTCCCACCTGTAGAGGAAGGAGAATTCTTGCTATATATTATGTTAAACTTGAATCTGTCAATTTCTTATATATTTTTGATCTTTGTCAGGAATCGTATCTTCTGATTGATATCGCTCCACTTTCATGTGAAGATTATATTTATCTCTTAACTCTGCAATCTTATTCATCATGGGTGATTGATGGTGAAAATCAATGCTCTCTTGATTTTCCCAGCTGTCAATTAGTAGCACAGTTTCTTCGTCTCCAAGAGGGAAAAAATAATCATATCTAATGTTCCCCGCTTCATTTCTAATTGCATCAACAGTACCGCTTGAAATCATCTCCTTTGCAAATTTTCGCGCAGAACCATTTTCGCCGGAATAATATATATTAACAACTATACTCATTATACTTTCCTCCTTCAAATCCCGATTGAGATTTCACCTATTTTAAGAGATTTAATAACTGTTATATTTTTTTTATTAAATTCTCAGCAAGCCCTTGAAAACACTGGATTTATCGCAGGTGAGCTTTCCCTTATTGTTTCCCTTGTGTTATATCGTCCCATCAGTGTTTACGAACTCTGATAAGGGCAAATACAAGGGCAAGAAAATCTGATAACACATTATAACACAAAATGAAAATGACATGGTGAACTGATTGAAATGCTTCTAATTTTTGTAACTGATGATTGATTGAATGATAAGGAGATTCGATACAATGAGAACAATATTTGCAGAATACAATCCACAACGCAACAGCATTGATGTTTATACTTCTGCTGGCTATATGCTCCGCATTGACTGCTGGGAAGCGGAGAAGAATTTAACAACTACTTCCGGATCTGACTGTGCATTAAACGCACTTGCCATTGATGAACCACTTGAATATGTAAGCTTGTATCTTGATGGAACGATGCAAATGTGGGTAGATGCAGAAGATTCTTTAATAATATAGCAGTAGAGAGTCCATAACAATCAATGAGTTATGGGCTCTCATCATATTTTGTATAAAAATTCCCATGTATAATGAAATATCTTTTAAGAAAGCTCATATTGCATGAAATTACCATTATATACAAATCCGAAATCTGTATACAATTTAACCCCCATATCAGATGCCGTAATCTGTTGTATCACTCCGCACCCATATTCTCTAGCCTCATTTACAACACGAGATAATAATTCCTTTGCAATACCTTTTCTTCTATATTGTGGTTCTGTAAACATTCATGTGCTAATCTTTATGATACAGCTATGTTTATTAATGCCTTTATTTCAAAACATTTTCAACATATTCTTGGTATCCCTGCTCCAAAATACTAAAAGAACAACTGTTGTCAGTTATTTTCTCCTACATAGTATAACAAAACAGGGAGATAAGAGTCTTATCTCCCTGAAATTAACAATTCGCATTTTAAGCTGCGAAGCACTTAAATTAAAGGTTCACATTCAAAGTAGTGAAGCACTTAAATTAAAGGTTTGCACTCAAAGTAGCAACGCACTTAAATCAAGCAAGCTTTCTTGCTCATTTATATTATATGCAATTATCATGAAAAATACAATAAAAAATCTCAATTTTTATTTGCTGATTACAATTTCTTTATCGGATGTCTGATAACCGTTTTACATCTTTCCAGTGCAACTTTTCTTAATTCCTTTTCGTCCATTGAGTTGAGCAGTCTATCAATGTGCTGGCGGCAGTCGCTTTCGCTATTCTGCCTGTCAGGATAAAAGAATTGGTCTACGGAAATGTCCAGCAAGGTGACGATTTGGTAAAAGGTATTCAGGCTTGGATGCTGACCCCGGTTTTCAAAATACATGATAGAGCGTGGGGTACGGTCTACAAGCTGTGCAAGATATTCCTGCGTCCAACCTTTCGCCTCTCTTTTGCGCTTGATCTCCCGGCCTAATGCGTGGAAGTCAAGCCGTCTTTCGTCTTGGTACATTCTCATATCACCCATATATCATTTTACATTTCGGGTTTGATTATGAGAACGAAACGTAATTTTATGTTTTAGTAGTATTTTATTGTCCTTTCAGGCGTGGTTGACAGGAAAGTGAATATAGTGTATAGTGTGTATATAGCAACAGCACACTATGCAGGAGGTATAATGAACTTGTGAGGATACTAATATCAAACGCCTCTGATTCCCCTCTTTACGAACAGATTAAAGAGCAAATCAAAGACGCAATTTTGAAAGAAGAATTAAAAGAGGGCGATGCGTTACCGTCAATACGGGCCTTTGCAAATGATTTGAAGGTTAGTGTTTTAACCATTAGGCGGGTTTATGAAGAATTAGAGCAAGAGGGCTTTGTTACCAGTCAGGTAGGAATTGGCACATTTGTTTCTACCAGCAATCTTGATTTGCTCCGTGATTCAAAACGACGGCTTGTGGAGCAAAAAATGCTAGATATGATACAGACTGCAAAATCACTTAATATCAGCAAAGACGAGCTTAATTCTATGATGGATATATTATACGAGGAGGATTGAAATGGAATCAATTTTGAAAGTTTCCGATTTGAACAAATCATACGGTAATTTTTCTTTAAGTAATGTCAGCTTTTCTTTGCCTGAGGGGTGCATTACTGGATTTATTGGGGTGAACGGTGCGGGAAAAACAACCACTTTACGGACGATTTTAGAGCTTACTAATCGAACTTCTGGGCATATTGAATTTTTTGGATTGGATATGCAAAGTCATGAGCAGGAAATTAAAAATCGCATCGGCGTTGTTCTTGATGATGGCTATTTTTATGAAGAATTATCTTTAGCTGAAATGAAAAGTATTATCGCTCCGGCCTATACATCGTGGTGTGAACAAGACTTCAAAAACTATCTGGAACGGTTCAACCTAAACCCAAAACAAAAAATCAATACGCTTTCAAAAGGCATGACAATGAAATATGCGTTGGCACTGGCGCTGTCTCATAAAGCAGAACTTCTGATTATGGATGAACCTACCAGCGGCCTTGACCCTTTGATCCGAAGCCAGCTATTAACAATACTTACCGATTACATGAATAGTGGCGGAAAGGGTGTTTTCTTCTCTACACATATTACATCTGATTTGGACAAAATCGCAGATATGCTAATTATGATTGATAATGGTCACATCGTATTTCAGGAAGAAAAAGATACTCTGCTGGACTACTATCGGATTGTAAAAGGGGATGTGCGTTATCTAAATGCAGAAACCCGTAAATTATTTTTAAGCACTACGGAAACGGCATTTGGTTTTTCCGGTGTCACTAAAAAGATTTCTGAGGTGCAACGACTTATTCCTGATGTAGTGGTGGAACGGCCAACGATTGAGGACATTATGTTGGGAAGTGTTGAAGGAGGAAAAAAATAATGCTAATCCATCTAGTTAGAAAAGATTTTCTTATCGTGAAGAAGTATGTTTTGCTTATGTTAGCGGTCTGTGTGTTTATACCGCCGTTTATGATGTGGCGAATAAACGACGCAACTTATGTTGGTTCTATGAGCTTTATCTTAGCTGCAATTTTTTCTGTTTTTATGCTATTGCAGTATGTTTCATTGAAGGAAAACCAATACGCAAAAGCGTCCACACTACTTTGTGCTACACCATATCCCCGCAAACTACTTGTACTTTCTAAATATGTTTTTGGCTTGCTGATTTATGGCGCTTGCTGTTTGATTTTCTGGACAGAGACATTGTTATTCCCTGTTCTCGGTGGATTTCGCATTGAACTGTCAGCGATTATGTTCCTCGTTGTGGCTCTGTTCCTTGGTATTTACCTCCCAGTACAATATAAGTTGGGATATGAAACGACAAAATTTGCGTTCTTTATCATTATTATGGCTTCTCCTTTTATTGTGCCGCAATTACTGAAAATGCATGGTGGCGCAAATTGGTATCCCTTAATTGCTCTATCGCCAAGCGTCTTGTCTGCCGGAGCTATTTTGATTGGAGTTATTGTATTGGCGGTGTCTGCTGGAATATCGGTTAAGGTGTACTGTAAGGCTGACTTATCATAGCGCCTTTGTTGATTGGAGGTGAACGAAAATGAAAAACGACACGATCTTTTTATATTTAATTGCGTCAGTCTCTTTTCTTTTTGCTCTTTACAACGCACTTGCCTTTTGGGCAAAAAGAAATACGACTGGGAAAACAACAGGAACCATCAACTCAATTACTTCGCCCAATCCCGAAACAGCAAAGACTCGCAATTCAAAGTGGGCAAAAGTCACCTATCGGGTGGATGGGAAAACCTATGTTTCAGGAAATCGCATACAAGTCCCCTTGACAGCCCAAGTGGGTAACTCTGTGACTGTTCGCTATGATTTGCAACATCCTGAAAGATTATATAGCTATTCATTAGCGAGAATACTTGTATCCTTATTTGTTACAGTTGTTTGCATTGTAGTAGGAGTATTTCATTTAGCATAGAACGAGGAGGTGTAATATGCCACATTTTCCAGAATGGTGAGGTACTGCATCTCTATCCGCTTCATATTTTTATCTATGATCATTTTCCATAATCTGTTATAACTTACACCCATAAGCTATCTCCATATTTTTCATCTAAACATAGTTTGGTTATATCATGATCCAATTCGCCGTTCGCCAATCATGCAAGCATGTTGGCTTTCTTGCACTCATTATATCACGATTTCGTTAGGTTGAATACCTGTGATTTTTGATATCTTCTGTAAAGTGGAAAAGAGGATGCCCCGATAAAAGGCAGCCTCTCCACTCATTTATTCTGAGATTCATCTCATATGCTCTGTATTCATATAATTTTTATTTCGCTTTCTGCTCTCTTCTTCGGAAAAGACAGACACATAAAGCGGCAAAAGCAGCTGTCACAACGATCAGCACCGGCCATACCGGGAGCGGACAGACGTCTGCGCTTATCAGATTCAGTCCCTGGTAAAGTGTATATACGCCAAAGATGGAGAATATTACGAAAGCAAGCGTATTCAACAGGCCATCTGGAGTCCTGCTCTTTAAAAGATAACCAACAAGCATTCCAAGAATATCTGCCGCAAAAAGCCCGAGCGAGCATCCGATCCATACGACAAGCGCGGATCCCATACCTTCATTTGCACCAAAAGTGATGGCGGTAAGCTGTGTCTTATCACCAAGCTCTGCTACAAAAAATGTGCAGAAAACGGCGAGCGGGGCAAACGGAATCTTTGTTTTTTCGCCCTCTTCCTCTTCCTCGTCATCATCACCGGCAATCGTCGATGCCGCAAAATAGAGGAATGCGAGCGCTGCAATCGTCTTAATAAGCCAGCCTGGAATGAATTCGCTGACCAGTCCTCCGGCAAGGACCGCCAGTCCATTCAGTACAAGGATTGCAGCAGCTGTTCCCAATATAATGTCCTTCAGCTTGTATTTCGAAGTAAGCGCGATCAGCATGAGCTGCGTTTTATCTCCCATCTCTGCGATAAACTCTGTAAAAAACACCTTAAAAAATAACAACATAGTTCTTGTTATCTCCTTTATCTTACTATGATGTAAACCGCATATACTGCATAAAGTGCAACCATACAGAAGCCCTCAGTTCTTCCGATTTTCTTTTTCGTTCCTGCAAATATCCACGCGCATACAGTAAATGCAAGAAGTACGCACAAATCAATAATATTTTCCGTAATTATGCGGACCGGGCTGATTGCGGATGCAATACCGAGTACCATAAGTATGTTAAATATATTTGATCCGATCGCATTGCCGAGTGCCATATCGACCTCGTTTTTCCTGGCGGCAACGATGGAGGTCACAAGCTCCGGAAGTGAAGTTCCGATCGAAACAATAGTAAGTCCGATCAGTGTCTGACTCATTCCAAGATCACCTGCGATTCTTGATGCGGCATCTACCGTCACATCTCCGCCAACTGCAATCGCTATGGCACCTCCAATGATGAACAGAATACTAAGCGGCACGGAAATCAGACGGATCTCGTCATCAGAACCGCCTTCGATCTCAACCTTCTTTCCCTCTTTGCTTGCTTTCAATGCAATCCGGATCATATAGAAAATATATCCTGCAAATGCACCGATGAATATTACTCCGTCAAGATGCCCAAGTGTCATGCCTGCCTTATCACCAAATCCGGCAATTCCAAAAAGCAGTAAAAGTCCTGCACAGATAAGGGAAAGCGGGATATCTCTCTTTATTGTTTCTTTTGCGACACTTACGGCAGCAATCATTGCACACACACCAATAACAACCATCAGGTTGAATATATTGGAACCGATCACATTGCTTACTGCAAGCTCATTGTTGCCTGTGAGCGCGGCCGATACACTGACCGCTGTTTCCGGAAGCGATGTTCCCATTGCCACAATGGTAAGTCCGATAATAATGGCCGGAACATGCAGTCTCTTTGCCACGCTTGAGCTTCCCTCCACAAAAAAATCCGCACCCTTTATAAGCAGCACAAAGCCAATTACAAGGAATACAAGTACAAGCGCAAATGGGGCGTTGTTAATAAAATTTTCCATATCGTTCTCCTTTTCGTCATCCATAGCAGTACCGTCAGCCGAAACAGCTTCTGCTGTAAGTATTCCCGGCAGATAAAAAAGACTCCTGTATATCAACGATCAGCCAATGTATCATACATAAGCTGTTCCTTGATATACATGAGTCTCATTATTTAAGATTTGCCAGATTATACTCTTTTTTTATAATCAGAATGTTGACAAATCACACGTTCGTGCTAACTACTCCCTCATGGAATATTCAATTACTTGATAGATATTATCAAATAAATATGGGTTTGTCAACAAAATTCGTGGTTTCAGGCTTTTGCCCCCAACTGATGCCTACGAATTGCTCCGCTGCGAAGCAGCTCTCGCAATTCTGCAAACATTCGAAATCCGCTGATTTACTACGTAAATCGCTACTTTCTCATGTTTGGCGGGTCCCAAGTTCAAAAGCCTTATCATGGCAAGCATGAACGACTTTTTGACCTTTTGACCCTGGTATCATCTCAAAATATATCCAGCATATTATCCAGATAGATTTCCTCCCGAACCTGCAGCTGGTGCTCCGGTTTGGTCAGGTAATAGAGTAAAAATTCCAGAATCAGGGCACTGCCAAGCCCGCGGCCCTCGATCTTAAAGTTGGAAAAGCCAAGCGGAAGATAACGCTCCTGAATGTCTTTTACACCAATAAATCCCGGATTTTTCATTGCCTTTGAGAAACGGTAGCCATCGCCCGCATCCGGCGCGGTACAGCAGTGCTCCGAGGACAGGCCAAGATTCTTGCGGCTGACTGCCTCGTAGCAGGCCTTCCGATCTTTACAGGCGAACCAGCAGCATTCATTACACAAAAACTCTACCTTATCTTTCTGTGACTGCGACAGCTGACCGAGCTTATCAAGCTGTTTATTCAGCCGGAAATCCGGCACCACATAGTGAAATACTTCCCGGTTCAGTTCCTCGATAAGCTGTGTAAAATCTGTCAGCACTTTTGTCGTCGATGAAACAAAATAAAAATCCGGGTACATATGTTCCAGATATTCCAACAGCAGCTCTGAATGGACAATCACACCATTTTGTGGCCCTTCCTGTCCGGAAAACAGCTGACAGAGTGCATTGCACTTTGGATCTGCAAGATGCTCCTTTTGAAGCAGTGAATTGCTGAACGTCAGTCTGGAAGAAATGTCATACTCCCGCATCAGCGCTAAAACGTCCCGCGGATCGGTCGTTCCAAACGAGGTTCGCCCTCCGCCCCAGATACAGTCCGAAGGTGCTCCATATATGGAAGCAATCTCACACCAGTCGTAAAAATACTCCCGGTGCATACGAAATAACGGCAAAAAGACACGGTACAATTCATAAAATTCAAACAGGCCGGGAAGATGATAATAAGCAACCTTTTCTCCTGACAATGCCAGATTTGCATCATAACCTTTTTTGCCTATAATTTTCATACCGCTTCTCAGCCTTTCCTGTTCCAGATTTCCGCTCTCATTTTACCCATTTCTTATCTAAAATGCAAATATAAAGTAAAAAAGGTCAAAATAAAAATACCGGTTATCCGGTTAAGCGAGTATTCACAATCTATCACCTATCGAACAGCTTCCCAAACAGGCCCTTTTTCTCATACGGTGCACGACTGATTGATACGAGCTCGTATCCGGTTTTTGCAATCGTGCTTTTCAGCGCCTCGTCCGGGATATCCTGTTCAGTCACGATGACAGTCTCACCCTTGGAATGGGAGGAGGTCACCTTCTTTACCGGAAATGCGGCACGTACCGCATCGTTCATATGAGATTCGCACATGCCGCACTGCATGCCGTCAATTTTTAATGTAATCTGTGTCATAGTTCTGTGTCCTCTTTCTTTTTTGTTCCCCCATCATCAGGAAGCAAGTCCTTCCGTATCAAAATGCATGAATGACAGCTCACAGCCCGCGATCCGGCTACAGATATTGACAGCGGCATACATCACATTGAAATACTCTCCATCGATTGTTTCCACGATCATTGTATCCCGTTCGTCCGTGATAATCGCACGTTTAATATCGTCGCGTTCCTTTAATTCCCGCAAAATCTCAGCTGCCTGTTCTTCGGTCACTTTTTTTGATAAACGATAATATCTACCCATACCTGCTCCTGCCTTTCCTTTCTGCGGCTATAGTGTTGCCGTACTGTCATTCGAATTATCTAACCCGTTTGTATTATAGCACGTGAAAATGAAAAGAAAAGTGTTTTAATTGAGAACATTTTTCATTAAAAAATCCCCTGCCACAGTTGCAGCAGGGAACCATAAAGCAAATTACATTTATCCGTTTTATAAGGCTATACAGAAATCGACAATCAAATTTTCCAGTGTTACAGCAAATTCTGCATGCTCTTCAGTCCAATCATCAGGGTTGACGTATTGTGCAGCAATGCCGAGGTCGTCGGCTGAAGTATACCTGCCACGCCAAGTCCGATCAGGCCAGAATTGAAGCCGACGATAAAACGGTAGTTCCAGTGGATGCGCTTCATCAGTGCCGCACTCAGCATCCGCAGCGCCACAATCTCCTGAAGGTCATCTGCACCGATCGTGATATCTGCGATCTCGCGTGCAATCTCTGCACCGTCGCTGATGGCAATGCCGACATCCGCAGCAGAAAGCGCCGGAGAATCGTTGATGCCGTCACCGATCATGATGACCTTGCGGCCTTTCTGCTTTTCCTGCTCGACAAAGTTCGCCTTATCCTCCGGAAGTACCTCGGAATAATATTCATCGACACCGACCTTGCGTGCGATCGCCTTTGCGGTTCGGTCACTGTCACCGGTCATCATGACGATTTTCTCAAAACCGCATTCCTTCAGCTGCTTTACGACCTCTGCCGCTTCTGTCCTCAGCGGATCCTCGATGCAGATGACCGCAGCCAGCTGTCCTTCCAATGCGAGATACAGGTGGGAATATTCCTCCGGTAAGGCTGCAAACCGCTCCTCCATACCTGTCGGGATCGTGCACTGTTCATCCTCAAATACGAAATGATGGCTTCCAATAATCGCCTTTTTTCCATTGATCGTCGTGGAAATGCCATGTGCGACGATATACTGCACCTTGGAATGCATTTCCTCGTGATCCAGATGACGCTCTTTTGCCGCATTGACGACGGCCTTCGCCATTGAGTGCGGGAAATGCTCCTCCAGGCAGGCTGCAATGCGGAGCAGTTCATCCGGGCTCATTCCATTAAATGATACGACGTCTGCAACCGTCGGCTTCGCCTCCGTCAGTGTGCCGGTCTTATCAAATACGATCGTCTTTGCATCAGCGACAGACTCCAGATATTTTCCGCCTTTAACGGTCATCTTATGTGTGTTCGCCTCACGGATCGCAGAGAGCACCGAAATTGGCATCGCCAGCTTCAGGGCACAGGAGAAATCGACCATGAGCACAGCCAGCGCTTTCGTCGTGTTTCGCGTAATCAGGTAAGTCAGTCCCGTACCTGCAAGGGTGTATGGAACGAGGCGGTCTGCCAGATGCTCGGCCTTGCTCTCAAGGCCGGACTTCAGCTTCTCAGATTCCTCAATCATTTTTACGATCTTCTCATAGCGGCTGGAGCCACCGACAGACTTCACAAGGACGGTGATTTCACCTTCTTCGACAGCCGTACCCGCATAAGCGGTGCTTCCTTCTCCCTTGCGTACCGGAACTGATTCTCCGGTCAGAGATGCCTGATTAACCATTGCCTCGCCTGCTGTGACGGTACCGTCAAACGGGATCACCGTACCCATATGTACGACAACCTCATCACCGGCCTGTACCTGATCGCACGACACGAGCAGCTCCTGGCCGTCCTTCTTTACCCAGACACTTCCGACATTTAAGGACATTGTTCTGGCCAGATCACCTACCGACTTCTTATGCGTCCACTCCTCCAGCAGTTCACCGATACCGAGCAGGAACATAATGGAGCCAGCCGTTCCCATATCACCGCGTGCGACAGAGACGCCGATTGCAGTTGCATCGAGCACAGGCACCTCAATTTTCCGATGCCAGAGTGTCTGAATGCCTTTCCAGATATATTTTACAGACATCAGTGCCGTATAGCATGCATTGACCGGAGCCGGAAGGATCAGTCCTCTTCCGTAATGAAACAGAACCTTATTGACCAGCTTCTCCTGATACCTGCTGTTCAATTCCCGTCCGGAATTTGTCAGCACCGCACTCGGTGCCTGCACAGCTTCATAATGAAAACGCTGCAGTGCCTTCAAGAGGTCTGTGCGCGCCCCCTGATACTGAATTGCGGCATCTGCTGTGCGGTCATACACCTTCACTGCAGTCACGCCATCCAGTGACTCTAAATAATATTGAAGCAAATCCGCCTGTGTATAAGTCATGCGCTTCTGCATAAAATGTACACGGATCCGCCCTTTCATCTCATGTTTAATCTGAAACTTCAAAATTTATCACTCCTGTATCTGAAATTTCCTAATTCGTATCAAAGCGGATGTACGCACCCGCTTCATTATGACTTGCTTAATTCGCTTAAAAAGGGCTGCCATGCTGCAAACATGACACCCCTGTCGCTTCCTACGATAAAAATATACATTAGAACAGATGACGCTTACTCTGCCTCTGTTGTTTCCTCCGAAGCTGTTTCTTCCGTAGTTTCCTCGGTTTCTTCCTTGAAATCGCCTCCGATGATGTCGTCCTCTACATCCTCAAACGCCTCTTCTGCTGCTGCACGCTCTTCATTCATCTGCTTTGCACTCTCGTAAATGTCAGTTGCATTCTCCTGTACGCAGGTAGCAGTCTTCATCACGCAGTCCTTTGCACGAAGAACGGCTGCAGTACAGCTTGTATAGAAATTCTTTGCATCCTTGCTTGAGAGTACCTTGATACCAGCTGTTCCGAACAGCACGCCTGCTGCAAAAAGTCCTGACTTCTTCCAGTTTAATACATCTTTGATATCCATTGTAAATTCCTCCTCTGTAATGTATATGGTAGAAACACGGACTGCCTTTGCATTCCGTGTTTTTATCTTCCGAGTATTATAATCAACCTTTTTCTGTTTTGCAAGCTTATATATCTTTACTGATAAACTTTCTCATTATGAAAGCTTTTCGCAAGCCTGTGGCATAATCTGAGCCACCTCCTGGTCTGCGATATACCCATACTCCTTCAGCCCGGCCCGGACAATGTTGTTCCACATGTGCGGGGGAACCTGGCAGATGGTATGGTCACTCAGTTCTACTGTATAAGCCTCCTTCACATCGCACTGCCTGTCACAGGATATGCGGTAAAGATTCTTCCGGCTGATTGCCCCAATGCGTTCAAGCATATTGATCATACGGTATACCGTCGCCATTCCGATACCGGAGTCCTTCATGGAAGCCTTATAATAAATTTCCTTACAGCAGGAGCATTCTTCTTCCAATATAATATCCAGCAGCGTCAGCCGCTGTTTCGTAATCCGACAACCCTGCTCCCGCAGACGGTTCAGGATCTGCTCCCTTTGCATTTTCGTTTTCTCATAACGGATGTTTTCTTCAGAATCCGTTCTGTCTGTGATGTCCAATATTTGCAGCCTCCTCCGGAAATGTTATAGTTCCATCGGGGTCATGCTCAGTGGCAATGCCCTCCCCCGCAGTGCTTGCAGTCGCCGCCGCACTGAATGGATTTTCCTGCCTTTTTATCCTTGACCATACTGCGTACTGCCAGCCCGACAATCACCACCAGCACAAGTCCTACAATAATCGTTCCCATATTATACCTCCATGATATCTGCCTTTTTTCCAGTATACCAGAAGCGGTCAATAGCCGGCCCCGGCGCTTTCGCGTAACGGGCACCGGCTATACGTCCATAATCCTACTTTTTATTTTGCTTTTGAAACATTTACATCCATCTTCAGGGTCTTTGCCTCGTTATACGGGCGGAACAGCAAATACAGGAAGCCGATCACGATTGCAATTGCAACGATCGTCCATACACTGAAGCCTGCACCGGTTACGAGCATACCAATTCTTGCTACGCAAAGAGATACGAGATATGCGAGACCGCACTGATATCCGATTGCGATCCAGAACCACTTCGTGTTGTTCATCTCACGTTTGATTGCACCCATTGCTGCGAAGCACGGTGCACACAGAAGGTTGAATGCCATGAAGCTGTATCCGGTAATTGCAGTAAACTTGGAAGCCATCTCTGCATAAACACTTCCATCTCCGCCACCGTAAAGGATACCAAGTGTACCAACGATGTTCTCCTTTGCGACAAGTCCTGTGATAGAAGCCACAGCTGCCTGCCAGTTGCCCCAGCCCTGCGGAATAAAGAGCCAGCTGATTGCGTTTCCGATCATGGCAAGGATGCTGTAATCGATCTGATCCTCGGAGAGCATCTGGAACTTGCCGTCTACAACTCCAAAGTAAGTTGCAAACCAGATTACAATAGTAGAGCACAGGATGATGGTGCCTGCCTTCTTGATGAAGGACCAGCCGCGCTCCCACATGCTGCGAAGTACGCTGCCTACCGTCGGCAGATGGTAAGCCGGAAGCTCCATAACGAACGGAGCAGGATCACCGGAGAAGAGCTTCGTCTTCTTCAGGATGATACCGGAACAGATGATTGCTGCGATACCAAGGAAATATGCGGACGGTGCTACCCACGATGCGCCGCCGAAGATCGCACCTGCGATCATTGCGATAAACGGAACCTTTGCACCACACGGAATAAAGGTTGTGGTCATGATTGTCATCTTACGGTCATGGTCATTCTCAATGGTTCTGGAAGCCATGATACCAGGGATACCACATCCGCTTCCGATCAGCATCGGGATAAAGGATTTACCGGAAAGACCAAACTTCCGGAAGATACGGTCCATGATAAAGGCAACACGTGCCATGTAACCACAGCCCTCAAGGAAGGCAAGGAAGATAAACAGAATCAGGATCTGCGGAACGAATCCAAGTACTGCGCCGACACCGGCTACGATACCATCCATGATCAGGCCATGCAGCCATCCGTCAGATACACCTGCTGCAGAAAGTACATTCTCAAGCAGTACCGGGATACCCGGGATCCATACGCCATAGCCATCTGCCGGATCCGGAGCTTCACAGTTCCATTTCTCCATAACAGTGACTGCCTTTGCGAAATCTGCACCGGTCGCAGTCTCCTCGCTCTCTGCGAGTGTCTCTTCATCCTCTACGGTATAAGTGACACTTGCGTCCTCAGAAACGGTCGAAGCAAACTCCTTCAGTGCTGCGGTAGCCGCATCTGCGTCAAAGTCATCTGACTCTGCATCCAGAGCTTCCACGACGCTATCCTCACCAGCATCCTCAGCAAATGCATTTACGATTGCAGATGCATTGTCAAATTCTTCGGTATCTCCATCAAAGGAGCTTCTGCCAACACCTGCAAGGAACCATCCATCTCCGAATACGCCGTCATTTGCCCAGTCTGTTGCGATGCCGCCGACGGTCGTAACCGATACATAGTATACGATGTACATAACGACTGCAAAGATCGGAAGTGCCAGCCAGCGGTTTGTCACGATCTTATCAATCTTATCAGAAGTGGTCAGCTTATCTTTTCCGTGCTTTTTGGTCACACACTCTCCGATGATAGAGGATATGTACACATAACGCTCGTTCGTGATGATACTCTCCGTATCGTCGTCGAACTTATCTTCAAGCTCTTTAATCTCAGCAGATACATCCGGGACAGATGTCATCTGATCCTGAATCTTGTCATCCTTCTCCAGAAGCTTGATCGCGAAGAAACGCTTCTGCTCCTCCGGAATGCTGTTCAGCTTTGCTGCTACACGATCGATCACGGACTCTACTTCCGGTGCAAATTCATGTACGGAATGGAATGCGTTCTTCTTCTGTGCGATGGATACCGCCTTCTCTGCCGCCTTCTGGATACCGGTACCCTTCAGGGCAGAAATCTCAACAACCTCGCAGCCGAGACGCTTGCTCAGCTTATCTGTGTGGATCTTGTCGCCATTCTTCTCTACGACATCCATCATGTTGATTGCCATGATCACCGGAATGCCGAGCTCCATGATCTGTGTGGACAGATACAGGTTACGCTCGATGTTTGTTCCGTCAATGATATTGATGATTGCATCCGGACGGTCACCGATCAGATAGTTTCTTGCTACCACTTCCTCCAGCGTGTATGGAGAAAGGGAATAGATACCCGGAAGGTCCATGATGATTACATCCTTATGTCCCTTCAGCTTACCTTCTTTTTTCTCGACCGTAACACCCGGCCAGTTACCTACAAACTGATTGGATCCGGTCAGCGCGTTGAACAGAGTAGTCTTACCGCAGTTCGGGTTGCCGGCCAATGCGATTTTGATTGCCATTTCTCAATTCCCTCTTTCTGTCATAGTCTTTTTCAATGAAATCAGCTTATTCAACCTCGATCATTTCCGCGTCGGCTTTTCTTAAGGAAAGCTCATAGCCGCGGACTGTGACCTCTACAGGATCTCCAAGCGGAGCAACCTTTCTTACATAAACCGGAACACCCTTTGTGATGCCCATGTCCATGATACGTCTCTTCACCGGTCCCTCGCCGTGCAGCCGCTTTACGGTAACAGTCTGGCCACAGGCAACTTCTCTTAATGTCTTCATGCTTCTCTCCTTCTTTCCTTCAATATGAATCAGACAAGAATTTTATTGGCCATATCCTTGCCGATCGCTACACGGGAATCCTTGACGTTGACGATAATGTTACCACCCACTTCAGAAATTACGGTAACAACGCCCCCGACCACAAATCCGAGATTCTCAAGAAACCGGCGTGTCTCTTCCTTTCCGCCGATCTTCTTGATCACATTCGTCTCTCCGACATTTGCCATTGTAAGCGGCATCATTTCATCCTCCTTCAGTTCATCCATGTCTTATTGATGGATTTTTTCATTTCTTTGTTTCCTACGTTAGTTTATTCTCATTTGCGTTAGATGTCAACAAGTTTTATTGGCTTTTTACATCTTTCATCAGTAATGGCGAACCTTGGTGTGGTTCGCCATTACTTTATTGTGCAAAACTAACATTTCATGCAAGTGACTTACCAAGTTCCCGACAGGAAGCCTTTGCATCGTCATCCGGCTCCTCAGCGCAGATCACGGATTCATGTGCCAGTTCTGCACCTGCACTCTTACAGGTCTCCTCCCAGGTGCGCATCCACTCACCATCGCCCCATCCATAAGAGCCAAACAGTGCAATCTTCTTGCCGGAAAGCTTTGCCTCGCAAGCCTTGAACATCGGCTCAAATTCCGTATCCTCGAGTTCCTCGGCTCCCATTGCCGGGCATCCGAATGCAACTGCATCGTAGGCATCCATTTTGTCTGCGGAGAATGTATCCGGTGTGAATACCTCTGCCTCTGCGCCTGCGCTCTTTGCACCCTCGGCCACCTCATTTGCCATTGCCTCTGTGTTACCTGTTCCACTCCAGTATACAACTGCAATTTTACTCATCATTCCTACCTCTTTCTTATAAAATTTTCTTATAAAGCTTAATTTATGTCATGCAGCTACGGTGAGCTGCAGAACACTTCTTCCCTGCTGCCAGAGCCTCAGATAGACGTCTCTGCATTTTTTATACTTTGCAAACAGTTTTACGGCCTCACATTCATTACAGTAGACCTTCCAGCATCCGGAGCATTTAAAATTCCGGCCTGCATTTTCAATAAAGCCAATAACATCTCCCAGCGGATAGCCAAGAAAAATTCCGATCTCATGTGGAAATCCTTCTCCCTCAAGATTGGATAAACGTTCCTTTAAATGTACAATCGCTTCATCTGCATCTGTACTGCGGTACCCGTATCTCTCCAGAAAATGCAGCACGCCCGGCTTTAATATATTTTCCTGCAGCCGTGTCTTCCGGCACACATAGACAAGTGCAGTCGCAGCGCGCTTTCGCAGCAAAATGACAGAAAGTCCTTTCTCTTTCATCTGTGCATTCCAGAATGCGATCTGCTCTGTTAACTCTTCTTCTGATGTATACGGCATACTGAACAGATTCGCCGTTTTCAATGATGCAAGCGTCGGAGAGCAATTCCCGATCAGATATTCCTCCAGCATAGCAGCCCCCTTTTTCCCGTTTCTTCTACCTGTTTTTTACAGTATCTCCGTTTGCCAAACTCTTATGCGCAATACTCGTTCAGCACGCCCTTTAACGCAGCTGCACTGCTTGTATGGATCCGCGCTACCGGGATGTTGTTGCGCTTTGCTTCCTGTGCTGCTGCCAGTACCATCTTATGGGAAACCGTATTTGTAAACAGAATCAGAAGATCCGGATTGCCGATCTTCTTACGGATCGGTCCATTTTCCTTTGCAAATACCTTTGCCTTACAGCCAAAGCCCCTGCAAATGTCAGAATACTGACAGACCATTCGCTCGTTACCACCTATAATTACAACGCTCATACACTTCCTCCGTATTTTGTGTCCGGTTTATATTAGCTATCACTAACTATCGTTATGATATTATAACCCAGTAATTCTGTCAAGTATTTTTTGTTGAATCAGCAATAAAAAAATAGAGCAGAGACAACCATTCATCTGGTATCTCTGCTCCTGTTATGTTTTATTCCCAATTGCTTATCTGCGTTCAAACATGGTCGGCATCATCACCGCTCGATAATCTTCAGATCCCAGGCCGGGATATGTACCGTCTCTCCTTCCTTTACCGGCGTATCTCCAAACAGCTCCACTCCGTCTATTCCCTGATATGTGACTATCTGCTCCTTCGGCGAATAATTCAGATAATATACGATCTCTTTACCGAACTGATTGATACCGGTACGGATGATGACCGGAAACTCCGGCCGACCCGCCGCATCTGCGATTCCAGCATCGTTCAGCGTATCCCGGAGAATCTCCTTCAGCATCGCCTTTGTCGTCTGGCAGCCAAGGTAGGTTGCTGTCCCTTTTCCGCAGGTATTGCGTGTCACCGCCGCAAAACGTCCCCAGCTCGGATGGTCGTATGTGGCAAGCACCTGCACACTATTCTGCTCGACATTCAGCAGCTCAAGAAAGCCCCGCACCTCCTTTTCCCCGCAGAAATAATGGTCTGTGGCAAGCTGCAGATGATTCGGATAGGTGAAGTGGCTGTAGGAGACACCAAAGCACCGATTCAGAATATGTGGCTGCACATCTGAATATACCTTCACATTCTCATCGGTAAATGCCGTCTTGAAGGTCGCCAGCAGATGCCCTCCCTGCTCCACGTAATCCGCGATACGCAGCAGCAGCTTCTCATCTGCCGTATACAGTGCCGGAAGAATCAGCAGATCATAATCCGACAGCTCCTCTGATTCCGGCCAGAGTATATCACATTCCACATTTATCTCATAGAGCGCGTCATAAATATAACGCACCACATCATTATACCGGAATTTGCTGCCATCCTCATTTTCCCGGATCGGGAACCAGTCCAGCGCGGTAAGCGACTCATTTGAGAGCAACAGAGCGACCCGGTTGTGCTTTTTCAGATTGATCAGATGCGGGCCAAGTCCGGCAAATTCCAGGCCGATCTGCTTTGCCGCACGGTACGTCTCATTTTCCTTAAAATCATGGCTCAAAAGACCCTTCCAGTATGTCTCAAAGGAATTATGGATGGAATGCCAGTGCCAGTATTCGACCATATTAGCGCCGGATGCCAGGTGGCTGAACGCCTGCAGCCGCAGCTGTCCGTCATACGGTGTCCACTGCGGAAATCCCTGTGCTTCGGTCTCAAGCACAAAATAATTGTCCTTTTTCAGAGAACGGGTCAGATCCCCGCCAAAAGCAATCTCTGTGCCGGTCAGGTAGTCCTGCGTCGGATGATAAATGTCGCATCCGGCCACTGTCAGTGCCCGTGCTGCATGTACATGATCTACCATCGGCTGTACACCGTAAGAATATCCCTTCCACTCAAAGTCAAAATTGTGTGTGATAAACTGATCCTCGCGGGCATATTCCTTTACGATGCCGGACTGCCACATAAGAAATTCATCTACCAGTGTGCGCCGGAATTTCTCAAACTCTGCACCAAGGCTGCCGTTGATCGTGCCGCGTACATCCGGAAAATCTTCCCATGCATTGATCCGGTTGCTCCAGTAATCAAGACCAAATGCCCTGTTCATCGCATCCAGATCATCATGGAATTTTTCACGCAGATATTTGACAAACCGCTCCTGTACGTGGCCTCCTGCCGTGTCATAATACTTCGTCTCATTGTCGAGCTGGAAGCCAATGACACATTTTCGGTGTGCCGTTACCTCCATCAGCTTCCGAATGATCCGCTCTGCATAGAAAAGATATGCCGGATGCGTAATATCCATGATCTGCCGCGCACCGTAAATACCGGGTCCCTGCTTCGTCGTCGCCAGGATATCCGGGTGTGCCTTTACCATCCAGGTCGGGATCGCATAGGTCGGTGTGCCGACAATAACTGAGATTCCGGCTTCCTCCATCGCATCCAGTACACGTGTCACATGGCGGAAATCAAACACACCCTCCTGCGGCTCATGCGTGCTCCACGTCGACTCAGCAATCCGCACAACATTGATATTCGCCGCCTTCATCATCTTTACGTCCTCCGCAAGGCGGTCATACGGCATATACTCATCGTAGTAGGCAACGCCATACAATAATTTGTCCATAAATGTAAACCTCCCATTTCTCATATATCATCCTCAGTATAAAGAAAACAGCCTGCAAACGCAAGCTGTAAATATGTGGTCGACGTTGTGTTTTTTTGATCAGCATGGTACAATTGCCTATGAATTGCTCAGCCGTAAAGCAGCTCCCGCAATTCTACAAACATCATCACCATGGAGAATTTATATGATTCAAAAAAAAGAACCCCTGAATCAAAAGCTCGCCCGCATGGGGCTTTTTACTGCTCTTGGTGCAATTTTCGGCTATGTCGAATCACTGCTCCCGGTCTTTGCCGGAATCCCCGGGGTAAAGCTCGGACTGGCAAATCTTTCCGTGCTCTATATTCTGATGCGTTATTCTCTGAAAGAGGCAACACTTGTCTCTGCATTGCGCATTCTGATCGTCGGCATGCTGTTCGGAAACGCCTTCGGGATCTTCTACAGCCTCTGTGGAGCCGCACTCAGCCTTCTATGCATGAATGCCGCCAAAGCACATACCGATACATCCACACGGATGATCAGCGTACTCGGCGGCATTTCGCATAACATCGGGCAGCTCCTTCTCGCCATGTGGCTGGTAGGACGCACGACCCTTCTTTTTTATACTCCGGTACTGCTCCTCTCTGGACTTCTGACCGGACTAATCATCGGTCTTCTGACGGAAGAGGTACTGAAACGCATTCACTGACTAATTTTCTTCTATGTGCTCCTGTCCCTGTGAGATGATTGTGCGGACATGCTCATCCGCCAGAGAATAAAATACCGATTTCCCTTCCCTGCGGCTCTTCACCAGGCGGCTCTGCTTCAGGATCCGAAGCTGGTGGGAGATTGCCGACTGTGTCATGTTTAATGCTGCTGCCAGATCGCAGACGCACACCTCTGCCTCAAAGAGGACGAACAGAATCCGGATCCGCGTCGAGTCCCCAAAAATCTTAAACAGCTCTGCCAGATCATACAGCTCCGTCTCCTCCGGAATCGTCTCTCGTACAATTTTCAGAAGATTTTCATGCACCTCTGTCACTTCACAGCATCCGATTTCCTTTTCTTCCATAATGCTGTATCCTTTCTATAAATTCTTCACAAACAGCGTACGGATTGCATTCAGCACAGCCAAAATCATGACTCCGACATCCGCAAAGATCGCCATCCACATGTTTGCGATACCGAGTGCGCCGAGCAGAAGGCAAAGAAGCTTGATACCGATCGCAAAATAAATGTTTTCATAGACAATGCGGATACATCTTTTCGAAATTCGGATCGCTGTCGCAATCTTTATCGGATCGTCATCCATCAGCACGATATCGGCCGCCTCGATCGCCGCATCGCTTCCCATTGCACCCATCGCGATACCGATATCTGCACGGGACAGTACCGGTGCATCATTGATACCGTCTCCGACAAATGCCAGTGTTTCGTTTTTGCCTTTCTTCAAGAGCAGCTCTTCGACGCGGGATACCTTGTCTGCCGGAAGCAGTTCACTGTGCACTTCATCAATACCAAGCTCTTTTGCCACCGTATCTGCGACCTGCTTCCGGTCGCCTGTCAACATAACAGTACGGGTAACACCTGCCTTTTTCAGATTCTCAATCGCCTGCTTTGCATGCGGCTTGATCCGGTCAGAGATCAGGATGTGTCCGGCATATGCGCCATCTATCGCCACATGTACGACCGTTCCGACCTGGTGGCACTCCACCGCAGGGATACCGAGCCGTTCCATCAGCTTTGTATTGCCGACCGCAACTGCGGTTCCGTCCACCTTTGCGGTAATACCATTGCCGCCGATCTCCTCAATATCTGATACTCTGCATCGATCCAGCGGCTTTCCGCAGGCCTTCTGCAGACTCTTACTGATCGGATGTGAAGATGCGCTCTCAGCCAGCGCCGCATACTCCAGCAGCTTCTGATCCTCCATACTGTTGTGATGCACGCCGGTCACTTCAAAGACGCCCTCCGTCATCGTACCGGTCTTGTCAAATACAACGGTCTTCGTCTGTGAGAGTGCTTCCAGATAGTTCGAACCCTTCACAAGCACCCCGGCCTTACTTGCTCCGCCGATACCGGCAAAAAATCCGAGCGGGATACTGATGACGAGCGCACACGGGCAGCTGATAACAAGGAATGTCAGTGCGCGGTAAACCCAGTCCCCCCACATCGGAGACAGCCCCATAAAGATCATCCGAGCAAGCGGCGGGAGAATCGCCAGCGCCAGTGCGCCATAGCAGACCGCCGGTGTATAATACCTTGCAAATTTTGAGATAAAGTTCTCAGATCGGGATTTTAAGGAACTGGAATTTTCCATAAGCTCCAGGATCTTGGATACCGTGGACTCGCCGAACTCCTTTGTCGTCCGAATGCGGATCAGACCGCTCATATTGATGCATCCGCTGATGACCTCATCACCTTCTGCAACCTCACGCGGCAGGCTCTCTCCGGTCAGTGCGCTTGTATTCAGAGAAGTCTTTCCTTCGGTCACGATACCGTCGATCGGTATCTTTTCACCCGGCTGTACAACGATGATCGTTCCGACTGCCACCTCGTCCGGATCGACCTTTTCCAGCTTTCCATCCTGCTCAATGTTTGCGTAATCCGGCCGAATATCCATCAGATCACTGATATTCCGGCGGCTCTTGCCGACCGCATAGCTCTGGAACAGCTCGCCGATCTGATAAAACAGCATTACGGCTACGCCTTCCTTGTAGTCTCTTAAAAGAATTGCACCGATGGTCGCGACCGCCATCAGGAAATTCTCATCAAATACCTGGCGGTTCAGAATACCCTTCCACGCTTTTTTCAGAATATCATAACCGATGACCAGATATGGAATCATAAACAGCCCAAACTGTACATATCCGTCAATCGGAAGCATGGAAAACAAGACAATCAGTACAGCGGAAACAATGATCCTCGCCAGCATCTTTTTCTGCTTCTTATTCATAGTAGCATACCCTCCCGTTATTTTTGTCCCAGCATTCGGTTATGAGCAAGCAGCGAAGCGGATTGCGAATATCCGCTTGACCCGTATCAGACAAGTCCTATTCTTTACAGGACGCAATTTCCTGTAAAGAATACCTCCGACATATACTGCAAATGCCGGAGGTATTCTCTGTCCTTTTTCTTTTCACGATGCAGATATCCGATATCTGCCGCTCCGGCTTTCCAGTGAATGCGCCTTACAGATAAATCTCGCAGTCGTCCTCAACCTTTTTGCAGTTCTTCAGGACTTCCTTCATCACAGCCTTCGGATCCTGACCATCCTCAAACTCTACGATCATTTTCAACATCATGAAGTTCACGGTAGCATCCTTTACACCGGCGGTAGCCTTTGCTGCCTCTTCCATTTTATTTGCACAGTTTGCGCAGTCTACATCGATCTTATACGTCTTTTTCATAGTGATAGCCCTCTCTTTATAAGTTTATTATTTTTTTCTCATTCATATGAACAATTATTCATATGTTTGATTCTATTATATCCGTTCTTACGATTCTGTCAAGAGGATTTTCCATTTTTCCTGAATTTTATGATGATGCCAGGGTCAAAATCCTGAAACCACGATGTGCTTGCACAGGAGTGGTTTTATGGCTTAATGACCCGCTCCGATATGAGCATAAAAGTGGAGCGCAAGCTTCACGATATGCTCATATCGGGGCAGGATTGTGGGAGTACGAAGTACGGAACAATCCGTAAGGCATCTTTTGACCTTAATATCTTTTGAACTTGAGACCCGCCAAACATGAGAAAGTAGCGATTTACGTAGTAAATCAGCGGATTTCGAATTTATCTGTATGTCCGGTAAGCCTCCCGCCTGTACGCGCCATCACCCAGTCCGGAAGCTCTCCATTCATAACCGCAGTAAAAATACGGTTCAGGGCTCCATGATGATCCCGGTTCAGATTGGCGAGCAGCTCTTTCATATACTGGCGCTGCGTGTAGCCGTCAACCGGACATGGATTTTTGACGACCGGAAGCTGATACTTCTTCATAAACCCTTTTACATCCGGCTCCTCGACAAAGATCAGTGGACGGATCAGGGTCAGACCGGTCCGGTCGAGATGTGTGACCGGAGAAAAAGTATAAATCCGACCTTCCATAATCAGTGACATCATAAAGGTCTCTACCACATCATTTTTGTGATGCGCATAGGCGATCTTATTACATCCAAGCTCCAGCGCTTTTTCATTAAAGGCACCCTTGCGGAGCTTCGCACACAACGCACATGGATGCGACTCTTTTCTGGTCTCAAACAAAATCTCGGAAATCTGTGTATGCACGATCGTATATGGCACCTCCAGCTTGTCACAGAGCGACTGTACCGGCGAGAGATCAAATCCTTCGTACCCCGGATGGACCGTGATCGCTTCGATTGTAAAATGTTTCGGATAAAAGCGCTGCAGATAGCTCAGTGCATAGAGTAAGGTCAGGCTGTCCTTCCCTCCCGAGATTCCGACTGCAATCTTATCCCCCTCTTCGATCATATGGAATTCATCAACAGCCTGACGGGTCAGGCTCAGCAGGCGTTGTAGCTTCATTTGTATATGGCTCCTTTCTGCTTCCTGAAAAAACGTATCTTAAACGGATTGTCGCAATCCGTCCGTTTCTCTGGAAACGATAACATAGCTTCTCTTCTGCGTCAATCCAGGACTCTGCCAAAAATCATATAGACTCTGCACTTTGCAAATCATTCAGAGTATGATAGAATCGTATAATGTCGCGAAAACAACGAAAGAGGAGATTTTATTATGAAATTTGTGATACAGCGTGTAACCGAGGCTTCTGTGGAAGTCGATGAGAAAATCATTGGGGAAATTGCAAACGGATATCTGATACTGATCGGTGTCGGACAGGAGGATACGACCGCAGAGGCTGACCGCCTCATCAAAAAAATGATCAACCTGCGTATCTTTTCTGATGAAAACGGAAAGACAAATCTGTCTTTAAAAGACGTCAATGGCGGGCTTCTGCTCGTCTCTCAGTTTACTCTTTATGCTAACTGCAAGCATGGCAACCGTCCTTCCTTTACAGAAGCCGGCGATCCGAAAAAGGCCGAGGAGCTCTATGAGTACATCATCGCTGAGTGCCGCAGGCAGATCCCGGTCGTCCAGACCGGAAGCTTCGGTGCAGATATGAAAGTGCGGCTGTGCAACGACGGGCCGTTTACAATCCTTCTGGAGAGCTGATAAAACGATGTATTTTGAGATTTATACGACAGAGCGTTCCCGGAAGGATCCGCGAAAGGCCTTCCGGCGCTTCCCGTCGGTCCGCCGTACCGGCAAGAATATGTACCGGATTCAGGCGGAAGAGCGCAAAGAACGCAAAATCCGCCGCATCTGCCGCAGGCGGCACTACGAACTGAAACGCATCTATCCGGAAAATCTCGGCCGAAGCGATCACTATCGCCGGGATTTTTTTTCGTACTACCCAAGACCGCTCGGCGGCTATCGCTGCCGCTATTGTCATCGCCGTATTCCGGATAAAAGGCTGTGCATCGACCATATCTACCCCATCTACCGCACCAAGACCGGCAATGATTTCTGGCTGCGGCTGCTTCGCATCGAGGATGTGAACGATGTGCGCAATCTCGCTCCCGCATGCCGCCGCTGCAATACAAAAAAAGGCCGCAACGCCGGAATCTGGGTGCTGCGCGCCATTCTTGGCAGGTACGAGGCATATTGGGTGCTGCGGAAGGTTTGTTTTGTGGCGTTGGTCGTGGGCCTGGTATTCCTGCTAAACTTTTTTTCTTAACTTTTCCAGCAATCCTTCAAAATATTCCGGCAGCGGTGCGTGGAACTCCATATATTCCCCTGTCGTAGGATGTATAAACCCGATCGTCATCGCATGGAGTGTCTGACCTTCCAGTCCGGCAAACGGACACTTCGACGGTCCGTAGACATCGTCACCGAGAATCGGATGTCCGATACTCTTCATATGCACACGAATCTGATGTGTGCGTCCGGTCTCCAGCTGACACTCAATGTAGGTAAACCGGTCAAACGTCTCCAGTACCCGGTAATGCGTGATGGCATCCTTTCCATTTGGAACATTGACCGCCATCAGCTTGCGATTCTGGGGATGACGTCCGATCGTTGTGTGGACCACCCCGTCTTCGGTCAGTCGTCCATGCACGATTGCACGGTATTTGCGCGTGATGGAATGTACCTTGAGCTGTGCCGCAATCCCCTGGTGGGCACGGTCATTTTTACAGATAATCAGAGATCCGGTCGTATTCTGATCAATGCGATGTACGATTCCGGGACGCAGTACACCGTTGATTCCGGATAAAGAATCACCGCAATGATACAGAACCGCATTGACAAGCGTACCGCTGTAATGTCCTGCTGCCGGATGAACGACCATCCCCTTTGGCTTATTGACCACAAGCAGATCCGCATCCTCGTAAAGAATATCGAGCGGAATATTTTCCGGCTCAATGGCGAGCGGTTCCGGTTCCGGAAGCTCCAGATGTATCACATCCCCTTCCGCTGCTTTATAGCTGGCACGGATCAGCTTCTCATTTGCAAGCACATCTCCGTCCCTGATCATTTTCTGAATATAGGAGCGGGTCAGCTCCGGAAAACGATCTGCAAGAAGTCGGTCAATCCGTATTCCGTTCTCCGCAGATGTCACTGTAATCTGTTCTTTTTCTGTCATCTTTCCTACCATTCAATCCTGCAAACCGTCTCTTCTGACAAAACGATTCTTGGATACTACAAGTTTTGTTTTCGCCTTTTATTCTTTTTCCGGATTCAGGCACTCGAAATTATCGTTCCGATATAGCGTAAAAATCAGTACAATCAAAAGCAGTGCCCCAACGACCACATAGCAGTCTGCAACATTAAAGACCGGAAAATCAATGAGCGATACATACAGAAAATCAATGACGTACCGGTGCAGCAGACGGTCGATCATATTTCCGGCTGCACCTGCCGCGATCAATACCGTGCAGATCCGCATCGCCAGAAAATGCAAAGTCACCGGAAGGTATACATACACGTATATAGCCACGGCGACCATCGCGAGTGCAATCATCACGAAAACCCACTGCCGGTTTGCCAAAATACCAAAGGCCGCTCCGCGATTCTGCAGATAAAACAGTTCAAAAACACCGGGAATGACCGGTTTCGTACCGATTCCCTTCAGATACGTCTCCGCCGCATACTTTGTAAACTGATCCAGTACGATCAGCAGTCCAAAAAATGCCATGCCCGCCAAATACATTCGCAAGCTTTTTTCAGGTCTCTTCATTGTATCCTCTCCTGCTTAGTCTGCCTTCAGGCTCTTGATCGCCTCTCGCATCTCCGTCTCAGTCACATCGGTGACAATCTGTGCCTTGCCAAGCTTTTTCAGCAAAATGAAGCGGATCTGTCCTGCATCCATTTTTTTGTCGCTCCTTGTTGCCTCAATAATATCGTCCACCGAAATCCCGTCAAAGGAAATCGGAAGCCCGAATCCGACGTTCATATCACGAATTTCATAGAACTCATCCTCATCCAGATATCCTCTCTGCCAGGAAATGTAGGCGGCTGCCACCGTGCCAAGTGCGACACAGGCTCCGTGAGAAAGCGTAAAATCCTTAAGCTTCTCGATCGCATGGCCGATCGTATGACCAAAATTCAAAAGTGCACGATCACCTTTTTCCGTCGGGTCTTTCTCTACAATATACTTCTTCAGTGCGCAGCACTTTGCGATGAGACAGGTCATCGTCTCCGAATCGCGCTCATCGATCTCTTCCATGTGCTCGATGCACCACTCATAAAAATCTGCATCAAAGCTCAGGCCATACTTGAGCAGCTCGCCGACACCGCTTGCAAGCTGATCATCCGGCAAAGTCTTCAGCACCGGAACATTGATATAGACAAGTGACGGCTGATGAAATGCTCCGACCATATTTTTATACTGGTCAAAATCCACACCGGTCTTTCCTCCCACACTGCTGTCGATCTGTGCCAGAAGGCTCGTCGGAATCTGGACAAAACGAATTCCACGCAGATAGGTCGCCGCTGCATAGCCTGCCAGATCGCCGACCACGCCGCCGCCAAGTGCCAGCAGATAATCCTTGCGGTCAAAGCCTGCCTGGATCAGTGTCTCATAGAGCTGCTGAACCGTAGCAAGCGTCTTGCTCTGCTCTCCAGCCGGAAATACAAAGGAAATGACTTCTTTTCCGCATTTTTTCGCGTATTCCATCACTTCTTTCAGGTACAGATCTGCTACGTTCGAATCCGATACGATACAGAGTCTGCGACCGCCGCAGCCTATCCCATCAAGCTCCTGTGCCAGCGAAGAAAAAGAATTCTTCAGGCAGATATCATAAGGTGTATTTCCCTCGGTTTTTACTGTAAGTCTGTTTACTGCTGTCTTTGCCATAATTATTCTCCTGTTTTTCTGGTTTTTATGATGATGATACCAGGGTCAAAAGGTCATGCGTTTCATGCTTGCATGAAAGAGCATGACTTATTGACCCGCAAAACACCGAAAAGTAGCCATTTTTCGTAGAAAAATGAGCGGATTTAAAATACCTTTTGGCCCCTATACATATTTCTCTACGCGGATCAGAATCCGACCCTTTTTTGTCTCTTTTTCTGCACCCACGTACCGAAACTTTCCTTCGCCGCGGGCCGAGATCAGATCTCCTTGTTTTAGCGTATATGCATTCGTCGTAATCAGCCTTCCGTTTACAAACACCATACCGCCATCGATCAGAGACAGAAGGCTGCTGCGGGAAGACTGAAATGCAACCGACATCACTGCATCCAGACGAATGGAGGCAACCGTGCCCATAATCTCCTTCACCTTTGGCTGATAGGTAAAGTCCTCCGGCCGACAGATACTGCAGGCGACCGTGGTATGCCGCACCTTTATCAGCTCTCCCGCGATCAGTTCAGCAAGTGAAGTGTGACAGAAAAGGTAGCAGACACCATCGCACATCGCGATATCTCCCATCTTGCAACGGTCAATCCCAAGGTGCATCAGCGCACCCAGCACATCACGATGACTTAAGTCCTCTGCAAACCTTGCATTTTTCGGCCGGATCTGAATACAGGAGATCGGATAGTCCCGAAATTCCTCCATACGATAAGAAAGAGCATCAGGCACAAATGCTGCAATCTGACGCTCTGCTCCTTCGTACCCGCCAAAGCATGCCACCTGAACATAGGCAAGCTTCGGGAGAGTCTGCTGCAGAATATTCTGTTCATTTAAATTCAGGAAGTCGGTATAGGTGGGACAATATTTGACATCCGCAAGCCGCGCCAGCTCCTGAATACGCTTTGACAGTAATTCTTCTTCCTTATTCATTTAAATGTTCTCCATGTCAATCGGATATTCGCAATCCATCCCTGCAGCTCTGCTGACAGGGCCTAACTTCGCTACTTGCCGGATCATAAGAAATTATGATATGTCATAACCGAACAGCTGCTTCATAGCTTATCAGGCGCGGCCTGATTCGGTTAAAACCTGGCTTCATAGGCCGGTACTCCGATCGCACCGGTCAACACTTCCTGAAAATCTCCGGAAATATCCACTCCCTTTGGAGTAATGATAAAGATATAATTGCTGATCTTCAAAAGCCCTCCGTGCAGTGCATAGCAGGAGCCGGAAGAGAAATCAATGATTCGCTGTGCCAGATCCATATCGATCCCTTCCATATTCAGGACAACGGTGCAGTTCTCCTGCAGAGTCTCCGTAATCTCATGTGTGTCCTCCATGCTCCGCGGCTTGATCACACAGACCTCCATACCGCTGCCCTTACGTGGACGCATCTGTGAAATCTTTGGAGTCGACGGATTGGACTTAACTACGCGCGGCTTCTGCCTGGATGACGTGCTTCCGACATCGGCCTTCCGATCACGCTCCGCACGCTGCGGCATTTCTTCCGGCCCGTCTTCCTCATCCTCTTCATACTTGCTGCTCAAAATCCGCTTTTTCGGACGCTCTTCCTCATAATCGTCATCGTAATCTTCATCCAGATAGCCTTCGCCCTCAAGGTCTTCATCGTCATTCAGCTTCATTGCATTCAAAAATTTATCTAAAACTCCCATTCCGTTCTCTCCTATCTGACTTTTCTGACTTTATATCTGGCCATAAAACCGCTCGCCGAAAATGCCGGTGCCGACACGCACCATCGTCGCGCCCTCTTCAATCGCTACCTCATAGTCCCCTGTCATTCCCATGCTAAGATGAGACATAACCACATTATCAATGTTTTTCTCTTTTATGTCAACATATAATTTTTTCAAATTGCGGAAATAGATGCGGTTATCTTCTGCATTCTCGGTATAGGGAGCAATGGTCATCAGCCCGTTTACCTGAATATTCGGAAGCAGACGGATCTCCCGGATAAAGTCTTCCGTCTCCTCCGGACGGATCCCGAATTTTGTCTCTTCGCCTGCCATATTGACCTCTACGAGCACCGGAATCACCCGCCCGTGCTTCGCCGCCTCCTCACTGACTGCCTCTGCCAGACGAACGGACTCGATAGAATGGATCATACACACTTTATCAATGATATATTTAATTTTATTGCGTTGCAGATGCCCGATCATGTGCCAGCGGATATCTTCCGGCAGTTGCGGGAATTTCTCCCGGATTTCCTGCGGCTTGTTCTCACCAAAATCGCGAATCTGACAGTCATACGCCTCCATCAGCATCTCGACAGGTTTTGTCTTGCTGACCGCGATCAGCTGTACCTCTCTGCGATCCCGACCGGAACGCGCACACGCCTTTTGTATATTCTGCTCCACAATGGACAGATTTTCTTTTACCATATAATATACACTCCTTTGCTAATATACGATCTGATCCTCTGTGACCTCATCCGCTCTCAGAACAATATAGTCATATGCGGCAAGCCCATAGATATTATTGCTCTCTACAATGCAGTACTCCTCATTTTCATCTATGATCGTGACCTCCCGGAACACCGCATAGCCCTTATTGATATTGTAAACACCATACAGTGTCTCCTCATCATCCTCCTGCAGCTGCATATGCTTCGCCGAATTATCCAGGAGAATCTCATCCCCGGGTGAAAAAAGCTGCCGGTCAACGAGGTAGGCCTTTGCCTCCGAATCATATTTATAAACATTGGCAGTTACATAGGCGGTCTCCCCAGACTCGGCGTATGTAACCTTCAGAGTCACTTCGCTGTCGGTTCCCGCATTTTTGATCACGTATTCCTCCGGAATCGCGTAAAAATTGCGCTGCACCAGCGCAGATTCCGGAATCTTCAGACCGGTCTTTTTATTCATGATCAGCTCGATCTCTAAATAACGATCCGAAGCGTAGCGCACCAGAGAGTTACTCATGGAAATCTTTCCGAAATACTCTGACCCGTTTTGAATGATCGAAAACGGGGCTGTGAATGTCACATTGTCCTTCAGGAAACGGAACTGCAGCTTTGTGGCAGACACCAGCTCTGTATGCAGCTTCTCATTCAACGGAAAATACAGCGCCCATCCCTCACTCGTCACTTCTTTAAATACCGGATTTCCGGCTGTCACTGTCGCATTCTGACGAAGGCTCGTTGCATGATAGCTGCTCTGGTCAAATATCTCAGATGTGAGCTGTGTTTCCGTCATAGACTCATATCCGTCCGTATTATACAAGATAAAGCCCGCCTGCGGTGCCGTACACTGGTTCCGCACATAAGACGGCGCCTCGTCCAGTCCCTGCAGCATTTCTGCCAGTGCCGTCTGGACATTGGACTTGATATCGTAAGTACGCTGAAACGCATTACTGCTGAAATTGATCGTAAAGCTGGAAAGCAGATTCTGAATGTGCTTTGCCTCTTCACTGCTCATGGAAAATGTGCTGTAGCTGACCGGAGCTGTCGTCCCCGACTCATCGACAGAGCAGACCACGCTCCCTGCAGATGCCTTCGCCCCCTCACGCATGTAATACCGTACCGTGCCGGACTGCGTTGCATTGACAACGGTCTCATCCCGAAGGGAAAACGCATGAAAACGATAATTTCCCGTAATCGAACCACGGGTAACCTCATAGGCTGTGATATGGGACTCTGTCAGATACATGAAAATACAGATGATTAGATAAATAAAAACAATACTGAACAGGAGTGTCCCGATATTAAAAAAAGAATATCTTTTATACTTTGTTATCTTCCCATTTTTTTTAGATTTGAACAATCAGAAAACCTCCGAAAATCAACATATCTTTTTTATTTTACCATGTATGTTCTACCGAGACAACCGTTGATTTGAATAAAATCCATTTTTCGTGATATACTGACCATAGATACAATGCTGCAGCATTCATCAGCAATTCAGAAAAGGAGGAATCCGAATGAAAGGATTGGACTATACGGCACTGACGCTTGTCATCATCGGAGCGATAAACTGGGGGCTCATCGGCCTTTTTCGACTGGATTTGGTCAGTCTGCTTTTTGGAAATATGACCTGGCTCTCCCGAGTCGTCTACACACTGGTCGGCATCTCCGGCATGTATCTCTTAAGCCTCTACGGAAGAGTCACAGAAATGGGATCCGAGCAGATGTAAGAACTCACGGCAAAAGAGCTGCTGCAAAAATCATTGCAGCAGCTCCACTTATGTAGTCTTTTTTATAATTCCGCAATCATATACTTCTTCAAATCTTCCGCTATGTCAGCGCCTTCAAGGGAAATGCTGATGACAAACGTCACGCCGAACTTCTCGCTGATCTTATCCAACTTGCGGAGCAGGTCATTGGCCGTCGCCGCGTCTGTAAGCGAAATCTTCAGAAAACTGTCAAGATACATCTGCTCCAGATCGTGATCCTGAGAAAGAATTCCATAAACGAAGCCGATAAACTCTCCACTAGACTCCAGCTCGAATCCGGAAACATCAATGAGACGGATCTTATTGTTCAGCTCGTACATATGCTTCGGACTCTTATCCAGATATACGATGCTGCCGTGTGCATCCTTCACCTCGGTGTTTACCTTGTCAAGTAAAATTTTTGTTTTTCCTTTTCCTTTTGCGCCTACAATTAACTGTATCATGGTTATCTCCTCCTTTGGTAGCGGATAAATATTCGTGATGTAATTATAGACTATTTTCACATAAATTACAACACCTAATTGCAAATTTATCGTCTATTTATACATATTTCACGAATCTGTAGCACCAATTAAAGATAATACCTGATTCATCTCCTGATACAGGGCATCTTTGTCGTTGGCGTGAAGAATAATCGATAAATATGGATTTCCGTATAAATCCTTGGAAAGCAGCGACAGACATGCACCTGCGTCATCTGTTGTACCGGTCTTTCCGCCGTAGATCACGACATCGTCAGGAGCCTCCGCTTCATTCGTAAAATAGTGATTCGTTGACTCCCAGGTCACAGCTCCCTCACTGCCGTCACTTCTCGTATACTCCGCATAATAATTTTTGCGGCTGATAATATCCTGAAAAATATCATACTTCAGAGCTGTATTGTAAATCAGATAAATATCATAGACAGAGGTATAATGCTCCGGATTTGTCAGGCCATGCGGATTCATAAAATGTGAGCTTGTCGCGCCGATGGATGCCGCCTCCTCATTCATCATCTCAACAAAATGATCGACCGATCCCCCCACATGCTCCGCGATCATCATCGCCGCATCGTTTCCGGAAGCGAGCATCATACCATAAAGCAGCTGCCGCAGGGAATAAACTTCGCCCTCTTTGATGTCGCAGACAGAAGATCCATACTCGATATCCGCCGCCGTCGAAGTGACCGTGACAAGCTCGTCCAGATTTCCGTATTTCAGTGCAACAAGCGCTGTCATGACCTTCGTAATACTCGCAGGGGAGCGTTTTGTAAAAATATCTTTCGCATAGACGGTACGCTCATGATTCACATCAAATAATCCTGCAGAATATGCATTCAGCGTCAGATCCGCACTGTTCACATCTCCGGAAGCCACACACAGATCTGCTGCAAATGCATCTGCGGTATTGCCCGTCAGAAGACTTCCCCCGGAGCTCAGTACAGGATCCGTCCGGTCATATGGAGAAAATAATTCATAGTCATGGGAACGGAACACAAAGTAATAGACCAGAAAGCCCATCAGCGCCGTCAGCAAAAAGAGCAAAAGCAGCACAAGAATCAGCTTTCGCTGTCTTTTTGCCTCCTGCGCTTCTTTTTGCTGAATGCGCGCCCATTCCCGGGCTGTATAGCCAACCGGCTGTTCATTTTTATTTGTACATTTCACGCCACTCAAGATCTCCTCGCTCCAGTGATTTCAGAAGCATCTCTGCAGATGCGATATTTGTCGCCAGCGGGACATTGTGGATGTCACACAGGCGAATTGCCTTATTGACATCAGGCTCGTTGCTCCTCGCATTTAAAGGATCCCGAAAAAAGATCACAAGGTCGATCTGGTTCTGGTCAATCATCGCTCCAAGCTGTTCCTCACCTCCGATATGTCCGGCAAGGAATTTATGGATATTCAGATTCGTGACCTCTTCGATCAGACGTCCTGTCGTTCCGGTTGCATAAAGCGTATGCTTTGCAAGAATGCTCCGATACGCAATGCAGAGATTCTGCATCAGCTTTTTCTTTGAATCATGTGCGACAAATGCTACATTCATTCGTTTGGCCTCCTTTAATAAATTGTCGAAATATCAATATTTGCGGGTCTGAAGTCCTACATTCAGTACCAGTCCGATTCCAATACAGAAGCTGACCAGCGAAGTCAGACCATAGCTTACAAACGGGAGTGTGATACCCGTATTGGGAATCAGTCCCGTTGTAACTGAAATGTTGATAAAGGTCTGGAAAAAAACCAGTGCGGACATACCGCATCCAATCAGTGTTCCCGACAGCACTTTGGCCCTCCTTCCGATCAGAAGACATTCCAGTGCAATCAGAAATTCCAGCAGAACAATGATGCAGCATCCAAGGAACCCAAGCTCCTCTCCCGCTACGGCAAAGATAAAGTCCGTCTGCGGCTCAGAGATAAAATTACCGTTTTTGACGGAGCCTACATCATCGTTATTCAATCCCTTTCCGTAAAGCTGTCCGGAACCGATCGCCTTGATTGAGTTCTGCTGCTGTCTTGCCTCATCCGGATACTCGTCCGGACGCAGCCATGCATAAACACGCTTCAACTGATAATTGCCGCCGCCCTGCTGCTCAGGCTGGATCAGCACGCTCACAAAAATAACCGCAACCGGCACAAGCACTGCCAGCACACCAAAAACAATTCGATAGCTGAGACCCGATACAAAAATCAATACACAGAATACCCCGGCTACTGTAATCGTTGTAGAAAGATCCGGCTCCTTGTAGATCAGCAACAGCTGTACGCCAATCAGCAAAAGAGACAGTACAATCATTCGGAACTTGCTGATCTCATCTTCGTGAACCTCAAAAAATTTGGCAAAAAACAGAATCAGAAGAATTTTCGCCACATCGGATGGCTGAAACTGAAATCCGATATTGATCCAGCGTGTCGCACCGTTTCGCTCGACACCGACCAGAAGAACCAATCCGAGCAACACGGTACTCAGCAAATAAATCAGCCAGTGAAAATTCAAAACCCATGTATAGTCGAAAAGGGACACGAGCACCATCGCGGCGACTCCGAGAATCAGTCCATATATCTGTTTTTTCTGAAAATCCGCATCCGCACTCCCGATAATCAGGATTCCGAGAATCGCCAACGCGACGACCCACAGGATCAGACGGAAGCGATAATCACTTAATCTGTATTGTTTTAACATCCTGTACTCCTTGCTTTATCTCATAGACAATATCCATCCGCACTTCAAAGCGGTCACTGTCCAGATTCAGGTATCTTGAAAGAATATTTACAATCTCCTTCCGCATCTGCCGTAACTCTTCCTGACTGCAGTCAAGCCTGTCTGAAGCAATCGTCAGCTCTGCCCGCGCCCGTGCAACTGCACCGGAACGAACCTGCGCATACCTGCAAATATTCATTTCAGCCTCCTACTTCTTTTTGAAGAACGCGGACATACGCTGCAAAAGTGACGTCCGATGCTGTAGCTCAAGAAGCGGAACCGTCTCGCCCATCAGACGCCGGGCGATATTCAGATACGCCTGACCGGCCAGAGTATCACTTCCGACGACAGGTTCCCCATGGTTCGCGGCAATGACAATGCTCTCTTCATCAGGAATCGCTCCGAGCAGATTGACTGCCAGGATCTCCAGCACATCCTCGACCGACATCATCTCGCCGCGTTCCACCATATCCACGCGAATGCGGTTCAGCACCAGATCGATTTTCCGGATACCATCTGCCTCCAGAAGCCCGATGATGCGGTCTGCATCCCGGATCGCTGATACTTCAGGCGTCGTCACGACAATTGCCTGGTCTGCTGCCGCGATGGCATTGCGGAACCCCTGCTCGATCCCGGCCGGACAGTCCAGAATAATATAGTCAAACAGTGGCTTCAGCCCGTCCACAAGCTTGATCATCTGCTCCGGGCTGACTGCGCTTTTGTCGCGCGTCTGCGCCGACGGGAGCAGATACAGATTCGGATAATGCTTATCCTTGATCAGTGCCTGACGGATCCTGCAATTTCCTTCAATGACATCTACCAGATTGTAGATGATCCGGTTTTCCAGCCCCATCACGACATCCAGATTCCGCAGCCCGATATCGGTATCGATCAGAACCACTTTTTTATTCATACGGGCAAGCCCCGTTCCGATGTTCGCTGTCGACGTTGTCTTTCCGACTCCGCCTTTTCCGGATGTAATTACGATAACCTGACTCATATACCATCCCTCCGCTTCGCCTGCCATCATTTTGCCTTATTTGCGTGTTTCTTCGCGCACGGTACTTCTGTTATTATGTCAGATATTCACACAGATTTTCACTTGTGATCGGTTTGAACTGCAGATGGTCATCTTTGATATACGCCATCTTCGGATCAAGCGGATACTCTCCGGTATCCTTTTTCTTCACGATGGCACTGCGCGCCCGTTTATCCGCAATGCGCACCTGTATGGGCTTCATCGTAAGCGCCGCCACAAAGCAGCTGCGGTCGCCTCCCGCGCCTGCATAGATGTCTCCCATACAGCAGCCCAGCACGACGATATTACCTTTTGAGATGATGCGCGCCCCCGGATTCACATCGCCGATCACTACAATGCTTGTCTCGGTCTCCAGCTCCTGGCCGGAGCGTAAAGTCCCGCGGTAAAAATACCCGTCCTCTTCCTTTTTCTTTTCCAGTGACTTCTCGACCGCCCGCCGGTAAAACTCTGCTGACTGCTTTTCTTCATCTACAATACAGACCACCTGTATCCGGGAATTTTCTACCACCTCTTCTACCAGCTGATTTTCTTCCTCTTTGGTAAGGGCCCTGCCTCGAAAGGTGAGCGCCAGCTTTGCATTTTTAAAGAACCCTGCGGATTCCCGGAACTTTTCTCCGACCGCCTTTCGCAGCTCCTCAAACGGGAGGTCTGAATTCAGGTTCAGAACCAGCCCGTAAGGATTGCTCTTTAAAATCACCGCACTTTGGCTCATTGCCACTCCCTCTTTCCATTTTCCGGCTTAGTCCGCAAATGCGGCTGCCGATGTACCGGACGTATTGTAAGAATCATACGACGCCGATGCATGTCCGGTAATCAGTTCACTCTCATCCTGCAGCTTAAAGTAATAAGAAATGACATCTCTTGCGACAAGCGCTGCATTTCCGGAGGAATAACCGTTCGTAATACGCACAGCAAGTGCAATCTCCGGGTCATCATACGGTGCATAGCCGATGAACAGTCCGTGGTTCGGCTTGTCCTTGCTCTGCTGTGCCGTACCGGTCTTACCGGCTACCGCCAGACCGTTCGTTCCGTTAAAGGCCGGAGCATTGGTCGCGCTGAATGCCGCATGGTTCTGTACTACACCACGCATTCCTGCGTGGATTGTATCCCAGAGCTCCTGCGGGAGCTCAAAGGTGTTGTGGACATTTGCACTGTTGTCCTCGAGCACACTGCCCGCCGAGTCTGTGATCGACTTTACAAGTGTCAGATCATAGCAGGTGCCGCTGTTCGCAATCGTACTCACATATCGCGCCAGACCTGCCGTCGTATACAGATGTGTAGACTGTCCCATGGCAGAACGTGCCGCGTCCTTATCTGACACATGTGGTGTCGTCTCAGGGACCTCCAGACCGGATTTGGCATCCAATCCATACATCTCCGCATACTTCTGCAGCTTTTGAATGCCCTCCTCATCGGAATAATCACCGTTCATTGTACCGAGCCGGTAACCGATTGTATTAAAGAAATAGTTACACGAATCCCGGATCGCCGTCTGCAGCGTCTCCACCCCGTGTCCGTAGATATTCCAGCAATTGATCGGCTGCTCGTCGAACGGCGGTGTATCGAATTTACCGGTACAGTTGATGCCCTCACCAAGGTTGATGACACCCTCCATATAGCCGGCGGTCGCCGTCACGATCTTAAATGTGGAGCCCGGTGCAATCGCTTCCTGTGTCGCGCGGCTGTAGAACGGGGAGGATTTATCCATGTTCAGCTTTGTAAAGTAATCTGAATCCATCTCATTCGCAAGCCGGTTATTATCGTAACCCGGATAAGTCACACAGGCCAGGGTCTCTCCGTTGTTCGGATCCGTCAGCACGAGAGATCCGGAACATGGATTCAGAGCCAGCTGAGACGGTCGGATCTCCAAATTGTAGATCTTCTGGTAAATAAAATCAAATCCGCTCAGAGAACCATCCGAAAGCTGCTGATAAGCGGTCGTGTCCATATCCAGCACGCCCTGATCGAACAGAAGCAGACAGATCTCCGCCTCATTGATTCGTTCTTCCTTCAACAGATACCGATATACCTGCTTGCAGAAATTATCATCATCATACAGATAGTTGGAAATATAATCCGCCAGTGTCGTGAACATCTCGTCGGTATCCATATATTCCGTATCGCTTGTAATCTTTGTAATATCAAGCCAGTTCTGCTGAATCGCATAAGTCAGAAATTCCTTCAGGCTGATCGTCTCATCCTCCGTCCACTCCTTGTAGACGAGATCTGTCTTGTCGATTGCGTCAGCATCCAGGATACCGGTATCAGACATCAGCATATTGTTGACAATATAAGACTCATATGCCTGATACTCTTCTTCCAGATCCTTGTAAGCCGTCGGCGTATCACTGAGCAGCTCATTTTTGATCGTCGCAAAAATTTCCGATGCCTTTACAAGAAACGCATTGTACACTTCCTGCTCGTTGGCTGTCGCATCATCCGCCTTTAAATGTCCCACGTTCAGCACATTGTTCTCAAACAGTGCATAGTAGACATCATAAACCGGAATCCAGATCTGGTCAGCCGACTCGACGAGGTCTGCATTGAACTCTTCTGTATCCGCCAGCTTCGCGCAGATAATTCCGGCGATATACTGCTCTAGGATCTGATAGGCCGCTTTCTGCAGATCCATATCAATCGTCAGGATAACATCATTGCCTGCCTGCGGTTCTACACGGGAAGCCACCTCCAGTGTCCGCCCCATGTTGTCGACATAGAGTGTCTCCGAACCCTTATCTCCCTGCAAAGTCGTCTCCAGCACGCTTTCCAGTCCGGTTTTCCCGACAATATCAGTCGCATCATAGCTGTCATCCTCTTTTTTGAGTTCCTCCAGCTCCTCTGCGGAAACTTTGCCGGTATAACCAATCAGCGGTGCCAGATACTCTGCATCCGCATATACCCTGCGGTATTCCTCTGAAATATCAATTCCCGGAAAATCTGCTGCGTTTTCCATGATCCGTGCAACGGTCTGCTCACTGACATCCTTCGCAATCGTCACGGCCTGATAGCGCTGGAAGCTGTTCGCCGCAATCGCAGCTCGCAGGGCTACGAGCTGCAGCAGCTCATGATCCGTATAGCTCTCCGGAAGATCATATTCCTTCCGCTCGGCATCGGTAATCTTCGGATCGATCAGCCCGTAATGATCCTTATCACACAGCTTAGTCATCAGATCTTCTGCGCTGATCTCCAGCTGTTCCTTTTTCAGATCCGATATTTGTGCCTGACCAAACAAATCTGCCTTAAACCGGTTCAGAGTGAAGCCGGATACCGTATACTCCCAGGAGCCGTCGTCTGCCTGTCCGATCTCAAAGTCATCTACGATCGAATCGCCCTGCTCTTCTATCATTTTAATGACATGGTACAGAATACTGTTCAGAGCAAGATTTTTCTCATGCGTCGTATTATAGGTCTCGCTGTCCTCAAAGGTGACACAGTAGGAAAGCTCGTTGTATGCAATCGCTTTTCCGTTCCGGTCGTAAATATTGCCGCGGGAGCTTTTTAACGTTCGCTCCTTTTTAATAGAAAGAGAAAAATTTTCCTGATAGCTTTCTCCCTGTATAATCTGCAGATAAAACAGTCGTTCAATCAGAATCGCCGCCATCAGTACAATGACGACAAGCAGCACCACAAGCCTCGGTGGGATCACCTTCGATGCCCGTTTCCTGATGTCTTTAAACAAAGCTGTCTGCACCTCCTCCGTCAGTCATACTCAGCTTCTGGTTGATCCGGTAAAGAAGCCGGTAAAGCACAATGGTCAGTATCAATGTGTAAAGCACCTCCGGCAAAATCACACGCCCGAGGTAGCGGAAAAAATGAATTCTCCCTCTCATCAGAAACATAAAGCCATACTGCACGATCCCGTATATCAGATCGGAAATGGAGATCAGAAACAGCGGCGTCTTGATGTCATCGTCATAAAAAATGCGGTAAAAATATCCGCTGAAATACCCAACCCAAAGATAGATCAGCGCATTGAAACCAATAATGCTGTTGAAAAAAATATCCGTCAGCAGTCCGCAGAAGAATCCGGTCAGCATGCCGGATTTTTTCCCGCGCATCAGGCCAAAAGAAACCGTCAGGATAATGAGCAGATTCGGCTTGATCGACGCAATCGATATCATCTGACAAACCGTAGACTGTAAAATAATGCTGACCAAAATCAGAATGGCCATCGTCGGCTTTCGTCTCATGCTTGGTATCTGCTCCTTTCCTATTCTGCCGCCTGCATCTCTGTCTCGGTCTGTAAAGCCGCTTCAGATGCAGCGTCACCGGCCGCAGCCGTCTCAGCTGTATCAGCTGCAGGCGACACCGAATCGGACGGCACATAATTTTTCAGCTCCAGAATGACGAGCACCTCCTGCAGATGCCGGAAATCGACAACCGGTGTGATATATCCGGACTTTGTCAGATTGTTGGAATCATTGTTCAGCTCGCTGATATATCCGATCAGGATGCCCGGCAGGAACTTCTCACTGATATAGGACGTCACGACCTTATCACCGACATGCACCTTATTGTCGGTATCGGTCAGTTTGACCAGATTCAGGGAGCCCTCGTCAATCAGCCGAAGATCCCCGGCAATGATACACTGGTCGGAGGTCGTTGATACCATCGCGCTGACATTGCTGTTGTCATCAATAATCGACCGGACGACTGCCCAGTTCGGACCAACCTCTGTCACAATTCCGACCAGTCCGCCTCCGGAAATGACATTCGCATCTTTCTGAATGCCATCGTTGCTCCCTTTATCGATCGTGAACAGCTGAAACCAGTTGCCGGACTCTTTTGCAATTACACGTGCACCGACCTTTTCATAGTCTGTATACTGCTGATCCAGATCGTACAGCTCACGCAGTCTGGTCAGTTCCTCTTTATCCTGAACCAGCTGGCTGTTCTCCTCGGTAAGCGTATCCACCTTCGCCTGTAATTCTTCATTTTTTGCCCGCAACGTCACCGCATCATCGAAATTATCGGTAAGGCCGGACAGCCACGAGCCGAACCCGTTGATTCCCTTCTGAATCGGTGTAATCACAAATCCGCTGACCTGCCTGACCGGTGCAACCGCATCCCCTTCAAAAAAGGACAGCAAAATCAGTGCAACACAAAATACGCTAAGTCCGATCAGAAGATATTTGTTTTTCAAATTGTCATTTGTCTTTTTTTTCATAGTCAACCTGCCTTATCTCATTCCCGCCAGATCCTTCAGCGTGTAGGTACACTGCCGCAGATCCTTATTATTGATGATTTCCACCAGTCCCCGCACCGTACTGTTCTTCGGATCCTGAATATGATGGATCGGAATTCCAAGCTCCTTTCGGATATATTCCGGAAGATTCTGGATCATGGAGACACCTCCACTCAGGTAAATACCCTCACGCGTGATATCCTTCATCAATTGTGGCGGTACCCGATTGAATATGGAGCTGATCGCCTCAACGATCATATCCACGCTGTCAATGATCGCTACACTCACCGCCAGCGACGGAATCATATCCGACTTCGGAAGGCCGGACAGCGTATGAATACCAAACACCTTCTGCTCCAGACGCGGACCATTGATCATAAATGCAAGGTTATTTTTCAATGCTTCTGCGCTCTTCTGACCGATACTCAGATTGAATTTCCGGCGCACCATTGTGCTGATGTCCTCATCCAGCCTTCTTCCGCCGATCTTCAGGGTCTGCGATAAAATAATCTTACCGGAGGCAATCACAGAAATCTCTGTCGTATCACCGCCGATATTCACGATCATATGTCCGCGCGAGGAGAGCACCGGCAGCTCTGCGCTCACTGCGTCTGCGATCCCCTTATCGATCAGTCGGATCCGGCCTGCACCGATCTTACCGCGCATGACCTGGAAAAAGGCTCGCTTCTCTACCTGCGTGATATCGCTTGGCACGGCAATATAGAGCGTTACATCCCGATGCAGTATCCCGGAGAAGCTTTTCAGCAAATGCGAAAGCACGATCTCCGCCTCCGTCAGATTGGCGATCACGCCATTTGTCATTGGCCAGACGACCTGTACATTTTTCGGGTTCTTTTCGTATATTTCATAGGCAGCGCTGCCGACCGCCAGAATATCACGGTCATTGCGAAGCGCCACCACATTTTTATCGTATAAAAAGTTTTTTCCGTTTTTATCTTTGATTTTGATCGTATCTGTGCCAAGATCCACGGCACATACCTTCTGAAACAGCATTCTTTTCCCCTCACTGCGTTTCTGTATTCAGCCAGAACCCCTGTTCCCTCATGCTGACGGCCTGCCTGTCCCCGATGATGATATGGTCCAGCAGCTCGATGCCAAGCATCGCACCTGCCCTTTTAACCCGCTCTGTCAGCAGAACGTCATCCCTGCTCGGGTCAGGAACGCCGCTCGGGTGATTGTGCAGCAGCAGAATGCTGACAGCCTGCTGCCGGATGGCTTCGATGAAAATTTCGCGCGGAGAAATCAGAGAAGCATTAACGGTTCCCCTCGAAATGATAGTATCCCTTATCAGCTTCCCCTTGCTGTTCAGCATCGTAAGAACAAGCACCTCCTGTTCTTCATGCCTCAGTGTTTCCATATAATATTCTGCGACCGCAGCCGGGTCATGAAAGGAAATAGATTCGGAAATCCCCGCCCGTGATATCCGCCTCGAAAGCTCAGCAATACATTTAAGCTGTATCGCCTTCACCTTTCCGAGTCCGCGGATCTTCTGTAAATCAGAAATCGACATGTGGTAGATGCCAAGAAGCCCTTTTTTATCCTGAGCGAGTACGTTTCTTGACAGCTCCAGTGCAGATACGCCTTTGGAACCAGTTCGTAAAATCACAGCGATCAGCTCTGCATCACTAAGACGCTCCGCTCCCCATGTCAGACATTTCTCATAGGGACGTTCCTCCTTTGGCAGATGCTTCATCGTGCTTCCTGCTGCATTACTCTCGTTTTTCATTATGTTTCATGCTCTCGCTCGCCCAGATGGCACAATTCTCCTCTTTGAAAATGAACCATTGAAATATTCTACCATAAATTTTTTCCAAAGTATACACCCAGAAGCTTAAAATTTTCTTACCACTGCTTCCGCCACCCGTATTCCGTCAACTGCAGCTGAGGTAATTCCGCCTGCATAGCCTGCCCCCTCGCCGCACGGGTAAATGCCCGGGAACTGCTCTGCCTGACAGGAAGCATCACGTAAAATCCGTACCGGCGAGGATGTCCGGCTCTCAACACCGAGCAGCAGTGCCTCGGAATCGTCAAAGCCCGGAATCCAATGTCCAAACGCCTCGATTCCCTCGATCAGTGCCAGATTCAGAGACTCCGGCAGGATTCGGCGTACGTTGGCATACGCATATCCACCCTTCACCTGAGGCTGCACCTCATTTCCGGAGGGCTGCTCCGGGTTCTCTTTCCCGGATCGGAAGTCGCCAAATGTCTCTACCGGAATCCTTCCAGATGCGCAGCGATATGCCGATTCTTCCAGATCCCTCTGGAAACGCATCCCGTCCAGCGCATCCTTTGCCTCATAATCCTCCGGCGTGACAGTCACAACGATCGCGCTGTTTGCATTACGGCTTCCGCGGCTGCTGTAGCTCATACCGTTTACCGCCAGCCGTCCCGGCTCAGAAGAAGCATTGACGACGTACCCTCCCGGACACATACAAAAAGAATACACACCACGGCCATCCGCACATTTATGCGTCACCTTGTAAGGGGCCGCTCCAAGCTGTTCGCAGACCGGCATGCCGTACATAGCCTCATTGATCCGCTCCTGCGGATGCTCCATACGGAGCCCGACCGCGAATGCCTTTGGCTGCATCGACATGCCAAGTGCCTGCAGCATTTCAAACGTGTCCCGTGCACTGTGGCCGATCGCCAGCACCAGATGATCCGTTTGCATCTGCTCCCCGCCATTGATCTCCAGCTGATAGCGCGCACCCGATTCCTGTGTACGGATTCCGGTCAGGCAACTCTTGAACCGGAATCTGCCGCCCAGAGCTTCGATCTCCTCCCGGATATGCCGCACGACCGATACGAGCACATCTGTCCCGATGTGCGGTTTATAATAATATAGTATAGAAGGATCTGCTCCTGCCTTTACAAATTCATTCAGTACAAAATGAATTTTTCCGTCCGGATCCTTGATCAGGGTATTCAGCTTTCCATCTGAAAAGGTACCTGCGCCGCCTTCCCCAAACTGGACATTTGAATTTGGATTGAGCACGCCGGTCTCCCAGAACATCTCCACGTCCTGCACACGCTGCTCGACTGCCGCTCCACGCTCGAGCACAATCGGGCAAAGTCCTGCGCGGGCAAGCATCAGTGCGCAGAAAAGCCCTGCCGGGCCACTGCCTGCTACAACCGGTGGATGGGCGCGCTCTCTTTCTTCTGCAGCGTTTTCGTAAGGAAATGCATACTCCTTTTTTTCTGTCAGTGTGATTTTACGATTATGAAGGCGTTTTACAATCGATGTTGCCTGCGCTGTCTCGACATCGACGGTATAGACATAAAACAGCTCCGGTTTTTTGCGTGCATCCACCGACTGACGCATACACGTATAAGTAAACGGCTGCTTTTTCAGTCTGAGGATCTTCTGTATCTCTTTCTCAAGCTCCGCTTCCGTATGTGTAATCGGAAGCTTCAGCTCACTGATTCGTATTACGGTTTTTATGTTCATCTGTCACCTGCTCCTGTTCTTCTTTTTTGAGCAAATCGATTTTATCACACTTTTTTTATCTTGTGAAGTAAACGGGCTCAGAATCAGACCGGATATCTGCAAACGGATTATAGGCTGTCTTTATTTTTATATAGAAAGAACCGGATCATATGAGGGAATGATCCGGTTCTGGCTTTCAGGGAAAATGTCTGTATCTATTACTCTGTTACTCGGTTACTGCTTCTGTTGCAGCCTCAGTGTCCACAGAAGCATCTGCAGCTTCTGTCGAATCCTCATACAGAGAAATCTCTGTATCCTCATCTGCTTCGCCAACAACTGTGCCGGTGCCATATGCAAGAATTGTAAGGCTCGCAACCGTTCCATCGCTGTTCAGCTGAATTGACACGATGTCGCCCTCCATAATGCCATCTGCAGTAATGGAGATGGTGCCATCCTCAGAAACCTCGACAGACTCTTCGGTCACATCCTCAGATGCAGCTTCGGTAGCTACTTCTGAGCCGGTTTCGGTCGCATCCTCGGATGCAGCTTCCGTCGTGTCCTCTTCGGATGCAGCTTCGGTAGCGGCCTCAGACACTGCCTCGCTTGCTTTTTCGGTAGTTGCCTCCGTGGCAGACGTATCAGAAGAACTGTCCGCTGCCTTCACCTCAATATTCTCCGTCTGAGCCAGCTCGCCAAGCTTTGCGTCATCTGCAAAATTGTAGGTCAGTGATTCATTCGTCAGTGTCAGGGTAAGAGATGTCTGAGAGGATGCTGCTTCTGTTACTGCCTCAGAATTTTCCTCAGCTGCTGCTTCGGTCGTATCCTCTGATGCTGCTTCGGTCGTATCCTCTGATGCTGCTTCGGTAGTTGCTTCCGCATCTGTTGTGCTCTCCGTATCAGCCTCTGTCTCTTCATCGTCTGCAGCGAGAACACCCTTTGTTATGGTAATTGAATCTGCAGAAACCTTTGTCACCTGTCCGACAATCGCCTCTGTATCTGCGTTTTCATCTTTACTTGCTTCTGCGGTGGCAGCCTCAGTAGTTGCCTCAGTGGTCGTTTCGGTAGCGGCCTCTGTCGTACCCTCGCTTGCATATACGCCCATGGAAGAAACGGTAAGTGCCAGTCCCAGAAGTAATGCTACATAATTACGTTTCATCTTGTACCAAATCCTTTCTTACTGATGTTTGCTCATGAACGCAGTCGCTCCGCGCACTGAAAGCGGGGAACGCTTTTCTGCATTCATGCTGAGGACATGATACGAAGAAAATGTGTCGCAATTGTGTTCAAATCCAGATTAATTTGTGTCTTTTTTCTTTGTTTTTTCTAAAATTTAACTGATTCTTTTCTCTCCGAAGCAGCGCTTCGTCCTGCTGCATACCCGCTTGCCCATGCCCACTGCAGATTATAGCCCCCGCATGGTCCGTCTACATCGAGCAGTTCGCCGGTCACATACAGTCCCGGAATGCATTTGCATTCCATTGTCTTGGGAGAAATCTGTGCAACATCTACTCCTCCCGCACATACCTGACAGATATCAAAGGACTTTGTACCATCAACGACCAGCGCATAACTTCTGCATACATCCAGAAGCGTGCAAAGCTCTTTTTCTGTGAGCTCCCGGCACTGCAGCTTCGAGCGGATTCCCGCCTGATTCAGCATCAGCGGAATCAGCTTTTCATTCAAAATCCCACGCAGCAGCATTCCGACGGGTTCAGACGGAAGCTGTCCGGCACGCCTCCAGAGCATTTCCTGCAGCACTGCCCGCTCCATTTTCTGCTCTTCCAGGCAGGGTTTCAGCAAATCAAGTGTAACCTGAAATGTCATAGCTCCTTTTTCCGCCGCGACATACCGGGACAGCTGAAAGACTGCAATTCCGGAAATTCCGTATTTCGTCCACTGCACTTCTCCCAGCTCTGAAGCGACAAATCTCCAGTCATCGGCTCCGTCAGGTCTCATATCCTGCTTCTTGCGCTGCCACAGCGATACCTCTGCCATACTTCGCACACCGGCTGCCAGAGCAGGCGTCTTTCCCTCGCAGAGCAGCGGTGCCAGCGCGGGGACGACCGGTATAAGCTTCAGTCCCGCCATTTTCGCCAGCCGATAACCGCTGCCGTCAGAACCGGTTGTCGGCGCACACTTTGATCCGCAGCTGAGAATCAGCCGCTCTGCCTCATAGGTCCACGTGCCTGTCCGCACCTTCCAGATACGATCCTCACAGGTAATCGCTTCGACCTTTTCCATCAGCTTCAGCTTTACCTTCCATCTGCGCAGCTCTGCCAGCAGCACCTCCAGTACCGAAGAAGCCTGATTTGTATATGGATAAACATACCCGTTTTTCTCAATGGTAAGCAGGCCAAGCCTTCCGAAAAAATTGCGCACCTCCTGTGCATCAAACTGTTCCAGCACCGGCTGTACAAATGATGCGTCTGCTCCGTGATACCGTTTGGGCAGCTCCGGATCCATATTTGTCAGGTTACATCGTCCGTTCCCGGTCGTCAGAAGCTTCTTTCCCGGACGTTCCATCGCTTCGAGCACCGTCACCCTTGCCCCGTTCCGGGCCGCTGTAATCGCCGCCATCAGGCCCGATGCTCCCGCCCCCACTATAATTACACGATTTTGATTTTCCATCCTCTTCCCTCTCGCAGTCTGTTTGAAAACTGATTTTGCATAATTCACTTTATTGCAGGCGTAAAGTGGACATTCGCAATCCATCCCTGCAGCTCTACTGACAGGGCCTAGTATGACTCACGCTAATTAACAATCTGATTCATGCTGGATAAATTTTCATCTACAAGGCGAAGGAATGAGGCGTAGCGGTGGCTACGGCGATTGACGACAACGCAGTAGATGGGAATTTATACAAATGAAGCAGGTCGCTAATTAGCGTGAGCCCTACTAGCTTCGCTACTTGCTCATGAACGCAGATCGCTTTGCGATCTGCGTTCAAATCACGAAAAGAAGAAATATGCAAGCACCAGCACACCCAGAATAATCCGGTAATATCCAAACACCTTGAAATCGTGCTTCTTGATATATCCGAGCAGGAACCGGATGATAATCAGAGAAGATACAAAAGCTGTGACCATACCGATCAGCAGAATTGCAAGCTCGGTCGACGTAAATGCCAGGCCGAATTTTACGAGCTTCAAAAGGCTTGCGCCAAACATAACCGGAATCGCGAGAAAGAACGTAAATTCTGCCGCAACTGTTCTGGATACACCGATCATCAGCGCGCCGACGATGGTCGCACCGGAGCGGGAGGTGCCCGGAAAGATCGCTGCGATCAGCTGGAAAAGCCCAATCACGAATGCGGTCTGAAATGACAGCTCCGACAAAGAATTGATCTTCGACGGTTTCCCCTTATGTACAGTCTCTACAATGATAAACAAAACGCCGAACAGAATCAGCATGATCGCTACCGTAATGTAATTATAAAACAGTGCTTCAAAAAAATCATTAAACAGAATTCCGACGATCGCCGCCGGTACACAGGATACCAGAATCTTACACCACAAAAGCATGATATCCGTCTTCACATAGCGCATAATCCCTTTTGTCGAATGGCGTCTCCTTCTCCCGGTCGGCTTTCCAAACGGAAAAATGTCTTTCCAGAACAGGACGACAACCGCAAGAATTGCACCGAGCTGGATGACGACTTCAAACATACTGTAAAATGCATCCGAAACGTCAAGCTTCACAAACTCATTCAGCAGGATCATATGGCCGGTGCTGCTGATCGGCAGCCACTCGGTAATACCCTCTACAATACCAAACAGAAATGCCTTTAAAAATTCAATCATGGAAAACTCCTTTCCTTACTGCTGCTTCACGGGAAGCGTAACATGCCCTTTCTCATACAGCTTCTGAAGTGACATAAGAATCCCCAGCTTTGCGTGTGGCCAGGTCAGTCCGCCCTGAAAATATACCGCATATGGCGGCTTCAGGGGACCGTCCGCACTCAGCTCGATCGAAGAACCCTGGATAAACGCACCGGCTGCCATAATGACATCGCTGTCATAGCCCGGCATCGCCCACGGCTCCGGGGTCACATAGCTGTCAACCGGAGCAGCAGCCTGAATACCTTCACAGAAAGAGGTAAGCCCTTCCGGGAATCCAAACTCTACCGCCTGGATGATGTCATGGCGGGACTCGCTGCCATTCGGAACCACCTTAAATCCGAGTCGTTCATATACATTTGCTGCAAAAATCGCCCCCTTTAACGCGGCCGCCGTCACGGTCGGAGCAAGGAAAAATCCCTGATAGAAGGAACGCATCACACCAAGAGATGCACCTACCTCCTTTCCAAGCCCCGGACAGGTCAGACGGTATGCGGCCCGCTCTACACACTCCTTCGTACCTGCGATATAGCCGCCGATCGGAGCCAGCCCGCCGCCCGGATTTTTAATCAGGGATCCGACGATCATATCCGCATCAAAGTCGCTCGGCTCAAGGCGTTCGACAAACTCCCCATAGCAATTGTCTACCATTACAATGACATCCGGCCGCCGCTCTTTGATAAAAGCGATCGCCTCGCCGATCTGTGCAACTGACAGGGTCGGACGGGTCTGATAACCCTTAGAGCGCTGAATCTCAATCAGACGGGTCTGCGGACGCAGTGCCTTCTCAATGCCTTCATAGTCAAAGCTTCCGTCTTCCAGAAGATCTACCTGGGCATAAGTCACGCCGTATTCTGCAAGACTTCCGCAGGATGGACGGATGCCAATGACTTCCTCTAAGGTATCATACGGCCTGCCGGAAATAGACAGTAGCTCATCGCCCGGACGCAGGTTGCCTGCCAGCGCAATTGCCAGTGCATGCGTACCGCACGTGATCTGCGGACGTACAAGCGCTGCCTCCGTATGAAATGCCGCTGCATAGACCTCTTCGAGCGTATCTCTTCCGATATCGTCATATCCATAACCGCTCGACGCATTAAAGCATTCTGCACTGACATGTGCCTTCTGCATCGCCGCTATGACCTTGAGCTGATTGTACTCCGCCGTCTCATCAATTGCGGCAAACCGTTCCTTCAGCGCTTCGAGGATGCCTTCTCCATATTCGTATACCTCTTTGCTGATTCCAAGTGATTCATATAATTGTTTCATATCTTTTCTCCTGTGTTTCCATATTATCTGCTTATTGTTTTGCGCAATTGAAGAAGGGGACTTGCTTGATTCGGTTAAATCCCGCGCTTTGCAAGCTCCGGAAGCATATACGCCAGCAGCTGTTCCGGTTCATAGCCTATCTCCTGCTTATTGACCCAGATCACATCGCGTTCCCGCCTGAACCACGTAAGCTGGCGCTTGGCAAAATGTCTGGTATCCCGCTTCAAAACACGGACAGCTTCCTCATAAGAGCAGCGCCCATCCAGATAATCCAGAATTTCCTTATAGCCAAGCCCCTGCATTGACACCATGTCTCTCGTACAGCCCTGTGCCTGCAAACGCCGTACCTCTTCCACAAGTCCGTGCTCAAGCATCAGATCGACGCGACAGTCAATATTCGCATAAATCCGATCCCTTGCATCATTGAGCACGAAATATGCAAACTGATAAGGCGATGCCTTCCGGCGTTCTTCTTCATTGTGCTCAGAAATTCGCTCCCCGGTCTCCCGGTAAAACTCCAGCGCCCGGATGACCCGTTTGACATTGTTCGCATGAATTGCCTCCGCTGATGCCGGATCCACTAAAGCAAGCATCGTATGTAAATACTCTGCCCCGTGTTCCTTTGCCAGTGTCTCCAGCTCCTCGCGGTAGCTGTGATCACTTCCGTTTTCTGTAAAATCAATATCATACAGAACCGACTGAATATAAAATCCGGTACCACCGACCAGAATCGGTATATGTCCGCGCTCCTGGATCTCCCGGATATAGCGCTTCGCATACTCCTGGAAGCGCACAACATGAAATTCCTCCGCCGGATCAAATTCATCGATCAGAAAATGCGGAATACCCTGCATTTCTTCCACTGTCACCTTTGCGGAACCGATATCCATTCCCCGGTAGACCTGCATGGAATCTGCGGAAATGATTTCCCCGCCGATTTTCTTTGCAAGCGCCACCGATAATGCGGTTTTTCCGACAGCTGTCGGACCGGTAAGAATGACAAGCTTTCCCGCATTTGCCGCTTCCTTTCTTCTACTCTCTTCCATAATGCTCCCTATAATACCCGCTTGAATTTTTTCTCCATCTCATATTTCGTCATCGTGATGATCGTCGGACGCCCATGCGGACAATTGTACGGATTCTCCAAAGTGAGTAGCTCACTGATCAGTGCATCCGCCTCTGCTGTGCTCAGATGACTGTTGCCCTTTACTGCCGCCTTGCAGGACATCGATGCGATCTTTTCCAGCACGATCTGGTTCGAAGCCTGCCCCGACACATCTGACAGTCCGTCGAGAATCTCCAGAAACAGCTCCCGGCTTGCAAGCCCGTACAGGTTATCAGGAACTGCACTGATCGCATATTCCCGACCGCCGAACGGCTCGATCTCAAAGCCAACTGCCCGGAATTCCGGCAGATGCCGTTTCAGAAGCGTCTCCTCCTGCAAGCTTAAGGTCACAATCACCGGCGGTGTAATCATCTGTGATGTCTGACGTTTTTCCCGGTACTGCTTCATAAAACGCTCATACATTACCTTTTCATGTGCGGCATGCTGATCGATAATATACATCTTCTCTTCAAACTCCACGATCCAGTATGTGTCAAATACCTGACCGATCAGCTTATGGCGTGCACGGCTCTCCTCGGTGAGCAGCTTATCTGAAAACAGCTCCATCTGGACATCCCTGCGGTCTGCCTCTTCTTTCTTCCGGCGTGCAATATCCCTGGCGAGCGCCTGAGCCTGAACATTATTTTCCGGCACTGCTGTTTTTTCCGGCACCGGAGTCTTTTCCGGTATCGAAGTATTTTCTGACACAGAAACTTTTTCCGGCATCAAAGTATTTTCTGACACAGGAGCTTTTTCCGGCATCGAAGTATTTTCTGACACAGGAGCTTTTTCCGACATCAGAGCCTTTTCTGGCACCGGAATCTTTTCCGACATTGGGGGCTTTGGCTGTGAAGCGTTGTCTCCCGCCGATACAATGCTTCCTGTCACCGGTTTCATGAGTCCGCTGCGCCGGTCACGCTGCGGGTATTTGATCTCATATGGACTGTTTGCCTCCGCGATCAGCTGACTGCGGATTTTCTCAAACGGTTCCGGGTAACGTGCCTTCTTATCCGTATCCGGCACATTCGCTGCAGTACTGCCCTGACTGCTGCTGCCGGTACGACCCGTGCTCATGCTGCCGGACGGTCTACCATCCGGGCGCTTCTCTTCGGCAGCCTTCTTCGGGCCGTCAATCGTAAACTCCGGGATCAGCTCTTTGCCGAGCAGCGCTTCTTTTACCGTCTGCAATACCTTCTCATAGATTTCCTGCTGATTGGCAAAGCGCACCTCCAGCTTCTGTGGATGCACATTGACATCCACCTCTTCCGTATTGACCTCAATCTGCAATACCGTAAAAGGATAACGGCGGCTCATCATAAACGCTTTGTAAGCATCCTCGATTGCCCGGGCAATGATCGTGCTCTTCACATAACGCCCATTGACAAAATAATTCTCGTAATTCCGGTTTCCACGGGAAATCACCGGCTTTCCGATAAAGCCGCGAATCCTGATATTTCCATAATCCGCCTCCGCTGTCACCAGATTTGCAGCGATATCCCGTCCGTAAATGCTGTAAATAATATCCTTCAGATTACAGTTGCCGGACGTGTGCAGCTTCGTATCCCGATTGCTGATGAATTTAAACGAGATGTTCGGATGCGACAGCGCCATGCGTTCCAGCAGATCGCTCACATAGCCTGCCTCGGAAGATGCTGATTTGAGAAACTTCTTCCGTGCCGGTGTGTTATAGAAAAGATTATGCACAAGAAATGTCGTCCCCTCCGGTGCACCGATTTCTTCCAATGACTTCTCAACACCACCCTCAATGACATAGCGCACTCCTGTAAGACTGCCAGCTGTCTTCGTAATCATCTCCACCTGGCTGACTGCCGCAATGCTCGAAAGCGCCTCGCCGCGGAACCCTAAGGTATCGCTTGTCAGCAGATCCTCCACCTTTCGGATTTTACTCGTCGCATGCTGCATATAAGCAATGCGTACCTGCTCCTTTGGAATGCCACAGCCATTATCCGTAATACGCACAAGCGAAGTGCCTCCATCCCGGATCTCCACAGTGACAGCATTTGCCCCTGCATCCACTGCATTTTCCACAAGCTCCTTCACGACAGAGGCCGGACGCTCCACGACCTCGCCGGCTGCGATTTTATCGATCGTATCCTGACTCAACAAAACGATCTCGTTCAAAGTACTACCTCCTACCAGCGGTTTTTCAGCTTATTTTGTAACCGATACAGAGTGTTGAGTGCATCAAGCGGAGTCATCGTGGACACTTCCAGCTCCTGCAGCTCCTTGAGCACATCGGAATCACTCACCGTATCAAACAGCGACATCTGATCCATATCCACCTGATCGTATTTCTGTGTCTTTGCCTTCCTTGCTTTTTGTCCCTCGGCATCGCCACCCTGCACATGTACCGTGATATCTGCATTCGTCAGCTCCTCCGCGAGCTCCTTCGCCCGCTCGATCACCATATCCGGAACACCGGCAAGCTTCGCCACCTGGATTCCGTAGCTCTTGTCTGCACCGCCCTGAATGATCTTGCGCAGGAATACGATATCGTCGCCGTTTTCTTTTACCGCAATACAATAATTATTCACTCCCGGCAACTTGCCCTCCAGCTCCGTCAGCTCATGGTAATGTGTCGCAAAGAGCGTTTTTGCTCCGAGCAGCTTCGTATTGCTGATATACTCCACGACTGCCCATGCAATGCTCAGACCGTCAAAGGTGCTCGTGCCGCGTCCGATCTCATCGAGGATGAGCAGGCTGTTGCGCGTCGCATTGCGCAGGATATTCGCCACCTCTGTCATTTCCACCATGAACGTACTCTGCCCGCTCGCGAGGTCATCCGAAGCTCCGACTCTCGTAAAGATCCGGTCGACCAGTCCGATCTTTGCTGCATCCGCGGGAACAAAGCTGCCAATCTGTGCCATGAGCACGATCAGCGCCGTCTGGCGCATATAGGTCGATTTTCCTGCCATGTTCGGGCCTGTGATAATCGAAATCCGGTTCTTGCCATTATCCAGATAAGTATCATTCGCGATAAACATATCGTTCGGAATCATTTTTTCCACAACCGGATGGCGGCCATTTTTAATATCCAGAACACCTTTTTCATTGATCGATGGCTTCACATAATTGCCCCGTTCCGCGACAAGTGCCAGCGATGCAAAGACATCCACACCTGCGATCGCGTGTGCTGTCTTCTGAATTCGCAAAATCTCATCCGCAATTTTCCCACGCACCTCGACGTAAAGGTCATATTCCAGCGCAGTCAGCTTATCCTCAGATCCAAGGATCGTCTCCTCCAGCTCCTTCAGCTCCGGTGTAATATAACGCTCCGCATTTGTCAGCGTCTGTTTGCGTGTATAGTAATCCGGTACCATATCCTTATAGGAATTTGTCACTTCCAGATAATATCCGAACACTTTATTATACTTGACCTTCATCGTTTTGATGCCGGTCTTTTCCCGTTCCTCGGCCTCCAGCTTTGCCAGCCAGGACTTGCCCTCGGTCTTCGCATGTCGGAGCCGGTCGACCTCCTCATGGTATCCTTCTTTGATAAAGCCACCATCACGGATGCTAATCGGCGGTTCGTCCACAATCGCTGTATCCACAAGTGCAAACAGGTCTTCCAGCTCGTCCATTTCCTCCTGCAGCTGCACAAGCAAAGGCGACTGCAGGCTCTTCATAATATATTTGATATGCGGCAGCATGGACAGTGACGTCTTAAATGCAACAAGGTCACGCGGATTGGCGGTCTGATAACTAATCCGGCTGATGAGACGCTCCAGATCGTAGACCGGATTCAGATATTCCCGCAGTTCTTCCCGCGTGATCGCATTATCCTTCAGTTCCTCTACTGCATCCAACCGCTGCATAATTTCTTCTTTTTCAATCAATGGCTGTTCCAGATACCGGCGAAGCATCCGCGCACCCATCGCTGTCTTCGTTTTATCCAGCACCCAAAGCAGAGAGCCTCGCTTATTTTTTTCACGTAAGGTCTCACAGAGCTCCAGGTTCCGGCGCGTCGAACTGTCCAGCACCATATATTTGGAAATCGAATACGGAGTCAGCGCCGTCAGGTTCGCAATCGAAGTCTTCTGTGTTTCGATCAGATACTGCAAAAGTGCACCCGCCGCGATAATTCCGCAGCTGTACGCATCCAGTCCAAGCCCGCTCAGCGAGGAGACATGAAAATGCTCCATCAGATTCTGTGCGCATAAAGCGTCATCAAAATACCACGAATCCAGAGAAAATACCGAGATATGTAATCGTTCCTTCATATCCTCGATATCCACACCACTGACATAGAAGGAATGATTACAGATGATCTCAGACGGCGAAAACTTATTGATCTCGTCAAGCAGCTTTTTTTCGCCATCCAGCTCCGTCACGAGATATTCGCCCGTAGAAATGTCTGCAACAGACAGACCATAACGATCCTCCATGCAGATGATACACATCAGATAATTGTTCCGGCTCTCATCAAGTGCCTGCGCATCCAGATTCGTTCCCGGTGTCACGACTCGGATGACATCCCGCTTCACCAGCCCCTTCGCCTGCTTTGGATCCTCCAGCTGCTCACAGATCGCCACCTTATAGCCCTTTGAAACAAGCTTATTCAGGTATCCATCCACCGCATGGAACGGCACCCCACACATCGGAGCCCGCTCCTCGAGTCCGCAATCCTTCCCAGTCAGGGTGATTTCCAATTCTTTTGACGCAATCAATGCGTCCTCAAAAAACATTTCATAAAAATCACCAAGGCGGTAAAAAAGGATGCAGTCCTTATATTTTTCCTTGGTCTCACAGTAAACCTTCATCATCGGTGTCATAGTTCCAGTATTCATAAATCTCCTTGTATTTACAGGCTTTTTCGTCCATTTATCTTATGTACTACTATACGCAATACGATAGTTTTTCATATTAGCACTTCAAAACGAACTTCATTGTAGCAAAAAAAGCCCGGATTTTCAAGGCTGAATGGCGATTCATGGACTTAGTCCTTGAAAAAAGTCGCATAGTATCATTATTATCATCTCACGTCTTCCCCCTACTTTTATACGGCATATCGCCGCTGATCCCCCCGCGGCTTGCAGGTGTACGGATTTCAGGTTTTTTTGTTTATACATTTTTTGCATGTTTATGTCAGAAAGATTCTGACAATTTCCTGAACAGCGTCTTTTTATAGCACTCCAGATCACTCCAGATCATTCACGAATACTCAGGAGCACTTTTCTATTTATTCATTAAATTATGCTTTTTTGCACGAAAACTTAAAGGATTGTCTCAGGGAAAAGACGCAACTATATCTGTTATAGTGACACAGTCGTAGTTCCCCTCTTTGTATGGAGCAAAGGGAATAGAAGGACATAAAAAGGCGGACCTGCACTGCCTTTCCTGGCCAGGTACAGTTCCGCCTCTTTGCCTTTATTCTTTTGCTAGTTGATGTACTGTTTTCTCAATTCTACCAACTCTTCTATGTTTTCCAGACAAGTCTCAGCATTGGTTCCCATAGCATTCGCAACCACTGACAGACTGACACCTTCCAGCTCACATTTCCGGGACAGGAATGTATTCCGTAAAACGCCGCCGGTGATCTTATGCGGGTTTTCCAGTGGAATCAATTTTTCGGGGAGTTTCTGTAATTCCTTTGCCACATACTGCTGCGTAATCGGGCTACCGGACCGGCTGGTAAAAACAAAATCATTGTCCCATGCAGCGGATTTTTTCCGTTCCATCAGGATCTGTTTTGCTTCCTCATCCAGCGGAATCCGTCTTTGTATACGGGTTCTTCCAACCACAGCAATTGAGCCCCTATCCAAGTCTACCTCCTCCCAGCAAAGTTTCACCGTCTCTGTAAAAGTCATCCCGGTATGCAGGACAAACCGGTACAGGTCCCCATACTGCCGTTCCGCGCAAGAAGCCAAAAACCCAGGTAACAACATAAGCTGCGATTTGCAAGCACCATGTTATCTGTCGTTTTCTTCCTTTTTTACAAAATAAACCGTATCAATTCCTTCTCCCCGGTCATCCTTCAGCCGCCTGACAAGACCATATCCCAGTTTGTCCAAAATATGCTCCTGTGCCCCGTTTGTAGACCAGGTACGGAGAGTAATCCGGCTTCCCGGAAATTTTGCCGCGATGTCCTTTTCTGCTTCTGCATACATTACCTCCGAAATTCCCTGTCCCCGGTAATCCGGCCAGACGCAGAGGGTGGTCAGATAGCAGGAATCCGGATATGCTTCCAGATTCTCACAGTTAAAATGATCCTTCCAGGTCATAAAGGCCCGCACAACTCCTTCTTCCTTCCACAGCACCACATGCTGACTGCAGATATTCTCAAGATATTCTGCAATTCCATCCGTCTTTTCTTCTGTCTCGGCCCAGTTCGTCTGGGATGTACTGTTGCGGTGGGAAAGCGGCGGAACAAAATCCTGATCGCACAGCTCCAGCAGCTGCCGGATTTCTTCTCTCTCTTTTTGATCCTCTATCCCGTCCCTTACAACGATTCTGCTCTCACAGCACATCCAGGGAAGCCGGCATACGAGTGCTGCTGCTGCACACATGCCATCTTCTACGCTGGCGGCATCGAGCCATTCTTCTCTGGTATGTGCTCCCCCGCCCCGGCAGAAACCAACGCAGATGGCAGGAATATGCCGCGACAATGGGATATTACAGTCTGTGGATGCTTCGGAGCATACCGGCTCTTCCCCATCGGCTGCCTTCAGCGTTTTCTGTGCACACCGCGTCATACGCGCCATCTGGACAGGATCGGTTTCTCTTGCGCACGGCCGCTTTCCGACGAGCTCACAGGAATACTGTACCTCCTCACTCTGGCGTGCTGCTATGGTCTCCTCCAGATATGTTTCGCAGGCTTCCAGACTCCGATAATCTTCCGAACGGAATTCAAACAGCATGGAGGCATCCTGCGCAATCGTATTGACGGAGGTTCCTCCCTCTATTTTTCCCACATTGTATGTCGTATGAGATGCTGCATCCGTCTGAAAACGGTAAAGCTCTCCGATCAGGCCCGCAAGCTCTGCAATGGCATTTTTTCTTCCGAAATTCAGAAAGGAATGACCGCCCTTTGTTTTTGCCGAAATCCGATATCGGACAGATCCGATGCAGATGGGATACATTTTATCCCGATACAGATCAAAGGCTGCCATTCCGCACAAATTTTCTTCATAATGGTCGACAAGTGCGCGGACGCCGCAGAGATTGCCAAGCCCTTCTTCTCCCAGGTCCGCTGCAAAAATCAGACCACAGGGAAGTTCCGGCTCTGTCTCATGAACGTATTTTGCCGCCATCAGAAGCATCACGACATTCACGGTATCGTCTGTGATACCGGGACAACGCCAGATCATTCCGTCTTCTTTGATTTCCAGCGGTTCCTCCAGCGAAAACACGGTGTCCAGATGCGCCGTATACAGAACCTTCTTTTCCTGTTCCGGCCGATACTCCCAGATTACATTTCCAAGCTCATCCGTATGAACCGATTCCATGCCCTGCCGTTTCATCCATTCCACACAGTATGCGATTCTCTGCTCCTCTTTTCCCGTTTCCGTCGGGGTCAGTGTCAGCTCCCGCAGCGTCTGCAGCGCAAGTTCTTTGTTGTTCCGGCAAAACTTTCGGTATTCGTCTTCTATTTCCCATTTTTTACGCATGAAGTACAATCCTTCCTTCTTTGTATTCCCATTCTGTTCCATATCTCCTGCTCACGCGTGTGAGATATTCTGCAATTTTTTCTGCTGTTTTTTCGTCTGCCACATACGGAATATTTTTTTCTGCATTTTCCCTGTCCATACCAAGCTCGACCGGCAGCAGCTCCAGATGTGTGCATTTTCCCTGACAGATTTCGAAATACGGCAGCACGCTCCGATAGACCTCAGGAATTTCATAGAGAGAATGCGAGGACTGCTCCTGCCGCCTGGCAATTCCGATGGATGCTGCTGTATGAATATTCAGACCATATTTTTCCATGTAGTCTGCAGGCAGAAGGCGTACATACTGATTTTCAAAGATAAAATTTCCGAGACAGTAGAAAATCGGACAGTCATGATACAGTTCGATTCCCTTCAGCTGATGCGTTCCGCCCCCGATCACCGCGCTGGCGCCCGCATCGATGCAGGCGTGCGCAAATTCTTCCAGAAAATAATCCGCTTCCTCGTCGTTGTCCTTGCGGATTTCATGCGAATGTACCATGACCAGGACTGCCTCACATGTCATCTTTGCTTCCCGGATTGCATCGACGGTGCGTTTCACATCGATCGGATTCGGGCTGGAGCTTCTTCCCTCTGTTCCATCCTTGCTGATTTCAAACATTTTCCCGCCAAATTCCATGACACCCTCGGGAAGCGGAGCGATAAATCCATCCTGCCGGTGCAGATCCCGCAGTCCGTTGATTCCGGTCACCTCTGCAATCTCCGCGAGATCCTGCGCATGTTTTTCCGTAATGGTATATTTTTCCGAAAAGCGCAGCGGATTTAAGCCCGGCCGGCCCGGCTGCCGTTCCGTCTGGCTTCCCGCCCTGGCTGCATTCTCAAAGGTAGAACAGATATCAATCACCGCAATCTGTCCCGCCGTTGTGTCCAGAATGGCAGGACGCGATGCTTCATAAAGATTTTTTCCTGCTCCGGCATACGCCACGTCCTTTTTTTTCAGTTCACAGATCGTAGACGCCAGTCCTTCATAGGAATAATCCATTGTATGATTATTCGAAATCCCAAGAAAATTAAAACCGTAACGCAGGGTATCTTCCAGACACTTCGCATCTGCCGTCAGCCATGTTCCGCCGGAGTACGCCGATGCGTAACAGCTGCCGTCCGATATCGTTGTTTCCAGATTTGCCATCCGAACCTCTCCCTGCATCAGAAATTCGCGAATCGGCAAAACATCCTGATATCCCGGCAGAAGCCGTTTCATAATCAGAATATCACCTGCCGCCGATACTCTTATTGTTCTGTTCATTCTTTTTTGCCTCCCGAACGATTCCTGCTCTCTGCTTTTGGAATCGCATCTTTATCCATTCTCATTTTTTCGTAACGGTTCAAAAGTCCCATCCCGGTTTTTCTTTTCTCTTACATGGTTCCAAATCGTTACCTTTTTTCTCTGTATCTGCAGCTTCTTTCTACCAGATCCGCAAAAAGACGGTTCATCTCCGGCGCTGTGTGAATCAGCCCTTCCGGATGCCACTGTACGCCCACAATCTGTCCGTTGCTGCTTTCAATCGCCTCGATCGTACCATCCGGCGCCGTTGCTGAAACCAGGATGTCCTCTCCCGGCGTACGGACTGCCTGATGATGCATGGAGTTTACCGCATGGGTGCCTGCCCCGAGGATTTCTGCCAGATGGGTTCCCTCTTTAATTTCCACATGGTGATGCAGATACGACCGATCCAGGGACTGCAGATGCAAAATTGTGGTTTCCTTCTGTGTATAAATATCCTGGTACAGATCACCGCCGCACAGGACATTTAAAAACTGAATTCCCTTGCAGATGCCAAGCATAGGCATTCCCATCTCTTTTGCTGCCCGTCCAAGTGCAAACCAGGCCTCGTCGATCTCCGGACGGATCGTCTGGATCTGCGGTTTTGGCTCTTCCCCATAATACCACGGATTTAAGTCCTCTCCGCCGGGAACCAGAATGCCGTCGCACACGGCAAGTATGCCTTCCGGATCCGCTTTCATGGCAACTGCCGGAATTGCCATCGGAATTCCGCCGTTGTTCAGAACACCTTCGATGTAATCACTGTTGACATACATTCTCTCCGCACTCGAAAAAAGTCCCGGCTGTGTTTTATACGTATTTCCCAAGATTCCAATGATCGGTTTTTCCACTTGTAAACTCTCCTTTTTTTACCAGATATGCCGAAAACGGCTTCACCTTTCCTGTGAACCCGCTTCCGGCATTCTTTTTCTTTCGTCATCCGATTTTTTTACAGTACATCCTGATGGCAGATATGACGGATCTTTTCTTCATCCAATGCCCGGATCACATTTGCTGCCATCGCACTTGTCGCTTCAAGATCTTCTCTTGCACAGAAATTATAATGGCTGTGCGCATAGCGGGATGGAACACCAAGCACCAGACACGGAACTGCTTTTCCTGTCACGCTGATTTTTGCTGCGTTTGTGCTTCCGCCTCTTCTTACGCTCTCCTGGTATTTGATTCCGCATTTTGCTGCCACTTCCTCAGCCAGTGAAATAAACTGCGTATTGGAAATATAGCTGTTGTCCAGAATACGGATCTGAACACCCTTTTTCATGCATCCCTGTGCCTGTCCTGCGCTGATGAAAAAGTCATCGGAAGGAGATCCTTCAAATACAATGGCAAGGTCCGGTTTTACAATCTGACTTGTTACCACTGCACCGCGGGTTCCGACCTCTTCCTGCGCTGCAAAGGCGCCGACAACATTAACCGCAAGAGAAGCCTGCTCCTTTTCCAGCTGTTTCATCGTATCTACGATGCACGCGCAGCCGGCACGGTTGTCAAATGCTTTTCCGAAGCAGATTTCATGCTCTGCATCGTATTCAAAGGTCACATCCGGCATCATCGGATCACCGATATGGATTCCGAAAACATTTTCAACCTCCTCGCGGCTGGTTGCTCCGACATCCACATACATTTTTTCAATTTCCAGAGTCTGGCTGTTGCGTTCTGCTGTTGTCATGAAATGAACCGGTTTCGCGCAGATAATACCATGTACCATTTTTCCGGATCTGGTACGGATCCATACCGCATGTGCCGGAAGGCTGGTCAGATGGAAGCCGCCAAGCATGATAATGCCGAGACATCCGTTGTCCTGGATATTCTGTACCATAAAACCGCATGCGTCCAGATGGGCATCCAGCTGGATGACCGGACGGGAATCCTGCTTAGTTCCCGGCATCCGCACATACAGGTTATTCATTGCGTCATTTTCCACATCAAATTCTTTGCAGTAATCTGCAATGGTACGGATGACATCCTCCTCAAATCCACTTGGTCCAAATGCATCGGAAAGCTTGCCAAACATTTCTATATCCATTGTTTTATCCTCTTTTCTTTGGGTTTCTATCAGATTTATATTCTTAATATACAACAAAGCAATGTGCTGTGACAATATCCATCCAGCGATCTGTCTCCAGCTTATTTGTGAAGGTATCTACCTTCTGCATTCCCGGATAAAACGACATCGTGTACGCTTTTTTCCAGTCTTTGTAAGTTACCTCATACGTAAAGTGCTCCGGGAGAGCCACCTGGCACTCTTTTTTCTGTCCGGTAACTGCCTTTTTTACCCCTTCGCGGATTTCGGAAATCACTTTTTCTTTCGCTTTGCACCACGTTGCCGCACCGACACCATGCTTCGTTTCCACTGTCGTAATGCCCGGAATCAGTTCTTTCGCCTGCCGGCAGATCTCTTCATCTCCGGAAAGAAACAGCACCGGTACGTGATGTGATGCTGCCGTGTAGCTGTTCAGCATGCACTCACTCATCACTTTTCCATTCAGGTGGATATACAGGCTGTTTCCTGTCGATGTGTGGCTGATCGAAAAATTCGGATCTCCTGCCGGTGCATGGTAGCCAAGATACAGTACGCCGTCATAGCTGTCGTCGATGCCATACATCATATTGTACGGATGACCGCTCTTTCCCCGGATCAAGGTGACATACTCCGGCATTTTCAGCGGATCAATGTTGGATGCATCTCCATGACCGTCCTTTACAACGATCTCATCCGCACCCGCTTCATGTGCCGCTTCGCATGCCGCAACGACCTCTTCGGTCATCTCCTCTGCGAATCTCTGATACACGCTTTCCTTCTTATGTGTTTCATCGGTCAGTGCCACTCCGGCACAGCCCTCGATGTCTGCACTGATAAAAAGCTTCATTTCTGCTGTTCCCTTCTTTCTTTATCATAAAGATGACAATATACATAATGTCCGTCATCCACTTCATACCGCTCCGGCGCCTGTGTTTTGCAGCATTCCATACATTTTGGACATCTGGTATGGAATTTGCAGCCTGTCGGCGGCTTGTGGGCGGACGGGATACTTCCCTCCAGCAGAATTCTTTCTCTTTTTGCCGTCGGATCCGGAACCGGAACTGCGGAAAGTAGTGCCTGCGTATACGGATGCATCGGATTGCTGTAAATTTTCTCTTTTTCTCCGACTTCCACGAAATTACCGAGATACATAACGCCGACACGGTCACTGATGTATTCCACAACGCTCAGGTCATGTGCCACAAAAATGTAGGTCAGATCCAGATCATGCTTCAGTTCATTTAAAAGATTCAGAACCTGCGCCTGAATGGACACATCCAGTGCCGAAACCGGTTCGTCTGCGATGATCAGAGACGGTTCTACCGCAAGTGCGCGGGCAATTCCGATTCTCTGACGCTGACCGCCGGAAAATTCATGTGGATAACGGTTTGCAAGGAGTATGCGTACCCCGGAAATATTCATGAGCTGTACAATCTGTCCTGCAGCCTGTTTACCCGGTACAACAGTCATAAGCTGCAGCTTTCCGACCTGCCGACGTACCTCCGCTCCCGCCAGATGGCTGATGTTTCCCTCACCGATCTTCAATATCAGGTTCTCTCTTTCGTATCGACGCATCCGAAAGCAGGCCGCCTGGCCATCAAAAACGGACTGGCCGACGGAGAAACCTTTGTATCCGAAGCGGCTCTGCGCACCGTGCTAGGAGAGCTTTCTTCCGCTGGTTATCTCATCGTGCACCGCACAAAGGGCGGATGCGAAATCTCTGAACTGGGGCGTATGGTTCTGGAAAAATGATTTATTCCAGAAATCCCGGTTTTTCCAGAAACTCGGCAAGGCTGCGGTATCTGGCTCCGTCCAGGCCTCTTTTTTCCTTTGCGGTTACCATAGAGTTCAGGATTGCTTCTTCCGCAGCCTCTGCCGCAGCTTCAAATGCCTCGTTGATTTTTTCTTCTTTTATCCGGGCGCACGCTTCCACTTCACATGTACTCTTTGTATCCACGCGGTTTGCCGTTGTAAATCCGATCATGATTTCACCGCTTCCGTGACCGGTATAGGCTCCCGTTCTGGCGATTCCGACTCCGCAGCGGCGGATGATCCGGTACAACTGCCGCTCCGATACCGGAAGATCCGTCGCCAGAACCGTCATGATGGATCCCCGGTCTTCGGCGCTGCTTCCGCATTCTTCTTTCCGGATCTGTTCCAGGATCCTCTCCCCTGCCGGCTTTCCACTGATTTTCAAATCTCTGGTTGCCCCGAAATTCGACTGTACCAGTACACCGATGGTATATGTTTTTCCATCAAGTACCAGCGTGCGGGATGACGATCCGATTCCCCCTTTCAGTCCATAACAGATCGTTCCTGTTCCGGCACCGACAGCTCCTTCCGCAAAGTCTGTATCCGCCTGCTCCAGTGCCTGATACAGCTCTTTTTCCCCCACTACCCGGTTCCCAATCTCATTGATCCTCGAGTCGTTGCATTCTCCGACAACCGGATTGATGGAGAAAACATCTTCCCCTTCTTTTTTGGTCTGCTGTATCATCCATGAAATCATGGCATCCGCCACTTTTCCGACATTCAGTGTATTGGTCAGGGCAATGGGCGTTTCGAGAGTTCCGAGTTCCTGTATCTGTACAAGACCGCATGTTTTTCCGAAACCGTTATGCACGTAAGCAGACGCCAGGTATTTCTTTAGAAACGGATTCCCCTCTCCCGGTACAATCACCGTCACACCGGTATGCTGATTTCCGTCTTCCACCGTCGTATGGCCTACCCGCACCCCCGGTACATCCGTAATTTTGTTTCGCGGCCCGCTTTCATGGTGTCCGATCCGATATCCGTAATCGCTGATTCTTTTCTGTTTCATTCTGTTTCCTCCTTATCTTTTATAATGTGCTCTCAGAGTCTTTCATTTCTTATAAATACAGGCACAAAAAAGACTCCGAAGGTATATATTTTTCTCTCACTTTACGCTCTCTTCTCTCTTCTGTCCATACCTCTTCCCACAAATTTTCCTCTTTTCTTTATATTTTTTCCATTTCTTTTAGAATTTGGACACACTTTGCTCACATATTCCTTTTTTAACAAATCTCAGATAGTTGATAAACCACTCACTATCTCCCCCCTCATAAAAAGATGGCGATATACTTTTGTATATCGTCATCTTTCTTTTTTTGCCGTAAAAAATAGGCTTCGCCTATTCAACTCCCCTGCCCCTCAATCGAGGGCACTGAAAAAGTAGATAGTACCGCCTATGTTTGATATAATATAAATATCAATGACGAAGTTCTGTGATTTTTTGCAAAATAAAAAGAACCCGCTTTGAGGTTCTTTATTAAAAATATGATTATCAGTTTACAATATTATACCTTTGACAGAGTTCATCTACATAATCCGTCTTACAGGTGATTCATTTTAATTCCGTTGTCATTTTGCCGGCTCCATTCCAACAATCTTAATCATTCCGATGGCATAATCCCATGCTTCTGATTTTGTCATAATATCCGCCTTCTTTATTTAAACTTTATTTAAAATAGAAGCAACGCAAAGAAGTTGGATCTTTCTGCAATTCGCACCACCGAAACCTTTGTTAATCACTTGTACTTTTAAAAGAATCATATATAATAGACTTATACGTTTAGCTGACAGGAGGCGAAAAGCAAAAATGACTGATACAAATGCACTGTGCTCTATCATAGAAGCGAATCAGAACCTTTATGTAACAAAAGCAGTAAATAAACATGCCGATATATCAATGAAAAATGACCAGCCAGCTTCTACTGAAGAAGTTATGGCATTGTCAAAGCACTTCATGGATCAAAACCGGGAAGCGTATGAATTTTTAGCAAAAATGCCCTGCTGACATACTACGCAAAAAATGTATATCAGCAGGGCAAGCTTCATATCAAACCAACTGTAATTCCAGCTTTATAATATCTTCAACCTGTTTCTCTGTAATTCCAGCCACATCTGCGATCTGGGCTGTCGTATAACCTTTTCTATGCATGCTCAAGATCATTTCTCTTTTGCCGATTTCAATTCCAGTTTCTTTGATTTTCTGACTCAAATTACACATAACGCTCACATCCTCTCTAAAATCTTTTTCTATTGGGATAGCATATTCATTTCCAATAATATCTAACCTTTCCTTCACCGTCAGATTCTGTGATAACAATGCTCCCAGTAAGCGATGCAACTCATATTTTTCCTCATGCTCTGGAAGTTCTTCCGCCAGCCCAATCATTACAATATTGAACAAATCCATTTTTCCCTTCCATGCATGTGAATTTACAATACTGTCTTTTACCAGATGAATATGTTCCAAGCTATTCTCTGACATACTCATACAAACCCAGATCGAGTAAACCCGTTTAATATCATCATAATTTGAATTTGCAAAGTCTCGTTCCTTCTGGGATGATATCATTCGACTTACATAAAAAATTGCACGGTTTAATATACCGTATTTGCCCGGTTCGTCTTTCTGCGCTTCCACATTAATAATAATCTGGGACAGTCCATCCTTCATCCTGACATAAAAGATAATGTCAAACCGTATCATCCCTTCATGGAGTTCCTGGCTTTCAGAATTGAACCCAACAACCCGGGCTCCATCCTTTGAAGTAACAGCGTTTGTAACTCCCGGCTCTACGGGAACCTTGTTGATAAACGGTTCGCCCTCAATGTACAAAGCCACATCTTTCGGATCCATTCCGGCAAACTCATCTACAGTCTTTGTGAGTATATGTGCCAGAATACTCTTTTGTCCAAACAAGCGTTTTGCGCTTTCGTCATACTGTGCATCCCTGTCTGTCGCAAAAATAGTATTGCTGATTTCGGTTCTCAATTATTTTGCTCCCTTTCTTTTGTATGTCGGAAGCTCTCTTAACCCCATATTTATTATACTCTAAATCGGGATCTGTAACAACAGTCATTTCCATTAAAATAACTGGTTTTCAGCAATGTGTATTAATATACAGATAATTGTATTTCGCTTTAAAATCAAACAGGAGATAATTTCGAAATGTTTCGCAAATCACATATTACATATTTCAGTTCAATAATAAGTAACCTGAAAACTATGCAAGGTTGTTTTACCACCACAGTAATACTCAGGTATTTTCCTAAACGTGAGTATACTCATGGATACTCAGGACTACTTTATGGGCATTTTATGAATAAGGTGAATAAAAGAAATCCGACAATTTTACGGTTTCCGAATTTTAATAAATTGCCTGTGTCCGTCATCGGTGTCATAGTTCCAGTATTCATAACTCTCCTTGTATTTACATGCTTTTTCGTCCATTTATCTTATGTACTACTATACGCAATACGATAGTTTTTCATATTAGCACTCCAAAACGAACTTCATTGTAGCAAAAAAAGCCCTGCTCCGAATCAATGTCCGACTGCAAAAGCAGCCGCATACACGGATTGGAAGCAAGGCTTCAGGGAGGATGTGTGATTTTGTTATTTCATTTCCAGCAGATGCCGGATTTCTTCCTGACTCGGCATGACTCTCAATGCGCCTTTTCTGGTTGTAATCATTGACGCCGCAGCGTTGGCAAAGCGCAGCATCTCTGTCAGATTTTCTTCGTTCAGTCCATAGAGTCCATGCTCGCAGAAAAGGTATCTCCTGCTCCGGTTGTTTCTATGGTGTTCTTCTGCAAAAACGGTTTCACTTCTGCCATTCTTCCATTGACGGGCATTTCTTATACCAAATCGTATTTTACCAGATCGATCTTAGCTGCTCCATCCGCAAAGAAAGAAATTCCCTTAGCGTTCTGGTCTGTAAGAATAACTGCGGACATAACCTGTTCTCCATCATTGATAAACACTTCCGCACTGTATCGATCCAAGACCACACGCAGTTTCAGTTCGTTGCTGTCTTTGTTTACCTGACAACGTCTCTGATGGATCACTGCCCGCTCACTGCCTGAAAATTTCCGGTCAATTTTCAGAACCGATTCATGCGGGCGGAAGCTCAATGCAGAATGGTATTTCTCATTCTCGGCAAAACGAAGTTCGAATTTTTCATAAACGTTTGTTTTGTCCTCCGGTCGAATTACCAGTTCCAGATCTACCGTACGTCCTTCCACCTGATCCAATGTGATTCGGGTATCCTTGATTACAACATCGGTGTAAGCCACTTTGTTTGTCCGCATGGCATCAAGTTCTCTGACCGGAACCTGATACAGTCTTCCATTTTTAATGGACAGCTCTCGTGGAAGACTCATTTGCGCAAACCATTTGGAATCGTTGCGACGATATGCAAGCGTGTCCCAATTCTGCATCCAGGCAATCATAATTCTTCTTCCATCCGGTGCCAGCAGAGTCTGCATTGCGTAATAATCAATTCCGTAATCCACACTCTGCGAAAACTGCTCCTTCAACTTATGCGTCTCTGGATCCAGCTCACCGATGACACACAACGTTCCGTTGCCATTATGATATTCCAGTCCTTCCGGAAGCATGTCCTGCGGGCTGGTCAGAAGCACATATTTTCCGTCCAGCTCAAAGAAATCCGGACATTCCCACATCTTTCCGTAACGATTCTGATTCTCATCCAGGATGCTGACAAATTCCCACTGAAAGCCATCTTTACTTCTGTATAGAAGAATCTGTCCGCTTCCGTCGGCCGGACGACTGCCGATTACGCAATAATAGCATCCATCCTCTTCTTTCCAGATTTTGGGGTCACGGAAATCTGCTTTGCTGGCTCCTTCCGGCAGATCTTTGGCTGTCAGAACCGGATTTCCCGCATATTTCTCATAATCCAAGCCATCACCAACGGCCACAGACTGCGTCTGAACATCCCTTACCGTTCCGTCGTCCAGCTTCTCCTGCTGCACGGAAGTATACATAAGCAGCTGTCTGCCGTCCTCCAGTTCAATTGCACTTCCGGAAAAGCAACCGATTTTATCATAATCCTCATCCGGTGCCAGCGCAGCCGGAAGATAATCCCAATGCAAGAAATCCTTACTTACCACATGCCCCCAGTGCATACTGTCCCATTGTGTTTGATATGGATTATACTGGTAAAATAAATGGTATTCCCCTTTATAACAGGAAAACCCATTCGGATCATTCATCCATCCCACATAAGGACTGATATGAAAGGCCGGTCTTTCTTCTGCTTTTATCTGCTGTCCCTGTGTGAGTTCATAGTTTCTGGCTTTTTCCAACATTTTGCTCATATAGACCTCCTGTCAAAATCACATTTACTGTTATTTTTCTTCGCTTAATGACTCCTGATACTGATCAAAATACTTTTGCTTGATTGCAAGATAATCCGACAGTCCGTATTTCTCCATTTTATCCAGGTAAGAATCCCATTCTTTTTCGATTCCACCGTTCAGAATCCAATCCGCCTTTTTCTGTTCTGCGTATTTCTTGATATCGGTATCATACTGTGACACCTTATTTGTATCCTCAATACTCATAAATACATTCGGATAAACATATTTGCTGTTCATGTCCTGCAAATACGTCTCATGCATATTATCCAGACGCCATTTTGCATCTTCCGGCTGAGTTACGTAGACACCGTAGTATTCATTTAATATTGCAAGCGGACCGTTTACAGACTGTGCTTCACGCACTTCGACAGGTGACTGGTCCCCTAAATCCAGATGCTTTAACATTTCGTTGCCGTCTTTGTTTTCAGACAGTTCAAAAATATTAAAGGAATCCTTCTCACCGTAAGTTCCCCAGTTGTTCTGCGGAGACTGAAGCGGTGCGTACATCTGATCGATCCATGCAGCGGCAAGAGCCGTGTTTCGGCAGCTGGATGTAAGTACACATCTTCCACGGTCAAACCCGCTTGTTTCGCTGTTGTTCTGTCTGGTGATATTTCGAACTCCGTCCGGTCCGGTCAGTGCCGGAAGCATCACATAATCTACATTGTTGTCAATATTTGCAATATCCCATGTAAAGCAAAGTCCGTAGCGGTGATTCTTTCCTTTTGCAACATACGTAGACCATTCCTGTGTAAAGGCTTCCGGATCCATCAGATTTTCGGATGCCAGTTTATGCAACCATTGAATCCCCTCTTTATAACCTTCCTGAACAGTCGTATAAATTACCTTGCCTTCATCCGTCACAGCAAAGTGATCTCCCGTATCTCCATAACCTTCTCCAAAGCCATTGATTAAGATTGCCGGATCCTGATCTCCGTTATTGATAATAAATGACATTGGTATTACATCACCTTCAATGGAGAATTCGTTCTTCAGCTCGTCTGCATGATCCCGAAACTGAATCAACACCTGCTCCAGTTCATCGGTTGTTGTCGGAATCTCAAGGCCGAGAAAATCCAGCCATTTCTTATTAATGTAGGCAATATCCCCGATTGCCTGAATTGCTTCTTTTCCGGAACCAAGCTGTTCAATCCATGGGAAGGAATAAATATGGCCATCCGGTGCGGTACACATGGTTCTGTATTCCGGATATTTTTCAAATACAGCCTGAAGATTCGGCATATATTTGTCAATCAGATTTTCCAGCGGGATAATAATTCCCTGCTTTGCATAACGCAGCAGATCATAATCGCTCATGCCTGCGTTGAACAAACCATCCGGAAGATTTCCAAACTGGGCCAGCGCCAGATTTTTTTTATCCGAAAACTGGTCTGCCACGAAACAAGTCCAGTCAATATGAACATTTGTCTGTTCTTCCAGTCTCTGGAAAATGACTCTTTTATTCGGATCCTGCGTGGAGGTAGCCGGTGCACTTGTGATAAAGGAAAGCTCCGCGGTTTCTTTTTGCGGAAACTGCACATCCGATACCGGTGTATCCGGATCAATTTCCGCATTGAGCATCTGCTGTTTTCCGCATCCTGCAATACCTGCCATCATCGTCAAAGAAAGTCCAAGTCCAAGTAAATTTCTTACTTTGTTTTTCTTCATATTCTGTATACTCCTTTCTTTAGCCCTTTACCGATCCGGCCATAATTCCTTTATCAAAATACTTCTGGAAGAATGGATACATTACGATAAGCGGCAAGCTTGATACTACAATGGTTGCATATTTCAGCTGTTCTGCTATCTTTGCCATCTCAGCGGTGCTTTGGATGTCTGCAATCATACCGGGCTGCGGAGTATTCTGTACCAGAATCGAACGAAGTACCAGCTGCAAAGGCTGAAGATTTGCGTCGTTCAAATAAATCATCGCATCAAAATAACTGTTCCACATTCCCACAAAGGACCACAGTGCAAGTACTGCAATGATCGGTTTACATACCGGCATCATAATTTTGAAAAAGTGGCAAATCTCATTTGCTCCGTCAATTGCGGATGCTTCTCTTAATTCAGTCGGAACAGACTGATAATAGGTTCTTGCAAGAATCATATTCCAGACATTGAATGCTCCCGGAAGCAAGATCGCCCATACCGTATTTACCAGATGCAGCTGATTGATCAGGATAAAGGTCGGAATCATTCCTCCTCCGAAGAACATCGTGAACAGGAAAATAAGATTGAAAAATTTTCTTCCTACAAAATTCTTTTTCGACATCGGATATGCCACCAGCAAGGTCACGAGCACGGAAATGACGGTAAATGCAAGTGAATACAGGAAAGAATTGATAAATCCGCGCCAGATCATTTCATTTTCCAGTACTCTGCGATATGCATCTATGGTCCAGTCCTTGAAACGAAAGCTCAGGCCCTGATTATTTAAAACCGTAGGATCCATAAAGGATGCCAGTATTACATACACGATCGGAATCGCGATAGAAAGCACAAACAACCCAAGAAGCGTGAATCCGATTCCAAGAATCAGGCGATCGGTCTTTGAATATTTTCTCTTCGTTTTTTCCATCTCCTCTTCCTCCTATAACCCTTCTCCGTCATTGAGTTTCTTCACAACCCAGTTTACAAAAACGAGCAGAATAACATTTACAACGGAATTAAACAGACCTACCGCAGTGGAATATCCATAATCGCCGTTCAAAAGACCGATGCGGTATACATAGGTCGATATGATTTCGGATGCCGGCAGGTTCATGTCGGTCTGCAGCGCATAGGCTTTCTCAAAACCAATGCTCATAATATTTCCCGCCTGCAGGATAAACTGAATTACAATAATGTCCTTGATCGCCGGAAGCTCTACATACCAGATCTGCTGCAGAAGGTTTGCACCGTCCATCAGTGCCGCTTCTTCTAGATCTTTGCTTGTATTCGATAATGCTGCCGTATACATGATCGATGCCCATCCTGCTGCCTGCCAGATTCCGCTTGCAATATAAATAGTACGGAATGCAGATGGCATGGTCATCCAGTTGGTATTGATTCCAAGCAGTCTGTTCATAGGGCCTACCGGTGATAAAAGCATACGGATCATACCGCAGAGCACAATCACCGAAATAAAATTCGGCATATAGATCAGAAGCTGTACTTTTTTCTTGACTCCCTTTTTCCGGATACGATTCAAAAGCAATGCCAGAAGAATCGGAACCGGAAAGCCCCATAATAGCCCGAAGATACTCAGCTTTAATGTATTCATTAGATAGTTCATAAAATCCGGGGAAGATAAAAACCGTCTGAAATACTCAAGTCCGACCCATGGACTTCCGAGTACTCCCTTGATCACATTATAATCTTCAAATGCGATCAGAAGTCCTCCCATCGGGAGATACTTAAAGATGATTGTCAGTAAAAGTCCCGGCATTAAGAAAAAAAGATATAACTGCCAGTTTTTCTTCACATACGTAACCTTATTTCTCCACGTCTGCCTGCTTACGGGCTTTACCTGGTTCTGCATTTTCTTCATGCAATTTTTCCTCCATTCCTTTCGCTTCGCTCCTTGGTTCTATGAAACCAGTTAAGTAACCGGTTACTTTTGACTTGATCTTACTACATTTACTTTCTTGTGTCAATACTTTTCAAAACTAAATTAACCGGTTACGTAATCAGTTATTTTAGCATTGCGTTTTTTTATAATTCAGGGAAACATGTGAAGAATATCTGGTTCCGTATGATATAGATCTGAGTGTAAGCGGCAATTCTCCCGATCACAACCGTCGGTCAGCCTTATGCCTTTTGTGTTCAAAAATGCCACCCGGAAATCCGGATGGCATTTTAACCGAATCAAGCAAGTCTCCTGCTTCAATTACGCAAAGCAATAAAGCGGGGGAATACTTATCTGCGTTCAAAAGACGCTCGTACATAACTGATATAACAAAAAAGCAGGTACAGGCATCGTTTTGCATGATATCATTTATTATGTCAGTTTTTGACAAGCTGCATAAACCCGGACATCATACACCCGCCCGCCGCACCTGCCTTTCTGACCTGTGGCAGGCGCTCCAGATTGATCCCTCCGATTGCATATACCGGAATCGGACAGGCTTTACAGATCGCTTCGACAAAGCCAATCCCTTTCCCTTTTAGCCCTTTTTTGCAGTCTGTTTCAAAAATTGTCCCGAGGATGATCTGAGTCGCTCCGTTTTTCACGGCGATGTTTACATCTTCCAGGCTGTGGCAGGAAACACTGATCTCCTCAAAATTCCGCTGCAGTTCGAAGCGCTCCGCCTCGCTCATCGTCTCAAGCGCCGGAATGGAGAGGTGAATCCGTCCGCATCCCAGATTGCGCGCAATCGAAACTCTGGAGTGCAGAAAGCACCTTACTCCTTCCCGCTCGCACAAAGGCAGAATTTTTTCTGCTAATGCTTTATATGCGTCATCTGGCAGATCCTTTTCTCTTAGAATCACCGCATGCGGATGCAGACGAATCACCTTTTTCATTTGTTCCAGAAAATCTCCCTGCACCAGCGTTCGGTTTGTGATCGCAATGGTATGTTCGTATCTACACATAAATATAATCATTCAGAACCGGCTGCAAGCCGCCCTGCTCCATATCTTTATACATTTTTGCAAAAGAACGGTCATCGTTGATCTCAAACTGCTCATCTCCGACGTCTGCATCCTCTTTGCCCTCGTATTTTTCTTCATGATCGCCGATTCCCGTGGAAACGCCTGCCGAAACCTTTGTCGCGCATATTTTTGTGATTCCGTTTCGAAAAGCGGCACTTTCACGGCTGGACACGGTAATTCCCGCAAATGGCAGGAAGATGCGGTATGCACACAGCACCTGACAAAGCTCCTTTTCTCCGACATCCCTTGGATTAATTTTATCATTGTTCACGATCGGGCGAAGACGCGGACAACTCAGGGACAGCTCGGCATGCGGATACTTACGGTTGATATAATAGACATGCAGCGCCGTCGCAAGTGCATCCTTCCTGAAATCATCCAGCCCTAAAAGGGCCGAAAATCCTGCTCCGCGCATGCCTCCCATCAGCGCACGCTCCTGTGAATCAAAGCGGTAAGGCCAGACGCGTTTATGTCCCATCAGATGAAGCGTTTCGTATTTATCGGTATGATACGTCTCCTGAAATACTGTCACATAATCGACGCCGCACTCATGAAGATACTGATATTCGTCCACATTCACCGGATAAATCTCGATTCCGATGTTTTTAAAATATTTCTTCGCAATTTTCACCGCTTCCCCGATGTACTTCACATCAGAATATGCGCGGCTCTCCCCTGTCAGGATCAAAATCTCTTCCATGCCTGTTCGGGCAATGACCTGCATTTCATGCTCGATCTCTTCAAACGTCAGCTTTTTCCGCCGGATATTGTTGTAACAGTTGAATCCGCAGTAAATACAATAATTCTGGCAATAATTTGCGATATACAGCGGTGTAAAGATATAGACCGTATTTCCAAAATGATTCTGGGTAATCTCCTCCGCTTTCCTTGCCATCTGCTCCAGGTACGGCGCAGCAGCCGGAGATAAAAGCGCCTTGAAATCCTCGATCGAACAGGAATCATGAGAAAGTGCCCGCTCCACGTCAGCGGCGGTATAGCCCATGTAGTCATATTCCTCCATTGCCTGAAGCACCTTCTCTTTGATATCCGATTGAATGACCTGCATTCCTTCCATGTATTCCATATGATTGGTGCGGAAGGACGGATCCTGCTCCAGCCGGTGCTTTCTCTCCAGCGCAGCTGCCGGAAGCTTATCGCTGTCTACAAAATACACCTGATTTTCTTCATTCATCTTTCCTGCTCTCCTCTCACCGCAAAAATCCGGTCAATGGATCAGATGCACTTCCACCTCTGGCAAGTACTCTGCCCATTCCGGTAAGATAAGCTTTTCTTCCGGCTTCAATGGCCAGTTTAAATGCAGTCGCCATCTCCGGTACATCGCCTGCCGTCGCGATTGCTGTATTGGCCATAATCGCCGCAGCGCCCATTTCCATCGCCTCGCACGCCTGAGATGGCTTTCCGATTCCCGCATCTACGATGATCGGCAGATCAATCTCGTCAATCAATATCTGAATCATCTCTTTTGTCGCCAGTCCCTTGTTGCTTCCGATTGGGGCTGCCAGTGGCATGACCGCTGCCGCTCCGGCACTTTGCAGATCTCTGGCCACATTCAGGTCGGGATTCATATAAGGCAAAACAACAAATCCTTCCTTTGCCAGAATCTCGGTCGCCCTGATTGTCTCATAATTATCCGGGAAAAGATATTTCGCATCACGCATAATCTCAACCTTCACAAAGTTCCCGCATCCCATAGCTCTGCTCAGTCTTGCAATCCGCACAGCCTCTTCTGCATTTCTCGCTCCGGATGTGTTCGGAAGCAATGTAACCCCTTCCGGAATAAAATCCAGGATGTTCTCACTCTCCTTTGTATTGGCACGCCGCAGCGCAAGGGTAATGATCTCTGCACCGCCCTGCTCAACCGCCGCCTTAATCAGATTCAGGTTATATTTTCCTGATCCTAAAATAAAACGACTCTGAAACTCTTTTCCGCCTAATATAAATTTGTCTTCCATGTTGGTCTCCTTTTTTAGTTACATACGATTTGTAGCACCTTATTTGCCTGGTGTGCCGCGCAGGCCGCCACTCTCGGTGCAATCAGTCCGTTCCCCTCACTGGCCTCCGTGCCCTGATCCCCGCACACATAAAGCCGCTGCATCATCTGCTGCGTTCTGATCTCGTTTGTATCTGCATATCCTGCCATTCCGTTTCCCGATACGACTGTCGTCTTCGGACACCGGATGAGAAGCTCCCGTACCAGCATTGCTTTCTGGTCCGGCCTGTCAAATGCCTCACATACGATTGGATATTCCGAAAATAATTCCTTTACATTTTCCGGCGTTACTTTGATACAAACTGTTTCATATTCCGTATATGGATTAATCTGAACCAGCAGCTCTGTCAAAGCCTCTGTTTTTGGCTTTCCAAGCTGTGGTATAAAGTACATCTGCCGGTTCAGGTTCGTCACATCAACCACGTCAAAATCGACCAGAAGCAGTTTCCCGATCCCGCTTCTCGCAAGCATGACTGCAATGTTCGATCCCAGACCGCCAAGTCCCGCGACTGCAACTTTTGCTGCCCGCAGTTTTTCCTGCATCTCTTTCGGAAATCTGGCATCAAACGCACGGTCCAGTGCTTCCTTTGAAATGAGTTCCTGCATTCTTTTTTGCATTTCCGTCATCTTCTCAGCCTCCTCCGACAAAGTGCAACACTTCAATCACATCTCCATCCTGAATCGTTACACAGCCCAGCTGTTCCTTTGGAACAATCTCAAGATTGCGCTCTACGACCACCTGCTCCGGCTTGAATCCGGCCGCTTTCAGGTACTCCAGAAGATTCTTCCCGGCAAGCTCCTTCTCCTCTCCATTCAGCTTTACCATTCTCATACTCCTTTCACCTTTTTAACACCGTATAAATGAGTGAATTTATCTCACTTATGATATCAAAAAAGGCACCGGACAACACACTTTCTGCATTGTCCGGCGCCTGAACTGTTCTGTGAAAAGTGGTGCCCCCAGTTCACACAAAAAACAGAGAGCAACATGAGCTCCCTATTTTCTGATCATTATACACATATCTTTTTTGATTTGCAAGTATTTGTGGATGCAACTGCATTATTTTTCATCCACACCCGCCCTTTTTAATGTAGTTAAAGGGTTTTCCGGTAATACACGATCACGGATTACTGAATAGATGTAATTATTAATACTAGAGCGTGTTTGAAAATTAAAAATTGCACAAAACATATGTTTTTATGCCCTTTTTCATGATAAAATAAAGAAAAAGGGGTGTTTATTATGTTGCGGCGATATGAATTGACTGAT
>CABIZF010000014.1 GCA_902363135.1 Lachnospiraceae bacterium
AATTCATATCGCCGCAACATAATAAACACCCCTTTTTCTTTATTTTATCATGAAAAAGGGCATAAAAACATATGTTTTGTGCAATTTTTAATTTTCAAACACGCTCTAAAATGGTGTATTCCGGAGAGGTGAAAAAATGAGAATGAGTGGTTCCGAGGTAGAAATAATTATGGCGCGTCAGGAACTGACAAAAATGTCCATGGCCGAAAAGATCGGGATAAGCAGAAATCGCCTTTACACTGCATTGAACAGCAAAAACCTTGCACCAGCGACCGTTGGCCGCATAGCCAAGGTTCTTGACGTTGATGTAGAGGAGATTCTGGAAGATGAAAGCAGGTGAGATGATGGAAAAACAGTTATTTCAGCATGGGGATAAGATCCCGGCCATGGTGACGATTCGGGAAGTAGCGAATCAAACCGGCTTATCCTACGATTACATCCGAAAGATATGCATACAGGACAAGATTGTTTATGTGAAGGCCGGAGCCAAGCGCCTGGTAAATCTGGACATACTGCGCCGGCATCTGAACCGGGGAGAGGCGGCTAAGTAGCTATGATAAAGATATACAGAGATTTCACAGGGATCAATCAGCAAATAATGGAAAAAGCATGATATTCAGACATTAATGCAAAGATGCTTTTCTTCCATTTGGCCTTAGATACACCAGTTGGCGAGGATGGTGAGAACACCATCGGAGATCTGGCGGCGGATTCGTTTAACCGGGAGCAGAGCATTACAGACCGTATGCAGCAACGGGAGCTGGAGGCGGTGCTCTGGCATTGTAGAGTCACTTTCGGAGCAACAGGCGAAAACAATCCGGCAGCATGAATACAATGCGCGGCAGCTGCTTTGATTTTGTCGCTCGGTTGTCGACCGGGCTTTTCGTGTTTTTATGAATCATATCACATCACAGATATAAGAACCATTTGATGATTTGGCTACTAAAATTATACCGATCTCTTTTCACACAGTTTATTTTCATTTTATTTTTTACCCATGTAAGGATATCATCTCGTGTTGAACCACGTTCAATCAAAAGCTGTTCCAACGCTTTACTTTGCGGACAATTATAGAAGATGTACATATCGCAAAAACGGTCGGAGTATGGTATAGTATGGGTATATCAGTAATGGGGGGAATGCGGCAGAGGAGGAACGAAATGCAGTGTTCCGGGAATGATAAGGAGGGTGTTATGATTTATATTGAAAAAAACAGAATTCGGTTCCATTATGATGCAGAAGAATTATGGATTGAACTGCCGGGAGATGGCACACTCTGGAAAGAGAGCGAAACAGAAAAAGAATATTCGGGCGGACAGTGGATCTGCGTACCGGTTACACTGAAAAGTATGCCGGTATTTATTAAGAAGTGACAAAGGAGACAAAAACATGAACAAAGGCCGTGTAACAATACCGACGAATCTGGATGTGGTACCACAGACGCTGGAGATGCTGAAGGAATGGGGGGCAGATGCAATCCGGGACTGCGACGGAACGGAGTTTCCGCAGGAATTAAAGGAAACGGGTGCCAAAATCTATGCAACCTATTACACAACCCGTAAAGACAATGCATGGGCGAAAGCAAATCCGGAAGAAATTCAGCAGATGTATATTATGACTTCGTTCCATACAGCGACATCTGCGCAGCTGGAGATTCATCTGATGGATCATCTGTATCCGGATATGCTGAAGGTAAATACACGAGATGATATTTACAGATGGTGGGAGGTTATGGATCGCACTACCGGAGAAGCCGTCTCCACAGACCTGTGGAGTTATGTGGAAGAAACCGGAAATGTGGTTATCCGCTCTGCGAAGCCGTTTCATGAATATACCGTAAGCTTCCTGGCTTATATTATGTGGGATCCGGTACACATGTACAATGCAGTTGTAAATGAATGGAAGGATGTAGAACCACAGATTACCTTTGATGTGCGCCAGCCAAAGACCAGGGTACATTCTATGGAGCGTCTGCGCAGATTCCTGGATACGCATGCGTATGTAGATGTAGTACGGTTCACGACGTTTTTCCATCAGTTTACGCTTGTATTTGATGAACTGGCGCGGGAGAAGTATGTGGACTGGTTTGGATATTCTGCATCGGTAAGCCCGTATATTCTGGAGCAGTTTGAAAAGGAAGTGGGCTATCCGTTCCGTCCGGAATATATCATTGACCAGGGATATATGAATAATACCTATCGGATTCCGTCGCCGCAATTCCGGGATTTCCAGGCATTCCAGAGACGGGAAGTGGCAAAGCTTGCCAAAGAAATGGTAGATATCGTTCATGAATACGGAAAAGAAGCCATGATGTTCATGGGGGATCACTGGATCGGTATGGAGCCGTATATGGATGAATTTGCATCGATCGGAATCGATGCGGTAGTCGGAAGCGTCGGAAACGGTGCAACGCTGCGTCTGTTCAGCGATATTAAGAATGTAAAATATACGGAAGGAAGATTTCTTCCATACTTCTTCCCGGATACTTTCCATGAAGGCGGAGATCCGGTAAAAGAAGCAAAGGTGAACTGGGTAACCGCAAGAAGAGCGATTTTAAGAAGTCCGATTCAGAGAATCGGCTATGGCGGATATCTGAAGCTTGCTCTGGAATTTCCGGATTTTGTACAGTATATCAAAGAAGTGTGTGATGAATTCCGTACTTTATATGATAACGTTCAGGGGACGACGCCTTATTGCGTGAAGCGGGTGGCGGTTCTGAACTGCTGGGGGAAAATGCGCTCCTGGGGAAATCATATGGTACATCATGCGATCTATTATAAGCAGAATTACTCCTATTTTGGAATTATAGAGGCATTAAGCGGTGCGCCGTTTGATGTATCCTTTATCAGCTTTGATGACATCCGCAATGACAGAGAATTACTGAAGAATTTTGATGTCATCATTAATGTGGGTGATGCAGATACGGCACAGAGCGGCGGCGAAAACTGGATTGACGAAACGATTATCACGGCTGTGAAGAAATTTGTATATAATGGCGGCGGATTTATCGGAGTAGGAGAACCGGCTGCACATCAGTGGCAGGGCAGATTCTTCCAGCTGAATGACGTTCTCGGTGTGGAAGAGGAGCATGGCTTCAATCTGAACACAGATAAATATAACTGGGAAGAACACCGGGATCATTTCATTCTGCAGGATACGGATGGAGAGGTTGATTTTGGCGAAGGCAAGAAGAATATCTTTGCATTACCGGAAACCGAGATTCTGATTCAGAACAACCAGGAAGTGCAGATGGCGGTGAAGAGCTTCGGAAAAGGAAGAGGCGTATATATCAGCGGACTTCCGTACAGCTTTAAGAACAGCCGGATCCTGTATCGCGCGGTCCTCTGGTCAGCATCCGCAGAGCAGGAGCTTGAGTGCTGGTATTCTACCAATTACAATGTAGAAGTGCATGCATACGTGAAGAACAACAAGTACTGTGTCGTGAATAATACGTATACTCCGCAGGAGACGACGGTTTATCGTGGAGACGGAAGCAGCTTTGAGCTGCATCTGGAAGCAAACGAAATTAAGTGGTATCAGATTTCCCTTGCCATTTGAACGCAGATAAGCATTCCCCCGCTTCAAGTGCGCGGAGCACTAAGCGCCGGATAATTTTACAAAGCTGTCTTTGAGAGACCGTGACTACTTATTTTATCGGAGACACTCCGGTTGATTCAGAGGAGTCCTTTTACGCGGCAATGCGTGAACCGCTTTCCGGAAAAAAGGAAACACGGTATGTTATTTCGCGTTTTGACAGGAAGGAAAGTGAGGATTTATATCTGGATTTACAGGAAAGCGCACAGGCGTTCCGCGTGGAAATTCTGTAAGGACATAAAAATTTATAAAAAAATAGCCGTTCAGGACGGCTATTTTTTGTATTAAATATCAGAATCCATAATTCTTCAGGATTTCATTTGCTTTATCGGTATCGTCGCAGACACACAGGACGGTGTATTTTCCGGCGCTCTTGATGATAGCGTCATCGAGCTTTCCGGCGGAAGCGGCATCGTAGGAAGCGTAGAGCGCTTTCTGGCTGTCGACCCGGTCCTGCAGCAGCTTTTCCATGGATTCGGCGTTTGCTGCGTCTTTGCTTTCGATGACAGCGACTTCACATGCAGTCGCACCGGAGCTGGCGTAGGCAATCGCGGAAGTGACGTCATCCGACTGGTAAAGGTATACGGTAGACGGATCGACGCTCATCTTGCTTAACTCGTCACTCGTCACAGTCGTGAGCAGCTCATCTGCGAGCTTTGCGGTATCAACGGTGACATCCTTGCTCTTTCCGCCTCCACAGGCAGTCAGGGTCAGGGCAATCAGTGCGGTGCAGAGCACAGCGGCAAATTTTTTGAACTTTTTCATGGGTAAACTCCTTTCGGTTTTTGAATATTATCTGCTGGTTGCTATCTTATCGACAGGCGAAGCCTGTCCGGAAAGCTATAACTATCCATTGTTTCATTGCGTGTGCCATCGGGATCATATGCTTTTCATTGTCGATCTAAGCGGCTCCGGCATCTGACGTCTCCGACTCAGATTCCGTCTCGGTTTCCGTGGAAGATTCTGATTTTGTATCAGAGGTATCCGCGGTGACATAGTGGTTTTTCAGGTAATCGAGCATCATTTTACAGTACTTCTCGTAAATGTGAACACCATCGCTGGATGCGCCCTCAATCAGAGAACCGTAGCCGTTTGAGAGAACTTCGTTGAGGTCGAGATAATGGTAGCTCTGCTCTTCGCATACCTGGAGCAGAATCAAATTGATCTTATCTACATTTGCATTGTTCACATAGGCACCACCTTCTACTTTGGATTCCTCCACATAGATGACGCTGCAGATGTAGAAAATCGCATCCGGCTGAATTTCCTGAAACCGCTGCAGGCATGATGTAAAGCCATCGTGGAATGAATTCCAGTCGTATTCGCCAAGGTCATTTGCACCGAGCATAATATAGACTTTATTGTATTTATTGCCTGAGAGGGCTGCGGCTACTGTGATGTTGCCCTCTGTGGTGCGGATCACGGATTCGCTTTGCATTGCGGAAAGCGACATGCCGACGCTTGTGAAGAACGTCCCCTGTGTGATGCCGGAAGCATTCTGAAAGCCCTGCATCCGGGAATCACCGATAAAGGCGGCATCCTTGAAGTAAGAGTCATCGACGGGAGTCGCTGCCTTTGGAACAATGGCGGAGCTAGAGGGATCCGAAGTCGTCGCATGCGTCTCTGCCTGTGTCTCAGGGGTAGCGGCTGCGGCAGCCGAGGAAGCTTTCACGGTAGGCAGCCCGGCAAGTACCGTATCTCCGTTTTGTGCGGCAGCTGCCGCGGATGCCTGGGGTGGCAGGGTGCCATCCTGTACAGCGGCTGCGGCAGTGCTGTCGGTGACAGTGGTGCTCTTCATGGAGGAACGGTGTGTGATCATCGTGACGACCAGACGCCCTTCAAAGACGACGAGCACGACAGCGACTAATATCATGAGCTGAAGTACCAGCGAATCATGCCGCTTTTTTCTTTTGCGTTTTGTCTTTGCCATATATATTCTCCTGTATTCAAAGATGAATGGATTGATATTATTATAAGTAGAAACAGATATCACAATTTCCTATTATATAACAAAGTACGTCATTTTCCAAGTATTAAATGCGTGCAAAAATGACAAAGATTTTATGAAAATCGTTTGCTTATCTGACAGGGATACGCTATAATGGGAACGCATATCCGGCTTTGCAGCGAAACTGCATGGATGAACTTTTACAAAGTATGACGTCAGGCCGGAAATTGCAAATGAGAAAAGGAGTAGTTGCGATGGTTTTCAGCAGTCTGCTGTTTCTGTTCCGGTTTTTACCGGCAGTTTTGATTCTGTATTTTCTGGCTCCGAGGAGATGGCGCAATCTGGTGCTGTTGCTGTTCAGCCTTGCATTTTATGCATGGGGGGAGCCGGTCTATATTATACTGATGCTCGTCTCGATCCTGGTCTCTTATACCGGCGGTATTCTCGTGGACCGTTTTTTGCGGCAGGGGCGCTCCCGATTGGCGCGCGTGGCACTGATCGGATCATCGGTCGTGAGTCTGTCGCTGCTTGGATTTTTCAAGTATGCGGATTTTGTGATTGGGACGGTGAACAGTCTGACCGGGTCTGAGCTTGGGCTTTTGAAGCTGGCACTCCCGATCGGTATTTCATTTTATACGTTTCAGACGATGTCCTACACGATCGACGTCTACCGTGGAGAGGCGAAGGTGCAGAAGAATCTCATCTCCTTTGGAGCATATGTCACGATGTTTCCGCAGCTGATCGCAGGTCCGATCGTGCAGTACAAGACGATCGATGAGCAGCTGCGCACGCGGAAGGAGACGGCGGAGCAGTTCGCAGAGGGCGTTCACCGCTTTATGGTCGGTCTTGGCAAAAAAGTGCTGCTGGCGAACAATGCGGGTGTGCTATGGGATTCAATTCAGGCTATGACCTGCACAGAGCTTCCAGTGCTGACCGCATGGGTGGGACTGGCAGCCTATACGTTTCAGCTTTATTTTGACTTCTCTGCCTATTCGGATATGGCGATCGGCCTTGGAAAAATGTTCGGCTTCCATTTCCTGGAGAATTTCAACTATCCATATATTTCTAAGAGCATTACGGAGTTCTGGCGGCGCTGGCACATTTCCCTTGGCACCTGGTTCCGGGATTATGTGTATATACCGCTCGGCGGCAACCGGGTAAAGGGCCGGAAGCATGTGAGAAACATTCTTGTCGTATGGCTGCTCACCGGCATCTGGCACGGCGCAAGCTGGAATTTTGTGGCATGGGGCGTCTACTACGGTATTTTGCTGTTGCTGGAAAAGTTTGTATTTGGAAGGTGGCTGGAAAAGCTCCCGGCTGTGTTCCGCCACATTTACTGTATGTTTTTTGTCATGCTCGGCTGGAACCTGTTTGTGTTTGAAGACTTCGGAAGCGGGATCGCTTATTTAAAGGCACTGTTTGGACTTTACGGACAGGGGCTTGGCGACCGGGAGACGATTTACCTGCTGTACAACAATGCAGTATTGCTTGTATTGCTGATCCTTGGCAGTACACACATTCCGGCGCGGCTCGGAAGGTGGATCTGCCGGAAGCTGGAAGACCGGGAGCTGGTGCGCACGACGCTGCGGAATCTGTTTTACGTCGGCATTTTTCTTTTATCGGTCGCATTTCTGGTCGATGCGTCATATAATCCGTTCCTGTATTTTAGATTTTAATCGAAGCTGGGCCCTGTCAGCAGAGCTGCAGGGATGGATCGCGAATATCCGCTTGACCCGAATCAGGCAGATAAAAGAAACACGGGCAGAAAAAGGAGAAGTATGGAATGGGAAAACGAGAAGCGTGGAATACAATACTTGTATTTTGTATTCTGACCTTTGGCTTTACGGCGGCGACAATCATCAAGCCATCGGATGATTTTTCTGAGACAGAGAACCGTTCACTTGCGCAGATGCCGAAGCTGACAGGGAAAAATATTCTGGACGGGACATTTGAATCGGATTATGAGAGTTATCTGACGGATCAGTTTATTCTCCGGGATGCATGGATCGGGCTCAAGACGGATGTGGAGCGTCTGGCGATGAAAAAAGAGAGCAAGGATATTTATTTTGCGGATGATGATTATCTGATCGAAAAGCATACCGGCAGCTTTACGACGACGCAGGCCGAACGGAATATTCAGAGCCTTGCGCAGTTCTTTGATATGTATCAGGATACGTTTCCGAAGGGACATCGCTCTGTACTGCTGATTCCAAATGCGGTCGATATCCTGAGAGATAAGCTCCCGCCGTTTGCCGCTCCATATGATGAGGAGGACTACCTGGCAAAGGCGAAGGCCACGCTCGCAGATGATCTGTGGGTGGATGCCGGATCCGTGCTGCGGCAGCATACCGATACACAGCTGTATTACCGCACGGACCATCACTGGACGACGGAGGCGGCGTTTTATGTATATCAGAACTGGGCCGCTGCGCAGAAGCTCCCGGTGCGTGACGCAGATCACTATGAGATCCGCACTGTGACGGATGCATTTGAAGGTACGATCCAGTCAAAGCTTGGAATCCATACGGTAACGGATTCCATCGATCTGTACTTGGCCGAGGGCGATCCGTTTTACACGGTGCAGAAAAACGGGTCAGAGGAAGTAGATTACAGCATTTATGATTATAGTGCACTCGATACGAAGGACAAATACGCCGTCTTTTTTGGCGGTAATCAGGCACTCGTGAAGATCAGCACCCGCGCAAAGGCAGACCGGAGATTTCTGGTGATACAGGATTCCTACGCACACTGCTTCTTGCCGTTCCTTTTCGAGGATGCAAGTGAGATTGATGTGGTGGATCTGCGCTATTATAATCAGAAGCTGAGCGATCTGATCGCGGAGGGCAATTATACAGATGTATTATTTTTGTACAATGTGGCAGGCTTTGCAGAAGATACGAGTCTTGCAAAGCTGCTCGGCTGATTTCAGGTATCGGTAAATGAGCAAACATAGTTATAGAATGATGTTGGGGTCAAAAGGTATTTTGACCCCTATGATACACGGATTGCTTCGCATTTCATGCTCTCGCAATCCTACTGATGCCTACGAATTGCTCCGCTGCGAAGCAGCTCCCGCAATTCTACAAACATTCGAAATCCGCTGATTTACTACGTAAATCGCTACTTTCTCATGTTTGGCGGGTCCCAAGTTCACAAGCCTTATCATGCAAGCATGAACGGCTTTTTGACCTTTTGACCCTGGCATCATCATAGAATAGATGAAAAAATGAGGACAAGGAGGAACAACAATGAATGTTATGAAGGCAGGATATGAGATTCTGACACCGATTTCGGAGGGCGGAAAGGAAGAGCTGCAGATGATCGAGCGGATCGGAAGAGTCTGCTACAAGTCGGAGGATAAGATTACTGAGGATGGTGAGAGTGCAAAGAAATTTGTGCGGATGCTCATTAATGCGCACCATGAAGCGATGATCGAGCACAGTACACTTTCTGTCATGTTTACCGTAGACCGTGGCGTATCACATGAGATGGTGCGTCACAGAATTGCCAGCTTTGCACAGGAGAGTACGCGCTATGTCAATTATTCCAAGGACAAATATGGCAGTGAAATCAATGTGATCGATCTGGCACCTGGTATCGCGCTGGACCGGAGAATGCAGGATATGCCGGCGGAGACGATCGAGGCGATCTTAAATGAGTGGGAGCTGGCGATGCTCGATGCAGAGAAGCACTACATGAAAATGATTGAGCTTGGCGCGACGGCACAGATTGCACGTTCTGTACTGCCGAATTCGACGAAGACAAATATCACGATCACGGCCAATTACCGTGAGTGGAGAAATTATTTCCGGCTCCGTACCGCGAGCGATGCGCATCCGCAGATCCGGGAAGTGTCAGTGGCGCTGCTGAACGAACTGAAGGAGCGGATTCCGGTGATTTTTGACGATATCGCGTAAGAAAGGAAGTAGCAGCTTGAATATCATAGTAGCAGCAGATAAGAACTGGGCGATCGGGGAAAATGGAAAGCTTCTCGTGAGTATTCCCTCAGATATGAAATTTTTCCGTCAGATGACGGAACACAAGGTCGTCGTGCTGGGGCGAAAGACGCTTGCGACATTCCCAAACGGGCTTCCGCTCGTGAACCGCAAAAATATTATCCTGACGCGGAATCCGGAGATGAAAGTGAAGGGAGCGACCATCGTACATTCGGTGGAAGAAGCCTTAGAAGAGCTGGCGGGATACGAGGATGAAGATATTTTTATCATCGGCGGCGGGCACATTTATGAGGAGTTTCTTCCATATTGTAAGGTGGCGCACGTGACGAAGATTGACCATGCTTATCAGGCCGACACCTTTTTCCCGAATCTCGACGAGACGGGGGAGTGGGAGATCACGGCAGACAGTGACGAGCAGACGTATTTCGATCTCGAGTATGCCTTTTTGAAATATGAGCGGAAGGGTGAAGCAAAGCCGCGGATTCGGAAGTAAAAAAGACAGAGCGTTTATAAATAACGGCCGGGAGGACTCAGATATCCTCCCGGCCGGCTGCTTTTTCGGATTTATTTTTTCTTCTTGCTGCTCTGATATTTTTCTTCACAGTACTGGCAGCGGTAGATCTCACGCTCCTTGTCGGCAAGGAAGAATACCTGATCGAGTCCCTGCTCGATCGAGGTGATACAGCGCGGGTTTTTGCAGGAGATGATATTCACGAGCTTCTTCGGAAGATTCAGCTCCTTCTTTGCGACGATCGTTCCGTTTTGGATGATATTGACCGTGATGCGGTGGTCAATGAAGCCAAGCACGTTCAGATCCAGCTCGTCGATCGGGCACTCGACCTTGATAATGTCCTTTTTCCCCATCTTGTTGCTGTGTGCATTTTTGATGATCGCCACGCAGCAGTCCATCTTGTCGAGTTTCAGATATTTGTAGATCGACATACTTTTTCCGGCCTCGATGTGATCGAGCACGACACCTTCATTTAAACGTCCGACATTTAACATACCTCTACCTCCAGTAATGTAAGAATCAGTGCCATACGCACATAGACACCGTACTGAGCCTGTTTGAAATAAACTGCGCGCGGATCATCGTCTACCTCTGTCGCGATCTCGTTGACACGCGGGAGCGGATGCAGTACGAGCATATCGTCTTTGGCAAGCGCGAGCTTCGCCTTGTCCAGAATGTAGAAATCCTTCATGCGGACATAGTCCTCTTCATTGAAGAAACGCTCCTTCTGTACACGGGTCATGTAGAGCAGATCCAGATCCGGAAGCGCATCCTCGAGACGTACCTCTTCCCGGAAGTCCTGATTGTTTGCCTTTAAGACATCGTCGCGGATGTAATCCGGCAGTCGGAGCTCCTCCGGCGAGATCAGGACGAAGCGGATGCCCGGATAGCGGATAAGTGCCTTGATCAGGGAGTGTACGGTACGGCCGAACTTCAGGTCGCCGCAAAGGCCGATCGTGAAGTGATCCAGACGGCCTTTTTCCGAACGGATCGTCATCAGGTCAGCTAAGGTCTGGGTCGGATGCTGGTGGCCGCCGTCTCCGGCATTGATGACCGGGATCTTGGAATACATGGAGGCTACATACGGAGCGCCCTCCTTCGGATGTCGCATCGCGCAGATGTCTGCATAGCTGGAGATGATACGGATCGTGTCAGCTACGCTCTCACCCTTGGATGCCGAACTGGAATCGGCCGAAGAAAAACCAAGTACGCTACCACCCAGATTCAACATTGCTGCTTCGAAACTGAGTCGTGTACGTGTACTTGGTTCATAAAATAAAGTCGCTAATTTTTTACCATCACAGGCGTGTGCGTATTTTTTCGGATTGGCTTTGATGTCAGCCGCAAGATTCAGAATTTGCTCAAGCTCTTCCACGGATAAATCCAATGGACTCATTACATGTCTCATAGTATCCTCCTTTTTGTGTGCTGTCACTTCGACCGGCGACCGGTCGGATTGCATTGCACCTATCTTATACTATCCGAATGAAAATTTCAAGAACAAATTTAAAAAATTTAGGATCGCTTATCTGTGTTCGAATACTGCCAAACTGGTCAGAAGTTTTGCCTTGTGTGCTTTACGGAAAAGGAAAATACGATTATAATAAAAAGAAGTGAATACACAGAGGAAAGCGAGGATATTAAGCTATGACTTATACAGAGAAAAAGCGCTGGACATTTTTTGGACTGCCCTGGACCTTTACGACTTATACAGTGACGGATGAGGTCATTACAATCAACTCCGGATTTTTAAGACGGGTGGAGAACGACTGCTATCTCTATAAGGTAGTCGATGTGCGGCTGGAGAGCGGACTGATGGAGCGGCTCTTCGGACTTGGCACGATCCACTGCTTCAGCGGCGATGTGACCGATCCGGACCTGCGGCTGATGCATATTAAGCATGCGAAGGAGATCAAAAACTATATCCTGAAGCAGTCGGAGGAGGAGCGCATCCGCAGAAAGACGTTAAATACACAGAGCCTCGACGGCAATCCGATGATGAACGAGATGGGGCGCGTGGACAGCTGCGACCATTAAGGGCCAAAAAGGTCGTTGACAGTGTTTCTCAACCTTGGTAGAATAGGCAGGATGAGATAAAATAGAGACAGACTGCGGTGGTATACCGTTTTTAGGAGGAGAAACAACGTTGAGCAATATAAGAGAAGAGATAGAGAAGCGCCGGACCTTTGCGATTATTTCACACCCGGATGCAGGTAAGACGACCCTGACAGAGAAGTTTCTGCTGTACGGCGGAGCGATCAATCTGGCCGGCTCCGTAAAGGGAAAGGCGACCGCACGGCATGCGGTGTCCGACTGGATGGAGATCGAGAAGGAACGTGGTATTTCCGTCACGTCTTCCGTTCTGCAGTTTAATTATGACGGCTACTGCATCAATATTCTGGATACACCGGGGCATCAGGATTTCTCGGAGGATACGTACCGTACCCTGATGGCGGCGGACTCTGCCGTGATGGTCATCGATGCATCCAAGGGAGTAGAGGCACAGACGCGCAAGCTGTTCAAGGTCTGTGTCATGCGTCATATTCCGATTTTTACCTTTATCAATAAGATGGACCGTGATGCGAACGACACCTTCGAATTGCTCGACGACATTGAGAAGGAGCTTGGCATCGCGACATGCCCGATCAACTGGCCGATCGGCTCCGGAAAGAATTTCAAGGGTGTTTACGACCGTGCGACCGGAAAAGTGACGACCTTCACGGATACGCAGAAGGGTACGAAGCTTGGACATGCGACGGAGGTTGATGTTCATGCGCCGGAACTTCAGGAGTTCATCGGTGAGGAGAACAAGGCACAGCTGCTCGATGAGATCGAGCTGCTCGACGGTGCGTCGGCAGAGTTCGATCAGGAGCTTGTGAGCAAGGGAGAGCTCTCCCCGGTATTCTTTGGTTCCGCACTGACGAACTTCGGTGTCGAGATTTTCCTGAAGCATTTCCTGAAGATGACGACTTCGCCGCTTCCGAGAAAGGCAGACTGCGGCATCATCGATCCGATGAGTGAAGATTTCTCTGCGTTTGTATTCAAAATTCAGGCGAATATGAACCGGGCACACCGCGACCGTATCGCATTCATGCGTATCTGCTCCGGTAAATTTGATGCGGGTATGGAAGTCTACCATGTACAGGGAGACCGCAAGCAGCGTCTTTCCCAGCCGCAGCAGATGATGGCATCTGAGCGCCAGGTGATTTCAGAGGCCTATGCGGGTGATATCATCGGCGTCTTTGATCCGGGCATCTTTTCGATCGGCGATACGATCTGTATGCCGGGCAAAAAGTTCTGTTACGAGGGGATTCCGACCTTTGCGCCGGAGCATTTCGCGCGGGTACGTCAGCTCGACACGATGAAGCGCAAGCAGTTCATCAAGGGGATCAGCGAGATCGCGCAGGAAGGTGCGATCCAGATCTTCCAGGAGTACAACACCGGTATGGAGGAGATCATCGTCGGCGTGGTCGGCGTGCTGCAGTTCGACGTACTGAAGTACCGTCTGGAAAATGAATACAAGGTAGACATCCGCTTAGAGGAGCTGCCATACGAATACATCCGCTGGATCGAGAACGAGGACATCGATCTGAACCGCCTTGTCGGCACATCAGATATGAAGAAGATCCGCGACCTCAAGGGCCGCCCGCTGCTCCTCTTCATCAACAGCTGGTCGGTAGGCATGGTGTTGGATCGAAACGAAGGACTGGTGCTGTCGGAGTTTGGGCGCTAGCAGTTTCGAAATTGCATCCAGAAAAAACAGACCGTGCAAATGAATTCCCGCGCGCAACGCGCCAAGTAGTCAAGCTTGCTTGAATATTTGGCGATTGCCGCGAGAGTCAAAGGTTTGCCACCTGTGGCGAAGCTTTGATTTGCTAAGGTCTGTTTTGGCTGGATGGAACGTGCGGAACGCACGTTTAGCCGCAGACAGGAGCTGCGAAGCAGCGGATAGTTCGCGAAGCGAATGTGTCTGTGGCTTGGTCGAAACGTCCGCACTATAAAAAAACTTTCCAAACCACATATTTATTTGCTAAGGACTGTTTTCACGGAATATGACGTGCGGAACGCATTATAAAATACTTTCCAAACCACATATTTTTTGCTATAATATCCACAGGTTATGTTCAGTTAAACAAGATGGAGGTTTTCTATGGAAAATGCAGAGGTTCATACACATAAAATAGAGACAGAAGAAAAATTCGGCGAGGTACGGATCGCAGATGAGGTAGTTGCTATCATCGCAGGTCTGGCAGCCTCTGAGGTGGAGGGAGTAGCCTCCATGGCCGGAAATGTGACGAGAGACCTGATTGAGAAGCTCGGTATGAAGAGCCTTTCAAAGGGGGTCAAGATCACGATGGATGAGGATACTGTCCGGGTCGCACTTGCGATCAACATCCGCTACGGCTACAGCGTGCCGTCGACCTGCACACAGATTCAGGAAAAGGTCAAGACGGCGATCGAGACGATGACAGGACTTGATGTGGCAGAGGTCAATGTCAAGATTGTAAATGTCACAATGGACAATGAGAATACAAAATAAGACCTGAAGAAAGGCTGCTGCAGGGCATGAGGTCGGAGGACCACAGATGGATTGCAGCGGCCTTCTGTTTATACAGATAAAACTGCCGTGCTTCGTTAGCTATGGCCACAGAGATTGGGCAAAGCTTCCGGCGGGACATGCCGGAGACGGCAGGGGATATCTGTCTGGCGAGAAGGGTCGGTAAGGGAGACAGAATGAAAAGAAGCGAGATCAGAGAAAATATTTTTAAGCTGGTGTTCTGTGGGGAATTTCACACAAGCAGTGAGCTTGAGGACCAGCTGAATGCTTATCTGGAAGATGTGGAGTGCACCGATCAGGAGCGCAGCTACATCGCAACGAAGTTTGAAGGGATCTGTGAGAAGATCACCGAGATCGACGAGGCCATCAATCAGGTGGCAAAGGGATGGAAGACCGGACGTATGGGAAAGGCAGAGCTGGCGATCCTTCGTCTGGCAGTCTATGAGATGAAGTACGACGAAGATGTTCCGGTAAAGGTAGCGATCAATGAGGCGGTCGAGCTGGCGAAGAAGTTCGGCGGAGATGAGTCACCGGCCTTTGTCAACGGTATTCTGGCGAAGCTCGCGTAAGCTCTATGCAGAAGGTATATTCCGTCGGGCAGATCAACACCTACATTCGAAATATGTTCACACAGGACTTTGTTCTGAACCGGGTCAGTGTCCGGGGTGAGATATCCAATCTGAAATATCATACCTCCGGGCATATCTATTTTACATTAAAGGATGCCTCGGCCGCGATTGCCTGTGTCATGTTTGCCGGTGCCAGAGGGGGACTGGCTTTTCGAATGTCCAACGGACAGCAGGTCATTGTGGACGGAGCGGTGAATGTCTATGAGCGCGACGGTAAATATCAGCTCTATGCGACGAAGATCCGGCAGGACGGGGCAGGAGAGCTGTATGAAAAATTTCTGGAGCTGAAGGAAGAGCTGGAAGAGATGGGGATGTTTGCACCGGAGTACAAGCAGCCCATTCCGAAGTTTGTCCGGCGGCTCGGAGTCGTCACGGCTCCGACCGGAGCGGCGATCCGCGATATCATCAACATAGCGACGCGGAGGAATCCGGGTATCCGGATCATCCTTTACCCGGCGAAGGTGCAGGGGGAGGGCGCAGCCGAAAGTGTGGCGGCAGGACTGGCTGCCCTGGATGCACTTGGAGTTGATGTAATCATCGTCGGGCGCGGCGGTGGTTCGATCGAAGATCTGTGGGCATTTAATGAGGAGACGGTTGCCCGCGCGATCTTTTCCTGTCATACGCCGGTGATCTCGGCGGTCGGACATGAGACGGATACGACGATTGCAGATTTCGTTGCAGATCTGCGGGCACCCACGCCGTCCGCTGCGGCGGAGCTTGCGGTGGCAGACGTCACTGCATGGCTGCAGGCGCTGGATGAGGATGCACTTCAGCTGCAGCGCATTATGCAGAGGATGATAAAGGACGCGCGGAGCCGCTTGCGGGAGTGCGAGCTGCGGATGCGCTATGCGAAGCCACAGCAGCGGCTCATGCAGCAGAAGCAAAGACTGGATGAGTATGAGGAGCGCCTGCGGCGCGCCATGCAGTCTTTGCTGGAGCAGACTCGCCATCAGCTGGCACTCAGCGAAGAGCGTCTGCGCAGGTTCTCTCCTTATGAAAAGCTGGAGAGCGGCTACGGCTGCATTTTAACAGAGGACGGGAGACGGATCCGTTCCGTATCGCAGGTCGCGCCCGGAGAGGTCGTGCAGATCTACCTGGCGGATGGTCGGATGACAGCCCGGATACAGGAAGTGAAAGAATCTAAAGTGGATAGTGGGAAAAAATAACGAATCAGGTAAGTTCCTAAGATTCATTGCAAAAAGCAGTGTATGGGGATTTCGCATAAGAAAAAGGAGGATGAGAGATGGCAGAGCCAAATACCACCGGGCAGGAGACGCTCGAGGAGAGCATGGAGCGACTGGAGACGATTTTAGATACGTTAGAGGGCGACGACATCTCTTTAGAAGAATCCTTTGCCCTCTATCAAAAGGGCATGAAGCTCGTACAGAGCTGTAAAGAAAAGATAGATACCGTAGAGAAAAAGATTTTGATCATGAATGGGGATGGCGGTCTTGATGAATTTTAATGATGAGATGAAAAAACGTGTGACAGAAATCAGGAGTATCATTGAAAAGTATCTTCCGCAGGAGGAAGGCTTTCAGAAGACGCTGCTGGAGGCGATGAACTACAGTATGCTGGTTGGAGGGAAAAAGCTCCGTCCGCTTCTGATGCAGCAGACCTATGTGATGTTTGGCGGGCATAAGCGGGTGATCGAGCCGTTTATGGCGGCGATGGAGATGATCCACACCCATTCGCTGATCCACGATGACCTTCCGGCGATGGACAACGATGAATACCGCAGAGGAAAAAAGACGACCCACGTCGTCTACGGAGAAGCGATGGCGATCCTTGCAGGCGACGCGCTTCTGAACCTTGCCTATGAGACTGCCTCACAGGCATTTGACCTGGAGCCGGGCAATCCGACAGTCGGAAAGGCATTCCAGATCCTCTCGGCAAAGACCGGCATGACCGGCATGATCGGCGGACAGTCTGTGGATGTGGAGTATGTCGACCGTCCATTGAGTGCAGAGCAGCTGCAGTTCATCTATGAGCTGAAAACAGGTGCACTGATTGAGGCATCCATGATGATCGGAGCCGTACTGGCGGGAGCAGATGCGGATACGGTAGAAAAGGTCGGGCAGATCGGGCAGAACGTCGGCATGGCCTTCCAGATACAGGATGATATTCTCGATGTGACCGGTGACGAGGCAGTGCTCGGAAAGCCGACGAAGAGCGATGAGAAAAATCATAAAATCACCTATGTTTCCGTGAAAGGACTGGATCAGGCACGCAAAGATGTGGAACGCTATTCCAAAGAGGCGGTCCGGCTGCTTGAGGAGCTTCCATGTGAGAATGAGTTTTTACACGAGCTGATCTTAAACCTGATTTCGCGGGATGCATGAGGAAGGGTGGCGTTGATTCTGTTAGAGCAGATTGAAAAAGCAAATGATATTAAAAAGATAGACAAAGAGAAGCTACCGGAGCTCGCAGCTGAAATCCGGGCGTTTCTCATTGAAAAGATCAGCCGAAACGGTGGTCATCTGGCGTCTAATCTCGGTGTCGTGGAGCTGACGATCGCGCTGCACCGTGTGCTGAATTTTCCGGAGGACAAGCTGATCTGGGACGTCGGGCATCAGTCTTACACCCATAAGATTCTGACCGGAAGACGGGACGGCTTCGATAAGATGCGTAAATATGGCGGTATGAGTGGTTTCCCGAAGCGCAAGGAGAGCGACTGCGACGCCTTTGATACCGGCCACAGTTCGACCTCTATTTCCGCAGGGCTTGGCTATGTGGAGGCGCGGGATCTGCAGAAGCAGGACTACACAGTCGTATCGGTGATCGGAGACGGTGCACTCACCGGCGGTATGGCCTACGAAGCGCTGAATAATGCGGCGCGGCTGGAGAAAAATTTTATCATCGTTTTAAATGATAACAACATGTCGATCTCAGAAAATGTCGGCGGTATTTCTGCTTATTTGAGCAATATCCGCACGGCAGATTCCTACACCGGGCTGAAGAACGGGCTTGAGAATACGCTGCGTCAGATTCCGGTATATGGCGACCGGCTGATCAAGGGGATACGCAGTACGAAGCAGGGGATCAAGCAGTTCCTTGTGCCGGGTATGTTCTTTGAGGAGATGGGGATCACCTATTTAGGTCCGGTAGACGGACACAACATCGCTCAGGTGACACGGGTGCTGAACGATGCAAAAAAGGTAAACGGAGCAGTCCTTGTCCATGTCATCACAAAGAAGGGCAAGGGCTACGGGCCGGCAGAGCGGATGCCGTCACGGTTCCACGGGGCGGAGCCGTTTGATATTGAGACCGGGCTTCCGGTGGCCAGAAAGAAAAAAGCCGGTTATACTGATGTTTTTTCGACGGTGATGTGTAAGATGGGCGCGAAGAATCCGAAGCTTGTGGCAATCACAGCTGCGATGCCGGGTGGCACGGGACTGAAGCGCTTCCGGAATATGTACCGTGACCGTTTCTTTGATGTGGGCATTGCAGAAGGCCATGCGGTGACGTTTGCGGCAGGACTGGCAGCGGGCGGTATGAAGCCGGTCGTGGCGGTGTATTCCTCCTTTTTACAAAGAGGCTTCGATCAGGTGATCCACGATGTCTGTATTCAGAACCTGCCGGTTGTCTTTGCGATTGACCGTGCAGGACTTGTCGGCAGCGACGGGGAGACGCATCAGGGTATCTTCGATCTGTCTTATCTCTCGGCGATTCCGAACATGTGCCTCATGGCGCCGAAGAATAAATGGGAGCTGGCAGATATGCTCAAGTATGCGATTGACTATGAGGGGCCGATCGCTTTACGCTATCCGCGGGGAGAGGCTTACGACGGGCTGCAGGAGTTCCGTGCGCCGGTCGTATATGGCAAATCAGAGCTGCTCTACGACGAGTGTGGGCTTGCGCTGGTCGCAGTCGGCAGCATGGTAAAGACGGCGCTGCAGGTGCGGGAGATGCTCAAGGGCATCGGCTACAGCTGTACGATCGTGAACGGACGCTTTGTAAAGCCGGTTGACGAGGAGATGCTGCAGTACCTTGCGGCGGATCATTCCATGATTGTCACGATGGAGGAAAATGTGAAGAGCGGCGGCTTCGGCGAAAAGGTACTGGAATATTACAATGAGACGGGAGCGGATGTACAGGTGCTGCAGATTGCGCTGCCGGATGACTATATTGAGCACGGCAATGTAGATGTGCTGAAACAGGAGACCTGCATCGATGCAGAGTCGATCTTCAAGCGGATCGTGGCACGGTATCAGGCGTAAAGGAGTTTTCGATGAAAGAACGATTGGATGTCCTTCTGGTCAGCCAGGGGCTGGCGGCTTCGAGGGAGAAAGCAAAAGCAATTATTATGTCAGGAAACGTACTGGTCAACGGCCAGCGCGAGGACAAGGCCGGAACGATGATCGACGTGAAGGCGGAGATCACGGTAAAGGGTGGTCAGCTGAAATATGTCAGCCGCGGCGGACTCAAGCTGGAAAAGGCGATGAGTCATTTTGACCTGACTTTGGAGGGCAGGGTGTGCATGGATGTCGGAGCTTCGACCGGAGGCTTTACCGACTGTATGCTGCAAAATGGCGCGGTAAAGGTCTATTCGGTGGATGTCGGACACGGACAGCTCGACTGGAAGCTGCGCAATGACCCGCGGGTCGTCTGCATGGAAAAGACGAACATCCGTTATGTGACGCCGGAGCAGATCGAGGAGCCGGCAGCCTTTGTCTCGATTGACGTTTCTTTTATTTCTCTGACGAAGGTGCTGCCGCCGGTGCGGGAGCTGATGACAGAGGACGGAGAGATCGTCTGCCTGATCAAGCCACAGTTCGAGGCGGGTCGGGAGAAGGTCGGCAAGAAGGGCGTCGTGCGCGATCCGAAGGTACATGAGGAGGTCATTGAGAAGGTGATCGACTTCGCTGCGACGGTCGGGCTGGAGAGCCGGGAGCTGGAATTTTCTCCGATCAAGGGACCGGAGGGAAATATCGAGTATCTGCTGCATCTTCTGAAAAGGCCGGATGCCGCATCGGTGGAGCCATTTGCGGGAAATGTGCAGGAGATCGTTGCACAGGCGCATGGCACGTTGGATAAATAAGGATCGGTTATGGATACATTTTATATTATTACAAATTATCAGAAAGATCCGGATTTGGAGACTGCACAGGCGATTCGGCAGTATCTGGAAAAAAAGGGTAAGACCTGCTACATTCAGTCAAATGAAGCAGGGGATAACGGCGGAGCATATAAGTATACCGATGCTTCCCGTGTGCCGGATGAGGTGGAGTGTGTGCTCGTCATCGGGGGGGACGGCACACTGCTGCAGGCGGCCAGGGATCTGGTGGAGCGGCAGCTTCCGCTGCTCGGCATCAACATGGGAACGCTCGGATACCTCGCGGAGATCGACCGGAAAAGTATCTGTCCGGCACTGGAGAAGCTGATCACGGGCGAGTATAGCATAGAGCACCGAATGATGCTCTGTGGCAGTGCCTGTCATCAGAATCGGAAAATGCTGGCAGATATCGCATTGAATGATATCGTCATCACACGGAACGGGCGGCTGCGCGTTGTAGATTTTAATGTTTACGTCGACGGGGCATTTCTGAGCTCATTTACGGCGGATGGCATTATCATTTCCACACCGACCGGGTCGACCGGGTACAATCTTTCAGTCGGAGGTCCGATCGTTGCGCCGGAGGCATCCCTGATGCTGCTGACAGCGATCGCACCGCATACCTTAAATGCCCGTCCGATCGTGCTGCCGGATGATGTGGAGATTGCAATTGAGATCGGGACGAGCCATGGGACGGATATCGACGGTGCGGAGGCGACCTTTGATGGAGATACCTCGGTCAAATTAAATGCCGGGGACCGCGTGGTCATCCATCGGTCGAACCGGGAGGCGCTGATGATTAAGACGAAGAATACAAGTTTTCTTGAGATTCTTCGCGAAAAAATGAGCAGGTAGGGGAACCGGAACAGGAGTGAAGCGAAGATGAAAATAGGAAGACATGCCAAGATAGTGGATTTGATTGGAAAATATGACATAGAGACGCAGGAGGAGCTTGCGGAACAGCTCAAAAGAGAGGGGTATCGGGTGACACAGGCGACGATTTCCCGCGACATCCGCGAGCTGAAACTGACCAAGATCGCGACAAATGACGGACGGCAGAAATACGCCCTGATGCAACCGCAGCCGGCCGGAATGAATGAAAAATACCTCAGAGTCCTGAAGGACGGTTTTTTATCGATGGATATGGCGCAGAACATTCTTGTGATTAAGACTGTGTCCGGCATGGCAATGGCGGTGGCGGCTGCGATTGATGCGATGCATTGGTCCGAGGTGGCGGGCTGTATCGCCGGGGATGACACGATCATGTGTGCGGTGCGCAGCGTGGATGATACCCTGCGTGTGATGGATAAGATCAGCAGGGTCGTGGGGAGAAAATAAGTCTACTGCTTCGACTGAGAAAATCAATCAGTCGTATGGGACATAGGATCCGGAATGTGGCGGGTAACAGAATGCTTCGGGGAGAGAGTACGGAGGACAGATGTTAGTCAGTTTACATGTAAAAAATATGGCGCTGATCAAGGAGGTCGAGGTCGAGTTCGGAGAAGGACTGAATATCATGACCGGAGAGACCGGTGCCGGAAAGTCAATTGTGATCGGTTCTGTGAATATCGCACTCGGAACCGGAAACTTTAAGGATTATGTACCGGAGGATGCAGACTATGCGCTTGTGGAGCTCGTATTCCGCACGGAGAATCCAAAGGTAGAGGAGAAGCTGCAGCGGCAGGATCTGCCGTTTGAGGATCATGAGATCATCATCACGCGGAAATACAAAGGGGGACGGGCATCGAGCAAGATCAATGGCGAGACGGTGCCGGTCTCCTTTGTGCGCGAGCTTGCGGGAGACCTGATCGACATTCACGGGCAGCATGAGCACCAGTCACTGCTCTACGAGAAAAATCATCTCGGCATTCTCGATAATTTTGCACGTGCAGAGCTCGGAGACAGACTCGTAAAGTGCCGCAGGCTGCATCGGAAATACACGCAGGCGAAGCGGCAGTGGGCGGACGCTTCCTCCGATGCCGGCAGCAGGGCCAAGGAGCTGGATTTTCTGCAGTTTGAGGTGCAGGAGATCGAGGCGGCACATCTAATCCCGGGCGAGGATGAGGAGCTGGAAGCATCTTATCGGATGATGGCGAACGGCCAGAAGATCATGGAAGCGCTCTCCGAGGCCGGGAGTCTGACCGGGGCGAGCGGCTATTCCGGGGCAGGCGATGAGATCGGCCGTGCCGTGAGATGCCTTGGCGCGGTCCAGGCATATGATCCGTCGCTGGGGGAGCTGTCCGGCTCGCTGGAGGAGATCGAGACACTGCTTGATGATTTTAACCGCAGCCTTGCGGAATATACAGACAGCTTCAGCTTTGATGAGCAGCAGATGCGGCAGACGGAGGAGCGGCTGGATCTCATCAACCGGCTCAAGACAAAATACGGGCAGTCTGTTCCGGAGATTCTGGACTACGCAAAGGAAAAGCAGGCACGAATCGACATTTTGAATGATTATGACTCCTATCTGGAGCAGCTGCAGCGGGACTATGAGAGCAGTCAGAAGGAGTTTTCCCGTCTGGCAGACGAGATTTCCGGGATTCGGAAGCAGTATGCGGGAATTCTCTCAGAAAAGATCCGTGCTGCGCTCGTCGATCTGAATTTTCTCGACGTGCGGTTTGAGATTGTATTTGAGGAGCTCTCAGAGCCGACGGAAAACGGAAAGGATGAGATCTGCTTCATGATCTCGACAAATCCGGGACTTCCGATGCGCCCGCTCGCGAGCGTGGCATCCGGAGGCGAGCTGTCGCGTATCATGCTCGCAATCAAGGCGGTCATGGCGGACAAGGATGCGGTCGAGACCCTGATTTTCGATGAGATCGATACCGGAATCAGCGGACGGACCGCGCAGAAGGTCTCAGAGAAAATGGCAGTCATCGCGCGAAATCACCAGGTACTGTGTATCACACATCTGGCACAGATCGCGGCGATGGCAGACCGGCATTATATCATAGAAAAGAAACCGGCAAACAGTAAGACCGTGACAAATATCGGGCTGCTTGATCCGGATGAGAGTATCCGGGAGCTGGCGCGTATCCTCGGCGGCGCAAAGATTACAGAGACTGTACTGGAAAGCGCACGGGAGATGAAAGAGCTGGCAGCACGGGCAAAGGAATAGCTGCTTTGCAGCTTATCGGGTCAACCGGATATTCGCAATCCGCTTCGCTACTTGCTCATAACCGAATAGCTGCTTAGCAGCTTATCAGGAGTGGCTTGTACCACTCCTGATACAAGCAAGTCCCAACCCACTGCTTATTGCTTTGCGCAATTGAAGCAGGGGACTTGCTTGATTCGGTTAAATAATGAAAAAATTTCCCGGTTTGATATCTGCAAAAACTCACATACTGAATGCAGAGGCAAAAAGTTGATATGAAAAATGAAAGACCATAACATTCAGAAATGTGAGGAACCAGAGATGAATATCAGACGAAAGTACCGATGCTTTGTGTGCTGCCTGCTGGTATCTGGCATATGTCTGCTTGGCTTTTCGGTGTGGCATCTGCTTTGTAGCCGGATTCCCGATACGATGACGGTGTCCGGCTACGGAGAGATTCCGGAGCTGTTTTCGGAGCCGGTAGCACAGTGGATTTCAGGCGAGGTGACGATAAAAAACGGTAAAACCGGGACGGCAGCAGTGGAGGCCGCAGCCGGTGAAACGGCCGGCGATGGATATGTCGACAGAAAAAGCGCAGGCGGAGATTTCTATGAAATTGAATACACCCTGTTTGGCAAAATTCCATTAAAGACGGTGCAGGCCTGTGTCGCCGCACCGAAGCTGGTCTATGCAGGCGGAACGCCGATAGGGATGTATCTGCGCACCTCCGGCGTGCTGGTCGTCGGAACCGATGCGATCCATGCGAAAAGCGGAGAGCTGTGCTGTCCGGCCGAATCAGTGCTGCAGGCGGGAGATTACATCAAGATGGCTGACGGAAAGACGCTCGAGACGAAGGAGGAGCTGATCGACTGCCTTGGAATGAGCGGCGGTAAATCCGTGCAGCTGCAGGTGGAGCGGGATGGCGAGCGGATCACGTGCAGCGTTGCGCCGGTGCTTGATGAGTCCGGCGCTTACCGGGCAGGAGTCTGGGTGCGGAATGATACGCAGGGCATCGGGACGCTGACGTATGTGGATGAGGATGGACATTTTGGGGCGCTGGGGCATGGCATCAGTGATATTGATACCGGGACGATCCTCGCGATCGACGGCGGCACCTTATACGATGCAGATGTCGTCTCCGTCGTGCGGGGACAGGAGGGAGCACCGGGGGAACTGGCCGGTGTGATCCATTACAGCGAGGGCTATAAGATCGGCACCATAGAAAAAAATCAGCAAAACGGCATTTACGGGACGATCTCCGGATTCTCCCTGCTGGCCGATAAAATGGAGCAGTACAAGGTCGCTTACCGTCAGTCGGTGACGACCGGCCCGGCTCAGATCCTCTGTACGATCGGCGAGTGCTGCGAGGCCTATGCGGTGGAGCTTAAGGAGGTGCGCCGTACCGGAGGGGATGTCAATAAAGGAATCATCCTAGAAGTCACGGACGAGAAGCTTCTCGCAAGGACGGGTGGCATCGTGCAGGGCATGAGCGGCAGCCCGATTATTCAGGATGGAAAGCTGATCGGAGCCGTGACGCATGTGTTCGTGAACGACCCGAAGAAGGGGTATGGGATTTTTATAGAGGATATGTTAGAAACCTCCATAAAAGGAGATTGACGAAAACGATTCTGACAGGTACGGGGTTTTCCTGTTCAGGATCGTTTTATTTTGTGCTCCTGGAGGCGCCGGCAAGTAGCGAAGCTAGGCCTTGTCAGCAGAGCTGCAGGGATGGATTGAGAATATCCGATTGATCTGCTGTAAGTCCGGAATTCATCCGATAGTAAGAAAGGCAGTAGTTTCAGAACTAACCTTTATTGGTACTATATGTATTTACTTTCGTGCTAATATATATTATCATATTAGCATGAAAGGAGAATATATATGACTCAGTTTGAACAATTAGATTTATTGCTGAATGAATATGGGGGAATAATTCAGACCTTTCAAGTTATAGATAATGGAATTAGTAAGCCTGTATTTTATTCTTATGTAAAAGAGCGAGGATTGGAACAAGCTGCTCATGGTGTGTATGTATCACCTGATACGTGGACAGATGCGATGTACCTTTTGCATTTACGTTGTAGTCAGGCTGTATTTTCTCATGAAACTGCATTGTTTTTTCATGATTTAACGGACAGAGAGCCTTTGAAATACACCATAACAGTAAAAACTGGGTATAATCCAAGCCGTTTGCAGGAAGACGGTTTTCAAGTGTATACAGTTAAAATGGATTTACATGAAACAGGGATTACGACTATGCAGACACCATTTGGGCATTCAGTTCCGGTTTATGATATGGAGCGGACAATTTGTGATCTGCTTCGCAGCAGGAACAATATAGAAATGCAGGTCTTTCAGGATGCCTTAAAGCAATATGCCAGACGCAAAGATAAAAATTTGAGGACACTTATGAAATATGCATCCATGTTTCATGTTGAAAAGATATTAAGACCATATTTGGAGGTATTACTTTAGATGATAACAACAGCAAGGCAATTAAAAGATTTGATTCGGAATCTATCAAAGAAAAAATCTGCTGATGCACAAACTTTGATGCGGAATTATATGATGGAACGTTTTTTAGAACGAATTTCTTTATCAGAGTATAAAGACAAATTTATTTTAAAAGGTGGAATGCTGGTGGCAGCAATGGTTGGTCTGGATGCCAGAGCTACTATGGATTTGGATGCAACCATAAAAGCTGCTAACGTCAGCCTAAGGGATGTGGAGATGATTATATCAAATATCATAGCAATCCCTATAGACGACGGTGTTTCATTTCGCATTAAAAGAATATCGGAAATCATGGAAGAAGCAGATTATCCGGGAGTACGAGTGAGTATGGAAACCAAGTTTGATGGTGTCATCATACCATTAAAAATTGATATTTCCACAGGGGATGTAATTACACCAAAAGAAATAAGATATCGCTTCAATCTTATGCTTGAAGATCGTACAATTGAAGTATGGGCATACAATTTAGAAACTGTATTGGCTGAAAAACTGGAAACTGTTATCAGTCGAAATGTCACGAATACACGAATGAGAGATTTTTATGATATTTATATCTTGCAAAAATTGCATGGAGAACAACTCAATAAAGAAATACTATGGCATGCGCTTGTAGCAACCGCAAGAAAACGTGGAACATTGGAGCAGATAGAATCTGGAGATATAAGAGAAATATTGAATGAAATAGAAACAAGTTCTGTTATGGAAAATTTATGGAAAGCATACCAAAAAAATTATTCGTATGCTGTTGATATTTCTTGGCATATAGTTATGGAGTCCGTGCGATATTTATATCAAATTGGATGTTCTGTTGATTTTTGAAATAAACATAGTCTCCATTAAAAATTCAAGAAAAAATGATAATATGTAATACGGTGAAGCAATGCAGAAAATTTTAATTGTCGAAGATGATTATGATATTCAGGACATACTGAAAAACCATCTTATTGATGTAGGATATGAAGTTGTTGTCGTTTCTGACGGAGTGGTCGGGATAGCAATGTTTGACGATACAATGGACCTTATATTGTTAGATATTATGCTTCCTAAAATCGATGGTTATGGTGTATGTGAGGTCATTCGCAAGAAATCGCAAGTCCCAATCTTTATCGAGGTCAGAATGGGGTCATTGAGGTCAAAAATTCGAATCCTGACCTCGATGACCCTAATAAAGACCATAATGACCTCAAAGATGACCTTGAAACTCGATTATCGGAATTGATTCGTAAAAATCCGGAACTGACTCATAAAGCATTAGGAGAAGCACTTGCGGTTTCGGCAGCAACGATTAAGCGTACTCTTACGAAAATGCAGCATGAAGGTAAAGTTATCCGTGAGGGTTCTAATCGAAAAGGCAAATGGATATTGACAGATAAAATGAAATAGGATTGGCGGGATATGTTGTAATCTTTTCGCTTCTCTGGTAAAATCAATGCAGACAGGAAACAACAAGGGCATTTGCCGGGAGAGGAAGAAAAGTTTATATGAATAAAAAAAATCTGAAGATGCGTTCAGTAGGCAGTGAATATATGGAACAGTACAATGCGCTTCTGCGCTATGTGTTTCAGGTGACTGATGAGGAATTGAGTTCGATCGGATGGCAGGAGAAGGAGATCATCCGGGCAAAATTTCCGACAATGGAAAAAGCAGATGTCATCGGCTGGTTTGATGGAGACAATCTTATTTCTCAGTGTGCGGTCTATCCGATGCAGGTGCGGATTTTCGGACAGCAATACGCAATGGGAGGCCTGACCGGTGTCGGTACCTATCCGGAGTACACGAACATGGGACTGATGCACAAGCTTCTGGAGCAGGCACTGAAAAACATGCGGAAGCGCGGACAGTATATTTGCTATCTGTATCCATATTCTATTCCTTATTACAGGAGAAAGGGCTGGGAGATCATCTCGGATAAGATTTCCTATGAGATCAAGGACTATCAGCTGCCGAAAAATCATCAGGTACGCGGTGATGTGCGCCGGGTAAAGACTGAGGATGAGGAACTGAAACGGGCTTATGAGCGCTTTGCAGAGAGGACGCACGGCACGATCATCCGGGACGAGCTGGCATGGAACGAGTACTGGCTCTGGGATCCGGACGACATCATGGCTGCGATCTATTATAATGAGGACGGCGAACCGGACGGCTACGTCATCTACTGGATCGCCAACGAAGTATTTCACATCAAGGATATGATCTTCATCAATGAGGATGCGCGTGCCGGGCTGTGGAACTTTGTTGCGGCGCATTTTTCGATGATCAATCAGGTCGAGGGCGATACATACACCGATGAGCCGCTCGCCTTTCTTCTGGAGGACGCCAGCATCAAGGAGACGATCTCACCTTACTACATGGGACGTATCGTGGACTTCCCTGCATTTATTTCCTCTTATCCGTTCAAGCCGGATTCTGAAGAGCGGGAGTGGGAGTTTGAACTGACCGATCCGATTATGGAGTGCAATCAGGGCAGCTTTCGGCTGACGATATCCAGGGATGGGCACGGCATAGCAGAACGCATCTCAAAGCCCTGTTTCGGGCGCATCAGTATCCAGACGATGACGACTATGCTGATGGGCTACAAACGTCCGGATTACCTCGCCCGCATCGGTCGGATCAAGGCGACCGATGACGTGCTCGATATGCTCGAGGATGCGATTGAGCAGCAGACACCGTTTATATCGGATTATTTCTAAAGAACCGGAGAATTGTGGAAACAGGCCGCTTCCCAATTTGAACGCAGATAAGCATTCCCCCCGATTCAAGTGCGCGGAGCACTAAGCGGCGGGTGAGGGGGATGCTTATGTCAGTGGGAGTTGAAAGCTCCCACTGACAGATCGCGAAGCGACTGCGTTCATGAGCAAGTAGCGAAGCTAGGCCCTGTCAGCAGAGCTGCAGGGATGGATTGCGAATGTCCGCTTTACTGGTTGGAGAAGGAGAAGAAATGAATATTACAAAAATGATACAGGAAAATATACGTGCAACAGCCAGTCGAAGAAATGACGAGGGAATTATTACAGCGGAAGGGATGATACCGCGGATGGATGATAAGGAATATCATAGAAAGCGTCTGGATATTTCTTATGCGGATCGTACTCCTGCAGAAAAGCTTGACATTTTTTACCCAGAAGAAGGAGACGGACCATTCCCGGTTTTTGTGGAAGTTCATGGAGGGGCGTGGTATTTTGGACAAAAGCGTTCCGTAGAATTTGAACCATTTCTTTATGGTCTGAATCGTGGATATGCATGTGTATCGCTGGGATATACGCTGAGTCCGGAAGGACATTATCCTCTGCCTGTTCTGGAGATAAAATCAGCCATTCGTTTTTTGCGTGTGCATGCAGAAGAATATAAGCTGGACCCGAGTCGTATTGTATTGTGGGGAGGCTCGGCAGGCGCACACCTGGCTGCACTGGCCGCTACGAGTTGTGATACCGGTTATCTGGAAGAGGATTTGTCTGGAAATATTGAGGTATCGGCAAAACCGGATGCGCTTGTATTATGGTATGGATGTTTTGATTACTTTGAACAAGGGAGGTATCTGGAAGACTGGATTTATGAGAACTTTTTTGGAACGGAAAATCTGAAGGATGTGGAAGAAGCGCTTCGGCAGTCCAGTCCACTTATGCATTTGACAAAAGATAGCTGTCCGACGTTTTTGCAGCATGGGCGTGTGGATCAGATCGTGCCATTTACGCAGTCGACGGGGTATTATGAACGGCTGTGTCAGGTCGCAGGAGCGGAGAAAGGAAAATTGGAGATTTTGGATAATTGCGACCATGCAGATGAAAAAATGTTCGCAAAAGAGAACATTCAAAAGGTATTCGACTTTGCAGATCAGTGCCTGCAAAAAACCTGAACATATTTTTAACATACCCTGCTTTTTTTCAACAAATTAATTTTAGAAAAAGTTCGAGCTTTTTCGACGAATTTCACGGTTGTTCGTCATAAAAAGACAGTAAAAGTATTATTGCATTATGGAAAAACATAGTTTTGTAGCAGAAAAGCAGATTTTCGTGACGATTCCCCTCGACAAAATTCACTTGCGAAAGTTGTGTGATGTTATATAATAAAAGTAGTTTTGTACGTGCCGGTTTTTGCAGAGACCCTTACGATGCGGCGGGCAACAATAACTAACACTTTTTCTTGGGGAGAGGAGTACGAGTATGGACAAACTGAATGTCGCGATTGCTGATGATAACGAAATCATGCTGCAGATGCTGGACCACATCGTGAGCAGCGATGAGGAGCTGCAGGTGGTTGGAAAAGCTGGAGACGGAGAAGAACTGATTGAGATTATTCGTGAGAAGAAGCCGGATGTTGTGCTGTTGGATATCATTATGCCAAAGCTTGACGGACTCACCGTGATGGACCGTGTCAATCAGGATAAGGATCTGAAAAAGCCGGCGTTCATCGTGATTTCTGCGGTCAGTCAGGAAAAAATGACGGAGGATGTATTTGACCTGGGTGCAGATTATTACATCCTGAAGCCATTTGACAACGAGACGGTGGTCAACCGGATTAAAAAGGTCCATGCGCGTTCTCAGCGGTCTTTCACACAGGCACGGGCACTGAATGCACAGAAAAAGCAGGAAAGCCAGAAGGAGTATATGGAGCGCAATCTGGAGACAGACGTCACGAACATCATCCATGAGGTAGGCGTTCCGGCGCATATCAAGGGGTATCAGTACCTGCGGGATGCGATCATCATGTCCGTCTCGGATATGGAGATGCTCAATTCGATCACGAAGATTCTGTACCCGACGATTGCGAAGCGCCATCAGACGACGCCGAGCCGTGTGGAGCGCGCGATCCGGCATGCGATCGAGGTGGCATGGAGCAGAGGAAAGATGGATACGATCGACGAGCTGTTCGGATATACCGTGAGCAACGGGAAGGGAAAGCCGACAAATTCTGAATTTATTGCGCTTATTGCTGATAAAATCCGTCTGGAATATAAAAATCGCATATAAAATGCACAAAATAGTACTTTTCATTACACGAAAAATGCGGTATAATTTTTAATAAGAGTGAAAGACTGGCGACGAGCGAGCGCCTGCCGGTTCTGAATGATGGAGGTTCGTGTATGAAAAAAGTATTGTTTGTTGCGTCAGAGTGTGTGCCATTTATCAAGACAGGAGGGTTGGCCGATGTAGTAGGCTCCCTTCCGAAGTATTTCAATAAAGAGGAGTATGATGTTCGGGTAATTCTTCCAAAGTACCTCTGTATGAGTGAAGAGTGGAAGAGCAAGATGAATTATGTGACTCATTTTTATATGGATCTTGCCTGGCGTTCCCAGTACGTCGGTGTACTGGAAATGCAGTATGACGGTGTACAGTTTTATTTCATTGACAATGAATACTATTTTGCAGGACCGAAGCCTTACGGGAATATCTACCAGGATATCGAGAAGTTCGCATTCTTCTCCAAGGCTGCGCTTTCGGCACTTCCGCTGATCGGATTCCGCCCGGATATTGTACACTGTCATGACTGGCAGACCGGTCTGATTCCGGTATTGCTTAAGGACAAATTCCATGAGGGCGATTTTTTCCGCGATATGAAGTCCATTATTACGATCCACAACCTCAAGTTCCAGGGTGTGTGGGATGTAAAGACGGTGCGGGATATCACCGGACTTCCGATGTATTATTTTGCACCGGACAAGCTGGAGGCTTACGGTGATGCCAACTACTTGAAGGGCGGTATCGTATATGCAGATGCGGTTACGACCGTCAGCGATACCTATGCAGAGGAGATTAAGACACCATTTTACGGGGAGCGCCTCGACGGGCTGATGCGTGCGCGTTCCAATTGCCTGCGCGGTATTGTGAATGGAATCGACTACAACGAATATAATCCGGAGACGGACAAGCTCATTGAATACAATTACAACAGCCGCAATTTCCGGAAAGAAAAGATTAAGAACAAGCGTGCACTGCAAAGAGAGCTCGGGCTGGAGCAGAACGATTCCACCTTTATGATCGGTATCGTATCACGCCTTACGGATCAGAAGGGCTTCGATCTCATAGCCTACATGATGGACGAAATGTGCCAGAACAATATTCAGATCGTTGCGCTTGGTACCGGTGAAGAAAAATACGAAAATATGTTCCGTCACTTTGCATGGAAGTATCCGGGCAAGGTATCCGCGAACATTTATTATTCCGAGGCGATGTCCCACAAGATCTATGCAGCCTGTGATGCATTCCTGATGCCGTCGCTGTTTGAGCCGTGCGGACTCTCCCAGCTGATGAGTCTGCGCTATGGTACGGTGCCGATCGTGCGTGAGACGGGCGGACTGAAGGATACGGTCATCCCATACAATGAGTACGAGAGCACCGGTACAGGCTTCAGCTTTGCAAACTACAATGCGCATGAGATGTATTTTACGATTCAGTATGCGATGGACGTTTATTACAATCGCAGACGTGAGTGGAACAAGCTGATCGACCGCGGAATGGCAGCAGACTTCTCCTGGAATACATCTGCGAGAAAGTATGAGCAGCTGTACAATGACCTGCTCGGGTGGTAAGGTCTGTAAGTTCTGTAAATAAAGAAAAATAAAAATCGGGCAAGTCCCCTGCTTCAATTGCGCAAAGCAATGAGCAGTGGGACTTGCTTCAATTTTTTTCATAAATTGCAGGAAAATAGCCACATATCACCGACGCAGAAAAAAACAAAAACAGCAGCGCGGTGTGTACTAGGAGTGATCCCCAGCTGCATGCGCCCAGCCAGGGAATCCGGCTGTCAAGGAGCAGCATGATACCGACGGCGATCAGGCCCGGCAGGACCGGAAGCAGAAGCTCAGGCAGCGAGAACAGCGGCTGCTGCAGGCCTTCGCCAAGCAGACAGAGTGTGGCAATGACGAGAAAAAGCTGGCTGACCAGCAGGCCCGGCACATATCCGGCCAGTCCGAAGCGTGGCACGGCAAAGAGCACGAAGAGCAGCCGGAGCAGAAAGCCGGCTGTGCTTTGGACCGACAGTGCAGCTGTCTTCCCAAGTCCATGCAGGATGCCGGTCAGTGTGGTGGAGGAATAGAGCAGCGGGCAGAGCAGCGCCAGGCTTCGGATGCAGTGGCCGGCTTCCTCGCTGTCAAAGAGCAGCCGGCCAACGACATCTCCGGAGAGAAAAAAGAAGGAAGAAAAAAACAGGCCGAGCAGCAGGCTTCCGAAAAACGAGATCTTGGAGACGGAGACGATGCGCGATTCGTGCCGCAGCGTCTGTGCTTCAGAGATGAGCGGAAGAAGGAGCATGCCAAACGAACCGGTGACAGCCGTTGGAAACAGAAGCAGCGGCAGTACCATTCCGCTTAAAATGCCATAGCAGGAGAGTGCGTCGGAGGCGGACAGACCATAGCGCTGCAGCTGCTGCGGAAGGAGCGCCGCTTCGATTGCCTGAAGGATGCAGAGCATCATCCGACAAAGCGAGAGCGGTGCAGCAATAGCAAAAATATGCTTTGCAACCGGGCGGATGTACAGCGGTTTGTCGTGCAGTCTGCCAAAGGAGAGGCGCGGCAGGTGCAGAAGACAGTACAGGCAGGCAGCTCCTTCGCCTGCCAGTGTGCCGAGGGCAAGAACGGATGCGCCATGCGTCGTGCGTCCGGACAGGAACAGGCAGCAAAGGACGGCCGTGAGGATACGAACGCCCTGTTCAATTAGTTGAGAGAGCGCCGTGATCCCCGCCTGCTTTTTTCCGAGAAAATAGCCGATAAGGCAGGCGTGCCCTGCACAAAAGGGAAGCGAGAGTGCGAGCAGCTGCAGCAGCCACTGACATCTTGTCTCCAGCAGGAAACGCACGGCAATCACATCCGAGAAGCACCAGAGACAAAAGGCGAGCAGGAGTGAGATAAAAAATGTGAGAAAAAGCGCGATCCGAAGGAAACACCGTGTTTCTTCCGGATCTTTTTTTGCTTCCGCCTCGGCGATGAAGCGGGAGAGCGCCGTCTGGATGCCGCCGGATGCGGCAGCAAGGCAGAACGTATAGAGCGGCATACAGAGCTGGAACAGGCCGATTTCCTCGGCACCAATGATGCGGGAGAGGAATATTTTATAGAAGAAGCCTGCGGTGCGGGTGATGAGGCCGGCTGCAGTGAGCCAGAACGTACCCTTGATCAGATAAGAGAGAACCATGACTGCCTCCGGGTAGGGATTAGTTAAGCTTATGCCGGAAAAAGTGTGCAAATGATACGTTTTTGCTTAAAAATCCCTTGACAGAATAATGTGAGAATGGTATTCTTGCAAATGAAATCCGAGCAATTTACTCGGAAATGTCATACTGACAGGTAAGGCAGGGTGATGAAATGAAAATATCCACGAAAGGCAAATATGGTCTGAGGGCTATGATCGACCTTGCTCAGTACAGTGAGCAGGAGGCTGTCTCCATCAGCAGCATTGCACAGCGGCAGAAGATTTCAGAGAGCTATCTGGAGCAGCTTGTAGCGAAGCTGAAGAAGGCGGGACTCGTGGTCAGTATCCGCGGCGCGGCGGGTGGCTATCGTCTGGCGCGGCCTGCGTCAGGTATTTCAGTCGGAGATGTCCTGCGCGCATTGGAAGGCGATGTCAGAGCGGTGATCTGCACGGCGCAGACCGAGGAGGGCTGTGAAGGCGAGGAGCTCTGCGTGACCAAATATGTCTGGCAGCGCATCAATGAGAGCATAGAGAAGACCGTGGATGAGATGATGCTCGATCAGCTGGTAGCTGAGAGCAGAAAAGCACAGGAAAAAGCAAAAAATCATGATGTCGATTACAGCAGGAACAGCTGCTCCGGCTGATGGGACCGTGATTTAGATAGAAGGAGAATAAAGCTATGGGAAAATTGATTTATCTTGATAATGCAGCAACGACCAAGACCTCTCCGACTGTTGTAGAGGCCATGCTTCCGTATTTTACCGAATATTATGGAAATGCATCCAGCATTTACAGCATCGGAACAAAAAGTAAGGAAGCGATCAATAAAAGCCGTGAGACGATTGCAGCAACGCTTGGCGCAAAGCCGGAGGAGATTTACTTTACCGCAGGCGGTTCTGAGTCGGATAACTGGGCGTTAAAGGCGACGGCAGAGGCTTATGAATCCAAAGGAAAGCATATCATCACGACAAAGATCGAGCACCATGCGATCCTGCATACGTGCGAATATCTCGAGAAGCGCGGCTATGAGATTTCCTATATTGATGTCGATGAGAACGGCAAGGTAAAGGTCGACGAGCTGGAAAGAGCGATCCGCCCGGATACGATCCTGATTTCTGTGATGTTTGCAAACAATGAGATCGGAACGATCCAGCCGATCAAAGAGATCGGAGAGATCGCAAAGAAGCATGGCATTTTGTTCCACACCGATGCCGTGCAGGCATACGGCCAGCTGCCGATCAATGTAGACGAGTATCACATCGACATGCTCAGCTCCAGCGGACACAAGCTGAACGGCCCGAAGGGCATCGGATTCCTCTACATCCGCAAGGGTGTGAAGATCCGTTCCTTCATTCATGGAGGAGCACAGGAGCGCAAGCGCCGTGCAGGCACGGAGAATGTACCGGGTATCGTCGGCTATGGAAAGGCAGCCGAGGAAGCATTTGCGACTATGAAGGAGCGTACCGCAAAAGAAGCAAAGCTGCGTGACTATTTGATCGACCGCGTATTAAAGGAGATTCCTTACACACGTCTGAACGGACATCGCACAGACCGTCTCCCGAACAATGCGAACTTCAGCTTCCAGTTCATCGAGGGTGAGTCCCTTCTGATTATGCTCGATATGAAGGGCATCTGTGGTTCCAGTGGATCAGCTTGTACATCTGGATCCCTTGATCCGTCTCATGTATTGATGGCGATCGGCCTGCCGCACGAGATCGCACACGGCTCTCTGCGTCTGACCCTCGGTGCAGATACGACGAAGGAAGATATCGATTATGTCGTAGATGAGACAAAGGCAATCGTAGAGCGGCTGCGCAGCATGTCACCGCTGTATGAGGATTTTGTAAAGAAGTCTCAGCAGTAACCGACACAGCAGATCAAAATAAGAGGCAAAGCTCGCAGCGCGTGTGCTGTCTCATCAGAAAATAGAAGCTACTGCCCGGATCCTGAATATGGATTGGGCATCAGATAGGAGGAAACAGAATGTATTCAGAAAAGGTAATGGATCACTTTCAGCATCCGAGAAATGTAGGAGAAATTGAAAATGCAAGCGGCGTCGGCACCGTGGGAAATGCAAAGTGCGGCGACATCATGAGAATGTATCTCGACATCGACGAGAACGGTGTCATCAAAGAAGCGAAGTTCAAGACCTTTGGCTGTGGCGCAGCCGTTGCGACGAGCAGCATGGCGACTGAACTCGTAAAGGGAAAGACGATCCAGGAAGCACTTGAGGTGACGAACAAGGCCGTTATGGAGGCGCTGGACGGACTTCCGCCGGTAAAGGTACACTGCTCTCTGCTTGCAGAGGAGGCAATCCACGCGGCACTCTGGGATTATGCGCAGAAGAACGGCATCGAGATCGAAGGACTGAAGAAGCCGAAGTCTGACATCCATGAGGGCGAGGAAGAAGAGTCCGAGGAGTATTAATGAAAGTCGTAGTCGGTATGTCGGGCGGCGTCGATTCCTCCGTCGCGGCATATCTTTTAAAACAGCAGGGGTATGAAGTCATCGGCGTCACGATGCAGATCTGGCAAAAAGAGGACAATCAGACGGTCGAGGAGAACGGCGGCTGCTGCGGTTTAAGCGCCGTAGAGGATGCACGGAGAGTCGCGCAGATGCTGGACATCCCCTATTATGTCATGAATTTCCGCGAGGAGTTTGACCAAAAGGTCATCCGGTATTTCATGCGGGAATACTTAAACGGGCGGACGCCGAACCCGTGTATCGCCTGCAACCGCTATGTGAAATGGGAATCCCTGCTGCAGCGCAGCATGCAGATCGGTGCGGACTACATCGCAACAGGCCATTACGCCCGGATTGAGCAGCTGCAAAATGGCCGCTATGCGATCCGTAATTCTGTGACGGCGGCAAAGGATCAGACATATGCCCTGTACAATCTGACACAGGAGCAGCTGATGCGCACAAAAATGCCGGTCGGTGCCTATGAGAAGAGCCAGGTCCGTGCGATTGCCGAGGAGCTGGGGCTCTATGTGGCACACAAGCCGGACAGCATGGAGATCTGCTTTGTGCCGGATCAGGACTATGCAAGGTTTATAGAGGAGAACAGCGGCAAAAAGATTCCGGAGGGCAATTTCGTGACGACAGACGGGAAGATCGTCGGGCGTCATCGCGGGATCACCCATTATACCGTCGGACAGCGCAAGGGGCTGAATCTCTCGATGGGGAAGCCGGTATTTGTGCTGGAGATCCGGCCGGAGACAAATGAGGTCGTCATCGGAGACGGGACGGAGGTCTATGCAGACCGGCTGATCTGCTCCGATCTGAATTTTATGAGCGTCCCGGACTTTCCGGATGATTTTCCGGTGGTGGCGAAGATCCGCTACAATCACCGGGGGACGAAGGCACATGTCCGCAGGATCGATGCGGACCGGGCCGAGGTCATTTTTGAGGAGCCGGTGCGTGCGGTGACACCCGGACAGGCAGTTGTATTTTATGACGGCGAGTACGTCGCAGGCGGCGGCACAATTATTAAATAAAGATCAGACAGATACTTCTGTCCTTTTTGCCTATCGAAGGCGGAGGGGCAGAAGTTTGTTTTACTTAAAAATCTGATGTTGTGGAGAGCTGCCACAGGAGAAAAAAGATGGAAAGAAGACAGTCTCAACAGGAGCGACGGATACCGTCCGCTTCCTCAAAGCCAGAAATACCAAATGACCGGCGAACAGCCAGAAGCAGTGAGAAATCTGCATGGCAGAGCCGGACAAATACTAAAAGAAGCGACGGCCGTACATCCGGCGGAAGCAGATATGCAGATAAAAGAATTCCGGTAAAAGGAGCATCCGGGAGGGGCAGGCGCCTGGTCGGAAGAAAAAGGCGGCACAGAAACCGGCAGTTGCTGATCATTCTATTCCTTCTCGTGCTCATCGTCTGTCTTGCGGCCGGGATCGCACTGGTGCACAGCCGGAAGAAACGGTCCGATCAGGCACAGGCAGAGTCACAGGTGCAAAAGCTGCAGAAAACCGTCGATCTGAGCATGCTCGTAAGTCCGTATGCGATTCTGCTGGATGGAGAGAGCGGGAGCGTGCTCGCCTCAAAAAAGGGCGACGAGAAGATATTCCCGGCATCGATGGTCAAGATGATGACCGTGCTCACAGCGATCCGGTCGATCTCCGACCTGGATGCGACGACGACCATGTCGGCCGATTTTTATGACGAGCTGTACGCGCAGGATGCGTCCCGCGCAGGCTTTGAGCCGGGCGAGGAGGCAAAGCTTCGCGATCTGCTGTATGGAGCCTTGCTTCCGTCGGGAGCAGAGTGCTGTATGCAGCTGGCGATCGAGGCAGCAGGGTCTGAGGGCGCATTTGTAGAGCTGATGAACCAGAATGCACTGGATATGGGACTTGTACAGACCCATTTCACGAATGCGACCGGACTGCACAGCGAGGATCAGTATTCGACGCCGCACGAGATCGGGGAGATTCTGCGCACAGCGCTGAAAAATAAGACCTTTTACCAGGTGTTTACGACACATTCCTACACTGTGCAGCCGACTGCGGTCCATCCGGACGGATTTACATTCTGGAGCTCACTTTTTAAAAATATTACGGACGACAGTGTGAACGGCGGAAAGCTCATGGGCGGCAAGACCGGCTACACCGATGAGGCGGGCCACTGTCTGGCGAGCATGGCTAAGATCAACGGAAAAGAGTACATCCTCGTGACAGCCGGCTGGGCGCAGACGGATGATACAAAGTATCATATCTCCGATGCGTTCCGTGCGTACAATCAGATCGCACCGGAAAAATGAGGCCAAATGGGTCTGTAAAACGGTGTCTGCGGCGGTCACAGCGGAAGCTGCTTTGCCTTTCTTTCCCGGAACACCGTATAATACCGGAAGCCGATCTCCTTTAAAATCGTTTCTGCCGTCGCAAAATCATACGCGATGTGCTCCGGGGCGTGTGCGTCGCTGCCGACGGTGATGAGCTCGCCGCCGAGGTCATGGTAGCGCTTCAGTATTTCACGGCACGGGTTCGGCTCGCCAAGGCCGTATTTCAGGCCGCCGGTGTTCAACTCCAGGCATTTGCCGCGGTCGATCAGCCGGTGCAGGATCGGATCGATGTGGTCGGCGTAGCGCCGGTACGTGTATTCCCGGTTGCGGTTCGGGCCGTAGCGCACGATGTAGTCGAGATGGCCGAGTGTATCAAAGTCCGAGTATCGGTCCAGATTCTCACGGATTTCATCAAAATACCGGATGTAGCATGTCTCTTCACATGTTCCCTCGAAAAAAGACGGGTAATACGGATCCCTGCCGTCGATGAAATGCTGGGAAGCGATGATAAAGTCAAACGGATACTGTGCGACAAGTGCCGGAAGAAGCTCCGTACATTGCGGCTGGATGCCGAATTCCAGCCCGATGCGGATATCGATCACATCCCGGAAGCGCTCCCGTAATGCAGAGAGCTTTTCAAAATAGGCCGGAAGATCGAGGCAAAAGTCGGGGCCTTCCGGAGGGCAGTCTGTATCGAGATGCTCCGTGAAGCACATTCCGGAAAGACCGATGGAGATGGCGCGCTGAATCATCGCCTCCGCAGGCGTTTCGCTGTCAGCGGAAAAGGAAGAATGCAGATGGCAGTCATAAAAAATGCCCATAAAATCGCTCCTTTCTGTCTTGTGAATGGTGCAGAGTGCCGGAAAAACCGGCAAAATGTACATTCCGTAAACATAATAGTGGAAGAGATGCAAAAAGTCCACAAAATTTTACCCGGAATGCAGATTGCCACTTGAATTTTTGGGACAAATTGGGTAAAATAACAATCAGGTTGGGAAAGTTTTCACGAAGTCGAGAAATCCCAACATACTATCAAATTACATTTTACATTTAGGAGGAATTGTAATCATGGCAGTAAAAGTTGCAATCAATGGTTTTGGTCGTATCGGTCGTCTGGCATTCAGACAGATGTTCGGTGCTGAAGGTTACGAAGTAGTTGCAATCAACGATCTGACAAGCCCGAAGATGCTTGCTCATCTGTTAAAGTATGATTCATCTCAGGGTAAGTATGCTCTGGCTGAGACTGTAAGCGCTGGCGAGGACAGCATCACAGTTGACGGCAAGACCATCAAGATCTATGCTGAGAAGGATGCAAAGGATCTTCCGTGGGGAGAGCTTGGAGTAGACGTAGTTCTGGAGTGCACAGGCTTCTACACCTCCAAGGAGAAGGCTTCTGCTCATATCGCAGCAGGCGCTAAGAAGGTTGTTATTTCCGCTCCGGCTGGAAACGATCTTCCGACCATCGTTTACAATGTAAACCACACCACTCTGAAAAAAGAGGATACTGTTATTTCCGCAGCTTCCTGCACAACCAACTGCCTGGCACCGATGGCAAAGGCTCTGAACGACTACATGCCGATCGAGTCCGGTATCATGTGCACAATTCATGCATACACAGGTGATCAGATGATCCTTGACGGACCGCAGAGAAAGGGTGACCTCAGAAGATCCCGTGCAGGCGCAGTCAACATCGTTCCGAACTCCACAGGAGCAGCTAAGGCAATCGGCCTTGTTATTCCGGAGCTGAACGGCAAGCTCATCGGAGCTGCACAGCGTGTTCCGACCCCGACAGGTTCTACCACTATCCTGAACGCAGTTGTTACCGGCGAGGCTACTGTTGATGGTATCAACGCAGCTATGAAGGCAGCAGCTACTGAGTCCTTCGGATACAACACAGACGAGATCGTATCTTCCGATATCGTTGGTATGAGATTCGGTTCTCTGTTCGATGCTACTCAGACCATGGTTGTTAACCTTGGCAATGGCACTTCTCAGGTACAGGTTGTTTCCTGGTACGACAACGAGAACTCCTATGTAAGCCAGATGGTTCGTACAATTAAGTACTTCGCAGAGCTTGCATAATTTCGTTTTAAGTAAGACCTGAATAGAGGTCCGGTCGATTAGGACCGGGCCTCTTTTAATGATAAGGAGGAAATTCCAATGCTTAATAAAAAAACAGTGGATGACATCAATGCAAAGGGCAAGCATGTCCTTGTAAGATGCGACTTTAATGTTCCGCTTAAGGATGGCGTTATCACAGATGAGACCCGTATTGTAGCAGCACTCCCGACCATCAAGAAGCTGATCGCAGACGGTGGAAAGGTAATTCTCTGCTCTCATCTTGGAAAGGTAAAGAACGGACCGAACGAGGGCGAGTCCCTTGCACCGGTAGCAAAGCGTCTCTCTGAGAAGCTTGGCCAGGAAGTAAAGTTCATCGCAGACTATCATGTTACCGGCGAGGAAGCTACCAAGGCAGCAGATGAGATGAAGGACGGCGACGTGATTCTTCTGCAGAATACCCGTTTCCGTGGTGCAGAGGAGACCAAGAACGGCGAAGAGTTCAGCAAAGAGCTCGCTGATCTGGCTGACATCTATGTATGCGACGCGTTTGGTTCCTCTCACAGAGCACATGCATCTGTAGCAGGCGTGACCAAGTTCATCACTGCAAAGGGCGGCGAGAATGTAGTCGGATATCTGATGCAGAAGGAGATCGATTTCCTCGGCAATGCAGTCAACAATCCGGTAAGACCGTTTGTTGCAATCCTTGGCGGCGCAAAGGTAGCAGACAAGCTGAATGTTATCTCCAACCTGCTTGAGAAGTGCGACACTCTGATCATCGGCGGCGGCATGGCTTACACCTTCCTGAAGGCAAAGGGCTGTGAAGTAGGTACCTCCCTCGTAGACGATACGAAGCTTGACTACTGCAAGGAAATGATCGAGAAGGCAGAGAAGCTTGGCAAGAAGCTGCTTCTTCCGGTTGACACCACGATCGCAGCAGAGTTCCCGAATCCGATCGACGCCAAGATTGAAGTTTCTGTTGTAAAATCCACCGAGATCCCGGCTGACAAGATGGGTCTGGATATCGGCACTGAGACCGCTGCTCTGTATGCAGACGCAGTGAAGACCGCAAAGACCGTTGTATGGAACGGACCGATGGGCGTATTCGAGAATCCGATCCTTGCAAAGGGCACGATCGCTGTTGCAAAGGCACTCGCAGAGACTGATGCGACGACCATCATCGGTGGCGGAGATTCCGCAGCAGCTGTCAACCAGCTCGGCTTCGGTGACAAGATGAGCCACATCTCCACCGGCGGCGGCGCTTCCCTTGAGTTCCTTGAGGGCAAGGACCTTCCGGGCGTTGTAGCAGCAGATGATAAATAAAGAAAATTAGAAAAAGAGGAAACGAACATGGCAAGAAAGAAAATTATCGCTGGCAACTGGAAAATGAACATGACTCCGAGCCAGGCAGTAGAATTAGTAAATACCCTGAAGGATCTCGTAGTAAATCCGGATGTAGACGTTGTATATTGCGTACCGGCAATCGACATCGTACCGGTCGTAGAGGCAGTCAAGGGCTCTGATGTAGCAGTCGGCGCTGAGAACTTCTACATCGAGGACAAGGGAGCATATACAGGAGAGATCTCCGCTCCGATGCTTCTGGATGCCGGTGTTAAGTATGTCATCATCGGACATTCCGAGCGTCGTGATTACTTCAAGGAGGATGATGCACTTCTGAACAAGAAAGTGCTCAAGGCATTTGCTTCCGGCCTGACCCCGATCCTTTGCTGCGGCGAGTCTCTGGAGCTTCGTGAGAGAAACGCATACAAAGACTGGATCAATCTTCAGATCAAAGCAGATCTGGAAGGCGTAACCGCTGACCAGGTAAAGACCATGGTAATCGCTTACGAGCCGATCTGGGCAATCGGAACCGGCAAGACCGCAACTGCTGATCAGGCACAGGAGGTTTGTGCAATGATCCGTCACACCATCGCTGAGATGTATGATGAAGCTACCGCAGAGGCAGTTCGTATCCAGTACGGCGGATCCATGAACGCAGGCAACGCAGCAGAGCTCCTTTCCAAGCCGGACATCGACGGTGGTCTGATCGGCGGCGCAGCTCTGAAGCCGGATTTCGGTAAGATCGTAAATTACAACAAATAAAGTTCATTTACCGTTAAGATGAATTTCGTATCCACGCGGGGCAGCTTCTAAAGGAGCCTGCCCAAGACGCCATCGGGGACTGCCAACTGCAGTATCCGGTGGCGTTTTAAATATGTGCGGGAAAAGGATATCCGGCTGCCATCAGATGATAGTGTCTTTTCAAAACAGGGTTGTATTTTAGAACGCTTTCCAGTATACTGTTAGACGAATCCGACGTGTGCACAGAAGGTACGCAGGATGCTAAGAATGCGTAAAAAACAGGCGGCGCGGATAGATGCGAAACGGACGCGGATAAAGTGAAAGATGGCGCAATGGGAGGAAATAGCGATGGAGAACAGAACGATAGGCGTGGCAATTCTCGGACTTGGTACGGTGGGACTTGGTACATGGAAGGTACTGAATGCACAGAAGGATGAGATGGTACATAAGCTGGGCGCGACGGCGGAGGTGAAGAAGATTCTTGTCCGCAATGTGGCAAAGGCAGCGGAGCGGACCGGACATCCGGAGCTGATCACGAATGACTGGCAGGAGATATTGAATGATCCATCTATCGAGATCGTGATCGAACTGATGGGCGGCATCGAGCCTGCACGGACCTACATCGGGGAGGCACTCGCGGCCGGAAAGCATGTCGTGACCGCCAATAAGGATCTGATTGCATCGGACCATGGTCATCTCATGGAAGTCGCTAAGCAGCACGGCTGTGATCTGATGTTTGAGGCGGCAGTGGCAGGAGCGATTCCGGTCATTACACCGCTGAAGCAGTCCCTTGCAGCAAATCATCTGACCGAGGTCATGGGTATCGTAAACGGCACGACGAATTTTATTCTGACCAAAATGGCACAGGAGGGAATGGAGTTCTCGGAGGCACTGGCACTTGCTACGGAGCTCGGATATGCTGAGGCCGATCCGACGGCAGATGTGGAGGGGCTCGACGCAGCCCGCAAGGTGGCGATCCTGGCATCCATCGCGTTCAATTCCCGCGTAAGCTTTGAAGATGTATCGACCGAGGGTATCACAGGCATTACCGCCAATGATATCCGTTACGCAAAGGAGATGGGCTGCTGCATCAAGCTGATCGGCATGGCACACAGTGAGGGCGAGGGCATTGAAGCGTATGTGGCACCGATGCTCATTCCGCTCGGCCATCCGCTTTCGACGGTCAATGATTCCTACAATGCCGTATTTGTGCGCGGAGATGCAGTCGACAATGCGATGTTTCTCGGACGGGGCGCCGGAGAGCTTCCGACAGCAAGTGCGGTGGCAGGCGATGTCTTTGAGGTCATGCGGAATCTCGTGCACGGCTGCTGCGGACGCGTTTCCTGTACGTGCTACAAGGAGCTTCCGATCGTACCGATGGAAGAGGTGCGCAGCCGGTATTTCCTGCGCGTGCTGGTCGAGGATAAGATCGGTGTGCTTGCGATGATCGCAAATGAATTTGCCGGACATCGGGTGAGCGTACAGCAGATGATCCAGAAGGAGCGGATCAATGACTGTGCCGAGATCGTCGTGATCACGGACCGGGTGTGCGAGGGCGATTTCAAGAAAGCGGTACACTGTATTGCAGAGAAGCCGAACACTCGCAAGGTCGAGGCTGTGATCCGGGTATATGGAGAGTAAAGGGGAGCAGCCCCTTTCTTGACAGCCGATAAAATTGAGTATACAATAAGAATGTTGAGGTCAAAATGCGAGAAATCCGGTGAGAATCCGGAACAGTCACCACTACTGTAAGGCGGACAAAAGGACATAACCACTGGAGTGCAAAAGGACTGCACTCTGGGAAGGGGTTCCGAAGGATGATGCTAAGTCAGGATATTCGCAGGATCAGGTGCTTTTCATTTCTGGGATGGGGGAATGGGGCAGAATGCAGAATACAAAAGCATCCCATGGCCGGGGTGCTTTTTCTTTCCGGAGATTCCGGCAGAATACTCGGAGGATAGGATAATGAACGATAAGAAAAAGGCAGTCCTTGTAGTCAGCTTCGGAACGAGCTACGAGGAGACAAGAAAAAAGACGATCGACCAGATCGAGAACGATATGGCGGAGGCATTCCCTTCGTATGCAATTTACCGTGCGTGGACGAGCGGCATGATCCGTGCGAAGCTTTTGAAGCGTGATGGCATTCGCATTTACAATGTCTGTGAGGCACTTGAGGCGATGGCCGCGGACGGGATTCAGGAAGTCATCGTACAGCCGACCCATGTCATCAACGGGATTGAGAACGACCAGATGAAGGCGGATGTCGCAGCATATGCGGATCGTTTTATGCATGTCAGCATCGGTACACCGGTGCTGACGACGGCAGAAGACAGTAAATACGTCATCGATGCGATCGTAAAAGAGCTGCATCCGGCAAAGGATGAGGCGCTTGTGCTGATGGGACATGGTACAGAGCATTATGCTGATGCAGTGTATGCGGCACTGGACTATCAGTTCAAGGACCTGGGGCATTCCAACATATTCATGGGGACGGTTGAGGGCTATCCGACACTGGAATCCGTGATGCGTCTGGTACAGAAGGCGGGGTATCGGCATGTGGTACTGGCACCGTTTATGATTGTGGCCGGAGATCATGCAAACAATGATCTTGCCGGCGACGAAGAGGATTCGTGGAAATCCGTGTTTGAAGCAGCCGGATTTTCAGTGCGTTGTGTGCTGAAAGGACTGGGGGAATATGCGGACATTCGGAAGCTGCTGCTTTCGCATGCCGAAAAAGCAATGGAACAGGTGTGAGATATGAGTATACAAATGATTGGCATCGATCATACCCGTGCGGGGATTGATGTGAGAACGGTGTTTTCATTTACAAAAAAGAAGATGGCAGAGGCGCTGGCAGTGCTTCAGAAGGTGCCGGGGATCGAGGGCTGTGTGCTGATTTCAACGTGCAACCGGATGGAGCTGTGGGCGAGTACCGATGACGGGTTTCCGGAAGAAGGGCTCTATGAACAGCTCTGTAAAATAAAAGAGGCGGATCCGGAGATGTACCGCCCGTATTTTGTATTTCGCAAAGAGCGGGAGGCGGTGCAGCACCTCTTCTGGCTGGCAGGAGGACTGAAGTCGCGGATTCTGGGTGAAGATCAGATCGTGACACAGGTCGGAGAGGCACTGAGCTTTGCCAGAGAGCAGTACGCGACGGACAGCGTGATGGAGACGCTGTTCCGCATGGCCGTGACGGCAGCGAAAAAGGTTAAGACAGAGGTGGAGCTTTCCCATACGGACAACTCCGTCGTGCGCACGGCGATCGATACGTTAAAGGAGCAGGGGCAGACCTTTTCCGGAAAGAAATGTATGGTCATCGGTAACGGTGTCATGGGAAAGCTGACCGCGACGATGCTCCTGGCAGAAGGGGCGGATGTCACGGTGACGGTACGGCAGTACCGGAGTGGTATCGTGGAGATTCCGCTTGGCTGTAAGCGAATTGATTACGGAGCCCGTATGGAGCTGTTTCCAAAGTGCGATTATGTCGTCAGTGCGACGGTCAGCCCGAACTATACGGTGACAAAGGAGCTTGTGGCGCAGGCCTATGCAAAGGAGGTCGTGCTGATCGACCTCGCGGTGCCGCGTGATATTGAGCCGACGGTCACAGAGCTTCCGGGCGTGCAGCTGTACGACATCGACTGTTTCCGGGCCGAGGCGCGAAGCGAAGCGCAGAAGGCAGCGATCGCACAGGCGGAGCATTGTATGGAAGAGCAGATAGAGGAATTTTTCAACTGGTATGAGGGACGTGACATCGTACCGCGGATTCAGAGCATCAAAGAGGAGGCCGCTGCGGATGTGGAGGCGCGTCTGACAAAGAAGCTGCAGCACCTGCCGATGGAGGCGAAGGAGCTTGAAGAGCTGAAGCAGGAGATCCTGCAGGCATCTATGCGTGCGATGAACCACATGCTGTTCGGCCTGCGCGATGAGGTTAGCAGCCGGACCTTCCTGGAATGCCTGGACGGGCTGGAGAAGGTCTACGGAAATACCTGAGCCAGGCAGCAAAAGCATGCAAAAAAAATAAATGGAGACCAAGTTAGTTATGAAAAAGGAAATCACAATCGGAAGCAGAGAGAGCCGGCTCGCTGTGATTCAGTCGGAGCAGGTACAGGCCTGGATTCAGAAGGCGCATCCGGAGCTTTCGGTACAGATTCTGACTATGAAGACGACCGGTGATATTATTTTGAATCAGGCGCTGGAGAAGGTCGGTGGCAAGGGACTGTTTGTAAAAGAGCTGGACCGTGCGCTGGTGGACGGCCGTTCCGATCTGTCGGTGCACAGCTTAAAGGATGTGCCGATGGAGCTGCCAAAGGAGCTTCCGCTTCTTGCATTTTCTCACCGGGAGGATCCGCGGGATGTGCTGGTGCTGCCGGAGGGCGTGACGAAGATTGATTTTTCAAAGCCGATCGGCTGCTCAAGCAAGCGTCGGATGCTGCAGTTTGCCAGATTGTATCCGCAGGCGACCTTTGCGACAATCCGCGGCAATGTACAGACACGGCTTCGCAGACTCGATGAGGGTGAGTTTTCCGCGACGCTGCTGGCGGCAGCCGGACTGAAGCGTCTGGGGCTTACGCATCGGATCAGCCGGTATTTTTCCGAGGAGGAGATGATTCCGGCAGCCGGGCAGGGAATTCTGGCAGTACAGGGACGCGCCGGGGAGGATATGGGCTTCCTTGCGGACTTTAATGATCCGGTAGCAGAGGCATGCGCATATGCAGAGCGCTCCTTTGTCCGGCATCTGGACGGCGGCTGCAGCGACCCGATCGCGGCGCATGCGATTCCGGATGTCGGGCATGGCACGCTGCGTCTGCTCGGATTTTTCCACGATGAGAAGAGCGGAAGCACCTTCAGAGAGGAGGCGACCGGCAGTATCAAGCAGGCAGAGGCACTCGGCGCAGCAGTCGCCGGACGGATCCTTGCGGCGTGCAGAGGATAAGGGTACGCGAAGAAATAGAAAAGATCAAGAGGATGTCTGTCTGTGAAAACAGGCGATCAAATAAGGAAGAACATTATGGTAAATGAAATGAAGACAGTAAAAGGAGCGGGAAAGGTGTGGCTTGTCGGCGCGGGTCCGTCGGATGCGGGGCTGTTTACCTTAAAGGGACATCAGGTGCTCACCGATGCAGAGGTAGTCGTGTACGATGCACTCGTCGGACCGGCGATTCTTGCGATGATCCCGGATACAGCAGAGGCGATCAATGTCGGAAAGCGCTCCAGCAATCACACGATGCGTCAGGAGCAGATCAGTGAGCTGCTCGCCGAAAAGGCAAAGGAAGGAAAGCGGGTCGTGCGCTTAAAGGGCGGAGATCCGTTCCTGTTCGGGCGCGGTGGCGAGGAACTCGAAGTACTGATCCGGGAGGGGATATCATATGAGGTCGTACCGGGCGTGACGAGTGCGATCTCAGTTCCGGCCTATCAGGGCATTCCGGTGACACACCGGGACTACTGTTCCTCGGTACATATTATTACGGGACACAAGCGCGAGGGTGAGGCGTGCGACATCGACTTCGAAGCGCTCGTGCGGACCAGAGGAACGCTCGTATTTCTGATGGGAGTATCGGCATTAGAGATGATCTGCGAGGGACTGCTTGCAGCCGGGATGAAGAAGGATATGCCGGCTGCGCTGCTCTCAAAGGGTACGACAGCGGCACAGAAGCGGATCGTGGCGACGGTGTCGACTCTGCCGGAGGAGGTCGCACGTCAGGGCGCGGTCACACCGGCAATCATAGTGGTCGGCGAGGTATGTGCACTTGCGGATACCTTTTCCTGGGTGGATCGGCTTTCGCTTGGCGGCGTGCGTGTGCTGCTCACCAGACCGAGAGAGCTTTCTGGTACGACGGCACAAAAGCTGCGCAAATGCGGAGCAGAGGTGATCGAGCTTCCGGCGATCCGGACAAAGGCAAGAGAAAATAATACTGCGCTGCAGCAGGCTCTGACGGATATTTCAGACTATGCGTGGATTGTATTCACGAGTCCGACCGGCGTGCGCGTCTTTTTTGAGGAGCTGCAGCGTCAGCGTTTTGATGTCCGGAGATTTTCAGGAGTGAAATTTGCCGTGATCGGTACCGGGACGGCAAAGGAGCTGGAAAAACATGGGTTCTATGCAGATTTGATGCCGGAGGTGTTTGATGCGGCGCATCTTGGAGCGGCGCTCGCAAAGGTATGCAGCCATGCAAGGGTACTGATTCCGCGCGCAGCCATCGGCAGCCCGGAGCTGCTTGCAGAGCTTCAGAAGGCAGAGGGCGTGCAGGCGGATGACATTGCGATCTATGATACCGTATATGGACTGGAGGAAGATCCGGAGGCCTCACCGGTTCAGATAAAAAGAGAGCTGGAGCAGGGCGCGGAGACGTATGTGCTGTTTACAAGCGCGTCGACCGTAAAGGGATTCGCAGCGGCAGCCGGGGACATTGCGTATACGGATGTGCAGGCGATCTGTATCGGGGCGCAGACAAAGGCGGCGGCAGATGCATACGGCATGCAGACGTATATGGCAGAGTGTGCGACGATCGACAGCCTGATCGAGAAGCTGGAGGAAGTGCACCGGGAGAAACACCAAAATACCTTTTGACCCCTATGATACACGGATTGCTTCGCATTTCATGCTCTCGCAATCCTAAGACACCTCAAATCCGCTCATTTTTCTACGAAAAATGGCTACTTTTCGGTGTTTTGCGGGTCAATAAGTCATGCTTTTTCATGCAAGCATGAAACGCATGACCTTTTGACCTTGGTATCAGCATAATATTTGCATATACAGAAAAGAGGAAGCATCATGGAGATGACAATCAGACCAAGAAGATTAAGAAACGGAGCACGGCTTCGGAAGATGGTGCGGGAGACGCGGATGGATCCGTCCTCCCTCATTTATCCGATGTTTGTAAAAGAGGGAGATGTGGCGGCGGAGGAGATCCCGACGATGCCGGGCCAGTACCGCTACAGTCTCGATGGCATGGAGCGTCAGCTCGATGCACTGCTTGCTGCAGGCGTAAACAGCGTTATGCTGTTTGGCATTCCGGATCACAAGGATGAGATGGGAAGCGGTGCGTGGGATGAGAACGGCATCATCCAGAAGGCACTGCGCAGAATCAAGAAAGAATACAGGGACGAGCTGTATGTTATCACGGATGTATGCATGTGCGAGTATACGTCTCACGGTCACTGCGGTATGCTCTGCGGCCATGAGGTCGACAACGACCGTACACTGGATCTGCTCTCGAAGACGGCACTGTCCCACATTCAGGCAGGGGCCGATATGGTCGCTCCGTCTGATATGATGGATGGCCGGGTGCGCGCGATCCGTGAGACGCTGGATGAAAATGGCTTCCAGACCGCTCCGATTATGTCCTATGCCGTAAAATATGCGTCCGCGTTTTATGGACCGTTCCGCGATGCGGCAGGCTCGGCACCGTCCTTTGGCGATCGCAAAGGCTACCAGATGGACTACCACAACAGCCGCGAGGGCATCAAGGAAGCCCTGCTCGATGTGGAAGAGGGCGCCGATATCATTATGGTGAAGCCGGCGATGTCGTATCTGGATATCGTGACGAAGGTGCGCGACGTCGTAAATGTTCCGGTGGCAGCGTACAGCGTCAGCGGTGAGTATGCGATGGTGAAAGCAGGCGCGGCAATGGGCTATATCGACGAGGATAAAATCATCTGCGAGACTGCAGTGGCAGCGTACCGGGCAGGCTGTGATATGTACCTGACCTACTATGCGCCGGAGATCGCAAAATTCATGAAGGAAGGCCGCATCGGCTGATAAAGAAAAGAGGAAAATACAATGACAAGATCAGAAGCATTATTTGAACGCGCGATCCGCGTGATTCCGGGTGGTGTCAACAGCCCGGTTCGCGCATTCGGATCGGTAGGAGAGACACCGCGCTTCATCGCAGCGGCAGATGGCGCTTATATGACCGACGCAGATGGAATAACGTATCTGGATTTTATCAGCTCCTGGGGACCGATGATTCTCGGACACAACCATCCGGCGGTGCGTGAGGCGGTCATTAAGGCATGTGAAAAAGGATTAAGCTATGGTGCGGCGACCGAGTGTGAGGTCGATATTGCAGAGCTGATCTGCAGCAATGTGCGCAACATCGAGATGGTGCGGATGGTAAATTCCGGTACAGAAGCTGTGATGAGTGCAATCCGTACCGCAAGAGGCTATACCGGACGTGCGAAGATTGTAAAATTCATGGGCTGTTATCACGGGCATTCCGATGCACTGCTCGTACAGGCAGGCTCCGGTGTCATGACTGCGGGCATTCCGGACAGCGCGGGCGTACCGGCAGGCTGCACGAAGGACACGCTTTCTGCTGTTTACAATGACCTCTCCTCCGTGGAGACATTATTTGAGGAGTTCCCGGAGGAGATTGCGGCAGTGATCGTCGAGCCGGTCGCAGCGAACATGGGTCTCGTACCGCCGAAGGCGGGATTTCTGGAAGGGCTGCGCAGCCTCTGCACGAAATATGGAGCGCTGCTCATTTTTGATGAAGTCATCACAGGCTTCCGTCTCGGATTCGAGGGTGCACAGGGCTATTTCAATGTCGATGCGGATCTCGTGACTTACGGAAAGATCATAGGAGCAGGAATGCCGGTCGGCGCTTACGGCGGCAGACGCGACGTTATGTCGATGGTATCTCCGGTCGGTCCGGTCTACCAGGCAGGAACCTTAAGCGGCAATCCGGTGGCAATGCAGGCAGGCATGACTCAGCTGAAAATTTTAAAAGAGCATCCGGAAATCTATACGGAGCTGAATGCGAAGGGAGACTGGTTCTACGAAGGACTCGATGAGGCCGTGAAGGTTTCCGGTACCGGCTGGCATATGAATCACATCGGTTCTCTTGGCTGTATGTACTTTACCGGCCAGCCGGTCGTAGACTATGCTTCTGCAAAGCAGGCAGACACAAAGGAATTCGCAAAGTGGTTCCGCTACATGCTGCAGAAGGGCTATTACTTCGGACCGTCGCAGTTCGAGGCGATGTTCCTCTCAGCAGCACATACGAAGGAAGAGCTGCAGGGTGTGCTGGATGCTGCAAAGACATACTTTGCAGAAAGGGCATGATGCACCTTGTGACCGGAGGCAGCGGAAGCGGAAAGTCCGCCTATGCAGAGCAGCAGGTGCTCGAAGCGGGGGATGCACCGCGCTACTATATCGCGACGATGATGCCATATGGCGAGGAGGGCCGCCGCAGAGTGGAGAAGCATCGCCGGATGCGCAGGGAAAAGCACTTTGAGACGATCGAATGCTATATGAATCTGAAGCAGGTGCAGGTGCCGCCGGGCAGCACGGTGCTGCTCGAGTGCCTCTCGAATCTGACGGCAAACGAGCTGTACGATCCGGCCGGGGCGAAGGAAGAGACCGTAAAGGCCGTGCTGGACGGTATTCGCAGTCTGCGCTCCCAGGCCGGTACCCTTATTCTGGTCAGCAATGAGATATTTTCAGACGGGGTACCGTATGATGATTCCATGCTGCAGTATCTTTCGTATCTCGGAAGGATCAACCGGGAGGCGGCTGCGCTTGCCGACCGTGTGACGGAGGTAGTATACGGCATTCCCGTTCCGATAAAAAGAGAAGCGGCAGCCGGAAAGGGCGAAACAATATGATAAAAAGACTTATAAACAGCTGTGGCATTGCGTTTTCCATGTATTCGAAAATTCCGATGCCGCAGTGCGACTGGACCGATGACAATATGAAGTATGTCATGTGCTTCTTCCCGTGGATCGGCGCGGTGATCGGCGCACTTTGCATTGGCTGGCAGCAGTTGGCAATATGGCTGGGCGTTGGCGATCCGCTGCGGGTCGTCGTGCTCATGCTGATTCCGTTTTTTGCGACGGGCGGCATCCATTTGGACGGTATGCTCGACACTGCGGATGCCTTAAGCTCGTGGCGGCCGATGGAACGCCGGATCGAGATATTGAAGGATTCCCATGCGGGTGCATTTGCGATCCTGATCTGTGTGGTCTATTTCTTTTTACTCTATGCGGTGACGGATATGGTGACTGTGGATATGCTTCCGGTATATGCGATGCTGTTTGTTGTGTCGCGCTCCTTAAGCGGTCTGTCTGTCGTGAGCTTCCCGAAGATGAAAAAGGAGGGAACGGTGGCGGACTTTTCGAAAAAGGCCGAGACCGGCCGGATCCGGGTGACCCTGATCTGCTATCTGGTGCTTGCCATCACAGGCATGTTCATTTTGAATCCGCTGTACGGAGCGGCAGCCATGGCCGGCGCGTTTTTGATCTTCGGCTGGTATTATCGGATGGCGATGAAGAATTTTGGCGGGATCAACGGCGATCTGGCAGGCTGGTTTCTGAGCAACTGCGAGCTTGTCATGCCGCTCTTTATGGTGGCGGCTCATCTCATCGCCGCGAAGCTTGGATGAGATAGGAGAGACTATGAAGCTGATAATCGGAGGCGCGTTTCAGGGAAAGCTGGAATACGCCAGAACACAATATGGACTGGCAGACGGCTGGATCGACGGTGCGGACTGTGTACCGGAAGCGATCGAGGGATGCCGCGGCATCTTTCATTTTGAAGCTTGGGTCCGTCGCCTTTTGCAGGAGCGTGCAGAGGAGGGACAGGCGTGGGAGCTGACGGTAGAGTGCTTTGCCGGGACGGTGGCAGAGCGACTGTATGAGAAAAATCCGGAGCTGATCGTTGTGACCAGAGAGCTGGGCTGTGGTATCGTCCCGATCGATCCGCAGGACCGAAAATACCGTGAGACACACGGGCGAATCTGCACGGAGCTGGCGAAAAGAGCCGATGAGGTCGTGCGGGTCATCTGCGGTGTCGGGATGAAGCTGAAAACCACTTTTTGAACGCAGATAAGCATTCCCCCGCTTCAAGTGCGCAGAGCACTAAGCGGCGGGTGAGGGGGATGCTTATGTCAGTGGGAGTTGAAAGCTCCCACTGACAGATCGCGAAGCGACTGCGTTCATGAGCAAGTAGCGAAGCGGATTGCGAATGTCCGCTTTACCGCGAAACGACTGCGTTTATGAGCAAGTAGCGAAGCTAGGCCCTGTCAGCAGAGCTGCAGGGATGGATTGCGAATGTTCGCTTTGACCCCAACAGCATTAAAAGGGAGGATGCGAAATATGTATTTTCCGATTTTTATAGACTTAAGTGACAGGGAAATCCTGATGATAGGCGGCGGGACGATTGCGGCGCGCAGGGTGAAGAGTCTGTGCGGGTTTGCCGGGCAGATTACGGTCGTGGCACCGGCGGTATGTGACGCGATCCGGTCGCTGCAGACGAAGTATCCGGTAAAAATTCTGCAGGAACCGTTTTCGGAGACGATGCTGGATGATGCGGGCCGTTTCAAAATGGTGCTCGCTGCGACAGACGATGCGGCTTTGAATGAGCGGATTGCGGATGTATGCCATGCACGCGGGATTCTGGTCAACATTGCAAGCCGCAAGGAAGCGTGCGATTTTTATTTTCCGTCGGTCATCCGGCGCGATCCGGTCGTGATCGGAATCAACGCTTCCGGGCTGGATCACGGGCTGGTAAAAAGGACGAGAGAAGAGCTGGAGGCAGCTCTGGATAAGGAGGATCTTACATGTAACCAAATATATTAACTATTGTGATTAGATGTGTTTAAATATACTCAAAGGAGAACATTAAAATGAACACATCAAATATCACAAATTATAAACCAAAAGATTTTGCCGAACTTTTAGGCGTATCTGTTAAGACATTACAACGTTGGGACAGAGAAGGAACTTTAAAGGCAAACAGAACTCCAACTAATAGGCGTTATTATACTTATGATCAATATCTGCAATTCAAAGGTATAAATGTTGAAAATGATAAACGTCAGGTAGTTATTTATGCCAGAGTGTCTACAAGAAATCAAAAAGATGATTTACTAAATCAAGTTGCATTTTTAAGACAGTTTTGTAATGCAAAAGGAATTATTGTAGACCAGTGTATGGAAGATTATGGAAGTGGTCTTAATTACAACCGTAAAAAGTGGAACGAATTATTAGATGAAGTAATGGAACGAAAAATCAAAACCATAATAGTAACCCATAAAGATAGATTTATCAGATTTGGTTATGATTGGTTTGAAAAATTCTGTATGAAGTTTAATACAACCATAGTGGTAGTAAATAATGAAGAACTATCGCCACAAGAAGAACTCGTGCAGGATATTGTTTCAATACTCCATGAGTTCTCTGGTAGGCTGTATGGGCTTCGTAAGTATAAAAAACAAATAGAAATGGATGAGGAAATTGCTAAAGAGCTTCAAAACGGAAATAAATCCGACAGAGGAACAGAAAGTCAGAATTCGTAAAACAACAGGTACTTGTAGATTTATCTATAACTTCTATCTTGCTCATAATAAGGAACTTCATGAAAATGGGAAAAAGTTTATGAGCAGTAATCAATTTAGAGTCTGGCTTAACAATGAGTATCTTCCGAACCATCCAGAATATTCCTGGATTAAGGAAGCTTATTCAAAAGCGGTAACACAGGCAGTAAACAATGGACAAACCGCATTTACAAGATTCTTTAATCACAAGAGCGCCTTTCCAAATTTTAAAAAGAAAGGTAAATCTGATGTAAAAATGTATTTCGTAAAGAATAATCCAAAAGATTGTCGCTGCGAAAGACACAGAATCAATATTCCGTCACTTGGTTGGGTTCGCATCAAAGAAAAAGGATATATTCCCACAACAAAAGACGGATACGTAATTAAAAGCGGTCATGTCTCAATAAAAGCTGACAGATACTATGTTTCTGTTCTTATAGAAATCCCAAATAACAAGATAGCCAATAATTCCAATGAAGGGATTGGCATTGACCTCGGATTAAAGGATTTCGCCATTGTTTCTAATGGTAAAATTTATAAGAATATTAACAAATCTGCAAAATTAAAGAAACTTGAAAAACAGCTTATTCGAGAACAGAGAAGTCTTTCTCGAAGGTATGAAAATCTAAAGAAAGGAGAGTCCACTCAAAAACCAAATATACAAAAACAAAGGCTTAAGGTACAGAAGCTTCATCATAGAATAGACAATATTCGTACTGATTATATTAATAAAACAATCGCAGAGATAGTGAAAACCAAACCATCTTATATAACGATTGAAGATTTAAACGTATCAGGAATGATGAAGAACAAACATCTTTCAAAGGCAGTTGCTTCGCAGAAGTTTTATGAATTTAGAACAAAGCTCCAGGCGAAATGCAATGAAAACGGAATTGAACTTCGAGTTGTAGATAGATGGTTCCCATCATCTAAAACCTGTCATTGTTGCAAAAATATCAAAAAAGATTTAAAGCTTTCAGATAGAATTTTCAAATGTTATTGTGGTTATATCGAAGACAGAGATTTCAATGCTGCACTTAATTTGAGAGATGCTACGACTTACGAAGTTGCATAAATAAACGCAAACGTGGGTGTGTACCGAAGGCTATTTCGGGAATTTACGACTATGGAGTGTACAAGAACTTGTGAGTAGATGTGATTTCGGTCAATCCAAAGCATACACGATGAAATAGTAAGTAATGTTCGTGAGAACTTACATTATCTCGATGTGAGTCTATTTAATCACATTTTGAGTGGCAGTAGACATGCATTACTGGATGGGATCGCTGCTCGCTGTGGCAGTTGGATTTGTGCTGGATCTTCTGCTGGGAGATCCGAACAGCGCGTATCATCCGATCTGCCTGATCGGTCGGCTGATCGCTTTTACAGAAAAAAAGACGCGGGCACTCTTCCCGAAGACGAAAACGGGAGAGCGGACGGCAGGCGGTGTGACGGCGCTGATCGTCGTGCTGATATCGACCGGGATCCCGGCACTTCTGCTTGTGCTCGCCTATCATCTGTCCTTTGCCGTGGGCGTTCTTGCAGAAGCAGTCGGCTGCTATTTCGTGCTCGCGACGAAGAGCCTGAAAAAAGAGAGCATGAATGTGAAAAAGGCGCTGGAGCAGGACGGACTTGAGGCCGGACGGAAGATGGTGTCCCGCATTGTCGGAAGAGATACCCAGAACCTGACAAAGCAGGGCGTTATCAAGGCGGCGGTGGAGACCGTAGCGGAAAATTATTCCGACGGAGTGGCAGCACCGCTTCTGTACATGATCCTTGGCGGAGGAGCGGCAGGTTTTTTCTACAAGAGCATTAATACGATGGATTCGATGCTCGGCTATAAAAATGAGAAGTATATGAATTTTGGCTTCATCCCGGCACATCTGGACGATGTGGCAAATTATCTCCCGGCGCGTCTGGCTGCGCTGCTGCTCATCGCGGCGGCCGGTATCTGCGGTCAGGATCCGAAGCAGGCATGGAAGATCTTTCGACGTGACCGCTACAAGCACGCCAGTCCGAATTCGGCACAGACCGAGGCGGCTGCGGCTGGCGCACTGCACGTACAGCTCGCAGGCGATGCCTGGTATTTCGGGGAACTGCATAAGAAGCCATTTATCGGGGACGACCTCCGCCCGATTGAGCCGGAGGATATCACGCGGGTGAACCGGATGATGTATGCGGCTGCGGTGCTGGCGTTGGTTGTGTTCGGAGGACTCAAGCTGGCGCTGTTGCTTCTTATCTAACCGAAGCAGGAAAGTCGGCTGCTTCCATTGCGCAGATCAATGAGCAGTGGGTTCATGAGCAGGCAGCGAAGCGATTATAAACATCCGTATTACGCGGGAGAATGCTAATTCCGGATATACACAGATGATGCTGGGATCAAAAGGTGTTTTGCCCCCAACTGATGCCTACGAATTGCTCCGCTGCGAAGCAGCTCCCGCAATTCTGCAAACATTCGAAATCCGCTGATTTACTACGTAAATCGCTACTTTCTCATGTTTGGCGGGTCCCAAGTTCAAAAGCCTTATCATGCAAGCATGAACGGCTTTTTGACCTTTTGACCCTGGTATCATACAGATTCAGAAAAAGGAAGAAAAACTATGACTCATATACACGGCGGAAATATTTACCAATACAAAGAGGCGGCAGATTTTTCTGCAAACATCAACTTTCACGGTATGCCGCAGTCCGTAAAGGAGGCGGCACATGCCGCGATCGACCGGTCGATCCACTACCCGGAGCCGGACAGCCGGTCCTTAAAGGCCGTGCTGGCAGAGCGCGAAGGCGTTCCGGAGTCGGCAATCATCTGTGGAAATGGCGCGGCGGAGCTGATGTTTGCGCTGGCGATAGCAAAGCGGCCGAAAAAAGCGGTGCTGGCGCAGCCGTGCTTTTTTGAGTATGAACAGGCGCTCACGGCGGTCGGCTGTGCGCTCGTGCACGTGCCGTTGAAAAAGGAGGACGGCTTTCAGGTCGGGATGGAGTTTGCAGAGCAGATTCCGGAAGACGCCGACCTTGTGATTCTGGGCAATCCGAACAATCCGACCGGGCAGTCGGTTCCCCGTCCGGTACTGGAGCAGGTACTTGCTGTCTGTCACCGGATCGGCTGCATGCTCATGATGGATGAGAGCTTTTTTGATTTTCTTGTTCCGGAAGATCAGAAGCGGACAATGGACTGCACCAAAATAGCAGGAGAAGATCCGTCGGTATTCGTGCTGAAATCATTTACAAAGATGTATGCGATGCCGGGGCTTCGCTTTGGCTATGCCATCTGTGCAGATGTAAAGCTGCTTGAGCAGATGCGAAGCGGGATGCAGCCGTGGAACGTCTCGCTTCCGGCACAGGCGGCGGCCCGGGCAGCGGCATCCGAGGTGGCATTTGCAAAAAAGACGGCACAGCAGGTCGCCAAAAACCGGCAGTGGATGATCGGAAAGCTGCGGGAAGCAGGTGTGACGGTGTACGATTCGGTGACGAACTACCTGCTGCTGGAAGGTCCTGTGGATCTGAAGGAGCGCTGTCTGGAAAAGGGCTATCTGATCCGTGACTGCAGCAATTTCCGTACCCTTACCAAGGGATTTTACCGGATCTGTATCCGCAGTCAGGAAGAAAACGAGGCGCTGCTGGCTGTGCTGCTGCAGAGCTTAACGTCATAATGATGCCAGGGTCAAAAGGTCAAAAAGCCGTTCATGCTTGCATGATAAGGCTTTTGAACTTGGGACCCGCCAAACATGAGAAAGTAGCGATTTACGTAGTAAATCAGCGGATTTCGAATGTTTGTAGAATTGCGGGAGCATGAAATGCGGAGCAAAATACCTTAGAACCTCAACATCAGAGGATAAAAACAGGAGGATACCAGAAATGGCGAAGGTGATTATGGTGCAGGGGACGATGTCCAATGCAGGAAAAAGTGTAATGGCGGCGGGCCTGTGCCGGATCTTTCATCAGGACGGCTATCGCGTCGCGCCGTTTAAATCACAGAATATGGCACTGAATTCCTTTATCACAAAGGAAGGGCTGGAGATGGGACGCGCACAGGTCATGCAGGCGGAGGCGGCAGGCGTCGAACCGGAGGTTGCGATGAATCCGATCCTGCTCAAGCCGACAAATGATATCGGTTCGCAGGTCATTGTAAACGGCGAAGTGCTCGGCACGATGAATGCCCGCGATTATTTCAAAATGAAGCAGTCGCTGATTCCGGATATTTTGAAGGCGTACCATCACCTGGAGGAGAAATACGATATTATCGTCATCGAGGGCGCGGGCAGCCCGGCAGAGATCAATTTAAAGCAGGATGATATCGTAAATATGGGAATGGCGAAGCTCGTGGATGCCCCGGTGCTGCTCGTCGGGGACATCGACCGCGGAGGTGTGTTTGCACAGCTTTACGGGACGGTCGAGCTTTTGGAGCCGGAGGAGAAGGCGCGTATCCGCGGCCTTATCATCAACAAATTCCGCGGGGACAAGACGATCCTCGATCCGGGTGTGGAGATGCTTGAGAAGCTGACCGGCATTCCGGTCGTCGGCGTTGCTCCGTATCTGAAGGTGAGTCTGGAGGATGAGGACAGCTTAAGCGAGCGTCTGGACGGAGATCAGCAGGTCGGACAGATCGACATCGCAGTCATCCGGGTACCGCGTATTTCAAACTTTACCGATTTCAATGTGTTTGAGGGCGTCGAGGGTGTGACGGTGCGCTACGTCAAGGAAGCGCGCGAGCTCGGCCATCCGGATTTGATTATTCTTCCGGGGACAAAAAATACGATGCGGGATCTGCTCTGGATGCGCCAGAATGGTCTGGAAGCACAGATTTTAAAGGCACAGAAGGCAGGCACCGCGATCTTCGGTGTGTGCGGCGGCTATCAGATGCTCGGTATGGAGATTTCCGACCCGGACGGTGTCGAAGAGGGCGGCGTGATCCGCGGTATGGGACTGCTCGATACGACGACGGTATTCGAGGCGGAAAAGGCGCGGACCAGAGTTTCCGGCGTTATTTTGCCGGTAAAGGCGGAAGCGGACGGCCTTGCGGGAGCACTTTCCGGATGTGCCTTAGAGGGCTATGAGATCCACATGGGACAGACGACGCTTGGCAGCGGTGCACAGCCGTTTACCGAGATCACAGATTCGATCACGGGCGTGACGAAGCAGGAGGGTGCATGGCAGGGCAACGTGTGCGGTTCTTACGTACATGGGATTTTTGACAGCGAAGCCGTCGTAAATGCTGTCGTACGTGCGCTGGCAGAGGCGAAGGGGATCACGGAGGAGATGACGCTTTCGATGGATTTTGCCGCATTTAAGGAGCAGCAGTACGATATTTTAGCGGACGGGCTGCGTAGGCATCTGGATATGAAGAAAATATATGAGATCATGGGAGTGGAACGCTAAAATAGAATCGAGTAAAAGACAGGAGGAAACATATGGATATCGATCAGATTGAACGGCTGAAGCCGATGGAGATTGAGCAGAGAAGTTTTGAGATTATATCACAGGAGGCGGGAGATGCGATCCCGGACGATGAGCGGGCGATGATTATCAAGCGCGTGATCCATACCTCCGCAGATTTTGACTACATTCAGAACCTCTGCTTTTCGGAAAATGCGGTACAGATCGCACAGAAGGCACTGAAAAACGGCGCATGGATCGTGACGGATACGAAGATGGCGCTCTCCGGTATCAATAAAAAGAGCCTGCAGCTGGCAGGCGGGGAGGCGCACTGCTTTATTTCGGATGAAGATATCGCACAGGCAGCAAAGGAGCAGGGGACTACCCGGGCATCCGTCTGCGTGGATAAGGCGGCACGGCTCGGACGTCCGCTGATCTATGCGGTGGGAAATGCGCCGACTGCGCTGATCCGCTTATATGAGCTGATCCGGCAGGGGACGTTCCGTCCGGAGCTGATCATCGGTGTACCGGTCGGCTTTGTCAATGTCGTACAGTCAAAGGAGCTGATCATGCAGACGGATGTGCCCTATATTGTGGCAAAGGGACGCAAGGGCGGCAGCAACGTGGCGGCGGCGATCTGCAACGCGCTGCTGTATCAACTGGACGGGAGCAGAAAATAATATATGAAGGTATATCTGATACGTCACGGCGCGACGCCGGGCAATCTGGAAAAACGATATGTGGGGACGACGGATGAGCCATTGACAAAGGATGCGGTCACTGCCTTAAAAAAGCTGCGAGTGAGGTACCCGATTCCGGTGCAGGTTGTGACAAGTCCGCTGAAGCGCTGCATGCAGACGGCTTCCCTGCTGTTTCCGGGGATTCCTTCCGAATGCTGCGACGGGCTGAAGGAGTGCGATTTTGGCCGGTTCGAGTACCACAACTATATGGAGCTTAGCCGGGATGCAGAGTACCAGCGCTGGATCGACAGCAACGGTACCCTGCCGTTTCCGGGCGGTGAGAGCCAGAAGAGCTTTCAGGAACGCTGCTGTCAGGCGTTTTTAGAGAGTGTTGCGGCACTGCGACAGGCGGGCTGTGCATCCGTAGCCTATGTGGTGCATGGCGGGACAATCATGGCGCTGATGGAGCGCTTTTGTACAGAAGAAAAATCCTATTTTGACTGGCAGGTAAAAAACCAGGAGGGCTTTGCCTGTGAGATACAAGATGCGGCCAGGATCACGACGGACGCCCGTTTTATGCAGCTGACGGACCGGCTGCCGCTGCCGGAGGAGCGATTGCATAAAAGCGGCATCGAGGATGTCTATGTGGTACAGAAAAATGAACGCCTGCAGTGCGGCTACACGACGGGAAGCTGTGCGACGGCAGCGTCTCTTGCGGCGACGCGGATGCTGTTTACCGGAAAAATCTGCCGGGATGTACGGCTTCTGACGCCGAAGGGTGTCTCACTGGATCTGGAGATTGTACAGCCGGTAATCGGAGAAGGACGCGCGTCCTGCGCAGTGCGTAAATTTGGCGGCGATGATCCGGATGCGACGGATGGGCTGCTGATTTTTGCAGAGGCAAAACAGGTGTCCCGAGGGGATGCGGCAGAGATGCTTGTGCCGGGTATGCCGGATACAGATGCGGCAACGGAGTCTGCGCAGGTACTGATAGACGGTGGGGCAGGAGTCGGACGTGTCACGAAGCCGGGGCTGGAGCAGCCGATTGGGGCAGCGGCGATCAACCGTGTCCCACGCAGTATGATCACGCAGGGAGTCCGGGAGATATGCGCAGAGTTTGGCTATACCGGGGCGATTCAGATCACGGTCTCGGTGCAGGGCGGAGAGGAGGTCGCAAAGCGTACCTTCAATCCACATCTCGGCATCCTGGGCGGTATCTCGATTCTCGGGACGAGCGGAATCGTCGTGCCGATGAGCGAACAGGCGCTGATCGACAGTATCCGTATCGAGATGCGTCAGAAGGTGCAAAACGGCGAGCGGCATCTGCTGATCACGCCGGGCAATTATGGTGCGGACTTTTTAAAGGGGCAGAAGCAGTACGAGCTGCTGCGGCCGGAGCACTCCATGAAGTGCAGCAACTACGTCGGGGAGACGCTGGATATGGCGCTGCAGCTTGGCGTAAAATCGATTCTGTTCGTCTCGCACATCGGGAAATTTATCAAGGTGTCCGGCGGCATTATGAATACGCATTCTGCCCATGCAGACTGCCGTGCAGAGCTGATGGCGGCGCAGGCGATGCGTGCCGGTGCGTCGGCGGATACCGTAAAGCAGCTGCTTACGACGAACACGACGGAGGAGGCCGTCGGCATTTTAAAGGAGACCGGTGATCTGGAGGAAACCGTATCGGAAGCGATCCGCAGGATTCAGTTTTATCTGCAAAAGCACGTCGGCGGGGAGCTGCGCACGGAGGTTGTGCTTTTCTCAAATCAGTATGGCTACCTCGGAGAGTCCGAAGGGGCGGAAGCACTGATGGAGCTGATAGCGGCGGAGAAGCAGAAGCTATATCGCGTTTAACCGAATCAGGCATTCCCTGCTTTCATTGCGTGAAGCAATAAGCTGCGAAGCAGCAAAGCGGATTGCGAATATCCGCCTGACGGAAACGAAAAGGAGAAAAACAATGAGTGGAATTTTAATAGGTGTAGGTGTCGGCCCGGGAGATCCGGAGCAGATGACCTTAAAGGCGGTGCGGATGATCCGGGAAAATGAAGTGATCGCCGTTCCGGGAAATGATGCGAAGGAGACGGTGGCTTACCGTATTGCGGTCCAGGCGGTACCGGAGCTGGAAAAGAAGACGCTGCTGGCGCTTCCGATGCCGATGATCAAAGATCGCGCAGAGCTGGCAAAGAATCACGATGCGGCGGCGTTTCAGGTCGAGAACGTGCTGAAGGAAGGAAAAAATGTCGTATTTCTGACACTTGGCGACCCGACGGTGTATTCGACCTTCATGTATGTCCACAGCCGGGTAAAGGCACACGGCTATGCGACACAGATCGTGAGCGGTATCCCGTCATTCTGCGCGGCAGCGGCGCGGATGGATATCTCCCTGACTGAGTGGAATGAGGAGCTTCATGTCATCCCGGCGGTGCACAACATCGAGCAGGAGATCAGCTATCCGGGGACGCGCGTGCTCATGAAGTCGGCCCGCAAGATCGGAGCGGTAAAGGAGATGCTGATGCAGTCTGACAGCCAGGTATTTATGGTAGAAAACTGCGGTATGGAAAATGAGCGGATCTTTACGAGAGCTGAGGATATTCCGGAGGATGCGAGCTACTATTCGCTGATTATTGTGAAGGATCCGAAAAAATAAAACGAAAAAATAAGAGGAGGAATTATCATGGTACATTTTGTAGGAGCAGGATCAGGCGCGGCGGATCTGATTACCGTGCGCGGAAGCAGACTGCTTGGGGAAGCTGATGTGATTATTTATGCGGGATCTCTGGTCAATCCGGAGCTGCTGCAGTATAAAAAAGAAGGCTGTGAGGTATACGACAGCGCAAAGATGACACTCGAAGAGGTGCTGGCAGTGATCGATCAGGCAGAAGCGGCAGGGAAGACGACCGTGCGGCTGCACACCGGAGATCCGTGCGTGTACGGCGCGATTCGGGAGCAGATGGATGTGCTCGAGGAAAAGGGCATTGCCTATGATTACTGCCCGGGCGTCAGCGCGTTCTGCGGAGCGGCTTCCGCGCTGAAGATGGAGTACACCCTTCCGGGTATTTCCCAGACCGTGATCATCACCCGTATGGCGGGCCGCACGCCGGTACCGGAGCGCGAGGAGATCGCAAAGCTCGCCTCTCACGGCTCTACGATGGTCATTTTCCTGAGCACAGGCATGCTCGAGAAGCTCAGTGAGCAGCTGATGGCAGGCGGCTATGCGGCGGATACTCCGGCGGCGATCGTGTACAAGGCGACCTGGCCGGAGGAGGAGAGCCATATCTGCACCGTTTCCACACTGGCACAGTGCGCGAAGGAGTACAATATTACGAAGACTGCGCTGATCATCGTCGGCGATACCGTAGCACAGAGCGGCTACAACCGTTCCGAGTTGTATCATCCGGCTTTCACGACGGAGTTCCGTCAGGCGACCGAGGAGCGGAAGTAGATCCGTTCATCCGACGTCACCGGACGGAGGAGCAAAAGCAGATCCGTTCATCCGACGTCACCGGGCGGAGGAGCAAAAGAGCAGATCCGTTCATCCGACGTCACCGGGCGGAGGAGCAAAAGCAGATCCGTTCTGTGGCGAAGAGGAGAATCAGAAGAAAGAAACAGGTGAGATCATGAAAAAAGCCGGAATTGCATATTTTACAGAGCAGGGCGGCAGGCTGGCACACCGGATTGCGGATGGACTTGCACCGGAGTATGAGATTCTCTTGTATGAAAAGGGACTGAAGGACTGGTGCGCCGCCTGCTTTGCCAAAGCCGAGCTGATTATATTTATCGGAGCCTGCGGCATTGCAGTGCGGACGATCGCACCGCTTTTAAAAAGCAAGACAGAGGATCCGGCGGTGCTCGTGCTCGATGAGGCGGGGCAGTATGTGATTTCTCTGCTGTCCGGCCACATCGGCGGCGCAAATGCGTACGCACAAAAGATTGCAGGGCTGACTGGAGCGACCCCTGTCATCACGACGGCCTCCGATGTCCGCGGAAAAATTGCGGTGGATGTCTTTGCAAAGAACAATCATCTGACGATCAGCAGTATGAAAGCGGCGAAATGCGTCGAGGCGGCGATCCTGCGCGGTGAGCCGGTGGAGGCGTACTGTTCCGGAACCGTGCAGGGAGCTGTACCGCCGGAGCTGACGCTGATACAGGGAAACCGCACAGAGAAATGGAGCCCGAAGAAGGCAGAGCCGACAGGAAACGAGGGCGGCCATACACCGGCCGGCTGCCGGATATGGATTTCCGAACGTACCTGCCCGTGGCTGCAGCCCGCAGAAAAGGACATGCATGATACACTCGTTCTCACGCCGCGCGTCGTCACCATCGGCATCGGCTGCCGTAAAGGAAAGCCGGCGGATGCTGTGTCGGAGGCGCTGCGGCGGGTTCTGGCAGAAGAGCAGATACCGAAGGAAGCGCTGGTCGGTATCGCATCAATTGATCTGAAAAAGGATGAGGAGGGCATTTGGGAGACGGCGCGCCGGATGGGGCTTTCCTTTACCACCTATACGTCAGAGCAGCTGCTGGCTGTCCGGGGCGACTTTACACCGTCCGAATTTGTCAAAAGGACGACCGGTGTGGATAATGTCTGCGAGCGCTCTGCCTTACTGCTTGCCGGAGACGGCGGGACAATAATTCGAAAAAAAGAGGCCGGAAATGGCGTGACCGTTGCGCTGGCCATTCAGAAATGGGGGATACAATTTTGAAGAATAAATTATATGTAGTCGGAATGGGTCCGGGTGCGGCAGACCGCATGAGCATCCGCGCAGATGAAACACTGAAAAAATGTGACACGATCATCGGATATACCGTATATGTCAATCTTCTGAAAGAGGATTATCCGGAAAAAGAATACCTGACGACGCCGATGACGCAGGAAGCAAGGCGTTGTGAGATGGCATTTGAGGAAGCCCAAAAAGGCAAGACCGTAGCGATGGTCTGCAGCGGAGATGCAGGTGTATACGGCATGAGCGGACTGATGCTGGAGATCGGCGCCGGTTATCCGGATATCGAGGTAGAGGTCATTCCGGGCGTGACCGCCGCGCTGAGCGGAGGGGCAGTACTCGGAGCACCGCTGACGCATGACTTTGCAGTGGTCAGCCTTAGCGACCGGCTGACACCGTGGGAGAAGATCGAGAAGCGTCTGCGCCTGGCTGCGGAGGCGGATTTTTCACTTGCCATTTACAATCCGGCAAGTAAGGGACGTCCGGATTACCTGCAGAAGGCATGCGATATTCTGCTCTCTGTGCTTCCGGCAGACCGGATCTGCGGAACGGTGGAAAATATCGGCCGTGAGGGTGAGTGTGCAAAAATATACACACTTGGCGAGCTGCGCAATGCGGAAGTCAACATGTTTACGACCGTATTTATCGGCAATTCTATGACGAAGGAGATTGGCGGACGTATGGTGACGCCGCGGGGCTATCGGATATGAGACAGGTACTGATTTTTGGCGGGACCTCGGAGGGGCGGATGCTCTCCGAGTATCTCGATAAAAGACAGCTCCGGCATACGGTGTGTGTCGCGACGGACTACGGCGAGGAAGTGATGGAGCACACGGAATATGTGCAGATCCGTCAGGGACGACTGGATGTGCCGGAGATGGAAGCGCTGATGCGAAGCGGGGACTACGCGGTCGTCGTCGATGCGACGCATCCGTACGCCACAGCGGTATCCGAAAATGTGCGCATGGCGTGCAAGGCAGTAGATATGCCGTATCTGCGCTATCTGCGGGATGCGGGACGCGTGGCGGGTTCCAAAACATCTGACGCGCATCAAAGCACTTCGATAAGCGGGAGGGATGCCGGGACCGACTCTTCGATTACCTGGGTAAATTCCGCAGCAGAGGCGGCGACTTATCTGGAAACGCAGTCCGGCAATATTTTCCTGACGACCGGGAGCAAGGAGCTGCATGTCTTTACGGAACGGATTTCCGATCTTGGCCGTCTGTTTATCCGCGTACTTCCGTCGGCAAGTGTCATTACCGAGTGCCGAAATCTCGGTATGGAGGGAAAGCAGATCTGCGCGATGCAGGGACCATTTTCCGCTGAGATGAATATCGCAATGCTGAAGCAGACCGATGCTGCGTTTCTTGTGACAAAGGATACCGGTACGACCGGCGGCTATCCGGAAAAGGAGCAGGCGGCACATCAGCTTGGTGTGCGCATGGTCGTGATCCGCAGACCGGAGGAGTCGGGACTGGACTTTGCGGCACTGCTTAAAAAGCTCGGGGAAGCACTGGGATGTGAGCTTGAAGGCGAGAAAGCCCAAACAAGTGAAGAAAGAGTCCTTTCCTGCATCGGCATCGGTATGGGAAATCTCGGCACACTGACGCACGATGCGGCAGAGGCGATAAAGAGCGCGCAGATCATTTTCGGCGCCGATCGGCTTTTGAAGAGTGTGCAGGAGATGGGCATTCTGTCATCTGGCCAGCCGCTTGTGACAGAGTATATCGGCACGAAGATCCTTGCATATCTGGAAGCGCATCCACAGTACCGGCGTATTGCGGTTCTGATGTCCGGAGATGTCGGATTTTACAGCGGCGCGCGCGGCATTCAGGAGGCGTTCGCAGGAGAAAATGTGCATTTTTACTGTGGAATCTCATCAGTCGTCTATTTTGCTTCGAAGATTCCGACCTCCTGGCAGGATGCAAAGCTGCTCAGTGCGCACGGCAAGCAGGTGAATCTTCTGAACAGCGTGCAGCGCTATCCGAAGATCATCATGATCGTAAGCGGCGCGGGCGATGTCATGCACCTTTGCGCGAAACTGCATGAGGCAAAGATGGATCAGGTGCGAGTGACAGTCGGCACGAATTTATCTTACCCGGAGGAGACGGTGACGTCAGGAGCTCCGGAGGACTTTCTGACGGTAACGACGACGGGACTGCATATCATGATGCTGGAAAACCCGGAGGCAAAGTACATCATCACACCGGGCATGAACGATGAGACCTTTGTGCGCGGCAAGGTACCGATGACAAAAGAAGAGATCCGGATCCTTTCCGTGGCAAAGCTGCAGCTGACCGAGGATGCAATCGTCTATGATGTCGGAGCCGGGACCGGCTCGGTATCCGCGGAATGCGCACGGCTCTGTACGTCAGGCTGTGTCTATGCGATTGAGCGGAATCCGGAGGGCATCGAGCTGATCCGGGAAAACGCGAAGCAGCTGAAGCTCTCGAACCTGATTCCGGTCGAGGGGCTGGCTCCGGATGCAATGGAGGACCTTCCGGTACCGACGCATGCCTTCATCGGCGGAAGCGCCGGAAACATGGGAAAAATCATAGATGTACTGCGGGCAAAGAATCCGGACATCCGTATCGTCATCAACACGATTGCGCTGGAGAGCATTTCCGAGGTGCTCGGCATCTTAAAGGAGCGGGAAATCGACGCCGACATCGTTCAGATCTGCGCATCCAGATCCCGCACACTGGGACGTTATCACATGATGACCGGACAGAATCCGGTGTATATCATTTCATTCTGAATGCAGAAATGGAGGAATTATGCTGCATCTTCCAAGATTTATGCTCGCGGCCCCTTCAAGCGGCAGCGGCAAGACAATGCTGACCTGCGGGATTTTGCAGGCGCTGAAAAACCGTGGCTGTGCACCGGCCTCATATAAATGCGGCCCGGACTATATCGATCCGATGTTCCACAGCCGTGTACTCGGGACGCCGTCCCGCAACCTGGATACCTTTTTTACGGGGGAGGAGACGACCCGTTACCTCTTTGCCAGAAGCGCAAAGCATGCCGGGATCTCTGTGATGGAGGGCGTCATGGGACTGTATGACGGCGTCGGCGGGATCACAGACCAGGCGTCCGCCTATGATCTGGCACGTGTGACCGATACGCCGGTAATATTGATTGTCAACGCAAAGGGTATGAGCCTTTCCCTGATTCCGTTTCTGAAGGGGTTTGTGGACTATCAGCGCGCCGACGGGCGGGTGATTCAGGGCGTGATCCTGAACCGCGCGACAAAAATGACATCCATGCTCTTAAAAGAAAAAATCGAGCAGGAGACCGGATTGAAGCTGATTGGCTATGTGCCGGAGCTGACGGCCTGCCGCGTCGAGAGCCGCCACCTCGGCCTTGTGACGCCGGGAGAGATTCAGGATCTGCAGACCCGCATGGAGGAGCTGGCAGGAGAGCTGGAGAAAAGTCTGGACTTTGAGGCGCTGCTTGCGATTGCAGAGCACGCCAGGGACTACCCGGATGAGGCAGGGGATATTCCGAAAGAGGTTTCTGATGTACTGCAGGTACAGCAGAGCCCGGAAGGAAAGAGGGCAATTTCTAAAACTGCTACATCCGAATGCAGCGGGTCTCTTCGCATCGCCGTTGCAAAGGACGAAGCCTTCTGTTTCTATTACCAGGACAACCTGGAGCTGCTAAAGCTGCTCGGGGCAGAGCTGGTGTACTTTTCGCCGATCCATGACAGGGTGATGCCGGATGGCTGTTCCGGTCTTCTGATCGGCGGCGGTTATCCGGAATTGTATGCAGAGGCGCTCAGCGAAAACAAATCCATGCTGGCGTCTGTCCGCCGGGCGATCGAGGGCGGCATGCCCTATCTGGCAGAGTGCGGAGGATTCATGTATCTGCATGAGAAAATGCAGGATATGCAGGATCATTGGTATCCCATGGCGGGTGTGCTGCTAGGCGAGTCCTACCGGACGCCGAAGCTTGGCCGGTTTGGCTACATTACCTTGCAGGCAAAAGAAGGAAAGCCACAGCTGCTCGTACCGGGTGAGACGATCCGCGGTCATGAGTTCCACTATTTTGACAGCACCGATCCGGGAAGCGACTACCATGCAGAAAAGCCGGTCACCGGGCGGAGCTGGGACTGCATACACGGCACGAAGGCGAGCGCGGCGGGGTATCCGCATCTTTACTACTGGTCAAATCCAAAGTTTGTCGCCCGTTTTTTAGATGAAGCGGGAAAATACCTTTTGCCCCCCGACTGATGCCTACGAATTGCTCCGCTGCGAAGCAGCTCCCGCAATTCTACAAACATGTTATCACCGGCCTTCCTCACGCTCACACTATGCATCCTATGGCATAGAATACACTGTGAGATGGGAGGTGTATGCCGTGACCCCTTTACTGGAACTGGAGCATGTGACCTATGCTTACCACAGCAAAAACGGGGAAGTCTGTGCATTGTCAGATATATCCTTTCAGATACAGAAAGCAGAATTTGTAGCGGTGGTCGGTCCGTCCGGCTGCGGAAAATCTACACTGCTGTCTTTAATTGCAGGGCTGCTCACACCGGAGAGCGGCTCTGTTTTATTACACAGCACAGGGGAAGGAGAAGCGTACTGCACAAAGGAACGCAAAAAGACGCAGACGGGGATCCGCAAGGATACCGGCTATATGCTGCAAAAGGATCACTTATTTGAATGGAGGACGATTTACCAGAATGTCATTTTAGGTCTGGAGATCCAGCACCGGCTTAATGAAAAGACAGAGGCGCGGGTCGAGAAGATGCTGCGCGATTATGGGCTCTGGCGCTTCCGAAATGCCCATCCGTCGGAGCTTTCCGGCGGGATGCGCCAGAGAGCGGCGCTGATCCGGACGCTGGCGCCCAACCCGGAGCTTTTGCTGCTCGATGAGCCGTTTTCCGCACTCGATTTTCAGACGCGGCTGGCGGTCTGTGATGATGTGGCGGCGATTCTCCGAAAAGAGCAAAAGACGGCGATTCTCGTGACGCATGATCTCTCTGAGGCAGTCAGCATGGCAGACCGCGTCCTGGTCTTAAGCAGACGTCCGGCGACGATCTGTGCGAATTTGAAGCTTTCGTTTGAAAAGTCGGATCTGACACCGTTTGCCCGCCGGAACGAGCCGGAATTTAGGACCTATTTCAATCAGATCTGGAGGGAGCTGAATCAGTATGGGTGAAAGAGAACGCATTTCCATGTCGCAGGAACAGTATCTGCGGTGCCTGCACAGAAGGCAGACCCGGATTCTGGCGTTCCGGCTGTTGCTGTCAGTGGCATTTCTGGCGCTGTGGGAAAGTGCCGTGCGGCTGCACTGGATCGACGGCTTCATTTTCAGCAGTCCGTCCAGAGTGGTACGCACATTTGTGAGCATGTGGCGGGATGGCAGCATTTTCCGGCACACAGGTGTGACCTTATGCGAGACATTACTGAGCTTTGCGATCGTCGTCGTCCTCGGGATTGGGGCGGCACTGCTGCTCTGGTACAGCGCCGGACTGTCCGAGGTGCTCGAGCCGTATCTGGTCGTGCTCAACAGCCTGCCCAAATCTGCCCTGGCGCCGCTTCTGATCGTCTGGCTCGGTGCAAATCTGAAGTCTGTCATCGTCTCCGGAATTTCCGTGGCGATCTTCGGTACAGTGCTGAATCTCTATACCGGTTTTTGTGAGGTCGATCCGGATAAAATCAAGCTGATCTACACCTTACAGGGCACGAAGCGCGATGTGCTTAGAAAGGTCATGCTGCCGGGAACTGTCCCGCTGCTGCTGAGCGTGATGAAGGTCAATATCGGTCTCTGTCTTGTCGGCGTGGTGATCGGAGAGTTCATCGGCGCACGTGAGGGACTCGGCTACCTGATCATTTACGGCAGTCAGGTATTCCGCCTGGACTGGGTCATGATGTCGATCGTCCTGCTCTGCATGATTGCGATGCTGCTGTACGGGCTGCTCGGGCTCATTGAGAAGCGATGTCTGCGCAGAAGATAAAAGGGTGTTTATATTGCGTTTACCGGAAAGCTTCGGTATAATAATGATATCAGCGTCCAAAGGTCCAAAAGCGTTCATGTTTGCATGATAAGGCTTTTGGACTTGGGACCCGCCTTGTATCATTGATGCTGGAAAAGAAAGGGAGTGATTGCATGCCATCATTGAGAGAAGACGCTCAGAGAGAGGAAAAAATAAACGGGGTAATTTATGACATGTCGCCGTCACCCAACTATCAGCACGGGATTGTTGACGGAAATATTTATTCTATTATAAAAAATGGAATAAGGGGAAGCTTGTGTCTGGCATTTATGGAAAATCTGGATTACCGGTATCAGGCACAGGAAAATGATGACTATGTGATTCCGGATATTATGATTATTTGTGACAGGAAGCATTTAAAAGGCGGGTCTTATACAGGAACTCCACATTTTATAGTTGAAACACTTAGTCCGGCAACCGCCCTGAAAGACAGAACGATAAAAAAAGAGATCTATCAGAAGGCCGGAATTGCAGAATACTGGATTATTTCTCCAAAAGAAAGAGCGGTTGAAGTGTATTATCTGGAAAATGGAGAATATGATCTAAAGTACAGCTATGTGCTTCAGGACGATCCGGAAGAGAAACATTACAATGCGGATACGGTTGTGACATTGAGAGAATTCCCCAATATTTCTATGACATTGGCGGATATGTTTGAAAATATCGAGTGATACAGTAGAAATGTGAAGCAATTATCCACTGCATGAAGCGTCTATTGCAAATGGATGTGAAAGGCTGATGAAGCGATATCAGATCGCAGCAGAGGATCTGGAATAATTATACCTGCGTGCGTTCTCGCTCCTGCAGCCGTGACGCCACGATCCGCGGGAAACAATGCCGGAAGATCAGGGTCGTCATGCAGGCGGCAGTCACATCGGCGACCGGCTCCGAGAAAAAGGCAGCCTCGGCAGTAAAGACGGCCGGGAGAAGGAGCAGACAGCTAAAGAAGATCAGCTTGCGGAATGCCGAGCAGAACAGTGCGAGCTTCACCTGCCCAAGCGCAGTCGTCTCATCCACGAGCGGATACTGGACGGCAAGCGGGATGATCATCGCGGTAAAGAGCTTGATATACCGCACCGAGCGCATCCGGATCTCGGGATCCCTTGTAAAGAGCGACACATAGAGCGGCGAGCACGTATGTGTCACGACCATCATAAGCGTACAAAAGCAGACGCAGAGCAGCACGATACACCGGATCGCCTGCTTCATGCGCGGTGCACTGCCAAGGCCGTAATTGAAGCTCACGACCGGCTGGCTGCCGAGCGTGATCCCGCCGAGCGGCATCGTGATGAGGAGCAGATAGCTCTGGACGATCGTCGCACAGGTCACGAGCGTATCGCCCTCGCCCGGACCGCCGTAGCGCTGCAGCACCGTATTGAGCACGATGAGCAGGATACTGTCACTTGCAATGATCAGAAACAGAGAAAATCCAAACGAGACGATTTTTTTCACGATGCGCAGCTGAAAGCCGTCGATGCCGAGGCGTACCGGCATTTTTTTCGAAAACAGCGAGCACAGTACGAACACACAGGAGGCGAGCTGAGAGAGCACCGTCGCGATCGCAGCCCCTGCGACACCCATATGGCAAAGGAAGATAAAGACCGGATCAAGGATGATATTGAGCACCGCGCCGAGCACGACGGTCGCCATGCCAAGCCCGGAGAAGCCCTGTGCGATCAGAAAGCTGTTCATGCCGGCGGAAATGAGTGCAAAGACAGTCCCGGTTGTATAAATGCTCACATACGTGTTGGCATAGTCAAAGGTCGACGTGCTCGCGCCGAACCACATGAGCAGCTGTGCCTTTGAGAACCAGAAGAGTACCGTGAGCACGAGAGAAAGCCCGAGCAGCATCAGAAATGCGTTATTTAAGATACGGCGGGCTTCCTTCTGATTACCTTCGCCCATCCGCATGGCCATGATCGGCGAGCCGCCAAGGCCGACGAGTGAGGCAAAGGAAGAGAGCAGTGTCACGATCGGGCTGCAGACGCCCACTCCGGCGAGCGCCAGATCTCCGACACCGATGCCGATGTACATCCGGTCGACGATCGAATAGAGTACGCTCACGAGCTGCGCGAGCATCGTTGGAATCGCCAGCCGCAGCACGAGCTGAGGGATGGCGTCATGTTCAAAATCATTTGTGTGCTTTTTCATAACGTAAAAGCCTGCCGTGTACATCCCGTCACAGGAAAGAGCAGCAGGCGGTAGCCTTTCTATAATTCTCAATATCATATGACTGATGCCAGGGTCAAAAGGTCAAAATACCTTTTGCCTCCTATGACACACGGATTGCTTCGCATTTCATGCTCCCGCAATTCTGCAAACATTCGAAATCCGCTGATTTACTACGTAAATCGCTGCTTTCTCATGTTTGGCGGGTCCCAAGTTCAAAAGCCTTATCATGCAAGCATGACCGGCTTTTTGACCTTTTGACCCTTGTGTCATCATATCAATAAGGCCTGGAAATGTCAATGAGCGGACCGGGAGCAGGATAACTTGTAATTAAAAAAGGATTGTGCTAGAGCGTGTTTGAAAATTAAAAATTGCACAAAACATATGTTTTTATGCCCTTTTTCATGATAAAATAAAGAAAAAGGGGTGTTTATTATGTTGCGGCGATATGAATTGA
>CABIZF010000015.1 GCA_902363135.1 Lachnospiraceae bacterium
TCTCCCATCTGAAATACGATGTATTCAGATGGCTTATTAAAGTTACCCATTTTTACAATTCAAAAAAATTTTAAAATTCTCTTGACTGTTTATAGTTTGTCACCTCATAGAAAATGCTTATTCTGCTTTCAAAAGTTCCCAGATCAAATATGCGACACCGCCAAAAAAGTATATACAGATCGCCGACATGATCACCTGGCCAATAATATCGCCAATAGTATAGGGGTCTAAGAATTCTTTTCCGATCTTCCGTGTATAGAGATCTTCTGAAAGCATTATAATTGCTGTCAGAATCGCATGAATCTGCAAAACCGGGCCGATTATCCGGATACTCTTTGACGCCTTCCATGTCTTTACAAAAGCAATGGCCAGCGCCAGCCCAATCCATACAAACACAGACACTCCAACCTCATAAAGTCCTTTTCTGTACAGGAATTCCTGACGGGTATTTCTGGCTACAGACGAAAGGCGGGTCACATCGTCGATACTGCTCATAAATGCAAAAAACAAAACCAGCACCGATGTCACACCATAGACCAGAATAAAAAATTCTGCGCCGTTCTTTTCCTTTTTTTCTTCTGCCACGACCTTCCCGGCGGTCTGTTTTTTCTGCTTCTGGTACGCCGCGGTCTTGCCCATCGTCTTGTCGATAGCCGACTGCGCCTGCCGACTCACAGTACCGGTGGCTGCTCCGGATGTTTTCTTCGACTTCGGCTTACCGATCGTCGCGCTCGTCGCATCATCCCAGCCGTTGCCTTCGGTCTTGCCGGAATAGCCTGCGCCCCAGGATGCATTCGATGCAGATGTGCTGCTCATGGCACCAGTCGCATTTTTACTGCCGGAAGAAAATGTCCCGGCGCCTGATTGCTCCCCGTTCATCGCGGCAAAAAGGTCGTCAAAATCTGAGCCCCCAGAAGCAGCTCCCGCAGACGCTGCGGCGTGTCCTGCTTTGCCAGAAGCGGCGCCCTTCCGATAAGAAGCCGTATGCGCATCGGACAGTTCTGCCAGTGCGTCATACAACTCCTGTGCACTGCGGTACCGATCGACCGGACGATATGCACACGCCTTGAGCACAATCCGCTTCAGCTTTTGGCTTCCATTCTTCGGAGCCGGAAGCTTCTCGCCTTCGTAGCGCCGTCGCAGTGCCTCCTGATTCTTCATCGCGGTGACTGCTTCATCCGCGTTTAAAAATGGCATCCGCCGGTTGTTCAGCAGCCAGTAAAGCGTGATACCAAGGGAATAAATGTCCGCCTCTTTTCCATATTTCTGTCCGTGCTCGACCTCCGGAGCCGCATAGCCGTGCGTCCCCATCTTCGTTGCGTTCGTCGTATGGTCCTGCACCCGCGCCACACCGAAATCGCCAAGCTTATAGTCGCCGAATTTCGAGATCAGAATATTCTCCGGCTTGATATCGCGGTGAATGATATGCCGTGCCTCGCAGAGCATCAGTGCCTTGCAGATATCCTTGCCAAGCCGGATGACTTCCGACTCACTGAGCATGCTCTGCTTCGTCGGCATCGTCGCCTTCTGCAGCGGTGTGAGCAGCTCCATCCGGATAAATATCTGCCCCCCGATCCCATCCTTGCGCGGTACGACTGCAAAATCGTCGCAGCTGACAATGTTCGTCTGGCCCTGCAGCTCCTTCATCAGCTCGTATTCTTTTACATATCGCTGAATCTCTTCCTCATAAGAGGCTTTCATACTCGCCTGATCATAACCGTTTTCATAGCAGGCCTCGATCTCTGCATCATCGGCCGGCCGGGACACGACCTTCAATGCCGCCCGCTCCCTGACTCCCGAAAGCGTTCTTTCAATCTCGTAGACCTTTCCATACCCGCCTGCTCCAAGGTACTTTCCAATCGTCCACCCCGGCCATGGCAGACGGATCTCCTTCTCATTTCCCATTCCGTATCTCCTCTTCTCCCACTCTTCCTGCTTCTTGTTCATGAAGCGAATCTGTGTCTTTTTTTGATTCACTGATTCTTCGCATTTATTGTGACATGCTCCCACCACTTAAATCCCATATTTTGAAGTGGGGGCTTCTTGCTCAATGGCTCTATTGAGCCAAGTATCTACAAGCTATCCTCGCGTGCCCCGCGATTTTTTGCCCGGACATGGGCGTATTTTATTACTTATTGTCCGGATACGGACAGTTGTTTATGCTGCCAGCATCCTTCTTGCTTCTTCACGGATATTGATCGCTGCATTTCGATCTCTGTCCATCTCATTTCCACACGAACAACGATAAACTCTTTCGGATAATTTCAGCTCTTTTTTTATCTTTCCGCATTTACTGCATTTTTTGCTTGAAGGAAAAAAGCGGTCTACCTTTACTAATTCTTTTCCCTTCCAGGCAAGCTTATAATCCAGCATATTCCGGAACATCCCGTATCCATTATCCTGTACACTTTTCCCAAAATGCAGACACTGGCTCATCGCTTTCATATCAATATCTTCTACCGCGACTATACCGTACTGGTCTGTGATCCTGCGGCTCAGTTTATGCAGATAGTCTCTTCTCTGGCTGCGTATTTTTTCATGGCACCTGGCAACTTTCTTTTTCTGCCGCACATAATTGCAGCTCCCTTTTACACATCTCGACAGTTTACGCTGTTCCCTTGCCAGCCTTTTTTCATTTTTTCTGAAGAATCCTGCTTCTTCCATCTCAATCTCTTCTGAAAACACTGCCATCCCCTGCATCGCATAATCAATCCCAAGTATTTTGGCGTTGCTGTAATCCTTATCTGCTGTTTGGTTTTCGCAGCTGTATCCTTCATACAACAGACTTGCAAAATACTTTCCGGAAGGCTCCATACGGACTGTCACTGATTTCAGACGGCAGTTTTCTGCAGGCTCCCTGTGTTTTTTCATGGATATCCATTTTAATTTCGGAAGCCGGATTCGGTTACCTTCTACCAGAATATTTCCGTTGACCACATTTGTTGTATAGCTGTTTTTGGAGTGATGTTTTGACTTGAAACGTGGAAATCCAACCTTAGGATCACGAAAAAAATTCTTATATGCTTTTTCCAGATGGAGCTGAACATTTGCCAGTGCCAGCGAATCAACTTCTTTCAGAAACGGATACGCCTTTTTATACATAGCTGGTGTATTCTTTAACATCTTCTTTGTCTTTTTATACTCCTGGATCTTATCATTAAGCATCTGGTTGTACAGAAAACGACAGCAGCCAAATGTTTTTCCAAGGAGTATCTTCTATTCTTCTGTTGGATAGATCTGGAAACGATATGCTATGTTCAATGCTTTTTCTCTCCCTGGGTCTCGATGTATTGACGGATCACTTCTACTGATGCCCCTCCTGCCGTCAAAAGACAGAAACTCTGGCTCCAGAATGCTTCTTTCCAAAGTTTTTCCCGGATTTCCGGATACTCTTTTTTCAGCAGTCTGCTGCTGGCACTTTTATAAGCATTGATAAATTTACTGAGTTCCCATATCTCTTTTGCTCTTTCTGAAATTGGATCATTGATAACTTTTCTTCGATATTTTACCACCATGATCAGATGATAATACATCAAGTACACTGAATGTGCATTGTGATCTATATTTTCCATAAAACCAGTCCTTTTTTTGAATAATCATCTTATCGACTGATTCTATTATACCATGAATCGCATTGCAGAACAAGCGTTCTTTTGTTTTTTGCAATTCATCTCCCACCTGTAGAGGAAGGAGAATTCTTGCTATATATTATGTTAAAGCCGCACTATACAAATGTCAATTGTAACTACCCGGAAAACCGGGAAATGACTTTGCGGTAGGTAAGCGAATTGCGAATGTCCGTTTTACTGTCTGCTGATATTTATTATAATCAACCGTTTAGAAAATTTGTTTTTAACCGAATCAGTTCTGTACAAACATGCAAAAAGGGCAGAAGATTTACTTGTATCTCTTGCCCTCATGTTACTTACAATCTCAACAATTATCTCTTCCAAAGGCCTCTCTGCCGTTCAATTCTCCAACGCTTCACTGCATCATACCAACCAGTATCATTCTTACTTCATTTGCTTTCATCGTTTTATCTCCCTTCTCGCTCTTTTTTCACCTTCAATGTCTCCAGCCCCGCACGGATCAGCTGACGGTACATCTCCGAATACGACGTATCGTGAAAAAATTGCTCTTTTGTCATCTGTATTTCCTCCTCAAGCTCTTCCGGCAGATTCAGCACAAATCTTCTGCTTTTTGTCTCCATCACTCTAGTCTCCCTCCTGCCATAGATTCTCTGATTCGGTGATTCTCTGGTTACTGCCCATTCTACCAGTTCTTTCTTGCCGCTGTCAATGACATTTTCGCACTCTGATCTTGCATATCTGGTTCACTGATGTTAAAATAAGCGTGGAGGTGAGATTACTATGTCTACAGAGAAACCACGTTATTCTATTACACTCGATGAAGAACTGTTCAAGGAAGTCGAGGACTTCCGCTTTGAACACCGCTACCAGACACGCAATCAGGCCACCGTCGAACTGATCCGGCTCGGTCTTGCCGAAATTAAAAAGCAGCAGGAATCATCCTGATTTTCATTCTATCCAAGACTTCAGAAAATTTGTTTTTCACCAAAACAACACCAAAAAAAGCTTAGCGGATAATTTTTTCCACTAAGCTTTTTCTTATCACACCATCTGCTTAAATGCCTCGATCAGCTCGATGTCCGATGCCGTCACCTTCAGATTCGACTCAATCACCTTTCCTTCCGGATTCTTTACCGAAATAGAAAGGACGCTGCCCTCCCGGACTTCCGGCTGCACCGCTCGCAGGAAAGCGGGAAACTTCGGATGATTGTTTGTAAAACGCTGCCAGAGAGTCTTCATCTGCATCAGCGTCTGGAAATTCATTGCCATAGTCCCTCCTGCCTTATTTTATAAACATCGCATCCCCAAACGAAAAGAATCGATATTTCTGCTCCACCGCCTCTTTGTACGCGGTCATGATCTTCTCTTTTCCGGCAAGCGCGGAGACGAGCATCAGAAGTGTAGACTCCGGCAGATGGAAGTTTGTAATCAGACAGTCCAGTACCTTGAACCGATAGCCCGGATAAATGAAAATCTCCGTCCAGCCACTGCACGGACGCAGCGTGCCATCCTCTGCGGCAGCCGATTCGATCGTGCGGCAGCTTGTCGTTCCGACACAGATCACTCTTCCTCCGTTCTTTTTCGTCTCATTAATGAGGTTTGCTGCCGTCTCATCGACCTGATAGAATTCTGAATGCATATGATGCTGTGTCACATCCTCCACCTTGACCGGGCGGAAGGTGCCAAGTCCTACGTGAAGTGTCACCTCTGCGATATTCACGCCCATATCCCGCACCTGCTGCAGAAGCTCCGGCGTAAAATGCAGTCCGGCTGTCGGAGCCGCCGCTGATCCTTCATACTTTGCATAGACGGTCTGATAGCGGTTCTTATCCTTCAGTTCGTGTGTGATGTACGGTGGGAGCGGCATTTGTCCGAGCTGGTCGAGAATCTCCTCAAAAATCCCCTCGTACGTGAACTGAATCAGACGGTTGCCCTCCTCAACGATGTCAATGACCTCGCCGACCAGCAGCCCGTCGCCGAACACGATCTTTGTCCCGGGCTTCGCCTTTTTTCCCGGCTTTACGAGTGTCTCCCACACATCATTTTCCTTCCGCTTCAAAAGCAGAATCTCGATGAGTGCTCCGGTTCCTTCCCGCACGCCGTAAAGCCGTGCCGGGATGACCTTCGTATTGTTGATGACCAGGCAGTCGCCCGGCTGCAGATAATCTACAATGTTATAAAAGTGACGGTGTTCCATCGCACCGGTCTTTTTATCGAGTACAAGAAGCCGGGAAGCAGACCGATCCTCCAGCGGATCCTGTGCGATCAGCTCCTGTGGCAAATCAAAATAAAAATCAGATGTTTTCATAATATGTAATATCCTGTTCCTTTATTATCCATTTTAATGTACTGTCTTTCTGAGGTTCCAGATCTGCGATCGTCACTGCGCAGTTTTTCGGCACACCGGTATCCCAGAAATCCTTCTGCTCGCCATGCCGGATATTTAAGAGCATCGCACGCGACGCTGCCCCATGTGTGGAGATCAGAATTGTCTTGTCATACCATTCTTTGCGCGTGGACAGCTCTTCTAAAAATGCACCGGTACGCGCCAGCAGATCCGAAATGCTCTCGCCGCCTTCCGGTGGGATAAAATTGCCCGGATCGCGAAAGAATGCAAAAAATTTCGGATCGGTGATCTCTCCTTTTGCATCGCGCACCTGCCTGCCCTCATACGTACCAAAACCGATTTCCTGAATACGCGCATCTGTAATCACCGGGATGTCCTTCCCTCCGAGCACCAGAAGCGCTGTCTCCTTTGCACGCTGCAGTGGACTGGAAATGCAAAGGTCAAACGGGATCGGCTGCAAAGCACGGGCGGTCACCTGTGCAAGTACCCGCCCGTTCTCATTTAATGGTATATCCGTCTGTCCCTGAAGGCGGAGGGTATGATTCCACTCCGTCTCTCCATGTCGGATGATATATAGTCTCATATTATGCACGAATCTCAATTCCGAGAGCTTCCAGTCCATTCCATATCTTCTTCATCGCAGCTGTGATGTCGCCCTCTTCCAGTGTGCGGTCCTTTGCACGGAAGGTGATGGAGTATGCCATCGACTTGAAACCGCTGCGGATCTGTGCACCCTCGTAGATATCAAAGAGCTGACAATTCTCCAGAATCTTTCCTCCGCGCTGGATGATCACGTCTTCGATCTCACCTGCCAGAATCTGCTTCGGAACGACCATGCTGATGTCACGACTCACTGCCGGGAACTTTGCGATGCCCGCATACTTCCGGTCAAAGGTTGCAAGCTCTGTCACTGTCGGCATATCCAGCACGGCAATATAAGCCTTTTCACCGATACCGTACGCAGAAGCCACAAGCGGATGTACCTCACCGAGGAATCCGAGCAGCTTATCGCCATAGTAAACATTGGCCTGACGGCCCGGATGCAGGAAGGTCTTTCCGCTGTTCGGACGGTACGATTTTCTTCCGGTAATACCAAGCTTGTCAAGGAATTCCTCAATGACACCCTTCATCGTAAAGAAATCGCCCTCTCCGTACATACCAAGTGTAAACTGTACGCGCTCATCCGGCAGCTCCGTCAGCGGAAGAGCCTTTGGAATGTAAATGTTGCCAAGCTCATAGAGGCGGACATTTTTATTTCTGTGGCTGTAGTTGAAGCCAAGCGAGGTCAGCATACCGTTGACAGACTGTGTCCGCATGATGCTGAAGTCCTCGCCAAGCGGATTCATGATTTTGATCGCACCACGCAACGGAGAATCAGCCGGAAGCATCAGCTTCTCAAATGCCTTCGGACTCTCGAAGGAGTACATCATACCCTGGGAGAATCCGCAGAACTCTGCGATATCCTGCGCAACTGCACGCACACGCAGATCAAACGGAAGCTTTCCGGTCGTCGCTTCACCGGTCGGCAGAGTCGTCGGAATATTTGCATAACCGAAGAAACGAGCCACCTCCTCTGCAAGATCAGCGGTACGGAACAGATCCTGACGGAAGGTCGGCGCGATAATCTCGTTTGTCTTCTCGTCATAGCCAAGGTCAATCTTTTTGAAGTATCCGAGCATCTCCTCTGCGGAAATATCGGTGCCGAGCAGTGCATTGATGCGCTCCGGCTCAAACGGGATGCGTACCGGCTCTTTAACAGTCGGGTACACATCTACGATACCGCCGACGACCTCACCCGCACCAAGCTCTTCGATCAGCTGGCAGGCACGGTTGATTGCCTCTTCTGCATTGTTCGGGTCAAGACCCTTTTCAAACTTCGCGGAAGCATCGGTACGCAGACCGATCCGCTTTGAGGAAAGACGGATGTTCGTGCCATCGAAGCAGGCTGCCTCAAAGAGCATTGTCTTTACATCATCTGTAATCATGGAATTCGCTCCACCCATGATACCGGCGATGCCGACCGACTTTTCGCCGTCACAGATCACCAGAACATTCTCATCCAGTGTACGCTCCTGCTCATCCAGCGTCACGAATTTCTCATCCTTTGCGGCACGGCGCACGATGATCTCATGGCCTGCGAGCTGGTCATAGTCGTATGCATGCATCGGCTGGCCGTACTCTTCCATAATATAGTTCGTGATGTCGACAATGTTGTTGATCGGACGAATTCCGGCTGCTGCCAGACGGCGCTGCATCCACTTCGGTGACGGAGCAATTCTGATATTCTTTACGACTCTTGCGCAGTAACGCGGGCAGAGATCCGTATCCTTTACTGTTACCTTTACATAGTCAGATGCATTCTCGGCATTTCCGGTCGGCGTCACAACCGGCGGATGAAATTCTTTGCCAAAGGTCGCTGCAGCCTCACGCGCGATACCGATCACGCCAAAGCAATCGACACGGTTGGATGTGATCTCATACTCAAAGGTCACGTCATGCAGTCCGAGCTCCTCGATCGCGTCCGCACCGACCACTGCATCCTCCGGGAAAATGTAGATGCCATATTCCGGCGCTTCCGGGTAAAATTCTCTGGAAGAGCCAAGCTCCTCAATCGAACACATCATGCCATTGGACTCAACGCCGCGCAGCTTACCCTTTTTGATCTGGATGCCGCCTTCGGTCATTTTTCCGTCATGATTGCCCGCGACCCGTCCGCCATCTAAAACGACCGGGATCTTGTCGCCTTCCTTTACATTTGGGGCACCTGTCACGATCTGAATCGTCTCAGCTCCTACATTTACCTGGCAGATAATCAGATGATCCGAATCCGGATGCTTCTCGATTTTCTCAATCTGTCCGATCACAATTTTGTCCAGATCGCGGTCTGCTGCCTCATATCCCTCCACCTTCGTTCCTGAGAGGGTCATTGCATCGGTATACTCCTGCGCAGTGCAGGTGAGATCCGGCACATATGCTTTAATCCATGATAAAGTCGTATTCATTTTCTTCTCCTCCTTAGAACTGTTTCAGGAAACGTACATCGTTCTCATACAGCAGTCTCATATCGTCAATTTCATACTTCAGCAGGGCGATACGCTCAAGGCCCACACCAAATGCAAATCCGGTATATTCATTCGGGTCAATACCACACATCTCCAGCACATGCGGATGTACCATTCCACAGCCAAGGATTTCGATCCAACCGCTTCCCTTACAGAACCGGCAGCCCTTTCCGCCACATTTGAAGCAGGATACATCCACCTCTGCGCTCGGCTCCGTGAATGGGAAGTGGTGCGGACGAAACTTTGTCTTCGTCTCCGCGCCGAACAGCTCCTTTGCAAACTCTTCCAGGGTACCCTTCAGGTCTGCAAACGTAATATTTTTATCAATTACCAATCCTTCAATCTGATGGAAAGACGGAGAATGAGTCGCATCCACCTCATCAGAACGGAACACACGGCCCGGAGCGATCATACGGATCGGCAGCTTGCCCTGCTCCATAATACGCGCCTGTACCGGAGAGGTCTGGGTACGCAGTACGATATCTTTATTAATATAGAAGGTATCCTGCTCATCCTTGGCCGGATGGTTTGCCGGAATATTCAGCTTTTCAAAATTGTAAAGATCATACTCCACTTCCGGTCCCTCTACAACCTCATAGCCCATACCGATAAAGATCCGCTCTACTTCCTCCAGCGCGATCGTATTCGGATGACGATGACCGACGTTATTCTTTTTCGCCGGAAGCGTCACATCGATGACCTCAGACTTGAGCTGCAGCTCCAGTGCCTGTGCCTCCAGCTTTTTCTTTGTATCTTCCAGGATGGACTCGATCTGGGTTCTCGTATCATTTACGAGCTGACCAAATACCGGGCGTTCTTCCGGAGCAACATCCTTCATACTCTTTAATACTGCTGTCAGTTTTCCTTTCTTACCAAGGAAATTGACCCGGACATCATTCAGCTTGTCCAGTGCTCCCGCCTGCTCGATCTGTGCAAGCGCTTCTTCTCTGATTGCCTGTAACTTCTCTTTCATGGGATTTTCCTTTCTTCTCGGTGATGTGTAGTGGATTCCCGGATGTTCCGCCCATCTCAAAATGTAAATGCAGCCCTTAGCAAATAAATTTGCTAAGATCTGTCTTCACATCTTGCTGCCGCTCGGAACTGAAACACAAAAAGCAGCCCATCCCTTCCTGTGAAGGGACGAAGCTGCCGTAAATTCCGTGGTACCACCCTGCTTCCTGCCGTATGGCAGGCTCTCATATGCGTAACGTGCATCAGCGTCCGCTCCTACTTGCCGATCTGCCGTTCAAAGTGGAAACTCCGGTGTGAAATTCGCTTCGCGTCTGTACCTCAGGAGCTCCCAGCCGATGACTCCTGATCTCTGTCGGAAAAACGCGGCACTACTTTGCACCATCTGCGTCTTTTTTCTTTTCTGTGAGGATCCTCTTTTTGGATCCGCTGTGTTCCATTTTACCACAGGATTTTCATCTGTCAAGGGTAAACAGCTCCGGTGCACTCAGATATTGGTTGATTTCTGCCCCGATAAACAGCAGGTACATACAAAAATACAACCACAGCATCACAACCACAAGCGTCGTAAGACTTCCGTAAAGCACCGACATATTGCTGGCATATTCCAGATAAATGGAAAATACATAGGAAAATACCGCCCATGCGACCGAGGTAAAGACCGCACCCGGCAGCTGGCGGATAAACGCCATCTTCCGGTTTGGGAGATACGTATATAGTACAGCAAAAAGCAATGCCAGTATAACAAGTGCCAGCCCGGTAGGAAGCACGACCATCGAATCCTGATACTTCATCAGAAATGGGAATTTCTCCAGCAGATAGTTCTCAATGCCATAGCCAAACACAAGAATACCAAGGCTCACGACAAGTGCCAGGATCATTACGACTGTATAACAGGCACAGCGGAAACGTGTCACAAAGTAATTTCTCGTCTCCTCCACCTGATAAATGGAATTCAACCCGTCGGACAGCCCGAGCATACCCTTTCCTGCGGTCCATAGCGCAACAAGCACAGTCCACGGCACGAGTGAAGTTGACTGCCGGTAAATGCTATTCACCATCGGCTGCACGAGCGGCGTGATCTCAAACGGTGTCAGCCCTTCAAAGGTCAGCACGATCTCATCAGCCGTCAGCGGTGTATAACGCAACAGTGCAAGAAGCAGCATCACGATCGGAAATACACTCATTATGATAAAAAATCCGGCCTCCGCCGAATGTGCCCGTACCCGGTCTTTCCCTGTTTTATAACTGAACCGATACAGCCAGCCCACAATTTTAAAAATCTTCTGCATGCAACAACTCACTTTCCCCGTAGTAATCCTTCAAAATGTCACGATAGCTCTCCCCGGATGCTGCCAATGCAGCCGCTCCGCACTGACTCATCCCCTTTCCGTGTCCATAGCCCCCGCCATGGAAGAGGAAATCATCCCCGGATGCCTCTACCCAGAACCACGCGCTCGGCAGTATTCCCTGAAGTGCGATCTGCCTGCCATCGTGCAAAACCACACCGTCCGCTCCCGGTGCAAGCATCCGTCGGATCTCATACTCCCCTGTGATGCATAGCTCCCTGCCATCACCCGACAGACACAGCTCCTGTACCTGACCATCAGCCGCGCGTGTCCGTACCGCGACGGTATCCAGCACATTTCCGGAAAACTCCCCTGTCTTTTGCGCCTGTAAAAGCAGCTCTTCTTTCGTAATCCGCGCACTCCAGCGTACCCATGGCGAACCATATTCCAGATCCTTCTCCGGCTCCTGTGCCAGGAATTCCCGAAATGCCTGCTCCTTCGATAAATTCTCTCTGCCATTTATACCACAGGACGTCGAATAATACAATACCTCATTGCATGCGAGCATCTCTCCTCGGGTCGCTTCCACTGCACCGACAGAGACTGCATCCGCCGGATAATTATTATACACCTGATAGGAGGTACTGTCATCCAGATCATAGACGGCATCCGTTTTCCGCGCAGACCGCATACAGTGATACGCATACGTACGTGCGCATACAGCCTGTGCCAGCTGTGCCTGCAGCGGATAATCTGACGGCATCTCACTGGCTACCACGGCCGGAAGGTACTGCTCCAGCGGCAATTCGTTTACGAGCAGGATTCCGTCTTCCTCCCCATATAAAAAAAGTCGCCCCTTGTATTGCGGCGGATTTGCCGCCCGAATCAGCTTTGGCATCGTCAGGATGCCGTTTTTTTCCTGTGTGGAAATGCAGAGGCACTCACCGGCAGAAAGTTCGGATGCGGTAAATTCCAGTTGAAAGCTGTCACTGTTTGAACTTTTTATCACCTTCGTTTGCCATTTTGTTGCTTCGTCGTTCTTCTGTGTTTCGCTTTCAGAAGCTTCCAAATCTTCGCTTATAGAGTAATCCATATTTTGCACTGCTTCGACAAGAAGCGGCTGCTCAGAAGTCACAAATATGCTCTGATGATACGGTTCCTGATACGAATTTCCCAGAATCCTTACGCGGATAGACTTACCGGCATTTTGATTTGCGTCTGCTTTTTCCAACCCATTCTTTCCCTTTATACCAATTTTATCCAAATCTCGTGTCTCTACATTTTCCTTCCGTGTCCCTTCCGCCACTTCCTCTTTCCTGTTTCCATAACTCAAATACTGCACCAGCAGCCAGATAATGAGCATGCTCACTCCGAGCGCGCCCACCGCCGCCAGCCCCACCAGACACCGTTTTCCCCATATTTGCCACATTTACTCCCTTTCTTTTCCCCGATCAATTCACATTTGTTTTCTCTGCAGATTTTTATATTTCAGCTACTTATATAATATATTTCCCTGTTTCGAAAAACATCCCTTTATGATATGATGATACAAGGGTCAAAAGTTCAAAAAGCCGTTCATGCTTGCATGATAAGGCTTTTGACCTTGGGACCCGCCAAACATGAGAAAGTAGCGATTTACGTAGTAAATCAGCGGATTTCGAATGTTTGCAGAATTGCGGGAGCTGCTTTGCAGCGGAGCAATTCGCAGGCATCAGGATTGCGGGAAGCAATCCGTGTATCATAGAATTATACATAAACAGCTATATAATAAGGAGTACTATCATGAAAAACGTGCTTGTAATCGGTTCCACCGTCGTCGATGTTATCATTCAGATCGATCATCTGCCCTCCGCGCAGGAGGATGTCCATGTGCAGCACCAGCATATGTCGCTCGGCGGCTGTGCCTATAATGTCTCTGACATGATCCGTCATTTCGGTGTTCCTTACACCCTCTTTTCACCGGTCGGTACCGGTGCTTACGGAGACTTTGTCCGCACACAGCTCACCAGGCGAGGTGTTGCCACTCCGATTCCTGCTCCCGCACAGGAAAATGGTTGCTGCTACTGTTTTATCGAGGCGGATGGTGAGCGCACCTTTCTCTCTTATCATGGCGCGGAGTATCGGTTTGAGCGGGAATGGTTTCAGATCCCGGACGCCACGGACATTGACGCTGTCTATATCTGTGGCCTTGAGATCGAAGAACCGACCGGTGTACACATCGTTGAATACCTTGAAGCGCATCCGGAATTCCGAATCTACTTTGGTCCCGGCCCGCGCATTTCCAAAATTGATCCGAAGCTGATGTCACGCATCTATGCGCTGCATCCGGTGATGCATCTCAACGAGAATGAAGCGCTTTCTTTCACAAAAGAAGACGGCATTGACGCTGCCGCCAATGCCGTCTTCTCCCGTACCCAAAACGATGTCATCATCACCCTCGGTGCAAAGGGTGCATACTATCGCACTGCCTCTTCCTCCGGCTATGTACCGGGGATCGCCGCCACACAGATCGACACGATCGGCGCAGGGGACTCCCACATCGGTGCAGTGATTGCCTGTGAGCAGCTTGGCAAATCACTTCCGGAATCGATCCGCATTGCCAACCACATTGCGGCAAAGGTCGTAGAAACCTCCGGAGCCCTCTTGAGCGAGGAGGCATTTCAGAGCGTTGACTTCGACTGAAGCCGGTTTTTCCGCTTCATTGTCACATAGCTGTACACTGCAAGCCCGATCAGCGTCGTCAAATATGGCACCATCTGAATCAGCTCCGTCGGTATCGTCGTCAGCTGCATGAGATTACCGAGCGCCTGCGCGATACCAAAAAGCATCGTCACGAGAAATCCTCCCACCGGCGTATCTGCCCCCATTGAGCTGGCGGCCAGTGCAATAAAGCCCTTACCGGCTGACATGTCCTTTGTAAACATATTCATGTATCCGCCCGAGAGGAAGTATCCGCCCATGCTGCAAAGCACACCGCTTAAGATAAGTGCTATGTACTGAATCTTTTTTGAGCTGATACCAACAGATTCCGCCGCATTCTTATTCTCACCCACCGCACGGATTTTCAGCCCCATCGGTGTCTTATAGAAAAAAATATGGCACACCACAACCGCAAGCAGCGCCAGCCAGGTCAGCAAATTCTGACCGGATAAAATTTTCCCGAGAAACGGAATCTGGGATACAAACGGAATCCGTATCACCGGTGCAGATACGCTTGAAATCGACGTAGATGCACCGCGATCCCCCGAAACAGCCAGAAGAAGCAGCACAGTCCCTCCCGTCGCGATCAGATTCAGCGCAATCGCCGCAAGAATCTCATCCGTCTTCAGCTGCAGAATGAAGAAAGCCAGCACGAGTCCGATGCATCCGCCGATCGCCATCGTAATCAACAGTCCACCTAAAAAACTCTATGTGTCAGTGAGCTGAAAATGACGCCAAACAAAGAGGCAAACAGCAACATTCCTTCCAGCGCCATGTTGGTGATGCCGGACTTTGCTGCAATCCCGGATGCGAGCGTTGCAAACAGAATCGGGGTGGAGGCCCGCAGAATTGCGTTCAGAAAATCCGGAGACAGAATATTTTTCAACATACTATTTCCCCTCCTCTTCTTTCAGGGCGGCAATCGCTTCTTTTGCAATCATCCGATGCCTGTATCCGCTCAGAAACTGCTCCGCTACGACGAGCAGGATGATAATTCCCTGTGTGATCTGCACGATCTCAAGCGTGACATCTGTATACCGCGACATGATTGACGCACCGGTACGCAAATACGCCAGAAACAGTGCAGCCAGTGGTGTATAGAGTGGGTTATTCTTTGCCAGTGTGCAGATAATGATTGCATCCCAGCCATAGCCAAGCAGCGAAGTCCACGAAAACCGTGAATAAATCGGACTGAGCAGCTCCACGCCGCCACCCACACCGGCGATAAATCCGCCAAGCAGCTGCGATACGAGCACGACCTTTACAATGCTCACACCGGAATAGCGCGCAAACAGCTCATTCTGTCCGGTCAGACGAAGCTCATATCCGGTACGGGAACGATACAGGAAAAAGTAGCCGAGCACAGCTGCCGCCAGCGCAATGATCAGTCCTGCATGGATTCGCGTCTTCTCGATCATTGCCGGAAGCTTCAGTTCCTCCGGTATCAGATACGATCCGGAACCAATGCTCGGATCACAGATAAAATGCATGAGAATAAATGTTGCAAACCACTGTGCGAGATAATTGAGCATCAGCGAGGATACAAGCACAGAAGAATTTGTCTTGATCTTCAGAACCGCCGGAACCGCCGTGAATATCGCACCCGCCAGCCCGGAGAGCAGGATCGCCACTGCCTGGCTAAGTCCTGCGGAAAGTCCCAGCTCCAGTGCAACAACCGCAGATACCAGGCCTCCGATGTGAAATGCACCCTCACCTGCCAGATTGATCTGGTTGGCAGAAAACATGATGCAGACACCGGTTCCCGTAAAGATCAGCGGGATCATCGCTTCGATCACATTTGCAAAATTTCTCCTGCTCTTAAACGGTCCCGTAATCAGTGTATAAATCGCAGTCAGCGGCTGGCTGCTCACAAGAAAAATAATGCCAAACGACACCAGAAGCGCAATCGCAATCGCAAATAGCATTCGAAATAGCTCAAATCGTTTTACGCTGCTGCTCATGCTACTCAACCCCCTTTTTTAAATCGTTTTTCAGACCGAGCATATACTGTCCGAGTTCTTCCTCCGTCACCTGGTCCACCTGCTGAAACAGCCCTGAGAAATTTCCTTTATACATGACTGCCAGCCGGTCGCTTAAGGAAAATATCTCGTTCAGATCTGCAGAGATTAAGATAATCGCACATCCATTATCCCGGAATTCCAGCAGTTTTTTCCGGATAAACTCCGTCGCCCCGACATCAATACCACGCGTCGGCTGATTCGCTATGATGACATCCGGTCCGGTTGAAAACTCCCGCGCCACAATGACCTTCTGAATATTTCCGCCCGAGAGCATGCCGACCTCCTGCTTCTGAGACTTACAGTTGACCAGATACTCTTTGATCAGCTCCTGTGCCCGCGCCTGAATCGCCTTCGTTTTCAGCAAAAATTTTCCGGAAAAACGCGGATCCGTATATTGATTGGCAAACATATTTTCCTGAATATTCAAATGTGCCGCACAGCCGGACGCCATCCGATCCTCCGGGATATGTGCAAGCTTCTTTTCCCGGATACTGCGAATACTCTCTTTACGGATATCTTCTCCCTTTAGCAGAATCGTACCCGTATATCGGCCGGAAAGCCCGGTCAGTACATCGACCAGCTCTGTCTGTCCATTTCCTTCGACACCTGCGATCCCGAGAATCTCTCCACCGCGCACCTCAAAGGAAAGGTTTTGCACCTTCTGTACTCCCTGCGCATTATAGGCAACCAGATCCTTCACCTCCAGCATTGTCTTCTGCAGCCTGGGCGGATCCTTTTCAAATGTCAGCACGACCTCACGGCCGACCATCAATCTGGACATGTCGTTCGTACTGATCTCGCCGACCTCATAGGTACCCATGCTCTTTCCGTTGCGCATGATTGTCGCACGGTCACAGATGCGCTTGATCTCATCCAGCTTATGAGAAATAAAGATGACCGTCCGCCCATCGTCCCGCAGCTTCTCAAGCTGAATGAACAGCTCTTCTGTCTCCTGCGGCGTGAGCACTGCCGTCGGTTCATCCAAAATCAGAATATCTGCGCCTCGATACAGCGCCTTTAAAATTTCGACCTTCTGTTTGATGCCGACCGGGATTTCCTCAACCCTGGCTGTCACATCAATCGCAAAATTGTATTTCTCTGCTATCTCCTTTGCAGCCTTCTCTGCCTGCTTCATGTCAATAAACAGCTTCTGTTTACGCGGTTCCACCCCCAGAATGATATTTTCTGCCACCGTCAATGACGGTACAAGCATAAAATGCTGGTGCACCATGCCGATTCCTTTTTCGATGGCATCCTGTGGCGACCGGATTACTGTCTCTTTCCCATTCAGCAAAATTTTTCCCTGATCCGGTGTCTCAATCCCAAACAGTACTTTCATCAGAGTACTTTTTCCCGCGCCGTTCTCTCCCAGCAGCGCATGGATCTCTCCCTTTTTTAATTCGAGACTGACATCTTCATTTGCAACAACACCATTGGAATAAATTTTCATGATGTGCTGCATTTCCAGAACCGTCTGTTTCTCCACCCTGCCTCACCTGCTTTCCCTCTTGCCTGATTCGTGTGAACGCGGATATTCCCAATCCGCTTCGCTACTTGCCCTACCCACTACTTATTGCTTCACGCAATTGAAGCAGGGGACTTGCTTGATTCGGTTAAAAAGGGCCGCTGTGTATCTCCATACAACAGCGGCCCTGACGGTGGAAACATTCATCTGTGTCAAACCTGCTTCCGCCTTACTGCCGATTTCTTCTATCTCCCTACTTTTACAGACTCTTTAAGCGCTTCGATTGCTGCCTGATCCATGTCTGCAGAAGTATTTACCACGATGTCTCCATCAATGATAGACTGTTCCAGCTCATCCAGCTTCGTGCGGATATTCTCCGGAAGCATCTTCTCATAATGTGCATCCTTTACGAGTGCCACGCCACCTTCCTTGAAACCATAAGTCTCTTCGGTACCATATTTCAGCTCACCGAGCATATCCTTCTGGATTGCCAGATACAGGGACTGTCCGACGTTCTTCAGAGCAGAGGTCGGAATATAGTCTGCATAGTCCGGAAGCAGAGCTGCCTGATCAGAATCTACGCCAAATGCATACTTTCCTTCATCCTTTGCCGCCTCGATCTGTCCAAGTCCTGCATTTCCAGCAACATTAAATCCGACGTCAGCACCGCTCTGGTACTGTGAAAGTGCGATATCCTTACCCTTTGTAGAATCCACGAAATCTCCTACAAATCCGACTGCCACTTCGATATCCGGATCGATGTCTGCCGCACCCTGAATATAGCCTACCAGGAAATCATTGATAACAGAATTGTCCATTCCGCCAAGGAATCCGATGATATGATTATCCGGGTCGATTCCTTCGATAGAATCATCGGTCGTCATCATCGCTGCTGCCGCACCTACCAGATAAGATACCTCATTCTGTTTGTACATGACATTGTATACATTCTCCGGATTTCCGTTGCCCTCGAAGTCAAATTCTTCGTCGAAGAAGATAAACTTCTGATCCGGATACTCCTCTGCAGCACGTGCCAGTGCATCTGCCATCTGCCACGTACCCATAATGATGACATCATAAGCGCCGGTGTCACAGTAATCGAGCAAGGTCGGCTCCCACTTAGCCTCATCCGCTGCAGTTCCGCCCATCTGCTCTACCTTAAAGTCAAATACGTCCTCGCCCAGCTCGTCACGCAGACGCTCCAGTCCTTCATTCGCAGAATCATAGAAAGACTTGTCTCCAAGATTTCCATTCAGAAGAAGGGCTGCCTTATAGTGTGTTCCCTCCGGAGCCTCGAAAGCCTCGGACTCGGTCTGTACTTCTACCGGCTCTGTTGCCTTTTCCGTTGCTTCTTCCGTCTCCTCCTCGGTACCGGCCTCTGTAGCAGCTTCCGTCACTTTTTCTGTTTCGGTTTCTGCCTCAGTTGCTTTCTCCGTCTTGGCTTCTGTAGCAGCTTCCGTTTCTGCCTCAGTCGCTTTTTCGATTCCCTTTTCCGTTACCTTTTCTGTCTCGGTCTCTGTCTCTACCTCGGTTTCGCTCTCAGACTCTGCCTCGGTTGCCTTCTCCTTCTCCGTCTCGACTTCGCTCTCTGTCTCAGTCTCTGTCTCTATTTCGGTCTCCGTCTCAGTCTCTGCCTCGGTTGCCTTCTCCGTCTCAGACTCTGCCTCGGTTACTTTCTCCGTCTCTGTCTCAGACTCTGCTTCGGTTGCCTTCTCCGTCTCCGTCTCAACTTCGCTCTCTGTCTCGGTCTCTGTCTCTACCTCGGTCTCCGTCTCGGACTCTGCCTCGGTTGCCTTCTCCGTCTCGCTCTCGCTCTCGGACTCTGCCTCGGTTGCTTTCTCCGTCTCGGTCTCTGTCTCTACCTCGGTCTCGCTCTCGGACTCTGCCTCGGTTGCCTTCTCCGTCTCGCTCTCGGACTCTGCCTCGGTTGCCTTCTCCGTCTCGGTCTCGACTTCGCTTTCTGTCTCAGTCTCTGTCTCTACCTCGGTCTCGCTCTCGGACTCTGCCTCGGTTGCCTTCTCCGTTGCTTTCTCGGTTGCAGCTTCCGTCTCTGCCTCGGTCGCTTTCTCCGTCACTGCTTCTGTCTTGGCTTCCGTCTCTGTCTCTGTCGTTGCTTCCGTCTTGGCTTCCGTTACCTTCTCCGTTGCAGCTTCCGTCTTGGCCTCTGTCGTTGCTTCCGTCTTGGCTTCCGTTACCTTCTCCGTTGCAGCTTCCGTCTTGGCCTCTGTCGCTGCTTCCGTCTTGGCTTCCGTTACCTTCTCCGTTGCAGCTTCCGTCTTGGCTTCTGTCGCTGCTTCCGTCTTCGGCGCCTCCGTTTCTTTCTGGCTGGATCCACATCCGGTCATAGAGATCGTCAAAGCGGCAGCAAGCACAAACATCGTTGCTTTTTTCATTCTGCATTTCTCCTCTCACTGACTCTATAATAGAAGTATCTGGAATGATACCCATTCCCACGCAACAAATCGCCAGATAAATCCATCTGTCCATGCGACTTTTATTACATCATCATAGCACACTCATATGGAAATTCCAATATAAAAAAGCAAAAAGAACAGATTTTTTTATAAACAGACTGGTTTTTTGTGTATTTTGCTGTTTCCATGCATTTCATGATGTTGGGGTCAAAAGGTATTTTACAGCCAGCTTTCCAAAACCTCATTCAGCTTATTCATATCCAGCGGTTTTGCGATGTGTCCATTCATACCTGTATTTTTGGCCAGCTGTACATCTTCTGCAAAAGCATTGGCAGTCATAGCAACAATCGGCAGTTTTCCCTTTCCGCCCGGAAGGCTCCTGATTGCTGCGGTTGCCTCATATCCATTCATGACAGGCATTTGGATGTCCATAAAAATAAGGTCATACAGGCCTTCCGGAGAAGCTTCCACTTTTTCAACTGCAATTTTTCCATTTTCTGCTGTTTCCACTTCTGCCCCTGTCATCTGCAAAATTTCAACACCAATTTCTCTGTTTAATTCATTGTCCTCGACCAGCAGAATTCTTTTTCCCGTGTAATCTGCCTCTGTCAGCTTCTCCAGATAATTCCTTACTGTTTTTTCTTTTTTGTCTGAAGTAAACTGTCGCAGTGTAGCCTTCAGTCGGGAACGGAACAGCGGTTTTGCAATAAAAGCATCTATGCCTGCAGCCTTTGCTTCTTCTTCGATCTCGCTGAATTCATAAGATGTCAGTACAATGATAGTAATGTCTTTGCCTATCCGTTTCCGGATCTGTCTGGCAGTCTCTATGCCATCCATCTCTGGCATCTTCCAGTCCAAAATAACAGCAAAGTAATCATTTCTCAACTCATGACGTTCATAACAACGCTCAACAGCTTCCTTGCCAGAGAGAACCCATTCACCGGCAATACCGATTTCTTTCAGTGTGGTAACCGTACTTTCACAGCATGTCCGGTCATCATCCACAACCAGAACCGGCAGATTCATCAGATTTCTATCCTGTTCCTTCTCTTTTTCCTGAAGTTCCAGATAAATCGTTACCGTGATTCTGGTTCCCTTGTGCAAGGTACTGTCCACTTTAATATTACCATTCATCAGGTTCACAATATTTCTGCTGATTGCCATCCCCAGACCAGTTCCCTGAACCCTGGTTGTCCGGTGGTCATCCGCACGGCTGAAAGGATCAAACATGATTTTCTGGAATTCCGGTGACATGCCGATCCCATTATCCTCAATTGTAAATTCATAGCATCCAAGCTCTGAAAATCCATTAGGTTTTTCTTCTATGGAAAAAGTAATATTTCCGCCATCCGGTGTATACTTGATCGCATTACTCATCAGATTCACAAATACCTGCTGAATCCTCAAGCTGTCACCACAGACAGCCTCATGTTCAATATGATTGATGTGTATATCAAAATTATGTTTATGTTCATCAAGCACCGGTTTCGTAAGCGTAATAAGATTCTCCACCAGCTCTGACAGATTGAAATCCTCCTGTGCCAGCGTCATTTTTCCACTTTAAATACGCGCCATATCCAACACTTCATTGATCAGCCCCAGAAGATGGCGGCTTGACTCCGTGATCTTGCCAAGACATTCAATGACTCTGTCCTGGCTCTCAATATTTGCCCCTGCAATTGCCGTCAGACCGACAATGGCATTCATCGGAGTCCGAATATCATGGGACATATTGGAAAGGAATTCTGTTTTCGCACGGTTTGCATTTTCTGCAGACCGGTAAGCTTCTTTCAGTGCCTGACGGGATTCAATCTCTGCTTTTTTCTCCTGTGTCACGTCCATGGATGCCAGCAATACTTTTACCAGTTTCCCATTCTTCCATTCCAGAGGAATGTAAGAAGCAATTTTATAAGTCTTTTCATCCAGGCTGCAATACTCAAACTTATAAATATCATTTTCACTTTTCAGATTCTTACGAATATTTTCCGGTGCTATCAGAATATCGATAGCTTCCAGTGGTTCCAGAGTCTTATACTTTTCAAGAACCTGCATCTGAAAATCATGGTAAAAGCCCAGAGGTTTATATATCATCTGCCCATTCAGGTTGTAGAATTCATATCTATCATTTTCAAGATCACAAACAACAAAACGGTCAACCAGATGCACAATGCTCTGAATCAGTTGCTCCATGGAAGCATTGTCCGCTGCCATCTGCAGATGTCGTGCGCTCTCTACCTTTGCCTCCGTGATGTCCCTTAAAAAAATCATGGCATATTCCGAATCCTCTATCTCGCCGCGTATGATTACATTACGGACCCATCGTTCCTCTCCATTCAAGGTGATGCGGCATTCCAAAGCCAATTCGGTTTCCAGGCCTTTCAGCTTTTCCGCAATATAACCACGGTCATAAAAAGAGGCTACCGCCTTCTTATCGGTTTCCACAACATAGGAATCCACAAAATGCCGAACCAGTTCATCCCACGTATGGCTCTGTTCAAAGACTGTCATCAGGGACGGTTCAACCTTAAAGGTATCAAAAGTATTCGCTTCCAGATTTACATAATACTCGCACAAATCTGCTTTCGTAAAAGCCCGGTGGAAAGCAGCAGATTTTTGTGCCTGCATGATTTCTTTTTTCTCCCCATCAATGTTAATAAAAATCCCGGCAATCCTGCTGGCAGAACCATCCAGCCGACGTACCACTTCTGCTGATGTCCGAAACCACTGGTACTGATTATCCTTCATTCTCAGACGATACTCTACGCAATATTTTATCTGGTTCGTCTTATCCTTGATTGCCGCCTGAAGCTGCACCATTACTCTTTCTTTATCCTGTGGATGCAGAAGATCTGACCAGGATTCCAGTTTATTCGGAAAGTCCAGAGTGTCATGAAAGCCAAGCATTTTTCGGAATTCATGACTCCAGTTTGCATTCACAATCTCACTGTTTTCGTCACAGTCAAAATACCAAAAGCCGGAATAAATAGCCTCATTGAGCAGTGCCAGATTTACATGATCCCAGTTGACCTGTACGGACATAACCCAGATCTGTCTGCCAGCCTCATCTGTCGCATCCTCTTTACAAAGCCGTACATTATTCACTGTACCGTCTGCTGTAAGGATCTGTGCTTCCCCTGTTCCGTGAAGCTGCAAAAAACGGTCTCGCTCCAGTATATCTTCCTCGTCATAAAAGAAGTTTCTCAATGAGCCTTTTGTCTGTTCCATGAAAGTATCGAATGTATATCCTGTACTATGCAACAGCAGATTATTCACAGACAAAATAGACAGGTTTTGGTCATAAGATCCTGTCATTATACCTACCCCTCCATTATTTTCCAATGTTTTCTGTACGGCCTGTGACATGGCCTGTGTCTGCGCCGTTACAGTCTCACCTAAGGAATATATTTTGTCTTCATAATTTTTCATTTTATAAAAATCCTCTCTCCGTCTTATGCCTTCTTCATCTTGCTTTTATCTGTATACAGAAAACCTGTCCCTGCTAATTTTGTTACCCATTTTTGCATACAAAAAGGACACCTGTCAAAAATAATGCCGTGTCCCTGCTACATCTTTGTCAAGCGGATATCGCAATTCGCTTCGCTACTTGCTCATGAACGCAGTCGCTTCGCGATCTGCCAGTGGGAACTTTCAACCTCCACTGACAGAAACATCCCCCTCACTCGACGTTTAGTACTCCGCGCACTTGAAGCGGGGGAATGCTTATCTGCAGTCAACCGGATATTCGCAATCCGCTTTGCTACTTGCTCATAACCGAATAGCTGCTTCGCAGCTTATCAGGAGTGGCTTGTACCACTCCTGATCCAAGCAAGTCCCAACCCACTGCTTATTGCTTTGCGCAATTTGAAGCAGGGGACTTGCTTGATTCGGTTAAAAAAATAAAATACCATGAAGTTCCCCGCATGTCAATAATGTCACAGGGCAACTTCTTTTATCCTTTTTACGGGCAAAAATTTTATTGCTCGAAAACACGAAAAAAGACCCTCAGAACCTCAGATTTACTCCAAAGTTCTAAGAGTCTCTCTTTTAGCCGTGATTGTCGGATTTATATTACTTTTCGTTAATATAATTGATCAGTCCGCCAGCCTGTATCAGCTTCTGCATAAACTCAGGGAATGCCTGACCCTGGAAGCTGGTGTCTTTTGTGCGGTTGTAGATCATACCACTGTCGAAATCAATCTCTACCTCATCGCCAGCTTCGATTCCCTTGGATGCTTCCGGGCATTCGATGATTGGCAGTCCGATATTGATTGCATTGCGGTAGAAAATGCGGGCAAAGGTCTCTGCGATGACGCAGCTGACTCCAGCAGCCTTGATCGCAATCGGAGCATGCTCACGGGATGAGCCGCAGCCAAAGTTCTTCTCTGCCACAATGATGTCGCCCTTATGTACCCGATGGATAAAATCCGGATCAATATCTTCCATACAGTGCATCGCCAGCTCTGCCGGATCTGAGGAATTCAGATAACGTGCCGGAATGATTACATCGGTATCTACATTATCACCATATTTAAATACGGTTCCTGATGCCTTCATATTCTTTCCTCCTGTTTTATCCTACACTCATTACAGATGCAGGATTCGCTTTCTTATTGCGCACTTGGTCAGAGCCCCAGCGCCTCCGGCGCAGAGATCTCTCCGGTCACTGCAGATGCTGCCGCAACTGCCGGGCTTGCCAGATATACCTCTGATCCAACGTGTCCCATACGACCGACAAAATTTCGGTTTGTCGTGGAAATGCAGCGCTCCTTGTCTGCCAGAATACCCATATATCCGCCAAGACATGGTCCGCAGGTCGGTGTGCTCACAACAGCGCCTGCCTCGATAAAGATTTTCAGAAGTCCCTCCTCCATTGCCTGAAGGTAGATTGCCTGCGTTGCCGGAATCACGATGCAGCGGATACCCTTCTTTACCTTGCGGCCCTTCAGGATCGATGCTGCCACACGCAGGTCATCAATACGGCCATTTGTGCAGGAACCGATCACAGCCTGGTCAATCGTGACCGGTTCAGTGATCTCATCGATCGTCTTCGTATTCTCCGGAAGATGCGGGAATGCGATCGTAGGGCGAAGCGTGCTCAGATCAATCGTGTATTCCTCATCATAAACTGCATCCTCGTCTGCCTCGAAAATCTTATACTCTCTCTTGGAATGCTCCTTCATATAAGCAATCGCTTTTTCGTCTACCGGGAAAATGCCGTTCTTGCCGCCTGCCTCGATCGCCATATTCGCGATCGTAAAACGGTCATCCATCGAAAGATTTGACACGCCCTCGCCGACAAATTCCATAGACTTATATAAGGCTCCGTCTACGCCGATCATACCGATAATGTGCAGGATCACATCCTTACCGCTCACCCACTTAGAAGGCTTGCCGATCAGGTTAAACCGGATCGCGGACGGTACCTTGAACCATGCCTTACCGGTCGCCATGCCGGCTGCCATATCCGTACTGCCGACTCCGGTGGAAAATGCGCCAAGCGCTCCGTAAGTACAGGTGTGGGAATCTGCGCCGATGATGACATCTCCTGCCACCGTCAGTCCTTTTTCCGGAAGCAGTGCATGCTCAATTCCCATCTCTCCGACATCAAAATAATTGGTAATCTCATGGCGACATGCAAACTCGCGGACACATTTGCAGTGCTCCGCAGACTTGATATCCTTATTCGGAATAAAGTGATCCATTACCAGTGCGATCTTATCCTTATCAAATACAGAATCATCCTTCAGCTTCTCAATCTCGTGGATTGCCACCGGTGATGTGATATCATTTCCCAGCACCAGATCCAGATTCGCCTCAATGAGCTGACCAGCTTCTACATGATCCAGGCCAGCAGCTGCTGCCAGAATCTTCTGCGTCATTGTCATTCCCATGAACGTATTTCCTCCTCTAAAAAAATCCCCGGAAATATTTCGTTCCCGGGGATTATTGCATTTACGGGTATCTTAGTTGTTGATCAGCTTATCTTCACCGTTCCAGCTGTACAGCTTACGGATCTCCTCGCCAACCTTCTCTGACGGATGCTCTGCGGCCAGCTTACGCATAGCCTTGAAGTGTACCTGAGATCCTGCGGAAGACATATCCAGCAGGAATTCCTTTGCAAACGTACCATCCTGGATATCCTTCAGGATCTTCTTCATGGTCTTCTTGGTCTCATCTGTGATCAGCTTCGGTCCGGTGACATAATCGCCGTACTCTGCTGTGTTGGAGATGGAGTATCTCATGCCTGCAAAACCAGACTGATAGATCAGGTCAACGATCAGCTTCATCTCATGAATGCACTCGAAGTATGCATTTCTCGGATCGTAACCAGCCTCAACCAGAGTCTCAAAACCTGCCTGCATCAGTGCGCATACACCACCGCAAAGGACAGCCTGCTCACCAAACAGGTCAGTCTCTGTCTCAGTACGGAAAGTCGTCTCCAGAACGCCTGCTCTTGCTCCGCCAATAGCCAGTGAATAAGCCAGTGCCAGATCCAGAGCCTTTCCTGTATAATCCTGCTCTACTGCTACCAGACACGGAACACCCTTTCCTGCCTGATATTCACTTCTTACGGTATGACCCGGTCCCTTCGGAGCGATCATCGTAACATCTACATTCTTCGGCGGAACGATGCAGCCGAAATGAATATTGAAGCCGTGTGCGAACATCAGCATATTGCCTTCCTCAAGGTTCGGCTCAATATCATTCTTGTAAAGTGCTGCCTGCTTCTCATCGTTGATCAGAATCATGATGATATCTGCCTGCTTTGCAGCTTCTGCTGCTGTATATACCTGAAAACCCTGTGCCTCAGCCTTTGCCCAGGATTTACTTCCCTCGTACAGACCGATGACTACATCGCAACCAGACTCTTTTAAGTTCAGAGCATGTGCATGTCCCTGACTTCCATAACCAATTATTGCGATTTTCTTTCCTTCCAGAAGGGAAAGGTTGCAATCTTTCTGATAAAAAATTCTTGCTGCCATTTTTTCGTCTCCTCTTTTTGTATTGATATTTATTAGCTTGCATCCGAATAAGCCGTCACGCAGGAAATCTGAATCTTGACAAAACCATGCACCGATTCACCGGTACAAAAACTCATTCGGTCGTAAGTTACACTGTTATGAATGCAGAAACAGCAATCTGTTTCTGCAGCCTGCCACCCAAGCGAATCTCTGTCCTGTGCAGCAAAGCTTTTGGCTTGCAGACATCACAGATAACGGATGTCATCTGCGCCTCTGGAAAGTCCGGTGATTCCCGTGCGGGCCAGCTCCAGAATCTCATATCCGTCCAGCAGCTTCAGGAATGCATCCAGCTTTGACTGCTGACCGGTCAGCTCTATGATGAGAGAATCCTTGCCGACATCAATAATATTTCCTCTGAAAATATTTGCAATCGTGATCACCGACTGGCGGTCATGTGCATCCGCACGTACCTTTACCAGTACCAGCTCACGATTGACACTGTTCTCATCCTCGAGCACCTTAATATCAACGACATCAATCAGCTTTGCCAGCTGCTTTACGATCTGATCCAGAATCTGCTCATCGCCGCGTGCCACAACTGTCATGCGGGAGTAGCGCGGATCAGCGGTCTCACCTACTGTGAGGCTGTCAATATTATAGCCGCGGCGGGAGAAAAGGCCTGCCACACGGCTCAGCACGCCGGAGGTATTGTCCACCAGCAATGATAACACTCTTCTATTCATATGTATATACCTCTGTTCTCTGTGAAAACTTTCTTCCTATTTTAGCAAGTCATCCACGCTTTGTCAATCCCCGCCGTTAAATTAACGTAATAAAGTGTAAAGGTAAAAAAAGGAGCGTCCATCAGACACTCCTCTCCTTCATTACTTGAAATAGCTCACCAGTGCGTTCGCCACTGCCTTTGCCATTGCCTCTTTATTCTTATTATAATATTCCATATCGTCCTTATCGTCGATGAACGCCGTCTCCAGCAGTCCGTAAGAGACCCCCTTCGACTGGCAGGTCTTGGCGTTGAACAGTCCGGAAGAACGGAAAATCCCGGCGCCGCCACCCCATACCTTGAATCCGGTTTTGGCAACAGCCGCTACGATGTTTTTGTCGATCGTATAATTTTTCTTTGCAGAATTGATATACATACCGACACCCTTGAAGTTCCCGTCGCCTTTCAGATCCTTACCGGAGACTGCCGTTGCATTAAAATGTATCTCCAGCACATAATCGTAATCCTTCAGATTCGGAATCGGACCGGACTTCTTTCCGGACATGACCTGATAGAGATCATAGTTCTGGTCATATAATGTCACATGCAGATTTGCACCGGACAATGCGTTGTAGATCAGCTTTGCAAACTCCCGCGTATATTTATACTCATAATACGTGGTCTTTCCGATCGTCGCTGTCGCACCCGCGTCCCCCTGTCCGTGTCCGGAGAGAATCAGGATCTTTGCGCCGTTGCCTTTGCCGTTCGGGTCATCCTCTGTCTTGCTGTTATCTTCCGTCTCGGAAGGGCTTTTCGTCACCACGCCGTCCGCACCGATTGTATAGCCATCAATCGTCGTACCTACCGCCATCTTACCATCCGACAGGAAGTAATAGAGCTTTCCGTCAATTGTCTGCAGTCCTTTCTGCATCACGCCGCTCTTCAGATAATATTTATCCGCACCGACCGTCACAAGCCCGTGCTGACGCACACCGTTCTCATCAAAATAGTATTTCTTTCCACCAATTGTCTTCCATCCGGTCGCTTTTTTGCCGGATATGTAATAATAGTATTCTCCATTGGACTTGATCCAGCCCTTTGCCACACGCACCTTTGCACCGGATGCATTTACAACATAACCGTCCGGCGTGACACAGCTCTTCAGCATCTTTCCGTCACTGCCAAGGTAATACTTTTTGCTGATCCAGCGATTTTTCTGCATGACACCGTATGTACTGAAGAAATACCGGTTCTTGCCGAGCTTCTTCCAGCCGGTAATTGCCCGTCCACGAATACCCAGCTTTGCTGAATTGCTGAAAAAGTAAGTCTTCCCTTTATACTTTGCCCAGCCAACTGTCACTGCTCCGTCTTCCTGAAACAGGAAATAGCCATTCTTTCTGCCAGATTTGATCTTGCGAAATCCGGTGTACATCTCTCCGATCGTTCCGGCCTTCCCTTTCGGCTCAAAATAATAATTCTTCCCGGAAATTTTTTTCCAACCCGTCTGTAAAATTCCCTTGTTCGAAAAATAAAACGTCTTCTTACCGACTGTGCTAAAACCAGTCGCCCGGCTGCCCACCGGAGCATCTCCATCCGCCTGCTTTCGGAAATAATACAGCTTTCCGTTCACCTTTTGCCAGCCGGTTACCTTTTTACCGTTTTTGCCGTAATAGAAATACCACTTTCCTTCTTTGACCCATCCGGTCTTTTTCGCCCGTACAGCCGTCATGGTGGTATCATCCTCTGCCGCATGTCCTGCCACAGCTGTCCCGCCAAGAGACAACGCCAGCATGCAAAGCAGCAACAATACCCGAACCTTCTTCTTCATACTCTTCACTCCTCTTGTCTCATTCCCTCATACCTGCACGCATCCCATGCATGCCGTCATTTTCCGTATATCCCGGACAATGCGACAATGCTACAGTCTCTTCTCGCGGCAGGCGCTCTGAGTTGTTACATATTTTTTACATATTATCATAATTCTGTAACTTTTTCAACCCCTGCCTGCGCGGAAGATACCGCTTTATACCGCTTATAGCAGTATTCAATGATGCTTTTTCTTGTCACAATTCCGATAAAAATGCCATTGTCATCAATGACCGGGACAAAGTTCTGATTCATAGAGGTCATGACGAGATCCTCAATGTTACAATTGACATTGACCGGCTCATTGTCCCGCTTGCGGTTCGTGTGGCGAAGCATGATCTCTTCTGCCTCGTGCAGATTCGAAAGCTTCCGGTCCTTCAGCTCCCACAAGATATCGCCCTCTGTCAGCGTCCCGACATAATTCCCGGCCCGGTTAATGATCGGCACCGCACTGTACTTGTGATATTCCATTTTCTCCATCGCCTGTCGCAGAGAATAATCATCGTATAAATACATAACCTCGCTCTTTGGTACTAAATAAAATAAGATATTCATAGTCTTTTCTCCTGTGTATATGTGTAAACCCCTCTGTGCCTCTGCACAACGCCATTATTTTACCATACCGTTTTTTCTTATTCAACACATATCGGGAGAGTTTACCAATTGTTTAGAATAACAAAAAAGCCCCGATGGATCGATGCATCCACCGGAAGCCCTGCTCTCTCTTTATTTCTTGATTTCTTGATTTCTTTATTTCTTTATTTCTTGATTTCTCTATTTCTTGATTTCTTTTATTCTTCATCCACTGCTGTATGGTAAAGATACAGAATGCCTCCATAGAATCCCGGAAGCAACGCACCAAACAAAGCCAGTGCTGTCACATCCAAAGCGGTAAAGCCTCCGATAAGCAGCTGCACCAGACCACCAAGTACACCTGCAAGCAGACACCATACCGCTGTACTGATCGCAAGATACAAATATTTCTGTGTTTCTTTTCCGCTCCATCCAAGATGCAAGGAGCTATATATTGCCATTTTACTTATATTTTCGTACATATCCTCATTTCCTTTCGCGAACATCCGCTTTCATTTGCGCTCATTATAGAGTGCCTCTGTAAAATGCAGACATGTACCTCTGTAAAATCTCTGTAAATTTTATCTATAATCAGGTCGCAGGCACCGGTTATGCCTCCTTGTAAGAAAGATCGATCTCCCGGCAGGATACAATCTGAATCGCCAGATCTACTTCCAGTCCTTCTTTCTCTGCCGCAAACGCGCGCAGCTCCTTCTCTGTCTCAAACCACGCATGGTAGGAATGCCGAAACCCATCCTTTCCATTCATCGTATAAGTCAGCAAAAAATATTTATCCATTCTGTCCTCCTGTCGCTGTATCCAATCATTATTATATCGGTCACTCGTATTATAGCTTCTGTATCACGAAAATCCAAGCCCCTTTCTGCCGGTCAAAGCGGATGTAAAGCGGACATTCGCAATCCGCTTCGCTACTTGCTCATGAACGCAGTCGCTTCGCGATCTGTCAGTGGGAGCTTTCAACTCCCACTGACATAAGCATCCCCCCTCACCCGCCGCTTACTGCTCCGCGCACTTGAAGCGGGGGAATGCTTATCTGCGTTCAAATGTTTGCAGAATTGCGGGAGCTGCTTCGCAGCGAAGCGATTCGCAGGCATCAGTTAGCACAAAAAAGGCCCCACACTGCCAATGCAGTACGAAGCCTCTTGATTTTCTGTTATTTATCCTGAATACAGAAAAAGCTAATCTAAATACTGCTCCTGAATCTGCAGCAGATCCTCTGGTGACTTTGCCTTTACAAGTGCCTTTACAACATCCTCATTCATCAGCATTTTCGAAAGCTTCATCAAATTCTGTAAATGCTGATCCGGATTGCAGGAAGCCAGCGTAAAAAACAGCTGTGCATCCTTCTCCGGGTCATTCTCATCAAAGCTGACCGGCTTCTCGAGCTTCATGAATCCGATTGCGGTCCTGTTGACTCCGGCTGTACCCTCCTGAGAATGCGGCATTGCCACATTCGGCATGACGACAATATACGGACCGTGTTTTTCCACACAGGCAATGATGTCCTCCTTATAATTCGCCTCCACAGTGCCATCTGCCTCAAGGCTCTCACAGCTCATACGGATGGCATCCTTCCAGTCCTTCGCTTCCTCGGCAAATTTATAATGCTTCTGCTCTACGAATGTGCGTAACATAATTTTTCCTCCGCCATTTTATCTTCCTTTTCTTTTAACAGTAACCGAAGCAGGCAAGTCCCCTTTTTTATGCCACCGTATACGCACACAGCAGCCGGAAGGTATTCTCCGCCCCGATCCGGTGGGAGCGCTCATATCCGTGTGACGCATATACGCCCGGCCCGATCAGTCCGTGCCGGATATCATAGCCAGCCTTCAATGCTGCATCCACATCAGAGCCATAGTGCGGATAAATATCGACCGCAAACCCGATACTCTGTTCCTTTGCCAGCTCTACCATACGGCTGACCACCTGATAATCATACGGCCCCATTGAGTCCTTCGCACAAATCGACACCATTGTCTCATCGCAACCAAGTCCTTCTCCGACGCAGCCCATGTCTACCGAGATCATCTCTTCGACATTTTCCGGAATCGAAGCTGCTCCGCCGTGGCCGACCTCCTCATAAGATGTGATCAGGATATAGACCTGGCGCTTTGGCTGCACCTGCTCCTCCTTCAGATACTTTGCATAACCGAGCAGTATGCAGGTACTCAGCTTATCATCCAGAAAGCGGCTCTTGATGTACCCGTTTTTGGTCACGACCGTACGCGGATCAAAGCAGACAAAATCACCTGCCATGATGCCAAGCTTTCCGACATCCTCCGCCGAGTGCACCGGCTCATCAAGCAGTGCTTCCATCGTATCATAGGTGCGCTTCGTATCACTGTAGTCTCCATTTACATGAATGGATGCATCCGTCAACTGAAAGGTAGCATCGTAGCATTTACCATCACGTGTATAGACCTTGCAGTTTTCCGCCTCTGTATTGTTCGGGTTCAGTCCTCCGACATTTGTCAGCTTCAATCGGCCATTACTCTTGATCTGCGCTACCATCGCACCAAGTGTATCCATATGCGCCGCAAGCAGCAGGCCATGCTCCGTATCCTTTCCGCCGAGGTCGCAGAGTACCGCACCCTTTCTCGTCAGCACCGGCTCATATCCCATACCTTCCAGCTCTTTCTTCACAAAATTCGCCGCCATATGTGTAAAGCCGGTCGGACTCGGGATCGCAAGAAGCTTTTTCGCAGTGTCAATAATATAGTCTGTGTATTTTTCCATCTGATTATTCCTCCACATAAAGAATGGCAGCTCATCGCCGCCATTCTATCGTATCATGTATGTGGTTGTTTTGCAACTTGCTTCACTCGTGAATAATGAATCACTCCACCGTCTGCGTTCCTCCGACCGGTGCATTCAATATCTGCATAAACTCCTCGCCGGTAATCGTTTCCTTCTCATAAAGAAACTTCGCCAGCTCATGTAGCTTCGGCATATTATCAGAAAGAAGCTTTTCTGCCTTTGCATACTCACGCTTCACGAGCTCGACAACCATTTCATCAATGTCCGCTGCTGTCTCTCCCGCACATGCCAGTGAAGTGTCACCACCCATGTACTGATTCGTCACCGTCTCCAGCGCCACCATACCGAACTTCTCGCTCATACCGTAACGGGTAATCATACCGCGCGCCAGCTTTGTCGCCTGCTCAATATCATTCGACGCTCCGGTTGTGATGGAATGGAATACAAGATCCTCCGCCACACGGCCACCGGTAAACGTCGCGATCTTATTCTCCAGCTCCTCCTTGCTCAGAAGGTTTCGCTCCTGCTCATCGACCTGCATCGTATAACCGAGCGCACCGGAGGTACGCGGAATGATCGTGATCTTCGTAACCGGAGCTGAATGTGTCTGCAGTGCAGCCACCAGTGCATGCCCGATCTCATGGTAGGAAACGATCAACCGCTCTTTGTCTGAAAGCACCTTATTTTTCTTCTGGTATCCGGCAATGACGACCTCAATGCTCTCCTCGAGGTCTGCCTGCGTCACGTATTTCCGTCCACTGCGGACTGCCCGGAGCGCTGCCTCATTTACCATATTCGCCAGCTCTGCTCCGGATGCACCGGATGCCGCACGTGCGATCGCATTAAAATCAATATCATCCCCGAGGCGGATCTTCTTCGCATGCACCTTCAGGATCGCCTCTCTTCCCTGCAGATCCGGCAGCTCTACCGGAATTCTGCGGTCAAAACGTCCCGGGCGAAGCAACGCCGGATCAAGCGTCTCCGGACGGTTCGTCGCCGCAAGGATCACGACACCCTTTGAACCGTCAAAACCATCCATCTCCGTCAGCAGCTGATTCAGTGTCTGCTCCCGCTCATCATTTCCGGTCATACCCTGCGTGTCACGTTTCTTACCGATCGTATCGATCTCATCAATAAATACGATACACGGAGCTTTTTCATTTGCCTGCTTGAACAGATCACGCACCTTGGCCGCACCCATACCGACGAACATTTCCACGAATTCCGATCCAGAAATCGAGAAAAACGGTACATTTGCCTCACCGGCTACCGCCTTTGCCAGGAGCGTCTTACCGGTTCCAGGAGGGCCAACAAGCAACGCACCCTTTGGCATCTTCGCACCGATCTCCTGGTACTTCTGCGGAGAATGCAGAAAGTCAACAATCTCCTGCAGGGCGTCTTTCGCCTCATCCTCACCAGCCACATCGCTGAATTTGATTCCGGTCTCGCTCGCCACATAGACCTTCGCATTGCTCTTGCCAAATGACATCGCATTGCCCATGCCTGCGCCGCCCATTTTTTTCATCAGCGACCGTGACAGCAGCTGTCCGATCACAGCAAAGATCACGAGTGGAACGACAAAGGAAAGAATCATGCTCAGAAACGGATCCATCTCCTGCTGCTTGACCTGACCAAACTCACAGCCGGCCGCCTGCAGCCTGTCTACAAGATTCACATCCTCAAAGGTATTCGTGCTGTAAAGCTGATTATCCTTATCTTCGAAATAAATCTCATCTCCGGAGAGCTCTACCTTTGACACCTTTTTGTCGCTTAGCATTGTCAAAAATGTACCGTAATCCACCTCTGTCACATGCTGCTCTACCAGCTTCGGGAACAGAAACAGATTCAGCAGCACGATGACTGCCAGCACAATGAGATAATAGACAAACAATGGTTTTTTCGGCTTGTCTACCTTTTGCATAACATCACACCTTTCCCTTTTTATTCTTATTCCGGCTATTACATGTGAGCCTCATACACATGATCACCCTCCAACTGCACTGCGTTTCCTGCAAATGCAATTTAACCTTTTTTATCTTACCGCATTTTCGGCTAAAATCAAAGAAAAAAAGGAGGAAAATTCTAAAATAAATGTAAACCTCTTACCAGCTCCGATACTGCTATTCATCATATCAAAAATCCGCCTTCTCCCATAGCTCCATTCTACTATGAAAGAAAGCGGAACGCAATTCCCTACTTTTTCCGGAATACCAGAAACTTACTCAGTATATAATTTGCCACCGTGACCAGCACCTGCACGATCAGCTTTGCCACCTTATCATTCCATCCCATCAGTGTCACCATCAGGAACATACAAAACATATCCAGCAGCAGCGTCGTCACTCGCGATCCATAAAACGCCGCCGCTTCCTGCAGCCGTTTCTCATTCTTACTCTCAAACACATACTTCCGGTTCGTAAAATACGCAAACGTCACCGCCGCGATCCAAGACAGCACATTCGCCGCCTGCAGCTGCACCGGTACCTCCGGGTTCAGGAATGTCAGTACACAGCCATAATAAACACCAAGGCTGACGACCGTGGTGAGGCCGCCGACGATGAGGTAGTTGATGAGTTCCTTGTATTTTTGGTATAGCGTTTTAATTGTATTCACTCATTTGCTCCTACTGTGCTCCGGCAAGCGCCTCCGCAAACTCCAGACGCACTGCCGCACCATTTTCATAGATTACTTTATACAAATAACCATCCGCAACATCTCCACAATCCAGAACGAGCGGAAGCTCACGTGTCAGGTATGGATTCGTTGTGTGTACCCAGACATACGTATATCCCCCCTGCGCCAGTAATGCCGGAAAATCTGTGATCGACAGATCAAACTCTTCCAGACGAATATTGCAGCCGGTATTTGTAAACTTCCATGGCGATTGCAGATAATTGCTGATCCTTACATCCAGATAGTAGAGTGCCGAAGCATTATACAGTTCCGCCCCAGCCAGATCATCTGCCGGATACTGACACAGATAATATACCTTATCCGCTTCCGTCATAATCTCTTCCAGACGATTAATTTCTTCCTTCGTCGTATGAAGCTTCTCATAGCCCGCCGTATTCACTTTATCCAGCGCTGTATTATTCGGTATAAATTTTTCATTCAGTCCTGAAGCAAAAAATGCAAGCATACCAAGCAGCAGATACTCCCATATTTTTTTCCGCTCCGGGGATTTTCGCTGCAACAAATTCGTCAATACCAGCACAAACAGAAAAATCGCAAATCCGGAAAAGTACCTTGTGCAGGAGCGCATGTTAATACTCAACTCATAGGCAAACATAAACAGATAGGAGAAAAATACCGCTGCGCAATAGCATAAGGTCGATACGATCCCATATGAAATATATACCAGGCTCTTGTCCCTTTGATGATACAGTTCTCCACTAATCCTGAATAAAATCAGTATCACAAATGCAAACGGCAGGAATGCAATCGTAAGATTTGACTTTGTTGCCATCGTCGCACCTATGCTCTTTGTAAAAAATGCCCCTGTCGTAAGGGTTACCTTCGACCGTGAAAGCTTTACAGTGTTCAGCATATTCGAAACCCCATCCGGAAGCTGTACACCAGCAAGTTCCCACTGCTGCGGTTCTTCTGCCACCTGAGCCTCATCTGTTTCAGCAGCAGCCGTTGTTTCAACCGGATGAAGTCCCAGCGCAATCCCAAACAGTCCTACACTGCCAAGCAACACCAGTCCAACCAGCACCGCCGTAATTTTTACTACAAACTTTCTTCCTCTTTCTTTTGCGGCAACGCCCTTTTCTACAAGGAATGACTGCGACAGCATAAACATTCCCACCAGAACCGCCATCAGCAGCCCGGCTGACGCTTTGAAAAAATGAAGCATAATCATTCCTGACACCACAATCAGTGCATTCTGCTTCTTTTTCTTCCGATTGACCCACCACCCGGCTAATCCGCCTGCCCACGCTGCCGTCGGAACATCGACATACAGACTTTTCACGCCATAGGTGTACAGAGAAAACAGTGCTATATATACGAGCACAATATAAAATACAACCTTTTTCCAGTCCTTCCAGGTATACTCTGAAAACGGAAGTAAAAATCCGATCCACATGAGCAAAAACGAAGAAACATACATCCCCTGCTCACTGTAACCGGTAAATTTCTGGAAAAACAGATGAAACAGGCTGGTTGCAAACGCATAATTTCCACCTCCGGCAAGGAAATCATTACCGGTCGGCATCGCATCCTTTTCCACCATGTATTTTACAGCAGCTGCCCAGTGATGAAGCTCATCCACATGCTGAATAAAGTCATGATAAAACGTAACAAGCGCAAACGCATACAATCCGAACAGGAATACCAATACCGGTGAAAGCAGCACAACCTTTTGCTTTTTGCGCACAATCTGGATTCCGCTCAACAAAATTCCAATACCGGCAATGCACAGCATCCCATAAAATCCATACCGGAATGTCCCCGCCTGGCTGCTCACTACAAAAAGCAAGGCAATCGCCGACGCTGACAGCAGCATTCCTTCTCCGTTATTTACTTTCAAAGTCTGTTGAAAAAACAATACAATTCCGCATAATATCAGGAATGCGATTAACATTTGTATCAAATAATACATATTTACACCAACCATTCCATACTCTGTTTTCTGCGCATACACCTGATGCACAACGATCCACTGTTCCAGTAATCCTCAACAATCCACATTTTTAAATTTTTACATTCGATTTTGAGATATCAAACAGACTGGTCATGGATGCATTCTATAATAATTCAAAATTTCATAATCATCTAATCTTGTATCTTCAAATTTATTTGTATACAGTTGTTCTTCTGCATCTATAATACCCATTCTTGAAATTACCGGATATTTTTTACTCAAATTATACGCAAATGCATCAAAGCCTTCAAGGTCGTATCCTGCATAGTATAAAATATATGAAGCCAGATAATTTGAACTCAATGCATTTATATGCTGTTCTGGAATATCATAATTTGTCCATATCACAAACGGAGTTTGATATTGCAATATTGCGTCCTCATCAGACAAATCATCCAAGTCATCAATACCAAACAACATCTCATAATATTCCACCTCAAGATTTGGTTGATGATCTCCAAAGAAACAAATAAGTGTTGGCTCATCAACCTTTTCAAAGTAATCTATTAATTCTTTAAAAGCAGCATCGGTTTCTTTAATAAGTGAAAAATACTGTTCCGCTTGCGGAAAATCTCCCTGAGCAGATAAATCGACAGTATTTGCAAAATTATCCCATGTTCCCTCATACCCTCCATGATTTTGCATAGTTACATTAAAAATAAATAAATTATCTTCTTCCTTATTTTCGTACAATTCAATTATTTTTTGAAAATCCGCATAATCGGACAACATCCATCGCATTTGCTCCCCATCTGATACAGAATCGCCATCATAGAACTCATCAAACCCTAACTCTGAATATACATTAAAACGATTCCAGTTTTCCTTTAAATATGGATGAAATGCCAGCGCTTCATATCCTTTTTCCTTCAAATCCAAGGTTAGTGAACTTACATCTTTCATGCCCTGTGTAACATACGGATATGCGCCTGTATAACTTGTTGACACACCCGTCAGGGCTTCAAATTCTGTATCACATGTTCCGTTTCCAAACACAGGAACATAAAGATGCCCTTTTACCGTATTGTTTTCTAACGAATCAATAAAAGGCATATATGAGCCAGAAACAAGCTGATCATTAATAACGCGCAAATCTGCAAAAGACTCATCCATAATAACAATTACATTCATTGCCGGTGTCTGAATTTCTGTATGAACAGATGTCACATTTTCATTCAGTTCCTGTGCTTTCTGTTTACTATAGCCTGTAGGTTTTTTGTGTGTCAAATATTTTGTATTGGCAATAAAGGCTGCCACAAATCCATCTTCCTGATATGAACCTCTCTGATCCCAAATTCCAACATCTACAACAGGATACAAAAATATCCCTGCTACTGCAATGCCAGCTGCGCTAATAACACCGTTTTGAATTCTTATCTTTTTCTTGCTTTGAGTCGTCTTACAATAAAGTTTTCTATCAATCAACAGTCCTAATACAGCTATATCAATCCCGATTACCAGTCTTAATGGAATATCGAAACTATAGGCGCTCGCCACTGTAGCTGCCGTGGCCATTACCCGAAGATCCCATGGGGTAATCGGCGTTCCTCTAAATTCAAGAACATAATATTCCGCCGCACCAAGTATTAAGCAAAAAATAATGGTAATAGCGTGTGACAGCCTCTCTTTTGCAAAAATAACTTGCAAAATTTTTTCAAATATATAAATATAAAAAATATTTACCAGTATCAACTGCCATGGCGCTTCAAAAAGGTCGCCTAATATGACTTCTATGCAGATATATCCAAGAACAGCTACGGCAACATTTATTACTTCTTTTGCTACCACGCTATTCACAACAATTACAGGAAAAAACCATAATACCAATAGCACAGCTGCCGTCCAAAAAAGCATTGTTCTTATATTGTCCCACAGTAAAAAATCAGTCCCCGAAAAAGTCAAATACGGGATAAATGCGTCTCCATTTCCCGTTCCTTTTGCAAGTGATGACGAACTCGATACACATTCCATTTCAACTGGATCCAAATTTTTTCGATTTGTAACCGTTACATGCATAATATATGTTTCACCAAACTTTATTCTTTCCGGATCAACATAGGACGGAAAACGTAATATCTCGCTATTAAAATCTGCTAAATGAAACGTATAGCTATCACTGATAACATCTCCATTTAAAGACTCTATGCTTACTGTAATATCACCTTTTCCATCCTCCGGACGTTTAAAATAATAGGCGATTTCCTGCAAGTTTTTTACCAAATCAACGAATTTAATCTGATAAGATACATCATTTTGCAATTCTACATATATTGCTTCACTTTGCGTCCCAAATGAGTTAAATTCTTGCTCTGTTGACCAGCTGCTTTCTCGGATCATATGAACACTTGCCAGTAAGAAAAAAACCATTATAATATATTTAATTCGTATCTTTCTTTCCGTTTTCTGTTTCTCATAAATATAATATTTTCTCATATTTTATTGTTATCTCATTGTTCTTCTCTTTTGTGTACAAATACAATTTAATTAATAAAAATATTTTTTATTTTATGCAAAAGGAAGACACCCTAACTTCGTTTATGTTGTACAAGTTTTCAAACTCAAAAAAGCAAACAAGGATTTAGTATACTAATGAATTTGTTGTATTATTATCAAAAGTCCTTTTCATTTCTTAAATGCCCAAAATTTATTCATTATAAAATTTAAAGGAACACTAATAAGCAAATTAAAAATAGGCGCAATTATTTTAGAAATCCCTAAATATTGTACCCACAGTATTGCCAAAATACTATTTAAAAAAATTCCTGTAAACGCATAAGAAATATATGTTTTTATCAAAGATTTACCCCATGATATTTCTTCTCTGCTTTCTTTAAAAACATATTTTCGATTCCAATAAAACGACCACAATACGCTCAAAGCAAATGAGATGATTTGTGCAATTAAATAATCATACTTTGGAGCCATAGTAACTTTTTGCATTATCAGCAAAGAAACAATATAAATAGCATATGAAACCACCGTGTTACTTACGCCTACAATTCCAAATTTCACAAACTGAATTATCTGCTCCCATTTATTTTTTAAAAATTTCAAATGAAATACTCGAAAGCAAAAAAAATCTAACATTTTTTCCAATCCATTCCATAGAGTACTTCCAATATTATTCATAATAATCTTTTCTCTCCAATTCATCAATCAACCATACGTCTTGTATGCCTTTTTATAAAACACCATAATAATCTTCACCAACCACATCGGCCAGAATTTATGAAACATTTCTTCATCATCTTTGATTCTTTTATGATCCTGGATAAATTCTTTGCTTGTAGCCCCATCATGTATACGATAAAAAGTCAACGGCCTATCAACATATGCAAACTCCCCATCATATCCAGCCAATTTGTAAAAAGTATCCCAATCAATATTAAATTTCAAATCAGACGTGAATATCGAATCACCTAGCTTCCCTTTATTATAAGTGACCGCCGGGCAGCAAATACTATTTCCGAACGCCAATATAGCCCGTCTGAAAAATTTATGTCTGGCCAGCAGTTCACTCTTCATCGGTATTCTAAGTAATCTTCGAATCTTTGAATTGATATCTCTTTTTCCAATCTGTTCATTCTTAATCGGCAAGTAATCACTAAAATACATAATTACATTTTGATGATTGCTTACCTTATCTAATAAACATTTAACATAATCTTCATGGTACACATCATCCTGATGTGCAATTGTGACATATTTAGAATTCGCCTTATTATATGCAAAATTCCAATCGTCTCGAATATCGCTTTTTCCTTCTCGAATCCAAAGAGGAACCTCATATTTTTCCGCAAGACTTTTGATAAATACATTTGGTGTAGACGTTGTCATAATGATACTTGATTTTACCGTCTGATTCTTTAACGATTTTAAACAGTTTTCCAAATACGGTGATTCTTTGTATGCGCATACCACGAATGTATGCATTTCACTATTTTCACTCCAATTCATCTTCTATCTCCCGCTCACGCAATCACTGATTTACTACTTCAAAAAATCTTCTATAATAAATCGTGGCCTTCCCTTGGTTTCAAGATATATTTTCCCAATATATTCACCCACAACTCCGATAGCCAGCAACTGTAGACCACCCAATGCCCATATGGATACAATGAGGCTTGGCCATCCCGGTTGTGTGGCTCCCAGCAATGACCCCACTAATAAATATAAAAGTGCAATAACGCTGACACCAAAAATCAAAATTCCCAGCATACTGATCATCCGAATTGGTTTTACACTTAATGAAGTAATTCCATCAAATGCAAAAGACAACATTTTCTTTAGCGGATATTTAGACTCTCCCGCAAAACGTTCCCTGCGTTCATAATACACCTTATCACTTTTGAATCCTATCATTGGAACAATTCCACGTAAAAACAAGTTTACTTCTTTAAACTGTTCTAATCCATCCAGAGCTTTTTTATCCATTAATCTATAATCCGCATGATTAAAAACAATATCCGCTCCTAAAAAATCCATTACCCTGTAAAATGACTCAGCTGTAAATCGCTTAAAAAAGGTATCTGTTTTTCTTGCGCCTCTCACACCATATACAATACTATTTCCTTCATAATACCTTTCTATCATTTCATCAATAGCATTTATATCATCTTGTAAATCTGCATCCAGCGAAACCACCGCATCCGCATATTCCTTTACTGTCATCAAACCAGCAAGCAACGCATTTTGGTGTCCTCTATTTCTAGACAAATTAATCCCCAAGATCATCTGTTCTTTTTCATGCAGTTCCTTTATAATCGCCCATGTCGAATCTTTTGAACCGTCATTTACAAATACAATTTTGCTTTGATTCGATATTTTGTCATCACCTTGCAGCGTTTTCATCTTTCCTACAAGACGCCTTGCAGTTTCATGCAATACTTCTTCCTCATTATAGCAAGGAATTACCAGATATAATATAGCTCTTTTGATATTGTTTTTCTCTGCCACCATAATAGCTCCTCCCTATTCCCAGTATATTTTTGTCTCAATTGGAATTCCATAGTATTCCTTCATCCAATATTCAATAAAATTAAAACCATCATTATACGGCATAACCGGAGCAAAAAAGTCATCTTCCAGCTTTTTTAATGAAATAGCCTTTTCTCCAGAAAATTTCAATAGTTTGCTATCGTTTTCTGATAAAATTTTTTCATTTTTATAATAACCTTTCTCATAAAAAAAGTATGTTGTTACTCCTTTGTAAACTACAAGCATTAATATAAGCATTACAAAAAATCTGACTATTCTTTGAGTACATGATGCTCCAAACGAATCAGTATCAAAATAATCTATTACCATTATTATCAATACCATATCAATTATAATAAACCATTCTGTGAAACATCTAATTGGCAGTGTAGGTGAAATCAAAACACAAAACGCGGAGCCTGCAGAAGCAAGCAGTAAAATGCTTAATTCCATTCTGTTTTTTATAAAATTATAATAACACAAACATGCAAAAGTACTTAACAAATATACAATTGCTCCAAAATGAAATATCCCACTATTATTCTTTATATTTCCAAGCACTGTAACAACACACATAATGAAGGAACTTCCACTCAAGCAGTAAACAATTTTGTTATGATCATTTTTATAAATTCTCCTGCTCACAATAATTAATAGTAAAGAGATTAAAAGGTAAATATACATGAAATTTCCAACGAATAATTCATCAATAATTGGATTAAAATTATGTGTTATTTTTTCAAAAAAACTTAGTTTTGAAAATTCCGTACTCCCTGAAAGTCTGTTCCAATTTCCAGGTGCGAAAAAAAGAAAAGCATAAACCAAAATAGCTTCAACTGAAAAAAATATGTTTTCTTTATTTAACTTTTTTGTGATAACTCCCCTGTAAATTGTATATGCCACCACATAAATAACTATTGAAAATCCTGTCTGCTCATGTGAAAATGCTGTAAATGCTATCATTACAGCCAGCATTATATATTTCATTTTCTTTTCCCTAAAATTATCAGCAGATATATTTATCTTAGGCAAAAGGTATATAATTGAAAAAAAGGGTAATAACGGCCATATGTACAAAACAGAAGCCGATGCCCAGCAATAATTCCAGCGATACATATCCGAAGGGACCCAAAAAAATAATGCAAAAATCAGCAGCGGAATCAATGCATTATTGCTTTTCTTCGTCATAGTCATAATAATTTTATAAAGCATGACAAATATAAGCACAATAACTACGGCCTGAAATGCCATAAACATGTGGGCGCCATGTCCAACTTTAACAAAAATATTGAGTATTGATCCGCATAATATACGTCCCGAAAAAAAACAATAAATCCATTTGTCCCATCTCAATAGATCAGCCAATCCCCAGTTCATTCCCAAAACGTCTACATCAAAGCCATAGTCTGAGCCATAACTTAATGATGCATTTCCAAAATCATCAAAGTATAAACCTACAGGCCAAAAAAAGCGTTCAAGTAAAAATAACAATAGCGCAAAGATCGCAAAAATCGTCCACGTATTTTTTAAATACTTATTTTTAATTCCACTGTTCATTTACAAAATATCCTTTTCCATTTATATATTTTGAACCGTCTGTTATTATATATTTTCCTGCTTACCTATTTTTATAAAAAGCATAAACTTTCATCTGCAGATCATATAGCCAGTTGCATGGGCTCCAAAAGACACTTAACAATAAATATAAATTTTTTTTCAATAAGAAAATAGATATTTTTCTTGATATTTGAATCCACTTTGTATCCCACGTAACAAATTCTTTTATTTCAAAATTATCCCAAATATCTGGAAAAAGAGATTCAACTTTTGGCATATAATTTTTAAGCATCCTGTAACGCACAGAAAATTTTTCTCGCCGTATTGGGTAAAGAGCCAGCGAAAGTACCTGATGCAAGTATACTGAACCCTTTATTTGTTCTTCCTTACGTAATTCAATATGTTCCTTCTCAATCCTGTCAACACACAAACGTGCTGTTTCAAGTATTACAAAACGTTTTTCATTAAAAGAACTATTTTGTATTGATCCGGATCTTTGATAATACATATACAGTACTTCATCAACAACTGCAATTTTCTTTGCTCTGGCTAAAATAATCGGTGTAACTGCCACATCTTCATTATTTTTGCCTGCCGGAAACGTTAACCCGTCATATAGTTCTCTTCTGACAAGCTTATTCCAAGACGCCGGCATCATTGTCATATCTATTACCTGCGCAAACACACCTTCTCTTGATTTTATCGCGCATGGGAATACCGTATTTTTGCTCGTATCATCATACGTCAATTGGATATCGCATACAACAACATCTGCTTTTTCTTCCGCTGCTTTGGTTAGCATTAGTTCGTACATGCGCGGATCAATATAATCATCAGAATCCAAAAAAATGATATATTCTCCGCTCGCTCGCTCAAGGCCATAATTTTTTACGTCTGACAAACCTCCGTTTGTCTTATTATACAGATGCATATATTTACAGACTTCACAATATTCTAAAGCAATCTTTTCCGAACTATCTGTGGATCCGTCATTAATTAATAAAACTTCAACCACATCACTCAGCTTTTCTACTGCTGCTTTTACAGAATCCAGACATCTTTTCAAATATGCTTCCATATTATAAATCGGAATAATGATTGATAATTTTACCTTTTTACAACCCAAATCTAATTCTCTCTCTCTCTCGTCTTTCATATACCTTCCCTCTCACTTCGTCGGACACCGGAAAATTCTCTAATGCAAAATCCTGAAGTCGAATTATCTCATTATATTCTTCTTCGTGTGATGTAGACAATGTAAGCCCCTGTGTCTGCATTCTATGATAATTCAAAGACTCCTTAAAATATGCAATTTTTCCATGCTTTAGCAGATTCATGTAGGTATACCAGTCTCCTGCTAACTTATATGACTTCGCTGCTTCTAAAATTTCATGGTAATCGCCATTCCTTATCACTGCACTCGATACATTTGCAATCGTATTATTAATGCACATTGTCTCCGACACTTCTTTAATTCCGTCATTTATATAATTCTGATCCCATTTCCCGGTTTTAAATATATCAATCCAGACCCGTAAGTCCCCCATAAGCAGCTTGTTCTTTTCATCTATTGTTAAAGATTCACAATATGAAATCACAACATCTGGATTGCAAAATCCCTGCATAACCGTTTCCAAGAAATGCTCATTGCAACTGTCATCTGCTTCAGCAATCCATACATAATCATAAGCTGCCATTTCAAATGCTTTTTGCCACTGTGCAAATACACTCCCCGAATTCTTCTCATTCGGAATGAATTTAATCGGTATTCCACTTTTATTTTCTTCTATGAGCCTCTGGATCACCTCAATGCTATTATCTTTTGAACAATCGTCCAAAATAATCACTTCTGCAACCGGATATGTCTGAAAAAGTATCGAATCAAGTCGCTCTTGCAAATATCGGGCATAGTTATAATTTGGAATCACCGCCGTTACTTTATATTCTGGAATAATCGTTTTGGCATTACCATCACTTTTACCTATCTCAATTTCACTTTTTAATATCTTATTTTTTAAAATAGCCAAATACCTTTTCAGATCTGTTATTGTCATTTTCATTCCTCTTATAATTTATTAGTTATTTTTCATGTAACTCTTCTATCAGTTTATTTCGTTCTTCTTCTCTTCTCGCTATTTCCTTCTCATATGTTTCAATACAAGTTCTGCGTTCTTCATCTTTTTTTGCTATCTCCTGCTCATACGTTTCAATGCAATTTCTGCGTTCTTCATCTTTTTTTGTTATTTCCCTCTCGTATATCTGAGCGCTTTTTTTAGACTCCTCCCGAATATCTTCTATATTTTTCTTCATATGATCTATTTCTTTTTCATAGTCATCACGAACTTTATATACATGCTGCTGCTCATGCTTCGCTATTGCCAAAATATCTCTTATCACCGTATCGTCAAAATCATACTGCACAATATCTGCCTTCACACGCAGCCAGATTGTGTTTTGAGGCAAGTCAACCCTTAATTCTGGTATATCATTTAAGAAATAATATCTATCCCCCATCTTCTCACCATTATACTCTTTAATCTCAATACCTTCATAATTGCTTCTGTCTTCTTGCAATATGTCAACACTAACATTTTCAACTATTGCATTACAATTAATCAACTTTATTCTTGCCAATCCTTCTTCTTTTTTGCAAGCTACCGTCATATCCACTTTTCCATTATGAGGATCCAAATACTTACTTGCACTCTTTTTGTAATCATAACCATCTGGATCTCCAAAAAATATTTCTGTATAGTAGTAAGACGTACTATCCAAATTTACTGTTCGAACTATATCCCCAGAAAGATATCTTTCACTCGGTACCAACGTAAACATATATTGATATACGTTTCCATGTGGACGATGAAGCAATTCCTTATATACCTCTCGTGGTACCTGTTTATAGGTATTCTGTATCTCGGTCTCTCCTACCCGAATTTCTTTTGCCTTTTCTCCTATCACTGCCCAACCGGAAGCAGCCGCCATTTTTTCAAATGAACTTCTGGTAAAAAAATGTACATGTGTGTTGTCAAGAATTCCCGTAGGATTATAAGAAAACTCATCATTAAACAATTCAATAATTACTGAGTTATGTGCAGCATTTGGAATTGACACAAGTATTTTTCCATTCTCTTTAATCACTCTCCGACATCTCTTAAGAACTTCATCTGAATGAATCAAATGTTCTAGCACATCTGCAAATATAATAAAATCATACTTCTTATTATCTGAAAGCCAGTAGTACTTCTCTATATCACCTTCTTCATCACCAATATAAGAAACTTCGGCATATTGTGCAGCTTCACTTCCTGACTCCTCATCTATTTCTACAATATCTACATGGCACCCCTTCTTTTCCTTTAAATATCTTGTAAGTCTCCCATTCGCCGGACCAAATTCTAGTACATCTGAACCAGCTTCAACACTCTGTGCTATCCATGATATTGTATTCTCGTCATATAAATCCAGCTCAAAATCATACTTTCCCATAATTATTTCCTCCATTCATGCGGCAAAATACAAATTCCTTCTCCTATATATTCTGCAGTCACCACAAAATCTTTTATTCTTCCATGATACTCTATTGGAACTGTTGCTGTCTTATCAAACAATGCAACATCAAAGTAATAAGCACCTCCAAGGACCCTTATTCCGTCCTGATAATTTAAGCGATAACAATTCCTTCCATATTTCCAAGGGATTTTTTCATGGTCTAGTAGGGTATTCACACCGCAGATATACTCATCATCTACGCGCTTCAAAGCAACCCCCAATACAGGTGTTTCCACATTCTCGTCGTACACATCATAATACACTTCTACTGTTAACGGTCTATTCCATTCTATTTCAGAAACGGATTTTCCCTGACTGTTTAGCAATCTGATTCCGGCAATTTCTGCAATTGTCGCTTTTGATCCTTTTGAAAATTCTTTTATTCCTTCAATTTGAGTTCCAATCGGTTCCCCTGTCTGAACAACATCATTATCCAATGTTTTTAAATAATCCATGTACATATCACATACACGGTTTGTATCACCAAACGTCTGTACTTTTCCGTCGCGTAGCCATAATGCCTTTGTACACAAGCGTCGAATTGCATTAATATCGTGAGAAACAAACAGTACAGTTACTCCACTATCCATCATAGCTTTCATTTTATCCATACATTTCATCTGAAAGCGAAGATCACCAACACTTAATGCTTCATCTACAATCAAAATATCCGGATCAACATTTATAGCTACAGCAAACGCCAAACGCGCAAACATACCAGAAGAATATATTTTCACCGGTTGATTTATAAAATCGCCTATATCAGCAAAATCTATAATTCCCTGCAATTTTTCCTGCATTTCCTCATGCGAGAACCCCATCATTGTTCCATTTAAAAAAATATTTTTAATTCCAGTAAACTCTGGATTAAACCCAGTTCCCAATTCCAGTAATGCCGCAATTTTTCCATTGATTTCAATGTTTCCACTGGTTGGAGTCAATACCCCGGTAACAATTTTTAATAACGTTGACTTCCCGGCTCCATTTGTTCCAACTATTCCTACCACTTCACCCCTGTTGATTTCAATATTAACGTCATTTAATACGCTCTTTTCTTTGCTATAGTCTTTATGCGAAAAATCAAAGGCCTCCTTCACACGATCAAAAGGCTTATCATATAATTTATATGTCTTTGTAAGATTATTGATTTTTATCACAGTGTCTTTCATAAAATCTCCTTTAACTCCATCGGCAAAGTATTAAAGTACATCAGCAAATTGCGGACGCATTTTATTAAATACCTTTGAACTAAAATATAGCATAACAATTATCAAAATCCAAAAATACATCGACAGTATAGGTTTCTGAAAAAACCATATTTGATTAATAAAGCTATCCCTATATCCTTCTATTATGTAAAAAAATGGATTTAATTTCACAACCCACTGAAATTGTACTGGGACAATACTATATGACCAAATAATCGGTGTTGCCCACATAACCATATCCAGCACAATATTTACAATTTGGCCTAAGTCTCTGAAAAATAAAATAATAGATGACGTAAACTTTCCTATTGCATATATTAGCAGAATTGCACAAACCAAATAATAAATAACTTGTAATACATACATTGATAATGGTTCTTTATTTACAAACGCAATCAAAAAAAGTAGCACAATAAATACTAAATGTACAAAAAAAGCAGACAAGATTTTGATAACCGGAAGTAATCGAACGTCAAATACAACTTTTTTGACCAAATAACTATATTCTATCAAAACATTTGTCACCGCTCGAATTCCATCTGAGAGGAAAAACCATGGTATCATTCCTGCTGCAAACCAGAAAATGTACGAAACCCCTGCCACAGGAGACGTTGATTTTAATCCATATTGAAATACGCAGGCATAAATTAAAATTGTAGTTGCCGGTTGAACAAATGCCCAAAATGTTCCAAACAAAGAACCGGCATATTTCGTTGCAAAATCATTTACCGCTAAACTCCAGACAATTTCTTTGTTATTCTTTAATATTTTAAACATTCTATTTCTTAATCCTTTCCTTAGTCTCTCTTTCTATATATTTTAGGTACACCTCACACGCCTCCGCCGTCCGCTCCATCACAAACCGAAGCTTTTCCTTTTCTTTTCGGTAGCTCACTTCCGTCGCCTTTCCGCTTTCATGCCAGACCTTCATCGTCGGAACGTAGTGAATATGATAGCCTTTTTGACGGCAGCGGTTTGCCAGAATATATTCTTCATAGTAAAAATGTGTCTCAGGTGTAAATGCCAGCTGCTCGCTTTTTACGAAATCAGGCGTAAAGATCAGGCAGGCTCCAAATGGGACGATGTCCTTTTGTGCGGATGCATACGCTGCATCGTCTCTTCGCTTCGCTGTAGCTGCCTTTTGTAAGCGGCAAAAGTTCCAGTAGAGCAACGGGTAAAGCAGCTGATAGTGCTTCAGTGCCCGATGATTCATCCGAATCGTATGCTCGGCCTCTTCGCGTGTACGCAACCGGGTATCCATCGGATTCTGATGTTCGCCAGTGCTTTTACGGATGATGTCGATCCCTATGATGTGGCATGGATCTTTCTTCCAGCTCTGAACCATTTGCTGTAAAAAGTCCTTCTGTGTAAATTCGATATCGTTATTCAATACCAAGATAAACGCTGCTCCAAGCTGCTCGCGCGCGTATCGATATCCCTGATTGTTCGCGTAGGAAAATCCTCCGTTTTCATGAATCATAAGCACCGTTATATTCGGAATGCCCTGATATGTCGCTTTCAGCTTCGCCCGATCTGCCTCTGGCTTCTGGATTTCGTTATCCACAATTATGATTTGTACCGATTCCTGATGATCCATCCGCAAAACAGACCGAACACATTGGTTCGTCACATCCTGTGATCCGTAATGCAGAATTACAAATGCTGTCGTCTCCACGCTCATTTTCCTATCCATCTTGATACCGGATAGAGGAACCCGGTTCTCACTAAGTTTTTCAAAATCCATACCGCTGCTTTCTGGGAAAATGGTACATCCATTTTTGTCCATAAGCGTGTCAGTGGATTTTTATAATATGCCGGAAAATTTTCTCGTAAGATGCGGGTAATATAATTACACAATTCATGCATCCGTTCCTGCGAAGCCCCCCTCCCAAGCTGAAAATAACAGGTGGCAAGGATACGCAGAACGAACAGCTCGTAATATTCCGGGCTGTTTTGCACACCGATTTCCTGCACACGATGCACTGCCTGCTCCAGCGCACGATACGGTGGCATATAATTCTGCAGACCAGCAAAACGGTGCATTGCTGATGACTCATGCTGCACATAGAAATAGCCAGCCTCCGGCAATGTTACTATTTTATCACATATGGCACTGAAAAACAAGGAAATCGGCATATCTTCCCCACGCTCACCGGAAAGGAAGCGGATTTGCCAGCGATCCCATAGCTCTTTTTTGTATAAATGGGAACAGACGGCAGATATCCGAAAGGTCCATTCTTCCCGCTCCAGGCGCCGATAAGTGCCCGGAACCACTTTTTTCAGACAGGTTCCGTCTTCTTTTACAAACTGAAGGCCACAGATCACAAGCTCCGCCTCGTTTTTCCTGGCACAATCAACCAGACATTGAATATAATCCGGTGCCACATAGTCATCTCCGTCCACAAAGGTCAGATACGTCCCCGTCGCCAGATCAATTCCCCGATTCCGCGCTTCGGCTACGCCTGCATTTTTCTGGTGGATCAGCCGAATTCTTGTATCTTCGCCTGCCAGACGGTCAAGAATAGCACCGCTTTGATCTGTACTGCCGTCATCAATAATCAGCAATTCTAAGTTTCTGTAAGTCTGTCCAAGTAAAGAGTGAATACATTTTTCGGTATATTTTTCACTGTTGTATACCGGAATGATGACGGAAACCACAGGATATTCTCCATTCGCTTTTTCTGCTGTTCCCACTTCTTCTTTCTTTAATACCGGCAATTTTCTCTCATCTCCTGTTCTTCGGATAAGCCATTGTCTTTATCTCATCGCGATTATTCGTCCTCGCGCACAGGATTGTGCGTCACATGCTTTTGTTTGACTTTTCGCTGTTCTTGTACAGCAGGCTGATCAGCCTCGCCACCGGTTCCGGCCAGAACTTCCGGAACATAAACAGATCTTCCTCCTGCCTTCCATTTACCTCCAGAAGCTCTGAGGTCGTTGAATGCTCATGGATCCGATGGCACATCAACGGCTTTGCGATGTAAGCGAATTCGCCTTTCTGTCTAGAAATCAATTCCCATGCCTGCCAGTCAATATTGCTCTTCATATTGTTCTGAAATACCGGAAGCGGCACCGCATTCCTTACGAGTGTCACTGCCGGACAGCAGATCGCATTTCCCATCGAAAGGATTCGTCTTCGTACAAACCGACTCCTCCAAAAGTGACGGACTCGCAAGGGCAAAAGCATCAGATGCTTCACCTTCATCACAGAACTGCTCTGACTTTTCTGATCGCCTCGCAGCTCCCAATAGTCGGAAAATAAAATAATCGGATCCTGGCAGATATTTGCCGCCTGTATAATTTTCTCCGTATAGGACGGTTCATACAAATCATCCTGATGTGCCAGCGTCACAAGCCTTGTCTTCGCACTCGCAACCGCAAAATTCCAGTCTGCTGCGATCCCTTCCGATACAGGATTCGCAAAGACTGGAATCTGATATTTTTGAGCAAGCGCTGCAATGTACTGATTTGGTGTCGATGTTGTCAGGCATATCTTTCCCCGCACATTCTGATGCAGCACGGAGCGAATACAGTCCTCCAGATAAGGACTTTCTTTGTATGCACATATGACAAATGTATGATCTTCTGCTTTATACTGTTTCATGCTGCTCCAATTCTTCTATTTCTTTTTCCTTCTTTTCATCCGTATCCAGACGTTTCTCTGCCGCATGGGAGCGAAGCGCAACCTCGGCCGAAAGGACCGTCACCTTTTCTTCCAGCTGGGAAACGATAATCGACAGGGTAAACACCTTTTCCAGCAGCAGAAAGATGATAACGAGGAATATCAGATTCGCCGGAGACATAATTCCAAGGCGATCTGTCAGCCAGTATGTGACATGTGGAAATAATCCCAGAATGCAGAGAATTCCCGCAAATATCATCCAGAAAATGGCGTCCTCCATTTTCACCTTCAGTTTTCTTATCTTATATAAGATCCAACCTGCTGTCAGCAGCGCCGCAAACAGCAGTAAAAGCCGTAAGGTTCCTGACATCTGATCACTCCTTTACTTTTCTGCGAACCCACTGGAACAAAAAAATGGAAAACAGCATTTTCATCATATACCAGATTGATCCTTTAAAATCAAGATAGCTGACCCCGGCAATCCGTTCATGCATCTCCACCTGTATTTCGCGTATCTTTACATTACAGTTCAGGAGATATGCCAGCGTGTCCGGCTCCGGGCTGTAGTGCATATCATAGCCAAAGCGCTTGATCATCTTTTTATTGAACAGGCGCATTCCGGATGTCACATCTCCGATGTAGTGTCCGCCTGTCGTCATCCAGATCGCCACTGTTATGATCTGACTGCCGATCATTCTGGCGTTGACCGGCTTGCGCTCCGTCTTAAAACGAGAGCCGATGACAATATCGCAGTCCGTACAGGCCATCTCCTCTATCATCTCTTCGATATACTTTGGATCATGCTGACCATCCCCGTCAAGCTGCAGCACATAATCATATCCGTGATAATTTGCATACCGCATACCGCTCTTAATCGCTCCGGCAAGCCCGGTATTGACCGGAAGATCCAGCATGTTATATTTACGACGTGCACAGACTTTCCGAGTGTCGTCTGTAGATCCATCATTTATAATCACATAATCGTACTGCGGATAATTCCGAATCAGATTATCTACAACACGCTCGATATTTTCCGCCTCATTGTACGCCGGAATCATGACAAGTAATTTCAAGCTTACCTCCTATGTATCCCTGATACCTTTTCTCTTTCCCGAGCATTATAATATATATAGAGAGTAAAAGCAAGTCAAGGATACTCCCGTGTCTTTTTATCATAATTAATTCCGACCAGCAATATATTGCCGCGGTATTCCTCTAAGCTTCTGCAATATTGTCCTCACCTCGTTATTCGGAATGAATATACAACGTTTTTATGCGTCATATCATTCGTAAAACTCTCGGTATTTCACGTCGGAAACGACACATTCTTCAGTTTTTTCCCGATATAGCAAACCAGCATACGCTCCGGCTCATATCCCGGAACAAAGAAGATTCTTTACTATTTCGTTGATTTTCTCTTCAAAGCATTCGTTCGTCATAATTACGTTCACCCTGATATATTTTCCTTATTATATGATGTCCGGCTCACTGTTCTCGGATGTCAACATCCCCCGTGCCAACTCGCTCTCCCATCTTCACCTTTGCCTCGATCCCTTCGCGTGTATGCTCGACAAACCGCATTTCCGGCAGAACAGTTCCTTTCCGGGTCAGGACGATGATCGTGGAACCTCCGAAAGCGAAGTTGCCTTTTTCTTCGCCGCGATGAACAATCTTCTGTCCCCGGGTGCGGTTCTCGATCTTACCGACAAGCAGTGCACCGACCTCCATCATGAGCAGCGTGTCAAATCTCTCCGTCTTTAACAGGCAGTATTCCCGTGTGTTTTCTTTGTAAATCGGATAATGGTCGTTTGCAATCGGATTTACTGTATGAAAAATACCCGGGATACGGACATTCCGGGATTTTTTTGCATCCACCGGGTAAATATAACGATGATAGTCATCCACGCAGAGTCGATATATCCAGAGCATACCACCCTCAAAGCGCTGTGCCAGCAATGTATCATCCAGAAGTTGCGGCAATGTATACTGTGTATGCTTGATGCAAAACGTACCTTCTTGTGTAATCGGATAGACCGACAGCCGCGCATCGCACGGACTGATAAAAGCCTCCGGTGACACATCCACCGGTCGGGCCTCCGGACGTAAACGGCGGGTGAAAAAATCATTATAGGAGGTAAAATGCCGCTTTTCGCACATGGTAAGATCAATCTGATTCGCACGGACAAAGGGGGCTACCGCAAATGCGGAAAGGCGCGTATTCAACAGCCGACCGCCCAGATCTGAGAACCATGGGCTTACCAGCGGGCGAAGCAGACATCGTCCTAACGCATGATCATAAAGCGCCGAAAGCACCCTCTCCTGTGCGGAAGCGGGTGCATTTCGGGTTCGTCGCTCTTCATTTTTATCATTCTTACCGCGTTTGGTAACGCGATTCTTATTCGAAATATGGATTCCTGTATAGTCAGCTTTTATTTTTCCACTTTCCATTTCGTCATTCTCCTCGCAGAATCATTTTATATGCAATTCTATTATCCTTTTCATATGCCGTTAGATCGCATGATGTTGGGGTCAAAAGGTATTTTGACCCCTATGATACACGGATTGCTTCGCATTTCATGCTCTCGCAATCCTAAAACACCTCAAATCCGCTCATTTTTCTACGAAAAATGGCTACTTTTCGGTGTTTTGCGGGTCAATAAGTCATGCTTTTTCATGCAAGCATGAAACGCATGACCTTTTGACCCTTGTATCATCACATTACTTCTTTCTCATAATCGTATTCCACACATGCTTCCAGCTCCACTGCACGTAGCCTCTCCAGCGGAAATACAGCAGTATGTACACAACTGCAGCTGCCACAATCGCGATCAGCAGTGCGATCTCTTTGTTGTTCGGCTTGCGGAAACGGAAGCGGATAATGAACAGCAGACCAGTTACAAGCATGATGACATGCAATACCATGAGAAAATGCTGTGCATACAGAGAGGATGTCACATATGCCGGCGGCAGAATCACCGCAATCGATGTGATCGGAAGCCCCTGATAATATTTGCGATTCTCGTCGGTCTCCTGCTGACGACGCTCCTCAAGCACATTGAAATAAGCCAGACGGATCAATCCGGCGAGGCAATAAAATATAAGAATGATCATCCCCGGCACGTCACGCATACCGGTAAAGTAGCAAAGAATCACCGGAAATACTCCAAAACAGATCACATCACACAGGGAATCAATCTGAATCCCGAAACGCTTTTGATCTTCCGTCCGATCTTTTTTTGTTCTGGCTACCTTCCCGTCAAAGGTATCCAGCAATCCGGACAGTGCCAGGCATGTGATCGCCAGATGCAGATGCCCGGAAAACGCAAAGAACATACCTGTAATCGAAGCCGCAAGGCTCAGATATGTCAATATCACTGTGTAATCGTAAAATCCCAACATATTCTTCTCTCCCCTTTTTCCTGTCCGCATCCGGTCTTCGTCGCCTTCATGCAAACGCTTTGTGTTTCTCCTTCGCCGTCTTACCGGCGCATTCTTCTGTAGATCATTTTTGCTACAGAATATTTGCTTTTAATAATGCAGTTCTGTTATATTTGCTCTGACGTTATGTTCAGCCAACCTTCTTGCAGATTTCTTCATCCTCAGACAGATTTGACGCTGCCGCATGCGCCCGCGCCGCCCGCTCCCGATGTCCAAACACGACCACCGCCACCAGCGTAAACAGCGCTGAAATCAGCAACTCACTGTAGTATCCCAGTCCCCTGCTCAGCACCATTCCCGGAAGCAGCAATTCTCCAAAAACCGGTGCAAAAATAATCAGAAACAGGGTCTCGCTGATTCCCATGCCACCCGGAAGCGGAAGCATGTCGACGGATACAGCGATCACCGCCTGTAGTGTAATCAGCGTAATCATTGGCGTGCCGGTCAGAGAAAAGGCACGATACACAAAATATGTGACTGTGAACAGCGCGATCCGCTGACCGAAGGTGATCAGAAATACATTCAGCATCAGCATCGGATGCTGCCGGATGTAAGCTGCCGTGTCATTATACATATCCATGGATGCTTCCAGCTTTGCCAGCCGACCTTCTTTTTTCCGCAGCAGATGCAGCTTTTCCAGAATAGTATGTCCCAGTGTCATAATCCGTTTTGCAAGAAACGGGTGAAACACGAGAATCATCATAAACGTCACGCAGAAAATGTTCAGGCCAAGTCCAAGATAAAAGATAAACAAAATATCTCCCAAATAGGTATTCAGGAACCCTCTTGCAAACAGAACGATTCCAAGCCCGATCGCTACCAGCACAAGCTTGTAAATAATCGTCACGATCATGAGAATGACTGTAGATACCGGTATTGGTATCTTCTCTTTTTTCATAAAGTAGATTTGCATCGGCTGTCCACCGGACGCAGACGGCGTCACACAGCTGAAAAAGAAGCCGACAGAGGAAACCAGAAAACAGAGACGCTCCTTTAAGTGAATTCCGCAGGAACGCATCATATACCATATGATGATCGACTCGCCCCAGATAAAGACAAGCACACAGATAATCGCCGGGAACAGCCACTGAATCCTTGATTGATGGATTGCTTCATTTATATCTCCGATATCTTCTCCATAAAAAACGCCATACAGGGTCAGACCAAAGACTACAAAGAAAAGCAGTGTATTCAGAATGATTTTTTTTCGGCTTTTCCGGTTCTCTTTTCCCTCCTGCACTACTTCCTCTCCTTTCGCTGCTTGCTCATGAACGCAATCGCCTCGTGACTGTCAGCAGGAACCTCCCACTCCCGCGGGCGGCAGGACAGCCAACCTGCTGTGTCATCATAAAAGCGTTCATACCTATAACAGTTGTCCTTTAAATATTCTGCGATTCACTTTCCCCGCTATTCTTCCATAATACGAATCAAATCCAGTGCACCCGGCTACCCGGTATGCCACCTCCGCAAGTGCCGCGCCTGCGATCACATCAATGATCACATGCTGCTTCGTCGTCAGTGTCGATATGAACACAGCCAGTGCAAACAGGCAGGAAAATACGCGATACCATTTCGGCACCTCACGGCGTCCACGAATTCCAATGTAACAAAACCAGCTCGTCAGACAATGAATCGACGGAAAAAGATTGTCCGCAGCATCAACCTGATATAAAAAGCGCATTACAACATCCCATATAGAGCTTCCGGTGATTTCCGGTCTCGTATTTGTCGTAGGCAGTATTAAAAAGCAGGCCAGACAAACCAGCTTCGCCAGAAAGTCTGCGCTCAAAAACTGCCATGCACTTCTCCGATCCAGGCGAACGCAGAGCACATAATTGACCGCCCAAAAAAGATAGCATCCAAAATAAATGATAATCGTCCATGGCACGAGCGGAATGCTCCGATCCAGTGCCGACTCGATATTGTAATGCCGCCAATGTGCTGTAAAAATCCTGCTTCCGGAATAGACAAGCATATTTAAGGTCAGCTCAAAAATCAATGGAAGCCATGCATACTCCGGTACGATTTTACCAATCCGGATCCGAAGGCTCTGAAGTTTATTCTTTGTCAAACTATAAATCTTCCTTTTCGTTTTTATTTATAAGGATAACTTATTTTTATGAACAGTTCTTTAATAAAACCTTAATATAATGATGATGCCAGGGTCAAAAGGTCAAAAAGCCGTTCAACATTCAAAGCTTACGACTAATGTAGTCATACAACTGCCCGTCGTCAGAAACCACCGCGTCTGCTGTGACATCCAGCGGCAATGGAAGTGCGTGCCGGTTCAGCCAGATGGCGCTCCATCCTGCCTGCTTTGCTCCAACGATATCATTTTTCCAGGAGTCCCCCACATAGCAGCACGCCTTGGCCGGAGCTTCTGCGATCTCCTCTGCCTGTCGAAAGATCCGTGCATCCGGCTTCGCAGCCTCACAATCCTCCGAGATGAGAATGTGTGTCTCTGGAATCCATCGTGCAAGCTGCATCGTCCGCACCTTGTCCATCTGATGGTCATGTGCGCCGTTCGTAATCACCCCAAGGTAAATCCCCGTCTGCAGGCAGCGATCCAGCAGCCGCTTCGTCGCTTCCGGTACATGAATCTGCCACTGATATTCCTCATACCTGCGCTGAAACTCCAGGCAGGACGCATCGTCAGCATGAATTCCAAGCTCTTCCAGCGCCTTTTGAATGCGGTAAATGAACATCCTCTCGGAGCTGATTTTCCCCTCCAGCAGCAGCTGATAAGAAATATCACTGTGTTTGCGGCTTCTGCGAAACAGATCGGAAATATCCAGTCTGATCTTCCCTCCAAATACAGCTTCAAAAGCCTGCTCATATGGCTCTAGCTGATTGTATAAGGTATCGTCGATGTCAAAAAATAGTGCCTGCATGCTACTGCTCATAACTTTACCCCGGTATTCATCCGATTATTTTTGCACAGCCTCTGTTTTTTACTGGCAATACCTTAATAGTAACATAGATACTGAGGTGGCGCAAGTAAATCCTGCCCGCCGCGTCTGGCAGATTACACAAAAATTGTTTTCCGATTCAGTTAAAATATATAAAAATATCCCTCTATCAAATAATCCGTTTTCATACAGAATCTGATAAAGGGATATTCATTTTATTTTATTTCATTCTTTTTATTTTTGCGTATTGTCATTAAAGCGGACATTCGCAATCCATCCCTGCAGCTCTGCTGACAGGACCTAGCTTCGCTACATCATTCGTCCTCTGTCTCGATCGGAGCAGTCTCGATAATGAACTTCACGCGGCCATCCATGCCGGCGGCTCTTCCGCTGTAGGTCTCGTAAGTGTAATCGTCAGAACTCAGTGCCTTGATACGCTCGAACAGATCGCTCAGATCACCATCTGTAAGCTCTTTCAGCTTGCTGGTGCCCTTCTCGTCAAATTCTTTCATACCATCCTTCAGCTCGGTCGCGCCATCCTTCAGCTCAGATACGCCATCTTTGACTTCCGTGCTGCCGGATTCCAGTGTCTCTGCGCCATCGTAAAGCTCACTCACGCCGGATTCCAGTGTGTTTGTACCGTCAAGCAGCTCGCCTGCTCCGGAATCGAGCTTCTTCGCGCCGCTTGCCAGCTCGCTTGTACCGGACTTCAGCGTTTTTGCGCCATCGCGAAGCGTACCGCTGTTCGCTGCCAGCTGTCCTGCACCGTTTGTCAGCTGTGTGCTCAGCGTACCAAGGCCGGAAAGCAGCTGTGTCGTACCGCTCTGGAGCGTCTTGATTCCATTATTCAGCACCGGACCGTTCTTTGCAAGGGTCGCTGCGCCGGTAGTCAGCGCTTCGTTGTTCTTTGTAAGTTCCGCAAAGCCGGAGATGATCTGCTGGATGCCAGCGGATGCAGCTGCAAAACCGTCGGTCTTGCTGTCGAGGGTTGCTACGTTTGTGGACAGAGTACCGATGGCGGCGGAAAGTGCTTTCATGCCCGCATTCAGCTTTGTAACACTCGGCTTTAATTCGGACACATCTATATTCGGAAGGTTGTCCGGATCAGATAATTCATCCAGCTGTTTTTGCATACCTTTAAGATCCAGCTTATTTACCGTTTCTACAATTGATTCATACTTATTCTGTATTGCTTTAAGCGATGTACTCAGTGCATTTATATCCGGCACATCAATCTTTACATCTGCAGAAGGAATCTTACTTGTGTCAATCTTCGCTCCTGACAGATCCGGCGCTGTATAATCAATAGTTGACAGCCCCTCTGCTGAAATCGATGCACTGATGGCGGATGCATCCGACGGTTTCTGAGACGCCAGTGTATTCGCTGCATTTTCCAGCGCATCAGCAGTCGCAGTATCACCTGCATTTCTCGCTGTATTCGCTGCACTTCTCATAGTGCCCACTGCACTGTCAATCGTAGATCTTGCAGCTCCAAGCTGATTGTTCGCCGCATTGATCTGGTTTTGCGCACTACCAACCTGAGATGCTGCACTCTCTAACTGCGCCTTTGCATCGCTTATTTTTCCGTTTGCTGTGTCAACTGCATTTTTCGTCTCATTCAGCTTTCCCTGTGCCGTATCGATCTGGCTGTTAACCGAATCTGCACTCGCTACGATCTGTTTTCTTACTTCCTGCAATGAACTGGCCGCCGTTGCCAGCTCCTGAATCTGTGTCGGCAGACTTCCAAGTGTGGTCTGAAGTGCCTGACCCTCTGCCAGAAGTTCCTGCATCGGCGCGCTGATCTGCTTCTGTAATACCTCAGACATCTGACCTGCTTCGGTAATCAGATTTTTCCCTGTATCTGTCAGCTCTTTGATCTGCTTCTGGATTGCTTCCATGTCAATCGCATCCACCGAATCCTGCAGCTGCTGTGTCCCTGCTGCCAGTGCCTGTGCCGCCGCATTGATATCCTCCGTCACATCGCCTTTTCCATCCAACGCCGCATTCATCTGCTGAATTGCGCCCTTCACAGTCGTCAGACCCTCTACCAGCGGCTGCAGCTGGGACGCGCCCGCTGAGAGCTTGTTGACGCCATCTACGTACGCGCTCACACCATCATTTAAGGTCGATGCTCCATCCGTATACTGCTCAATACCCTGTGCCAGCGTATCCACACCCTTCTTGAACTCACCGGTCTTGCCGGAGAGGACACCCTTCTTGCTCAGGTAGGTCTGAATACCGCTGTTCAGCTGATCGGTACCCTTTGTGTATGTATCGATGCCGGTCTTCAGAGTGCCTGCGCCGGAATCCAGCTTATCTGCACCTGTCTTCAGGCTGGAGGTACCGTCCTTCAAGGTAGTGACACCATCTTTCAGATCCTTGCTGCCATCCAGCAGCTTGGAAGCACCATTCTTCAGTTCTTTTACTCCGTCGTCGAACTCAGCGTACTTCTCATCCAGTGTATCTACACCATCAGAGAGATCCTCCGTACCATCGACGAGCTTCAGTGCCGCATCCTCAAGGTCGTTCAGCTTATCTTTGATCTTGTCAAAATCATCGGTTTCATCCAGATCCAGCTCGGAGAGGATATCCGTCAGAGCTACGGTAAATGTAGAACTCATGCTGAAATCAGTCACATCTGCGCTGACAACAAAGCTCTCCGGCAGGTCAATTTTCGTCTCATCATCGGAATCCGAAGCTTTCTCCGTCGCCGCTTCGGTTACCTCTTCGGTGCTGTTCTCAGTCTCTGCCGCTGCTTCGGTTGCATCCTCTGTGCTGTCCTCCGTCTCATCTTCATCATCGTCCAGAGAACTCAGATCCAGATCATCAAGCTTCAGGCTGTCCTGCAGACCCGGTACGCCAAAGCCGACTACGATCTCGCGGTTGCCGTCGGAAACGACTTTACCATTGTCGATCGTTACATTTGAGAAATGCTCTCCCGGAAGGATCATACCGGTCACGAGTACGAACGGATTGGAGATCTCTTCATCCTTTCCATTGATCTTCGCGGTTGTCTGTGTCTTATTTGTATACTTGACATGGATCTCCAGGTGTCCGCTCTTGCCCTTCAGATCTTCCGGAGCAATCTCCTGGCCGTCCAGATAGTAGGTGAGCTGTACGCCAACCGGAAGCTCCTTGTCAGTCGTCCCCTGATAATAAATGTCTGCGCCGTCCGTATTCCAGGTCAGATTCTCTCCATCCTGTGTGAATGTCTCGTCGCCTTTTACATTTGTGATATTCTGCAGATCACTCTGATCCTTCAGTTCTTTTTCTGATCCGGCATTTTTCAGCCAGCTTGATACGGTGACGCTCTCCTGATTGCCGGAAGCATCTGCATTTACATAGACCGTTTCTTCTTTGGATACTGACCCGGTCTCCTCTGCCGCATAGACTGGTACTGCTGTCATTACTGCTGCCATGCCGACTGCCAGTCCTGCTGCCAGCTTATTGCTGCATTTTCTATTTCTGTTCATGACAAATCCTCCACTTCTGCGTTTTACGCTTCGTTTTGTGCTGTTTTCTTCACTTTTTTCTGTTTCTTGCCAAGGAAATCTATCGTCGTCGCACAGATCACCCGGTCGAAAATCAGGAACATGGCCGGAAGGATGCTAAGTACAACTACCATACTGATCAGCGCACCTCTGGAAAGCAGCGTGCAGATCGCACCGATCATATCTACCTTTGAGTAAGCTGCTACGCCGAAGGTCGCGGCGAAAAAGCTGATACCGCTTGTAATAATCGAAAGCATGCAGGCTTTGTGTGTTGCAAGCACGGCTTCCTTTTTATCCTTGCCGCTCCGACGCTCTTTCTGGTAACGGCTCGTCATCAGAATTGCATAGTCAACCGTCGCACCGAGCTGAATCGTACCGACGACGATGCTGGCTACGAACGGAAGGCTGACGCCCTGATAGTACGGAACTGCCATATTGACCATGATCGCAAACTCGATGACTGCCACTAGGATGATCGGTAGGGAAATCGATTTAAACGTAAGCATGATAATCACGAAAATTGCTGCAATTGAAAGAGTATTTACATTTACAAGGTCCACATTCGTGACATCTTCCAGGTCCTTCATCATCGGTGCTTCACCGATGACCATTGCTTTATCATCATAAGACTTGACGATCTTGTCAATCGCCGCGATCTGCGCATTGACCTCTTCTGTCGCAGATTCATACTGGGAGCATACAAACGCCAGCTCGTAATCGCCGCCCTGCAGCATGCCCTTGATGTCGTCCGGGATCATCGAATCCGGAATCGTCGGACCGAGCAGAGAGCTCATGCTGATTGTCCACTTTACGCCGTCCACATCATCGATTTCAGATACCATGTTGCGCTTGTCTTTCGCATCCATGTTTTTATCCATCATAATCATGTGGATTGTGCTCATATCAAAATCTTCCTTCAGCTTGTCATTTGCTACATTAGATCCAAGCGTGGATGGAAGTGATCTTGCAATATTGTAGTAAATTCCGGTATGATTATTTCCATAAAAAGCCGGGTAAATCAGAATCAGGAAAATGACCATCCAGAGCTTGTGATGCTTTACCAGAAACGTCGATGCCCGATTCGTATTCTTGATCAGCGGACGGTGCTTTGTTTTCTCGATCGCCTTATCAAATACAAGGATAATGGACGGAAGAAAAGTAACGCAACACACCACACCCATAATAACACCCTTTGACATGACAATACCGATGTCGCGGCCCAGCGCAAAGGTCATACTGCACAGTGCCAGAAAGCCTGCCACCGTTGTGATAGAACTTCCGATGATAGATTTAAAAGTCGCCGCAATCGCATGACCCATCGCAAGGTTCCGGTCATCCGGGTAATGCTTTTTGTTCTCCTCAAAGCTGTCCAGAAGGAAAATAGAATAATCCATCGTGACACCTAACTGAAGGACTGCGGTCAGTGCCTTTGTAATATAGGAAATCTCTCCGAGGAAAATATTACTTCCAAGGTTGTATACAATTGCAAGCCCGATACTCATAAGGAAGAATACCGGCACGAGGAAGGACTCTGTCGTCAGCAATAAAATAAGGAAGCACAGTGCAGCCGCGATCACAACGTAGGCCGGAAGTTCCTGCAGCGCAATATTTTTGATATCTGTGACAATACCGGTCATACCACTGATAAACACCTGATTATTTACCATGGTACGCATCTGCTCGACAGCGCCCATTGCTTCGTCCGAGGATGTCGTATTATCAAACAGTACGAGCATCATCGTAGCATCACCTTTGAAAAATGCATCTTTTATTTTAGAAGGAAGCATGTCAACCGGAAGACTGATATCCGCAACGTCGTCATACCAGAGGATATCCTTTACATGATCGACCTCGCTGAGCTTATCCTCCAGCTTCTGTACATCCTTCATATCCATGCCTTCCACGACCACCATCGAGAAAGCACCCATACCAAACTCGTCCACCATGATGTCCTGGCCTTCTATGGTCTCAAGTGTGTCCGGCAAATAGCTTAGTATGTCATAGTTTGTTCTTGTCTTGATCATTCCATAAAAAGAAGGAATGAGCAGCAATGCACCGAGCAATAAAATCAATACCCGGTATTTTGCAATCCATTTTCCCACCTTAACCAATGCAATCATCTCCTCTTCTGTCTGTTTTCCAATTCTGTCCGTTGTTCCGGTAACGCCCCATTCGTCTCATCGCCCAACCTCTCTACTTCTTTTCTACTCTTTCATTATATTCAAAACTGACTTTTGGTCAATATTAAATAAGCACAAGAAAATAGTTGGAACGAATCTTTTTTTGTAATAATTGACTGACAGTCATTTTTAACCAAGTGCCACGTCTAAGATCATCATCACGAGAAACCCAAACGCAGCTCCGATTGTACCGACATTGCTGTGCTCTCCCATCTGGGATTCCGGAATCAGTTCCTCGATGACAACATAGAGCATTGCGCCTGCGGCGAAGGATAACAGATACGGAAGCAATGGCACGACCTGCGCGGCCAGCAGGACTGTGATCGCCCCTCCGATCGGCTCCACCACACCGGAGAGGACTCCCATTAAAAAGGCCTTTGGTTTGCTCATTCCTTCACCTTTTAAGGGCATGGAGATGATGGCGCCCTCAGGAAAATTCTGGATTGCGATACCAAGGGAGAGTGCCAGTGCGCCTGCCATCGTAATACCGCTCCCGCTCGTCACCGCACCTGCGAACGCGACGCCAACCGCCATCCCCTCCGGGATATTATGTAAGGTGACAGCAAAGAGCAGCATCGTTGTTTTTGGCAGACTCGCGGGAATGCCCTCCGGCTTCTCACTGTCCAGATGCAGATGCGGAATCAGCACATCCAGCAACAGCAAAAAGGCAATACCTAGTGAGAATCCGACCGCTGCCGGAAGCCATGCAATCTCTCCTTGCTGCCCTGCCATCTCAATCGACGGCATCAGAAGTGACCAGACCGACGCCGCAATCATGACGCCCGCCGCAAATCCAAGCAGGGCTTTTTCCACCTGCGGTGCAATCTCCTTTTTCATCAGAAATACCGTCGCTGCTCCAAGTGAAGTACCAAGAAATGGAATAAATAAAGTAACTGCCTCTTTCATAGACACCTCCTGCTTTCTTTTCTGATTCCCGCAGACAACGGATCATACGCTACGCTGCGGGACGATATCTGATTTTATAGCAATTCCATAAATTACTACAAACAATCCAGTCCATCATAGCGTGAAGTCCTGCGTCAGACAAGCCACCCGCCGTATCAAAGTAGATACTTGCGTCGTTTTCGCTAGTCTTGACTAATCCTTATTTAGAATAGCCGTTTTATACGATTTTTTCAAGAGGATTTTTACTTTTCGCGGAGGTTTTTTGCTTTAGAGGACGTAAATTTCTGTAAAAAAATCCCCGAAACAACGCATGCTGCTCCGGGAATCTCTTCATTCTCCAATGTCAAACAAATTCCTGATTATATTCATCTATATACGGTTGAATTTTCTCTCTAAAATCGACATAATCCTGATTGACATCATCGTAAAATTCACCAAAATAAGCCGGCTCTCCAGTCAGATCCCATTCCTTGTTTGCCTCGTCTGTATACCGAGTAAAGCGGACATTCGCAATCCATCCCTGCAGCTCTGCTGACAGGGCCTAGCTTCGCTACTTGCTCATGAACGCAGTCTCTTCGCGATCTGTCAGTGGGAGCTTTCAACTCCCACTGACATAAGCATCCCCCTCATCCGCCGCTTAGTGCTCCGCGCACTTGAAGCGGGGGAATGCTTATCTGCGTTAAAGGAAATGGTTGGTCATTCCATACAAGATATAACTGAATCTACGTACACGGTTCGTGATGTAGAATGGCTCAGAGCCGAGAATTGGGTAGGAGGCTGACCATTAGTTAGTTGGCCAGCCAACCACACACTGCTTCAGGTCTGCCTTCCACTTTTCGTAGTCGTTTACCATTCTTCTGTTGGTGAGCTCCCTGACCCTTGCTTTCATCTTTGCCTTGGATTTGGCGTGAACTCGCAGGGCAAACCCTTTCCTGCCTTTGTAGAAGCCATATCCCAGAAATTTTATCTTTCCGGCATATGCCACTGCCGTTTTCTCCCGGTTCACCTTCAGAAACAATTTCTTCTCGATAAAAGGAACGATGTGTTCCAAGGTTTGATCCGCACCGGCTTTGCTTCCGCAGAAGATTTTCCTTTATTTTAAGGCTTTGCGCATTTGTATTTTATCCTCATTTGAGTGTGGACAATGTAGAAAACTCGATTTTACGAACATTGGATTTACTGGTTGACTTTTTGTCTGATACGCATATACTGAAAACAGCTAAGGGTAATGACGATTATCCAATGAGCAAAACGAAAACCCCGGAGATGGATCATATCTCTGGGGTTCTTTCTTTGGTCAAAGTGCTTCATCAATCAGTTTCTTCTGGAACTCTTCTACTAATGTGATCACTTCAACATAAGCATCTGGATATTCATTTTTAAAATCCGTAATCTGATCTGCAAGCTCACCTATATTTGCAATAGATTGTTTATGTGCCCTGATATAAGATATAGCCTTCAGCGAAAGCTTCGGATAATCTGTAACTTGCATCTCAAAATCATACTTCTGATCGATATGCTCTTGGCGTGTCACTCTCGATATTGGAAGGACAACATAATCACTTTCATCGGCCTTTCCGATAATAAGCACTGGGCGCTTTTTAAATGCCATCCTGTGTGCCGAACTATCGTAATATTTAAAAATGGCCCAATACGCTTCGCCTATCATTGAGCTACCCCCGCATCTTCAAATTCGTCATAGTACATATCGTACATGGAATCGTACGGTCTTACCTTTTCAGCATCTTTTCTTATATCATCAATAGATAGTGGCTCGCTTCCGTTTTCTCCTGCTGCTAAGTTTTTCCTTGCATTCCGCCACGAAATCTCTTTATGTGATATTTCGCTCAGTTTCCACGATGCCAAACCTCCGTACTGAAGTATTACGTTTTTCGCAATATATGATGCCTCTGCTGACAAGCTCTTCTTATTCTCGTAATACATTCCATCTTCCGTGTACAACGCACGCACTTCTTTTGATACGGGACCGTATTTCCAACCCTCAAACACTTCTGGAAACATCGGTTCATTTGTAATTGCAAGACTCTCTCTCTGCGAAAGATAGAGCAACTTGTGCAGTTTCATCTCGTCAATTACTTCTCCGGACTGCCGCTTGTATTCATCATATATATACTGAGCAACGTCTATAATTCTCTCCATGACTGCACCTCCTTTTATTACGCACAATATGATACAAAAAAATCCGCCTCTCGGCGGTTTCCCACGGCCGGTGTTCTTGCATAACACTTAAACGTTAATGTTAATTCGGTTACATGGGTGTACAGCGTAACTCTACCTGCACGTATATTTTATGATACTCCATGGATTTTGTCAACAGTTTTGCTCGCAAAATCTGTTTATCCTTGTTTATACGTTACTGTTCAGAGGCTAACTGGACTTAAGAAAATCGATGGTGTAAACTGGGAAACAGCTAAAGCCATCGATTTTCTTTATCCAAATATTCTGGATACTCTGTTGAACGCAGATAAGCATCCATCATTTGCTGTAAAAGCGCTTCCTGCGTCTGACACAGTTCTTCCTGAATATGGTATGCTTTTGTCAGTGTAGAAACGCATTCTTCTAAATATTGGTTTCTATCTTTTAATATCTGGATCGTTTCACCTTGCTTTTTGATGAGCAGGTTCTGGTTTTTAAATGCATCATTGCTGCCTAGAGATATTGCCACGCCATACAGGGGATGCGTGTAAAGGATCTGCGCGCCCGCCACATAAAAGGAATCATGGAAGACGGATATGTAATTCAAGACCAGGGCAAGGACGCCGGGGCTAAGGTGCCTGCATCTCCGGGAACGAAATCCAGAATAAAATCCATGTTCAACCTAATGCTGGACTATGCCATGGAATATGATCTTGTCTCGAAAAACTATGCTCGTACCTGTGAACTTTCAAATGACATCATCAAAGAAAAGGAAGATGCAAAGCGTGGCCATATTAACTTCAATGATTCTGAGATGGAAGCCCTTTGGAATGCTGTTGGCAACATTAAATTCGCCGACTGGTTGCTTATACAGTGTTATATGGGATGGCGTCCCCAAGAAATGGGGCTCTTGGAATTAAAAGACGTTGACTTGGAAAAGTGGTGTATTACCGGCGGTATGAAGACCGAGGCTGGCAAACACCGTACCATCCCGATCCACACTCGTATTCGGGACCTTGTAAAAAGAAGTTATGACGAAGCAGTTTCTCTTGGAAGTGACCGCCTCTTTAATGACCCGGAGGCTACCAAGGGCGGTATGAGAACCACCTATGATAAATACGCTGGACGTTTTAACAAGGTCGTTACCGCACTGCACCTTCGTTCCGAGCATCGGCCGCATGATCCCCGAACAACATTCATTACAATGGCGAAAAAGGCAGGCGTAGATGAGTACGTTGTGAAACGTCTTGCCGGTCACAAGATCACAGACGTAACCGAGGCGGTCTATACAATCCGTGATATTGAATGGCTCAGAGACGAGATAGAAAAAATGCCGTAACCCTTGTGGTTGCGGCTTTTCTTTTCCTGTGATCGGTTCTTCTTTTTGTTTCCTTCGCTCTGTTACCTACTTGTTACCTACCTGTTGCCTATCTTGCCATTTTCAAGACTTCTCACGCTGTCTCAAATTGCATCTTCTTTTTACGATTAAAATTAAGAAAAGTACCGTAGCCCTTGGAACTACGGTACTTTCAAGGTTTGTTGACTCTTTAATTAAAAAGGTTTGATTAGAACTTACCAGCGTCTGCAGCTTCCTGTACGGAAACAGCTACGGAAACGGTCATACCAACCATCGGGTTGTTACCTGCACCGATCAGGCCCATCATCTCTACGTGAGCCGGTACGGAAGAGGATCCTGCGAACTGTGCATCGGAATGCATACGGCCAAGGGTATCGGTCATTCCATAGGAAGCCGGGCCAGCTGCCATGTTGTCCGGATGAAGGGTACGTCCTGTACCACCGCCGGATGCAACAGAGAAGTACTTCTTGCCAGCCTCAAGGCGCTCTTTCTTGTAAGTGCCTGCTACCGGATGCTGGAAACGGGTCGGGTTCGTGGAGTTTCCGGTGATGGAAACGTCTACGTTTTCCTTCCACATGATTGCAACACCTTCCGGAACGCTGTTTGCGCCGTAGCAGTTAACCTTTGCACGAAGTCCCTCAGAGTAAGACTTTCTGGAAACCTCTTTTACCGTGTTGGTGTACGGATCATACTCAGTCTCAACGAAGGTAAAGCCGTTGATACGGGAGATGATCTGTGCAGCGTCTTTTCCAAGACCGTTCAGGATAACGCGCAGCGGCTTGGTACGAACCTTGTTTGCCTTCTCTGCGATACCGATTGCACCCTCAGCTGCTGCGAAGGACTCATGACCTGCAAGAAATGCGAAGCACTCAGTCTCCTCCTCGAGCAGCATCTTGCCGAGGTTACCATGGCCAAGACCTACCTTACGGGTGTCTGCAACGGAACCCGGGATACAGAATGCCTGAAGTCCCTCACCGATCGCTGCTGCTGCGTCAGAAGCCTTTCTGCAGCCCTTCTTGATTGCAATTGCTGCACCTGTAATGTATGCCCAGCATGCATTCTCGAAGCAGATCGGCTGAATGCCCTTGATCTGATTGTATACATCAAGACCAGCATCCTTTGTAATCTTCTCTGCCTCTTCAAGAGAAGCGATACCATAGCTGTTCAGAACAGCATTGATCTGGTCAATACGTCTTTCATATGATTCAAATAAAGCCATTTTATGTTACCTCCTCAATTATTCTTTTCTCGGGTCAATAATCTTAACAGCATCTGCCACACGGCCATACTGTCCTTTTGCCTTTTCCCATGCAGTGTTCGGATCATCACCCTTCTTGATGAAGTCAGTCATCTTTCCGAGAGATACGAACTGATAACCAATGATCTGATCGTCTGCATCCAGAGCGATTCCGGTAACATATCCTTCTGCCATCTCAAGGTAACGCGGTCCCTTCTTGAGTGTACCGTACATCGTACCTACCTGAGAGCGAAGTCCCTTTCCAAGGTCCTCAAGTCCTGCGCCGACTGCAAGTCCGTCTTCGGAGAATGCAGACTGGCTTCTGCCGTAAACGATCTGCAGGAAGAGCTCTCTCATAGCAGTGTTGATTGCATCACATACGAGGTCGGTATTCAGTGCCTCCAGAACGGTCAGACCCGGCAGGATCTCAGATGCCATAGCTGCGGAATGAGTCATTCCGGAACATCCGATCGTCTCTACCAGAGCCTCCTGGATGATACCTTCCTTTACATTCAGGGAAAGCTTACATGCACCCTGCTGCGGTGCACACCAGCCTACGCCGTGTGTAAATCCGGAAATGTCCTTGATTTCCTTTGCCTGAACCCATTTTGCTTCTTCCGGGATCGGAGCTGCGCCATGGTGAACGCCCTGTGCCACTGGGCACATTTCTTCTACTTCGCGTGAATAAATCATTTTAAAACTCCTTTCAGCTGTAAATTTGTTTACCCTGTATTTTCTCATAAATCGACAGATTCGTCCAGAGCTTTTTCCAAAAATCTGCAAAGGTTCGGCAAGTATCTCATCCGGATCCCTCTGTCAATTTACAGACGTATGTCATTCCGGTACTTCTGATACCGGGCTGCAAAAGCTCGGATATCCACGCGCTGCTGACACGCAGATATCCTGTTCTTTACTAATTAATCGTTGTATCCATTCGGATTCATGGACTGCCATCTCCACGAATCTGCGCACATCTCGTCGATGCCGTACTCTGCTACCCAGCCAAGCTCCCGCTTTGCCTTCTCCGGTGCACAGTAGCAGGTCGCAATATCACCTGCACGGCGCGGCTTGATCTCATACGGAAGTGTCTTACCACATGCCTTTTCAAATGCATGCAGTACCTGCAGCACGCTGTATCCGTGACCGGTACCAAGATTGTAAATGCGGACCTCCGGCGCAGCTTCAAGCTTCTGGACTGCCTTTACATGGCCTCTTGCCAAATCTACTACATGGATGTAATCGCGCACACCGGTACCGTCCGGCGTATCATAATCGTCGCCGAACACGCCAAGCTTCTGAAGCTTGCCCACAGCTACCTGAGCGATGTACGGAAGCAGATTGTTCGGAATGCCCTTCGGATCCTCGCCGATGAGTCCGGACTTGTGCGCACCAATCGGATTGAAATAACGAAGCAATACGACATTCCACTCCGGGTCAGATACGTGCAGATCGGTCAGGATCTGCTCCAGCATTCCCTTTGTCTGTCCGTACGGATTCGTAATCTTGCCCTTCGGGCATTCTTCTGTGATCGGTACAAAAGCCGGATCTCCGTATACAGTTGCGGAGGAGCTGAAAATCAGCTTCTTTACACCATGATGCCGCATGACATCACAGAGATTTAATGTACCGGTAATATTGTTGTGATAATACTCCAGTGGCTTCTGCACGGACTCTCCGACTGCCTTATATCCCGCAAAATGAATGACCGAATCAATGGACTCCTTCTCAAAAATTGCGTTCATCGCGTCCTTATCCAGCATATCTACATTATAAAATGTCAGCTTCTTGCCCGTGATCTGCTCTACACGCTCCAATGCCTTCTCACTGGCATTATAGAGATTGTCCATTACTACTACTTCATAGCCGCTGTTCAGCAGCTCTACGCATGTATGGCTGCCGATATATCCGGCGCCGCCGGTTACTAAAATTGCCATGCCAAGCCCTCCTGTGTCTATGCACTTGTGCATACTTAATGTCTGTGCGGAAACTGTTTCCACACCACGTCCATTATACGAAGAAAGAACAGGTTTGTAAAGGAAAGAGTACGAATTTTTTCTGATCCGGTCGAAAACGGGTCGCTCAGACAGGAAAGTTCCGTGCACTCGATTTCAAATTGTGTTATGATGATAGTCATAAATACTTAATACGCTTACGTCATCATCATAGAAGGAACATGATATTATGAAAGCAAAAAAACAATTTTCTGTGCTTGCCCTGACCGCATCTGTCCTGCTCACCGGATGCTCCCTCACTCCTGACACAAACGCTACTGTCTCAAAGACCGGCTTTTTCCTTGACACGGTCGTCTCCCTGACCCTTTACGGCACAAAAGAAGAAGCACCCCTTAATGAGTGCTTTTTACTTCTGGAAACATATGAATCCCTGCTCAGCCGTACAAAGGAAGGCAGCGATGTCTGGAAGATTAATCACAGCAATGGTTCTCCTGTCGTCGTCTCGGATGAGACTGCTCAGCTGATTCAGACCGCATTAGACTACAGTGTGCGCTCGGATGGCGCTTTTGATATTACGATCGCTCCTTTGCTTGATCTGTGGAATTTCAAGCCGGAACAGCATGAGGGAACTGTGCCGGATGCAGACCAGATTCAGGAAGCTCTTTCCCATGTTGACTATAAAAATGTACAGCTGGACGGCACGACAGTAACCCTGCTCGATCCGCAGGCATCCATTGATCTCGGCGGCATAGCAAAGGGCTATATCGCAGACCGTCTCCGCGATTATCTCGTTTCCAAAAGCTGCGGCAGCGCCCTAATCAACCTCGGCGGCAATATTCTCACAGTAGGTGAGAAGCCAGACGGCTCCGCGTTCCGCGTCGGTATCCGCAAGCCATTCTCCGAATCCGACAAGCAGCTCGAGACTGTCGCCTGCAAAGACCGCTCTGTCGTCACCTCCGGTACCTACGAGCGCTATTTTGAGCAGGACGGAAAACGCTATCACCACATTTTGAACCCCGCTGACGGCTATCCGGTTGAAAACGGACTGGCCAGCGTCACGATACTCTCCCCTGCTTCCACCGATGCCGACGCCCTGAGCACGGCCTGCTTCGTGCTCGGAGCGGAAAAAGGACTGGGGCTGATCGAAACGCTTGATGGAATTGAGGCTCTGTTTGTGACCGATGAACTAGAAGAGATTGCATCGTCGGGATTTACAGCGTACACCATTTCATGATGATAATACACTCACACACTCAGCTTTTTTTCGGCCATCCATCCGGAGAGTATCAACAGCATTACCGCGAGCACCGCAAGCACGCCGAGCTGTGCCCAAAAATGAGCAAAATCAGAAGCAGTAACCGGAATCATCCGGTCTGCCAGATCAACCAATTTTACCATCCCCCAGTTGAGCACAAAAAACAGCACAATCGCAAGCGGTGTCGCAAGCTTACTCTGAACGAATACGGTGCGCACAGCAATGATCGCGGTAAACCCTGCCGCGATCATCCCGATCCAGCTGATGATTAGCTGTCCTATGCCGAGCAGCGTCCAGTCCCAGGTGATATCGATCTCCACCCACTCATTCAGCAAACGTTTTAAAATCTCAAAAAACTGTCCGAAGCTGCTGTTTGCTGCCAGATAGGCAGAGAAGCAAAGAAAAAAAGCTCCGACAAAAAGTGCCGCCGTCAAAAGAATCTGGCAGACTGCAGCCAAAATTTTTGCCCCGAGAATCGTATAGGCCGGATACGGAATCATAAACAGCATGTGACTTTCTTTTGTCCGCAGATCCCGATTGAGCACGAGCAGGCATTCCACACCGATATACATCGAAGTAAACGCTCCTGCCACCACCAGAAGAACCAGCGATGTCGCCTGCCACTCCTCTCTTTCCAGCATCGTGCCGAGCATGAATATCAGCGTGAGCACGAGCAGAATACCTCCGATCACATATTTCGAAAACATCTGTTTTTTCCATTCATATTTAAAGATCTTTCCCATTTTTTCTCTTCCTTTCGTAAAGCGGACATTTGCAATCTATCCCCGCAGCTCTGCCCGTTGCTTGCCCACTGCCTAGAGCGTGTTATATGGTACAGTTGTTTGCAGTATGATGTACTAGAGCGTGTTTGAAAATTAAAAATTGCACAAAACATATGTTTTTATGCCCTTTTTCATGATAAAATAAAGAAAAAGGGGTGTTTATTATGTTGCGGCGATATGAATTGACTG
>CABIZF010000016.1:0-2744 GCA_902363135.1 Lachnospiraceae bacterium
TTTCTGGTGGCGATGCGCTTGGGGGACACACCCGTTCCCATCCCGAACACGATGGTTAAGACCCAAGCGGCCGATGGTACTGCACTGGAGACGGTGTGGGAGAGCAGGTGGCTGCCAGAATCAATAAAAAATAAATCTATTTCAAATAGATTTAATAATAAATACAGACACATCTGAAAGTAGTGGGCTGAACACCGCGCTTGGTATTGAAGGATTGTGTTAACCCAATCAGCAGGGTAGTGCTGTTATGATAACTGGTTTTACCAGTGATTTAAAATCAGATCTTCTGATTTGGTTTTAAATGACTGATAAAGCATCAGTCAATAATGTACCTTGAAAACCGCATACAGATAAAAATATCCGATAAATAATGAGGAGAGTAATCACCAGATGATAGATACAGGCGTTGGCCGCTTGCGGACATAAGACTGTAGATGACAGCTGGGAGCGATATTCGACGAATATCGCGAACGAGCGAACTTGTTCGCGAGTGTGATTACGAAACTTGTTCATTTATCACAAGACATCCGAGGATAGGTTCAGAACGCAAGTGATGAACTTATATAAACAAGCAACAAACAAAGCAATAACCCGACCGCATATTTATAACGCTATATAAATATGGTGGTTAAGCGAAGAAGAGCGCAGGGTGGATGCCTTGGCACTAAGAGCCGATGAAAGACGTGATAAGCTGCGAAAAGCTTCGGGGAGGAGCAAATATCCATTGATCCGGAGATATCTGAATGGGGAAACCCGGCGGAGGAACCCTCCGTCATCCATACGCCAATCCATAACGTATGGAGGGGAACCCGGTGAACTGAAACATCTAAGTAGCCGGAGGAAGAGAAAGAAACATCGATTCCGGGAGTAGCGGCGAGCGAAACCGGAAGAGCCCAAACCTGGGTGCGTGCATCCAGGGGTTCGGACTGCATTTAAGATTCAGGATAGCTAGTGGAATGGCTTTGGGAAAGCCAGCCAGAGAGGGTGAAAGCCCCGTACACGAAAGCTTGAGAGACTGAGCAGGATCCAGAGTACCACGAGACACGGGAAACCTTGTGGGAAAGAGCGGGGACCACCCCGTAAGGCTAAATACTACTTAGTGACCGATAGCGCATAGTACTGTGAAGGAAAGGTGAAAAGGACCCCGGGAGGGGAGTGAAAGAGAACCTGAAACCCTGTGTTTACAAGCTGTGGAACTACGTTAAGGTAGGACCGCGTACTTTTTGTAGAACGGTCCGGCGAGTTGCGTTTACTGGCGAGGTTAAGGACGGGAAGTCCGGAGCCGGAGGGAAACCAAGTCTTAATAGGGCGAGAAGTCAGTGGATGCAGACCCGAAACCGGGTGATCTACCCATGTCCAGGTTGAAGCTGCCGTAAGAGGTAGTGGAGGACCGAACGCACATCCGTTGAAAAGGGTGGCGATGAGGTGTGGGTAGGGGAGAAATTCCAATCGAACCCGGAGATAGCTGGTTCTCCTCGAAATAGCTTTAGGGCTAGCCTCGTATTAGTCTAGTGGAGGTAGAGCACTGAATTTCCTAGGGGGCGTCAAAGCCTACCGAAGAATATCAAACTCCGAATGCCATATAGATGATGTACGGGAGTCAGACTGCACGAGATAAGTTGGGTGGTCAAAAGGGAAAGAGCCCAGACCTCCGGCTAAGGTCCCAAAGTGCGTGTTAAGTGGAAAAGGATGTGGGATTTCGAAGACAACCAGGATGTTGGCTCAGAAGCAGCCATACATTCAAAGAGTGCGTAATAGCTCACTGGTCGAGAGGTCCTGCGCCGAAAATGTCCGGGGCTGAAACACGACACCGAAGCTGAGGAATCCTAAGGGATTGGTAGAGGAGCATTGCATACGCGATGAAGCAGTACCGAAAGGAGCTGTGGAGTGTATGGAAGAGAGAATGCCGGAATGAGTAGCGAGAGGAAGGTGGGAATCCTTCCGGCCGAATATCCAAGGTTTCCAGAGTAAAGCTGATCTGCTCTGGGTAAGTCGGGGCCTAAGGCCAGGTCGAAAGACGTAGCCGATGGACAACAGGTTGAGATTCCTGTACTGCGATATGACAGAACTGTGGGGACGCATGTGGAAAGCATAAGCACGGAATGGAAAGCCGTGTACAAGCGAGGTAGGAGTCACGTAGGAAAAACCGCGTGGCAATCCGAAGACGTGATGTGGACCGAACTTTCAGTAGGGAAGTATGTGAGCCATGTGCCGGGAAAAGCCGCTATTGTTCATACCGCACCCGTACCGTAAACCGACACAGGTGGATGAGGAGAGAATCCTAAGGCCGACGGAAGAAGCATTGTTAAGGAACTCGGCAAAATAGCCCCGTAACTTCGGGAGAAGGGGTGCCTGGAAACAGGCCGCAGAGAATTGGCCCAAGCAACTGTTTAGCAAAAACACAGGTCTATGCGAAACCGAAAGGTGAGGTATATGGGCTGACGCCTGCCCGGTGCTGGAAGGTTAAGAGGAGAGCTTAGCGCAAGCGAAGGTTTGAATTTAAGCCCCAGTAAACGGCGGCCGTAACTATAACGGTCCTAAGGTAGCGAAATTCCTTGTCGGGTAAGTTCCGACCCGCACGAAAGGCGTAATGATTTGGGCGCTGTCTCGACAATGCATCCGGTGAAATTGAAGTACCAGTGAAGATGCTGGTTACCTGCGCCAGGACGGAAAGACCCCATGGAGCTTTACTCCAGCTTGACACTGGGATTCGGTAATGCATGTACAGGATAGGTGGGAGGCAA
>CABIZF010000016.1:2784-71308 GCA_902363135.1 Lachnospiraceae bacterium
GCTGTTGGGATACCACCCTTGCGTTATTGGGTTTCTAACCTGCCGCCGTTACCCGGCGGGGGGACAATGTCTGGCGGGGAGTTTGACTGGGGCGGTCGCCTCCGAAAGTGTATCGGAGGCGCCCAAAGGTTCCCTCAGAATGGTTGGAAACCATTCGAAGAGTGCAAAGGCAGAAGGGAGCTTGACTGCGACACCGACGGGTGGAGCAGGTACGAAAGTAGGGCTTAGTGATCCGGTGGTATTAAGTGGGAATGCCATCGCTCAACGGATAAAAGCTACCCTGGGGATAACAGGCTTATCACTCCCAAGAGTTCACATCGACGGAGTGGTTTGGCACCTCGATGTCGGCTCATCGCATCCTGGGGCTGTAGTAGGTCCCAAGGGTTGGGCTGTTCGCCCATTAAAGCGGTACGCGAGCTGGGTTCAGAACGTCGTGAGACAGTTCGGTCCCTATCCGGCGCGGGCGTAGGATATTTGAGAGGAGCTGCCCTTAGTACGAGAGGACCGGGGTGGACTGACCTCTGGTGTACCGGTTGTCATACCAATGGCACGGCCGGGTAGCCAAGTCGGGCAGGGATAAACGCTGAAGGCATCTAAGCGTGAAGCCCCCCTCAAGATGAGATATCCCAAGACCCCTTGAAGAACACGAGGTAGATAGGGCAGAGGTGGAAGTGCAGTAATGCATGGAGCTGACTGCTACTAATCGGTCGCAAGCTTATCCAAACGCGGAGAATGGAGCAAAGGTACTGACGAAAATGTGAAGCATTTTTGGAAGTATCCATTGTATGATTCATTCAGAAGCAAGGTAGGGTTAAAAAAGTTCAAAAAAGACTTGCAATTATCGGATGAATGTAGTATGATTCTGTATGTGGTTTTGAAGGCATATGCCTTTAGTTGGCCTAGTGGCTCAGTTGGTTAGAGCGCCGCCCTGTCACGGCGGAGGTCACGGGTTCGAGTCCCGTCTGGGTCGTTTCTTTGAAAATATGGGGTCTTAGCTCAGCTGGGAGAGCATCTGCCTTACAAGCAGAGGGTCATAGGTTCGAGCCCTATAGGCCCCACTTCAAAGAAATGAATTGCCTGTATGACCGGCAAATGCCGATGTGGCTCAATTGGCAGAGCAGCTGATTTGTAATCAGCAGGTTATCGGTTCGAGTCCGATCATCGGCTTACAGAACAGTATTTGTTCTGAATTGAATATTTATTTGGATGGATTCCCGAGTGGCCAAAGGGGACAGACTGTAAATCTGCTGCAAATTGCTTCGGTGGTTCGAATCCACCTCCATCCATTTTATATCTGATCTTTCAGATATAGTTAATTTCATATCGCGGGATGGAGCAGTCTGGAAGCTCGTCGGGCTCATAACCCGAAGGTCGTAGGTTCAAATCCTACTCCCGCAACTCAGTAATTTATTTACTGTTTTATATGCCCAGATAGCTCAGTTGGTAGAGCAGAGGACTGAAAATCCTCGTGTCACTGGTTCGATTCCGGTTCTGGGCATTCTGTTTAGTTAAACAGATGGGATACTAGCTCAGGTGGTAGAGCACTTGACTTTTAATCAAGTTGTCCCGGGTTCGAGTCCCGGGTGTCTCATGACTTTAGAACTCTTGGCGAGATAGCTAAGAGTTCTTTTTTTGTTTATTACTTATTTAATAAAACCCCATTGACATTTTATATACCGAACGGTATAATAAGGCTGCATAGGAGCAGGATATCAGGATTCTCATGTATTGGAACAAAAAGAAGAGGTGAGCAGGTGGAAAATCGGGAATTGATTATGCAGTGTGCCAAGACACTTTTTTATTCAAAAGGGTATGATGCGGTTGGGGTACAGGAAATTGTAGATCGTGCAGGCATTACGAAGCCTACTTTGTACTATTACTTCGGAAGCAAGCTTGGTTTGCTGAAAACACTGATTGAGGTAGAATTTAAGGAATTTCGAAAGCTTCTTCATGAGGCGGCGGATATGGATAATCGGATCGAGGAAGTCCTGTATCGGCTGGCACGCAATTACTGTTCCTTTTTCGAGAACGATCGGGAATTTTATATGCTTTTTATGGCTCTGTTTTACTCGGCAAGAGAAAATGAGGCATATCTGGCGGTGAAGCCATATGTCACAGAATTTTATGAGCTGGTCGTTCGGATTTTTGATCGGGCAGCGGAGCAGCTTGGAAATATGAACGGACGCCAGAGACAGTTTGCCATTGGGTTTATCGGTACGATCAATCATTATCTCATTTTAAAATTTGAAGAAGGTTCCGAGAAGGGGTTGGCCACAGAGGAGATCAATGCGGTTGTGCGGCAGTTCATGTATGGAATTTTCTCGTGATCATGAACTTCAAAGAGATTGCTCAAAATTTAACCGAATCAAGCAAGTCCACTGCTTCAATTACGTGAAGTAATAAGCAGTGAAGTAGCTATGCGGTTAATGACATATTAGGAGGAGGGACCCGCTTGCAGGGTGATTCCTTATGATCCTACAAGTAGCGAAGCTAGTACATCATACTGCAAATAACTGTACCACATAACTTGCCTGAATTTCCATCTGCGACATCAGAAAAACTTGACGTAGCCCGCTACGCCTGCGTTTTTCTTCTTTGCAGAATGAAAATTCATTCTGCGTTATTAGTCCAGTTAATTTTTGTATGCTGTACTAGGCCCTGTCAGCAGAGCTGCAGGGATGGATTGCGAATATCCGCTTTGCCGAAAAATAGAATGAAAAGAGGAAAAATTGATGAATAATTGGTATGATTCAGCAGTATTTTATCATATGTACCCACTTGGAATGAGCGGTGCGCCGTTGCAAAATAAGGAAGGAGAAGTAGTACATCGTTTTGATGAACTGAAAAAATGGCTTCCACATATTAAGGCGCTCGGATGTGATGCGATCTATATCGGACCGTTGTTTGAGTCTACGACACATGGCTATGATACGAAGGATTATCGGATGGTTGATCGCAGACTGGGCGATAACAAAGACTTTAAAACGTTTGTAGCAGAGGCGCATCAGATGGGGCTGCGTATTGTTGTGGATGGGGTGTTCAATCATACCGGGCGTGAGTTTTTTGCTTTTCAGGACATTCAGAAAAATAGGGAGAGCTCTCGCTACTGTGGTTGGTATAAGGGTGTGAATTTCGGATGGAACAGTCCGTATAACGACGGATTTGGTTATGAGGCGTGGAGAAACTGCTTTGAACTGGTAAATCTGAATTTGCAGAACCGTGAGGTAAAGGATTACTTATTTGACGTGATCCGGTTCTGGATTCATGAATTTGATATCGACGGAATTCGGTTGGACTGCGCAGATTGCCTGGATTTTGATTTTATGAAAGAAATGCGCTGGATGACCGGGAATGAAAAACAGGATTTCTGGCTGATGGGTGAGGTCATCCATGGCGATTATGCACGTTGGGCAAATGCAGATGTATTACATTCGGTAACGAACTATGAGCTGCACAAGGGGTTGTATTCCGGACATAATGACCACAATTATTTTGAAATTGCGCATACGATTCGCAGACAATTTGATGAAAATGGAGGCATTTATCGCGGAAGGGTGTTATACTCATTTGTAGATAACCATGACGTGGATCGTATTTATTCGAAGCTGAATGACAAGCGGCATTTGAGACCGGTATATACATTATTGTATACACTTCCGGGTGTGCCGTCTCTGTACTATGGTTCAGAATGGGGTATTGAGGGAAGAAAGGCAGATGGCGGAGATCCGGCACTCCGTCCGCATCTGGTGCTGGAGGAGATGGAACAGCATCCGAATGTGCCGGGCCTTGCAGAGTATCTTGCATTTCTTGGAATGTGCAGAAAGGAGTATCCGGTGCTTGCAGAAGGCGCTTACCGAGAGCTGATGCTGACAAACCGCCAGTATGCCTTTGCACGGATCAAGGATCAGGATGCGATCATCATAGCTGTGAATAACGATGAAAATCCGGCAGAGCTGTATGTTCCGGTTCCGCTGCAGGCGGATGAGTTTGTAAATCTGGAGAGTAAAGAGGTGCTTCGGGTGGAAAATGGACGGATTCGTGTGCAGCTTCCGGCTGGTGGAAGTGCGCTTCTGGTGCCGGTCAGAAGATAAGCATATAGTTCTGATTTGCAGTATATTTTGGAAAGTCTTCTGCTTTTGTCGCACAGAGCAATAAGCAGTGGGTGGGGGAAGACATCTTGAACGTAGATAAGCATTCCCCGCTTCAAGTGCGCGGAGCACTAAGCGGCGGGTGAGGGGGGATACTTATGCCAGTGGGAGTTGAAAGCTCCCACTGACAGATCGCGAAGCGACTGCGTTCAGGAGCAAGTAGCGAAGCTAGGACCTGTCAGCAGAGCTGCAGGGATGGATTGCGAATGTCCGCTTTACAAAGATTTCTATGGGATTGAGTAGCAGAATAAAAAAGGAGAAGGAAAAGATGGCAGGGAGAAAAAAGACTGCAGCGGCAGGCGGCAGTACAAAACAGAAAAAAGAACAGGAACAATATCTGATTTCAGAATTGGACCAGTATTTGTTTGGGCAGGGTACACATTATGATATTTTTCGTAAGCTTGGCGCGCATCCGATGACGTATCAGGGAAAGAAAGGAACTGCATTTGCTGTCTGGGCGCCAAATGCGAAGTCGGTGCATGTAATCGGTACATTTAATGAATGGGATGAGACCTCACACAAGATGATCCGCAGGGATCCGCTTGGCATCTATGAATTGTTTGTACCAGACATCGGAGAAGGGGAGCTGTACAAGTTTCTGATCGAAACCCAAAATGGACAGAAGCTGTATAAGGCAGATCCGTTTGCAAATTCTGCGGAATTTCGTCCGGGTACCGCATCGAAGATCGCGGACATTTCAAAGATCCACTGGTCCGACAGCACATGGATGACTGCGCGGGAAAAATTTGTGCCGGATCAGAGTCCGATTTCCATCTATGAAGTACATCCGGGTAGCTGGAAGAAGCATCCGCACGGAGAGGATGAGCCGGGTTTTTACAATTACCGCGAGCTGGCTCCGGTCCTGACTGACTATGTAAAACGCATGGGCTATACGCATGTAGAGCTGATGGGAATTGCCGAGCATCCGTTTGACGGTTCCTGGGGATATCAGGTGACCGGCTATTATGCGCCGACCTCCCGCTATGGCACACCGGAGGATTTTGCATATTTTGTAAATTATCTGCATAAGCATAAGATCGGTATCATTCTGGACTGGGTACCGGCTCATTTTCCGAAGGATGCACAGGGGCTGGCAGACTTTGATGGCACCTGTCTGTTTGAGTACGCAGATCCGCGTAAGGGCGAGCATCCGGACTGGGGGACCAAGGTATTTGACTATGCAAAAAATGAAGTAAAAAATTTCCTGATCGGAAATGCAATTTACTGGGTCGAACAGTTTCACATCGATGGGCTGCGTGTGGACGCTGTCGCGTCGATGCTGTACCTGGACTATGGAAGAGACGCGGGGCAGTGGGTGCCAAATAAATATGGTGGAAATAAAAATCTTGAGGCAATTGAATTTTTCAAGCATCTGAACAGCCTGATGCTTGGACGCTATCCAGGCATTATGATGATTGCGGAGGAGTCGACGGCATGGCCGAAGGTGACCGGAAAGCCGGAGGATGACGGCCTTGGATTTTCAATGAAGTGGAACATGGGCTGGATGCACGATTTCCTCGAATACATGAAGCTGGACCCGTATTTCCGCAGTTATAATCACAATAAAATGACGTTTTCCATGACCTATGCATATGCGGAAAAATATATACTTGTGTTGTCGCATGATGAGGTCGTGCACCTGAAATGTTCGATGCTCAATAAGATGCCGGGCGAGTACGAGGATAAGTTTGCGAATCTGAAGGCCGGATATTCCTTCATGATGGGGCATCCTGGCAAGAAGCTTTTGTTTATGGGACAGGAGTTCGGACAGCTGCGTGAGTGGAGCGAGGAGCGGGAGCTTGACTGGTATCTGCTGGCAGAGGAAAAGCATCAGCAGCTGCAGAGTTACGTAGCTGCGCTGCAGCATTTATATACAAAAAACAAGGCAATGTACGAGCTGGACTGCCAGCCGGAGGGCTTCGAATGGATCAACGCGGACGATGCATACAGGAGTATTTTCAGCTTTGTACGGCATTCGGCAGACGGAAAAAATAATCTGCTCTTTGTCATTAATTTCACACCGGTGCCAAGGCCGGATTACCGGGTCGGGGTTCCGCGCAGAAAGCAGTATCGTCTGATTCTGAACAGCGATGAGTTTCAGTATGGCGGAAGCGGAAAGGAGCAGCCGGAAGTATACAAGGCGGTAAAGGGCGAGTGTGACGGAAGACCATATTCTTTTGCATACGACCTGCCTGCTTATGGAGTAGCGGTATTTAAGTTCTGATACATAAGGCGCATTGTTTTTTTAATTTCCACATTGCCAAAATTTGAAAAATAGTCTATAGTATTTGTATGATTGCCCAAATACTTTGAAAAGGACGTGAAACGATGATTTCAAGCCAGATTTTACAGAATACCATTGATGAATTGCATGGCATTACCCGGGTTGACTTTGCCGTAATGGATACGGAAGGAAATGAAGTAGCCACGACAATGCAGCCAGATTTTATTCTTCCGCAGGCAGTCGTTCAGTTCGCAGATTCTCCGGCGGACAGTCAGGTTGTACAGGATGCGCATTTTTTCAAGATTTATGATGAAAAGGCGCTGGAATTTATTCTTGTATCCAAAGGCACCGCTGAGGATGCCTATATGCTCGGACGAGTAGCAGTCAGCGAGATTCAGAATCTTATCACCGCTTATAAGGAGCGGTTCGATAAGAACAATTTTATTCAGAACCTGCTGCTCGACAATATGCTCCTGATCGATATTTACAACCGTGCGAAAAAGCTTCACATTGACACTGAGGTGCGCCGGATCGTTTATCTGATCGAGACGAAATATGAGAAAGATAATACTGCGATGGAGATCGTCAAAGGGCTGTTCAGCAGTCACACGAAGGATTTTATCACGGCAGTCGATGAACAGAGCATTATCCTCGTGCAGGAGCTTCGGGAGCAGGATGATTATGAGGAAGTAGAGCAGACTGCAAACATGCTGCGGGATATGCTCAACACGGAGGCAATGTCCAGTGTGCGGATTGCTTATGGTACGATTGTCAATGAGATTCGTCAGGTGTCCCGCTCTTATAAAGAAGCGAAGATGGCCCTGGATGTCGGTAAGATTTTTTACATGGAGAAGTCGATTATTGCCTACAATACGCTTGGCATTGGACGTCTGATCTATCAGCTGCCAGTGCCGCTTTGCCAGATGTTCATGAAGGAGGTTTTCACGGAGACAATGCCGGACTCATTTGATGAGGAGACATTGACGACGATCAGCAAATTCTTTGAGAACAATCTGAACGTATCTGAGACCGCGCGTCAGCTGTATATTCACCGGAATACGCTCGTATATCGGCTGGAGAAGCTGCAGAAGAGCACCGGTCTGGATATTCGGAAATTTGATGATGCGCTGACATTTAAGATCGCGATGATGGTCGTGAGCTACATGAAGTACATGGATCAGCAAATGTAAAATTCAATATTTATACAGGTATGGAATCAGACTTTTTGTCTGCGATTCGTCCACGTCTTTTTGGCGTGGGCGAATTTTTTTTGTTCCAAAAGCATATTTGTAACGGAAACGGCATTCTTGAACGCAGATAAGCATCCCCCGCTTCAAGAGCACGGAGCACTAAGCGGCGGGGGGATGCTTCTGTCAGTGGGAGTTGAAAGCTCCCACTGACAGATCGCGAAGCGATTGCGTTCATGAGCAAGTAGTGAAGCTAGGACCTGTCAGCAGAGCTGCAGGGATGGATTGCGAATGTCCGCTTTACTGGAATAATTGATAACATAAAATAAGATGCGTTTTATAAACAATATGTAATTATATATAAAAATAGAAGAATGGAAACGGACAAAGTTTGTGAGGATCACACAAACTTATTTTAATGCATCATAAATGCTTTACAAACCACTAAAAAGTGATATACTACACAGTACAAACATGAAGTATAAAAATAATAAGTGAAATAAAAAAGGAAAGGGATGATGGAAAATGAGGCCAATTGCAGGGTGGCTGCTGTCTGGCATTGTGCTGGCGGCGGCATGGGACGATCTTCGATCCGGACGGATATCGAATCAGCTGATTGTGACAGGGTTGCTCGCAGGTTTTCTTTGTCAGGTTGTACAGTATAAGGCTGCCGGGATTGTATTGTTTCTGGGCGGAAGCCTGTTACCGCTTCTTTTGCTTGGGATGTTGTTTTATTTTCGGATGCTTGGGGCAGGGGATATTAAGCTGTTCTGCGTGGTGGGAGGCTTTCTGGGCGCGATGGATTTACTGAAGTGTATGCTTGTGGCAGTGGTATTTGGAGCGGTCTGGTCCTTCTGGATTTTGTGGAAGCGACATTTATGGACAGAGCGGTTCGGGTATTTTATGCAGTATACGGCGATGTACGCAAAAGAGCGGCACTGGAAGAGCTATCTGGATGGTGTAGGAAAAGCAGGCAGGATCTGCTTCTCTTTGCCGATTCTGGCAAGTGTATTGTGCTATATGGGAGGATGGATTTGAAGAAGAATATTTTTGCAGTCTGTGATCTGGATGCATCTTACGCCTGCAATCTGACAGACTATCTGAATGGAAAACGAACGACGCCGTTTGAGGTACAGGCTTTTACAAACGTAGAGAGCCTGCAGGAATTTGCCAGAGCACAGCCGATCGAGCTGCTGCTGATCTCTACGCGTGCGATGTGTAATGAGATCCGGGAACTTCCGATTGGGCGGATCGTCATACTCTCTGAGGGAGAGCAGCTGCGGGATCTGAATCTGGAGGAGTATCCGTTTGTTTATAAATATCAGTCATCAGATCAATTGATTTGTGAAGTGATGGAATATTATGCGGCGGCCAATCCGAATACCTGTCTGTTCCCGGCAACGACAGATACGAAGTTGATAGGGATCTATTCACCTGTGGCGCGGAGCGGCAAGACGGCCTTTGCGCTGGCGCTCGGGGAGATTCTAGCAGAGAGCAGGCAGGTGCTCTATCTGAATTTGGAGGAATATTCTGGCTTCGAAGAGTTATTTGGGACACATTATCGTACTGATCTGACGGACTTGATTTATTTTGCCAGACAAAAAGAAGAGAATCTTGTGTACAAGCTGAATTCTATCATTCAGTCGTTTCATGGGCTGCAATACGTGCCGCCCGCGTTTTTTTCAGCAGATATCCGGGGAGTGACCGGAGAGGAGTGGCTGCTGATCCTGAAACGGATCATGGAGTATTGCGAGTATGATGTCATTTTGTTGGATCTGGGTGGACAGATGGAGGGCATCTTTGAGCTGCTGCAGCGCTGTGAGAGGATCTATATGCCGGTTGCCGCAGACCGGATCGCGCGGGCAAAGCTTTCACAATATGAGAAGCTTCTTCAGATGATGGAGCAGCAGGAGATCCTCGAGAAGACAAAAAAGCTTCAGGTGCCACAGACGGAGCTGGACCCGAATGGCCCGGATATGATTCAGCAGCTGGTATGGGGCGAGACCGGGACGTTTGTGCGCCGCCTTTTGTGGGAGGAGGAAAATGAATGAGGAGAAGTTCCGTACGCTTCGCGAGCGGTTGTTAGAAAGTCTCGAGGAGTACCGGGAGATCGGGGATCAGGAAATTTATCAGCGTATCGATGAACTGCTTCTGGACGACAGCATGGAGCATTACATGAGACTGGCAGAGCGGTATGCACTGAGAAAAGAGCTGTTCAATTCCATCCGAAGACTGGATATCCTGCAGGAACTTTTAGAGGACGATACGATTACGGAGATCATGGTAAATGGAACGGATGGGATCTTTATTGAGCGGTATGGCAGATTGACGCGCTGGGAGAAATGCTTTGGATCTGCAGAAAAGCTGCAGGATATCGCACAGCAGATCGTCGGACGGTGCAACCGCATCGTAAATGAAGCGGTGCCGATCGTGGATGCCAGACTGGAGCACGGTGAGCGCGTGAATATTGTGATGTCGCCGGTCGCCTTAAACGGCCCTGTGATCACGATTCGTCGCTTTCCGAACCGGGCTATCCGGATGGAGCAGCTGGTAAATTGGGGAAGTATCTCGGCAGAGGTGGCTACGTTACTGAGATCGCTGGTGTGCGCACGGTATAACATCTTTATATCCGGAGGTACCGGATCCGGAAAGACGACTTTTTTAAATACGTTGTCTGACTTTATCCCAAAGGATGAACGGATTATCACGATTGAGGACAATGCGGAGCTGCAGATTCAGGGGGTTACGAATCTGGTACGCCTGGAAGCGCGCAATGCGAATACAGAGGGAAAGCTTGCGATCACGATCCGGGATCTGATCCGTGCGAGTCTTCGGATGCGGCCGGATCGAATTTTGATCGGAGAAATCCGGGGAGCGGAAGCGATTGATCTGCTGCAGGCGTTTATATGTACTATATAATAATTATATATATAACGTATATAAGGATGGAAAATATAGATTAGAGGGAGGGGCATAGGAACGATATGAACATTAAGTATAGGTTATTGTGTAAAAGGTTAATAGAGGAAAGGAAGAGAGTAGGTGTCATTCAATATTATAATGTACTGTTCATAATGGAGTTAGTGTCAGATAAAGACATATGGGCTTTAGAACAGTGGATGAATGGTATAAATAACATATATATGAAAGATATACATAATTGGTGTAGAATACATTTTGTTAAATATCACACTGTATTTGTTTACAGGAAAGAGTATCCGGTAAAAGCAAATATTTGGAATGGGTATTCATATACAAGGTGGCGGATGGAGCGGATGATGAATTTGGGATAAGATAAAATAGTGACTGCATGAAAGAGAGCCTTAAAGCAGGGTGTTCTTTTGAAAGTATGGATAGAATAAAGGCTGAAGGCTCTGCGCTATTCGTTTGGCAGAGCCTGAGTATTCTCCTGATCCGTAGAAAATAAATCTAACTGACCTTCTGGAGTGGAACTTTGACCGGATTCATCTTCAGTTGATTGTTCTCTTTTTTTGGGTGTTTTATGAGTGTATAATTTCTCAAAAGGAAGTGAATACTTGGATTTTTTATTGTATTCTAGTAAAAGAGCTTCTGCGAATCCTAATGAACCGGCACGACGTTCTCTGGCAGTACGACTGATTTCTCTGACAGAGACACGCCCAACTTTTTCTTTAAATGTGTCATCTTTCATTGTTTCTCCATAAGCATTATCCAGACGGGCAATAGCATTAAGCATATTGGAACTAAAGGACATAGGCGCACCTTCCCATGTGGCAACACAAAGACGTAAAACACGATCAAGAGTGTGAAAACCATATTTTTCATAGATATTAATTAAAGTGGATACAGCACATATACCTCCGGGGCGAGAGGAAGAAGTAATAGTGAGATCATATGATTCAACAAGGTCACGAATAATAAGTTCTCTATCATTACCAGCTTCAATATTAGCCATGAATATTTCATAAGGTAATAATGATTTGACATATTTCATCTGATTTGCAAAAATATCTGCTTCTTGGGTGTAAACAAGATCATCATAAACCATACACCAGACAGGAGTTTCTCTTGATCCAGAGACGAGAGCAACAATCTCTATAGTGTGTTGTCCGTTGAACACATAATTTATCCCATCACGTCTACTTACTTTTACAGGGTTTATCTGATAAAGGTCAAAATTAGCTGCAGCACGCTGAACGTGTTTGATGGAAAGATTACGTTGGTAATCTTGATTTGAACATAAATTTTTAATAGGTATTTGCTCAAAATGCACTTGGGGAACAAACTTTTGTAAATCTTCGGTATTTCCATCCATAATTATATTTCCTCCAATTTTTTTAAAATATTATTTGTGGTTGATATTAGGCACATAAGCTGATATTTAAGCTTGTATTTTGCTGTATCAGATGCAATTTTAAAATCTGAAACTTTTAATACTCTTTCGATAGAACTGTTCCACGAGGGAATCGTCAACGTAAGACTTGCAATTTCCGCATCTGGATCAAATTGTGGCAGGTTGCGTATTGAAGGAATAGAAACGGAAGATTCTTTCTTTAACAGCGGTTTGGCGTAATTATTCCACAGTAATTCCCTTTTCATATCATGATAACTGAGATGTTCTATCTTTTCGGCAAGAAGGTAGTTATTTAGACTTAAAAGCTGCTCTTTTGATAATCCTGAAAGCTCAATAATATTAGCTTGGGAAATCCAGAGCTGACCAGAACGAACTCGTTTGACAAGATCCGGAACTTTTTCATCAATTATATCTAGTGCACTACTGTAAGCAGAATATTTGTAAACGGTAGCCATTGCTACATTACATTCTTCGGATATTTTTTTTGCTGCGATGCTTGCACCGGAAATATGAGATTTATTTGTAGATGAAAGTTGTCTTGAAACTAAAATTTTTTCAGCATCATATTTTTTCCCAATCAGGTATTTTTTATTGATATTGGTTAAATCCTCTCGTTTAAGTTGGTCAGTACATATCCATGAAATTACATCTTCTTTACTGGAAAAATGTAGTCTTTTTATTCGGAAAGGAATACTGTGTTTACGAAATAATTCATATGCTTCTATACCATTAATGACAATACCATTCCATGTGCAGATGGGGGTGTGATAGGAATAACATAATATCTGTTGTTCAAGTTGTTTATAATCTTTTTCACTGAGATATTGATACAAATTGGTGAATTCTAGTTTTGTTTTTAATGTATATATACTATAATTGCGCATACTCATCTCCCATTATTTCTGATTTGAATTCTGTTTGTGGCAGTTTTGTGATGATGTTATCCATGGAAAATAGAGCTATTTTTTTATCTGGGTAAATATTGCCTTCTAAACGAAAAATGTTAAATTTCTCCCAAGAAAGGTTAAGTTGGGAAAGTGAATATAGTAATTCTCGGCTGTACAATTCATAACTGTTACCATTGATGACAAAATAATCCTTAACTTTATGTGCCAATTTATCCTCCGCACAACTAGCTTTTATACCTATCATTTTTTGATCAGGATTAACAAGAAGTTGAATATATTCTGGGTTACCAATTTGACGGAGTGTATTGCGGTGGATTCGTATACGATTCTTTTTAAAGTCAATACATATTAGTGGATGGGAAGAGTGTTTGTTGTTCATAGGATTTTTCCTCACTTTCTGCTGTTGATGGTTCTTTTGCTTTTTCTATGGATTTATCAGTTGCCTTCTTCTTTTCTTGTATGTCAAATACTGCGTAGCCTTCAAATATATTGACTTGCATTGATTTTTGATGTTCTTCCACTGGAATACCGAACTGATTCTTCCATTCTTCAGGATAAGAAGGTGTCCTAGCAGTGGTTACAGTTCCATTGTCTTTTAGTGTACGAGGAAATATTTCAGGTGAAGTTAAATCGAAAATGAACAGTATTTCATTGCCAGAACGAATTAGTTTGCCGAGAATCTTGTACCGATAATTAGGATTCCAGTCCATGAGAGATATCACTTTAGCAAAGAAAATTCGACAGGTGATTTGTTTTGGCGAACGTTTTTTTCCAGAGGAACACCAACGAAAAGAGTCTTTTTCTTCTTCTCGACAGGGACGGACAGCCAGTTTTTTTTCAATGGGATTGACTAATATTTGCACATATTCGACATCGGGTAGTTTTTTTATGCAGGCGGTATTTACAGATACCTTGTAGTTATTAAACGTAAACGAAGGTTCGTAAATATGAGCGAAGAATTCGCCACGTACAACTTGATAACCGTCATAGCTGAAAGAATCATCGTCAATGACTTCCGTTTGATTTGAGGGGCTGGGTGCGACTGTTATTGGCATAGGTGTGTTGATTTTCATCATATCAGAAGGTTCTGTAGTCATATTCCATTGATTTATAGGTTGCTCGCTCATTGGGTGTCTCCTTTAATTTCTGTAATAATATTCTTTATATTTTGTATAATGGTTTCTTTGGGAGTGGTTTGTAGCTCGGGTTCTTTATAAGGTTTACTTTCTGAAGCAGTCTGCCAGTTTTTGTCTGCTGTAAATTCTGTTAATTCTGGCGCTTGAGACTGAGTATAGTAATTATTACCGAAGCTATTCATCCAGTCGGCAGGATAAGCTAACACACTCTTAGAATCAGATATTGTATCAGGCATGTTGTTATTGGGGGCGGATACGTCGTTGGTACTTGTCGGTATTCGTATTTCTGTATCGTCCATGTTGAAAATAAGGACATTTTCATTGTCTTTTTGGTGGGCAACTCCTAATATTCTATATTTGCATTTTTTGTCCCATTTAAATATCTCGTATAATGTTGGCAAAAATGCAGCGCCGGAAATTGGTTTTGGAATAAGTTGACCATCTTTGAGACGTGACCACTGCACTTTATTTTTTGTTTCAGAGGAACATGGTCGGATAGCAAGTAGTTTTGAGCTTGGGTGTATTAGCAGTTCGACAAATTTTATGTTTGGAAATTTCCGTATAGCATCTTTGTTAAAAGAGATCTGTTTATATGAAAAAGAAACAGAAATCCGACCAACAGAGGAGAAAAATTGTCCTCTGGCAACTTCATAGTCTCTTAAATCGAAGGAACCGGCGGAAGCAGTAATTGTATCAGGTACATTCATATTTGCCGGTTTAAGGACGCTTTGAGATGCTTCAAAGTAGTCTCTGGCTTTAAATCCAGACCATCTTGGATTAATGCTTATAAATCCACTTAGAGAGCCTTCTTGTATCACATGTAATTCTGGTAAAATCTCTTTATTTCCATATTTCGCATTTGTAATTAATTTTTGAACAGCTATGAAATCATCTCGGGAGATAATAGCTTCGTGATGTCCGACTTTTCTGTATTGATTACGGTCTTGATTGTTTTTCCTTGATTTATGGTCAAGATAATTAGGAGTCCATGTTTTTCTCGCCAGAACATCCCCACAATGGCGTTCATTTTGAAGGATTTGTAGTATGGTACTGGATGACCAGACATCATTATTCTTTTTTGTTTTACAACCGAGTTCTGTCAAAGAATCAGCAATTTGTTGAGTACTGCTTCCATTCAGATACATATAAAAAATAAGCTGCACAATTTTAGCTTCATGTGGATTGATTACAAGATCTCCATTTTCGTCTTGGTCATATCCGAGCAGAGGAGGTGTAAGGAATATTCCCCGACGAAAACGCATTTCAATGGAAGAATTCATAATTTCACTTTTGGTATGACTTTCTTCCTGTGCAAGTGTTGACATGAATGACAGAATCATTTCGCTTTTGGGATCAAGAGTATTTAAATGCTCTGTTTCAAAAAATACACCGACGGGTGGACGGAGTGAAGAAAGCTCTCGTACATATCGGATACAGTCAACAACGTTTCTTGCAAATCGGGATACACTTTTTGTTATGATTAAATCAATTTTTCCGGCTTCACAATCTTCAATCATTTTTTTGAATGCATCTCTATGTTGAAGCGAAGTGCCTGAAATGCCTTCGTCGGCATATATTTCGACAAGCATCCAATTCGGATTTTTATTTACTACATCCTGATAATGATTTTTCTGTAATTCATATGAGGATGTTTGGCGTGGATCATCCGTAGATACCCTTGCATATACAGCTACTCGTAGTTTTTTTTCTGTTTTAAAAATATCCTCTGGTGGAAGTGCCGGAATTACTTCCAGTTCTTCTGGATCAATACCTTTGTATCTTTGCCGGATTCTGGCTTTCTGTTCATCAATATTACTGCTTCGTTCTTCACTTTCTTTCATCAATAGCGACATCCTTTATAGTTGATATAACTATCATAGAATTTTTGGATTGAAAAAGACATAAACCATCAGTTAAGTGATTAACGGATGGTTTATGTAGAAATAGATATTTGATTGTTATTGAATGATTTAATAATCATTCGGGTTATCAGCATCGTAATTGTGTTTTGAGGATAGATGCCAATCATTGATTCGTAAAATATTCTTTATGGCTGAAAGAACCTCGAATATGTAACGTTTTTCAGTGCTGGTACAATCTGCCATTAATAAATCGATATCAGTTTGATATTCCGTAGGATTGTATAACAAGTTTCCATAGAGTAATTCATCAATAGTAATTTCAAGGGCATTGCTAATTTTGATTAAAGATTCTAAACTGGGTTTACGCTTGGCATTTTCTATATAGCTTATATAAACAGTAGAAAGATCAGCGATTTCAGCCAGCTCCTCGGCAGACAATCCTCGTTGTTTGCGGGTTTCTCTTATACGTTTGCCTATAAGTGCATAATTTATTTCCATGTCCTCACCTCCTTTCCATCACAACTTGACTTTTTTGTGTTGTAGATAGAAAAAAATGGTGAGCTATACAATAGTAATTGGTTGTATAAAAAGAAGTATATCATATGTATATAGCAAAAAGAAGATTGTCGATTGATGGGAGAAAAAGGCGATAAGTTATAATTGAACAACAGTGAAAAAAAGGTTATTATTTATGTATTAAAAATTATGTCTGAGAGGAAAATACATGGCAGATAAAGAGGAAATTAAAACACTGGAGGAATTAGAGGAAAAAGGAAGAATACTGCGGGGGTACAAAGAAAAATTCCGGCAGATGTGCCAAGAAAATAAAATGATAAAGGGTTCGACAGTGCTGAAACTATATGATAAAATTGAAGAGGTACAAAGAGAATATGAGCATTTAGATAATAAGCTGACATTAATGGAATACAACTTTATATAGTTCTATTTTTTTTGTTTTAATACTACTGTTTCCCTTAGTAAATACTTGTAAGATACATCTCTAATATTTTTGCGGATTTCTAGTTACAATTAAGGTAACTACTATCGGAAAGAGGTGTATTTACTTGCGTACAGAGGATTATATTGCGGACAATATTATAGCTTTATGTAAAAAACGTGATATGAGTAAATATCGGCTGTCACAATTGACTGGTATATCTCAATCTTCGATTGGAAAAATTATTGCTAAAGAAAGTTTACCCACTATGCCTACTGTAGAAAAGATATGTGATGCACTGGGAGTAACAATGGCACAATTCTTTGCCGGAATGGATGTTCCAGTAAGCTTATCAGAATCACAACAAGAGGTTTTGAATATTTGGAATAATCTTGATGAAAAAGAACAGAATGTAGTGATACAAATGCTCCGGGGACTTCAAAAATAAAGGAAACAGTTGTAACGAAAATGTTGACTGTTTCTTTTTTTATGGAGTTGGGAGATTATGGTGATTGAAAAGAAATATTATGATATTGCACAGCGTGAATTGGAAGAAATGCAAAGAGAAATTAATGCAGAAAAAGCGCAAATGTCAGAAGAAGAGATACTAGAGGATAAAAAATGGCATGATGAACAATTGGAAACAATTATTAAAAAGGCAGAAGCTCATATGCGTCGTTTTAAGAAAGTTCCAGATCCTCAAAAAGTAGTGAAATTCACTTTTTTACAAAAAGATGCATTGGAAATTGCACGAAATATGCAGATAAATATAAAAACTGAGCGTAAAGAAGATGATTTATGGGGGACGATAGAAATGTCATTTAATAATATGTGGTTTTTAGATTCGGCTCCTAGTGAATGGAAAGATATTTGGAATAACTTGATGAAAGAAGCTCAGAGAGTGTATATAGAAGCAAAAGATAACATGATCATGTATCAATATTATTATGATTTGGCGGTAGAAGTTCCTTGTGTGTAGACAAAATACAAATAATGATATACTGTGGATATGATATGTAAAAATAGTCGGAGAAAGATTTGTGAATGCACGATTATTTAGGAGGAAAAAAGCATGACCTTACGGTATTTGCTGTTGGAATGCCAGACATTTGAGCCGTACCAGCTTCCGCAGCAGCCGCATTTTATTTAAGTGGAGAAGATGTGTACTCCACTGTGGTATTTCTTGCCTCGACCTCGCTTCAATATCTCACGTTGGACCATCTCGAACACTTCCGGCTCGATAATGGCTTCGTGGTTATTCTCTACATAGTATTGTGGAATTTCTCCCTCATTGACTTTGGTCTTCTAGGTAAGAAAGTCAGTGGTGTAGGACTTCTGTAGAAGAGCATCACCTTTGTACTTTTCGTTTGAGAGAATGCTTTTTACAGCTGATTGATTCCAGTTTGTCTTTCCGCCCGGTGTCAGAATGCCGTCATCGGTGAGCTGTTTTGCTATCCCGTGATAGGTCATTCACTGAAGGAACATACTGTAAATTCGTTTGATGGTAACGGCCTGTTCTGGAGTTACTACAAGGGTTCCGTCAAGACCACAGTCGTAGCCAAGAAATCTCTTGAATGGAACAGTGACCTTACCGTCAGCAAATCGCTTTCTCTGGCCCCATGTACAGTTCTCTGAAATGGAGCGGCTTTCTTCCTGTGCTAGTGAGGACATGATGGTAAGCAGCAGCTCGCCTTTGCTGTCGAAGGTCCAGATGTTCTTCTTCTCGGAATGTATATAGTACAAAATATCTTTTTTATAACACTATATATCGTGGTTTTCTTTGGATATCTCGCATAGATATTGTATTATCTTCAAGTATCATCAAGCGACTTTTGCCTATTTAAGCGACAAAAATATATCTTCGAATTGTCAGACTATAATTGAGAAACAGCCGTAAATATAGTATAATGCCAATTGAATTATTATACCTGAAAGGCGGTTGTACATATGAATGATGTAGAACAGCGTGTGGCGGCGAAAGCCTTTGCCGCATACTGGAAAGATAAAGGATATGAGAAAGGGGAAAGTCAATCTTTTTGGCTGTCACTACTGCGTGACGTTTTCGGGAAAGAGCACCCGGAACAGTTCATACTATTTGAAGAACAGGTGCACTTAGATCATACAAGTTTTATTGATGGCAATATCCCAGAAACAAAAGTTCTGATTGAACAAAAAGGACTGGGCAAAGATTTAAGAAAGCCTATCAAGCAATCAGACGGCACGTATTTAACCCCATTTCAACAGGCAAAACGCTATATAACAGAATTACCGCTGTCACAACACCCGCGTTGGGTCGTTACCTGTAATTTTGAAAAGTTCCTTGTATACGATATGGAACGCCCCGGCGGAGAGCCGGAAGAAATCCTGCTTGAAAATCTCGAAAAAGAATATTATCGGCTTCAATTTTTAGTGGATAGCGGCAACGAACACTTAAAGCGTGAAATGGAAGTTTCCATTGCTGCGGGTGAAATTGTCGGCTTGCTCTATGATGCATTTGCAAAACAGTATGCAGACCCTACAAGTGAACGTGCTATGAAAAGCCTTAATGTGCTTTGTGTCCGGCTTGTATTCTGTCTGTACGCAGAGGATGCAGGCATATTTGGCGGGCGCGGTATGTTCCATGATTATTTAGCGGAATTTGACGCACGCAAAATGCGGCGTGCTATCACAGACCTTTTCAAGATACTTGATACAAAACTCGAAGATCGTGACCCGTATTTAAAAGATGATTTCCCGGAATTAGCAGCTTTCCCATATGTCAACGGCGGATTGTTTGCAAATGAGGATATAGAAATTCCACCCTTTACCGATGAAATCCGCGATTTGTTACTAACAAAAGCAAGTTCTGATTTTGATTGGTCGGAAATCAGCCCTACTATTTTCGGTGCGGTATTTGAAAGCACCTTGAACCCGGAAACAAGACGTTCCGGCGGAATGCATTATACTTCTATCGAAAATATTCACAAGGTTATTGACCCGCTGTTTTTGGATGAATTAAAGGCGGAATTTGAGGAAATCAGAAATATTGCTGTAAAGCGTACACGGGAAAGAAAACTGCAAGATTTTCAAAAGAAGTTGTCAACGCTTACGTTCTTAGACCCCGCCTGCGGCAGCGGAAATTTTTTAACGGAAACTTACCTGTCGTTGCGTCGTTTGGAAAATGAAATCTTACAGGAATTACAAGGCGGTCAGATGGTTTTAGGCTATGACAATATGAACCCGATACAGGTTTCTATCAGTCAGTTCTACGGTATCGAAATCAATGATTTTGCCGTAACCGTTGCAAAGACTGCATTATGGATTGCTGAAAGTCAGATGATGAAAGAAACAGAAAGTATTGTTTTGATGCATCTTGACTTCCTGCCGCTGAAAACGAATGCATTTATACATGAGGGCAACGCACTTCAAGTTGATTGGGAAAGCGTTATTCCGAAATATCAGCTTTCATATATTATGGGAAATCCGCCTTTTGTAGCCCGCGCCGGAAGAACAAAAGCTAAAGATTCATCTTCAAAAGGAATGTTAGATGATACACAGAAAACAGATAGGCTTAATGTATTCGGTGAAGATTTAGGAAATGTTGACTATGTTGCTTGTTGGTTTAAGAAAGCGGCTGTTTTCACCAAAAATACAGCAATCAGATGTGCCTTTGTTGCAACCGATTCAATATGTCAAGGGCAACAGATTTACCCTATTTGGAAAAACATTTTACAAGACGATATTTATATCAACTTTGCATATAAGTTTTTCAAATGGAATTCCGAAGCGGGTAAGACAGCAACTGTTTATGTTATTATTGTTGGTTTTTCACATATTGAAGATAGAGAAGCCCTTTTGTTTTCAGGTGATAGAGTTATAAAAGTACCACATATCAGTCCATATTTGACGGCAGCTGAGGATATTCTTGTTTCATCAAGAAATAAGCCTTTGTGTCAAGTGCCTGTATTTAAGATGGGTAATCAGCCTATTGATAATGGAAATTATCTTTTCACTAAATCTGAAATGGATAATTTTGTTGAAAAGGAGCCAAACAGCCAAAAATATTTTAGACAATGGCTAGATGGGGCAGGTTTTCTAAATAATACATTTAAGTATTGTTTATGGTTGGGTGGATGTAGCCCAGCAGAATTAAAAGCAATGCCTGAATGTTTGAAACTTGTGAAAGCAGTTAAAGAATACAGAGAAAAAAGTAACCGTAAATCAACAAAAAAACTAGCAGATACACCGACAAGATTTCAGACAGAAAATATGCCGTCTGGTAATTATATTGCAGCCCCTGAGGTTTCATCGGGAAATAGGCGATATATTCCAATGGGATTTTTGGATGAAAATACATTTTGTAGCAACAAATTACGTCTCATGAGTGGCGCAACACTATTTCATTTTGGCGTTTTGCAATCAAATGTGCACATGGCCTGGACTAGAACCGTATGTGGATACTATGGTCCTAGTTACCAATATTCAATAAATATTGTATACAATAATTTCCCATGGCCTACCCCTACAGATGCACAAAAGGCAAAAATAGAACAGACAGCACAGGCTATTCTTGATGCGCGAGCACTTTACCCCGATAGCAGTCTTGCAGAACTTTATGATGAAGTTTTAATGCCGCCGGAACTTATCAGGGCACATCAAGCAAATGATCGTGCGGTTATGGCTGCGTACGGCTTCACAAAAGGAACGCCGGAATTTTCAAGTGAATCTGCCTGCGTTGCGTCCCTTATGCGAATGTATCAAGAATTGACAAAGTAATCATCTTACCCGGCGGCTGCAATATAGCTTTAAATCTGCTTTGTAGCCCTCGAATACATCAACCCGCGTTATATAATATAGTACAAAGGGACAAAATAAACCAGGTTTACTTTTGTGTGCGAGCGGACTTTATACATTATATGACGTACTTCAAAAAAATGATTGGAACGAACATGAAATAGAAAATCGTGCAGAATGGCTCTTAGCTAATGCACAGAATATTTGGAAAATATAGAGTATTCCAAATCCATAAAAGCTGAATGAAAACCAATATGGGAATTTTACAGGTGATACAAAATTTGTAAAATTTTCATATTGGTTTTTTGTGATTTGTAAAAAATCATAAATTTGGATACTGAGTAAGGTTATGGATTTTGGATTTTTATGTATTTTTCAATTTTGGATAAGGCTCCGAAATTGGTAATTTTGCGGAAGTGTATCCACACTTCCTGTCCTTGCTGTTTTTAAAATCACATAGTGATTTCACAGGGATATAGAGATATTTAGTCTATTTTATATCCCTGTGTTGTGACCGGAAAAATTCGGGGAACCAAGTGTATATTTATGCTGAATGTGAGGAACTGGGGAGCACAATCCTCAGCAAGAATCCTACGTCCGGAAAATATTATATTGCTAAAATAGCGATATGGTATTACCGGGGTGGATCTTGCTCTAGTGTATACTGAGACCTCGGCATAAATAGAAAAATGGGTTTGGGGAATCCCCAGCAAGATGAAAACCTGATGAGAGAATATTGTGATGAAAGACAATATTGTTAAACACAGGTGGATCTTGCTTTAGAAAATGATTTGCCATAATGAATTAGAACATAGGAGGAGGAAGCGTTAAAAAAGAGAGAGCCATAAGCAACTCTCTCTGTGATAAAATCAAATAGTTATAGTATCAGTGATTCGGTAAGATTACAAAAATCCTTAACAGGAATATTTTCTTTAAGTGGTAAAGCTGTCTCTAAAAAGGTTTCGTCTGCAAATCTTTCGAGTTCAGAATCAAAATATATAATTGAAGCATTTGTATTTAATTGGTATGGTGGAATTGTAACAAAATAATCATAATCTTCATAAGAAGGAGTGGCGCAAGAAACTTTGATTTTTCCGTCCAATTTCAATTTTGCAAATTCTCCATAAATGGCAGTTAAGGCTTTTTTTCTTTCTTCATCAGAAGTAATTCTATCTACATATCTAATATACCAATAATCTATAGTTCCCTCTTTTAATTCAATTAAATAATCGTATGATCTGGGTGTTCCGGATTTTATTGTCCATTCAACTTTATGCAGACTTGTCATCATGGAAAGTCCACGCATTAAGGTAGAAAAAAATTTTTCATGCACCTGAACAGTAGAGAGATCTAGAGAAAATCCATTGTCTGCAATTATCTTTTTCCGTTCCTGTATTTTCTTAGAAGAATATCCCGTTGCATCATATAATTCTTGGATAAGTTCTGGATCATCAATGGCTTTTGCAATTTTATCAATAGTGCTTTTATATGGTCTTCCAGATCGGGCACCGTTGAGCATTCGTGAAATGGTTGCATTATTTAAGCCTGTTTGTTCAGATAATTCTTTTTGTGTTTTTTTCTGTAAAATGATTTGAAGTATATTGATGAATCTTTCCTGATCGTAAACGCTGTCAGGATTTATTAGTGTGCCTGAATTTGATATAAATTCGTTCATGCAAATCTCCTCTTGACTTCTTTGACTTTGTATAAATTGACTTCTTGTATTTTATCTTATCAATTATATCCCTAAAAATCAATTTAAAACATAAAGAAATCAAAAAATGCTTTATTGATATTCTTATAAAAGTCAAAGAAATCAAAAACGTAATTGACATTTTGACTTCTTTGTGTATAATGTAGAATTAAGAAGTCAAAGAAGTCAAACAAATCAAAACGAAAGGAAGGAGGGCTGTGGATTGAAATATAGGGTTGTTTCGGTTTTGAAAGATAATAGACCACGTTTTTTGATTATTTCTGATATTGAAGAAATTGAAATCCTTCCATCAAAGTATTTGAAGCATCTGGATCAGATTAATACTTCTCCGAATACTGTAAAATCCGCAGCCTTCGCACTTTCATATTATTACAATTATCTGCAGGAGCAAACGATAGGATTGGATGAGATTACATTGCTATCCTATTCAGAGCAGAATAAACATTTTATTGATTTCTTGTATTGGGTTAAGAGTGGAAAGCATACTGAGCATAATACACAGACGAGCAATAAGACCTGCAATATGTATCTTGGTGCAGTCTTCAGATACTACCAGTTTTTGGCACTGGAAGATGTTTTGCCAATGCTTAAAGTCTTACGAGTAAAAAAAGTATCATATTTTGACAGTATGGGAGTAAATCATCAAAATGCAGTGAATTCGTTTAAAGGTTTCTTCAAAGAAGAAGAACCTAATCTGGAAGAAATAACATCCGAAGAAATACAGGAGCTGATAAATGCCTGTACGAATGATAGAGATCGATTGCTGATAGCAATGATGGCAGAAACCGGTCTTAGATTAGGGGAAATTCTAGGAATCCATTATACCGAAGATATTGATTTTGAAAGAAGGACGGTTCGGGTAAGGTATCGTGAATCCAATACCAACTTGGCAAGAGCAAAAAATGCAGAATATAGAATGGCTTTGTTAAGTAATACAACTTTTGAGTTCTTGGTTAAGTACATTTCTGATAACCGAAAAAGTCTGATGAACTCGGAGTATCTATTTACAAAATTAACTGGAAAAAACAAAGGAGAGCCATTAGATGCGGATTCTGTGTATAGCATGTTGAAAAGGCTATCCAAAAAAACGGATATCAATTCCCATCCGCATCAGCTCCGACACTATTTTGCGGAGGAAAGAAGAAAAGAAGGATGGGATTTGAATGACATTCGTTTTGCCCTGGGGCATAAGAAAGTTGAAACTACCATTAAATACTTGGGTGAAAATAATGAACGATTGGTAGAAGCGACAGATCAATACTACTCAAATAATGAAAATTTATACCAAATTGCAGATTTTCTGTAAAAGGAAGGAGGGATTACCTTGGCAGTATTAAAAATTGTTCCGAAGTTATATCAGGAAAAAATATCTGAGAAATTAAAGGAAGAAATATCTTTGGTTACGAATGGAGAAGCAAAATATTATAACCGGTTATACAAATTTTTTCAGTATACAGATATACAGTGTACTGCAGATATTAACTATGAAACGAGAAAAATGTATATGGATTCTCTTGAAAAAGAGGATATTTCAGAAAAATATAAAGTGGAATTAATGAGCTTATTTGATCGTTTAAAAATAGAAAATATACCGGATGTCTATTCACATGGAAATCCCTTCTCTGTAGAACAGGAGTTTTTTAAGCAAGACAAATTGTTTTTGCTGTATATCCCCAATAAGAAGAAAGCACAATCTTTCCGTCAGGTGGTCGATAAGAATGATTTGTTATGGGACTTAACGAGGATACATTCATCACAGTTGGTGCGACAGACAAAAATATTGCTGTGTGAAATTCTGAATATGGATAAGGCACAAAGACATCGAAGATATTTTTTAGAACCATTAAAAGCACTTATACGGTTTTGCGATAAGTACGGAATAGATGATATTGAAGAAATGGAACAGGCAGACGAAAACAGATTTTATCTGTATTTAAATAATGAGCCGGAAATTATAAAAAAACAGGCTTCTAAGATTGTTGAGTTTGCGAGAAGAACGTTATTTCTAACAGATCCAGAGACAAATTGGCGAGCGTGTATCTGGTATATGGATAGGTTTCAGTTTGATAAATCGAGAATCAATGCCAGTTCACCTGTTAAAAGCCTTTCATTTATTAATATTTACGAAAAAGAAAATCGTTGGTATTTACAATTATACGCAAAATATTTGGTCGGGATATCTGATCTGTCTTTATCAAATATCCGAAATACAATAAGTTTTATTTCACAATTTTTAAAATATCTGGATGGACAGAGTAAAAAAGTAACTGAACTGGAGATGCAAGATATAGCGGATTATGTGTCTGTTTTGGATGAGTCCGATATTAAGTATTCCACTTTTAACCGACATATCACACATATGCATACATTTCTACAGTTTTTGAAAATGAAAAATATTGAAGTGTTGAAGTTTTATCCGGAACGATTTTTAAAAAAAGGTTTTTCGGAACACAATGAAAGAAGTGTTCCAGAAAAAACAATTGCTCATCTAATTAAGGAGCTGCCGACATTCCCAGAGCATTTACAGTTGATGTATTTGATTTTGTTTTGCACAGGAATTAGGAAAAGCGAGGTTTGTACAATAAAATCGGGAGCCTTTTATTCACAAGGCAATGAGAATTGGATGCGCATATATCAAAGCAAAATGCGGAGGGAAAAAGTCATTCCTGTTCCCAGTTTATTGGTTGGACTGGTGAACGATTATGAAAAAAAGTACGGAATAAAAAATGGGGAGTATTTATTCAAAAATAAAAAGGGTGGTGCATTTAATGGACAGACATTTTCAAATCAGATGATTCGGGAGTGTAAGGCCCGTGGGATTGCCTGCGGAGATTATATCTTTAGAGCACACGATTACAGACATAACCTTGCAACCTCAATGTACGGAAATGGAGTTTCTATACAAGGAGTACGAGATTATCTAGGACATTCAAGTGAGAATATGACAAAACAGTACATTGATTTCATGCCGGAACGTATTGTATCGGCTGAAGATAAATATTTTTCAAAAAATCAGTCATTTAAATTGAAAGGAGTAGAAGATGATGAAAGGTAATATTAATTTGATTTCGTATGACTGTTATCAACAAGCTACAGAAAAACAGTTGGCAGGACTGAAATGGAAGGAAAACAGGGTGTACTACATATCAGAGATTCATAATGAAAAGATGCAGGATGAGATTTATGGGTATATCGATGATAGATGTAGACGTTTGTCATTATCAACAGTAGTAAATGATATTTACAGATTTGATCTGTTGAAAGAATTTCTGAATGAGAAGTGTACAAGTTGTAGTAGCATCACTGATAAAAAATGGGAAGAACTGGAGAGAAGTTATAAAGCATTTTTATATAAAAAAGGATTGGCGCTGTATGTTAGAAGAAATAGACCGGATAGGCGGAATGTTGAGCAACAAAGTAGCGCTCAGATTTCTTTTCTGAAAATGTATTATGAGTATGTTGTGAAGTGTAAAACAGCAGATATTCCAGAAAATGAAAAAGATGTATGGGATATGAGAAAGTTGGATATTGTGCCAAGGAGTAATCCGATTCGTGGAAGATATAGATTAGATTTTCGTGAGATCAGGCAGAAAGAATTTAAAGAGATAATAAAGAAAATATTGTATAGCCACTGCCAGACAAAAGCAATGGGTAGTATAAAAGGTGAATTGCGTGGATTCCGTCGGTTTGCTAGTTTCATGTATGATCGATTCCCAGAAGTAAAGCACTTTACAGAAATTAGCAGGGATATGATAGAAGATTATCTGGTTTATATAAAAACGGATACTGGTCTTACATCAGTCAGTTACACGACAGAGCTGTCGGTTTTGGATAATCTGTTGGATGAAATAGGGCGTGAACTGGAAATAGGAAATATATGCAACCTTTTTCTGTCCAGTGATTGCAGAGCATATGACAACGCTTTACCAGAAGCGTATTCAGATGCAGAAATCAGAAGATTTAATTGTGCATTAACAAAATTAAAGCCCCAGTTAGGCAGATGTTTAATAATACATCAGATGCTCGGTACAAGAATAGAGGATACGTTGACTTTGCGAAGGGATTGCTTATCTGAGAAATCTGGACATTATTTTATAACTATTATCCAGCAGAAAACAAGGAAATATAAAAGACCAGTTAGCAATCAGCTGGCAGAATTGATTAGAAAAGCAATAGAAGTTTCAGAAAAGGAGCATCCAGATTCAGAATATATTTTTCTGCAAGATAATGGAAAATTGTATACAGATTCAATGCTGAAATATCATGTAAATATCATGATTTATGAAAATGATATCAGGGATGATAATGGAAATTATTTTGAGTTTCGTACACATCGTTTTAGACATACTTTTGGAGTAAAACTTACAGAAATGAAATTAGATGATGATAGCATTGCAAGGCTGTTGGGGCATAAGGATACACGAACCATACCACATTATCGGCGGTTAAGAAACGAAGCATTAGCGGAGGATACAAAGGCTGTACGAGATGAAATGAATGAATTATTAGCACAATACAGGAGGGAAAAGGAAAATGCAGAAACACGATAAAATGGTAGCACTGGCAAAAGAAAAAAGTGCGGAAATGACGGAAACAGCAATAACAGCTATTGAAACAATGTATAGAAAAAATATAAAAATTTCAGTTGCTGAACTTACAAAACTAACAGGACTTTCCAGAGGTTTTTTCTATAATAATCCGAATGTGAAACAGGTCATGATGGAATTGAAGGAAAAACAACAGGGAATGATATTGCGAAATCCTAAAAGTGATGCTATTGCAAAAGCACAGGAAGCACGGATTAAGAGTTTAGAACAGAAATTATCCGATAGTGTTCCGAAAAACGAATATGAAAGTCTTCAGAAAAAATATGAAGAATTACAGGTGAAATATAGTCAAATGAAAAAGGGAACACTGTTGAAGATGTACGACCAATTATAGGAAGAAAAGGAGAATATTTTATGCAGAACGAAATTTATGATGAGAAAAATGGACTTACTTATATGTTATGTGGTGATTATTATTTGCCAAAATTGGCACTTACAGATATCGAACCAACTTATGGGAAATATGGGATGCTTCGTAAAAGCTATTTACAGGAACACAGAAAGGCAAAATATCAAATATTGTTGTTACAAGGAAAACTTGTCGAGCATTTGAATCAGATTGATGCAGAAGCAAGGGATAGGGAAGAACAATTAGTAAAACAGATGATGGAGAAACAAGGAATTACAGAGAAATTAAAAAGGCAGGACAACATGGAATGGACAAGGAGAATGAATGCCATTTGTCATGATGCAGAAGAGATGATTTTGACGGAAATGATATACACAAAAGGATAATGAACTGCATTGGATAGCAAGAATTTTGCAGCCCGGATAGCAAAAAAGTGGAAGTCCGGATGGCAAGATTCTTGCTGTCCGGAAAGACAAAAAAGTGAGGGATTAAAAATGTTGGTTAAGTACATAATAAAAGTGTTTTTATATTTAATTCTTGCAGTAATGATATTGATTCGCTGGTTATTAAAAATTCCGATGATGTTGGGAAATATTTTGCTTTACTTTTTATCAATTATATTTATTCTGACAGGTGTTTTGAGTTATGGATTTGCATTGGAATCTGCAAGAGAATGTGGGCGAATGATAATAATTGGGATGGCATTTGGTGCAATACCAGACTTTGTCCCATTTTTGGGAAAAAGTTTAGAGACATTGGTTGCCAAACTGTTAAGTATGACAAATGAATGAGAAAGTCAATATGAAAGAGGGCTGTGAAAGGCTCTCTTTTCTTTTTGCAACTGTGGAATGGCAAGATAATAACGTTATATACAGTGTATATTAAGTACAGATATTGTATTTCTGCATGATGGGAACATAGGGAGTCCATATAAAGGCACTAAATACCGGCCATGACGGATCACTCAGCACCGGTCATGCGAATACTCCACAGGATATGCTCTCACGAATTGAGACGATGGCGCTGATGGATTTTGACATGCCGCTATCGGCGATCCGAAGACAGATAGCTTCCGGTATTGATCTGATTGTCCATTTAGGACGATTGCGTGATAAGACGAGAAAGGTACTACAGATATTGGAAATTCTCGGATATGATCCGCAGTCGGGAGAAATTCGGACACAGGTGCTATACGAGTTCGTAGAGGAGGGTGTGGATGCATGCGGGAAAGTATGTGGAAGGCTGGTTGCGAGGAAGGGACTGCGGCGGCGCGAAAAGCTCGAACGGGCCGGACTGACGCTATAGACAGTCACCGGCGGGAGCATCCTTATACCCGCATGAGCAGAGTAGATGTGGGGCGGTATCTGGCAGGCGACCTGACGCTGATTCTGCTGCTTGGCTGGCTGTTTTATGACTCTCTCGTAAGCGTGATTGTGCTTTTTCCGGGAATGTTATGGATGCTGCGGGAGCAGAAGAGGACGTGGCGCAGGAGGCGCAAGCGGGAGATGCAACGGCAGTTTTTAGATGCGATTCAGATGATGGCAGCTTCGCTTCAGTCCGGTTATTCTGTTGAGAACGCAGTGTGTGCGTCAGCAAAGGAGCTGGAAAAGCTGTACCCGCGCGATACATTTATTGTGCTGGAATTTCAGAATATGGCATTACAGCTGGACCGGAACCAGAGCGTGGAGAGCCTGCTGCAGGATCTGGGAGAGCGAAGTCAGGTGGAGGACCTGCAAAGCTTTGCAGAGGTGTTTCTGACAGTAAAGCGCACAGGTGGAGATCTGCTGCATGTGATCCGCAATACGGTTTCGTGTATCAGGCAGAAGCAGGAGACGGTTGCAGAGATTGAGACAGTGCTGACCGGCAAGATGACGGAGCAGAAGGTGATGAGTCTGATGCCGTTACTGATCTTGCTGTATGTACGGCTGACATCACCGGAGTTTCTGTCCGGTATGTATGGAAATCTGACCGGAAGGGCGGTGATGACAGTCTGTCTTCTGATCTATGCTGTGGCGTATCTGTGGGGAAAGAAAATTGTGGGAATTGAGGTATAGGAGTGTCGGGACTTAAGTGCTTTTGGAGAAAAATGGGTGCGTTTCTGGTAGACATCCTGAGATTGGATCAGCCGGAAAAGGGACGTGGGACGCTGCAGAAAGAGCTTACAGCGCTGCAGGTCGGAAGAAAAGAGACGATCCGAGCATATTGGATTCGAAAGATATGCTGTGTGCTTGCGGCAGGAATGATCGGGATTCTTCTGGCGGCGGTCAGCTTTGGATGGAGTATGCTTCGAAGAGAGGACGTGCCGGATCAGGCGTTGCAGCGACCAGCTTATGGGGAAGGAAACAGGACAGAAGCACTGGAGGCGGAGATCGACGGAGAGGAGGTGCAGGCATTTGAGATAACGGTGCGGGAACGTGCCTATACGGAGGCCGAAAAGCAGCAACATCTGGAAGCGGCTATTTTGACGCTGGATGAAACGCTGCCGGGAGAAAACAGCTCTCTGGATGAGGTGCGGCAGGATCTGGCATTCCCAGAGACTCTGGAAGACGGAGTCGTACAGGTTTGCTGGACGACGGTTCCGTATGGCGTGATTGATGAGAGCGGGCGACTGCTTGGATCGGAAGATGTAGATGGCGTGCTGGTAGAGATACAGGGAACTCTTACCTGCGGCGGAAAAGAAGCCTTATATACTGTGTATGCAAAGGTCTTTCCGCAGGAAATGCCGAAGGAGGAGCAGCTCCATCAATCAATATTAAACGAACTGTCCCGCGAGGATTCAGAGCATGGAAGTAAAGCGATACTTGAACTCCCGGCAGAGGTTGACGGAAGAAAGCTGTACTGGCTGTATGCCAGAGAAAATCCGGTTTCAAAGGTGCTTGGACTGACGTTGCTTACGGCTCTTGTGATATGGATCGGAATGGATCAGCAGGTTCATCGTCAGGCTAAGGAACGACAGACACAGCTGCTCTTAGACTATCCGGATCTGATGTGGAAGCTTGCGATGCTGCTTGGAGCAGGGATGAGCATGAAGAGTGCGTTCTGGCGGCTGTCCGGGCAGTATCAGCGGGAAAAGAAAGAGATTCATTATGTATATGAAGAACTGACTTGTGCCTGCTATGAGATGCAGAGCGGAATCGCGGAAGCAGACGCATATGAACGGTTCGGAAGGCGCTGTCAGATGCCGGAATATATCCGGCTTGGCACCGTGCTCTCGCAAAATTTGAGAAAAGGGACAAAGGGCTTAAATACGATGCTCGAACAGGAGGCTGCGGCATCCTTTACGGAACGGAAAAATAACGCAAGAAAGCTGGGCGAAAAGGCAGGGACAAAGCTTCTGTTTCCAATGCTTCTGATGCTGGGAATCGTGCTTGTTATTCTGATGGTTCCGGCGTTCCTGTCCTTTTAACCGAATCAGGCAAGTCTACTGTTTCGGTTGTGTGAAGCAATAAGCAGTGAAGCAACGATTTGGTTAATGAGCAAGTAGCGAAGCGGATTGCAAATATTCGCTGTCAGACAGCCAGAAAAACGGAAAGGAGAAAAAATGGGACAGATTAAGGCATTTTTAAAAGAGGAAGATGGCGTTGGCGTAGTAGAAATCATCTTGATTTTAGTCGTATTAATCAGCCTGGTACTGATTTTTAAAAGTCAGCTGACCAGTCTTGTGACGAGTATTTTCGGTAAGATTGTAAGCCAGAGCGGAACAGTATGAGAATGATGCATCATGAAAAGCGAACGACGTGGCACGGGTCGGTGACAGTTTTTTTCAGTCTTACCGGAGTTCTGATACTGTGTCTGCTCCTGGCGGTAGTGGAGGCTGTAAGGATTCAGGGGGCAAAGGCGCAGACGGCGAGTCTGGAAGGGGTGGCAAATTTTTCTGTACTGGCGGAATATGAGAAAAATCTTCTGGAAGAGTTTGAAATCTTTGCACTTGACGGTGCAGGTGGGAGCGGCAGTTTTCAGATTCAGAAATCCGAGGGGAGATTGCGGTATTATCTGAAGGCGAATACAGATCCGCTGTCCGGAGAAGGCGGATTTGGATTATTTGATCCGTGGAGGCTGATGCTGACAGACTGTGAGATCCAGGGCTATGCATTACTGACAGACGAGCAGGGAGAGCCATTTTATCAGCAGGCAGTCGCTTATATGAAAGCAACTCCGCAGCTTTTGGCCGATAAGCTTCCGCAAGCAGATACCGGGACGATACGTGAGCTGAAGGTGCTTGGAGAGCAGTATGAGCGAAGGCAGGAGGAAAATGATAAGGAGCTCGATGTGCTGGAAGCAGAAAAGAAAAAGCAGGAAGCCGAAAAGCAGCAGGAAGCATCAGAAGCCGGTGAACCTCCGGTAAAAGATCATATGTCAGCAGTCATTCCGGTGAAGAATCCGCTTATAGCACTCGGGCGTCTGAAACGGCGGGGAACACTGGCTTTGGTCACAGGAGGTGAGCATGTTTCCACGACAACGATTCCGACCGGGGCATTTCCATCCAGAAGGCATCTGCAAAATGGAAATCTGAAGTTGGAAAAAAAGAATCAGGGTATGGCAGCAGACGCACTGTTTCGGGAATATCTTCTGATGCAGTTTCCAAATTACTGCAAGGAGGCAAAGGAAGAACTGAAGTATCAGGCAGAGTATCTGATCAGTGGAAAACCGTCGGATCGGAAGAATTTGAAATACGTTGTAAAACGACTGCTCTTTTTGCGGGAAGGATTAAATTATCAGTATTGCCTGCAACATCAAAATCTGAATGGGGCGGCAGGCGAGCTCGCACTGACACTGACCGGTATGTTTGGAATGCCGGCGCTGACAGGAGCGATGCAGCATGCCCTGTTGCTTGGACTGGCCTATGGAGAGAGCCTGCTGGATGTCCGGATCCTGCTGTCAGGAGGGAAGATCCCGCTTTTAAAGGATGTTGCTTCCTGGAAGCTGTCATTTGCAACACTGGGATCACTTGGAAATCTTCTGGAACGAGTGGATGGGAGTGAAGCGGAAGAGGGGCTGTCTTATACGGACTATCTGCGGATTCTTTTGCAGATGTGCAGGCGGTCGGATTTGAAGCTGCGTGCACTGGATCTGATCCAATACCGACTGCAAAATCAGGAAGGAAGCGAATGCTTTCAGGCACAGAATGCGATTGTAGCAATTAAGACCGAGGCAAAGTGGAGCTGTCGGCCGGTGTTTTACAGTCTTCCTCAGGCGGTATTCGGACTGGGAGCCGGTGGAACAAATATCTGGCAGAGCGGAAGCATTGCTTATTAGAAGGCGGGGTAAAAAAGAATGCTTTTATATTCAGAATCGGATCAGAAGTGCGCGAAAAATTATTCTGATCGAAAATTATCCTACTTGAAATTTTTAAATTATAGAAAGGAAAAGCTCTCTCCCCCCTTTATTTCGCTAAAGAGTATAAGAGCATTCTTTTTTACTACGCCTGTCGGATGGAAATGCTGGAAGGGGACACTGACCGTGGAAGCGGCGCTGGTGGTTCCGGTATTTCTGTTTCTTATGATCGCTGTGCTGCAGTATGCTCAGACTATGGAGGCCTCTGTCTGTTATGGAGCGGCGTTGGCGGAGGCGGGCAGAGGGCAGGCTGTGCAGGTGTATACGGCGCCAGATATCTCCGGGACCGGCACAGCGCTTCGGCAGATGAGTACCGGAGCCATTCGTGGCAAAGTATGCGCAGCGGCCGGAAACAGCCGTGCGGCAAAGGATCTGCGAATCGAAGGCGGGCAAAGGGCAGGAGATGCCAATGTGCTTGAGCTTCGCATGACTTACCGGGTACAGAATGTGACGGGGGTATATTTGCCGCGGATCACATTTTTGCAAAAGGTCTGTGTACGGGCATGGACCGGGAGAGAAGGAATATATCATGCAGATGGAAGCACAGACGCAAAAGGGGAAGGAAAAACGGTCTATGTAGCGGCGACCGGGAAGGTCTACCATACAGACCCGTACTGTACGCATCTGAAATTATCCATTCGTGAGGTAGGCGCCCGGATGGTCGGGCAGCTGCGCAATAAGAGTGGAGAAAAATATCATGCCTGTGAGCGCTGCCACGCAGGAAGCGCAGGGAGCGTATATATTACCGGAGAGGGAAACCGTTATCACGGCAGTCTTTCCTGCAGTGGATTGAAGCGGACGGTGGAAGAGGTATTGCAGGAGGACTGTGACCTGCGCCCATGCAGCAAGTGTGCGGAACCATATTTGTATGTAGAATAATGTGAGGCTTTCGGGAAAGGAGCACGGGCACGGTGCCAGGACAAGAATGGATAACGACGGCAGTGCTGCTGATCTGTGCAGGAACGGATTTTTGCAGTAAAAAGGTGTATCGATGGGTAGTAATGCTGTATATGACTCTGGCAGTGGCAGGACGTCTGGCGGCAGGGATGACCGGAGGTATGTCAGTGTTTGTGGCAGACCTGTTGCCGGGAGCCATTTGTCTGCTAATGGCCCGGGCGACGCATCAGGGAATCGGATACGGTGATGCGATGTTGATACTTGTGTGCGGTCTGTCTGTCGGATGGAGAGCATGTATCGAACTGGTATTGTCAGCGTTCTTTTTGGCCGGGATAGCGGCGTTTGTGTTGCTGATCAAGTACAGGGGACAGAAAACAGAGCTTCCATTTGTACCGTTTCTATTGGCAGCATGGATGTGGCAGCTGATATGTGGTCGGTAAAATTAAGGATTTATACAATAGACAGACAGGATATGACCATGACAGAAGGTAATTGGGGATGCGGGAAATGAAAGATGAGACGAGGAAAGCAGAAAATAAAACGCGAATCAGAGACTGTCTGAAGAAGCGGGCGTTCTGGAAGGGAAGCTATACGGTAGAGGCGGCACTGGTTTTTCCGATTATTTTGTTTGTGCTGGCGGCGCTTTTAATCCTGGCATTTTATGTGCATGACTGTGGAATCTTACAGGGGTTTGCCTGTGAGACGGCAGTGGCGGGAAGCAATTACATTACGGAAAATGAGCGGAAAGCGGCAGCAAATCAGGTACGGAATCAGGCGGGGCCGGAACGGCTCATGGGGAGCAGAAGCAGTCAGGGGCATGTGGCGTTTGGAAGTTCAGAGGTCTATGCGCGATATACGGCAGTCTGTCCGGTTCCGGGAATGGTGATGCGTTATTTGTCCGGAAATCAGCTGAAGATCTCAAAAAGCTGGCAGGTCCATACGCTGAATCCATCTGACTGGATTCGAAAAAAGAGAGGAATCATACGCAGCAGGGATGGAGGGAGTCGGTGAAAGCAGAATTTAAGCGGGATCTTAAGAATAATTATCTGGTGATCGAGGGACAGGAGGAGGCAGTCGGAAATGATTATTGTATTCCGATGGTGGAGCAGAACAGGATACCGGGGCTGTTGCCGTTTCACCGCTCCCGCACCGACGGAAAACTGTATTTGAATTATGAGATTACCGGGAAGCAGACGGTGGCGAGCCTGTATGAGCGAAGGCGAATTGGCTACGAGGAGATATTGCAGCTGCTGATGGGAATCAGTAGCCATCTGGATATGCTTCAGCGGTATTTGCTGAGGCCGGAACAGCTGCTGTTTGATCCACAGTATATTTTTACAGACCCGGATGGCAGGGCTATCTGGTTTTGCTATGTGCCGCAGAAGGATACGGAGATATCCATTATGCAGCTGGCAGAATTTTTTTTGAAACGGCTGAATCATCAGGACCCGGCGGCTGTAGAGCTTGGATATCGCTTTTATGCCAGAACCCAGGAGGAGAATCTGAGTTTGTCAAGGATGCTGCAGGAGCTGCTGACAGACTGTAAGATGGGCGAGAAAAGGACGACAGCTGATAGAAAGATGGTCAAGCAGGAGCTGAATCAAAGGCTGGATGCTGTGTTGCCGAATCGACAGGGAGAATCGGGACCGGAAACGGACTCTATGAGAAATGATTTGAGCTTTTTGTATAGTCAGGTACAGGGAGCCGGTTCTGAAAATGGATTTGGAGAGGAGCGCGCGAAGAGACAGGATAAGAGAGAAGCAAAGAAAGAGGCTGTGTCAGAAGAGCCTCTGAATGTAATTCACAAAGAGCGCAAAATGGATAAAAAAAAGAAATGGAAAATCTTTCAGATTGTGCATCCGGCGGTGCTGCTGACATCTCTGTTGTTGTTTGCAGTGCTGGAAGTCGTCTTTTATTATGGATATTTAAATGTGACGGAAGCAGGAGGCTGCTTTTTCCTCATTTTATCTGGCGAATTGTTAGCGAACAGCCTGTGGAAGCGAAAAAAGGAAGAAAAGAGAATAGTACAGCATGGCATCTGGCAGGAGGAAGAGGATGAAGATGAGCAGGAGGAGTATGGACAACTGCATCAGGAAATGTATCAAAGTACGGGAGAGCGGAAAGATTTTTTTGCAGAAGAACGAATCGAGGAGACGCGTTGCCTTACTGATGTGCAGGAGCCGTGCGGAATGCGTCTGATTTATATTCAGCCAGAGGGAAATGCAGGCGAAGTCCCGCAGATGTTTCCGGATATTTATATTGGGACAGATGCGGTGACGGTCGGAAAACTGCAGGGTCAGTGCGAGGTGCAGCTGAATGCTTCGACCGTCAGCCGGATCCACGCACGGATGGAATACCGGAAGGGGATCGGCTATATCCGCGACCTGAACAGCCGGAACGGTACCTTCTTAAATGGAGAACGTTTAGAGCCGCAGGAGCTGCGCACCTTTACCGAAGGAGCGCGGATTGCCTTTGCAGATGTTCAGTACCGGGCGGTTCATGCGCATACACCGTTTTGAGTGTGGCAAATATCCGCTTTGACAGGAAATTCTTCTTTACATTGGGAGACTTGATTTTGCACGGAACCAGTAAGTATACAGGTCTTCAAATCCAAGCGAATGATAAAGAGACTTTGCATAAGCATTGCCCTGCACGACCTGAAGATAGGCATGAGAGATTCCCTTTTTCTGTGCTTCGCTCAGAATCGTGCTGCAGATGGCGCGGGCGTAATGCTTGTGTCGGCAGCTGGCATCGACGTAGATGGCATAGAGCCCGACGTGTCCCCGATCCAGGATGCCAAGACCCGAAGCGACCATCCGCCCATCAATTTCGATGCTGGCGACGATGGTTTCTTTTGGAATGGCCTTGAACATGGAGGGGACGATACGGCGAAGTGTCGGATTGGTCGTACCGTTTAACCGGAACAATGAGGTAATCCATTCATCTGTGATGCGATCCTGCAGCTGAACGATTACATCGTCCGGATAGACGACAAAGGAAGGCAGGCCGGAATTACGGCCATAGTATTCATATTCTGCGGAGACGGATGGATAACGTTGAAACTGTGTCAGTTCCATTGTCATTGTCTCGGTGACATGCTGAATCTCGTAGCCCTTCCCGGCCAGCAGCTCATCAAACGAAGGATCGATAAGCGGGCTGATCTTAAAGATGGACGGCGTATGGTAGTTGGCATAGACAGCCTCGCAGTAATGGATTTTCTCCTCAATCGGAAGCAGCGATGTGCCGACCTGTGTCACACTGTTGGTCCGGTGCGTATAATTATGAGAAAAGCGGATGAGCCATCCGTCATAAAGCTCTATCTTATGGGACGGCCATGCATTCAGGGAAATTTCCTCCACGAGTTTGATGTAGGCTTCTTTTGGGATATTTGTCATAGTATCCGGGACCTCCGACGATGTATTAATACATAAGCAGTAATCTGTAGTTGCTTCATCATACAAAAAAAATTTTCGAAATGCAAGAGGTTGCTTTTACGAATGCGGGCAGTATATAATAATATGATGCTAGGGTTAAAAGGTCAAAAAGCCGTTCATGCTTGCATGATAAGGCTTTTGAACTTGGGACCCGCCAAACATGAAAAAGTAGCGATTTACGTAGTAAATCAGCGGATTTCGAATGTTTGTAGAATTGCGGGAGCTGCTTTGCAGCGGAGCAATTCGTAGGCATCATAATATAGCTCTATAGGGTGCGTGAATTCAACTCTGTAACAGACAGAAAATGAGAGGAAGAAAAAGCGATGAATGAGCTGACTGCATTTTTGAAAACAAGAAAAAAAGCAAATCTTACAATCGTGGCGATCAATGTCCTTGTCTTTATAGTATTCAGTATCATTGGAAATACGGAGGACGCACAGTTTATGCTCACGCACGGGGCATGCTTCGCGCCGTTGGTAAAAGAAGGGGAGGTATACCGGCTGTTTACAGCGATGTTTCTGCACTTTGGAGTGGAGCATCTGATCGGAAATATGCTGCTTCTGATTTTTCTCGGAGATACACTGGAGCGGGTAGTCGGTTCCGTTCGTTATCTGATTATTTATCTGTTAGGCGGCCTGGGAGGAAATGTGCTCTCCTGTTGTATCGCGCTTTACCGGAAGAATTATGCAGTGTCGGCAGGCGCTTCCGGAGCACTGTTTGCGGTGATCGGGGCGTTGGTATATCTTGTACTGAGAAAAAGAGGCGATGTAGAGGGAATTTCCGGAAAAAGGCTGCTTTTGATGGCAGCTCTTTCGATCGCCCAGGGATTTACCGCGGCTGGAATTGATGGATATGCACACATCGGAGGCTTTCTGTGTGGCATGCTTTTGTCGGTTTTCGTCGTAAGATGTGGAAAAAAGGATGAAAAAAGATAGGGAAATAAAGCTATATTTTGTTGACAATTCATAAAAGGCTTCTTAAAATAGTGGTATCTTGTGTCGAATGCCAAAGATGGTAAGATCGACAGAAACTCACGCGGTTATGCGGAAAGGAAGGATTAGAAGTGGAGGATAATTGTATTTTTTGTAAGATAGCAAATGGAGAGATTCCGTCGGCAACGGTCTATGAGGATGAGACGTTCCGGGCGATTCTGGATCTTAGCCCGGCAGCAAAGGGACACACGCTGATTTTGCCGAAGGCACATGCGGCAAATCTGTTTGAGCTGCCGGATGAGACGGCGGCGAAGGCATTGATGCTTGCGAAGAAGCTGGGAGCTGTCCTCAAAGAGGGACTGCACGCAGACGGGCTGAATGTGGTACAGAACAATGGGGAAGCTGCAGGACAGACTGTTTTGCATTTTCATATGCATCTGATTCCGCGCTACAGCGGAGATACCGTCAACGTAGGCTGGAAGCCGGGTCATCTGACCGATGAGGATCGGGATGAGGTACTGAAGCTGTTTCAGAAGTAAGCCGAATTTACAGAAAAGGAAAGAGAACAAGGATGACTAGAGATGAACGGTTTGAGGCGTGTTTCCTTAAGTATAAAAATCTGGTCATGCGCTTTGTGATAGACGCGACGGGAGATTATCAGGCAGCACAGGAGATCTGTCAGCAGGTATTCGTGCGGTATTACGAATACATAGATCGGGTTTCACCTGATTTTGAAAAGGCATGGCTGATTCGATGTACGCAAAATGCAGTGATCGATTATCTGAGGAAAAATAAGAGAAGAAAAGAGCTTTTTCTTGAGACCCCGATTGGCGAGGTGAGGGAAGTCAACGGGGCATTACAGGAAAAAAGTATTGCTATTTGTGAAGAAAAAATGAATCACAGGGAACTTCTGGGGAAGATTCTTGCAGAAGTAAGAAAAGTGAATGAGCAGTGGTATGAGATATTGATGCTCCTGTGCGTGGAACAGTGTACGTACGAGGAAACAGCACAGCGGCTTGGCATATCAGTGATGGTGTTAAGAGCCAGACTGTATCGGGCGAGGTCATACGTCCGAAAGCATTACGGAGCAGAATATCGGGAAAGCTAAACGGTCGGGTATTGACTGACTCGGACATAGATGATGTGGTTTGCTGCTCGTGTAAATGAAAAGGGGTTGTCGCAGAAAAACCAGATTACATGTGCTTCTGCAGCAGCCCCTTTTGATACTATTTGTCCGCAGATATGTCGATCAGCCAGCAATTTCCTGAATCATGTCCGTGATAGTAGTTACAGCATTGCTGGCTGCGCTGTGCTCCATCGCAGAAATGTACTTTTGTCGATTCTCATACAGAGAGAGGATTGAGGAGAGCAGTACTTCCGGGGTGAGTTCTTCTTCTTGCAGCACTTCGCTGAACCCCTGCTTCTGAAAAGATTTTGCATTCAAGATCTGATCCCCGCGGCTGGCAGCGGCGGAGAGCGGAATGAGCAGATTTGGTTTGCGAAGCTCAAGCAGTTCACAGATCGCGTTGGCACCGGCACGGGATACGACGATGTCCGCAAGTGCGAACAGATCGGCAAGCTCCTGTTTGATATATTCATACTGCACATAGCCTGGAGTATTGCTCAAGGCAGCATCCAGATTGCCTTTGCCGCAGAGATGCACGACCTGAAAGGTCTTTAACAGCTCCGGGAGAATCCCGCGGATCGCCTGATTGACGGCTACAGAACCGAGACTTCCGCCGATGATCAGAAGTACCGGCTTTTCGGCAGTAAAGCCGCAGAATTTAAGGGCTGCCAGCTTGTTGCCGGAATGCAGCTCCGCGCGGATCGGCGAACCGGTGACGACAGCTTTTCCGGCCGGAAGATATGGCACGGTCTCAGGGAAATTGCAGCATACCTTAGTGGCAGCCGGGAGCGCAAGCTTATTTGCAAGGCCGGGCGTCATATCTGATTCGTGAATGATGACCGGAATATGAAGCTGTTTGGCAGCCTGTACGACCGGGACAGAGACAAAACCGCCTTTGGAAAAAATGATGTCCGGCTTCAGCTGCTTCAGAAGCTTTTTGGATTGGAAAAAACCTTTCATGACACGAAACGGGTCAGAAAAATTTTTCCAGTCAAAGTAACGGCGCAGCTTGCCGGAGGCTATGCCATGATAAGGAACACCAAGCTCTTCGATCAGCTTTTTTTCGATGCCGTCGTAGGAGCCGATATATTGTACGTCATAGCCCAGCTCGCGCAGACGCGGGAGCAGAGCAATATTCGGAGTGACATGACCGGCAGTTCCACCACCGGTAAGAACAATTCGTTTCATAGATAAAATACCAGACCTGTCAGAGGCATTGGCATGCTCTGCAGGCCGCAAACAATTGGGTGATGGAAGGGTGTTTGCAATTCCTTTCCAATGAATTTTCCGTCACCTGGTCAGGCGGATAACAGGAATCCGCTTTATGATCTGCTGCTAACCGAAAAATGCTTTTCGGCTAAATACAAGAGATAACTACAGTTTACCTGTTAGGAGGAAAAAGTCAAGAAGGGACTGGAGCGAATGGGAAAAGAAACAAAAGAGAAAGGAAAGCACAGAGGGAAGAAAATCACACAGTTTCCGACGCAGTCAGACGTTCAGGAGGAACTTGAGGATGCGGCAATGGATCGTTTCCTGAGACAAAGTATCATAGAAGACGCCGACCGGATCGAGCGGGAACTGAACGAAGATCCAAAGCTGATCGGGATCGGAGCGTCAGACGACCTGTTCGGAAAGATCGTGGAGGAGCTGAAGACGAAGGGGATCTGGGAAGGCGATAAGGAAACGAATGTTGATGAAAGGCCCGAGCCTGCGCAGGAAGAACAGCAGAAGCCTGCGGTATATGACATGCTCTCGGAAGCCGACCGGGAAGCGCTGGCATTTGGGTATCAGATGCAAAAGAAGGAGCAGGAAAGAAAAGAGAAACGAAAGAAAAGAAATCGACGGCTGAAGCATGTGAGTGCAGCGGTGGTGGCGCTGGTGCTTGTTGGTGGGATTGGATTTAGTACAGAGGCGAGTAGAAGGTGGATTTTTCAGGTTGGAGATGCAATTGTGGAGAACTTTGGTGTAAGCATAAAAAATAATTTTGTGGAGGAAGAAAATCGGATACGGATATGGAATGAGAATGAAGAAACGGCGTTACAAGAAATTAAACAAAAAGTAGATATTAGCCCTGTTAAGTTAATGTATCTTCCTCAAGGAATGCGTTTTTTATCTTATGATATTGATACAGAATCATTATGCGCAAATATTTTTTATGAATATAGGGATTCGATGTTTATAGTTTATATGTTTAATAATGAAACAGAAAATGTTTTCTATTATCATGTGGATGAAAAGCTTAAAGAAAAAGAAAAGATTGTTACAGAACAAAACATAATAATTTCTGTTTATGAAAGTGAATACAAAGGTGCAAAATCATGTATGGCCAGTTTCGAACATGATGGTGATTATTACTATTGCGTAAGTTCTATAGAATATTCTGAAATAAAAAAAATCTTAAAATACTTAGTTGTTTTTTAATTGAGGCGTTACTACTTAAAATTTAATTCGTTTATATATTTAAAATAAGCGAATAAGGAGGATTAACAATGAAGGGAAACAGGAAATGGCTGGTATTTGTTTTATTATTTAGTTTTATATTAGGGAGTATCAGCGTACAAGCGGCAGATGACCGGTTGGGAACAACTGTGGATGGCTCTTTACTTACGGAAGAAAGCGTAGTAGAGGGGTTTTCTCGTCCATTAGATTCACTTGAAAGAGGGACATATCTTTCAAATGGAAACGGAAGATTGAGTAATAAAGGAAATCATAGTGTAAATGTATATGGAAGCACCAGCTGTAAGAAAACTTGTGATCAAGTTAAAGTAACATTACATTTACAGCGTCTTGTTGGAAATTCTTGGGTAACGATTTATACACTTGGACCGAAAGTGGCAACAAATACTTATTTTGTATCAAATTCTAAAAATTATACAGTAGCAGGTGGATATTACTATAGAATAAAAGGTAGTCATACTGCAATTAAAGGTAGTACAGCAGAATCCACCGCCAGCTATACCGATGGCCTCTGGATCAAATAAGTTTTTGTTCCAGTTTCCATATACTCCGGTCCTCAGAATTTTCCCACATCCTCATCCCACCCAATCTCTCAGCTCAGCGCAGCAATCGAAGCTTTGTCTCGTGAGCGGTCAATTTAAAAACGGATGCGCGGTGAGGATGGATGAGACGGACGAGGGCAGGAGTGCAATCAAAGAACGGCAGCTCTGAAACGGGGATGGATTGCAGTCAAGCAGATATTCGCAATCCGCTTCGCTACTTGCTTATAACCGAATAGCTGCTTCGCAGCTTATCAGGAGTGGCTTGCACCACTCCTGGTACAAGCAAATCCCAACCCACTGCTTATTGCTTCGCGCAATTGAAGCAGGGGACTTGCTTGATTCGGTTAAATAAGCGGTAATCCAACGTGCGGCTTTATCTATAGACGGCAGGGTCAGGGAAAGCTGCAGGCAGGGCGCCATGCAACCTTTCAGGACGGAATGATTCCGAACCTGGGGACAACTGAATAGGAGCCGGGAGAGGCATACGGAAGAGATGCACAGGACCGGCAATGCGCAACCGGTAAACAGGAAGAACAAAGTGTGAAAACCAATGGAAAAAGGAAGCTCCTGTTGCATCTGGAATTCACGCACGTACAAAACAAAACGAAAGCCGGATTCCGAAAGGGAAATCTGCGTCGGGGAATTAGGGTCTCCCCGATGCGGAGATACCGGTTTGCCGTAATAAAATTACAAACCCGGGCAGAAAAAATCATAAATAAGAACCGATTCTAAAAGGCAGGCTATTTTGGCAAGCCTTTTTTTATTTTACCCCAACTGATGCCTGCGAATTGCTTCGCATTATACTTTTCGGTGTTTTGCGGGTCAATAAGTCATAAAAAATGAATGCTATCTATAGAGAAAATGCACATTCAGTGCTAATATAGAGATATAGAAGTCTGAGCCTTGCGAACGTAATAGACGATGAAAAAAGGAAAAACGATAACGCTCAGAAGAATTGCCACATATTGATAAAACAGAGAAAGAAAAGAGCCAGGTACAATTTCACATAGTAGAAAGGCGGGGATTTTATGAAACTGACATTTCTGGGAGCGACACATGAAGTGACCGGGAGCTGTTATCTGCTGGAGGCGTGTCAGAAGCGTGTACTGATTGACTATGGAATGGAGCAGGGGGAGGACATTTTCGAAAATGCCGAGCTTCCGGTGAAGCCGTCAGACGTCGATATGGTGCTGCTGACGCATGCACATATGGATCATTCGGGCAAGCTGCCGCTCTTATATAAGGAAGGATTCCAGGGGCAGATATTTTCGACGGCGGCGACAGCCGATTTGTGTGAGATTATGCTGCGTGACAGCGCGCACATTCAGATGTTTGAGGCAGAGTGGAAGAACCGCAAGGGTATGCGCGCAGGCCGTGAGATGGTGCAGCCACTCTATGATATGGAAGACGCAGAAGGGGCGCTGCGGTGCTTTGTGCGCTGCCGATATGGTGAGGAGATACGAATTGCGGAGGGGATAAGGATTCGTTTCATTGACGCGGGCCATCTGCTTGGATCCTCGTCCATCGAGGTGTGGGTAAAAGAAGGAAAGACAGAGAAGAAGATCGTCTTTTCCGGTGATATCGGAAACTGCAATCAGCCGCTGATCCGCGATCCGCAGTATCCGACACAGGCAGATTATGTGCTGATGGAGTCGACCTACGGTGATCGGAGCCATGATGCACCGGCAGATTATGCGACGGCGCTGGCAGAGGTGATCCAGAGAACATTTGACCGCAGAGGAAATGTTGTGGTACCATCATTTGCAGTCGGACGCACGCAGGAGATGTTGTACTTCATCCGGCGTATCAAAGAAGAAGGGCTTGTGCATGGACATGACGGTTTTGAAGTGTGGGTGGACAGTCCGCTTGCGATTGAGGCGACCAATATTTTCCGTCAGCATATGTGGAGTGATTTTGACGATGAGGCAACCGAGCTGGTTGAAAGAGGGATCAATCCGATTGGCTTTGAGGGGCTGCGCACGTCGGTCACGGCAGAGGATTCCAGGGCAATCAATGAAAAACCGCAGCCGAAGGTGATCCTATCCGCGAGCGGTATGTGCGATGCGGGCCGGATCAAGCATCATCTGAAGCATAACCTCTGGAGAAAGGAATCGACGATCCTCTTTGTGGGCTATCAGGCACACGGGACACTGGGGCGGGCACTTCTGGAGGGTGCAGAGCATGTGAAGCTGTTCGGTGAGGAAATCGAGGTAAAGGCTGAGATATGCAGGCTGCCCGGCATCAGCGGTCACGCGGATCGGGAAGGGCTGCTGCGCTGGATTCAGGCATTTGAGAAAAAGCCGCAGCAGGTATTTGTCGTACATGGCGAGGATTCTGTGTGCGATCTGTTTGCTGAGCGACTGCAAACAGAATTCGGATTTTCGGCCTATGCGCCATATTCCGGGGCAGTCTACGATCTGGCAAACGGTGTATTTCTCGAAAAGCCGGACGGTGTGCGGATCAGGAAGGACAAGAGAGTGGCGGCAGCCGGGAAGAGCTCGCGGATGTTTGAAAAGCTGGTGGCAGCCGGACAGCGTCTCATCGGGGTTATCCGGAAAAACGAGGGCGGTGCGAACCGGGACCTGGAGCGCTTTGCACGGGAGATTCATAAATTGTGTGACCGCTGGGAGCGATAAGTCCGGTCATCCGGCCTGGCGGAAGGGTCACAGGAGCGCATAAAAACAAAGGGCTGTGCCATCACCAAAGAGTGACAGACCGGAGTATAGAGATCGAAAAAATCCGGATTGTACAGAGAATTCGGAAATCAGTATAGGAAAGACAGAGAATGAAGAAAATAAGACAGAAAATAAGAAACAGAAAAGAGGGTGACGTAAAACGCAAATCCGTATGCCTTGGTCTGACGACGGTGCTTCTTATGCTGTCATTGACCGGATGCAGTGTGGCAGAGCGGGTACAGTATCAGTGGGAGGGCAGCGGAGCCGGACACTGGGAGGAGGCTGCGGTCGAAGCCGGTGTGGAGAATCAGGTAGAGGAGTATTATTACAATCATCTGCCGGAAGAGCTTCATGAGGCATATCGGGAAATCTATGTGCATCTGATGAAAAATGAGGATTCCGGAAGCTTTTTATCTGAGATTGACGTGGACAATTTCTGGAAGGCCTACTATGCGGTGCTCGCGGATCATCCGGAGATATTCTGGATCGGGACGAGTGCACAGATCGAGGAATCCGGGATTGGCAAGACGGTCGTTTCCTACACCTGTGAGACGACCGTTCCGGTGGAAGAGCGCAGTACGATGAAAGCGCAATTGGAGGCTGCGGCGAATGAGTGCATCTACTCGATTCCGTCAGACGCTTCTGATTATGAAAAGATCAAATATGTATATGAGTATATCATTGATCTGACCGATTACGATGCGAACGGGATCGATACGCAGAACATTCAGAGTGTGCTGCTGTATCAGAAGTCGGTATGTGCAGGCTATTCCAAGGCATTTCAGTATATCCTGAACCGGATGGGGCTGTTTTGCACATACATCACAGGGACGATCAGGGACGGCGGTGATCATGGCTGGAACATGGTACGGATCGGGGAAAATTATTATTATGTCGATGTGACCTGGGGCGATCCGGTGTTTGCCAACCAGATGGACGGCGAAGGATCTGAGACCGTGACAAATTATAATTATTTGTGCTGCACGGAGACCGAGCTGTTTAAGACGCATGTGCCGTCGGATGCGGTACCGCTTCCGGCGTGTACGTCAGACGACTATAACTACTACAAACGGAATGGCTGCTATTATGAGACATTTGATTATGACACTATTTATAATGCACTTATGAATTCCGTGTGGAACGGAAGTTCGAATATTGTGATGAAATTTGGCAGCGATGAGGCATATCAGACAGCAAAATATGAGATGTTTGAGAACGGAATGCTGACAGATCCGGGGCAGTATCTGATGGAAATCAACGGAGTCTCAACGTGGAATTACAAATATCATACAGATGATGAATTTTGTCTGATTACGCTATATTGGTGGTAGAATGCGGAAGATTTTCTGAATATTTTCCGGGATGGCTTGCTTTTTTTCAGACGATCACATATACTGGAAACTGACGCTGTGCGTTGCAAAACAATTGAATATGAGGAGAAATAGAATGAAAAACTGGAAGACTGTTTTAGCAGGGCTTTTCATTTTTTGCCTGCTGATCTGTGCGCCGCTTGCTGTGTTTGCGGAAGAGGATGGGGCGCAGCAGGAGGAAGAAACAGAGGAACCGGTTCCAGAATCATACGATTATCCGATTGAGTCGAATGAGATCAAGGACTGGCCTCAGGGTCCCAAGATAGAGGCGGCGTCAGCCACCGTTCTGGATATGGACAGCGGAACATTTTTATATAGTAAAAATGCGACAGAGAAAATGTATCCGGCGAGTATTACGAAGATCATGACGACGCTGCTTCTGGTGGAAAACTGTAATCTGGACGATGAGATTACGTTTTCTGAGATTGTCTATGACCTTGAGGAGGGAAGCTCGCATCTTGGTATCCAGCCGGGAGAGACGATAACTTTGCGGGATGCGGCATATGGGATTATGCTGGCATCTGCAAATGACATTTCCAATGGTGTGGCAGAGTATATCGGCGGAAGCATCAGTGGATTTGCAGATATGATGAATGCACGGGCTGCGGAGATCGGATGTGTGAATACGCATTTTTCCAATCCGCACGGGCTTTACAGCGACGATCATTATACATGTGCCTATGATATGGCGCTGATCGCGCGCACGGCCTGGCAAAATCCGACGTTTCGAAAAATCGTCTGCACGAGAAGCTATATGATTCCAAAGACGAATCTGGCAGATGAGGACCGCTACCTCACGAACCATCACAAGATGATGCAGGAGGATGAGGAATATTACTGGGAATATGTGATGGGCGGCAAGACCGGATTCACGTCGCAGTGCTTAAATACGCTTGTGACCTATGCGCAAAAAGACGGACAGAGCCTTGTATCGGTCATTTTGCGGGTGAACGGGGCAGGAAAAGCATATAACGAATCGAAGCAGATTTTGTCGTATGGATTTGACAATTTTTCTACGGTAAATTATAAAAGAGGCAACTCTTCAAGAAGTTTTTATGATATAATGGGTCTGACCTATCTGGGGCATGCGGCAAAGCTCCAGTCAGTAGTATGGAAACGCAGCCCGGTATCAGATTTTTCCGTTTCCCTTACGATTCCGGACACGATTGACGCGAAGGCATTTGCGCATCAGGTGGATCAGGAGGGGAGAACCACGAATGTCACTTATGAATATGAAGGGACGAATGTGGGGGAAGCGAGAGGATTTTTTTCTTCTATTTATGCTCCGGTACAGCTTGCATTTGAAGGAGATGCGGCGATACCAGAGGATGCAGAGACAGAGGCGTCGTCAGAAGCCCCGGTACAGCTGGAGGGGCTGGATGGTGTGCTGGCACAGACGGCGGTGATTTTCCAGTCCGGCTACACGCTCATCGGGGAGTATGCGCGGACGCATACGATGACAGTACTCATAGCAGGGGCGATCGCACTTGTGCTGGTGCTTGCTTTTATTGTGATTCTGATTTTCCGGTGTACATCGGATATGCGGATCCGCAGGCGCAGAAAGCAGGAGGAGAAGGTGCGGAAGCGCCGGGAGGAGGAAATCGAGCGGATGACTACCGCGGAGATCGAGGCAGAGCTTCGAGCAGGTATGGAGCAGGAACGCATCCGCAGGGCACAGGAGCAGAGTCGGAATCAGGACGGCCAGGGAAGAGCATGAATAAATACGAGTATAAATAATAAAAGGATTGCAGGAAGGGAAGGGTACAGTATGAATTGGGTAGCACCGATTAAAGATGATGAGACACTGGAGAAGTTTAAGGCAAAGCTGCGTGAGATGGACGATAAGTATTATATTATGTTTGAGATCGGCGTCGGGACGGGGCTTCAGCTCCAGGAGATCCTGAAGTTTAAGAATAAAGATATCCGTGGGAAAGACAGCATTGAGGCATGCATCGGCACGAAAAATATTCGCCGGACATTCCAGATCCCGCCGGAGCTCAAGGAGATTATCACCAGATACACAGAGGGAAAGGATCCGGAGGCATATCTTATTTTAGGGCATGCGTCCTCACCGGCTCCGCTGTCCCGTGAGCAGGCATATCGTGCCTTCAAGAGCGCAGGCAAGAGCATGGGACTGACTTCCATCGGCGCACAGACGATGCGGAAGACTTTTGCGTGGAGATACTATAAATCCACCGGAGATATTTACTATCTGCAGAATCTTCTGAACCATGCGTCTCCATCCATTACCTACCGCTATATCGGTGAGAAGCCAAACGTAGAGGTATATCTGAAGAAGATGACGCCGGAAGAGAATGAGCGCAGTCGTTATATGCTCTACAAGAACGGCAATGGTAAGAAACGGATTGAGGCGATTCGGGAAATGCTCTCTGCGATTGATGCAGAGATGGACAATCCGCTGAACAATGACGCTTACTACGGAAGAGTGGACTGTCTGCTGACGGAGATGGAAGATCTCGTCGAGAACTTCAATAAGACAAAATAGAATGGCATAAAAAAGGGAACCGGTGAAATGATCCGGTTCCTTTTTTTACTTACTTACTTTTCTTTTTGCTTTTCTTTCCTGTCGTAGATTCCTGTTGGAGCTCTTTCTCTGCCTTTGTAAGCTTTGCGCGGAGCTTCTGCATCATGGACTTTTTCTTCGGCGGAGTGTCGAGCGGTCCGCGCACGCCGCGGACTTCCATAATGTAAATGCCGCTGATGACTGCCTTTATTTCCTTCTTTACCGGGATGGTATCGAAGATCGCAGAATCGGCAACGAGCGTCATGATCCTCGGGCCGACCTTTGCCTTTACGATCGGAAGCTTGGACCGACGCATGAGCTTCGGCGTCTGGTCAATCACGATCTGAGGCAGTCCGGACTGTTTTAGTGGCATGATCTTTTTATCGATAACCAGCATGGAGACGGACTGCTTCGCAGCCTCCATCTGTTCCTGCTGAGCAGCCTGCTTTCGCTGCATTTTCCGCCCGACGAAATACAGGACGACAAGGGCAATGACAAGAATGATCAGGATGACAAGCAATACCTTAAAAAACGTAGACATATGTACCCTCCCACAAACAGAATTCATCCCATATTTTAGCATTGAATGAAAGAAAGTGCAACCAGAAAATCAGCGCCTGTAATTGTGGAAAAACGGTGTCCTTTTTCTTAAAAATAAAGAATGCCTCGCCATATCTGGGAAAAGTATGGTATACTGGTTGATGTTTATGAGTAAAATCGTCTGAAATGTCTGTGCTGCCGTTTGCCTGGCAGCAGAAGGGCTTCTGCTTTACGGTGAAAGAAAGTGCAGACAGGGGGACAGAAGGAGTGAATATAATATGAGAAGAAAGAATTTAATGACTGCGTTGTTGTGTGCGGCAGTCGTGGCAGCATCTACCGTGATGGCGCCGGGAGTTGTGATGGCAGAAGAGACCGAGGCTGTTACCGAGGCTGTTACAGAGGCACCCACAGAGGCGGCGACGGAAGCAGATACCGAAGCGTTGACCGAGGCATCCACCGAAGAGGCACTGGAGCTCGCAGAGCGTCCGGATTATAAGGCACTGGATTATGTGGAGCTGGGCGAGTACAAGGGTCTGACGGTAGAGGTAGAGCCGACGGCCGTAAGCGACGATGAGGTGCTCAAGCAGATCCGCGCAAATGCGGGCAGCGATATCCTCGAGGAGGTGACCGAAGGTACCGTCGAGGAAGGAGATACCGCAAATATTGATTATGAAGGAAAGCTGGACGGCGAGGCATTTGAAGGCGGTACGGCAAAGGATACGGATCTGGAGATCGGTTCCGGTACATTTATTCCGGGCTTCGAGGATGGACTGGTAGGTGTCAAGATCGGGGATACGGTCGATCTTCCGCTGACCTTCCCGGAAAATTATACAGAAGAGCTGGCAGGAAAGGATGTAGTCTTTACCGTCACGGTCAATTCCGTAAAGCGGATGCCGGAGCTTACCGATGATCTCGTAAATCAGATCACTGACGGTGAGTACACGGATGTGGCTTCCTATAAAGAGAGCGTCCGCAAGGATCTGGAGGATGCCAAGGCAGCATCCCGCCCGAGCGAGATCAACAACAGCCTGCTCACTCAGATCGCAGCGACGTCTACGATTAAGGAATATCCGCAGGAGCTTGTGGACTATGCGGCGAATAATATGAAGAATTACTACAAGCAGCAGGCCGAGAGCAGCAGCATGGAGTTCGCAGACTTCCTGAGCACATATTTTAGCATGGATGAGGATACCTTCAATGAGCAGGTTGACCTGGTCGTAAAGCAGAACCTGCGTGCGGAGCTGTATCTGAAGGCGATCGCAGAGGCAGAAGATATCGAGCTGACGGATGAGGAATACGAAGCAAAATGCGAGGAGTACGCAGAGAATTACGGCTACGATTCTGTAGAGAAATTTAAATCCGCATATACCGAGAATGAGATTCGGTTAAGTGCACTGGAGGATAAGGTGCTGGAGTTCTTAAGCGATAATGCGACCGTTGTGGAGAAGAGTGAAGATGAGACCGAGGCTTCCAGTGAGGCAGAGGCATCTACCGAGGCGACATCCGAGGACGGTACCGAGTCTGCTGCCGAGACGGAGACAGAGGCAGCTACGGAAGTGGCTACAGAGGCTGCGACAGACGCAGAGTAATAAGCAGATTAAGAAATAACGAAAGACAGAGGGTACTGCGGATAGCGGCACCCTCTCGTATATTAAGATAGATTGAGAGAAGGGAGCGGTGATTCATGAAGAAGGCGGGAATGATCTTGGAGGGCGGCGGCCAGAGAGGCATTTTCACGAGCGGTGTGCTGGATTATCTGATGGAAAAGAAGGTACAGGTGCCATATGTTCTTGGCGTGTCAGCGGGCGCGTGCAATGCCGTGGACTATGTGTCGAATCAGATTCTGCGCACGAAGGAGTGCATGCTCGACGCACAGCTGGATAATGAGTTGTATGGTATCCGGACGATGGTGGAGACGAAGCATTTTATGAATATGGATCTGATCTTCGATGAATTTCCGAATCATCTGTATCCGTTCGATTATGAGGCTTATGTGAAATCACCGACGCGCTGTCTGCTGGTGACGACGAACTGCCTGAACGGAAAGGCGGAATATCTGGAAGAGTATCGGAGCCGCGAGAAAATGATGCAGATATGCCGGGCTTCTTCGAGCCTGCCGTTTGGTGCGCCGATGGTAAAGATCGACGGTGTGCCGATGCTGGATGGCGGAATCGCAGACTCCATTCCGGTACGCAAAGCGATCGCGGACGGATTTGACCACAATATTGTCATCCTGACGCGGCATAAGGGTTACTATAAGGAAGAGCGTACCGATGCGACGATCCGGATAGCAAAGCTATATTATCACCGTTATCCGATGCTCGTAAAGGCACTGTCCCAGCGGGCACATGTCTACAACCGGACCTTAGATCTGCTGGACCGCCTGGAACAGAAAGGAATGGTCTTTGTCATCCGTCCGACGGCGCCGTGCGTGAGCCGGACGGAGCGGGATCTGGAAAAGCTGGAGGATTTTTACTGGCATGGCTATGAGGAGGCCAAGCGGCTCTATCCGCAGCTGCATGCATGGCTGGAGCAGCGGGAGGAATGTGTCAGCCGCAAGCGTCTGCTGCGGTAAGGATAAAAAGAATGCTGAAAATGCAAGGATTCTGGTTGCGGAAAAAGGGTATCTGTGCTACCATGAAGTTGGTGACAAAAAAGTGTGTGATGAGCAAAACAATGCGTCAGACATCCGTAAGGGTGCTGGCGCATTGTTTGCGGCTATGGAAGGAATGGGGGCGGGGAGTATGAATAATACACAGTCCAAGACGCTTCTGACAGAAGGAAGCATATGGAGAAAAATGGTGGCATTTGCGTTGCCGCTTTTTTTCGGAAATCTTTTTCAGCAGCTCTATAATACGGCAGATTCTCTGATCGTCGGGAATTTCCTAGGGAGCAATGCCCTGGCGGCGGTGAGCTCGTCCGGCAGCCTGATTTTTCTGCTTGTTGGATTTTTTAATGGAATTGCGATGGGAGCGGGCGTTGTCATCGCGCGCTATTATGGAGCGAGGGAGATCAATGAGCTGCAAAAAGCGATCCATACGACAGTCGTGTTCGGGATTTTGTGTGGCCTTGTGCTGATGACAGCCGGACTCATACTGGCACCGCAGATCCTCATCTGGATGAGGACGCCAAAGGAAGTATTGCCGGAGTCTACTGCATATTTCCGGGTGTATTTTATCGGCTCACTGGCATTTGTACTCTACAATAATTTTGTCGGTATCCTGCAGTCAGTCGGGGACAGCCGACACCCGCTGTATTATCTGATCTTTTCCTCGGCGGTCAATATCGTGCTGGATCTTCTGTTTGTCGGTGTGCTGCATTTTGGCGTGGCTTCGGCTGCGGCTGCGACTGTGATTTCTCAGTTTGTAAGCGCAGCGCTCTGCCTGTATCGCCTCATGTATAAGAGCCCGGACGATTACCGGATCTCTTTTGGCCGCCTGCAGCTGAATCCGTTCATGCTGAAGCAGATCGTAAAGAACGGCCTTCCGGCGGGCATTCAGAATTCCGTGATCTCGATTGCAAATGTGTTCGTACAGTCGAATATCAACAGCTTCGGAAAGATCGCGATGGCGGGCTGTGGCTCGTATTCGAAGATTGAGGGCTTTGGATTTTTGCCGATCACCTGTTTCTCAATGGCGGTGACGACGTTTATCAGCCAGAACCTTGGCGCGCGTCAATATGACCGCGTAAAACGGGGCGCGCGGTTTGGAATTCTCTGTGGGGTATCTCTGGCAGAGCTTGTCGGGATCACCCTGTATCTGGCGGCACCGCAGCTCATCGGTTTGTTCGACCGGAATCCGGAGGTCATCGCCTATGGTGTGCGGCAGGCAAGAACGATCACGCTGTTCTATTTCCTGCTGGCTTATTCTCATATGATGGCGGGAATTATGCGCGGAGCCGGAAAGGCAACGGTTCCGATGCTCGTAATGCTAATCTGCTGGTGTCTGATCCGAGTGACCTATATTACGATCGCAGTGCGGATTTATCCGGTGATTGACGTGATTTTCTGGGCTTATCCGCTGACGTGGTCCCTGAGCAGCCTTCTGTTTACGGTTTATTACCGGAAGGTCGACTGGATACATCAGCAGGCGGATCGCTCACTGCGTGCATGAGCAGCCTGCAAAAACGGATTGCGAATGTTCACTTTACTGTGACAGGAACGGATCAGATCATTTTCCGGAAGAGCTGCGTCATCTCATCAGGCGTCTCGTGGAATTCACGTTTGTACCATTCATCGAGCAGACCGAACAGTCCATATGAGTAAAATCGCGCCGCGTATGCTTCGAGTGTACTTTTACTTTGCTGGGAGATCATAATCTGATAAAAGGCACTGTAGACCGCAGACTGTGCACCGGCCTGATAAATAGTTGTGAGCAGTTCGCGGATCTGATAGGTAAATTTAAAAAAATCGTGCGCATTTTCCAGAGTATAATGCTGGGAGATCTGCGGCTGCACAGCCGTATAGCGCAGCCAGAGCTGTACAAGCTTGAAGGTCAGTGCGTCATTTTTTGTTTCAAAGTGGCGGAACCACGTCGAGCGGTTGACGCCGGCTGCTGCTGCGATCTCATTGACCGTGATCCTGGAAAATTCTTTCTGAGGCATGAGCTGAATAAGCGCATCTGCCATACATTCTTTTAAAAACCCGGAGGCTCTTGCGTTACTTCCCATGGGGACTCCTTTCCTGATTCCTGCAGGCAACAGTTGAAAAAGTGCTCGCTGCGACTTTTAACTGAAAAAGTCGCAAATTGCCCTGAGCGGCTTGTTTTTTTTTGAATGATCTTCTATAATACTGCTTTAAAACTGCAACTTTTGTTGCATAGAGCGTAATTCGATGAATGAACTGACATTAGTTGTACCGTAAAAATCGAAAAAAGTCAATAAGACAGGAGATAAAATGAGTATACGAATTTTTACAGATTCCGCATCAGATATCACACGGGCCGAGCTGGAAGAGCTGCAGGCCGAGCTGATCGCGATGCCACTGCAGTGCGGAGAGGAAACCTATGTGGATGATAAGACGACGCCGGTGGAGATATTCTGGCAGATGCTGCTGGATGGCGTAAATATCAAGACGTCTCTGCCTTCGCCGGATACGTTCGTGCAGAAATTTAAGGCAGCAAAGGAGGCGGGCGATGAGGTGATCTGTATCCTGATCGCATCAAAGCTTTCCGGGACGTATCAGGGGGCAATGCTGGCAAAACAGATCGTGGACTACGATGGCATCCATGTGATTGATGCGGGACATGCAGCGGCATCCGTTGCGGAAAAAATGCTTGTGATCGCAGCGTGCCGCATGCGGGATCAGGGGTGTACAGCGGAGGAGATCGCGCGAAGGCTGGAACAGCTGCGAGGCAGCGTGCGGCTGATTGCCTGTCTGGATACACTGGAGTATCTGGCGCGCGGAGGACGGCTTCCGGCGGCAGTGGCGAGTATCGGGACGAAGCTGCAGCTGAAGCCGATCATCGTCTTTGGAGAGAATGGAGAGATTCAGGTTGTAAAGAAATGCATGGGCAGTAAGCGGGCCATGCGGGACATGACTGAGATGGTGACGGAGTGCAGGATCAATCCGGAATATCCGGTGATCCCGATCTTTGCACAGAACGATAGGAACTGTCAGGAGTATGTGGCCTCTTTGAAAAATGCCGGCTGTGTAGGCGCGATGCAGGTGCCGCAGGGAATCGGGGCGACGATCGGAAGCTATATCGGACCGGGTGGATACGGGATCGTATTTGTGGAAAAGTGAGCGGTCGATTGTTAACTTAAAATAAAAACAGGTTGACAATCGGATGTGATACGTTTATACTGGGCAGGAGTCGTGTACAGCGCTCCTGTCCAATTTTGTCTGACATGCTTATGATGTGGCCCTTGAAGGAACGCTGTGCTGCGAGCTTTGTATATGTGTACGGAAGAATCAGTACATTCGTGCAAATTTCTATGGAAAGAGGAGAACAAAAATGAGTGACATTGCAGCAAAATCAAAGGCGTCGTCCTTTCGTGTTTCACAGATCGCGATGATCGGCGTGGTGACGGCAGTGACCTGTGTTCTTGGGCCGCTGGCATTACCGATCGGACCGGTACCGATCTCACTGACAAATCTGGTCATCTATTTTTCCCTGTATGTGCTGGGGATGAAAAATGCGACGATCAGCTATCTGGTTTATCTTCTGCTCGGATTGTTCCTTCCGGTATTTTCCGGTGGGGCAGGAGGACCTGGCAAGCTGTTCGGACCGACAGGAGGCTATCTCTTTGGGTTTATCCCTATGGCGATTCTGAGCGGTATTGTGATCGACCGGTACATGGATCAGAGGGTACGTTGTTTTCTTGCACTGGTTGTCGGCACGGCGATCTGCTATGGTTTTGGAACCGCATGGCTGGCCTATCAGGCACATATGACCTTTGCAGCGGCACTGGCAGCAGGCGTAATTCCGTTTATCATCGGAGACCTGATTAAGATCGTGCTCGCGGTTGTGATCGGACCGCAGATACGCAAGCGTCTGGCAAAGGCGGGCGTGTACGCGTAGGAGCAGAAGAAAGATTTTGAACGCAGATAAGCATTCCCCCGCTTCAAGTGCGCGGAGCACTAAGCGGCGGGTGAGGGGGGATGCTTATGTCAGTGGGAGTTGAAAGCTACCACTGACAGATCGCGAAGCGACTGCGTTCATGAGCAAGTAGCGAAGCTAGGCCCTGTCAGCAGAGCTGCAGGGATGGATTGCGAATGTCCGCTTTATTAAGAAAGACTTTGAATTCTCAGAATAGAGATATCTGAGGAATTTGAAGTCTTTTTTTAACTGATAAGCTGCGAAGCAGCATCCGGTTATAACATATCATAAGGAGGGGCCCGCATGCGGGAAGATTCCTTGTGATCCTGCAAGTAGCGAAGCTAGGCCCTGTCAGCAGAGCAGCAGGGATGGATTGCGAATATCCGCTTTACCGAGAATTTACTTGCAATTATACCGGAATTGTATATAATAAGACCTGTTCGGTAATTTTAAATAAAAAGTTTAGTATATAGAAACGGAGGTGCGGTTTTGGATATCGGAAAGAAGCTGAAGGAGCTCCGGCTGCAGAACGATCTGACGTTGGGGGATCTGGCGTCCCGCAGTGAGCTCACGAAGGGCTTTTTGTCACAGGTCGAACGCAATCTGACGATGCCGAGCATCGCGACGCTGGAGGATATACTGGAGGCTCTGGGGACGAATTTGTCCGAGTTCTTCCATGAGGAGCCGGAGAACCAGATCGTGTTTTCAACGCAGGATTTTTTTGTGGATGAGCAGGAGGACTACAGCATTGAGTGGGTGATCCCGAACGCACAAAAGAACAAGATGGAGCCGATTCTGCTGACGCTTCATCCACATAAGCGCAGCCAGGAAATGGAGTCGCATCACGGAGAAGAGTTTGGCTACGTTCTGAAGGGGACTGTGACGCTGGTGCGGGGCAGTAAAAAGTACCGGTTGAAAGCGCATGAGACCTTTTATCTGGATGGCTCGCGCGGTCATTATCTATACAACAGCGGCAGCAGCGACGCCAAGATCCTCTGGATCACGACACCGCCGATGTTTTGAACCGAATCAAGCAAGGAACTTGCTTGTATCAGGAGTGGTGCAAGCCACTCCTGATAAGCTGCGGAGCAGCTATTCGGTTCATGAGCAAGTAGCGAAGCGGATTGCGAATGTCTGCATAAGGCCAGCCAGAATCCAGCAAGTAGCGAAGTTAGGCCCTGTCAGCAGAGCTGCAGGGATGGATTGCGAATGTCCGCTTATGGCCTGCCAGGAGTATGATACACGGAAGGAGAAAAAGTAATGGAACCAAAGAAACTGATCGAGTTTCGCAACATCGTGAAAAACTTTGACGGCCAGATTGTCTTAAAGGGTGTCAATCTGGATATTTATGAAAAGGAATTTGTGACACTGCTCGGACCGTCCGGCTGCGGCAAGACGACGCTTTTGCGTATTCTCGGCGGCTTTCTGGATGCCGACGAGGGACAGGTGATTTTTGACGGAGAGGAGATCAGCAAGAAGCCGCCATATGAGCGGGAGCTGAACACCGTATTTCAGAAATACGCACTCTTTCCGCATCTGTCAGTCTACGAGAACATTGCGTTTGGCCTGAAGATCAAAAAGATGAGTAAGGATATTATTGACCAGAAGGTCATGAAGATGCTCAGGCTGATCGGCCTGGAGGGATTTGAAAATAAAAATACGACGCTGCTTTCCGGTGGACAGCAGCAGCGTGTCGCGATCGCACGGGCGCTGGTCAATGAGCCGAAGGTGCTGCTGCTCGACGAGCCGCTGGCGGCACTTGACCTGAAGCTGCGCAAGGAGATGCAGTACGAGCTGAAGCGGATTCAGCAGGAGGTCGGCATTACCTTTATCTTTGTCACACACGATCAGGAAGAGGCGCTGACGATGTCGGATAAGATCGTTGTCATGAAGGGCGGAGAGATCCAGCAGATCGGTACGCCGGAAGAGATATACAACGAGCCGGCAAACCGGTATGTTGCAAATTTCATCGGAGAGAGCAATATCATCCCGGGTATCATGCTCGAGGATTACAAGGTGCGGTTTGATGATATCACATTTGACTGTGTGGATCTTGGATTTAAGGAAAAGGAGCCGGTAGATGTCGTCATCCGCCCGGAGGATATCGATATCGTCGATGTAAAGGACGGGAAGATGACCGGAGAGGTGCTCAGCGTGCTCTTTAAGGGCGTGCACTATGAGATCATGGTCGAGACGGTTCCGGGTACGAGCGTCACGGTAAATATGAGCGTTATTAAAAATCAGGACGTCACCGGAGATGGTGGTAAGGAAAAGATCAGTGCAAGTGATTTCTACGTGGATATCGAGGATATCGGGCAGCTTGATGATAAGGAGGTCATCGCCCGTGCAAATGCGCAGGCGTGGAATCCGGAGAGTGACGAGTATATTTCGATTGCGAAGCTCGAGTACGACGTGAAGCCGGAGCTTGGAGAATATCCGGTGCGTTTTGCGACAGCGAACGGGACGGAGATTGAGCGGAAGATTTTTGTTGTGAATCAGCCGTTTGTAAAAAATGAGAAGGCCAATGAGGGAGTCATGGCATTCAGCTTCATCAAGACAGTCGATGAGATCAAAGAGTCACAGGCACTTGATACGGACCTGAAGACGTGGGCGAACGCGCAGGGCTGGAAGCTGAGCGACGAAGAGCAGAGCGTGGAGATTTATGTCGATTATGATTTTGATCCGGAAAATATGAAAGAAGGCGTTTATCGGATTACGTTCTCGACGGAGGGCCGTGAGTTCAAGATTCACACAACCGATTATACGGAGGTAGGTCAGGAGGTCGGCCTGACATTCTTCCCCGAGGATATTCATGTCATGTCAAGGATGGTGTATTAAATGAAACGGTTTTCACAGCTGGTTATCCCATACATCGCGTGGGCGGTGATGATGCTCATTCTTCCGATGGGCCTGATTGCCCTGTATTCCTTTACCAAACAGGGAAATACGATCGTATCCTTCACCTTCACGCTTGAGCATTACGCCAAATTTTTTACCGACCCGGACTTTCTGATCGTCCTGTGGCGTTCCCTGCTCATCGCATTTAAGACGACCGTGATCTGCCTGCTGCTCGGTTATCCGGTAGCATTCTTTATCTCCAGAAGCAGCGAAAAGCTGCAGAATATCCTCGTGCTCGCGATCACGATCCCGATGTGGATCAATATGCTCGTGCGCACATATGCATGGATCGGACTGCTCAGCGAAGGCGGACTGATTCAGCGGCTGCTTGGCTTTTTCGGAATTGCACGAGGAGAGCTTTTATATACGGAAGGGGCAGTGCTGCTCGGCATGGTCTACAATTTTCTGCCGTTTATGGTACTGCAGATCAATACGTCCCTGTGCAAGATGGATCATTCGCTGCTCGAGGCGAGTGCTGATCTCGGGGCAAATGCGCGTCAGACGTTTATCCGCGTGACGCTTCCGATGTCCCTGCCGGGTGTGATTAATGGAATTACACTCGTATTTCTTCCGGCGGTCAGCTCGTTCTTTATCCCGAAGCTGCTCGGCGGCGGTCAGTATTTCCTCATCGGAAATCTGATCGAGAATCAGTTTATTACCGTAGGTGAGTGGAACTTTGGAAGTGCGATTTCCATGATCATGGCGGCGGTTATGATGCTGCTCATGATGCTTGTGCGCAAGGCCGAGATTCACAACCGCGGCGGAAAGGAGGAGTAGGAGATGAAAAAGGAAAAACGTTCCTTTGGGAAAATTCTGATGGTACTGACACTGATCTTCTTCTACCTTCCGATCGTGTATATGGTCATCTTTTCATTCAACAGCGGAAAGTCGCTGACCAGTTTTTCGGGATTTTCTCTGCGCTGGTACCGGCATATGATGGAATCGCACACGATGATGGAGTCTCTGTATACGACATTCAGTATTGCCCTGATCGCGACGGCGATCTCTACGGTTGTGGGTACGATCTCGGCGATCGGCCTGTCAAAGTCAAAGAAAATCGTGCAGAATCTGATGGAACAGGTCAATAATCTTCCGATGATGAATCCGGAGATCGTAACGGCAATCGGCTTTATGCTGCTGTTCATTACGTTCCGGGTGGAGAAGGGCTATGTAACGATGCTGCTCGCACATATCGCATTCTGTATTCCGTATGTCATGCTCTCGGTCATGCCGAAGATTCGTTCGCTTGATCCGAATCTTGCAGATGCGGCGATGGATCTCGGTGCGACACCGTGGCGGGCGCTGACGAAGGTCATCGTTCCGCAGATCATGCCGGGCATCGTCTCCGGTGCACTGATTGCATTTACGATGTCGATTGATGATTTTATCATTTCGTATTTTGTCACCGGCGGCGGTGTGAAAAATCTAAGCATCACGGTTTACACGATGAGCAAACGGGTCAACCCGAGCATCAATGCGATTTCCACACTGGTTGTACTGCTCATCACAGCCGTGCTCGTGCTCATCAATGTTGCTCCGAAGCGGATGGCGCAGCGGGCACAGAAGGCAGAACTTCGGGGACACCGGATTGTTATGCCGACAGCCGTTGCCGTGTGTGCGGCAGTCGCAGTGCTTGTGTTTGTAAAGGTAAATGGCGGCAATTCGGCACTTCCATATGAAGGACAGACACTCCACGTATACAACTGGGGCGAGTATACTGGTGAAAACCTGCTGAATGATTTTGAAGCAAAGACCGGCGCAAAGGTTGTTATGGAAAACTTTGATTCGAATGAGCAGATGTACATCAAGGTGGCAAACGGCGAGACCTATGATGTGCTTGTGCCGAGCGATTATATGATTCAGCGCCTGATCGGGGAGGACTATCTGCAGAAGCTGGATAAGACGAAGCTGGACTGCATGGATAAGCTCTGCGAGGATGTTATCGGGCTGCCATATGATCCGAACAATGACTATTCGATTCCGTATTTCTGGGGAACGGTCGGGATTGTGTATGATAAAAATCAGGTCGACATCGAAGACCTGGAACGGGAAGGCTTTGAAATCTTCCGTGATCCGAAATACCGTGGCAACATTTATCTGTATGATTCGGAGCGAGACTCCTTTATGATGGCGTTGAAGGCACTGGGTTATTCAATGAACACATCGAGTGAGAAGGAGCTGCAGGAGGCATACGAGTGGCTTGTGAGCTGCGTACAGACGATGAAGCCGGAAATCGTCACCGATGAGATTATTGACAACATGGCGCAGGGCAGAAAGGCGCTTGGACTGATATATTCCGGCGATGCGGCCTATGTCATGGCGGAAAATGAGGACATGGGTTATTATCTGCCAGAGAGCGGCACGAATCTCTGGTCCGACGCAATGGTCATTCCGGCGAATGCGAAAAATCCGGAGCTGGCGCATGAATTTATTAATTTTGTCAGTGACTATGAGGGCGCCTATGACAATTCCAGTTTCGTCGGTTATACGTCCGCGAATCAGGAGGTCATGGATACCTTATACGGAGAGGGCGGCGAGTACGAGGGTATTGATGCCTACGTGCCGCGTTCCGGATATCCGAAGGATGAGGTATTCGAGTATAATGAGGATACGAGAAAGACGATTGCAAACCTGTGGAGCAAGGTGAAGATTGCGGCAAGTAACGCAGAGTAAATGACCCTGGCATCATCAGAAGCAGATATGTATATTTGGAAATATGCATATCTGCTTTTTTGTTGAATCAAGCAAGTTGTTGTTCATTTCTGCGGAGCCCTGCCTGTGAGCAAACAGGGAAATGGTCAAGTTTAGAAATCCTTCCGGATAAACACCGCCACCGACCGCGGGCGCAGGATAAATTCATGATCGATTCGGATCTCCTGCCCTTCCGGGTAGCAGTAGCGTCCATAGCCGTCCCCGAAGGTATTCACGGAGAGATACCACGCGCCGCCGTGCTGCAGCCTCGGAAGGGTAATGGATACATCTTCCCAGTAGCTGTTGACCGACACGTAGACAATATCATCGCTTCCGTTTGCGCTGTTATATCCGGCGAAGCTGACGCTGAAGGTATGCGCATCGCGCGGAATATCGACTTCGTCTGCGTTGGTGTTGTGTGTGTGGATCGGGTCCATGCCACAGACGGCATCCGGCAGCTTTTTGCGGATGATCGGGTGGCGTTTGCGGAACCGGATCATGTACTGGAAAAAGGAGAAGAGCTCCTGATTTTTTGCAAGCAGACTCCAGTCGAGCCAGGAAATCTCATTGTCCTGGCAGTAGCTGTTGTTGTTGCCATACTGCGTGTTGCCGAATTCATCGCCGGCGAGGAACATCGGCGTGCCGCGGCTGCACATGAGCACGGCACAGGCGTTCCGGATCATCCGGTAGCGGAGCTTTAAAACCTCCGGGTCGTTGGTATCGCCTTCCGCACCGCAGTTCCAGCTGCGGTTGTCATTGCAGCCGTCAGTATTGTTCCAGCCGTTGCATTCATTGTGCTTTTCATTATAAGAATACAGATCATATAAGGTAAATCCATCGTGGCAGGTCAGAAAGTTGACGCAGGAATTGTATCCGGCGTAATTACCTGCAGAATGAGAGTAGTAGCCGCCGTACAGATCCCCGGAGCCGGAAATACTCCATGCGGCATCCCATGATTGCCAGAAGTCCCCTTTTAAGAAACTGCGGAGTGCGTCGCGATACCGGCCGTTCCACTCTGCCCAGCGGTGATTGGCCGGGAAGCTGCCGACCTGATACATCCCGCCGGCATCCCATGCTTCCGCGATCAGCTTTACGTTGCTTAAGACCGGATCACAGGCAAGTGTCTTTAAAAGCGGTGGATTGTTCATCGGAGAACCGTCTTCGTTTCTTCCGAGAATCGTCGCCAGATCAAACCGGAATCCGTCGATGCGGTAGCTGATCGTCCAGTACCGCAGGCATTCCAGAATCATCTGCTGCACGATCGGATGGTTGCAGTTTAAGGTATTGCCGCAGCCGCTGAAATTGTAATAGTTTCCATCCGGCGTGAGCATATAGTAGATGTTGTTGTCAAAGCCCTTGAAGGAGAAGCTGGGGCCCATCTCATTTCCTTCGGCCGTATGGTTGAACACGACATCCAGGATGATTTCGATCCCATTCTCATGCAGTGCCCGGATCAGTTCCTTAAGCTCAGTGCCTTCATGGTTGCGCTCCATTTCAGAGGCATAGCTCGTGTTCGGTGCGAAGAAGCTGACAGTATTATAGCCCCAGTATTCGAGCAGCCGCTGGCCGTTCACTTCACGCACATTCATACACTCATCAAACTCAAAGATCGGCATCAGCTCTACGGCATTGATCCCCAGCTCTTTTAAATAGGGAATTTTTTCCTTCAATCCCGCAAAGGTGCCTTTGTGAGTCACACCGGAGGAGTCATGCTTTGTGAAGCCGCGCACGTGAAGCTCATAAATAATCAGCTCGCTCATTTCACGGGAAGACTGTGATGCATCGCCCCAGTCAAAAATATCCTTTACTACCCGGGCGTGATAAGCGTGCGGTTTTTTGATTCCCCACACATTCTGGCCGGTGACTGCACGCGCATAAGGATCCAGCAGAATCTGGTTTTTGTCAAACAGCAGCCCGGCACTCGGATTGCGCGGGCCGTCGATCCGGTAGGCGTACTCAAACTCCTCAATGTTCAGATCGAAAACGATCATGGAGTATACATCGCCGATCTTATAAGACTCCGGAAACGGAAGCGTGGCGTACGGTGTTTCTTCGCCGCGGTGAAACAAGAGCAACTCACAGGCTGTTCCGCCGTGTGTGTGGATTGTAAAGTTGACACCACACGGAATCGCCAGCGCGCCATTTAAATCAAACATGCCGGGTCGCACCGGATATCCGGCGATTTCATCCATCGGACGAAACGATATCGGTGTACTCATTGTATATTCATGGTTTAATTTCAAAGAAAATCCTCCAGTCTGTCCGCACGGTAACTTGTCCGATTGAGCAAGAGATACAGAATATTTGTCTCAGCCGGATGGATGCTGCATGGCGGACATAAGCGACAGACCGGAAGGAATGTCGGCAGCATCAGTGATTTATTATAGCGCTTTACACGGGTGGTTTGCAAGGTGGTGGCAGCACTACGCGGGAATGTCCGTGTTACAAATCAAAAAGGGATTGACAAATACATGCTCTGGTGCTATGGTTAATTACATAAGTAATGAACCATATAACTAAGCGGAAAGGAGGAGCAGGGTTTGAATGAAATTCTGACACAGGAAAAATCCATTTATATTCAGATAAAGGAAATGATCGAAGATGACATTCTGCGGGATGTGCTGCTTGAGGAAGAGCGGGTGCCGAGTACGAATGAACTGGCACGGCTCTATGCGATCAATCCGGCGACGGCGGCAAAGGGAGTCAATCTTCTGGTAGATGAGGGAATTTTATATAAGAAACGGGGGATCGGAATGTTTGTGGCGACAGGAGCCAAGGCGCAGATCCAGGGGAAGCGCCGGGAGCAATTTTATGACAATTATGTAAAGAGCCTGATGGCGGAGGCGATGAGCCTTGGTATCACGAAAAAAGAACTGGTGGCGATGATTCTGGATGCAAAGGATGGAGGTATGGCAGATGAGTAAGCTGGTCGGCAGGGGAATTGTAAAAACATATGGGAAGAAAACGGTACTTCAGGATGTCAATCTGACGCTGGAGGAGCACAAGATTTACGGTATGATCGGCAGAAACGGAGCCGGCAAGACGACGTTGCTCTCTATTCTGACCGCGCAGAATCCGGCAACAAAGGGAGAAATACGGTGGAATGGGATCCCGGTATGGGAAAATAAAGAAGCGCTGTCCCATATCTGCTTTTCCAGAGAGCTGAACCAGGTGTCAGGCAATAATATGAACGCACTGCGCATCAAAGATTATCTGCAGGCGGCGGAGGCATTTCTCCCGCACTGGGATAAACAGATGGCGGATTCACTTGTAAAGCAGTTTCAGCTGGATCCGAAGAAGCGGATCAACAAGCTTTCCAAAGGAATGCTCTCGATGGTGACGATCATTGTGGCGCTGGCGAGCAAGGCAGATTTTACAATCCTTGATGAGCCGGTCGCCGGGCTGGACGTGATCGCGCGGGAGAAATTTTATCACCTGCTTCTGGAGGAATATGAAAATACGGATCGGACGTTTGTCGTCTCCACGCACATTATCGAAGAGGCAGCGGATATTTTTGAAGAAGTCATTATCGTAAAAGAAGGAAAAATTCTGCTCAAGGAAAATACACAGGATTTGCTCGATCGCAGCTATCATGTGAGCGGGCATGCCGATCAGGTCGATGCAGCCTGCGCGGGACTTACCGTTCACCATGCAGAGCAGATCGGTCGCAGTAAGGGTGTAACTGTATTGCTGGAGGAAGGACAGACAATCCGTGCGGACTGCGACGTGAACATTCAGAAGCCGGGACTGCAGAAATTATTTGTAGCGCTGTGCGGGGAGGAGACGGTATGAGGCAGATCAGATACTGGGGGAGTTATATTGGGATGACGTGTGGGCTGACGCTTCTTAGCTCGCTTTTCATGACGGCGCTGTCTCTTTTGCGCGGCGGTATGGCGGAGCTGGCGCTTACGGGGATCGGAATGTACTGTATCCCATATCTGTTTTTTGCCGGACTGTTCTGTATGTCATTTTCGCTCCTTTCCTGTTTTCAGGTGTATGCATCGGCGATACTTGCCATGGGGTGTACGAGAAGACGGTTCCTGATCGAGGTACTGGCAGTGGCGCTGACAGAGGCACTGGCGCTGGTCGGCGTGAGTGCACTGTTGGGGCGACTTGGCAAAGGAGCGGCGACAGCGGCGGTTCAGGCGTCGGCTCTGGCGGGAATGCTCGGAGTGATCCTTATCGTCATGGCTGCATTTTTGCTGCTTGGTGCAATAATTGTTGTGTTTGGGAGAAAAGGAACCTTTGTGATGATGCTTTTGTATATGGTCATCGGTGCCATTTTCGGTGCAGCGGAAGGCATGGGTACGGAGCTGGATAGCATAACCATGCAGGATATGCTAAATAATGCGGCTCATATCTGGAACCGGTTACTGCCTGCGGGATGTGTGCTGTTTTGCCTTTGCGGTGCGAGCGTGTGGCTGGTACTTCGAAGGTATGAGGTGCGCAGCTGAGCGGAAAGGAGGAGAATTATGTTACAGGCAATTAAAAAACAGATTTGTCTGCAGAAAAGTGACTGGCTGCTTGGCACAGGATGTGAGCTGGGAATGTGGCTTATGGGGATTGCATTCATGCTCGTGATGCAGCAATCAGACCCGGAGGATACATATGTGCTGCTCGGAACGATATTTGCGATCATCGGAAGCGCGGGAGTCGCCACATTCATTATGGCGTATGGACTCGGGATTAATTTTAACACGCAGATTTCTCTTGGGAACAGACGAACTCCATTCCTTATTTCCTATTATATTGCATGGGTGGCAGGCTTTTTCGTGTACTTCGGAATCCTGCTTCTGGTATCGCAAGGAGAGCATGCAGTGTATGCATCCATCTGGGCCGGAACGGCAATAAAAGAAGAATTTGATCTGACGGGAGTGCTGCTGCAGCTCGGAATCCCTGTCTGCTTTGCGCTTCCGGCACTGGGGACCTTCTGTGGAGCCTTGCTGCTGCGATATAAGAGAAAGGCATTCTGGGCGCTCTGGGTTTTGTGGATGCTCGGCGTGTTCGGCATTCCGAACCTGATGGCTGCGGCGGATAATGCGGTGCAGTCGACGGCGGGAAAGCTTGGGCTTGTGTTCCGGAGCGTAGTGCAGTTTATATTTGGCAGAGGATTTCCTGCACTGGCGGTGGTGGCTGCCATTTTGTTGCTGACTGCGTCCTGGCTGCTTTTGCGTCATCAGCAGGTAGAAAATTAAGAAAGTCTAAAGTGTCTGAAGGGACTGTGAAAAATCGCTTAAGGTTTCCCAAAAGTGGTTGACGCCGGGAAAATAACAGGTATAATCAGTGAAAACACAGACATCTTTGTATTGCCGGAACAAAACGAAGGCGATACGACCAACCCGAAGGAGGGATTTTCATGCAGAAGCTCGAAAGAGACGTATACCTGTATTATCATATTTATCAGTACATTCCAAAGACATTGCGCGAGATGCTGAATTGCTGGTTCCCGGGACTGATCCGTGAACCGATTCCGGTCCGGGTACGGAGTGAGCGCGGGGCGGATACGCATCGGAGATGAAACTTTACCGGAATTTGACATTGTTTTTAGGCGGGTATGATGGAAGGAACGTACAGGATATGAGACAATGGAGGCACAAAGGGAACGAGATACAAATCACAGATACCGGATGGGAGCCTGATCAAAACGTTTGATTTTCAGAAAAGACCAGAAGCACTTCCGGACGATGCGCAGGGCAGATCTCAGGGCTTTTAGCCGGACTGACAGGCGGGGATCGGGTTTCCGGAGGAAAAGATGAACTGGCAAAACATTTATTATAGATGACAGAGCTATAAAGAGATATAATAAAAGATATATGAAGCGGCAGGAGATGCATGATATTTCCGGCCGCTTCTTTTTGGGTGAGCTTTACAAAGACCGCCGCTTTACCTGCGGCAATGGGGGATACGAAAAGCAATATTGAAAAAAATGGAAAAAAATGAAAAAAGTTGTTGACAAACAAAAAGAACGATGGTATTATAAACCTCGCTGTTGAGGAAACGCCTTAAAACAAAGGCTTTCACGAAGAAGTTTGAAAAGACTTCCGGTCAGATAGCAAAAAAGAAAAATAAAAAAGTTGAAAAAAGTTCTTGACAAACTGCGAATGACATGATATGATATCAAAGTTGCTCCGGTGAGGAGATAACAAAGATCAACAAAAGAACATTGATAACTGAACAGTGAAACAACCTTGAAAAATTCTTAAAAGTTTTATTTTTTAAGGAACTGACCTTTAAAAACAGTAAAAAGGGAAGAAATAGCCAAGCAGTTATTTTGACCAAATCAAACATTTTATCAGAGAGTTTGATCCTGGCTCAGGATGAACGCTGGCGGCGTGCTTAACACATGCAAGTCGAACGAGGAATTTTAAATGAGACTTCGGTGGATTT
>CABIZF010000017.1 GCA_902363135.1 Lachnospiraceae bacterium
ATGCCGCACATAGAAAGGCGCGATAAAATCCTTCCAGTCCGCCCCGGTCTTCACCGCCCTGTCAAAATCAAACACATACCGTTCTTCCTTCCCCTGCCGGTAAAATGCATGCAGGTAATACAAACGCGCCTGCGCATCCAGCGGGATCAACACACTCCCCATCTGCCGGAAACTCACGGCAAGGCTCGCCTCGATCGACCGAAAAAAGCTCCTTGCCGCTTCGACGTCCACCCTCCGACAGGACAGCACAAAGATCCTGCACTGCTCGATCCCGGAACGGCCCTTTTGCATGGCCGCCTCCACATGCATCTGAAACGACTGGTACAGCTCCCCATACTCCGGTTCTGCTCTTAAAAACAGTTCCCTTCTCACCCGGTCCATATCCCGGTTCTGATTGAGCACCAGCAATTTGAACGGAACATTCAGGCTGTTTAAGGCGCTGCAATATTGCTTTAAAAACTCTCCTTTTTCCCGGTCATCCATTGGCGTAAAATTCGTATCAGAAAACAGATAGGCTTTATCAAACAGGGCCTGCCCGTCTTCCCCTGTCCGTTCGATCTGAAACACTCCGTCTTTTGCAATCCGGTAAACCGGGATCAGTTCCTGCACCCGTTTTGGCACCGGATACAGGGGCTCCGTCTTTTGCCGGTAGCTCTGCATATCTTTCTTTTTCAGCTGCATGTCTCTTCATCCTCCAGAAGTATTTTTTCTGTCACTGCCGCGGCATACACATAGAAAGGCGTCCGGAGACAGGCTGTCCGTTTGCGCATCCAGACAAGCGGTGGCATCCCGGAGATTTTTAAAAATCCGGAAGCCGCACACAAAAACGAAACCGGAAGCGCGCAGTACAGGGATACTTCCTGCGGCAAACGCAACAGGCTGTCGCTAAGAAAAAATACAGCCGTGCCAGATGCGACCGTGAGAAGCGCACACAGGCACTCCCGCATGCTCAGTCCTTTGAAAAAATCGTCTTTATAGACGTCGATGTTTTTATTTACCGGTATTTTCATCCATTTGTACCTCCTCAACCAAGTCCCAGACATCTGCGGACTACCAGTTCCGCCCCTTTGACGGATGCCGCTGCGCATGCGAACGGCATACAGTAGCCGCAAATCTGCAAAATCATCGTAGCTGCATTCCACGTCCCGTCCCCCACTTCAAACAGCCCGCCACCGGAAAACAGTCCATAGCTGACCGTGATTGCAAGCACAATCACCACTGCCTCAAGTGCATAGGATAGAAACGTCTGGATCCATGCAATGCCAGAGCGGGCCAGCTCATGCCCGCCTGCAAACCCCGCAAAGGCAACTGGCGCAAACGGAATACACAGATACATTTTAAACAGCCGCGAAAGTACAGACAGTACAAGCTGCACCGAGCATACGATGATGAACAGCCCGCCAACCGCGCCGCCTAAAAATGCCACCACCCCAACGCTTAACCAGTCTGCGCCTGAGTCTCCATCTTCCAGGCTGTCCTTTGCCCTTTCAAACAGATCATCCGGTGCTTCCTGATTTTCGAGTCCTTCTTCTTCGTAAATCACTGCCACCACTGCCGTCGCACACTCGCTCACCGAGCTGATCAAAGACAGGGCGTTGACGATTAATCCCGCTGTCAGGACATACCGGATGCAGAATTTAAAAACCTCGTCGATGGAAAAATTGTTCCGGATTTCTACGGAATTGCGCATCCATCCAAGAACAAAGAACAGGACAGATAAAGAGGCCGCAATGCCCGTGGAAAGCGTGTACACCGATCCGGTCACTACCTGCCATGCGCCAAGTGATTCCGGCTGCTGCTGTACATACCGCATCGCTACCTTACTAAAGTTTCCCCACACCGAATAGCCACCTTTTAAGAAGAAATTTCCGGCGTCCATCATCCCGCTTCCAACCGCTTCCATCGCCCCGGAAATCGCACTGTCAATCAGTCCCATACCTCACCTCCTGTCACTTTAATAAAGAAAGCAGCGCACTTGCACATAACATAATGAGCCCGCCAATGATGACCCGCACGCCCTGGAACTGCTGGCTCGAATCATGCGCCAGCCAGCCTGCGCCAAAGCTGAAAATTCCGAATAAAATCACGATCACGCCTGCGGCCTGAACGATCTGCAGCAAGAAGTCAGAAAGGCTTTCGATTTTTGTTGCGACTTCATTCGCATAGACCGGACTTACAAAGCAAAGTGTCAATACGCTGCACAAAAACAGAAAATTTCCACATGTCTTTTTTTTCTGCATAGTTCCTCCTTAATAGAGCAAGCCCCGCTCTGAGGGCCTGCTTCAAAATTTGTTTTATTTCTTCTGTTTTCTTTTCCGAATGCCAACTACCATCAGCACACCTCCGGCTGTAACCAGCAAAATTGCAGGGAGATACCGGAACACATCCCCGGTCTTTACCGCCTGTGCAATCACGGATGTCACACCGCCGCCGGAGTTTCCCCCGGTCGTCTTCGTTGTCGTCTTGCCGGTCAGGTCGGTTGTCCCATCCTTTGGTGCATCGTACATCTTCACGGTCTGCACTTCCATGCTGTCCGTCACAGTAAAAATAACCGTCTCTGCGACCTCGTATCCGTCCGGTGCGGTCACTTCCGTCAATGTATATGTCCCGGCTGCAAGGTTCATCTTGTGCGGCTCTTCGGTGGAAATCCATGACTCGATCTCTTTTCCTTCCTGATCCTTAACAATCAGTTTCGCACCCGGCAGTTCCTGATCGTTCGTCACATCCAGCTTGCTGACCGATACTTCAATCGGCTTATCATACATGACGACACTCTGCACTTCCATGCCATCTGTCACTTCAAATGTGATTGTTTCTGCTTTTGCATATCGCTCCGGCGCTGCGATCTCGGTTAAGGTATACGTGCCTGCCGAAAGGTTGACCATGTGCGGCTCTTCCGTTGAAATCCACTTCTCAATTACATTGCCGTTGTCATCTGCAACCGTCAGCTCTGCGCCCGGAAGCTCCTTCTGGGACGTGATGTCCTGCTTGGAGATCGCAACTTCAATTTCTTTGTCGTACATCGTTACCTGCTGTACCTGCAGGCTGTCCGACACGGTAAACGTAATCGTCTCCGCGACAGCATAGCCTTTCGGCGCCCGTTCCTCAGTCAAGGTATACGTGCCTGCCGGAAGTCCTTTGATCTTATGCGGCGTCTCTTCGGAAACCCACGTTTCTACGACCCGATCCTCTGCGTTCCGGACGGTCAGCGTCGCACCCGGAAGCTCCCTGCCGCCGGTAATATCCATCTTTGTGATCTCTACATTGTTTGCCGTATTCGAAATTTTCAGCTCATAAGACGCTTTGCCGTCAATTAATCCATTTGCATCTACGGTCAGCTTATAGAGCTGCTGCTCTAAGTGATAGCCCGGCTGTGTCTCGGACTCAAAAATGTAGTAAACTGTATCGTGGGTCAGATCCTCGATATGAATCCGCCCATTTTCATCGGTGATATACTCCGTTCCAAGGCTCTGCAGCACTTCTTTGTCCAGCTGATCTACTGTCCCACCAGCCTCATCCAGTTCTTTCGATGTAAACATCCGGAAATGGATTCCGGCAAGCGGGGCGTCCGCCTCTGCATCCACCTTTAAAATATCCACAGCAGTTTTGGCATCTTTCACCTCAAGCTTGACTGTGACCGTCTCGACCTGCGCATCATACGTCAGGCTGACCGGATATTCCTGTCCGCTGACAGCATAGTGCTCTGCCGCTGCCGTCTCTGTTACTACATAGTCACCAAGGTACAGCTCCGGGGACTGTGTCACCCCATTTTCATCCGTCTGTATCTTTGCAACGACGGTTCCCGCCGTCAGCGCGGTTTCTTTTCCGTCGACCTGCATTGTGCGGATTTCCCCGTCCGCATTGACAACATCTTTTGCTACTGAAACTTCGAACGTATATCCCTCTCCGAGCTGCTTTCCATTTTCCTGATCCAGCTTTACGATCTGGATCCTTCCTTTCTGCGGCACATCATAGCAGACTACCTCAAGCGGATCCAGATAGCTGTGTTTTCCGCTTACCTCAAATGTCAGTCCGGCTGCAAGCAGATACCCTTCCGGCGCTTTTACTTCTTTTAATGTGTAACTCCCTTTTTTAAGCGCCCTGGTCAAGCTGATGATGCCTTGTTCGTTTGTGGTAAATACATCCGTTACTTTAGTAAAATCCCGGTTATCCGGCATCTTTAAAGCATCCCCGTTTTGATCGAGGATCTGGAACTGTGCACCTGATAGCGGGATCATTTTTTTTGTTTCTGCATCTTTTTTCAGGATACGTACCTGGGCATCCTGTATGTCGTTGGTCACAACATATTTCAAAGTCACGCCGTTTTCTGTGATGTTGATCTTTGCCTCTTTCAATCCGGCATAGCCATCCGGTGTCGTGCTTTCATCTTCCGATAAAGTCCATACCCCGTATACAAGGGCATTTTCTTCTGTTGCCGCATAGCCATATTTGTCCGTTGTGATCCACACTTCCGGAACAGATGCATCTTCATGCTGCAGCCGGAAACGGATTCCTTCCAGCTCACCCCGGTCGATCCATTCCTGCAAAACAGAATCGTCGTAGTTATCATCGAGATATTTCATCAGCGAAAAACTGCCACGGATCACCGGCTCATAGGAATTTACCAGCACAGATGTGGCTCCATCATCTGGCACATCCACTACATGTACCGTCTCATCTGGCAGATAGCCGGTGGATGGGCTTGTCTCCTTCACATAGTAGGTTCCAAGTTCGAGATCCGCACTTTTTGCATGTCCGGTCTCATCGAGCGTCAGGACTTCTACCGGTGTACTTAAGGCCGCGTCCGCATAGATGGTGTACTGCGCACCAGTAAAAGAAAGTGCCGTATTGCCTGGCTTTGCTTCTCCAGTCTCCTGATCATATTTCTGCAGCTCCAAAGGCTTTTTGATGCGTGGCTCAGAAGAAGACACTTTGACCGATGCCTGCCCGTCATCGGATACTGTGATCGGATAGATGGTCTCGTCCAGTCCATATCCGTAAGAGGCTTTTGTCTCTTTTAGGTAATACGTGCCATAATACAAATCAGAGCTCTTTGTATATCCGGACGCATCCGTTGCCAAAACTTCCAGCACTGTCGTGCAGGACGCATCCGCATAGAGTGTATACTCTGCCCCCTGAAAGCTCGCAGCTGCACTTCCCGGCTTTGCTTCCCCGGTCGCTTTATCATATTTCTGCAGCTCTAATGGCTTTTTCTTTGGCTGTTCATAAGAGGTAAACGTCGCCGTCTGACCTGGCTCGGCTACGATGGTATAAATCTGCATGTCGGACTCATAGCCCTTCGACGGGCCTGTTTCCTTCGCGTAATAGGTTCCGGCCTGAATGACGGCTACCGGTGATTTTCCATCTTCCCCGGTCGTCAGGGTCAGAACGGCCTGCGTACATGCTTCATCTGTGTACACTGTATATACCGCCCCTGAAAGTGAATAATTTTCATTGGCCGGTACTGCCGTTTTAGTGTCCGCATCGAGCTTCTGCACATAGACTTCGGATGTCCGGTCATTGATATTCAAGGTCAGGGTCAGGCTCTTTTTGCCGCTATAGTAGCTGAACCCAATGTCCTGATACCCTTTCAGCTGCAGCTTATAAGCGGAATAATCGACCGCGTACTTACACTGGAAGGTCAGTGTTTCCGTCATACTGCCGGAATAATCCTCACTGACGACCAGATGAAACGTATCATCTCCATCCAGCGTGACCTTACCGGTTCCGTTCTTTCCGCTTGTCTCATTTACGAGTATAATTCCATCCGGAATTGTGACCGTTGCTGTATTCCCTTCCGGAGCTTTGTACGTCACAGAACCGCTGACCCGGTCTGCGCCGACACTCGCATTGGTCGCCGTCAGCGTTGTCTCAGATAAATGTGTCTCCGGCTCATCCAGCTTTTTCAGTATGCCAACCACTTTTTTGACCAGTGCAACGCCGGAAGCATTCAATACGTTGTTCTCCCCGCTGTTCGCGTTCCAGTTGCTACCGTTCATATAGATATAAGAAAGGATATAGTGGGTCATCGTGTAGTAATGTCCGGTCGACGAGCATCCCGCATCCGTCAGAACCTGTTTCAGGCTCACGCTTCCCGATCCGTCCGCATATGTTACTTTTTTGCCCCACATCGGGCCTCCGTATAAATAATACATCCCCTTTGCCATACCGTTGGACGCATCCAGCTCGACCGCATCATCTTCCTTATAAGTATGGCCGGATCCCGGCGAGTTCAGTTTTGGCTGAATGCAGTATGCGGTTCGCGTCACGCTGTCGCTTCCGTCCTGCCACTGAATGGTTTTATAGGTTGTTGCCGCATTTCCGCTCTTTAAAGACGCCGGTGCAAAATAGATTGTATTGTTGACAATCAATTTGAACTTGTCCGGTGTATCCTCAGAAAGCAAGGCGATGCCAGCCTCGGATAGCTCGGTTTCTTCGGACTGAAGCTCGGTCTCGTTTTCCGGCTCTTCAACTGTGAATGACTCGGATTCCAGTTCAGTCTCTGCAGGCGCTGATAGCTCAGATTCCGGCTCCGTTTCAGGTTCTAACTCGGTCTCTACAACTACCGACGGCTCAGATTCCGGCTCCGTTTCTCTGGTCGCTTCCGTTTCGGATTCAATCTCAGTCTCTGTGGACGCTGATGACCCAGATTCTGGCTCTGTCTCTACGGCTAACGTTGTCTCGGATTCGGGTTCAGACTCACTTTCGGTCTCCACTACTGCTGTCAACTCAGATTCCGTCTCAATCCCAGTTCCTTCCTCCGCCTTTTCTGCAACGGCAACCGGACGCAGCACATACCAGTCCTTTCCGCTCTCCTGATCCGTTACTTTATAAATACAGTTGTATGTTCCGGCTACATCATAAACGATGTCATCCGAAATATACTGGATGACATACCGTTCTCCTTCATAGCCAACGCCCCGGAAGTCCTTATATTTATCAAACTCCCACGTATCAAACGGAATGATAATCGTAGTCCCAGTAACGATACTTCCCTGCTTCGGCAGACCGTCAGCATCCGTTTCCGGCTGCTGCACGTATTCTGTCTCCGGCTTTGTTTCCGTTTGCCCTGTTGTATTTTCCGTTTGTTCCACCTGTGCGGCCGATGCTTCCTGCTGCATGCGATTTTCTGTCTCGACCGGCTGCACCAATGGCTGATTTTCTTCTGGCTGCGCGATGAACGATGCTTTCAGCCACACATCTGACTCCGGCATGACCGTCTTAATACTGCCATCCTTTTCCCATGTATACGCCACCTCATCCTGCTTTGCATCCAGCAACTGCAGCTGATTCAGCTCATATCCGTCCGAAGGCTGCACATAGAGCCGGACGACCTCCCCAGCTGCATAGGACAGCATAATATCACTTTTTTCCTTTTGTTTTTCTTCCTGCACATCTGCCGGTTCCAACTTGTCAGTCTCATATTCATAGGTGCATTCCTCGTAATAAGGCAGTGTAAAATGATACCGTTGCTCCGGCTCTGTCAGCCCTTCCGGCAATGCACTGCTTTTTGGCATTTCCGCTTCACTCATCGGCTCCTGCTCAACCGCATAGGCCGGAAGCACTAAGGATGCCGCCGTCAACGCTGCAAGGGCCGCGGCCACCCATCTCTGGCTTTTCCTCTTCATACCTGTGTTCCTTTCCATTTCTTTTTCATCCCAGGTCACTGCTGCCGGTCCCTTGCGGCGGCGCACGGACACATCGGTGCTTCCTCTCCATAGTCGCTCTCCCCTTTTTGCGCAAACAAAAAGAAGGCCCTTAAGCCTCCTCTTCTTTTCGCCTGTTCAACTATTTTAAGTATAACACATAGCCCGTGCAGCCTGATGCGTCATCGTGATGCATTGTGCGTCACGAAATAGCTTACCTCTTATAATCAGCGAATAATTGACGCACAAATATATGTATTAAAATATTTATTATTTATAATTTATCTTTTTTTATTTAAAAATCTAATTTTATCTACTATTTTTTATTTTTATACTTGTAATTTCAATTTAAATATGCTAATGTTGAATCGAAAGGACGGTGATTTCATTGATAAAAAAAAAGGACATTTAATTCAATTGCTTATTATTTTTAATCTATATTTTTTCAATTCGACCCTTTTTCTATTTAATACTAATCGTCTTATCTTTACTTCTGAAAAATGTACCTTAAGGTGGGGATTCCCTTTTATCAGCGTAACTTATTGGAATTTACATAACAATATAGACGGTTACTATGTTTCTGTACTAGGCACTTTTGCTAATTTTTTATTATATTATTTTATCACAAAAATTATTCTCCTTATATATAAGCATTTTAAGCATAAGTGTCAACGATAATTATAGGAGGGCCTTTATGAATAAAAAATAAAACTTTTCTGCTCTATATTTTTATCCGTCATGTTATTCTCATGTTCTATCAACGCATCTGCCAGCAATACTAGCGTTATTACAACAAGTGACATTGTTAAGCTTGCTGAACAATATGGCTTTACCGTCCAGTTTATTTACGCTAGGTCACAAAGCAATTTTGAGTCTATTAATTACGATGATCTTGAAACAATTCTATCTGATGCCCAAAAGGACTTGTCACGGCAACCAATAACTTCATCTTCTTCCACTTCTCTTTCTATACCTGCCCCGCAACAATTTTATACCGAAGATTATGTTCATGTATTTTCAAAAAAATTTGGCCCTATTAATCTCCAAAGAATGCAATTTCTAACAACTTTTGACTGGACATATTTTCAGGGATACCCCAGATTCCATGAAGCTAAATATGTAGAATTAACAACTGCCGGTTTAAGTATTCATAAATGGGTACAATCTAGTTCTCGGGCTAATAGCTATTTTTGGAATGGAGAGTCCCGAGTTGAATTGGTTAGTACTGGATATTTAGTTCTAAATTTCGACATTGGTTTTGGTGAACTAGGTGGCGGAATTTCTGCTATATTTACAAGTTATACGGGAAACGTAATAGAATCATTTGCTTTATATGATGCTGTAGTCTTCTAATTGTATAATTTTTAGAGGCAATAATTTCTAAATAATTTATTTTATTAAAGTAGATGGAGATTGTAAAGTTGTCAAATGACTTTACAGTCTCCATCCATATAATTTCTTTTTTACCACAATACGATATGATATTTAATATTCATTGCTCACAGACGCTAACTGCTATATTCATCATATCTGATCACAATAATTCACAGTTCTTGTTCTTATCCTACATTTGCCTGCAATATTTTTCGCCGATATGCTATGCAAACACAATATATCAGTAGGATAGTATTCAAACAGCCTGCAGTTCCAACCACTCTTCCAGCTGCGATACCGGAACCTCTATTAATTCTGAAATGGTCTCCAGAGAGCTTCCTTTTTTGTAAAGCTTTATGGCCAGCTCCTTTGCTTTTTTCTTTTCTCCAATTTCAATTCCTTTATTCTCGATAGCAGTACCCAAGTTACACATGCTCTGCACCTCACTTAATCCCCAAAATTCTTGCCACGAAAAAAGCACCCATTTTTGAGTGCTCTTTCTTATTTTTTCTGGTCATTAACCATCGCCACAATATTCATTGCAGGCAATACAATAGGACTCATTCCCGGCTGAGTTGTTATACTTGAAATATAACTTCGGATATAAGGGAACATGATAGCTATTGTATTTTTTTCTAATATATCCATATTTTCCTGTCGGGTCGAAAAAACGGCTCTGCCTTTTACATTAACAAATACTTTTTCCTCTTCATCAGAAACCGTTGTTTCCAGTAAAACTTCAAACAATCCATCGTCCAGCTTTGTAAGATTACGTTCCACTTGTACTCCTAATTCTAAGCTATCCAATGAATCTGTTTTTTTTCTAAAAGAACTTTCTACTATTTCAATTTTTTCTAAAACAAGAGGGCTTTCATACTTAGACCTTACTTCCATCTCTCTCTCTCCTAACACGCAACTGCATAATCTTCCTGTAAATAAAATACAGGAACCTCAACTTTTGCATTGGTTTTATTACATGAATAGTCAAAATACGTCTGACACGGCGCAAATACACGATTTACATCATCATTTGTAATAGCATGAGCCTGATCTCCATCTTTGAGCATCGGACTCATTGCAGTCTTACTCAGTTCGACATCATATTTCTCACATAATGAAAGAAACAAATCCTTATCAAACATCATATCACCTCTTCTTCCTCATTGTATATCAGTTTTGTTGATTTAATGCATTCTTTTTTTGATACACAAATCTGCCTTTCCTGAAACTTGATCCCAATGATGTTCATTATTTTCTTTTGTAATTGTTTTTCATAATTATTTCTTTTTGTAGTGTAACCTGCAAATTCTTTTTGAAAAGTTCCAATAATAACCGATATTCCATTTTGTTGTTTATAATAATCAAAAAAGACAGCCCGGAATTTATCATCATCTAATATTGGCATACTCCCAGCGCAATTTTTCTTTATTTCATCAAGTGTTTTCAACGTCTCTGTTATAAAAGCATCCAATTGCTTAGGAAGATCAAGATTCAAAACCTCTTCGTCTGGTGCTTCTATAATAGATTCAAAAACTATGCCACCACAATTATCATTTTGAAGAGATGTGGTCGATGCCCACCATAATGCCTTATCATAATCATCAAAAAAGTATACACCTTGTCCTAGCCAATGATCTGCACGATACTTACTTTTTATAGGATCTAAGCCATTCGTCTCTATATCATATCGGTACTTTAAGCAGGTTCCATGATAGCCTACTTCGTTCATTATCCACTCTTTCTCAATACATTTATGATTTGCGTTTTAATCAGTGCATAGATATGTATTTATTATGATAACACGCTTCAACCCAAAACACAATTAAATTTTGCCTAACAACACTTCCATATCTAATTGTTATATTATTTTACCTTTATCTTACATGCCTTTGACCATGCCCCATATACGCAACACCCCTGCACCATTTTCCACGATCGTATCCGTACATAATAGGTTCTTTTCCGTTTCAGCTTCTTTAGCGTGATTCCTGTCTTGCCTTTCCCGGAAATTTTCTTTGTCTTGGCCTGTTTGAATGTTTTCTGTGCGCCATACTGTACTTCATATCCGCCTATGCCCTGTTTTTTCTTCCAGCGAATGATCAACTGCCCTTTCTTTTTGCTTCGCAAAGATGTGATTGCTATCTTTGGGAGTTTCTGGTGCGTAATCACCGTTTTTTTCGTTTTAGCCGGGACCTGATCTGATGCTGCCTTAGACAGTTGCTCTGATTCTGGTTGTCTTTCCGGTATCTTAGTCTGGATCGAAAATGAAACAGGCCAAGCTACAGACGGCTCCTGCTTTAAGCATACCTGCAGAACCACCTTCCCGGATGCTTTCGCGCAGATCATCCCATCTGCCACCTCTGCAATCTCCGGTGTCAGACTGCAGATCGAAAACGCATCCAGCTGATTTCCCCGCACGCCTGTCGTCTTGCCCTGGTAAATCAGGTACAACGGAACGGCTGTCTGGTAAGGAAACTGATATGTTCCACCCACTGTGCTGCTGCCCCCAAAAGAACAGTTTTCCACATGCAGTCCGGATATGACTCTGTCTTTTGCACACGTTCCAGTCTTAATCTCTTCGTTTATCTGCTGATTGTAGCCAAACGCCAGGATCGCGGCATAGCCACAGCCCCCTTGCGTGCAGACACCAATCCCTGCCGTTTTCACACTCGGATTGACCATCGCCCGGTAATGGCCCGGAGAATTTTTCCAGCTGTTGTATATTTCATAAGCAGAGAGCAGCTGGCCGCCCATCTGCGCATTTTCCCCGACCATTTTTCTCGTCGCATCCACCGTAATTGATGGGCTGCCATCCGGTCTGGTATGTCCGTATAAGACATACTGCTCTGCTGCCCGTTGCATGGCTGCTTCCTGCAGATCCGCATCCAGTGTCAGCGGCTGCGCACCAAGCCGTTTCCGCTCTTCGTTCACGTAGTCCAGAACCTGATTTGCCCGGTCGTAAGATTCCGTTACCGTAAGATTCATGGAAAACGTATCTACTGGCTCTGCGCATACCTTTTTCTCTGATCCGATTATCAGAATCAGGAAAAATACTGCAAACATTACAATCCACTTTCTGATTTTTCTTTGTTCTTCCATAGCTCTCCTCCCTTTCATTTTATCTGCAGTAAGGCGGACATTCGCAACCCACTTCGCGCCTGCGTTCATCCTATAAACCGGGCCGCTCTGGTTTATAGCGATACCCGTCTGCCGCTAACTTCCCAGCAAGCTTTTCGCACAAACGATCCTCCGCCTGCTCTGACAGTACCACTTCCTGAATCGGCTCTTTTTCGGCAAAGGAACGTACTGCTGCACAAATATAATCTTTGATCGTCTTATATTTCTGCCTGTCGCGGTTCAAAATGCAGCTATCGACCATCTGATCTGTCTCTTCTTCCATTGATAATTTGATCGTAATCTTTTTTGCTTCCTTTTCTAATCGGTCCATCCATTCTTTCCCTTCCTTTTGACTCGTCTCATTTGCTCTTTTCATCGGCCGCCAACGATCCTGTTGCACCCGTTGCTGCTCGGAACCAAAACCGAAAATTTTTTTCTTTCCTTTTAATTTTCTGCGATCCGGATTCCCTGTACCACCTGACGGATCGCACTATCCCCAGTACAGGTCGATAAGGTCACCACCGTTTCTGATTCGTTCAGTTCTGCACCTGTTTCCACTTCCGATGCTGCACTCATTTTTTCCAGCCATTTCCGGTATGACGTTGCGTCCGGAAACCGGACGGTATAGGTGCTGCTCTGCGTACCCGCCGTATGGACACTGAATATCCGATACAGACAATCCTGTGTTGGCGTACTGAGCCAGAAATACGGACACCCGGCAAGCATTTCCGTTTTTTTATATTCTTTCAGTTTTGCGAACATGCTTCCATCGCGCATGTTGTGGCCATACAAAATCGTATTATAATTTTTCAGGTCAGGGGAATTGTAATAATCCATAAAAACGCTTCCCGCAAACAGTTCCTCTTTTCTCACAGACCGGTGCAGATAATATTCGTTGTCATCTGCTTGTACCACGGGATAAGACAGATCCACCGCCGGTAAATACAGCCACGCCACAATGTCATCATTCTCGTTTTTCAGTCCTTCCCAGTCCACGGCGATCTGATTCGGGGCATCTTCCGGCCACCATTCCTGCGGTTCTGTATCTTCCTCTTTTTTATTGCCTTCCTGCCCGGCATCTGGTTCGGATTCCGCTTCTGTCAGGAAATACTTCTGCCGAACATCCCGGTACTCTTCCTGTCCTTTTTTATAGCCCTCATAGACCTCCCATCCGGTCTTTATCCCCGCCAGAAGCAACGCCACAGAAATCAAAATCATCCATTTACCCTTCATCGTCCAACACCCCATTTTTCCATTTGCTGTGTTGCTGCATCACATAGGTGTTGTAAATATATACCAGATTGTTCATCGCCCGTGACGCATTCCGCAAGACCGTAGACCGGCTGATACCATGTGACAGGGCATATTCCTTCTGCATCATCCCTTCGACATACAGCATCCGCAAAATTTCTTCCTGCCCTGCCGGAAGGAACCGCATGCAGCTACGCACATATCCAAGTTTCTGCTCTTCTTTTGCGATCCGCAGCGCTTCCTCCGACAACACTGCAAGGCGTTCCTCATATTCCCGCTCGATATTTTCCCATATACGGTATAAGGTGTCCGAATCCCGAAAGCTGCTTCGCACCATACCTTCACCGGAATGGCTGCCATAGGCATTCAGCCGGATATATTCGTCCACTGTCACGATCTCGCCCTCCACCTCCTGTCTTCGTTTTTGCAGACTCTCTTCCTGCATTTTCATTTCTGTCAGATATTCTGTCATCTCAGGAACCGTCATCCGCCCGGTATCTCCTCCTGCCCTGAAATGGACGCTTCCTGCTTCCTCTGTCTTCGTGTCCGGTTCCTGATGCATAGCCTCTCCTTTCTCACTTCCCGACACAATGTCGGGAAGTGCTCATGTCATCCCGTCTGTATGCAAATCATGTTGTGCCTTGGCCTGATAATACAGATCGATCGTATTGGTTGCATTGAGCATGCTGCTTAACAGATACGCCTTGATGTTCCGTACCTCAGTCGTATTTTTCCGGAAGCATTCGAGCACATACCGGATGTGCGCATCATCGAGAAGCAGAAAGCGATTCCTGACGTACTGATACGGATATTTCACACCACCAATCAGCGCAGTCTCCCTCGGCATACTCAAAAACTCCGCAACGATTGCCACAATCTCATCCAGCAATTGCTCCTCACCCTTTTTACAATCATGCCTGAGCATATCGTAAGAGATATTCTGCTTTACAAGCTCTGTATAAAACTCAAACTGCTTCATCTGATCTTTCTTATCTGTTTGTTCTGTGATAGTTGTTTGTTCTATATCGATTATATCATTTGATTTTTTCGCTTGTTCTACATCAGATGGATAGATCGAATCGATCTCACTCCTGTCAGTCTTGCTGTTCTCAGTCTTATTACTCTCAGTCTCACTCTTATCAGTATTATTAGGGTCGGTTTTTCCGACTTCAAGAAGTCGATTTTTCCGAACTCCAGAAATCGGTTTTTCCGAACTCGATAAGTCGGCTTTTCCGACTTCAAGAAGTCGACTTTTCCGAACTCCAGAAGTCGGTTTTTCCGACTTCAAGAAATCGGTTTTTCCGACTTCAAGAAGTCGACTTTTCCGAACTCTGGAAGTCGGTTTTTCCGAACTCTGGAAGTCGGCTTTTCCGACTTCAGCAAGTCGATTTTTCCGAACTCCAGAAATCGGCTTTTCCGACTTCAAGAAACTCTGTGTTTCCTCAGCTGCTTCTGTCCGGATAAAATTCTTCACATAGATAATATCCGGTTGCCCTAAACCACGCCTGATCCGTTCGATCAGGCCAATTCCATTCCGTGCATCAAGCTCTGACAGAACCTTTACACTTTTATCACGGCCACAATTCATACAGCTCATAACTTCTTCCACGGTAAAGATAATATAAACTCTCCCTGATTCATCAAACCATTGATTCCGTTCTGACAACGCCATCCGGTCAAGCATCAGCCCATAAAGCACCTTCGCCTCTGTAGACAATTCCTTAAAATACGCATCGGTAAACAAAACCTTGGGAATACGATAAAAGGAAAATTGTTCGGACTCATAAGCACGGAAATAACCAAATACTTTCTTTTGTGTCTCACCCATATCTTTCATACGCGCTCCGTTTTTCTGTTATTCTTCCAGTTCTCAAGCAACTCCAAAATCACCTCTTCTATCTGTTCACTCGCATATTCTGGCGGAAAATATTTTCGGATTTTTTGTTCTGGCAGTGTAAACTTGCCTGCCTTTGGTTTGGTACTTCCTAAAATCAGCTGTACCGCCAGCTCGGTCAGATTTCCTTCTGCACTGTACCGTCTCAGTTCCTTAATCATTGCACTGGTAACACTCTGCTTCTTCTCCTGTATGCAATGCTGTATCCAGCTTTGCTCTTCCCGCGATAAATATGACAACGCAACTCCATTCACAAAACTGATCTTTCCGTCATCGACCGCCTGCAGCAGAAACGGGATCAAACTGGTCAGACGAATATAGCGCTGTACTGTCCTTCCCGAATCTCCGGCTTTCTTTCCCACTTCATCTGCGCTCTCGCTCTCACCTGTTTTCGTTCCCTGATGCCGTATAGCATCCATCTTCATTTTATACGCCCACGCTTTTTCACTGTATCTTAAATACTCACGCTGAATGTTCGAATCCACCATCACTATCACGGCTTCATCATCCGTATAATTCCGTACCAGCACCGGCATCGTCGTTTTTCCGGCAAGCTCACATGCACGCTTCCGCCGATGTCCGGATATCAGCTCATATCCCCCTTCGGGGCGGGGCCGTACCAGCCCCGGATTTAATACGCCATAGGTTTTTATGCTTTCTACCGTTTCTTCCATCTTATCATCGTCCAGCACCTGATAAGGATGGTTCCGGAATGCATGCAGCTCCTCAAGCGCTACCTCAATCATCTGATTCGAGTCGTTTTTATCGGAAGCCATATCTGAAATTCCCAACAGATCATCATAGCTGGTCAGCTGGATTTCTTTCTTCGGTTTACGCATTTTTCAGCACCTCCTCTACGATTACGCTGTAGCTCGAAGCGCCTTTTCCTCTTTTATCATAAGCAAAGATACTGATTCCCTCTGATGTGGCCTCGGCGATTGCTTCTGTCCGCGGAATGCTCTGATCAAAAATCCTAATATCATTTCCGTAAGCATCCCTGATCGCCTGCTTATTCCTTTTCGCATTGTTATACCGGCAGCTATCCATCGTGAATAGGATTCCTTCTATTTTCAAATCCGGATTAAACCGTTTGCGAATCCCGCTTATGACTTTTAACAGCTCTACCAGTCCATCTGCCGCAAAAAACTGTGGCTGCACCGGTATCAGAACACTGTCCGCCGCACTCAACGCATTGATCGTCAACATCCCCAATGATGGCATACAGTCAATCAATATGTAGTCATACTCTGTTTCCAGAAGTACCAGATATTCCTTTAATACCTTTTCCCGATCCTCTATCGTGAGCAGTGACATATCCATGCCTGATAACAATTTATTTGATGGGATCACATCCACTCCCTCTGCGTGATGTAAAATTGCCTCCCGCGGATCACTCTCGATTCCCATTATGATATTTTCCATCATACTTTTTAATGTCACTCTGAGATTCTTTGAAAAACCAAGGCCCATCGTGAGATGCCCCTGCGGGTCTGCGTCTATTAAAAGCACACGCTTACCAGCCTGCGCAAGCCCCACTCCGAGACTGATTGTCGTAGTCGTCTTAGCGACTCCGCCCTTCTGATTTGCGATTGCGATTACTCTGCACATATGTTCTCCTCCTATTGTCCTGCTTTTTCTATGTCTGCGTATACACGATAATATTTTGTTGTCCCTTTGTTGTTATATATTTCTGACTGGCTCAGAACGGTAAGCTTCTCACTTTGCTCCAAGACCTTCAGAAACCATCTCAGATCCTTTTGTGTTCCCTGTAACCTGATTTTCAGCATTTCACACCTCCAATCATGAAAAGCAATACTCCGGATAACGAAGCTTTATTGCCTCCCAAAAGTATTTTGCGTAGCTGCAGCAAAACAGATCCTCCGTGGTGTACCGTTCACATTCGGTCAAGCGTTCTTCCTCTGTATTCATCATAGAAACGCTTGGACTTCCGTTGCAATAAAGGTTGAACGCCATACGGACAATCCGTAAGCTTCCACCGGTCTGCCATCCTTCCTGCAGACATTCCGGCTTTACGCAGCCACTTTCAAAATCATAAATCCTGTCAATGTGTTTTCGTGTATCATCGCTAATCCCAAGACAATAAATCAATGCCTGATGGTAAGTGTCCATCCATCTGCACCTCTGCAAGTATTCCCAAAAAAATTCTTCGTGTTCCCTGCATTTGAACCTGATTGTGCGAGCATCATCGCCGTTTGCACCTGTCGCTGTACTTGCCATAGTCTTTTCCTCCTGATTATTTTTTCACCATTACTCAAACAAAAAAAGGTACTCTCCCAGATTATTTCTAGGAAAATACCTTTTAAAAGGATTCTTACCACTTCCACCTGTTGTTAGATTTGCCTTGCTAGATGTACTTCAATCCACATCGGCCCATGAGGCTCCATTTATTTGATGTCAAATTGATGTCAAATTACCATTATAATCATTAGAAAAGACATGCGTACATGAATAAACTCCCGTCTTAGCCGATTCCTTAGTACAGCTTTGCACCTGCCGGGATTCTGTCATCAACCATCAGAAGGTTCAGTCCTTCGTGACCATCTTCCTCGTGTACTGCTGAAATCAGCATACCCTCGGAATCGATTCCCATCATCTTTCTCGGTGGCAGGTTCACGATAGCGATTGCTGTCTTACCAACCAGCTCTTCCGGCTCGTAATACTCGTGAATACCGCTTAAAATCACGCGATCCTTGCGTTCTCCGTCATCCAGCGTGAACTTCAGAAGCTTCTTGGATTTCTTAACTGCCTCACATGCCAGGATCTTAACTGCACGGAAATCAGATTTTGCAAATGTATCGAAATCTACCATTTCTTCAAAGATTGGCTCGATCTTCACGTTGGAGAAATCAACCTTCTCAGCAGGCTTTGCTTCCTCTGCCAATACTTCAGCTCCGTCCGCCTTTGCTTCTGCCTTCTTTGCAGCCGCTGCGCCGACTGATTTCATTGTCGGGAAGAGCAGTACGTCACGAATTGCCTCTGCTCCTGTCAGCAACATACACATACGGTCGATACCGAATCCGATACCACCTGTCGGCGGCATACCGATCTCCAGTGCGTTCAGGAAGTCTTCGTCTGTGTGGTTTGCTTCCTCGTCACCAGCATCCGCCAGAGCATCCTGCTCTTTGAAACGCTCTCTCTGGTCGATCGGATCGTTCAGCTCGGAGTAAGCATTTGCCATCTCCCAGCCGTTCATAAAGAACTCGAAGCGCTCTACGTATTCCGGGTTCTCCGGCTTTTTCTTGGTGAGCGGGGATATCTCGATCGGATGATCCATGATGAAGGTCGGCTGAAGCAGATGCTCTTCTACATATTCCTCAAAGAACAGATTCAGGATATCACCCTTCTTATGTCTCTCTTCGTATGCAATGTTGTGCTCCTTTGCAATGGCTCTTGCCTGCTCCAGAGTCTCGACTTCGTTCCAGTCTACGTTTGCATATTTCTTTACTGCATCTACCATGGTCAGACGCTCAAACGGCTTGCCAAGATCCATCTCAATGCCCTTGTATACGATATGGGTCGTTCCGAGCACTTCCTGTGCAACAAAACGATACAGGTTCTCAGTCAGATCCATCATGCCGTGATAGTCCGTGTATGCCTGATACAGCTCCATCAGCGTGAACTCCGGATTATGACGGGTATCGAGTCCCTCGTTACGGAATACACGACCGATCTCATAGACGCGCTCAAGGCCGCCGACGATCAGACGCTTCAGATACAGCTCCAGAGAAATACGAAGCTTCAAATCTTCATTCAGTGCATTGAAGTGTGTCTCGAACGGACGCGCCGCCGCCCCACCTGCATTTGCTACGAGCATCGGAGTCTCTACCTCCATGAAGCCCTGGCCATCCAGATATCTGCGGATCGTGCTGATGATCCGGGAACGCTTTACAAAGGTGTCCTTTACTTCCGGATTCATAATCAGATCCACATAACGCTGACGATATCTTGTATCGGTATTTGTCAGTCCGTGGTACTTCTCCGGCAGAATCTGCAGGCTCTTGGAGAGCAGTACAAGCTTCTCTGCATGGATGGAAATTTCACCGGTCTTCGTCTTAAATACGACACCTTCGATTCCGATGATATCACCGATATCCAGCTTCTTGAATGCCTTGTATTCCTCTTCTCCTACGCTGTCACGTGCAACGTAGCACTGGATACCCCCCTGAAGATCCTGCACGTTGCAGAAGGAGGCCTTTCCCATGACACGTTTTGACATCATACGCCCTGCAATCCGCACACTCTGGGATTCCAGTTTTTCAAAATTGTCCTTGATCTCAGCGCTGTGGCTGGTTACGTCATATTTCGTGATCTCAAACGGATTCTGTCCGTTTGCCTGAAGCTCAGCAAGCTTCTCGCGGCGTACCTTCAAAAGCTGCTTGGTGTCTACTGCCTGTTCCTTCTTCTGTTCTGCCAATTTTCCCACTCCTTTTCCTCTATCAGATGATATTGGGGTCAAAAGGTATTTTGCCCCCAACTGATGCCTACGAATTGCTCCGCTGCGAAGCAGCTCCCGCAATTCTGCAAACATTCGAAATCCGCTGATTTACTACGTAAATCGCTACTTTCTCATGTTTGGCGGGTCCCAAGTTCAAAAGCCTTATCATGCAAGCATGAACGGCTTTTTGACCTTTTGACCCTGGCATCAGATACTTCTCTCGATGCCAAGTACCTTATATGCGATCTCGCCTGCCTGTGTCTCTACCTGTACCGTATCTCCGACGCTGCGTCCGATCAGTGCCTTGCCGACCGGAGACTCATTGGAAATCTTACCCTGGAGGCTGTTTGCCTCAGAGGAGCCGACAATCTTGAACTCCATCTCCTCATCGTACTCTACGTCGTATACCTTTACGGTACAGCCAACGTTGATCTTATCTACATCTACCTCATCCTCTACGACGACTTCTACGTTCTTAAGGATCTTTTCAATCTCCTCGATACGGGTCTCGATGTCACGCTGCTCATCCTTCGCTGCATCATACTCTGCGTTCTCGGAAAGGTCGCCCTGCTCGCGCGCCTCTTTGATCTTGCCAGCGACTTCTTTTCTTCTGTTTACCTTTAAATCATGCAGCTCGTCCTCGAGCTTTTTTAATCCCGCATAAGTTAATAAGCTTTTCTTTGCTTCCATTTTTATCTACACCCTTCCTGCTATTCCATTGCTCTTCTTGTAAGCAAAACAGATTGCAATGCGAAACCGCACTGCAATCATCGTACTATAATAGCTGATTCGCATCCTTTTGTCAAGGAATATTAGAAGCGCTCCATCAGCATTTCTTCGAGCTTCTGATAGCTCTCGACCTCATTGATACAGCCCCGCAGCTTTGCGGAATTCGGGTAGCCCGCCGTGTACCAGGAAATGTGTTTGCGCATTTCCCGGATACCGGTATATTCCCCTTTGTACTCGATTTCCATACGTGTGTGCCGCAGCATCATATCGCGGACTTCTTCCTTCGATGGACGCGGCGGCAGCTCTCCTGTTGCCAGATAGTCCCGGATCTCCCGGAATATCCATGGATTGCCGCGGGCTCCGCGACCGACCATCACGCCATCACAGCCGGTCTCATCCAGAAGCTGCTTCGCTTTCCCGGCCGAGTCCACATCTCCGTTTCCGATAACCGGGATCGAGACTGCCTCTTTGACCTGACGGATAATGTCCCAGTCTGCTGTCCCGGTGTAATACTGCTCTCGTGTGCGTCCATGCACCGCAACTGCCGCTGCTCCGGATGCCTCAGCGATCCGCGCGATCTCGACCGCATTTACCTCAGATGCAGTAAAGCCTTTCCGGATCTTGACCGTCACCGGCTTTTTGATCGCGCGTACGGTCTTACTCACGATCTGCTCTACCAGCTTCGGATTGCGCATCAGCGCAGAGCCTTCCCCATTGCCAGCTACCTTCGGCACCGGGCAGCCCATATTAAGGTCGAGCACATCAAAGTCTCTCTCCTCAATATATGCTGCCATCTCGCTGATAATATCCGGATCTGCCCCAAACAGCTGCAAAGATACCGGATGCTCCGCCGGCGAAGTCTCCAGAAGCGCCACCGTATTCTTATTATGGAAGGAAATGGCTTTTGCACTCACCATTTCCGTGCAGACCATTCCGGCACCCTGCTCCCTGCAGAGCAAACGAAATGGCAGGTCACTTACCCCTGCCATCGGCGCCAGTATGATATTGTTTTCCAGTTCTACATTTCCGATCTTCATGAACCTATCCTCATCCAAGTCCGTTTGCCAATAGCACACGGTAATACATTTCCAGCGAGCGGAGCAGCTCCTCTTCGCTTCGCTGCAGCTCCTTGATCTTCAGCACCGCACCGATCTCGTCGTAGGTCGTATCATTCTCTGTGGCCTCAGTGCGAAAATGCAGATAGCCATCTTTGTCAAACTCCAACAGCAAAATACCGCCCACATCATTGGTATACAGAACACACATCACCTTCAGCTCGTCCTGAATCTGCTTCGGAAGATTACTGAACCTCGGGTTCAGATAATATTTTTCATCGTAGGAATTGGCTCCGCAGAGCACAACAGTTTCTTCTTTTCGTTCCATAGTTGCCTCTTTCTATCTATAATAACGCGAACACTCGCAATCCATCCCTGCAGCTCTGCTGACAGGGCCTAGCTTTCGCTATTTGCTCATGAACGCAGTTGCTCCGCAACTGTCAGAATAAACCAGTAAACAGAGATACCGGTTGGGGATCAGCTGGGGATGCTTTGCCTCACACATACCCGTAAATTCCGCGCACCGATACCTCGCCTGCGTAGACCGGCTGGATTGTTCCATCCTCCCGTTCTACGAGCAGATCACCCTTTTCATCGATTCCGCGAGAAATACCGGTATACTCATTGCCCGGCTCCAGCACACGTACCTGACCGCCAGTGCCGGCAAGCAGCGCATTGTACTCCTCCCGCAGCAAAGAAACATCCTGCGTCTTTTCAAATAATGCGTAGCACCGGTCAAACTGCTCTATGCACGCCGCAATCAGTCCCGCGCGGTCTGTCTTCGCCCCGGTCAGCAGCCGCAGAGAGGATGCCGTCTGCTGCAGCTCCTCCGGAAATGACTCCATATTTACATTGATCCCGGCTCCGATCACGAGGTAGTTGATATAGTCGACCTCGCTGCTCATCTCCGTCAGGATTCCGCAGATCTTCTTCCCATTGACCACAATGTCGTTTGGCCATTTAATCCTGGCATCAACATTGCAAAATTCCCGGCACGCATTCGCGATGGCAAGTCCCATCACCAGTGTCACGGAGGACGCATGCTCCGGCCGGATGGACGGACGCAGCAACAGACTCATCGCAATCGCCGTATCCTTCGGCGTCACCCATACGCGACCTCTGCGACCTTTTCCTCCGGTCTGTTCTCCGGCGAGCACGAGCGTCGTGCGCTGCTCCCCGGCCTCCGCCATCCGCTTTGCCTCATTATTTGAAGAGTCAATGCGGTCATAATATACGATATTCCACTCTGCATGTCTGCCCTGCAGACGGCTTTGTACTTCCTCCGCCGTAACACAGTCCGGACGTTCAAGAATCCGATACCCCTTTCGAGGCACGGATTCTATCACATAACCTTCTTCTTTTAACTGATTCATGACTTTCCAGACTGCAGTCCGGGATACAGCGAGCTTGTCGCAAAGCTGCTGCCCGGACACATAACCGTCAGCCTCATACAGAGCGGACAGAATACTTGCTTTCATCTCTTCCGTCCTTTCTTTCTGGCATGTACGTCAAGCGGATATTCGCAATCCGCTTCGCTCCAACATCTTTTTATAACGAAATCAGACTCTTTAACCATTCTAAATTGTAGTAAAGGAAGTTTCCGGTATAGCCAATCAGCAACAGCAGGCTCACCCATACAACCACCGTCCGTTTCTGTACAAACCCGAAGAGGGTCAGTGCTATATGCAGCAGGATCGCAAGTGCACTGATCACATTCAATATCCAGCGGCTCTGCAAAATGCCAAGCAGAAACAGCACGCACAGGATATCGGCAGCCAGAGCCGTAAGCATACAGAACAACAGAACCAAACGGATATCCTTTTCCTTCATTTTTTTAATTCTTTTCATGCTCCAGTCCCATGGTTGCTGCAATGACAGCCTTAATCGTATGCATCCGGTTCTCCGCCTCATCAAAGACAACAGACTGTGCTGATTCGAATACCTCGTCGGTCACTTCCATCGCATCCAATCCGAATTTCTCATGAATCTCCTTGCCGATCTTCGTATCCAGATCGTGGAACGCCGGGAGGCAGTGCATGAAAATTGCGCTGTCCTTGGCATACGTCATGACCTTTTTATTGACCTGATACGGCAACAGTGCACGGATCCGCTCTGCCCATACTGCATCCGGCTCACCCATAGATACCCATACATCGGTGTAGATCACGTCTGCATCCTGCGCGCCCTTAGCCACATCCTCTGTCAGTGTGATCGTCGCACCGCTTGCCTTTGCATATTCCTCACACTCTGCCACAAGTGCAGCATCCGGGAAATACTCCTTCGAAGTGCAGGCTGTGAAATGAAGACCAATCTTTGCGCAGACGATCATGAGGGAATTGCCCATATTATAACGGGCATCGCCCATATACGTCAGCTTCTTGCCCTTCAGTTCGCCCAGATGCTCCTGAATCGTCAGCATGTCAGCCAGCATCTGCGTCGGATGATACTCATTTGTCAGACCATTCCACACCGGGACACCGGCATATTTCGCAAGCTCTTCCACGATCTCCTGACCAAAGCCGCGGTACTCGATACCATCATACATTCTGCCAAGCACGCGCGCGGTATCGCGTATACTCTCTTTTTTCCCGATCTGAGAACCGCTCGGGTCCAGATATGTGCACTGCATACCCAGATCATGTGCTGCCACCTCAAAGGAGCAGCGTGTTCTCGTACTCGTCTTTTCAAAAATGAGCGCGATATTTTTCCCTGTGCGCACCGGTTCCTGCACGCCTGCCTTTTTTTCTGCCTTATATTTTGCGGAAAGCTCAAGCAGGTAAGTGATCTCCTCCGGTGTATAGTCCTTCAGTGTCAGAAAATTTCTTCCTTTTAAATCCATGGTCTCATCCTCCGTTGTTCAGTCTGTCCTGGGTCAGTCCTTTGCCACTTCTACCGCTGCCTTTACCGCCGCTGAAAGATTCTGCAGCTCAGACGGAATAATGATTTTTGTCGCTTTCCCGTCAGCTACCTTTTCCATCGCCTCAAAGCTCTTCAGTGCGAGCACAGCCTGATCTGCTCCCGCCTCTTTGATCAGACGGATACCTTCCGCATTGGCCTGTTGTACCTTGCGAATCGCCTCAGCCTCACCTTCTGCCTCACGGATCATCTTTTCCTTCGCTGCCTCTGCCTTCAGGATCGCTGCCTGTTTCTCTGCCTCCGCATCAAGGATTGCCGACTGCTTTTTACCTTCCGACACAAGAATCAGTGACTTCTTTTCACCCTCTGCCTTCAGGATGGATTCTCTTCGCTCACGCTCCGCCTTCATCTGCTTCTCCATTGCATCTACGATCTGCGCCGGCGGAAGAATGTTCTTCAGCTCTACACGATTGACCTTGATGCCCCATGGGTCAGTCGCCACATCCAGGGAAGCGCGCATCTGGGTATTGATCGTCTCACGGGAGGTAAGCGTCTGGTCGAGCTCCATGTCACCGATAATATTTCTCAGAGTCGTCGCTGTCAGATTCTCAATCGCCATAATCGGACTCTCGACGCCATAGGTAAAGAGCTTCGGATCGGTAATCTGAAAAAATACGACCGTGTCAATCTGCATTGTAACGTTATCTTTTGTAATTACCGGCTGCGGGTCAAAATCGACTACCTGCTCCTTGAGGTTCACACGCTTTGCCACACGGTCGATGAACGGTACCTTAAAATGCATGCCGACATCCCAAGTTCCCTGATATCCGCCAAGCCGCTCCACGATAAACGCCTGCGCCTGAGGAACGATCTTCACACAGGATGCCAGTACCAGCAAAATCAAAATGATGAGGATGACCAGAAGGATCTGCCCCACATGAAGTGAAAAACCGCCATAACTACCCATATTAAATTTCCTCCTTTACGATCAGCTTGACTCCGCTGATACTCTGAATTTTCACACGGGTATTTTTCAGGATCCGTGTGTTTTCCTGCTCGGTACGCGCCATCCAGTACTGCCCGCGCACCTGTACCTGTCCGCTGTTCGCCAGATTGTCAATCTCCTCTGTCACGACAGCAGTCTCACCGATCAGACTCTGTGCATTCGTCCTGACCCGGCCATGATTCAGCCATCCGGCAGCCACAGGGCGCGTAAAAATCAGAAGAATCACAGATATTACGCAAAATACCGCGATCTGTATGAAAAGCCCTGCTCCTGCCAACGCCAGCACAAAGGCCACCAGCGCACCTCCTGCAAACCAGATCGTAGTCAATCCCAGCGTCACTGCCTCAATTGCGAGCAGTACCACCAGAAGAACCAGCCAGACTATTGCCTGCATATCAAATCCCATGCAGTCATCCCCCTTTCTGCCGTCTGTTAGTTGCCTTGTATTCTAGCATATTTTTATATAAAAAACAATGAAAAGGCCGCCCCGATTATCAAAATCAGAGCAGCCTGTTCTCATCTCCTGCGGATAGTGGGACTCGAACCCACACGCCTCGCGGCACAGGAACCTAAATCCTGCACGTCTGCCAATTCCGTCATATCCGCATATTCAAATCTGTTTTATCTCTAAGTGAAGAAAAAGCTCCGCATCCGCGATGCAAAGCCCTCACTACGACGAATCGCCAAGCTGGGCTAGCCGGATTCGAACCGGCGAATGCAGGAGTCAAAGTCCTGTGCCTTACCGCTTGGCGATAGCCCATTAATAAAGGTGGATAAAGGGATTCGAACCCTTGGCCTCCAGAGCCACAATCTGGCGCGCTAACCAGCTGCGCTATACCCACCATAATGGTTACCCATATTTAATTTTCTTTTTTCAAAGAAAACGAGCCTGAAGGGATTCGAACCCCCGACCCACGGCTTAGAAGGCCGTTGCTCTATCCAACTGAGCTACAGACTCATAGAGCAGGTGATGGGAATCGAACCCACGTATTCAGCTTGGAAGGCTGATGTTCTACCATTGAACCACACCTGCATATCATGCTGCGTCCAGAAAACCGATAAATATTGATCGGGGTGACAGGATTCGAACCTGCGACCTCCTGGTCCCAAACCAGGCGCTCTAGCCAAACTGAGCCACACCCCGTTATCAAGGTATCTCGAACGCCCTTCGCTTGACGCAAGAAGAATTATAATATAATGTTTTGAAGTTGTCAATACCTTTTTTTACAAATTTTCAAAACAATTTTATACAATTCAACGGGATGTGACAAACACTTCTTTAGACACGGTAAATATAGTTTTCTTTTCTCGGCTTTGCCTGCGGAAGCTCGCAGTCACGATAGCCTAAAATACAGTGGCCAATGCCAATATAGTCCCCCTCAATGCCCCACTGTGCCAGCAGCGCTTTTCCTTCCTCCGATGCGAACACTTCTCTTGCACGGTGAATCCAGCAGGAATCTACGCCTACCGCATACGCGGCATTCATCAGATTGCCCATCACAAGGCTGCCATCCTCCACACAGGTGCCACGACTCTGGTCTGCCAGCACAACAATAACGGTCGGAGCTCCGTAAAACGGATCGGAGGTCACGCCCATCACTGCCGCATTCAGCTTTGACAGCTTCGCGATCGTCTCCGCGTCCTGTACCACGACCATGATCGGGGACTGCATACCCATTCCGGTCGGCGCATATGTGCCAGCCTCAAGGATTTGGGTTAACTGCTCCTCTTTTACCTGCTCCTTTTTGTACTTCCGCACACTTCTGCGATCCTTTAAGCACTGAATGATTTCGTTCATTTTGAAATGCTCCTTTCTTTTATTTTCATCTGTTTTCTTCCTTAAAGCGAGGGAATGCTTATCTGCGTTCAATAAATCCGGAATGTCTTTACCGCCCACTTGAGCACCCGGTATTTCGGTGTCTCCAGCTCTCTTACGGCCTCCTTCAGCATCGTCCGGATCGGAATTCCCTGCGGACAGTGCTTCTCACATTTTCCGCATCCCACACACTGTGACGCACTGGACGTCTCCCGGCGCATCGCGGTCGACTGCACATACTCCCACATGCCGGATTTTTTACCCTCAGAATATTTTACGTTGTAGCAATGAAATGCCATCGGAATGTCGACATGCTGCGGGCATGGCATACAGTAAGCACATCCTGTACACGGTACTTTCATATATTTTTGAATCTCTGCTTTTACCTGCCCGATCAGCGTCCGGTGCACGTCCGTGAGCATGCTCACATGGGATTCTTCCGCTATCCGGATATTTTCCTGTATCATCTCCATCGAATTCATACCGGAGAGCACGCAGGTCACACCCGGCTGATCCCACAGCCATTTAAGCGCCATCTCTGCCGGTGTCTGAAACAGACCGGATGATGCGATCTGTTCCTTTGCCGTCTGCGGAAGGTGCTGTACGAGCCTCCCACCGCGCAGTGGCTCCATAATAATGACCGGAATTCCTTTCTTTGCCGCATACTCCAGTCCTTCCCGTCCAGCCTGGGAATGCTCATCCAGATAGTTATACTGAATCTGACAGAAATCCCAGTCATATGCGTCGAGCAGCGCCCTGAAATTTTCAGAATTGCCATGATAGGAAAATCCTATGCTGCGGATCTCTCCTGACACTTTCTTTTCTGCGATCCAGTCTGCAATGCCGATCCTGACCAGACTTTCCCAGGTCTTCACATCGTTGAGCATGTGCATGAGGTAAAAATCAATGTAATCAGTCCGAAGGCGTCGCAGCTCTTCCTCAAATTTTTTCTGAGCACCGGCTCTTGACTTAATGAGATAATGCGGAAGCTTCGTCGCCAGAAAAATGTCCCTTCTGCAGTGATTCCGCTCCAGAATTGTCCCGACTGCTTCTTCATTTCCTGCGTATACATAGGCAGTATCCAGATAATTGACACCGTGACGAATTGCATACATCAGCTCCTGTTCTGCTTTATCCAGATCCACTGCTGACCCGTTTTTCGTAAAACGCATACAGCCATATCCTAAAATGGACAGTCTCTGCCCCTTTCGGTCTTCCCGATATTCCATGCCTGTTCCTTTCTGTAAGTAAAGCGCACATTCGCAGTCGCATCCCCACCCCATCGCCTAGTATTCCCCGCACGGAAAGCGAGGAAATGCTTATCTGCATTTATCGCGGCAGCCGGATCATCTCACGTGTAATTGATTTGAGGTCATGCACACCGCACATTTCCATCGCATCTGCAAGCTCTGCTCCGATCTTCTCGATATATATCTTTACCCCTTCCTCTGCACCGCCATAGACGGCCGTCACAAATGGACGCGCGATCACGGCAGCATCTGCGCCGAGAGCCAGTGCTTTCAGTACATCAACGCCGCTGCGAATGCCTCCGTCGACGAAAATCTTCATACCGCTGCCCCGCATCGCATCCGCAATCTCACCGAGCACCTCTGCCGTCGCCGGACACTGATCGAGCACGCGGCCGCCGTGATTGCTGACAACGATCGCTGCCGCCCCGGCCTCCTGCGCTTTGCGTGCGCCGCGAACCGTCATTACACCCTTGACAATGAACGGAACCCCCACAGCCTTAGCGATCACACGCAGCTCTTCAACTGTTTTGCTTCCTGCGGGCGGATCAAGATTTTTCAGAAACGGAAGTCCAGCTCCATCCACATCCATGGCTACTGCAAAGCTACCGGACATTTTTACCAGTTCATATTTTTCCCGGAGCGTATCCACATTCCACGGCTTGATCGTCGGAATTCCGTTGCCGTGCTCTGCTGCGATTGCCTTCGATGCCGCTTCCATGACCGCCGGATTTGTCCCATCCCCGGTAAATGCCGCAATCCCGTTCTCACTGCATGCCTTCACCAAAATTTGGTTGTATTCCATATCATTGTATTTCTCACCATAATGCAGATTCACCGCACCGACCGGTCCTGCAAAAAACGGATACCGAAATGTTTTTCCAAACAGGGAAAGTGACGTATCCACCGGCCGGTTCTCGCTGATTGTATCCATATTCACACGGATCTCCTGCCATTTTTCATAATTGCGCATCGCCGTATCACCGACACCTTTTGCCCCAGGCCCCGGAAGCTGATTTTTGCACGCTCTTCCGTTACAGACCGGACAGACCTTGCAGTAAGCGCCCATAGTCCCTCTTGCCTGCTCCATAATATCCTGATAAGTCATTGGTCTCTCTCCTCTTTTATCCCTGTTTGATTTCTTTATTCCCGCGTTCTGTGAAGCTTTCGCATCATATAGAAATAACTCGGCACCAGCACCAGATCCGCACCAAGCCACGCTAATATCTCCGCATAAAAGATCCCGTCCTCACCGAGCAGTCGCGGAAGAATCAGGGCCGCGCCGGTACGCATGACAAATTCTGCAATGCCGGATACCATCGGCAACACCGTATTACCCATGCCCTGAATACAGCTGCGCGTCACATGCAGCACATACAGAATTGCAAGACAAATGCTCATGATTTTCAGATACCGGTACGCAATCGCAAGCACCTCACCTCCGTTTTTTGCACTGTCTGCAATAAACAGGCTCAGAATCTGCGGTCCAAGCACGAGCATCAGAACTGTAATCACCAGCGATGTCACAAAGGAAATAAATAAACCGGCCCGCATCCCCTGTGAAATCCGGTCTTTTCTCCTGGCGCCCAGATTCTGTCCCGCATAAGTCACCATCGCATATCCGTAGGAGGTTGCTGCCGTCTCCAGCAGTCCGTACAGCTTATTCGTCGCCGTAAATCCGGCGATAAATACAACTCCAAATCCATTGATTACGGTCTGCACAATCATGCCACCGACCGAAATGACCATATTCTGGAAGGCCATCGGGATGCCGAGCATGAGCAGATGCCCCATCAGCGGGCGCTCCATTTTCCAGTCCTCTTTTGAAAGATGCAGTACCGCAATCTTTTTCAGCTGCATCAGGCAGAAGCCGACGGAAATCAGCTGTGCCAGCACCGTCGCCGCGGCCGCTCCCTGTACGCCCCAGCCAAATCCCATGACAAACAGAAAATCCAGCGAAATATTCACAACGGAAGCAATCACCATCGCAAGTAGCGGATTCTTTCCGTCTCCTAATGAGCGCAGCACGCTGGCACAGAAATTATAAGCCATTACGACCGGCGTGCCCGCAAACAGAACCCTGAGATATGCTATCGATACCGGCTGAATTTCTGTCGGCGTATGTAAAAGCTCCAGCACTGCCAGGGCACATCCCTGCCCTACTGCTGTCATTCCGATTGCGCAAATCACTGCCAGCACGATCGAATTTGTCACAACCTGCCGCAGTCTGTGGTAATTGCCCGCGCCAAACTGCTGCGCCATCAGGATCGCAAAGCCTTGTGCAAAGCCCTGAATCACAGAGAGCACCAGCCAGTTCAGCCAGTCCACTGCTCCCAGCGCTGCCAGGGCGTCCACACCGAGCTGCTTTCCGACAACCGCTGTATCTACTACCGTGTAGAGCTGCTGACAGAGATTTCCCGCCATCAACGGCAGAGAAAACAGAAAGAGCAGGCGCAACGGACTTCCATCTGTCATATGTTTCGTACGTGTTTGTTTTATTGTCTGTTCCATGTCACTCCTCAAATTTCTCGCACTCTGTGATCACATCCTGTCACAGTCCGTGCTTCAGTCCACCTTCAGAATCAGCTCCAGCACGCGCTTCGCACTCACTACCAGCTCATCCCTTGTAATTCTTCCAGCTTCGTAATCCTTCTTCAGACGCTCCGGATAGCCACATCCCATCTTGACGTCATTTCCGGCCTGAATCTCCAGATATTGCTCCGCATGGTTCCACCAGTCCGTCGTCACAAGACCACCAAAGCCCCACTCATCCCGCAGGATACCGGTCAGCAGATCTTTATTCTCTGAATCGCGCTGTCCGTTTACAATATTATAAGAAGACATAATCGTCCACGGATCTGCCTCTTTTACGACGATCTCAAAGCCCTTCAGATAAATCTCACGCAGCGCACGCTCAGAGACACGGGAATCACTCTCAAAGCGGCAGGTCTCTTTGTTGTTGCAGCAAAAATGCTTTACAGATGCTGCCACATTGCGGGACTGAATGCCGCGCACCATCGCTGCACCGGTCTTTCCTGCGATCAGCGGATCCTCTGAATAATACTCAAAGTTTCTTCCGCACAGCGGACTTCTGTGAATATTCATCGCCGGGGTCAGCCAGACAGCAATATTATTTTCCAGTACCTCTGCCGCACCTGCTGCGCCTACCTGCTCTACCAGTGCTTCATTCCACGTCGAAGCGAGCAGCGTCGCACACGGGAATGCAGTCGTGTGTACGCCGACTTCCGGACGGATACGCAGACCGGCCGGACCATCTGCCGTCATGATATTCGGTACTCCATACTCCGGAAGATTACCAAAGCCATACGTATTCGCCACACCGGTGTTCGGCTGTCCGCACAGTAAAGAAATCAGATCATCCACGGAAAGCTGTTCCATAAAGGCTCCCAGCGTAGCTCTTCCTTCTGCGACATCGATCAGGCGCACCGGTCTCTCCGATACACCAAACAGTGAGCCTTGTGCTGCCCGTACATCCGGATCCTTTGCCGGAGTCTGCTTCGGATCCCAGTCTGAAATGCGCACCTTTGCCTCATCAACCGGCAGCTCTTCCATCGTTCCATCCGGACGCAGACGTTCTCTTAACAGGTTCGATGCACAGCGGCTTTCCAGCTGCTCCACAACGATTGTCTCCGCTACGGTATACACCGCGGACACTTCCCTGACATCACGCACACTCGTTCCGAGCCAGAACTGATAGTCTCCCCTTTCCAGCACATATGCAGACGCCTGAACCTTTCCAAGATCATCGTAGGATGCAATCTGATACGGCGTCACCTTCAGACTTACGATCTGACGCTCGCCCGGCTGCAGAAGGCGTGTCTTCACATATGCTTTCAGCTCCTTAGCCGGCTTTCCGAGCAGTCCCTGCGGTGCTGACACATAAAGCTGTACCACTTCTTTTCCTGCACAGTCACCAATGTTTGTCACCTCTGCACGTACACAGATGCCATCCGCATCCATCTGCACATCCCGCTCTTTTACCAGAAACTTCGTGTAGGAAAGTCCGAAGCCAAACGGATAGATGATCTTCTCCTGCGCCCCCGGTACGGTCTCAAAATAACGGTACCCGACATAAATATCATCTGTATAATTTACATAATATTCTGAATCATGGAAGCCCTCTGAGGACGGATAATCCTCCAGACATCCCGCAAAGCTGTCGACCAGCTTTCCGGACGGGCATGCATCCCCGCACAGAAGATCTGCCGCCGCAAGACCGCCTTCCATACCGCCCTGCCATGCCATGAGCACCGCCTGAATATCCGGATCCGCACAGAACCATGAGGTATCGACCATACCACCAACGTTCATCACAACGATGACCTTTTTAAAATTCTGCTTTACCACATCAACCATACGCTGTTCCGCATTTGAGAGGTAAAAATCACCACGCTCAAATACCTGTTCCGCGCGTGACAGCAGCTGACGCTCCTCTTCCCCCTGGTATTCTGAAATATGCAGCTCGCCCGCTTTCACAGTCCGGTCCCAGTTCTCCCCGGAGAACCGGCAGATCGAGATAATCGCTGTATCGGTAAATGCCTTCGCCCCCACAAGCAGCTCCTGTGGAATCTCCGGCTCCTCTGTCATGCCCGGCACTACGCCTTCGGCATACTGCTGTGCCGTCACCTTCTCATAAAAGTCCGCCAGAGGTGCATAAACTGCGACCTTTCCTTCTGCTTCTTTTACCTTCATCCCTTCCTGCAGGCTGCGCACATAATCTACGGTCACATCGCCGCTTCCGCCGCCGCCCTTTACATAATCTGTGCTGCCTTTGCCGAACAGCGCGACCTTTTTTCCAGCCGGAACCGGAAGTACATCGTGCTCATTTTTCAGAAGTACCATACCCTCCCGTGCCGCCTCCCTCGACAAGGCGATATGCTCTTTTGATCCGGTGATTCTTGTCCCGTCCTTGCCCATCGGCAAAACCGGCTGATAAATAAAACGTCCCCAGTTTCTCATCTTCGTTGCTCCTCCTGTATTTTCCCCGTGTTTCTCCACGTGTTTTTTATATAATTATACATTTTTACTGCTGCCTGAGCATACTTCGATCCAGTACGACATCCGCAAGCTTCCGCTTCGGCACATGATGTACGTCCTGCTCATCCCGGTAGTACGCGATGCTCTCACCATCCTCAACTTCTTCGAGCACGACCGTCTCTGCCGGCTTTCCGATCGCCACGATAAGCATCGGTGAGAGATATTCCGGAAGAGAAAGTGCTTCTTTGACGCTGCCTGCGCCAAAATTGCCAATCATACAGCCGCCAAGTCCCATCTCTGTCGCCGCAAGCAGAATTGTCTGAGCCGCAATCCCGACATCCCTCTGAAACCGTACCAACGACTCGCCGCGCTTTGTATTCTGGCAGATGACAATAAAGGCAGTCGGACACATATGCGGATGCGGAAGCGTCAGCTCCGGCAGTCCCTTCGCCCACTTTGTCAGTGCCTGGATTTTATCCACCTCATCCTTCTCCCATGCGAGGTAGTACTGCAGTGGCTGCCGGTTCACACTGGATGCCGCAAGTCTTGCGCAGTCTGCCATCTCCAGCAGTTCTTCCTTTGTCACACAGCGACTCTCATCATACCCGCGATAGCTGCGGTTCGCCTTTACCAGATCCTTTAACATCCTGTTCCCTCCTTTTGCTCCCGTATCCATTTCTGACAGTCCTCCAGCTCATCTTCGCAAAACAGCTGCAGACCTGCCCGCCGCAGCCATTCTGCAGTCACACCGTATCCCGGAATCCGTACCCCGGAAAATGTCCCATCGTATATCTGGTGTGTACCGCAGGACGGACTGCGCTCCTTCAAAATAGCTGCCTTACAGCCGAGCAGCTCAGCCAGACGCACGGCCTCTCCTGCCCCTTTTGCAAACTGCAAGCTCACGTCCCGTCCGCTCCTTGATACGACGCCGTCCCCGGAGCGCTCAGACGGCTCCCTCGGAGTTGGCAGACCTCCATACACCTCCGGGCAGAACGGAATGAGTTCTGCTTCGCGCGCAATCAATTCAAGCTGCCGGAGCCCATTGTCCCTCCCATCATACCGGCAGGACACGCCGAGCAGGCAGGCACTTACCAAAATTTTCATCTTCTATCCCTCACATCAGATTTGTATCTCCCGGCAAACGAAAGCCTTCTCCGATCACCTCGTTTGACTCCACAATGATGACAAATGCCTTCGGATCCACCTCATGTGCACACTTCCGGATCGCGTACATCTCTTTATTGTTGCTCGCACACATGACGACCGGCTTCGACTCACCTGAATATCCGCCGGATGCATTCAGAATCGTCGCGCCGCGCCCGGATATCCGGTCGATCGCCGTCACCATCTCTGATGCATAGTCCGTGATAATCAGCGTCAGCTTGCCGGAGCTTGTCCCGTAAATGACCTTATCCAGTACGGTCGAATACAGATAATTCAGCAACAGGCCATAGATAACCGCATTTCCGCTGCCGATCAGAAATCCGCCGGTGACGATAACAAGCGTATCCATTGCAAACGCAATCTTCCCCAGAGAAAGATGAGGATGATAGTATTTGATCGCCATCATAATGAAGTCAAAGCCTCCGGTCGATGATCCGCGCATAAAAATAATCGCATAGCCGATGCCCAGCAGAACCCCGGCACAGATTGCCGCCAGTATCAGATCACCCTGATAGAGCGGAAGCCTTGGGCCGACAAGATCCATGACCGCCGATGTGATCAGTGTCGACTTCAGCGAAGACAGATAAAATTGCTTTCCAAGTGTCTTATAGCAGCACAAAATAATCGGTATATTAAGTGCCACTGTCATCACGCCAACCGGAAGCCCAAAGAGCTGATAAAAAATCAGTGCCACACCGGATACACCGGTCATCGGAAAGTCTGCCGGCACCGCAAAGCTGTAAATTGCAATACTCAGAAGCAGTCCTCCGGCGATATCCGTGAGGATATCCAGTATCCATTTCTTTTTCTTTTCTTTCATTTGACCCTCCACACACCTTCCGTTCATTGCCCCGGAGATATTCTATAGCAGGAAAGCGCCATGAATACGCAGCGCGCCGGGCTTTGCAGCAGCCGGCAGACTGGATATTGATGACGCTTTTTGAGCGGTTGCCCGTATCCGCATAACAGTAAATTCATCTTACACCATCCCTTTTCCATCCGTCAACCCCCATAAAAAGAAATACAAATTCTGCATGCTTTAAAAATGACTTTTAGTCATTATTTACATTGACTTTACATTTCTTTTATGGTAGAGTTTTTGTAATAATAGTGTAAATAACCTTTTCGCGGAACGCTTCTTTAATTTTATTCGGAGGAATACTATGGGAAAGATTGAGGTAAATAAAAAACAGAAAAAAGAGTCTCTTCTGAATACAGCCTTCTCTCTCTTTACTTCCAAAGGCTTCCAGAAGACTTCGATTTCAGATATTGTAGACAATGCAGGGGTCGCAAAGGGAACCTTTTACCTGTATTTTTCAGACAAATACGATCTCCGTAACAAGCTGATCGCCCACAAAGCAGGTGTCCTGTTTCTGGATGCATATCACGCGCTGACTGCTCAGAAGGTGACCGGGATCGAAGAACAGATCATCTATATCACGGATTACATCATCCAGCGCCTTATAAAGGACAAGTCGTTGCTCGGCTTTTTATCCAAGCACTTAAGCTGGGGCATCTTCCGCAACAATCTGATCGCCGGAACAGACAACAATGAGCAGAATGTCTACCTTGTTTTTATGAATCTTCTGCATGCATCCGGCTATGACTTCAAAGACCCGGAGATTATGATCTACATGCTGATCGAGCTGGTCAGTGGCTCCATTTACAATCCTCTGCTCTATGAACAGCCTGTACCGATCGATGCGATCCAATCATATCTGCACGATTCTATCCGGCATATAATCCGACAGCACATTCAGACAGAAAGCGACTCCTCGCAGACTGCCAATAGTGCTGCCTCTGATATAAAATAATGATGATGCCAGGGTCAAAAGGTCAAACATGAGAAAGTAGCGATTTACGTAGTAAATCAGCGGATTTCGAATGTTTGCAGAATTGCGGGAGCTGCTTCGCAGCGGAGCAATTCGTAGGCATCAGTTGGGACCAAAATACCTTTTGACCCGCAAAATACTGAAAAATGAGCGGACATCCGTTTTCTCAGATCCGCATGCTCAGGGAAATCCTTTTCTTCTGCATATCCACGCCGATCACCTTTACTTCTACGATATCTCCAACGCTTACAACCTCGAGCGGATGTTTGACAAACTTCTTGTCCGTCAGCTCAGAGATATGCACCAGTCCGTCCTGATGTACGCCGATGTCTACAAAAGCACCGAAGTCAATGACGTTACGGACGGTTCCTTTCAGGATCATTCCTTCCTTCAAATCCTTCATTTCAAGCACATCCGTGCGCAGGATCGGCTTTGGCATCTCGTCACGCGGGTCACGTCCCGGCTTGCACAGTTCCTGCACAATATCCCTAAGTGTCAGTTCTCCGATGCCGATGCGTGCTGCCATTTTTTTATAGTCCTTCACATAAATTGCCTTTGTACCGGACTCGCCTGCCCAGCTTTTACCGTAGCCAAGCTCTTCCAGAAGCTTCCCGGCTGCCTCATAGCTCTCCGGGTGAATACTCGTCGCGTCGAGCGGGTTGTCTCCGCCGCTGATCCGCATAAAGCCTGCGCACTGTTCAAATGCCTTCGGGCCAAGCTTTGCCACCTTTAGCAGCTCCTTCCGGTTCCGGAATTTTCCGTTTTCTTCTCGGTACGCTACGATATTCTTCGCAATTGCCTTGGAAATGCCGGAAATATGCTCCATCAGCGGAACAGACGCCGTATTCAGATCCACACCGACACGGTTCACACCGTCCTCAACCACGCCGTCGAGCGCCTCTCCGAGCTTCTTCTGATTCATATCATGCTGATACTGACCGACTCCAATCGATTTCGGATCAATCTTCACGAGCTCTGCCAGCGGATCCTGTACCCGGCGGGCGATCGAAGCCGCGCTTCGCTGTCCGACGTCAAAATTCGGGAATTCCTCCGTAGCCAGTTTACTCGCAGAATAAACCGAAGCCCCCGCCTCATTTGTGATCACGTAAGATACCTTCTCCGGAATTTCCTTGAGCAGCTCCACAATAATCTGTTCGGACTCACGGGAAGCCGTGCCATTTCCAAGAGAAATCAATGATACACCGTACTTGTGGATCAGCTCTTTTAGCTTTTCCTTTGCTGCACGGATCTTATTTTCATTTGTCGGTGCAGTCGGATAAATAACTGCTGTATCGAGTACCTTTCCGGTTGCATCGACGACTGCCAGCTTGCAGCCGGTACGGAACGCCGGATCCCAGCCGAGCACGACCTGACCTGCGATTGGCGGCTGCAAAAGAAGCTGCTCCAGATTCTTGCCAAATACGGAGATCGCGCCGTCCTCCGCCTTTTCCATCATTGCGCTGCGAATCTCCCGTTCGATCGCCGGTCCGATCAGACGCTTATAGCTGTCTGCAATGGCAGTCTTCAGTACCGGTGCTGTCGACGGATTATCCTTGCGAATCACTTGATGCTCCAGATAAGCGAGAATTTTATCCTCCGGCGCTTCGATCTTCACGGTCAGGAATTTCTCCTTCTCACCGCGGTTGATCGCAAGCACGCGGTGGTCTGCCACTTTGTTCAGCGGCTCTGCGTACGTATAGTACATTTCATAAACGGACTGGGCCTTTTCATCCCGTGCAGAAGAAGAAAGTATACCTTCCTTCATCGTCATATTCCGGATCCGGCTGCGATAATTCGCTTCATCTGAAATCATCTCCGCCAGAATATCCTGTGCACCGGCAATGGCATCTGCCACGGTCTTTACATCCTTCTCTTCGTTTACATATGCTTTTGCCTCTTCCTCGATCGGGCGCGCCGTCTGCTGCAGCAGAATCAGGTTCGCCAGGCCATCCAGCCCCTTCTCCTTTGCGATCGTTGCACGCGTCCGACGCTTCGGACGGTACGGACGGTACAGGTCTTCTACTACTACAAGCGTCTGTGCCGCCTCAATCTGTGCACGCAGCTCGTCCGTCAGCTTGCCCTGCTCCTCAATCGTTGAAAGTACCTGCATCTTCTTCTCTTCCAGATTTCTCAGATAGTTCAGGCGCTCAAACAGCTTTCTGAGCACTTCATCATTTAACGCCCCGGTCGCTTCCTTGCGATAACGGGAAATAAACGGAATTGTATTTCCGTCGTCGATCAGTTTCACTGCCGCTTCCGCCTGCCAGTCCTGAATCTCCAGCTCCGAAGCCAGTGTACGAATAATATCCATATAAAATCTCCTCTGCCCTGCGGACATATCCGGAAAATTGACCATTGCTGTCCTCTTCACGGGTGATCCGCCTGTTTTCTTCCTGCCAGTTTTCAGAGCCATAGCTTGCCTGCTTCTGGTCAAGCGGATATTCGTAATCCATCCCTGCAGCTCTGCTGACAGGGCCTAGCTTCGCTACTTGCTCATGTTTGGCGGGTTCCAAGGTATTTTGACCCCTATGATACACGGATTGCTTCGCATTTCATGCTCTCGCAATCCTAAAACACCTCAAATTCGCTCATTTTTCTACGAAAAATGGCTACTTTTCGGTGTTTTGCGGGTCAATAAGTCATGCTTTTTCATGCAAGCATGAAACGCATGACCTTTTGACCCTTGTATCATCGTCATATTATATCGAAAAAACGGCCGCTCTGCAAGATGGCATATTCGCGCCTTGCAAGCCCCTGTCGGGTGTGTTATGATATTTTAACCGAATCAAACAAGCGATCGTTTTTCTTGATTCGACGGAACAACAAAAGAGGAATCGGTCTTCTGCCGCATTCCGGAATGGAGGTTTTATGTACCATAAAAACAGTATGGCGACCGCATCACTGATCTTTGGCATCCTTGCCATCCTGTCCGGCTCCGTATTCATTATCGCCATCGGGCTTGGCGCGCTTTCAGTGCTCTGTGCACTGCTCTCAAAGACAGACCGGCACCTTTCCGCAAAGAGCCTTGCCGGAATGCTCGCCGGGATTATTGCCGCTGTAAGCAGCTGTGCGATGACCGCCTATTCCTTTTATTCTATTATGAATAACCCTCAGGCGCGTGCCTACTACAGCCAGGTCTTCTCGACTTTGCTCGAAGCATACGGTCTGCCGGATTCCTACAATTTCTTTGCTAACGGCTTGGGAGGCGCTCCGAATGATCAGCCGGAGATTGTACAGGATCCTGCCACACCTGCTCCGAATGACGACAACGACAGCCATCAGAGCAATGAGGATTATTTCGACTCGCTTTACGACGATTATTTCCGCTATTTCTACGGTGCGGATCCATATCACGAAGAGACACCGGTTCCGGCTGCTCCATCTGCTCCGTCCGTAGATTCATCACAGGGGGATTTTATATGACAACTTTAAAAATACGTGAACTGAAACGGACAGCACGCCAGCTGCTGCTCGGAAACTACACAATACTCGCGCTGGTGACCTTCCTGCTGGCCTGCAGCAATTTCTTTCTTAGCTCGGTAAGCCTCCTGGCTGTCCCGCCGATCGGTGGCTGGATTGGTCGTGTACTTGACTTTGCTGCGCTGCTTATCACAAACATGGTCTACACACTGCTGCTTGCCGGAATGTACTATATTTACTACCGGATCACGGAGCAGGAGCCGGTCCGGTTCTCTGATTTGCTCTTCGCCTTTCGGAACCATCCGGAACCGGTCGCCGCATTTTCTGTGCTCTCCCTGGTCGTGGAATATGGTGTCCTGAACCTGCTCCCGCTTAGTTATATGCAGTTCGGAAGAAGCCTTCCGTTCGTTGCTGTCTCCATCGTGCTGCTCCTCGTCCTGCTCTGGTATATCCTGACGTTCTCCGCCGTCTTCTTTTTCTACGCGGCAGATCCATGGCATTCCCTGCAGGACTATCTGCGGCAGAGTATGGCACTTATGAAAGGCTGCCGTGTAAAATTTTTCTTTTTGCTTCTAAGCTTCATCGGCGTCTTTTTTCTCGGTCTGCTCTCGTTTGGCATCGGACTCGTACTCGTGATGCCATATATGGTAATGACACAGCTTCTGTTCTTTCGTACACGCTGGGGAGATACCGATTTATAATGTACAGGTATCCGGCTCGTAAGTCCTCTCCAACAGCACATCCATCATTTTATATCCTTCCATGCGCCGGATGCCGTTCTCCTTTGCGGTACGCTCACAATAAATCGTACTGCTGCCAAGGTGCTTCCGGCTGTCGTACAGCAAATACGGTACCGGCTCAGCACTGTGGGTGCGAATGCGAAGAGGAGTCGGATGATCCGGAAGCACCAGCATGCGGTAATCCTCTCCGGATGCATCCAGTCCGTCCTTTACGAGCCGGATGATCCTGTGATCCAGATTTTCGATCGCCTGCAGCTTTCGCTCCAGACTTCCCTGATGCCCCATCTCATCCGGTGCTTCCAGATGTACATAGGCAAAATCCATTCCATCCTGCAAAAGTGCCTTTAAGGCCGCTTCTGCCTTTCCTTCATAATTTGTATGCAGTCCGCCATTGGCGCCCGGCACCTCAATAACTTGCATCTTTGCACCGACTGCAATCCCCTTCAGCAAATCTACTGCAGAGATCATTGCGCCGTTTTTCCCATATTTTTCTGAAAATGCGGAAAGCATCGGCTTTGTCCCGGCCCCCCAAAACCAGAGGCTGTTCGCCGGATTGAGCCCCTTTGCCCTGCGCTCCTGATTGATCGGATGATTCGCAAGAATCTCATAGCTGCGCTTTTGCATCTCGCGCAGCATCGCATCCTGCGGCAGATATGGATGAATCACCTCGGTCAGATGATCGTGCGGCGGTGTCAGCTCCACGACGGTTCCATTCTTCCAGATCATACAATGACGGTAGCTCGTCCCGGTATAAAACTGATAGTTCTCACTCTGCAGCTCCTTTTTCACCGCATCCAGCAAGACATCCGCATCCTCCGTACTGATCTCGGAAGAGCTGTGATCCAGAATCCGTTTCTCTTCATACGGCTCCTCCTCCGTCAGCGTGACAAGATTGCAGCGAAGCGCCACATCTGTATCTTCCATCGGCACGCCGATACTCAGTGCTTCCAGCGGAGAGCGCCCGGTATAATATTCCTTCGGATCGTAGCCGAGCACTGCAAGGTTCGCCGTATCGCTGCCCGGCTTCATGCCATCCGGAATGGTCTTCAAAAGTCCGATCTCCGCATCCTTTGCCAGCTGATCCATTGTCGGCGTCTTGGCCGCCTCCAGCGGCGTCCTGCCATCCAGCGCTTCGATCGGCTCATCTGCCATACCGTCTCCCAGAATCACGACATATTTCATAATGTATTCTCCCTCTTTCGCAATCTCACTCTTATTCTGTAGTTACTTCTCTCTCACCCGCAGCATTGACAGAATCCCCTCCGTCTTATCCGCGCACGCCTGATATTCCTTCTCCGTCATCCTGCCTGTGAGGAATCCGAATTCTCCATCCAGTCTGGCATCAACCGTCTCTGTTGCTCCAAAAGCTGCTGTGATCGCTGTTGCTTCTGAAACGACTCCCTTTACACGGACAAAATAACGCTTCTTTGTATCAGAAAGCTCCGCCAGTACAAGCTTTTCCTTGCTCCACTCCGACTGTACCGTCCGTCCAAGTGTCTGCGCCTCCTCAATGACGTCCCCTACGACTGCGCTAGCCGTCGCTTCTTTTCCTGCTCCCTGTCCATAGAACATCGCATCGCCAAGCATATTTCCATGTACAAAAATCGCATTAAACACGCCATTGACCGCAAACAGCGGATCGTTTGCGCTCACAAGGTGCGGCGCTACCATTGCCAGCACCTGATCCTCTTCTTTCCGGCTGAGTGCCAGCAGCTTAATCGTCTTTCCCATCGTTTTCGCATAGCGAATCTCCGCAGAAGTAATCTTCGTAATTCCCTCCGTATAGACATCTCTGAAATCCACACGCTGCCCATACGCGAGCGAGGAGAGAATTGCGATCTTGCGGCAGGCATCGTGTCCCTCTACATCTGCCTCCGGATTGCGCTCCGCATACCCCTTCTGCTGTGCATCCTTTAATACCTCGTCAAATTCGAGCCCCTCGTCTATCATCTTTGTGAGAATGTAATTCGTCGTACCATTTAAAATGCCTGCGACCTCATCGATGACATCCGCACACAGACTCGTACGCAGCGGACGAATGATCGGAATGCCGCCTCCGCAGCTTGCCTCAAACAGATAGGATACCTGATGCTCCCTCGCCAGAGCCAGAAGCTCTGTGCCATGCGTCGCCACAAGCTCCTTATTTGATGTGCAGACACTCTTTCCCGCCATCAGCGCCCGCTTTGTAAAGGTAAAGGCCGGTTCCACGCCGCCCATCGTCTCCACCACAATGCGAACCTCCGGATCCTGCAGGATCACTTCCACATCATGAACGACTTTCTGAGCATTCGGATCACCCGGAAACTCTCTCAGATCCAGAATATATTTTACCTGCAGGTCCACGCCTGCCTTTGCAAGGATGCTGTCATGATTTGTATCAATGACCTTCACCACACCGCTTCCGACTGTACCATAGCCTAACACTGCTGTCTGTACCATTTTTTCTCCCCTTTATCTTTACTCTCTTGCCAGTATTTTCAGATACTGAATGCCTTCCCTAGACTCAATCGTCTCTATCATCTTCGAAATATCTCCGGTCTCGGCAAGCACCTCCACACTGATCGTCAGGGTCGCCACCCCATTGATCGGAATACTTTGGTGCAGTGTCTGAATATTCGCCCCATACTCTGCCACTACCTTCAGGACATCCGACAGAAGTCCCGGCTCGTCGTGCAGCTGAATCACGAACGTCAGAATCTTTCCCTTGATATTATCGCGAAACGGGAAAATATCCTCTTTATATTTATAAAAAGAGCTCCGGCTGATCCCCACTGCATCTGCCGCCTCCTGTACCGTACCGACCCGTTTCGTATCCAGAAGCCGTTTTGCTTCAACAACCTTCAGTAATACCTCCGGTACGGCCTTTTCCCGTACCACAAAGTACTTTTTCTTCTCTAACATGATTACGCTCCCAATTATAATGCTTCTTGTGTTTGTCTGCGATGAACGTTTGTCTACCAATGAAAGATGTTACCATATTTTCCCCAGTGACGCAACCGTTTTCTGTATGCTTCCGAACAGGAATGGGTAGAATCTGATATATGAAAAACAGACGGCATCTGAAACCGTCTGCTTTTCTGTTTTCTATATTTCTTTTTCTCAGGCTTCCTCTTCAGATGGCTGTGCACCTAAGGAAACCCACTTCAGATAGGCATTAATAAACAAATCAATATTACCATCCATGACGCTGTCCACGTTTCCTGTCTCTGCATTCGTCCGATGGTCCTTGACCATTGTGTACGGCTGCATGACGTAAGAGCGGATCTGATTACCCCAGCCGATCTCCTTGACCTCACCACGGATGCCGGATGCCTTCTCCGCATTCTCCTGCTGCTTCAGAAGATACAGCTTTGCTTTGAGCATCTGCATCGCTTTATCCTTGTTCTGATGCTGAGAACGCTCGTTCTGGCACTGTACGACAATCCCCGTCGGGATATGCGTGATACGGATCGCGGAAGACGTCTTGTTGATGTGCTGTCCGCCTGCTCCGCTCGAACGGTACGTATCGATACGCAGATCGTCCATATTGATCTCGACATCGACATCCTCCTCGATATCAGGCATGACATCACAGCTCACGAAAGATGTCTGACGCTTGCCCGCCGCATTGAACGGGGAAATCCGAACAAGACGGTGTACACCCTTTTCGGACTTCAGATAGCCATAGGCGTTCGTACCGTTTACCTGGAAGGTCACAGACTTAATACCCGCTTCATCTCCGTCCAGATAGTCAAGTACTTCGATCGAGAAGCCCTTTTTATCCGCCCATCTCGTGTACATCCGGTATAGCATCGACGCCCAGTCACAGGACTCCGTACCGCCTGCGCCTGCATGAAGCGTCACGATCGCGTCATACGTGTCGTACTCGCCGGAGAGCAGTGTCTTGATCCGGATATTTTCAAAAGTCTCCTGGAATGTATCCAGCATCTCCTGGATCTCCGGAACAATCTCCGGATCATTTTCTTCGTAGCCCATCTCAATCATCAGCTCGATCTCCTCATACTGATCGGTCAGATGCTTGTAGGTCGCTACGTCTTCTTTTAAATCACTGAGCGTCTTCATGTGCTGCTGCGAACGTTCCGGATTGTCCCAGAAGTCCGGCTCTTCCATTTTACGCTCCATCTCCTGGATTTTCTGCTCTTTATTTACCAGGTCAAAGTGAATCCCTCACTTCCACTAATGGTTTTGTATAGCTGTTTAAAATACTCTTGAACTGATCCAGTTCTACCAATAGTTTCACCCTCTTTCTTTTTCGTGGTACTCCATGGACCATTCAGCCATGGAGTAAATCAACCGGTGCTATGAAATATGCCTCAGGCCTTTCTGCCGCAGCACTGTTTGTACTTTTTACCGCTTCCGCACGGACACGGATCGTTCGGATAAATCTTCTGCTCGGCACGCTTCTTCGGCGCTCTCGGGCCGGACTCATCCTTATTCGTGCCGGTCACCTTTGCGACCTCCTCGCGTTCCACCTTCTGCTCTACCTTTACGTGGAACAGCAGACGAACCGTATCCTCCTGAATACCTGCGCTCATTGCATCGAACATCTCATACGCGCTCATCTTGTACTCGACAAGCGGATCTCTCTGGCCGTAAGCCTGCAGTCCGATACCCTGACGCAGCTGATCCATATCGTCGATGTGATCCATCCACTTCCGGTCGATGACTTTCAGAAGAATGACACGCTCCAGCTCACGGATCTGCTCCTGCTCCGGGAACTCCGCCTCCTTAAGCTCATAAAGCTTGACTGCCTGCTCCTTCAATGTCTGCTTCAGCTCATTCTTGCTGCCTGCCTGCTTGAGCATCTCCTGCGTCACCGGCTGCAGCGGAATCGTCGGAAGTAATACGGAATTCAGCTCGTTGGCATCCCAGTTCTCCTTGTCAGTGTTTTCACCAAAGCACAGATCCACTGCATTGTCCACGATATCCGTAATCATCTTAAAGATGGAATCACGCATGCTCTCACCATTTAATACACGGCGTCTTTCGGAGTAGATAATCTCACGCTGCTCATTGTTTACCTGGTCGTACTCGAGCAGGTTCTTACGGATGGCAAAGTTGTTCGACTCGATCTTCATCTGCGCTTTCTCAATCGCATTCGAGAGCATCTTGTGCTCAATCTGCTCATTTTCCTGCACGCCGAGCGATTTGAATACCTTCATCATCTTCTCAGAACCGAACAGACGCATCAGGTCGTCCTCCAGAGAAATATAAAAACGGGATTCACCCGGATCTCCCTGACGTCCGGAACGTCCACGCAGCTGATTGTCGATACGGCGGGACTCATGACGCTCCGTACCGATAATCCGAAGGCCACCGGCTGCCTTTGCCTCATCATCCAGCTTGATATCGGTACCACGGCCTGCCATGTTCGTTGCAATCGTAACTGCTCCATGGATACCCGCATCTGCCACGATCTCCGCCTCAAGCTCATGGAACTTTGCGTTCAGCACCTTATGCTGGATGCCTTCCCGACGAAGCATATTGCTGATGTGCTCGGATACATCGATCGTGATTGTACCTACCAGTACCGGCTGATTCTTCGCATGCGCCTCTTTGACCGCCTCTACGACTGCACGGTACTTCTCCTTTTTTGTCATATAGACGGCATCATCATAGTCAACACGCTGTACCGGACGGTTTGTCGGGATCTCTACGACGTCCATGCCGTAAATATCGCGGAACTCCTTCTCCTCCGTCAGCGCCGTACCTGTCATACCGGATTTCTTTTTGTATTTATTAAAGAAGTTCTGGAAGGTGATCGTTGCGAGCGTCTTGCTCTCACGTTTTACCTTTACATGCTCCTTTGCCTCGATCGCCTGATGCAGTCCGTCAGAATAACGACGTCCCGGCATAATACGGCCGGTAAATTCATCGACGATCATGACCTGATCATCCTTTACCACGTAATCCTGATCGCGGAACATCAGATTGTGTGCACGCAGTGCCAGATCGACATTATGCTGAATCTCCAGGTTCTCCGGATCTGCAAAGTTGTCGATGTGGAAGAACTGCTCTACCTTCTTAACTCCCTGCTCGGTCAGATTTACAATCTTGTCCTTCTCATTTACGATAAAGTCTCCGGTCTCTGTGATCTCCTCACCCATCAGGGCTGTCATCTTCGTGACCTCACCACTCGCCTCACCACGCTCGAGCTGACCGGCCAGAATGTCGCAGACCTCATAGAGCTTCGTAGACTTGCCGCTTTGTCCGGAAATGATCAGCGGTGTACGTGCCTCGTCGATCAGGACGGAGTCGACCTCGTCGATGATCGCATATGCCAGATCCCGCTGTACGAGCTGCTCCTTGTAAATCACCATGTTGTCACGCAGATAATCAAAACCAAGCTCATTGTTCGTCACATACGTGATGTCACATGCATACTGCTTTCTTCTCTCATCATTGTCCATGGAATTCAGCACACAGCCAACGGTCAGACCGAGAAACTCATGCACCTTTCCCATCCACTCTGCGTCACGGTGTGCCAGATAATCATTGACCGTAACGATATGAACGCCCTCTCCCGCCAGTGCGTTCAGGTATGCCGGAAGCGTCGATACCAGTGTCTTACCTTCACCGGTACGCATCTCCGCGATACGTCCCTGATGGAGGATCACGCCACCGATGATCTGTACCCGGTAGTGTTCCATATTCAGTACACGCTTTGCGGCTTCCCGAACCGTCGCAAATGCCTCCGGAAGAAGATCATCGAGTGACTCTCCGTTTGCATAACGATTCTTGTATTCCTGTGTCTTCGCGCGCAGCTCCTCGTCAGACAGCGCCTGCATCTGTGGCCGCAGGCTCTCGACCTTGTCCACGAGCGGCGTAATCATTTTCAGCTCACGCTGGCTGTGCGTTCCGAAAAACTTTTCTACAAATTTGATTGCCATTGCTTTTCTCCATTTCCAGAATAATTTCCTTCCTATTGTAACACTTTACCTACAGCAACACAATTAAAATTTTGTAAACAAAATAAGTACGAAAAAAGGCAACCGCAAAAGCAGTCGCCCTTCGCTCTCTCTTATTCTTCCGGCTCGATCAGTCCGTAAGTATTGCCCTTTCTCTTGTATACGACATTGACCTCCTCGTTCTCTGCATTGCAAAATACGAAAAAGTTATGTCCGAGCAGCTCCATCTGTATGCATGCATCCTCCGGATACATTGGCTTCATATCAAAACGCTTTGTACGGATAATTCGTACCTCATCGAGCGGCTCGCTCTCTTTTTCCAGAAATTCCTTCTTGAAATTGCCTCCATCCTGTTGCTTTGCCACGATCTTTTCTTTATATTTGCGGAGCTGACGCTCTATGACTTCCTCTACCAGATCGATCGATACATACATATCATTGCTGACCTGCTCTGAACGGATGATATTGCCCTTGACCGGAATCGTCACCTCAATCTTCTGGCGCTCCTTCTCCACGCTCATCGTCACGATCACTTCGGTATCCGGAGTAAAATAGCGCTCCAGCTTTCCAAGCTTGTCCCGGACTGCTGCTTTCAGACCTTCTGTTACGTCGATATTCTTTCCGCTGATTGTAAACTTCATACGATCCAACTCCTTTACTCGGGCTAACGGATATTTGTAATCCGCTTCGCTCTTTGCTCATAACGGATAACTGCTTTGCAGCAGCTCCATTATGGCCGGTGTATTTCTGTCCTTATTATAACACATTCTCCATATTTTTCAATAAAAAATCATATTTTTCATGATTCTTCAAATAGTTTATATTTTCATAATTATTTTTCGCACAATTCAAGGATCTTCTTATAAGAAAGAGGGCCTCCAAACAGATCGAGTGCACTGCCGACCGTGACATCGACGTGGCCTCTTCCGAGCGTGCGCAGCTGCTCCACATCCTCATAGCTGCCGACGCCTCCTGCATAAGTGACCGGACAGCCTGCAAAATCCCCGAGCAGCCGGACGACCTCCTGCTCGATCCCCTGCGATTTTCCTTCCACATCTGCCGCGTGGATAAGAAATTCATCACAGGAACCAGAGAGCTCTTTTAATACTTCTCTGGTCAGCTTCACGTCCGTAAACTTCTGCCACCGGTCTGTCACGATAAAATAATCTTCTCCGCGCTTCCTGCAGCTCAGATCGAGCACCAGATGCTCCCTTCCGACCGTCCGGACCAATGTATCCAAATTGCCATAATCAATTTGTCCACCTCGAAATACATATGAAGTCACAATGACATGCGTCGCTCCCGCACGTAAAAATATCTCCGCGTTCTCCGCGCGGATCCCGCCACCGATCTGCCAGCAGCCAGGCGCCGCTTCCAGTGCCGCGAATGCCTGACGCTTTGTCTCCTCATAATACTCGGAAGTCTGCGGATTCAAAAGGATGATATGACCGCCCTTCAGCCCGTCTTTTCCATACAGCCGCGCATAATCTGCCGCACTTATCCCGGCCACAAAATTTTCTCTGGCCTGATCTCCTTCGTCCCGCAGGCTTCCTCCTACGATCTGTTTTACTTTTCCATTATGTATATCAATGCATGGTCGAAACCGCATCACTGCTCCTCCTCTTTCAGCCTCTTATTTTCCGTAACTGACGCAGGGGATCTGCCAGGTCTAAGCCAGATCTTTTCCGGAAAATGGGATGTCCGCTCCATGGGGCATCCCATATATTCCTGACTCATTCACCGGTTGCGTTCTGTTTCGCATCCTCTCCGGTCAGTGCATCTCCGGCATCTTCTACACCGTCAATAATATCCTTTCCTGCATCCCCGACACCGTCCACAATGTCCTTTGCAGCGCCGCCAACACCGGTATCCGCATCGCTTCGGTCTGTGGCATCATTTACGGTTGTCTCTTCTGGTTCTGTTGCACGTTTGTCATTTATCTCTGCCTTCGGTGTCTCTGTACGATTTTCCTTCGTCTCCGGCATAGCCTCTGTCGCTTTTCCATTCTGTGTCACGCCGTCATTTTTATTGCCACATCCGGCCAGAAGTCCCACACAGCATGCACAGATGACACAGAATACATACTTTTTCCAACGTTTCATAGCTTTGTTCTCCTTTTCCTTTCTTCCGTTGTTTTCCGGCTTCCGGCCAGATCCCGGACCGGTATGCCACACAGCAAATGCGCCTCTCTTTCCGGTTATCTGCTGTATGAATAATATTTACTGCTTTGCTTTCTTTTATGCGCAAAGCCGGAAGAAAAGAAAAATCAGCTTTTTCACTTCACCTTTACAGTCACCACTGCTTTTTTTCTGCCGGAACGCACGGTAATCCTCACGGTTCCTGCCTTTTTACCGGTAATGACACCCTTTTTTGATACTTTTGCAATGCGTGTATTTGCACTTTTGTAGGTGATTTTTTCCCTGCTCGTAACCGGGATCCGCGTCGGCTGCAGCTTCACCGTCCTGCCCCGCCGCAACGTCAGCCGCTTTGGTACATCGCGCAGCGCGGTCGTCTTTACCGCTTTTTTCTGTACGATGACAGTGACGGTCAGTACTTTTCCGCTCTCCAGATATGCGGAAACTTTAGCTGATCCGCTCTTTTTTTTCGCGGTAATCTTTCCTTTTGAAGAAACACTCGCCACGGAAGGCCTGGAGCTCTTCCACTTCTGTACGAAATCGCCCTTTGCCAGACCGCTTACCTTTACAGCAGATGTACTCTGTCTGTATTGCAGGCGGATTTTTTTCTGGCTGAGGGATCCGGTCGGTACAAGACGGCTGCCCGGATCCGTCACTGTCTCCCGTACTTTACATACGCTGCACACTCGCGTCTTCGTCCCGTCCGCAAGGCAGGTCGCATTCCCGTCCGCCTGGTATGCTCCGTACTTATGCCCTGTCGCACTTCCGGGATCCGACACCGTCTCCTGTGCTTTGCACACACTGCACACTCGTGTCTTCGTCCCGTCTGCAAGGCAGGTCGCATTCCCGTCCGCCTGGTATGCTCCGTACTTATGCCCTGTCGCGCTTCCGGGATCTGCCACTGTCTCCTGTGCTTTACATACACTGCACACTCGTGTCTTCGTTCCGTCCGCAAGGCAGGTCGCATTCCCGTCCGGCTGGTATGCTCCGTACTTATGCCCTGTCGCACTTCCGGGATCCGCCACCGTCTCCTGTGCTTTGCACACACTGCACACTCGTGTCTTCGTTCCGTCCGCAAGACAAGTCGCATTCCCGTCCGGCTGGTATTCCCCATATACGTGGTTTGATTTTTTCAGTATTTCTGTCTTTCTGGCAGTGCAGCCGCTGACCGTACATCCAAATACAATCCGCCCTTCTTCTATACAGGTACCCGCCGTACGCTGCCATTCCTGCCAGCTGTGTGCGTGCGGATTTGCACTGCTGTGGCGCGCACTGTAGCCCTGATCAGAGAGCACGGGCAGCGCAAAATTTACTGAATACTCGGACTTAGAAAAATTTGTATACAGCTCCTGACGCTCTACTGCAATAGTATTGCCGGTAAAACCTTTCTCTTCTCCACCGCTCAGGAAATACTTCCGGCTGATATACGTCTTCTGGTCATCCCAGGTCGTATCCAGCATGTACCAGAAGCCATCCTCCATCTGCACATAATTCCACATATGCCCTTCCCGGGTGCCATTGCTTTTCAACGCCCCTCCCGGTATCAGCACCGCCGGTATTCCAAAACGGCCACATAAAATCTTAAACGCTTTCGCATATCCCTCACATACGACTTCCCGGTTCTTCAGGAAAACGCCTGCCGCAGTATGCGCATAGCTATTTTCTTTATAAGATACGTGAATACACAGGTAATCATGTATGGCAAGCACCTGTTCATAGCGATCCGGCTGATCAGAAAACGTCTCTTTAATTTCCGCAGCCGTCTGCTCCACCGCCTGTTGAAATGCTGCAATTTCTGCCGGATCCCCTGCTCCGGCATAGCGTTCATTCGGCTTCACTTTAATTGAGCGCAGATAACACACAACCGGCTCACCATTTTTATATGCATTACTGGATGGCTGATAGCTCACGGTATAGCTGCAGGAGCCAAGCCAGAATGCTTCCGGATAGTCATAGATAAACGCATCATAGGCCTGCTGCACAACCGCCCGGGTCAGTCTCTGATATTCCTCATTTTCTGCAAGATGATTGCTCCATGTCCCGTCTTCCTTTTGCTCCGGATAAATCCAGAAGCTGTGCGCTTCCTTTTCCTCCTGCGTATCCGGCACCCGGAACCAGACCTCCTGCATACTTCCCGCGTCCACCCAGGCGGTCTTCATATTCCGGTAAAGCACTGCCATATCATCCGAGAGCTGCTCCCCGTAGCCATCCTGATAAGCGACCCGACTCCGTGCCCGGCGCATCCGAGAAGAAGAGCTCCCGGCAGATGCCTGATCCACATCTCCGCTCTCCGATATCTCCTCCGGTCCGGCTTCGATCACCTCAGTATTTTGCTCGTTCTGCTCTGTTTCCGGGTTGGATACCTCAATACTCAGAATAAAATCGTCAGCCGGTTCAGCCGCTGATGCCGGATCCGTTTCTGACTCCGTCGTCTCTGTTTCCCTGCTTCCTTCTTCTCTGATTTCCTGTTCCTCATCCGTATCGCCGGGCAGGATCAGCTCTGTTTCCCTGTCTTCTGCCGGAGCCTGTACTTCCTCATACGCTTCTGTCTGTGTCTCTGTCTCCTGCACCTGCCCTTCATATACTGCCGCCGCAGCCGTCTGTCCAAAGAGCAGTGCCGCCAGAAGGATCGCTATGCCTGTCTTTTTCATACCGTTCTCCTATCTTTTCTGTATCTTCCCTGCTGCAGTTACCGTCACTGCGACACGCCTTTTCTGTGATCCTGACCGGATCAGAATCGTTGCTTTTCCCTTTTTGCGCGCCGTCACAACCCCCAAGGCCGATACTGTCACAATTCTGCAGTCAGAGGAGCGATACTTCAGTTTTTCCTGACTGGTAAATGGCCGGACAGATACAAAAAGCTTTGTTCTGCTTCCTGCCTTTAAGGTCAGCCTTTTCTCTGAAGCCTCCAGCTTCTTCGTCTTTACCGGCTTTTTCTGCACCTGCACCGCAAAGCTTCTGGAATAACCGCTTTTCAGCGTCACACTGATGCGTGCCTTTCCGATTTTCTTTGCGGACAGTCTCCCGGTCTTTTTCTGTACTGAAACGATCTGCGGACGGTCCGACTTCCATATTTTTATTTCATCGCCTCTGGCCAGCCCCCACACTTTTCCTTTTCCGGTAGTCTGGCCCTTTTTCATATGCAGCACAGCCGGAAAATTCCACTTCAAGGAAGGGGACAGGCGGGAGCCCTGATCCGGAAGCGTATCCGTCTCAGTCCCGCAGCGATCACAGACGGCTGTCTTTGTGCCATCTGTCAGACAGGTCGCATCCTTATTCGAATGATAAACGGTAAACCGGTGTCCCGGCGCAGGCAGCACCTCCTGACGGATCGCAAGACAGGACGTACACTGCTCTTCGCAGCGGCCATCTGTCGTACAGCCCGGCTCCATACGGCTCACCTCCTGCCAGCTGTGTCGGTGTATGGCAGCACTCTCCTCATACCTGCTCCCTGCAAGCTCCGGAAGTACAAAGCTCTGTGCCATAAAAGAAGCGGAAAAATTTGTGCTGGTCATCCGTTCCTCACCGACCGTTACCGATGCAATCATGCCATAATCCCTGCTTCCACACAGGAAATAAAGCTCCCCTGCTTCCTCCTGGTCATCCCAGGTCGTATCCACCAGATACCAGAGCCCGTTTTCCAGCTTTACCTCATTCCACATATGACTTTCCCAGCTGCCATCCGCTGTCATGGCCAGACCCGACACCAGCACACACGGAATCTCAAACTGGCTGCAGAGAATCTGAAACATCTTTGCATAGCCCTCGCAGACGACCCTGTGGTCATATAAAAAGGCGCCGCCGGCTGACCATGCCCGTGCATTTGCTTCCTGTTTCTCCTCATATGTCAGCTGTGTACAGACATAATTGTGGATCGCACGAAGCCATTCCACGCTTGTCGTGCCGTCAGCCGACCGGATATTCGCCACCGCATTTTGTACTGCCGCCAAAAATTCTGCCGTGTCGGCTGCAGCGCCCGGATATTCCTCATGCGGTGTAAATGTGATCTCCTTTATCGTTCCGGTAGCATTATCTGCCCCTGCCTCCCGTCGAAACGTGATTTTCCACTCATAAGACATTTTTCCCAGCCAGAATACTTCCGGATGGTCATAGACAAATGCGTCATAAGCGGACTGTGCCGCTCCGTTTATTTCATTGATAATCTCATTTTGATATTCCTCATTGCTCTCGATCCTCCAGTCCATACGGCCGGATGAAGCAGACGAAGGATATACAGCAAAGACCAGCGGAGATGCCAGGGTACAGGTAAATGCCACGCAGCCGTACTTTTTCAGGGACTCCTCCATCTGCCGGTAAATCTCAGCCGCATTTTCCTCCAGCTGTTCCCCGTAGGACATTCCAAACACAGTTCCTGCATAGAGGCATCTTTCACTGCCAGCGGCATCCGATGCCCGTCCGCACGCGCAGAGCTCTCCGCTTCCGCCTGCCAGCGTCTCCGTGCACGCCGCTTCGGTTTCTGCCGGATAGTCACTCTCCGTCTCCTCCTCGATCGTTTCTATCTGCAGGCCACCTCCATCGGAAACTGTTTCCGTCTCCTCCTGTGTGCCTTCCAATGCGTTCTCTTCCTCATCCTGTTCCGTCTGCCAGCAGTCCTCTTCGTCAGTCTCTATATCCAGAATCTCCTCTGCCGCGCTCCTTCCGGTCTGCAGCACCGCGCCGGACGATATGACCAGTACCAGGGCCATTACTGCCGAAATCCATCTTTTTTTCATCTTCATCCTCTTTTCTCACACAGATACCGGCATATCGGTTGTAAAGCGGATATTCGCAATCCACTTTCGTTGCGTTTATCATAGCATCATTTTCTGCCATTGGCAATTTCCGAATTGCAGCATAATCCTGTCCAGTCGATCATACACTATAATAATCTTTTTTGCGGAGTGATCCTTTATGAGTAGCAGCCCCAAAATCGTTGTACTGAAAACACGTGAAATCCTCTACACACTCATCCTGCTCTTCCTCGTGATTCTGCTGATCGTATGCCTGTTTCTGATGTTTGCCCCGAAAAAGGCGGACAGCGGGCAGCCACAGTCCGTGACCTCTGCTGCCACCTATATTCCGGGCATCTACACGGCGCCGGTCACGCTCGGCAAAGATACGATGAATATGGAAGTGACCGTGGATGCCAGCGAGATCCGAGCGATCCGCCTCGTGAACTTAAGCGAAGCCATCACAGCCTCCTATCCGCTCGTGTCGCCCTCTCTGGAAAAGATTGCGGCTCAGATTCTGGAAACACAATCTCTTGATGGCATCTCCTGTCCCGCAGAGAACCGCTACACCGCACAGCTGCTGCTCTCGGCAATCTCCGAAGCGCTTGCGACGGCGGCAGTATAAAGTACCGAAACCAAAACAGGCTGTGAAGTATCTGCACCCACGAACGGAATGCAAATTCTTCACAGCCTGTTTTTACTTTTATTTTAATTTTCCTTCGCCTTTGCAATCAGATAATACGGAATCGCTACGAATAAAATTCCGCCGACCATATTTCCGAGCGTTACAATCAGAAGATTATAGAAAAATCCGCCCATCGTGATGCCAGCCACCCCATTCTGATTCATCAGTCCGATGGAGAGGAAGGTCATATTCGCGATGCTATGCTCGAATCCACAGGTAACGAACGTCGTCACGCAGCAGAAATTCATCGCAATTTTCGCACCCTCAGATTTCAGCTTTGTGCCACACCAGATCGCGACACAGACGCAGATATTACAGAGAATCGCTTTGGAAAACAGGTTCGCCGCCGATCCTCCCATCTTCGCAGCTGCTGTATTCGCAAAAAATGCTCCGATATCGCCACTTCCCGGAATGCCGGTCATCGTGAAAATCACTGCCGCGATGACAGATCCGACCAGATTGCCAAGCCAGCATACGATCCACAGCTTTGCGACCTGTCCCCAGGTCACGGTCTTCTTCAGGCCTCCGATCGTCATGACCAGATTATTGCCGGTGAAAAGCTCTGCACCGCCCATCGTTACGAAGCAAAGACCAACGGAGAAGACGATACCGCAGGCCAGCTTTGTCGCATAAGAACCGCCCCCGGTAAATACGCCTCCGACAATTCCCATCAGGATACTGCCAAGTGCAATATAAAGCCCCGCCAGCAGAGACATCATGATATATCCGGTAAAATTATGTTCCAGTAAATTTATTTTTCCTTTTGCGGTATTTCCCACCGCTGTCACTTCATCCTTAAACATTTCCGTCCTCCCGTTAAAACCCGGCGGGGCCGCCATGGTGCCACAGCCGCCCCGCCGAACTGATATTTCTTCTATTTAACCGAATCAAGCATTCCCCTGCTTCAATTGCGCAAAGCAATAAGCAGTGGGCTGGGACTTGCTTGTATTGACTTTAGAACAGTCCGGAAATCTTGCCGGTCTCATCTACATCGATCCGCTCTGCAGCCGGACGCTTCGGCAGACCCGGCATCGTCATGATCTCGCCGGTCAGCGCTACGATGAAGCCTGCGCCTGCGGAAATCTTCAGGTTGCGGACAGTTACCTCAAAATCGGTCGGTGCGCCGAGCTTCGTCTGATCGTCTGTCAGGGAGTACTGCGTCTTTGCTACACAGATCGGGCAGTTGCCGTAGCCCATATCCTCAAGCTGCTTTGCCTGCTTCTGCGCATTTGCAGTCAGAACCGCCTTCTTGCCACCGTAAATCTTCTGAACGATCTGGTTCAGCTTATCCTCGATGCTGCCCTCGAGCTCGTAGCTGTAAGTAAAGTCATTCGGCTCCTCGCACAGACGGATGACTTCCTCTGCAAGCTTGATGCCGCCTTCGCCGCCCTTTGCCCATACTTCAGACAGTGCTACATTTACGCCAAGCTCTTTGCACTTGGACTCTACAAAGTCAAGCTCTGCCTTCGTGTCAGTCGGGAATGCATTGATTGCAACGACACACGGAAGCTTGTATACATTCTTGATATTGGAAACGTGCTTCAGAAGGTTCGGAATACCCTTCTCAAGAGCTTCCAGATTCTCATTGTTCAGGTCTGCCTTCGGAACGCCGCCATTGTACTTCAGCGCACGAACGGTCGCTACGATAACAACTGCGCTCGGCTTCAGTCCCGCCATACGGCACTTGATGTCGAGGAATTTCTCAGCACCGAGGTCTGCACCAAAGCCTGCCTCTGTGATCGCATAATCACCAAGCTTCAGAGCCATCTTCGTTGCGATAACGGAGTTACATCCATGTGCGATGTTTGCGAACGGTCCGCCGTGTACGATCGCCGGAACATGCTCCAGTGTCTGTACGAGGTTCGGCTTCAGGGCATCCTTCAGAAGTGCACACATTGCGCCCTCTGCATGAAGGTCACCTGCGGTAACCGGCTTCTGCTCGGAAACTTTTCCGTATGTATATCCAATGATGATATTTGCCAGACGCTTCTTCAGGTCTGTAATGTCATTTGCCAAGCAAAGGACTGCCATGATCTCAGATGCAACCGTGATATCGTAGCCATCCTCTCTCGGCATACCGTTGGTCTTTCCGCCAAGTCCGTCTACTACAAAACGAAGCTGACGGTCATTCATATCCACACATCTTCTCCAAGTGATCTTTCTCGGGTCGATGTTCAGCTCGTTGCCCTGGTAAATATGGTTGTCGATCATTGCTGCAAGCAGGTTATTTGCTGCGCCGATCGCATGGAAGTCACCGGTAAAGTGCAGGTTGATATCCTCCATCGGAACGACCTGTGCATATCCGCCGCCTGCTGCTCCGCCCTTTACGCCGAATACCGGTCCGAGGGACGGCTCACGAAGCGCTACCATAACATTTTTACCAAGCTTCTGCATACCATCTGCCAGACCTACCGTTGTGGTCGTCTTGCCTTCTCCTGCCGGAGTCGGGTTGATCGCCGTTACGAGAACCAGCTTTCCGTTTGGCTTGTCAGATTCATTTAAAAGATTGTAGTCAATTTTTGCTTTATAATTACCATACTGCTCCAGATACTTCGGCTCAATGCCTGCCTTCTTCGCGATCTCTGTAATCGGAAGCATCTCCGTCTCCTGTGCAATCTCAATGTCTGTTTTGAATCCCATTGTCTTGTTCTCCTTTCATTCCACCTGTGTTTTACCGGAATCTTGTGTCAGTTTTTTATGTCGTCCGGTCTTTTTTTGTGGATTTTCACAAGAACCTCTCTGCGTCAGCCGCATTTTTTGCAATAAAAAAACTGCGCAAAAAGGACATACCGAAAATCCATCTTAACGCAGTAGCGGAAGCGATACCGTAACGCGAAGCTGCTGCTCCTTCGTTCACACTAATGACCTTCCCGTCATGTGACACTTAACGCACCGTATCTACTCTACTTTCATAGAAATATATGTCAAAGCACGAAGCTGAAATCTCACCGTCCGCGATGCTATACCGCACCGTTGCGATAAAAAAAGACAACATCCCAAATTCAATGCTGTCCAGACGGCCGACTCCTTATTATTTTGATTACACTGTGGTGCTCCACTCTCATCCGTCAGCAATCAAAACCTTCATATCTTTGAACTGCAGTCATTATAACAGACCAGACCGGATTCGTCAAGGGCTTTTGTCAATTTTTTATCAAAACAGGGTCTGGTTTTTGTGTAATTGTGTGAGTTCCGGTATGGTTTCGTAAAAGTTCTCGTATATATTGTGTCACTTACGGCAACTGCTCCACAATTTTACGCTTCCGCAATCCCGTATAACCTGCTTTACAAATGCAGGGGCTCTTTCATCTACTGCCCGCTTACACTTTCATCTATCCATTTCTGAATTTCCGGCACACTGAGTTTGACCGCCTTTGCGATTTTTTCAACTGAAAGCCCCATCTCTGCAAGTGAGAGGACTGTCTCTCTTTTACCCTGTTCTATGCCTTTTTCGATTCCATTCTCAATACCCTCGCTATAAATCTGCTCCATCTCGTGACACATAAATTCTACCCCCTTCTGTGTTTCTTTCAGCTCATATACCCTGTCTGCCAGAATACTACTGTACATATCGCCTGCATTTTTACAATGTAAGTCATGCATTAATCTTCCCAGTTCTGTGTCATCCTGCCTCTTTGAAATAAGGCTACCGCAATCCCATTGGCTTTAGACAATGGGTTAAGGTAGCTAAAAATCAGAAATTATTGTATACTCATGGCATGGGAACATGGAAATCTAAAAACAGACACAAATACCTATTACAATATTACATTATTTTCGTCTGCAAATACAGGAAGAAATTACTGGTTTCGAGACAGATATCAGATGATATAAAGCAGTTTTCATATGAGATATGTCAAAGGC
>CABIZF010000018.1:0-48719 GCA_902363135.1 Lachnospiraceae bacterium
TCAGTCAATTCATATCGCCGCAACATAATAAACACCCCTTTTTCTTTATTTTATCATGAAAAAGGGCATAAAAACATATGTTTTGTGCAATTTTTAATTTTCAAACACGCTCTAGTACATGGAGGGAGCAGCATGGCTGAAGAAAGCCGGGCTGCTCCCTTTCGTTTTCGGAAAATACGTGCAAAACCAATGCCCGCACTTGCGTGCTACCCGGAAATGCATTATAATGAAAAAATGGGTTTTACCACGAAAAAGAACGGAGTGTACAGAAAAATGACAGCGACCGTAATTCAAAAATTAAAGCTGGATGCCGGCAGCGGCAATGAGATCTATGTGAAACGGGATGATTTGCTTCCATTTTCTATCGGCGGCAACAAGGTGCGGATTTCCGAAGCCTTTTATGCGGATATGCAGGCGAAGGGCTGTGACACGATGATCATCTATGGCAGCCGGCATTCGAATCTGTGCAGAGTGCTGTCGAATCTCTGCTGTAGCCGTGGGACGGACTGTGTGATGATCTGTTCCCATGAAGCGGACGAAGAGACAGCGGCGACGAATAATACGGCGCTGATCGAATGGGCGGGCGCACAGGTTGTCAATTGTGGAAAGCAGGAGATCGCACAGACCGTAGAGCGCGTGATGAGCGAGATTGAGGAGCGCGGCGGGAAGCCCTACTATATTTATGGAAATAAATTCGGGGTCGGAAATGAAGGGACTGCGGCTTCTGCCTACGCAGATGCATATGCGGAGATTCAGACGTATGAAAAGGAGTGTGGCAAGGAATTTGACTATATTATTTGCCCGTCCGGTACCGGTGCGACTCAGACAGGACTGATCTGCGGACATCTGCTGTCAGGCGACCGGAAAAAGATTCTCGGTGTTATGATTTCCTCCCGCGAGACAAAGCGTGCATATCAGGTGATTGAGGAAGGCATCCGGGATTATTTTGCAAAGCATGATCTTGCATTGCCTGCAGCTTATGCATCGGAGATTCATCTGCTCGATCAGTACCGTCAGGAGGGCTACGGCAAATACGACGCGCAGATCGAGGCGTGCATCAGGGAGCAGTACCGCACAAACAGCCTGCCGCTGGATCCGATCTATACCGGCAAAGCGTTTTGGGGCATGCAGGAGTACTTAAAGACGGCGGGCATCACGAACAGCCGGATTCTGTTTCTGCATACAGGAGGCACCCCGCTGTTTTTTGACTATGTGTCAAAATCAGTTTCGCGCAGCAGCGAAATGTAAAGAGCGTGTCTGAGGCCTGCGCGAAAGGGAAGAGAGCAATAGAAAACTTAGGAGATTTAACATGCTAATTTCAGTCGTAATCCCCTGCTATTATTCGGAGAAGACGATCCGCAAGGTCGTTGAGCTCGTGATGGCAGAGTTTGAAAAAAATGATGGTTATGAATGTGAATTTGTGCTCGTCAATGACGGCTCGACGGATCACACGTTTGAGGAGATCCAGAAGCTCGGCGCACAGTATCCGAATGTGTGCGGCGTCAATCTGATGCGCAACTTCGGACAGCACAATGCACTCATGGCAGCCCTGCACTATGCGAAGGGCGATTATGTGCTCGGTATGGACGATGATCTGCAGACGCATCCGTCCCAGATGTTCAAGCTGATCCACAAGATAGAGGAGGGCTATGATCTGGTCTACGGTGTCTATCCGCAGAAGAAAAATTCATGGATGAAAAATCTTACGAGCAAAATCAATGAGGTGACCTCCCGTGTGATGCTGAACCGTCCAAGGGAGATCGTATCGAGTAATTTCTGGATCATCACTCGTGCGGTGCAAAAGGAGGTCATCAAGTATGACAGCTTCAACCCGTACATCGACGGTATTTTTTACCGGGTGACGCATCGGATTGGGAATGTACCGGTCGAGCATTTCAAGCGCGAGGTCGGTACTTCCGGTTATACATTAAAAAAACTGATCAATCTCTGGCTGCGCTACTGGAATTTTTCGGTGATTCCGCTTCGGATCTCATTTTTCCTCGGTCTGTTTTCCGGGCTGGCAGGTGTGATCATTGCGGTACTCATCGTCGTAAATAGAATCATTTATCCGGATGTGCCGGTCGGCTGGTCCTCGACCTTATGCGTGATGGTCGTGCTGTTCGGCCTTGTGCTCATGGTGCTCGGCGTCATCGGAGAGTACCTCGGGAAAATCATTCTGATTCTGAATAACACACCGCAGTATATTGTGCGTGAGACCATCAATTCCGATGCGGCGGCATCCGAGAAGGTACGGACGCTGATCCGTGCGGCGGCGGGCGAAGCGGCAGCGGCGACGGAAGAAGAGCCGGAAAAACTGTGACGGTACATCTGGCAGTGAAACATTTGCTGCTTTGCTGCGTAAGAACGTAAGTAAAGCGGGAAGATTCTTTGTGAGTCTGAGATCGCGGAAGTGATTTTCCAGATACATTCCGGACAGGAGGAAATTACATTGAGAAAAATTATGATACTGGGAGCCAGCATTTATCAGGTTCCACTCATAAAGACAGCAAAGAAGCTCGGATTGTACACGATCGTGGCGAGCATTCCGGGTGAATATCCAGGCTTTGCCATTGCAGATAAAGTATATGAGATCAATACGATAGATAAAGAAGCGATCTGCCGGGTATGTGAGGAAGAACAGGTCGACGGTATCTGCACGACAGGGACGGACGTGGCAGTGGCAACGATCGGCTATGTCTGTGAACGACTGCATCTGGCCGGGCTTTCTGAGCATGCCGCCATGCTGGCGACGGATAAGGCAAAGATGAAAGAGGCGTTCCGGGAAGGCGGCGTGTCAGCGTCGGCATTTTACCGGGCAGAGAGCTATGAGGAGGCATGTAAAGCCGCAGAGACGCTCGGTTATCCGGTCGTTGTGAAGCGGGTCGACAGCTCAGGCAGCCGTGGGATCTCGATTGTAAAGGAGCGATCGCAGCTGCGAGAAGCCTACGACAATGCACTGGAGCGTTCTCAAAAGCCGTATGTGCTCGTCGAGGAGATGCTCGGCGGTACGGAAATCGGCGTGGACGGCATGGTACAAAATGGCGAGCTTGTTTTTCTGGCCCCGCATGAAAAATTTGTCTATCATACCGATAAGACCACGATTCCGGCAGGACACGGATTCCCATACCGTGGTTCTGAAAAAGTACTCTCGGAGATTGAGCATCAGATGCGGCTTGCTGTACAGGCGCTAGGTCTCGACAACTGTTCGGTTAACGCGGATGTGTTCGTGGATGGAGAGCGGGTGTCGATCATTGAGATCGGCGGGCGTACCGGGGCGACGTGCATCCCGGAGCTGATTTCCATGTACTACGGTTTTGATTTTTATGAGAAAATTTTACAGAACGCGCTCGGATGGCCGGTACAGTTTGACGCGGAAAAACAGGGTGTATTCTGCATGGCGAAGCTTCTGATGAGTCCGGTAAATGGCGTGATCACGCAGATTCAGGAAAAGTGGCTGAAGAAGCTGAGGGAAAAAGGTGTTATCGTGGCATTGGATTTTCCGGTGGGCCATGCCGTGGAGGCCATGGAGAATGGCACGACGCGGATCGGGCATGTGGTCACAGAGGCGGACAGCGTGGAAGCGTTAGACAACATCGTTCGCAAGGTGTACCGCTGTATCTTTGTAGATGGAACGTCACTGGAGGAATTATGGAGAAAATAAAAGATTATCTGTTTTTGCATCTGTGTGTGGCGCTGTTTTCCTTTACCAGTGTATTTTCCAAGCTGGCGTCGATCCAGTACAACCGAGGCGGTCTTGCGAATCCTCTTCTGTATGTATTTGTGTTTCTGATGTTTTTTGTATGTTTTGCATATGCGATCTGCTGGCAGAAGATCATCAAGCGCTTTGATTTAAACATCGGCTATGCGAACCGGAGCGTCTATCTGCTCTGGAGTCAGATCTGGGCAGTATTTCTGTTTGGTGAGCATCTGACGATGCGCAACGTGCTTGGGATCGCAATCGTGCTCACCGGAGTCGTCATTGTATCACTGAGCGCAGAGCAAAAAGAAAAAGGAGAATGAGTATGCTTCCTTATTTATTACTCATGTTTGCGGCGACCTTTTTTTCCGCAATCTCGCAGGTGCTGCTGAAGCAGAGCGCCGGGAGAACGTATAAGAGTGTCATCTATGAATATCTGAACTGGCGGGTCATTGTAGCGTATGGCATTTCATTTTCGGTGCTGCTGCTCAATACCTATGCCTATACAGTCGTACCGATGAAGTACGGTGCGGTGATTGATACGTTTACCTATGTGTTTGTCATGGGGCTGTCATATCTGATCCTGAAGGAACATTTTACGCGGGGACAGCTGATCGGCAATCTGATCATCATCGCAGGGGTACTGGTCTATACTCTGTAGAATTGGCATACACTGAATAAAAAGTGTGTGGAGTATGCCATGCAGGAACAAGAACAACTACATAATATGGAAAAAAGAGCAGCCGTGATTCTTCTGTTTCTGGCTGCTTTTTTGGCGGGAGGAATTCTGGCGCAGATCCGGGAGCGGCTTGCGCATGCGGCAGAGACGGAGAACTGGGGACTGAGCTTTCAGCAGGAGGGGCAGCGGCCGGTGGCAAATGCGACGATAGAAGAGCTGGCAGCCTATGATGCCTGGTATGCGCAGGATACGGAGAATAAGGTGATTTACCTGACCTTTGACTGTGGGTATGAGAATGGAAATACCGGGAAGATTCTGGAGGCACTGAATAAGCACAATGCTCCGGCAACCTTCTTTGCAGTGGGAAATTTCCTGCGCGACAATCCGGAGCTTATCAAACAGATTGTGTCAGAAGGGCATACCATTGGCAATCACACGATGCATCACCCGGATATGTCGAAAATCTCTGACCTGAATTCATTTCAGAAAGAAATGAAAGAGGTGGAGACGCTGTACCGGGAGATCACCGGACAGGAAATGACGAAATATTACCGCCCGCCGCAGGGAAAATACAGCACAGAGAACCTGAAGATGGCGCAGCAGCTTGGATATCAGACGTTTTTCTGGAGTCTCGCCTATGTGGACTGGTATCAGGATCAGCAGCCGACGAAGGAGGAAGCATTTTCCAAACTGCTTCCGCGCATCCATCCGGGGGCGATTGTGCTATTGCATAACACGTCAGCGACGAATGGAAACATTCTGGATGAGCTGCTTGCGAAGTGGGAGGAACAGGGGTATACATTTCATAGTCTGGCAGAACTGAGTTGAACGCAAAAGGAACGCTTGTAAATCTGAGGTTGGTATGATACGATTTGAACGCAGATAAGCATTCCCCCGCTTCAAGTGCGCGGAGCACTAAGCGGCGGGTGAGGGGGATGCTTATGTCAGTGGGAGTTGAAAGCTCCCACTGACAGATCGCGAAGCGACTGCGTTCATGAGCAAGTAGCGAAGCGGATTGCGAATGTCCGCTTTACCTATCCCCAAAGCGACCAGTGGATCATGTGGACAATTCCATTATCGTGGATGAGTGGTGTGGATAAGCAAGACTGAGATATAGGAGACAGAAGAAAATGGAAAAAATAAGATTTGCATGTGACTATAGCGAGGGCGCGGCTCCGGAGATTTTAAGTCGCCTGATGGAGACGAATCTGGAGCAGACGCCGGGGTATGGGGAGGATGTTTATTGTGAGGCTGCGCGGGCGAAGATCCGTGCACTCTGCGCGAAGGAAAATGCAGAGGTGCAATTTCTTGTGGGCGGCACGCAGACGAATATGACCGTAATCGCGTCGATCCTGCGGCCGCATCAGGGTGTGTTAGCGGCGGATACCGGGCATATCAATGTCCATGAGACCGGAGCGATCGAGGCGACCGGACATAAGGTGCTGCCGCTTCCTTCTGAAAATGGAAAAATCCGGGCAGAGCAGATTCAGCAGGCGTGGCATGCCCACTGGACGAATGAGAGCCATGAGCATCTTGTACAGCCGGGTATGGTCTATATTTCCTTCCCGACCGAGTACGGAACGTTGTACACGAAGGAAGAGCTGACCGCGATCTACCGTGTATGCCGGGAATGCCACCTGCCGCTGTTCATCGATGGTGCGCGCCTCGGTTATGGCCTGATGTCCCCGAAAAATGATGTGACGTTACAGGATCTGGCTGCGTTTTGTGATGTATTCTACATCGGAGGGACAAAGTGCGGTGCACTCTTTGGAGAGGCAGTGGTCATCACTGATCCGCAGCTGGCGCGGGATTTCCGCTATATGATCAAGCAGCGCGGCGGGATGCTTGCGAAGGGCCGACTGCTTGGCATTCAGTTTGATACCTTGTTTACGGATGATCTGTACTGGAAGCTTGCAAAGCAGGCGAATCGTCTGGCCTTGCGCATCCGGAAAGCATTTCTGGAAAAGGGTTACCCGCTTCTGATGGACTCGTGGACGAATCAGCAGTTCCCGGTGTTGCCGGATGAAATAGCAGACCGGCTTTCAGAGCAGTTCGCATTCGAAGTCTGGGAGCGCGTCGACGAAACGCACTGCGCGGTACGGTTCTGCACGAGCTGGGCGACGACCGAGGCGCAGGTGGACGTACTCGTAGCAGCGATATAGGGAGAAAAAGAATGAATCTATCAAAAACAGAATCTGCACCGAGCCTGGCTGACCGTCTGATTACATATGGACAATCTGGCGCCTATCCCTTTCACATGCCGGGCCATAAGCGGCAGTTCCACCCGTTTTTCGACCCATATACAATGGACATCACAGAAATATACGGATTTGACAACCTGCATCACGCAGAGGGAATCCTGTTGGAAGCACAGCAGCGGGCGGCGGCGCTTTATCATGCTTCTGAGACCTTTTACCTCGTGAATGGCAGTACCTGTGGGATTCTTGCGGCGGTCGCGGCAGCGACGAAGCGAGGAGGGAAGCTTCTGATGGCGCGGAACTGCCACAAGGCGGCTTATCATGCGGCACTTTTGAACAATCTTGAAGTGTCCTATCTCTACCCGGCTGCGGATATGACACGCGGCTTAAGCGGTGCGATCGCTCCGGATGAGGTAGAGCGGATGCTCAAAAAGGATGCATCCCTTCGAACGGTACTCATCACATCGCCGACCTATGACGGTGTGTGCTCAGATGTGCGGCGCATTGCTGAGATTGTGCATCAGTATGATGGGATTCTGATTGTGGATGAAGCGCACGGTGCTCATTTCGGGATGCATCCGTATTTTCCTGAGCACGCGCTCACCTGTGGTGCAGACCTTGTCATCAACAGTGTGCACAAGACGCTGCCGTCTCTGACCCAGACGGCGCTTCTTCATGTACAGGGAATGCGCGTGGACCGGGAACGGCTGAAAAGGTTCCTCGGTATGTATCAGACGAGCAGTCCAAGCTATGTGCTCATGGCCGGGATTGATGCCTGCGTGCGTATGTTGCTTGAGCACGGGCCGGAGCTGTTCGACACATTTGCAAAAAGGCTGGAGGGATTGCGAAAGCAGCTCTTCTGCATGCAGGCTCTGGAGCTGGTTCGTGGGACGGAGCCGGAACTTGGAGCCTATGATTATGACCGCTCGAAGATACTGGTCGCAACGCACCGAAGCGGAATTGCCGGGCCGGAGCTGTCGGGCATGCTGCGCAGCCGGTATCAGCTCGAGATGGAGATGGATTCGGAGCATTATGTGACGGCGATTACGACGGTAGCGGATACGAAGGAAGGGCTGCAACGGCTGGCAGAGGCTCTTGCAGCGATAGATTCAGAGCTGGAATGTCGGACAGGGAAGCCGGCCCGGCCGTTTGCCGCGTGGAAAAATGAGGCGGTGCTGCGGATTGGAGAGGCAGCAGAGGCCGGGAAAAAGAGCATGCTGCTTGCCAAAAGCGAAGGAAGCATTTCGGCAGAGTTTGTCTATCTGTATCCACCGGGCATACCGCTTCTGGTACCGGGAGAACGGATCAGCGGCGAGCTGCTCGAAAAGCTGCTGCAGTATCGGGCAAACGGATTCGCGCTTGAGGGAATGGCAGATTACAGGGGAGAGGAAATCCGGGTTGTGAAGGCGTAATGCACGGAATGGAATGAATCATACAAAGCAGAAGGAATCACAGGTAAGCTTATGGGAAAGATTTTTTATATTATGGGGAAGAGTTCCTCAGGAAAAGATACAATTTATGAAAACCTGCTCGGCAGAGAGGGGCTTTCGCTGCATCCGCTCATCATGTACACGACACGGCCGATCCGCGCCGGAGAGACGGACGGCGTGCAGTATCATTTTGTGACGGAAGAGCAGCTGAAGGCTCTGGAGCATGCCGGAAAAGTCATCGAGCTGCGTACCTACCAGACGGTGTACGGACCGTGGCATTATTTTACGGCGGACAGCCCGGAGCTTTCGAATGCAGACATTGATTATCTGGCACTCGGCACACTGGAATCATTTCGGAAGATTCAGGAGTATTATGGAAAAGAAAAAGTGTATCCGATTTACATTCAGGTAGAGGACGAGCAGCGGCTGCTGCGCGCAATCAAGCGGGAGAAAAAGCAGGAGCATCCGAATTTTAAGGAGGTATGCCGCAGATATCTCGCGGATGAGGAAGACTTTTCAGAGGAAAAGCTTCAGGCTGCCGGGATCACACGGCGCTTTTTAAATAATGCCGACCGAGAGATATGCATGGATAAGGTGGCGTCCTATATCGGAACGATACTGGAAAAGTGAGCGATTCTGTGTTATACTGAACAGGCTATACCAATGAAACGGAGGGGACGACGATGGCAGGATTTAAAGAGATTATCGGGCATAAGCGTGAGATTGCGCATCTGACAAAGGCGATGGAAGCCGGGAAGGTGAGCCATGCCTATATATTCAGCGGAGCAAAGGGTACCGGAAAGCTGACGTTAGCCGATGCATTTGCGATGGCGCTGCAGTGTACAGGCGAGGGAGAGCGGCCATGCGGCAGCTGTCATTCCTGTCAACAGGCGGCGAGCGGCAATCATCCGGACATCATTCATCTCACACACGAGAAGCCGAACAGCATCGGCGTGGAGGACGTCCGGGAGCAACTCGTAGGCGATGTACAGATCCGTCCCTATAATGGAAAATATAAGATTTACATCATCCCGGAGGCGGAGAAGCTGACGGTGCAGGCGCAGAACGCGATCCTGAAGACGATCGAGGAGCCGCCGGAGTATGCGATCATTTTGCTGCTCACGACAAACGAGCAGAGCTTTCTCGACACGATCCGTTCCAGATGCGTGCTGCTGCAGCTCAAGCCTGTGCCGGATGAGCAGGTTAAGGCATATCTGATGGAGCATCTGCAGATTCCGGATTACGAGGCGGATATCTGCTCAGCTTTTGCGCAGGGCAATATCGGCAAGGCAATCCGTCTGGCCTCCTCGGAGGACTTCAATTCCATCAAGGGCTCTGCGATGCGTCTGGTGCGCAATGTCGGGAAGATGGAGATCAGTGAGATCATTGAGTATGTAAAAGAAGTACAGGAATATAAGGTTTCGATCGAGGACTACCTGGACATTCTGGCCCTCTGGTATCGGGACATGGTATATTTCAAGGCAACGCGCGATATAGACGGCATTATTTTCAAAGATGAGATCCGGACGATCCGTGAGACGGTGCGGGTCTGCTCCTATGAGGGTGTCGAGGAGGTCATGAAGGCGATCGAGACCGCCAAGGCGCGTCTTGCCGCAAATGTTAATTTTGATCTGACAATGGAGCTTTTATTCCTTGTCATAAAGGAGAACATACATGGTTAAAATTGTAGGAGTGAGATTCAGAAACGCCGGGAAGGTCTATTACTTTGATCCGAAGGGCTATAAGATCAAGGCCGGAGATCACGTGATCGTGGAGACGGCACGCGGTGTCGAATACGGTACGGTGATCGGCGGGATCCGTGAAGTGACAGACGACCGGGTTGTGCAGCCGCTGAAGGCGGTCATCCGTGTGGCAACGCAGGAGGATGACCTGCGTGCAGAGAAGAGCCGTGCAAAAGAAAAGGATGCGATGCGCATCTGCAATGAGAAGATCCGCAAGCACAAGCTGGATATGAAGCTGATCGATGCGGAGTATACATTTGATAATAATAAGGTCCTGTTTTACTTTACTGCAGACGGGAGAATTGATTTCCGTGAGCTGGTAAAGGATCTGGCTGCCGTATTTAAGATGCGGATCGAACTGCGGCAGATCGGTGTCCGGGATGAGACGAAGATATTAGGCGGTATCGGTATTTGCGGACGGGTGCTGTGCTGCAACTCGTTCCTCTCTGAGTTTGCACCGGTTTCGATCAAAATGGCGAAGGAGCAGAATCTTTCTCTGAATCCGACGAAGATTTCGGGCGTCTGCGGCCGTCTCATGTGCTGTCTGAAAAATGAAGAGGATACGTATGAGTATCTGAACAGCAAGCTCCCGAACATCGGAGAGTCGGTGACAACGATCGATGGTGTGCGCGGCGAGGTACAGAGCGTCAATGTACTACGCCAGAAGGTTAAGGTACTGATCGATGCGGGCGATGAAAAGGAGCTGCGTGAGTATGACGTCAGGGAGCTGAAGTTCAAGCCGAAGCGCCGCAAAGAAAAGGGTGGAAAAGGCGAGAAATCAGAGCACGGAGAGCGGAGCGAAAAGGGATCCGGAGCAGACCGCGAGCTGCGGGAGCTGGAGGCACTGGAGAAAAAGGAAGGAAAATCAAAGCTCGATGACTGAACAGAATCTGACGATCGAATTAAAAGAGGGTGAGCGGATCGATGAGCTGCACCGCAACGGATACCGGATTGTTCAGAATGAGCGCCTGTTCTGTTTTGGAATGGACGCTGTACTGCTCTCCGGATTTGCGAAGGTGAAGGAGGGGGAGCGGGTGCTGGATCTTGGCACCGGCACCGGTATCATTCCGATTCTGCTCGCGGCGAAGACAGAAGGGGAGCATTTTACCGGACTTGAGATATCAAAGACGAGCGCGGATATGGCGCAGCGGAGTGTGGCCCTGAACGGACTGTCAGAGCGGATGGATGTCGTGCTGGGAGATATTAAAAAAGCCGGGGCGCTGTTTGCTCCGGCTTCCTTTGATGTCGTGACCTCGAATCCACCGTACATGACCGGCGGGCATGGCCTGGTCAATCCGGATGTGGAGAAGGCAGCGGCGAGACATGAAGTACTTTGTACGCTTGAAGATGTCGTGAGCGCGGCGGCGAAGCTGGTACGCTCCGGCGGACGGTTTTATATGGTACATCGCCCGTTCCGGCTGGCGGAGATCATTCGGGTGCTGTCTGCCCATCAGCTGGAGCCAAAGCGAATGCAGCTGGTCTATCCATATGTAGACCGGGAGCCGAATATGGTCCTGATCGAAGCAGTACGGGGCGGCAGACCACGCATGACGGTGGAGAAGCCGCTGATCGTGTACGAGAAGCCGGGTGTATATACGGGAGAGATTACGGATATATATGGATATTAACCGAATCAAGCAAGTCCCCTGCTTCAATTGCGTGAAGCAATAAGCAGTGGGTTGGGACTTGCTTGTATCAGGAGTGGTACAAGCCACTCCTGATAAGCTGCAAAGCAGCTATTCGGTTATGACATATCATAAGGAGGGACCCGCTTGCGGGAGGATCCCTTGTGATCCTGCAAGTAGCGAAGCGGATTGCGAATATCCGCTTTGACTGTCACAGATCATACAATCCGGATGTTCCGAGGATGGAAAGACTGAACTTATACAGAAAGAAAAGGGAAAATTTCATGAGCGAGGAGAGAGGAAAGCTGTATCTGTGCGCGACGCCGATCGGCAATCTGGAGGATATCACGATGCGGGTGCTCCGGATTTTGAAGGAGGTCGACCTGATCGCAGCGGAGGATACGCGCAATAGCCTGCGGCTGCTGAATCATTTTGATATTCATACGCCGATGACAAGCTATCATGAGTATAATAAGATCGAAAAGGCACATACGCTGATCGTAAAACTTCTGGAAGGGAAAAATATCGCGTTGATTACGGACGCGGGGACGCCGGGCATCTCAGATCCGGGGGAAGATCTCGTGAGGCTGTGCTATGAGGCCGGTGTGGAGGTGACATCCCTTCCGGGGGCGTGCGCCTGTGTGACCGCACTGACCTTATCCGGACTTCCGACGCGGCGCTTCTGCTTTGAGGCGTTTCTTCCATCGGAGAAAAAAGAGCGGGCACAGATTTTGGAAGAGCTGCGGACCGAGACGCGCACGATCATCATTTATGAAGCGCCGCATCGGCTGCTGCGCACGCTTTTGGAACTGCGTGAGGCCCTTGGCAACCGGCGGATCACCATCTGCCGTGAGCTGACGAAGAAGCATGAAACAGCGTTTCAGACGACCTTATCCGATGCGGTCGACTACTACACGGCAAACCCGCCGAAGGGCGAATGTGTCATTGTGATGGAAGGCAGGAGTCGTGCGGAGCTGCAAAAGGAAGCACAGATGCGCTGGGAGGAGCTTTCTGTATCGGAACACGTGGCACATTACATTGAGAGCGGGATGGATCGAAAAGAAGCGATGAAGCAGGCAGCAAAAGACCGTGGGGTGTCAAAGCGGGAGATTTATGCGGCGCTGCTGGAAGCGGAGCAGGAGTGAAAAAGCAATGAAGCGCCCCGGAGTGCGTTTGTCAGGTGAACGTACCCGGGGTGATTTTGTACACAGGCGTTTCAGCTTGCGGTTTACAGGGAATGAAAAGACGAGTAAAATGATAGGCAGAAAACAGGGAAAAGAAAGCAGGGGTGAAACGAATGGATGGAAGAAGTACAGGCAATTATGAAAAACAGGTATATTTTGCAAGAGATCTCTTCCTCAGATATGACCAGGATGCGATGATCCGGAAGTTTGATCTGACTTCAGATGGACAGTTTTTATATGTAGAGCTGCTGCATCAGTCCTACCGCATTTCGCGAAGCACCGGAGTAGTAGAACGGCTGGAGCTGGACGGTATGTGGACGCCGTGTGAAAATTATGAGCTGGTCATGACTATTTACGATGTGTTGTGTCATTCGGCTGCGAAGCCGGAGCTTTCCGGAGAATGGGGACCGCTGTATGGCCTGCAGGCGACGATGAGCAGCCCAAGTCCGGATAAAATATTTGTCAGATATGCAGAGAAGTTTAGCGGTAGGACAGAGGCACTTGCGCAGGCCTGCCTGGCACTTGGAGGAGAGCCTCAGCCTGTGCCGAAGAGTGCAGACGTCTGCAGCAAGATTCCGATATTGCCGTTCTTTCCGGTCATCTTTCAGTTCTGGGAGGGCGACGAGGAGTTTGCGCCGAAAATTATGATTCTGTGGGATCGGAAGGCGCTGGATTTTATGCATTTTGAAACCTTATACTATGTGATCGGGCTGCTGCTGCAGAGGCTGGTAAGGCTGTGCGACACACAGTGATGAGGCAGCCAGGTTCCCTGCTTCAATTGCGCGAAGTAATAAGCAGCGAAGCGGATTGCGAATATCCGCTTTGACAGAGAAGGAGTAGTACAATGAATACAGTAGAAACATGCATTATATCAGAGCTTGCCGCACTTTCCGGCAAAATCGGATGCTACTATAAAAATCTGGTGACCGGGGAGACCTGTACATGGCATGGCGATATCCCGGTCATAGCGGCCAGCGTGATCAAGCTGTACGTCATGACGGAGGCATTTGCACAGATCGAGGCCGGAAAACTGGCAATGGATCAGGAGATCACCGTACACCGGAAGGACTGTGTGCCGTCCTGCGGCGTCCTGACGTATCTGCATGATGACGTGAAGCTGCAGGTGATAGATCTCATCACACTGATGATCATCGTGAGTGATAATACCGCGACGAATGTGCTGATTGATCTGCTCGGCATTGACAATATTAACGCGCGGATCCGCGCTCTTGGCTTTGAAAAGACAATTCTGAACCGGAAGCTGTTTGATGCGGAAAAGGCAAAGCTCGGACTGCACAATTACATCACGGCAGAAGAGGTAGGCGCGCTTCTTGAAATGATGTACCGTGGTACACTGGTCAGTGAAGCGGCGAGCGCACGTATGATTTCAATCATGAAGGATCAGCAGCTGAATCATAAGATTCCGTATCTGATTGATCCGATGCCGCAGGCTCCACAGATCGCACACAAGACAGGAGAAGATGATAATACGACGCATGACGCGGCGATCATTTTTTCAAGGGAGCCGTTCATTCTCTGCATCTGCAGCAATGATACGGATGTAACAAAACTGGAACCGGCGATGGGACGGATTGCAAAGCGTCTGCTGGAGCTGCAGAACTGATTGATACATTCTGCCTGATAAGGAAGGGAAAAGGAGATAAAAGAGATGAGTATGGCGATTGTCACGCTCAAAAAGGGCGAGGGCCGCACCTTAAAGGCAGGCGGCGCATGGATTTATGATAATGAAATTGAAAGTATAATGGGAAACGCAGAAAACGGGGAGATCGTGCTGGTGCATGATTTTGACGGCTATCCGCTTGGAAGAGGCTTCATTAACCGGAATTCGAAAATCCGGGTGCGGATGATGACCCGTCATATCGAACAGGAGATCGACCGGGAATTTCTGAAAATGCGTGTGAAAAATGCATGGGACTATCGAAAGACAACGGTCGATACATCCTCGTGCCGGGTCATTTTCGGAGAAGCGGATTTCCTTCCGGGTCTGGTCGTCGATAAATATGAGGACGTGCTCGTCGTAGAATGTCTGGCGCTTGGCATGGAGGCATTTAAGGAAACGATTGTGGAGCTCTTAAAGGAAGTGCTGGCAGAGGATGGCATTGTGGTTCGTGGAGTGTACGAGCGAAGCGATGCAAATGAACGGAAAAAAGAAGGACTGCCGAAGGTAAAGGATTTCATCGGAGCGCCATTTGATACGGATGTGGAAATCACGGAGAATGGGGTTCATTATCAGGTTGATGTGGTAAATGGTCAGAAGACCGGTTTCTTTTTGGATCAGAAGTACAATCGGCTGGCGATTCAGCGGCTCTGTCGGGGAAAACGCGTGCTGGACTGCTTTACTCATATGGGAACCTTTGCGTTGAACGCGGGAATAGCAGGGGCTTTTGATGTGACCGGTCTGGATATTTCCGAGTATGCGATTCAACAGGCAGAGGAAAATGCAAGGCGGAACCATCTGGAGGGTACGGTCCATTTTCGCTGTGCAAATGTGTTTGATGAACTTCCGCGTCTGGCAGAGCAGAAGGAACAGTACGATGTTGTCATTCTGGATCCGCCGGCGTTCACAAAGTCCCGGGAGGCGACAAAAAATGCGATCAAGGGGTACCGCGAGATCAACATCAAGGGACTGAAGCTTGTCAGGGATGGTGGATATCTGGCGACCTGTTCCTGTTCACATTTCATGACACAGGAGCTTCTGGCAAAGACCGTGCGCGAGGCGGCACGTTCCGCACACAAGCGTCTCCGTCAGGTAGAATTCCGTACTCAGTCCCCGGATCACCCGATTCTGTGGGCAGCGGATGAGTCGTATTATCTGAAATTTTTCATCTTCCAGGTAGTGGATGAGAAGTAAGAGCTGGAAAGGATTTAAATGATATGGAAACGAAGCGTTTGATTTTACGAAAATGGACAGAAGAAGATGCAGAAAATCTGTACAAATATGCAAAGGATCCGGATGTCGGGCCGGCCGCCGGATGGCCGCCGCATAAGAGCATCGAAGAAAGCAGGGCTGTCATCCGGGATGTATTCAATGGCGCAGAGTGCTATGCGATCTGTGAGAAAGAAAATAACCAGGCAATCGGCGCGGTGGAATTGAAATTAAAGGGACATACCGATATGACGGACCGTGAGGATGAGTGCGAACTTGGCTACTGGCTCGGGAAACCATTTTGGGGAAGAGGCTATATGCCGGAGGCAGCAGCGGCGCTTTTGCAAAGAGGTTTTGAGGAACTGGGGATGACTACGATCTGGTGCGGCTATTATGATGGAAATCAGAAATCCAGACGGGTACAGGAAAAGCTGGGGTTTCAATATGACCATTCCTTTGAGGCGGATTTAGCACCGCTGATCCATGAAGTCAGAGTATGCCATGCCAGTAAGATGACGAAAGTGATAAGAAAAATGGAGGACATACATGCATAACACAGATGGTGCGCCAAAACGGATCAAAATTCACGGCGCACGGGTACACAATCTGAAAAATATAAATGTGGAGATTCCACTGAATCAGATTGTAGGGATTGCCGGAGTTTCCGGTTCCGGGAAATCGTCTCTGGCGCTGGGCGTTGTGTATGCCGAAGGCTCCAGACGGTATCTGGAATCGCTCTCGACCTACACCAGACGGCGGATGACCGGTGCGGCGAAGGCACAGGTGGATGAAATACTGTATGTGCCTGCAGCGCTGGCGCTGCACCAGAGACCGGGGGTACCGGGGATTCGCAGTACCTTTGGTACCGGAACAGAGTTGCTGAACAGCCTGCGTCTGATGTATTCCCGCCTGGCCAGTCACAGATGTCCGAACGGACATTATGTCGCGCCAACGCTGGCAGTGGCAGCAGAACAGCCGATTTATTGCCCGATATGTAAAGCAAGAGTTCTTCCGCCAAGTGCGGAGCAGCTGGCTTTTAACAGTCAGGGAGCCTGTCCGGAATGCAGTGGGACAGGGCTGGTGCGAAGGGTCGACATGGATGCGCTTGTGCCGGATGAATCGTTATCGATCGAAGAAGGGGCGGTACGTCCGTGGCAGACACTGATGTGGTCGTTGATGAAAGATATTGCACGGGAACTCGGTGTGCGGACGGATGTGCCATTCCGGGAGCTGACCCAAAAAGAGCGGGATATTGTCTTTCACGGAGCACCGATCAAAAAGCATATAGTCTATCAGAACAAGACGAGCGGCGCAGCCGGAGAGATGGATTTTACCTATTTTAATGCGGTATATACGGTAGAGAATGCGCTTTCCAAAGTAAAAGATGAAAAAGGCATGAAGCGTGTGGAAAAATTCCTCAAAGAGGATATCTGTCCGTTCTGTCATGGAAGCAGGCTGAATGAGGCGGCCAGAGCGCCGAAGCTGCGGGGGCTGACACTGGATCAGGTATGCCAGATGACACTTGCCAAGCTGGTGGACTGGGTACGAGGCGTGCCGGAATCGCTGCCGGAAGAGATGCGTCTCATGGCAGAGAGTATCTGCGAATCATTTCTGACGGTGGCAAAGCGACTAATGGATCTGGGGCTTGGCTATTTGACACTGGATCGAGCGGCATCTACTTTGTCTACCGGGGAGCGCCAGCGTATGCAGCTGGCCCGGGCAGTCAGAAACCGCACGACAGGGGTGCTGTATGTACTGGATGAACCGTCGATCGGCCTTCATCCGTCTAATATCGTCGGTCTTCACGGTGTGATGCACGATCTGGTCGCGGATGGAAATTCCGTATTGCTGGTAGATCACGATACGCAGATCCTTTCGGAAGCGGACTGGATCATTGAGATGGGTCCGGAAGCCGGAGCGGGTGGCGGCTACGTGATCGCAGAAGGTACGGTGCAGGAAATAGAAGCCAATCCCATATCCATGATTGGACCGTTTCTGGCAGGAACGGCAGATACCCATATGAGGAACCGGTGCAAGGCAGAAGAACTGTTCTCTCAGGGATACATTCATATGTCCACGGATCGCATCCATACTGTCAAATCGTTGGAGGTCGATATTCCGAAGGGCAGACTGACGGTCGTCACCGGTGTATCCGGTTCCGGGAAGACGACCCTGATTCTGGAAAGCCTTCTGCCTGCTTTAGAGGCTGGCATTCAGGGGACAAAGCTGCCGAAGCATGTCCGGAAGATACAGGCAGAGGGGATTGCACATGCAAAGCTGATCGATGCGACGCCGATCGGGATCAATGTGCGTTCTACGGTAGCGACCTACGCCAATGTGCACGATGAGCTGCGGAAGAAATTTGCCTGCACCGAGGATGCAAAGGCGTGCGGCTATAAAGCAGGGGATTTCTCTTACAATACAGGAAAGCTGCGCTGCCCGGTATGTGACGGTACGGGGCAAATCAGTCTGGATGTACAGTTTTTGCCGGATGTGGATATTCCATGTCCGGAGTGCAGAGGCTCGCGTTACAGCAAAGCGGCAGAGGAAATTTATTATACGAATAAACGAAAAGAACGCTACAGCCTGCCACAGCTGATGGAGATGGATGTCAATACGGCGATCCTGTCCTGCGATGGACTGAAAACGGTACAGCAGCGACTGGAAGTGCTGCAGCATCTGGGACTTGGATATCTGACACTCGGTGAAGAGACCCCGAGCCTTTCCGGCGGCGAGGCGCAGCGCCTGAAGCTGGCGAGCGAGATGGGCAAAGGACAGGATGACAGCGTGTTTATCTTTGACGAGCCAACGATTGGTCTGCATCCGCTGGACGTGCAGACACTTCTGCAGGTCTTTGAGACACTGGTACAAAACGGTGCGACCGTTCTTGTGATCGAACATGATCTGGACGTTATGCGCAATGCAGACTATATCATTGACATGGGACCGGGTGGCGGCGAAGCCGGAGGACGCATCGTGGCCGTCGGCACTCCGGAGCAGATCCGGGAAAATGCGGAAAGTGTGACCGGGCAGTATTTGTAGGAGGAGAATATGCGAATTATTGTAGGAGTGACCGGTACGACAGGCGTGGAAATGAGCTATGAGCTGCTGTTGGCGCTGCGGAGGGCAGGCTGTGAGGTTCACCTGATCATAAGCCGTGGTGCACAGATGACATGGGACTATGAAAGCCGAATGCCACTTCAGAGAATGTATGATCTGGCAAATTTTGTATATCAGGAGGATGAATTGGATGCAGTGATTTCCAGCGGCTCTTTTGTGACCGACGGGATGATCCTGATGCCGTGCAGCATGAAGACGCTGGCCGGGATCGTGGCAGGCTACGCAGAGACACTGATCTTACGTGCGGCGGATGTCTGCCTGAAGGAAGGCAGGAAGGTTGTACTCGTGCCGAGGGAGATGCCGCTCGGAAAAATCCATTTGCGGAACCTGAAGGAAGCAGCAGACTGTGGCTGCGCGATCGTGCCGCCGATGCTGACCTTTTACAACGGAGCAGAGACAGTAAGAGGACAGGTTTGTCATGTCGTCGGAAAAGTACTGCTGCAATTTGGTATCGATTATGATAAATTTGTTCCATGGAAGAACGAAAAAAGGAGAGAAAATGTGAAGAACAGAGACGGAGGAACAGAAGTACGGAGGAAAACAGAAGGAGTACTGACTTTTGACTGCGCAGAGCGTCAGACCGCAGCCGTGCGCCGCCGTTTCACCCACCGACTTTCCTTTTCACAGATCGAGATTCAGGCGACCAGAGTCGGATGTGACATACAGCTGCTTTTGCGAGGTGGCAGCAGTCCCCACATCGGCTGCATAGTACTGGCAACTCCGCGCCCATCCCTGACAGGAGATGGCAGCCGCCGTGCGACGGCCTCCGTAATCAACGTCACCGGTCACAAGGACGAGGCGCTCTGTCGCTATCTGGCCGAGAAGGTTGCGGCTGCAGCAGACGCTGTGACTGTCTGCACCGGAGGCTTTCATATCGACGCGATGACGCCGGAACAGATTCAGGAAGTGCAGGCGGCTGTGAAGCATATGGCACAGGAAGTGAAGGTGTGGGCGGCTGGAAACGAAGGCTAATGGGGGAAAGAATGAAATATACAGCAATTATCGCAGACGGGTGGGAAGTCCTCATTATCTGGTGCGAGGACTTTTCGGGCAGGCATTGGATTCTGGAAAGGTCTTGACGCAGAGTGGAAAAGTGGTATAAGCTAATCAGATAGCCTGAAATTAGCGGCTATGGATTGTAGTCTTGCAGCCGTACCGCTACAGGAGAAATGAATATGAATGAAAGGCTTTTATTTTTGTATGAATCAGACATCACTTAATCGAAGCTTTACGACATGGTCCCTGCTCGGGTTTGCGGCACCGTCGATAATTATGATGGTGTTTATGTCATTGTATACGATCGTGGACGGGATCTTTATCTCACGATTCGTCGGAAGCAATGCGCTGTCCTCATTGAATATCGTCTATCCGATGATCAGTGTAGTGATAGCGATTGCGACTATGTTTGCGACCGGGGGCAATGCGATCGTCAGCCGGTATCTTGGTCAGGGACAGGAAAAGCAGGCACGGAAGGCGCTGACGGAATTTGTCGTGATCGGCGTACTGATCAGTACGGTGTTTGCGGTTCTGGTCATTCTTTTTGAAAATCCGATCTGCAGGTTTCTCGGCGCAAATGATGAATTAATGGCAGATTGCAAGGCATATCTGACGATTTCGATGCTGTTCGCACCGGCCTGCACGCTGCAGACACTGTTTCAGTCGTATTTTGTCACGGCTTCCAGACCGGGACTTGGGCTGTGGCTGACCGTTGCAGCCGGAATTTTAAATGCGGTGCTGGATTATGTGCTGATTGTACCGATTCCGCTTGGAATCGCGGGCGCAGCGCTGGCGACTGGATTCGGACAGCTGCTTCCTGCTGTGGTGGGATTGATCTTTTTTGCAATTCCGCGTAAAACCTTGAGATTCTGCCGTTTTTCCTTTCGACCGCGGGAGATCAGGGACGCATGCATCAATGGCTCCTCAGAGATGATCGGTCAGATGGCTACAGCGATCACGACGTTTTTATTTAATATCATTCTGATGCGTCTGGCAGGATCGGATGGTGTCGCGGCAATGACGATTTTATTTTACGGACAGTTTCTGTTCAATGCGTTTTACCTTGGATTTGCAATCGGGATTGCACCGGTCGTCGGTTACCAGTATGGAGCCGGAAACCGGAGGGAGCTACGGAAAATATACCGGATTTCCTTCTTATTTACAGTTATCTCTTCGATAGCAATGACGGCAGCCTCCATTATACTGGCTACGCCGATCGTATCCGTGTTCACGAAGGAACCGGAGACATTTGCTCTGGCAGACGCCGGATTTAAAATCTTTGCGGTGAATTTTCTGTTCAGTGGTGTGAATCTGGTCTCCTCCGGATTTTTTACGGCGCTCTCAAATGGAAAGGCATCTGCATGGATTTCATTTGCGCGGACATTATTATTTATGGTAGGATTTTTGCTGATCCTTCCGCAAATCTTTGGTGTGACGGGAGCCTGGGTCGCAATTCCCGCAGCAGAATTAGCGACGATGTTTCTGAGTATGTGGCTGCACCAGAAGTATTTTTGGAAGCCGGGGGAGCAGAACTATATTACTGAGTAGATGTGCCTGCGAATCCACATTGGGTTTGCAACGACAGGATTTTGCTGATGAGATTCATTTCCGCAATGTTACTGGTTGGCACAAAAAAGAGATAAAACAGGAAATAGAATTTGTTTTGCGGGGAATGTGGATAGAAGGCTATAAATGAGCAGATGATAGGAAAATATACAAAAATCAAGAAAAATAATAGAAAGGAAGAAGCGAATATGTGTACAGCAGCAACCTACAAAAGTGCAGATTTTTATATGGGCAGGACGCTCGATTATGAATTTTCCTATGGCGAGGAGATCACGGTCATGCCGAGAAGGTATCCGCTTGCATTTCGGCATGGAGGAAAGACGGAGTCGCATTATGCGATCATTGGCATGGCACACGTCGCAGATGATTATCCGCTCTACTATGATGCGGTCAATGAAAAAGGGCTCGGTATGGCAGGACTGAATTTTGTCGGAAATGCAGTTTATGCAGAGCCGGAAGAAGGAAAGCAGAATGTCGCGCAGTATGAATTTATCCCATGGCTGCTCAGTCAGTGCGCGACGCTTGATGAGGCAAGAAGCAGGCTTTCTAAGATGAATCTGACCGGTACGCCATTTTCCGGACAGCTTCCGAGTGCGCAGCTGCACTGGATCATCGCAGATGCGACCGGCGCGATCGTAGTCGAATCGATGGCAGATGGTCTCCATATTTATGAAAATCCGACAGGGGTACTCACGAACAATCCGCCGTTTTTGCAGCAGCTCTTTGCATTGAACAATTACATGCATTTATCTGCAAAGCAGCCGGAGAATGCATTTTCCGAAGCAATTCCGCTGATGACCTACAGCCGCGGTATGGGTGCGCTCGGGCTGCCGGGCGACCTTTCTTCCATGTCACGATTTGCACGGGTCGCGTTTACGAGAGCACATTCCGTCTCCGGACCGTCAGAGGAGGAGAGTGTGGGACAGTTTTTCCATATTTTGGGCTCGGTCGATCAGCAGCGTGGCTGCTGTGAGGTCGCGGATGGAAAATATGAGATCACGATCTATACGTCCTGCTGGAATGCGGCAAAAGGTATTTACTACTATACGACGTACACGAATCATCAGATCACGGCAGTGGATATGCACCGGGAGGATCTGGACAGTAAGGTACTTGCCTGCTATCCGATGCTGGAGAAAGAGGAGTTCCGGTGGCAGAACAGATAGTAGATAATTATAAGAGCAGGAAGACGGAGTTTTGGCGCAACATATGGATAGGAATGGACAAAAATTTGCTTGACGGAACCCGAGACGCCCGTGTATTCTTTAGATAGAAGTGCAGTGCTGCATGGTTGCGAAGTGGCTGCTGGAGCCTGCATCAGAATACTGCGAGGAGGAACAGAAGATGGAGAAATCAACGGTTTATTTTACTGATTTTCGCTGTCCGGTCGGGACAAGCCAGCTGGATAAGCTGAAAAAGCTGTGTGTTGCAGCGGGAATCAAGAACATCGACATGGATGGAAAGTTTGTTGCGATCAAGATGCATTTTGGGGAGCTTGGCAATCTGGCTTTTTTGCGTCCGAACTATGCGAAAGCGGTAGCAGATCTGTGTAAGGAGCAGGGTGGTATGCCATTTCTGACTGACTGTAATACGCTTTACCCGGGAAGCAGAAAGAATGCGCTGGAGCATCTGGAGTGTGCGAACCTGAACGGATTCAACAGTATTTCCACCGGATGTCAGATTCTGATCGGAGACGGACTGCGCGGAACGGATGAGATCGAGGTACCGGTCGTAAACGGTGAGTACTGCAAGACGGCGCTGATCGGACATGCGATCATGGATGCGGATATTTTTATCAGTCTGACCCATTTTAAGGGCCATGAGTCGACCGGCTTTGGCGGTGCCCTGAAGAATATTGGTATGGGCTGCGGAAGCCGTGCCGGAAAGATGCAGCAGCACGCGAGCGGAAAGCCGGCGATTCATGAGGAGCTGTGCCGCGGCTGTCATCGTTGCGCAAAGGAGTGCGGAAGCGCTGCAATCTATTACGTCGATAAAAAAGCAGTCATTGATTATGACAAGTGCAAGGGTTGCGGACGTTGTATCGGAGCCTGCAGTTTTGACGCGGTATACAATCCGAACAGCAGTGCAAATGAACTGCTCGACCGCAAGATGGCGGAGTATGCACAGGCGGTCTGTCATGGTCGTCCGTGCTTCCATGTAGCACTGGTACAGGACATCAGCCCGAACTGCGACTGTCACGGTGAGAACGATGCGCCGATCCTTCCGGATATCGGAATGTTTGCAAGCTTCGATCCGGTAGCACTGGATCAGGCGTGTGCAGATGCATGCCTGGATGCGACCCCGATCTCAAACAGCCAGCTGGGTGAGCACCTTGCAAGACCGGACTGGCACTGCCATCATGACCATTTCAAGGATTCGAACCCGAACATTGAGTGGGAGGCGACTCTGGATCAGGCAGAGAAGATCGGACTTGGTACGCGGGAGTATGAGCTGAAGCGCGTGAAGTAAAAAAGAAATCATTCTTAAAAAGAGGACTGCCCTGCGGTGTGAACTGCCTGCCGGGCAGAACCGGAGCGGGTACTATAGAAGAAAATGGGAAAAAGGAGCAGGAACGATGCGCTTACATTCATTAAACTTACAGGACATTTCCATTCAGGATCCGTTCTGGTCGAAGCACGTCGATCTGGTGCGGAATGCGATCATTCCGTATCAGTGGGAGGCGATGAATGACCGGATTCCGGATGCAGAGTCCACCACTGTCTGGAGAATTTCAAGATTGCGGCAGGACGCGAAAAGGGCGAGTTTTACGGGGCAGTTTTTCAGGATACAGATGTGGCGAAGTGGCTCGAGGCAGTCGGTTTTTCACTGGCCTGCTATCCGGATGCGGCGCTTGAGGCGACGGCCGATGAGGTCATTGATCTGATCGCAGATGCACAGTGCGATGACGGTTATATCAATACTTATTTTACGATTAAGGAGCCTGATAAACGCTGGACGGATCTGTGTGAGGGGCATGAGCTCTACACGGCAGGTCATCTGATGGAGGCGGCAGTTGCCTACTATGAGGGAACCGGGAAGCGGAAAATGCTGGACTGTCTGTGCCGGTTCGCGGATCTGATCTGTGACACGTTCGGAGCGGAGGAAGGCAAGATTCACGGCTATCCGGGCCATGAAGAGGTCGAGATCGGACTGATCAAGCTGGCGCGTGTGACCGGCAATCAGAAATACCTCGATCAGGCGAAGTATTTTATCGACGCCAGAGGCGTGGGTGAGAATTATTTCATGAAAGAAATGAGCCGTCCGGATTATAAAATGATCTTTCCGGAATTTGCAGATTATACACCGGCGTATTCCCAGTCGGACAAGCCGGTGCGGGAGCAGACGACGGCGGAAGGACATGCGGTGCGTGCGGTCTATCTGTACTGCGCGATGGCAGATCTGGCAGAGGCATATCAGGATGAGGGACTGCTGAAGGCGTGCAGAACGCTCTGGAATAATATCGTACAGAAGCGTATGTACCTGACCGGTGGTATCGGTTCCTCAGGACATCTGGAGCGCTTCACTGTCGATTATGATCTGCCAAATGAGTACAACTATTCCGAGAGCTGCGCGTCGATCGGACTTGCACTGTTCGGACTGCGTATGAACCAGATCACCGGCGAGAGCCGGTATATGGATGTTGTAGAGCGTGCACTGTATAATACGGTACTGGCCGGAATCGCCTTAGACGGAAAGAGCTTCTTTTATGTAAATCCGCTTGAAGTGTGGCCGGTTGCCTGCATGGACGGTACGTCGAAGAAGCATGTGAAACCGATCCGTCAGAAATGGTTCGGAGTGGCCTGCTGCCCGCCGAATATTGCCAGAACGCTGGCTTCGCTCGGACAGTATGTCTACGCGGAGAATCCGGAGAAAAGAGAGCTTTATGTAAATCTGTTTGTTTCCAATGAGACAACGCTTCACTGGGGAAATACTCCGGTTTCGATAAAGCTGCAGACGGAGTTCCCGTGGATCAATGCGTATTCCCTGGAGGTTGATCAGGTGCCGGAGGGCGGCATGGATCTGCTGCTTCGCGTACCGGATTATGCAAAAGATTATCAGGTGCGGGTAAGTGAGGTAAATGGAACTGTCCGTATGGTGACAGAGGTGACGGAAAAGGGCTATTGCCGTGTTCATCTGGATGAGGCTGCGCAGGTGCAGGTAACCTTTGTCGCACCGGCAAAATTTGTTTATGCCAATCCACAGGTGCGGGCAGACTCCGGAAAGACGGCGATTGTACGCGGACCGCTTGTATACTGTTTAGAGGAAATCGACAATGGAGAGAATCTTCCGGCGATCTTTGTGGATACCGATGTGTCGCTTACCGAGGAGCCATCGAATCTGTTTGGCGGCATTGTGACGGTGAAGGCAAAGGGAAAGAAGATCGTAGAGTCATCCGTCTCAGACAGTCTCTACGGAGGAGAAAAGCCAGAGCTTCAGGATGTCAATCTGACGATGATCCCGTATCCGTACTGGAACAACCGGGGCGAAGGTGAGATGCTCGTATGGATGAAAGAGCTGCACCCGTAACATCATTATTATCGTAACATCATTATAGAAAACTGTGCGCAGTCAGAGTTTGTGATTTGCCCGTTGTCAGTTGGTCAGGGGGCGGGGACAATTCTGGCTGCGCCTTTGTGTTACTTTACAGGAGATTGGGATGGGGCGAAATTGGAAGAAATCAGGCAAGTTATTAGTCCAGTTAATTTCTGTATGCTGTACTATAGCAATCCTTTAAAATAATACATTTTAATCCAGCCCATCAGAGTGTGAAATTCTGCGTCAGATATCTTTGCCGTGCGTCAGCACGCCTGCAGATATCTTCCTTGTTTTTCGCACTCTGCTGAACAGTCTTAAATGCATTATTTACGAGGATCGCTATAGGATCTATGGATGAAACGGAGCATATGGCTTCGAAATTGCAGAAGAAGGAGTTTGACCAAAAGAAGATGAATCAGAAAAAATCTATGGATATGCTTCATGGTTCGCTGTGGAACAAGCTGCTGCTGTTCGCACTGCCGCTGGCGGCAAGCAGTATTTTGCAGCAACTGTTCAACTCGGTGGATACGGCGGTTGTTGGAAGATTTGCGAGCAGTCAGGCACTGGCTGCGGTCGGGAGCAATGGCTCGCTGATTTCGCTGATGATCAACCTGTTTATCGGAATTTCACTTGGTGCGAACGTCATAGTGGCCCGCTATATCGGACAGGGAACGACGGAACGTGTGAGCACAGCGGTACATACGGCGATTGTGGTGGCAGTGCTCAGCGGCTTTTTCGTCCTTATTTTCGGACAGTTTATCGCAGCGCCGGTATTGCTTCTGATGGGGACGCCGGAGGACGTGATCGACCTTGCGGTGCTGTATCTGCGGGTTTATCTGCTTGGGATGCCGTTTATCATGCTGTATGATTTCGGTGCATCGATCCTGCGTAGTATCGGGGACAGCCAGAGACCGCTGTACAGTCTGATCGCAGCGGGCATTGTCAATACAGTCCTGAACCTGATTCTGGTCATTGTATTTCACCTCGGTGTGGCAGGTGTGGCGATCGCCACGGTAGTCTCTAACATTGTCAGCTCGGGCATTGTGATGTTTATTTTATTTCATGAACCAGGAGTGATCCGGGTCGAGCTGTGCAAGCTTGCAGTGAGCAGGAAAGAACTGAAGGAAATGCTGAAGATCGGTATTCCTGCAGGACTGCAGGGAATGGTATTTTCGCTTGCAAACGTCTGCATCCAGAGTACGATCAACAGCTTCGGGTCAAATGCGGTCGCCGGATCGGCAGCGGCTTTGAACTTTGAGTTTTTCTCCTACTTTATGGTCAATGCGTTTGCCCAGGCGACGGTTACCTTCACAAGTCAGAACTACGGAGCCGGAGAGCATGCGAGATGCCGGAAGATTTTTCGCACAGCTATGCTGCTTTCCATGGTTTCCTGTGGCTGTCTCTCTATGATTTTTGTGCTTGGAAGGGATTTTTTCCTTCGCCTGTATACGACGGATACAGCAGTACTGGGTTTTGCGATGCAACGTCTGACAATTGTGACGACGCTGGAGCTTCTGACCTCGACTTATGAGATCAGCGCAGGTGCGATGCGTGGAAGGGGGCACTCTCTGCTTCCGGCAGTCATCACCGTCTTTGGTTCCTGCGTGCTGCGGCTGATCTGGATCTCGACGGCCTGCAGGCAGGTACATGAGTTCTGGATGCTGATGATTATTTACCCGATTTCGTGGGTGGTGACCGGAACCGCAATGATCATTGCTTATGCGAGAATGGAGCGGAAGGAGAAATTGGCAGCCTGACCGCAATATATTTAGAAAAATAAAAGCGAAGCAATTCGGATGTGATGATGTACCGAATTGTTTCGCTTTTCTATTTACGTATATACTCTCACGTTATCATGGCAGCGAGATTTTTCAGAAAAGATTGTGAATACATGCGTTCTAGTGTCGTTCTGCGTGCGTTCCACGGATCACTTCTATTTCCCGCGCTTCGAGCATCTGACAGATGGCAGTAATCCGCGGGCATTCGTTTCCGTTTTTGTTCAGCCGACAGACGCCGACGTGGACAGTCTGGATTCCTTCATGGACGAGCCGGTCGATTTTTTCCTGAATTCCCTTGTCGTCCTGTGGTTCTGTCTCAGTTATGCTGCGGCAGCCGTTACAGGTCATCATCGCGGCCAGAACGGTATCTTCCGGATAGTCTTTGAAAAAGGCTGTACGGTTCTGGAAGGCCGAGAGACAGCTGACTCTGGCACAGACCTTATTAGAGTGGAGACAGGTGAGTGTTGCGATTTTTTTCATAGTGGGAGTCCTCCTTTTTACACAGAAGCCCCGGCCCAGTGTGCCGGGAAGTACAGGATGTGCAGATGCCCCTGCGAGTCCTTAATGACTTCTGCATCAACCTCATAGATTTCTTTGATACGTTTCTGGGTGAGCATTTCCTCTGGTGTGCCGAAGCCAACGATATGGCCGTCCTTCATGACAAAGAGCCTGTCACAGTACATTGCTGCAATGTTCAGGTCATGGATCGCCGAGATGACGGTCAGATCAAGGCTTTTTACGATATCCATCAGCTGCAGCTGATACTTGATATCGAGGTGGTTCGTCGGTTCGTCAAGGATCAGGCACGGCGTCTGTTGCGTAAGCGCGCGGGCCAGAATGATCCGTTGCTGTTCGCCGCCAGATAAGGTGGAGAAGGAGCGGTTCTCGAAGTCTTCCATATTTACTTTTTTTAATGCCTCATGGACGAGACGGTAATCTTCGGCATTGTCGCGCTCCAGTGTGCGTTTGTGCGGTGCGCGGCCCATCATGACGACCTCCTGTACGGAAAACTCAAAGTTGTAGTAATTGTGCTGTGCCACAACAGCCACTTTTTTTGCAGATTCTTTTACGGCATAATCCTTCAGTTTTTTTCCATCCAGCTCGATCAGTCCGGCATTTGGCTCAAGTACCCGGTAAATGCATTTCAGCAGAGTACTTTTTCCGCTTCCGTTCGGTCCGATGATGCCGATAAATTCCCGGTCGCCTACATTCAGATCGACGCCCTTTAAAATTTTTGTGTCACCGAACTGGACACAGAGCTGTTCTACGTCAATTTTCATTCCTTTGCACCCCCAAAGCCATAGCGTCTGCGTACCATCAGGTAAATGAAGCACGGAGCACCGATCATCGAGGTCAGGATGCCGACCGGAAGCTCCATACCGGGGATGATGACACGGCACAGTACATCTGCCCAGATTAGGAAAATGCCGCCGACCAGTGCGCAGATCGGCAGGAGCTTTTTATGATCGGTGCCGAAGAGCATACGGACAAGATGCGGGATGATCAGTCCGACAAATCCGATCGTTCCGGATGAGTATACGACAAATCCGACGACTGCGGCAGAGACGAGCAGATAGAGCTGGCGCAGCCGATGCAGATCCGTGCCCAGGGTGATCGAGACTTCATCGCCGAGCAGCATCAGGTTCAGGTTTCGATACTGACTCCAGAAAAATAAAAAGGCAAGGATGACAATCGGGAAAAGTACACGCAGATTTTCCCATGAAGCGCCTGCGAAGCTGCCCATCAGCCAGTAGCTCACATCCTTGATACCATCACGGTCATGCGCAAAGTAGACGATGAAGCTCGAAAAGGCACTGCAGATGGAGCTGAGCGCCATACCTGCCAGGAGCAGCTTGACCGAAGTGGCGCGACCGCCTAAGTTGGCGATGCCGACGACGGCAAGTGAGATGCAGAATGCACCGAGGAAGGCCATGACACCGACATAGTTGGAACCGAACATGGTTCCGATGCCCATGAGGATTGCAACCGTAGCGCCAAGGGACGCACCGGAGGAAATGCCGAGCGTGTAAGGCTCTGCGAGCGGGTTTTTGACGACAGCCTGCATGATGACACCGCAGATGGCAAGGCCGATGCCTACACTCATCGAGAGTAGCAGGCGGGGAAGGCGGATGATCCAGACGACATCCCGGATTTTTCCGCTTCCGTATACGGAAGCATCGCCGATTCCTGCCAGCTTATACAAGATGACTCCGTACACATCCCGGAGTGGAATGCGCACGGAGCCAAAGGTAACTGCCAGCAGGAGAGAAAAGATAAGTACAACAAGCAGCACAAGCGATGTGGTAATATACAGTGGCCTGCTCTTGATCAGGCCGTTCTCTCCATTTCTCATAGCCGTACTCCCGTAAACTATTCTGTGTAGAGATCCGGGTACAGACCCTTGCCTATTGCATTCAGTCCGCGGATTGTGCGGATGCCGCTGGTATAGACATCACTTAAGTCAAGCGGGAATACGCGATTGTTCTGAACGGCAGAAAGGCTTGCATAGGCTTCATCTGCCATGAAATTAGCGACCTTTTCATCATCGCCGATGATAAAGAGGACATCCGGATCCGCATTCAGCAGATCCTCTGCGCCGATGTCGCTCGGAAGATCCATGAGTTCGCCGCCCATCTGTGCGACCATATCACCGACGAGCATGGTTTTGTCATAGCTCCAGATGGAATCCTTCATGAATTCTACGACAACGACCTTCTGCGGCTCCTGGTCTGCGACGGCTGCCTTGACACGTGCGACCTCATCCTTGATCTCATTTACGATTTCCTCAGCTTTATCCTGTACGTCGAAGATCTCACCGAGGGTCAGGATGTCGGTGTACTCATTTTCTACAGTACGGTATTCGCTGATGTCATTGGAGTTCAGTGCGATGTAGGTGTTGACGCCATTCTCATGCCAGTAGTCAACATCGCCGATGGTCTTATCGGAGAAGGAAGACTTCCAGCCGAGGATGAAGTCCGGCTCCAGCATGATTGCGGCTTCCTTGCTCATAGCCGCATTCGAATCGGTAAAGTCATTGAATTCTTTTCCGGCGATCATCTTGTCAAATTCATCCTTCAGCTCCGGCAGGATGGAGTTCTCATCCATGCCGACCGCACTAATGACACGGTCACCAAGGCCGAGTGCCAGCATTGACTCAAGGGAATTGCTCCAGAAAGTGATGACACGCTCCGGTGCCTTCTCAAATGTCTCCTCTACTGGCTCTTTTTCGTAATTGAAGTTAGAAATGGTGAGCGGGTATTCGGTCTTTTTACCGGTTTCGGAAGCAGCTTCAGAGGTTGCTTCCGTGACAGCTTCCGAAGCCGCCTCAGAAGCTGCTTCCGTGACAGCCTCCGATGCTGCATCAGTAGCCAGTTCGGTTTCAGCGGCAAAACTCATGGTAGCCGGTGAAATTGCCATGCATCCTGCAAGAAGTGCGCAAATCAGTTTCTTTTTCATTTTCTTATCCTCCTGTATATACGGCATTTTGCCATTTTTCAGACCATTTGGTCTGAGGTACATTCCCGCAGGCAACGAACCAGGTTGCCATGCGATGCAGTGAGGGCTTTCCTTATTTCACAGCCGTTCTGGCATAAAAAAAGACGCGCCTGCATGCACGTCGCGTTGCCCAAAGATAGTATTGGGATCAGCTTTGACGGGAAGCATTCCAAAAATCAATGAGCAGGTTTCCTGACTCCACCGCCTGTGTCGTCCTTCTCACAGTAGCTGCAATGGACAATTGTCGGCACATGGCTTATGGTGATTACAGTGACCCGATCGTGCAGGAATTTCACCTGACTTCCCTTTTATTCTGAAATTCAGAATCACTCGTTGATAATTATGATTTTTGATTATATACGATCGTTTTATTCGTGTCAACGTATAATTAGTGAAACTGCATAAAAATACAATTTATACCTATAGGGGTTTGCGTATTTTTTTCTAAAGAAAGAGGAATGCAACCGGATTTGCTCCTGTTGAGATAGCAAAACGGTGACTTGACAGAAGCTGGCAGAGCAGGCACAATAATAGGTAAAAACAGTTAAGAAAACGGCTGGCAGATCCGGAAGGAGCTGGATGTGCTGCGCAAGACAGAACCGATCGATAAGGAGACGTTTGGATCTGTTGCACTGGCAGCAAGACTTGTGTCCATGAATGAGGAAGAGGAGATCGAAGGCATTACTTTTGTCGGGCTTTGCACGGATATCTGCGTGATTTCCAATGCTCTGCTGGCCAAGGCATATCTGCCGGAGACGCCGGTTTATGTAGATGCGGCCTGCTGTGCGGGTGTCACGCCAAAGAGTCATGAGACCAGCCTGCAGGCCATGAAGATGTGCCAGATTCATACATCAGATGTGAAATGACTCCCACCTCTGTAGGTGGCGAGCAACAAATCAGTATCAGTGGTGGGAGTCAATCCCCCATCTGATATAGCCTCCGGCAGGATTGCTAAGATGCGCAGAAGAAGTATGTCATGCATTGCATGACGCGCATCTCGCAGCAAGAATGCCGAGGCATTCTTGAATGTAATTACATCTTTTTTGTAAACACAACCATTCCGGAGGTCGGAACTGATAATAGAAACAGCGGATTTCCGGTGGTCTCGCCGTGTGCAATCGTCTCACCGAAGCAGCTTTTCACCTCATAAGTCAGCTGATCGGTGGCATTGCACCGGAAACAGATTTCTTCGGCTTTTGTAGCATGGACATAATAGAGCTTTTCCGGACAGCCGGTCAGATTTGCGACCCTTCCCATACTATAATGTACGAGCACTTTTTCATTTGCATGTTCTGCGCAGACTTCCGGATAGAGGTTTTCCGGTTCGGAAGGCTGGATCTGACTTGACAGCAGCAGAGCGCTCTTTTCTTCCATAAAAGAAAACCAGAACTGCAGCATCTGTTTCATGCTTTCGGAAATCTGATCCAGACATACAGAAAGCTGCACCGTTGAAAACAGACAGCTGAGAAGCTGAAGGGCAGCATCCTCCGGGGCTTCTGAGGGGTGCCACATTAACATATCTGAGTGCACGGCAGTATTACCACTTAAAAGACGCAGGTCGATGGTGCCGATACGGTTGCTCACAGCGGATCCCGGGCAGTCATTTACGCGGAACATATTTCCGTACCTGCGGATCTGGGGTCCGATGTATTTTTGCCGGAACTCAATCAGGACATCCGGACGGATCTGCTTTAAAGTATCCATAACATCGGTCAGGAAACGATTCAGTGCATCCTGTATGTCATGGTAGTCCATGTTTTCATTGTAAGCAGGGCTGTCTTCCTGAAAATAAAATTCATCGATAAAGTCCAGCTTCAGGCCGTCTAAATGCCAGTCCCGGATTGCTTTTACATAAATGTTTTTGAGATATTCCCGTACTTCCGGATATCGGAGATCCAGAATGCCTGCCTGCTGGCTTTCACTGAATCGCAGAAGCTTATCCTGAAAATGCTTCCAGGCTTTTGCTTTTTTCCCGATATAAGGAACGGAAAACCATAACAGATATTTTAAACCCATCGCCTGTACATTTGCAACATGTCCGGCAAAGTCAGGGAATTTTTGCCTGGATGGTTCCCAGTCACCGCAGTAGGCATAGCCACGGTTGTTGTCTTCAGTCTGCCAGCCATCGTCTACGATGACAGCGGAAAGACCTAACTGCGCCGCACGTCTGCTTTCTTCTTCCACGTTTTTTGCTGTGACGTTCTGATGCATAGAATACCAGAAGGAATACATTGTTTTTTTCGTTGCGTCCGGAACTGTGGTCGGAACAATGTGCAGAGCTTCCTCCCACCAGCTGCGTACCTCATCAAGTACCTCCCAGTACTTTTTTTCCTCAACGGACTCCCAGACAGAGAACTGGAACTCCTTTTCTGAAAATCCCTGCGTGATGGGAAGGTCGATGACGCAGCGCATGGATCCATCCTCTTCATGGATTCCGCACTTCAGAAATACTTTCTTCCGGACTTCTGAGAGCGCGATTGTATGGCGGTTTCTGCTATCTGCGCGGTAGAAGCAGACGACAGGCGCAGAGCTTGCAGTCATGGATTCCACAGGAGTATACCAGTCGGCCTTTACTGACCGGTCAAATTGGCAGATCGGGTACCAGCGTCCGCTGATATCAGTTGCAGGAAAAGAAAATACAAGCCGGATAGTTCCGGTAGTCTGGCCTTCAGGCAACGTTTTTGGCTGGACATCAATCCTGCTGATCTGAAGATCCTGACTTTTATGTTCCGTCTGGATACAGGCGGACAGCTCCAGATCACTGAAAACGGTCATATAATTGTTTTCTGTTATTTTTTTCATTCGTATCGCTCCTTTATTTCTGCGGGCAATGAGCCGGGTGCCATGCCTGCGTGGATATTTGGTATCTGATCCCTATTAAACAAAAGTCTGCAGAATTTTTATATAGTATTTTCGGATAAAAATATGGAAAAAACAAACTTTTTCTGGTAAGATAGCTTTATGAAAGAGTATAAAGAAACTTCACACAACCTGATTGATAAGTCTCTCTCGGATCTGGCAATTTACAGCGCCGGCTATGAAGAATGTTCGATCGGGTACAGCTATGGGCCAAAGATCCGGTCTTATCATGTCGTTCATTTCGTGCTGTCAGGAAAAGGAGTCCTGCATATTAATCAGCATATGTTTGAGTGTCGGAGAGGGGATGTATTTATTATTCCTGCAGGGAAGATATCGCTTTATCAGGCATCGGACACGGAACCATGGAGTTATGCATGGATCAATTTTCTTGGAATCAATTCAGAGCGGTATGTCACCCAGCTGATGGCATCCTCAGAAGAGGCATATGTGCTCCGCGGACTGGATACCGAGAAATACAAAAACTGTATATTGGAGATTTTGTCTATTTTTAATAATGATATCAGCAGCTATTTTTATGCGAACAGTATACTGCTCCGCGTTATGTCGTATCTTTATGAAGACGCAGGAGTTCAGGAAAAGAGCAAGGGAAAAAGTTCACTGGCAGATGAGATCCGGTTTTATCTGGATATGAAGTATTCGCAGAAAATCCGGCTACAGGATGTCGCGGAAAAATTTCATATACATCCGAATTATATGACGAGGATTTTCCGGGAAAAATTTCAGGTCGCGCCAAAACAATATTTGATGGAGCTGAAATTAAAAAAGGCAGGTCGCCTGCTTGATACGACAGAGCTTCCGGTCGCAATGATTTCGAGTTCGCTTGGGTTTGAGGATCAGATGGATTTTTCAAAGACATTCCGAAAAAAGTATGGGATGTCTCCGTCTGCTTATCGACAGGAGAAGCGTCGCACGATGCCGTAAAACGCATGGATGAGATAAGCAGTATATAGAAAAGACGGAGATAATATGGTAGATAAGAGGATTTGTGAAATGAGATTAGATAATAGAAAAGCGACAGATATTGCTCAGCTCATCAAAAAACTCATCGCCACGCACACCACGATCTCTACAATGGAGAGCTGCACTTCCGGTCTGATCGCATCGATGATCACCGATACGGAGGGGGCATCGGCGATCTTTCCGGGCGGGTATGTGACATATTTGAATGAAACGAAAATTTTTATCGGCGTCGATCCGAAGGTGCTTGAGCGATACGGTGTCTATTCGAAGGAGTGTGCGGAGGCGATGGCGCGGACGGTACAGGAGAAGCTGCATACCGATATCGCAGTCGGGATCACCGGCACGACCGGAAATCTCGATCTGAACAATGCGGACAGCGTGCAGGGAAGGGTATTTTTCTGCATTCTGATACACGATGAGGCAAATTGCTTTGAAGTAAATGCGGATGTCACCGGGATGACGAGACACGAGATCAAGCAGATGTACGCAGAGCGGGTGTTTGATGCGCTGGACAGACTCGTTTTTCCTGATGCAGAATAAGCATTTTCCGCTTCAGGTGTGCGGAGTCCTAAGCCCGATCTGGATCAGGCAGAAATTTCGCGAATCTCTCCGGAATCGCAGCTTCACTGATCATCCCGTCGAGCTCTGATAATGTACACTGCAGATAGCTTGCATACGAGTCAAATTTCCCCGAATCGCACAGAAAATACTTCCGGGCGGAGTTTTCGAGCATCGCGTTGTGGATGTGGATTTCTTCGCGCGTAGCGTCGTAGAGCACACCGTCGGAAGAGAGCGCCTTGGTCGAAAAAAACAGAAGATCCGCGTGCGTTTTTCGGAAAATTTCGTGTGCATCCTCTCCGATCAGGCAGTTGCGGTTCGTTGGGCAGATGTAGCCGCCGGAGGCATAGACCTTTAATTCGGACTTCGCCATCGTGGCGAGAATTTCAATATTGTTGGTGATGATGGTGACCTGCCGTCGATTCACCAGCTCATGGGCGAGAAAGAGCGCACTGGAGGACTGGTCGAGAAAAATGACCTGTCCATCCTGAATATAGGACAGCGCTTTTTTCGCCATTTTTTTCTTTTCTGCGACCTTATAATGCAGGCGGCTCGCAAACGGCACGATCGTCGGATTGTCACCGAGCAGCTTCACTCCGCCATGTGTCCGCTTCACCAGCCCGCTCAGTTCCATCGCCTGAAGATCGCGGCGGATGCTGGATTCACTCGTAAACAGCAGCCGGGAAAGCTCCGAGACTGTCATTTCATTTTTTTCCTGCAGCAGATATAAGATCTGCTGTTTTCGTTCCTTCTGATACATAATCCCTCCATAAAAACACGCAAAATCTGCGTATTACGCTTAAAAGTCTGCTCATTTGCCTACTATTGCTCGAATTATTGATAAATCTGCTCATTTCATTATACTGGAAAATAGGAAAAATGAAAAGAGGAGGGCGTGCAAATGTATGACGTCGTGATAATTGGAGCTGGTGTTGTAGGGGGACTGATTGCAAGGGCGCTGTCCGCCTTTGAATTAAGGATCTGCATCGTAGAAAAGGAAAATGATGTGGCGATGGGGACAACGAAGGCAAATTCTGCGATTGTCCATGCGGGCTTTGACGCGCCGCCGGGAAGCCTGAAGGCGAAGCTGAATGTGCGCGGATCGGAGCTGATGCCGCAGATCGCAAGAGAGCTTGGAGTAAAATACAAGAGAAACGGATCGCTGGTGCTTGGATTTTGTGAGGAGGATCGTGCGACAATCAGGACACTTTATGAGCGGGGATGCCAGAATGGCGTAAAGGGACTGAGAATTTTGGATCAGGAAGAAGTGAGAGCGCTGGAGCCTGCACTTTCCAAAGAGGTACTGTTTGCGCTGTATGCCCCGACCGGTGCCATTATCTGTCCATATGAGCTGACGATCGCAGCCATCGGAAATGCGATGGACAATGGAACTGAACTTCTTCGAAATTTTGAGGTCACGGATATCCGGGAGAGTGCTGACGGTTTTGAGGTGTGCAGCAGGGAGCAGGTGCTGCAGACACGAAACATCATCAATGCAGCGGGAGTTTATGCGGATCGGATCGCGGCGATGGTCGGGGATACATCATTTCATATTCATCCAAGAAGAGGTGAGTATCTGCTGCTTGACCGGGAAAAGAAGCTTTTGGTGCAGCATACGATTTTTCGCACGCCGACAAAGATGGGAAAAGGAATTCTCGTGACGCCGACCGTAGATGGCAATCTGCTCGCAGGGCCGACTTCGGTGGATCAGGAGGACAAAGAGATGGCAGCTACGACAGCAGGTGGCTTTGCGCAGATTCAAAAACAGGCGCGGGAGTATGTGCCGGATATACCATTTGGAGAGACGATTACTTCTTTTTGCGGGCTTCGTGCAGTCGGGAGTACCGGTGACTTTATCATCCGGTCTCCGAAACGTGGCTTTTTCCATGTGGCAGGAATTGAATCACCGGGACTGAGCGCATCACCTGCGATTGCGGAATACGTAGTGGAGCTGCTGAAACAGCAGGGAGCAGGTTTGCAGAGAAAACAGAATTATCAGCCATATCGCGAACCGGATCATGCATTTTGCGAAGCGTCTGTAGAAGAGAAAAATGAGTGGATACGTAAAGAACCGGCTTATGGAAAAATCGTCTGCCGCTGTGAACATATCACGGAAGGAGAAATTTTGCATGCGATCCATACCAACCCGGGAGCCAGAGATTTAGATGGCGTAAAGCGGCGCACGCGGGCACAGATGGGACGATGCCAGGGTGGTTTTTGTGGGCCACAGATCGTAGAGCTGCTGGCGCGGGAGCTTGGGATTTCTTATGAACAGGTGACAAAATCAGGGAAAGCATCCTATATTAATGTAGGAAAAACGAAGGGGGTGGAGGCATGAAAAAGGAACTGGTCATCATAGGGGGCGGTCCGGCGGGCATGAGTGCTGCGGTGGCGGCACATCGAAGCGGAATCCGGGATATCCTGCTTCTGGAGCGGGATGAGCATCTGGGCGGTATTTTACAGCAGTGCATCCACAACGGCTTCGGTCTGCACCGGTTTGGTGAGGAACTGACCGGCCCGGAATATGCATGGCGTTATGAGCAAATGGTGCAGGAGACCGGAATGGAAGTGATGCTAAACACGATGGTATTGGAAGTGACCGGAGAGAAGAAGATCATCGCGACGAATGCATCGCTTGGTATTTTTGAGATTGAGGCAGAGGCGATCATACTTGCGATGGGCTGTCGGGAGCGGGCGAAGGGATCCTTAAATATCGCCGGCACGAGGCCGGCAGGTATCTACAGCGCCGGAACCGCGCAAAAATATGTGAACCAGAAGGGCTATCTTCCGGGACGTGATGTCGTGATCCTTGGTTCCGGAGACATCGGGCTGATCATGGCGCGCCGGATGACCTTAGAAGGTGCCAAGGTAAAGGCAGTTTGCGAGCTGATGCCATATTCAGGAGGGCTTGCGCGAAATATTCAACAGTGCCTGAAGGATTTTGATATTCCGTTGCTTTTGAGCCATACGGTCGTAGAAATCCATGGAAAAGACCGGGTGGAGGGCGTGACGATTGCGCAGGTGGATGAGAAGCGAAAACCAATCGATGCCACGCGGCAGTATATTGCCTGTGATACGCTGTTGCTTTCTGTCGGGCTGATTCCGGAAAATGAGCTGTCAAAAGGAGCCGGGATCTGTATGGACGGCATCACAAAGGGGGCGGTGGTAGATCAGGATCGCGAGACATCAGTGGATGGCATTTTCGCCTGCGGAAATGTATTGCATGTGCATGACCTGGTCGATTTTGTATCACAGGAGGCAGAGACAGCAGGAAAGAGCGCGGCAAATTATCTGTTTGGAGCAAATCAGAAGACGGAATCGGTCCTGATCCGGGCAGATGGGCGGATTCGATATACCGTTCCGCAGAAAATCACGCGGGCGGAAGACGTAGAGATCTATTTTCGTGTATCCGACGTATTTCGGAATGTCAATATCTGTATCTATGAAAACGGAAAACAGATTTATACAAAGAAACGAGCAAAGGTGGCGCCTGGTGAGATGGAACGAATTACTCTGAAAAAAGAGCTGTTTGCAGGCACAAAGGAGCTTGTATTTACACTGGAGGATGCAAAATGAAACGGGAAATGATTTGTATCGGATGTCCGCTGGGATGTCAGCTGTGTGCAAAGCTGACAGAAACCGGAGAATTTGTGAGTGTGAGCGGAAACACGTGCAAACGGGGTGCAGAATATGCGAGGACGGAATGTACGGATCCGAGGCGGACGCTGACGACGACTCTTCGCTGCGCAGACGGCGGTGTCGTAGCAGTCAAAACAGAACAGCCGATCCCGAAGGACCGGCTGTTGGAAGCAATGAAACAATTGAATCAGATGATTGTGCCATTGCCGGTCTCAATAGGAGATGTCCTGGCATTGGATGTGTTTGGCAGTCGAATCGTGGCGTGCCAGAACCGGCAAAAGGGCTGAAAGATCCTGCTTTTACGGGTCAAAGCGGATATTCGCAATCCGCTTCGCTACTTGCTCATAACCGAATAGCTGCTTCGCAGCTTATCAGGAGTGGCTTGTACCACTCCTGATACAAGCAAGTCCCAACCCACTGCTTATTGCTTTGCGCAATTGAAGCAGGGGACTTGCTTGATTCGGTTAAAACAACGGATAAGAATAAAAAAGAGGCGCAGGATTTCCGTGATCCAGCGCCTTTTTTCAGCTTTATTCAGCTGAAAACTGATCTTTGCCTACGGAGCAGAGCGGGCATTCAAAATCGTCCGGAACATCCTCCCATTTAGTTCCCGGTGCGATGCCGCCTTCCGGATATCCTTTCTCTTCATCATACTCCCAGCCACAGACATCACATACGTACTTCATAAAAAATCCTCCTTAAAATAAAAACAATAATCGTTATTGATATAATAAAACTTTATACAGGAAAAGTCAAGTCCGTTCGTTCAGATTTTCAATTCATACTGTCACATGATGTCGCAGCCATTTCCGGCTGTGGAACCGCCATAAAAAGGCAATTCCACGGGCGGTCCAGTCGGTGAACATGCCAATCCATACGGCGATTGGCCCGAAGCCCTGAACGCGGCAGAGGTAAACACAGAGCGCTACGCGCAACATCCACATGGAGATGCAGCTGACAATCATCGAATATTTTACATCACCGGCAGCGCGCATGCCATAGGCCGGAATAAAGGAGAATGTCCACACGAGCGGCTTTACGACCGTGATGACAGTGAGCATATACAGACACATCTGAGCGCTTTCCGGTTCCATGCCGCCAAGGACGGTTACCATTCGGCCGGCTGCAAAGACGAGCCCGCAGCTGATCATGATTACGACTTCACCGATACCGGTAAATTTTTTAATATAGTAGACGGCTTCATCATCCCGTCCTGCACCGATGCACTGGCCGACGACGGTCATCAGTCCGATACCGACGCCGATAGCTGCGACACCGTTTAAATTCTCAAGAATGTTGGTCATGGCCTGAGCGGCGATTGCGACTGTGCCAAGTGTTGATACAGTAGACTGGATCGCGAGCTTTCCGAACTGGAACATTCCGTTTTCAATACCGGAGGGAACGCCGATGGAGAGAATCTTCCGGATATAGTTCCATTGTGGTCGGATGGAACGGTAGTTGTAGACGCGCAGCGCATAACATGGCCGGCGCAGCCAGAACATGACCATGACCGCACAGAAGATCCGGGACAGCAAGGTAGAGATTGCGGCACCTGCTACGCCGATGCCGACGCCCCAGATCAGGATCGCATTGCCGAAAATGTTCATGAAATTTGAGATCACAGAAATGATCATCGGGCAGCGCGTGTTGTTTTGGGCGCGGAAGATGGAAGCGCCTGCGTCATAGATCGCAATAAACGGGAAGGACAGTGCCGTGTAGAGAAAATAAACTTCAGAATTGGTCATGACTGCAGGCTCTACCGCACCGAAAATCAGGGAGAGAAGCGGACGGCGGAACAGCAGGCAGACTCCGGTCATAAGGCTGGAGAGTACCGTCACGGTCAGCAACACCTGATTAGCAGAAGTTTCAGCCTGACGGATATTTTTTCCGCCCATATACTGGGAACACAGGATCGCACCGCCTGCCGCGAGGGCAGAGAACAGCTGGATGACCAGAATGTTGATTGAGTCGACGAGAGAAACAGCCGAGATCGCTGCCGAGCCGACGTTGCTGACCATGATCGTATCGACCATTCCCATCAGCGAAGCGAGAAGCTGTTCGACCATGATCGGCAGAAGCAGCTTCCGGATATCTGTGTTACTGAATAAGTGCTTTTCATTCATTTTCATAAATCCTTCTTTTTTTGTAAAAACTTTAGCACAGAAAAGCGAAAATCACAAGCTTGCATCCTGTTTTCGGAGAAAAGATATGGCGGATTTTTCTTGGAGACGCTATAATAAAAAGATCAGAAGAGCAACCAGGTGAATAATCCGGTGCGAGACAAGTAAAGGGGGACTATATGCTTACATCCATTCAGGTGACAAAAGAATCAGAAAAATTTCCGGAGATCGTGAGGCTGTACCGGGCGGCTTTTCCGCGTGAAGAGCGGGTGGCGCTGGATCTGCTGCTGGAGACGGACGGGCCGTATGACTTTATTGCCTGCTACGATGGCGAAATGCTGTGCGGATTTTATTCGACACTGACGATGGGGGATATTACACATGTCCTGTTTCTGGCGGTAGAGGAAACACTTCGGGGGAATGGATACGGTTCGCAGATATTGGATGCGATCAGACGGGCATATCCGGACAAGCGACTGATTCTGGACGTGGAGATGCCGGATCCGGAGGCGGAAAATCAGGAGCAGCGGACGAAGCGGATCGCATTTTATAAGCGGAACGGCTATCGCAATTCCGGGGTTTCCTATAGCTGGCGGGGCGTCATGTATGAAATTCTGATTTTAAATGGCAAGATCACAGAAGAGGAATTCTGGGCATTCTGGGATCAGCTCGATGAGATTCAGCAGGCAAACTATTATTTTTACACCGGGTCTTATGCAGAAAAAGGTGAGCCCGGCATTTGTCTGTGGAAGCTGAGCACGAGAAGTGAACGGCTGAGCATGCTCAAAGCGGATACACAGACGATTCGCCCGTCCTGGATTACCTTAAATGAACGTGGAGATACGATGTATGCCGTGAGGGAGGAGACGCCGGAAGGTGGTGTGTATGAGCTGAAGACACTGCGACCATCAGAAAATCCGGAACAGCCGACAGGAAACGGAACGGCATTGCTCCGGCTTATAAGAGAACTGCCGTCAGGCGGTGCGGATCCATGCCACTTGAGCATTGACGGGAGAGAACAGCTTTTGATGGTGGCAAATTATTCGAGTGGATCTCTGGGCGTTATTTCACTGGATGAACAGGGGCATTTGCAGGAACTGAGTGATTTGCTGCAGCATACGGGGATGGGAGCAGACCCGGAACGCCAGGAAGGTCCGCATGTGCACTTCTCTGAGGAGGCAGGCGAATGGCTCTGGTGTACGGATCTTGGACTGGATCAGGTGACGGCTTATGTGATCGACTATGAAACTGGAACGCTGACGGACAGCGGGGAACGCTTGCAGCTTCCGGCGGGCTATGGACCGCGACATCTGGCATTCTGGCATGAAGACATGGAAGTGATTTATGTCCTCTGTGAGCTTGCCAGCCGGGTTGTTGTATTTGCGGAGAAAAAAGCAGAAGATAAGCGCAGCAAACCGGAGTATGTGATGCTACAGGACATTTCCACACTTTCGACCGGTTTTTCCGGCGCAAACACTGCCTCTGCGATCCGACTGTATGGAGGCTTTCTTTTTGCTGGAAACAGGGGAGATGACAGCATTGCAATGTATGAGATCGCAGAAGATGGAAGTCTGCGTCTCTGCTCAATTGAAAAGACCGGAGGAAAGACGCCGCGGGATTTCCAGATATTCAGTGATTTTCTTGTGGTGGCGAATCAGGATTCAGACAGCCTTACGGTGCTGCATATCAACCGGGAGAAAAAAAGACTCGAAAAGACGGCGATCCGGGCGGATGCAGTTCGTCCGACGTGTATCTGCAAGCTGTGGGAAAATCTGTAGTGGCCTTGTTTGAAAGTGACTCAGATGGAGTGCCTGCAGAAAAGTAAAAACAGAAAGCGACAGTACAATCCTTTTTGTACTGCCGCTTTCTGTTATGTAATCAGTAGTATATGCAGTGGGCGATTACTCCTCTACAACTTCAAGTACATCCATCGGACATGCCTTTGCACAGATACCGCAGGCGATACATTTGGAAGCTGGATTGCCCTCGGTTACGACGATCAGACCGAACGGACATGCCTCAGCACATTTGCCACAGCCGACACATTTCTTTTTGTTGATCATGTAAACGCCCTTTGCATTCTGGGTGATCGCACCTTCCGGACATGCCTCTGCGCATTTTCCGCACTGCGGACAGGCGATCGGGCGGACTGCCTTCTTTTCTACGATCTGCAGACATGCTTTGTCCGGATCGAACTCTTTATAAAATGCTTCGGAACAGGCCTGTACACAGGCCAGACATGCCATACAGGTGCTGCCCTTTTTTACTTTCAGTTTCTTCATATCAGATTATCCTCCGTGTTTGTTTTTTCTCATTTTAACACTAATGAAAAGAATTCTCAATATATTACGAAAAGGTTTGATAAAATTATAACAGACTAACTGGAATGCCTTGAGAGCTATTGATTTAACTTACGACCGCAAGGTAAAGAAGTGCGCTTGGGAAGTATGGAAAAGGAGTTGCGGGGAGCGACGGGACTGATTATAATAAGAAAGAATAAAAAAAGCAGCGGTTTTTCAGTTATGAGCAAAACACGGATAGAGAATGTCAGATTGCTCTGAATAAGGCTGCCAAGGAGGAAAACAAAATGGCATGTACAACAATACTGGTCGGCAAAAAGGCGAGCTATGATGGTTCTACGATGATTGCCCGGAACGATGATTCCGGCTCTGAGAGCTTTACCCCGAAGAAATTTGTGGTCGTTCATCCGTCGGAGCAGCCGACCCATTATAAATCCGAGATTTCTCATGTGGAGATCGACCTTCCGGATCATCCGATGCGCTACACCGCGATGCCCAATGCGGTAAAAGGGGAGGGCATCTGGGCGGCGAGTGGTGTCAATGCGGCAAGGGTCGGCATGACCGCGACGGAGACGATCACATCGAATCCACGTGTGCTCGGCGCGGATCCGCTCGTCATGTATCAGCCGGCAGAAGATGGAAAAGAAGAAGTGGCTGGCGGCATCGGCGAAGAGGATATCGTATATATTGTTCTTCCGTATATTCACAGTGCACGGGAGGGTGTGCAGCGCCTGGGCAGTCTGCTGGAGCAATATGGAACATATGAGATGAACGGGATCGCATTTCAGGATAAAGATGAGATCTGGTGGCTGGAGACGATCGGTGGCCATCACTGGATTGCCAGACGGGTACCGGATGATGTCTATGTGGTGATGCCGAATCAGCTTGGGCTGGATCAATTTGATCTGGAGGACGCACTCGGGGAGCAGAAGGAGTATATGTGCTCGGCAGATATGAGAGAATTTATTCAGCAGTATCATCTGGATCTGTCGACGGACGGCAAATTGAATCCCCGGGATGCCTTTGGAAGCCACGACGATGCAGATCATGTCTATAATACGCCGCGTGCATGGTATATGGAGCGTTGCCTGAATCCACACACTAGGAAATGGGATGGAGCAGCCGCGGATTACACTCCGTACTCGGATGATTTGCCGTGGTGCATGGTCCCGGAGAGAAAAGTGACTGTGGAGGATGTGAAGTATGTGCTGTCTTCCCACTACCAGGGAACGCCGTACGACCCATATGGGGCTTATGGCGATAAGTCTGAAAAGGGTGCGTTTCGTTCCATCGGTATTAACCGCAATGATTTTCTTTCTGTGATTCAGATGCGCCCGGATCAGCCTGCGGATTCTGGTATTCTGGAATGGGTGGCGTTTGCGTCCAATGCGTTTAATACACTTGTGCCCTTCTATGCAGAAGTGACGACGACACCAGATTACCTCTCTAATACGACGGCGGAAGTCTCGACAGACAATTTCTACTGGGCCAGCCGTATGATCGCAGCGATGGCAGATGCCTCCTATAAAAAGTCCATATTCCATATCGAACGTTATCAGGAACATGTGATGGCAAAAGGGCATGCGCTGATTCATCAGTACGATGAGCGGCTTGCAAAAGAGCAGGATGAGACGAAGCGGATGCAGCTGCGCGAGGAAGCAAATGAGCGTGTGGCAAAAATGCTGAAAAAGGAGACTGCTGCGACATTGAATCAGATATTGTATGAGCTGAGCAATTTGATGAAGAATTCCTATTCCAGATCTGATGCGTAAAGAAAAAGAAATCAATCTAGAGCATTCTGGCAGATCAGGCAAAATATTGGAGAAATTATGACAAAAGATTTAACAACCGGGAAAATAATGCCGATACTGGTAAAGTTTACGATACCGCTCGTGCTTGGCAACCTGTTCCAGCTCACCTACAATGCAGTGGACAGTATTATCGTAGGGCATTTTGTCGGAAAAGGCGCGTTAGCAGCAGTCGGGATCTGCAACCCGATCACGACGCTGATGATTCTGTTTTTGAACGGACTTTGTATGGGGGCCAGCATCTTGATGGGGACGCAGTATGGTGCAAAAGAATATGAGACACTGTATCGGCAGATCAGCACGACATTGCTCTCCGGTGTGGTGTTTTCACTGACGCTGACGATCCTGTGCGTGCTCTTTGCAGGCCCGATCCTGACGATGCTTCAGGTGGATCCCTCTATTTTTGCTATGACAAGGGGATATCTGCGCATTATTTTTCTTGGAATGATGTTTACCTTTCTTTATAATTTTTTTGCGAGTACCCTGCGGGCACTGGGAGACAGCAGCTCCCCGTTGTATTTTCTGATTATCAGTACGGTGCTGAACATATTCGGTGATCTGTTTTTTGTCGTGGTACTGAAAGCAGGAAGTAATGGCTGTGCAATCTCGACGGTGTTAAGCGAAGCGTTGTGCAGCCTGTTTTGCGTGATTTATATCCAGAAAAAGGTGCCATTGCTTCGACTTGGAAAAAAATGGCTGGTGTTTGATTCAAAACTTTTGAAATGTACGATCGCTTATGGATGGGCGTCGGCGATGCAGCAAGCGACGGTGCAGCTCGGCAAGATCGGGATACAGGCAATCGTCAATACGATGGGGGTTTCTGTTGCGGCCGCATTTGCAGTCGTGAACCGGATCGACGATTTTGCTTATACGCCGGAGCAGAATATTGCACATGCTATGACTGCACTGATGGCGCAGAATAAAGGCGCAGGCAGGCGTGATCGAATGCGGGAGGGCTTTCGCTGCGGACTGGTGCTGGAAGTCATCTATGGAATCTTCATTTTCCTCGTTTGCTATTTACTGGCAAGACCGTTGATGCTCCTGTTTGTAAAAGACGAAGAAGTCATTGGACATGGCGTGATATATCTGCATTTGATTTCTCTGATGTATGTGCTTCCGGCCCTGACCAATGGATTGCAGGGATTTTTCCGTGGCATTGGCGACATGAAAGTGACATTGATCAGCAGCTTTGTAAATATGGGAGTGCGGGTACTGGCAGCAATTCCGCTCGTATTTATGCTGGGACTGGGGATCGAGGCATTGCCATACTCCTATCTCGCAGGCTGGATCGGGATGCTGCTTGTAGAGACACCGCTACTGGAGAGAATTTATCATACTCCTGGCAGAATACCCCCGCCTCTATAGGTGGGGGATGAATGCTATTTTTTTACTATAAATATATCATTTTAGTAAAATACATGGTATAATAAGTACGTGGAAAAACGTTTTCCAATTTTTTCAGAAAGGAGGGAACAATCTATGTATTTAACGGTCAAACAACAGGTAAAGCATCTTTCAAAAGAAGACTATAAGACTCTAAGAGATTTGTGCCATACTGCAAAGAATCTCGCTAATCAGGCAATCTACAATGCTAGACAGTATTACTTTGCTGAGAGAGAATACCTTAATTATCAAAAGAACTATGCACTTTTAAAGAGTTCTGATAATTACAAAGCCCTCAATTCAAACATGGCCCAGCAAATACTCAAAGAAGTTGATGGTTCGTTCAAGTCGTTTTTTGGACTTTTAAAACTAGCCAAAAAAGGCAAATATTCTTTCAAAGACTGCAGGTTACCGAATTATCTTTCAAAAGATGGGTATACGACACTTGTAATCGGTTTTGTCAGGCTTAATGGTGACAAACTTATTTTACCGTTTTCGCAAAGCTACAAGAAAACGCACAACCCTGTTGAAATTAAGATTCCGCCGATATTAACAGATAAGAAGATTAAAGAAATTCGAATTATTCCAAAGGCAGATGCCAGGTTCTTTGAAATTCAGTATACATACGAAGCTGAATGTATCCAAAGAAATCTTAACATATCAAACGCACTGGCGATAGATCTTGGAATCAATAATCTTGCAACCGCTGTATCAAGTATGGGTGAATCGTTCATCATCGATGGAAGAAAACTTAAATCTATCAACCAGTGGTTTAATAAAGAAAACGCCCGTCTGCAATGCATTAAAGAGAAACAAAACTTAGATAGAAAGCCTACCAAAAGACAAAAAGCTATTGCCCGAAATCGCAATAACAAAGTGAATGACTATATGAGTAAAGTCGCTCGTAAGATCATAGACTATTGTATTCAAAATGACATTGGTACGCTTGTAGTTGGTTACAATGAAACATTTCAGCAGAATACTAAAATCGGCAAAGTCAACAATCAGAGTTTTGTCAACATCCCATACGGGAAACTTCGTGAAAAACTCGAATATCTTTGTGAGCTTAATGGCATAACATATGTTAAGCAAGAAGAAAGCTATACTTCAAAGGCTTCGTTCTGGGATAAAGATGATATTCCTGTGTACAACGAAGATAATCCAAAATCCTATGTATTTAGTGGCGAACGAGTACACAGGGGATTATACAGATGTTTTGACGGCAAAATGCTAAATGCTGATGTAAATGGAGCGTTAAACATCTTACGCAAAAGTAGCGTTGTGGACCTTAAGGTCCTATACAGTAGAGGCGATGTGGACACGCCTGTAAGAATAAGGGTTGCCTGAGTATTCAGGTGGAAACTTAAATACCAAACTTCTTAAATGGAAGTCTATGACTTCCTAGAAGCCCCCGCTTCAAGACGATAGTCTAAGCGGTGGGTGGTTCACCGAAGAGGAGAATTGCGGGAGAAACATACAAAACTTGAAAAAAATTGAAAAAACTTGTTGACAAACAAAAAGAACGATGGTATTATAAACCTCGCTGTTAAGGAAACGCCTTAAAACAAAGGCTTTCACGAAGAAGTTTGAAAAGACTTCCGGTCAAATAGCGAAAAAGAAAAATAAAAAGTTGAAAAAAGTTCTTGACAAACCGAAAACAACATGATATAATATCAAAGTTGCTCCGGTGAGGAGATAACAAAGATCAACAAAAGAACATTGATAACTGAACAGTGAAACAACCTTGAAAAATTCTTAAAAGTTTTATTTTTTAAGGAACTGACCTTTAAAAACAGTAAAAAGGATGCTCGCCAATTGGGATTGGCGAGATGAGATAGCTAAGTAGTTATCTTGACCATCATCAAACCTTTTATCAGAGAGTTTGATCCTGGCTCAGGATGAACGCTGGCGGCGTGCTTAACACATGCAAGTCGAACGAGGAATTTTGAATGAGACTTCGGTGGATTTTAAAATTCTTAGTGGCGGACGGGTGAGTAACGCGTGGGCAACCTGCCCTGTACAGGGGGACAACAGCTGGAAACGGCTGCTAATACCGCATAAGCGCACAGCATCGCATGATGCCGTGTGAAAAACTCCGGTGGTACAGGATGGGCCCGCGTTGGATTAGGTAGTTGGTG
>CABIZF010000018.1:48773-49126 GCA_902363135.1 Lachnospiraceae bacterium
ACCAAGCCGACGATCCATAGCCGACCTGAGAGGGTGACCGGCCACATTGGGACTGAGACACGGCCCAAACTCCTACGGGAGGCAGCAGTGGGGAATATTGCACAATGGGGGAAACCCTGATGCAGCGACGCCGCGTGAGCGAAGAAGTATTTCGGTATGTAAAGCTCTATCAGCAGGGAAGAAAATGACGGTACCTGACTAAGAAGCCCCGGCTAACTACGTGCCAGCAGCCGCGGTAATACGTAGGGGGCAAGCGTTATCCGGATTTACTGGGTGTAAAGGGAGCGTAGACGGCTTTGCAAGTCTGATGTGAAAGGCGGGGGCTCAACCCCTGGACTGCATTGGAAACTGTG
>CABIZF010000019.1 GCA_902363135.1 Lachnospiraceae bacterium
AGTAATGCATGGAGCTGACTGCTACTAATCGGTCGCAAGCTTATCCAAACGCGGAGAAAGCGGATAGCATCCGCTTACAAAGCAAGGTAGGGTTAAAAAGGTTAAAGACTTAAAGTAATCGGATTGATATTTATACAGACTGTATGTGGTTTTGAAGGTATGTATTACTTTCAAGTATTCCTCGATAGCTCAATGGTAGAGCATTCGGCTGTTAACCGAAGGGTTGTTGGTTCGAGCCCAACTCGGGGAGTTGGTTTTCGAAATCTTCTTATTCGGAAAACAGAAAAACAAATTATGGCTCCTTGGTCAAGTGGTTAAGACGTCGCCCTCTCACGGCGAAAACATGGGTTCAAATCCCGTAGGAGTCAATAGGATGAATGCCGATGTGGCTCAATTGGCAGAGCAGCTGATTTGTAATCAGCAGGTTATCGGTTCGAGTCCGATCATCGGCTTCTTGGACCTTTAGCTCAGTTGGTTAGAGCAACCGGCTCATAACCGGTCGGTCCTGGGTTCGAGTCCCCGAAGGTCCATTAAATCAAATATAAGTTTGGCCTAGTGGCTCAGTTGGTTAGAGCGCCGCCCTGTCACGGCGGAGGTCACGGGTTCGAGTCCCGTCTGGGTCGTTGGTAGCACCAATAAGCATTCGCTCATTCGGTGCTTCTGTTTTCAAAATTTGGGGTCTTAGCTCAGCTGGGAGAGCATCTGCCTTACAAGCAGAGGGTCATAGGTTCGAGCCCTATAGGCCCCATTTCCTTTATTTACATTATTATTTATATGTGCCGTAGTGGCGGAACTGGCAGACGCCCGGGACTTAAAATCCCGTGGGTAGAAATACCCGTACCGGTTCGATCCCGGTCTACGGCAGAACGAAAAACCCTTGATTTTCAAGGGTTTTTTTCATGTCCGGAACTTCCTGTACACTTCCAGAACCTCTCGAAATCATCTCCATATCCGTTCAAAACCGATTTTGACAGCAGATTTCCAGCCATTTCCAATTTTATTTTATCCGATTGAGATGGATTATGTTGAGCAGGGGGTGGAATTTACGCAGAGTAAACAGAAATAAAAGGATGTTGCAAAAGAATAGCGAAGGGCGTATACTTGATGCAGTAACACATTTGGATTCAGGAGACGCGCCTGACCAGAAGCTCCGTTTTGCAGTTATTGCGGGTTGCGATTTACGGAAAGTATGATAAAAAGAAAAACGGAAAGAGGATGAAGAGTATGAGCGTAAATACAGCGGGTACATTGGGATTGGTAGCTTCCATTGTGCTTATTATATTGCTTTATGTGAAAGTTTTACCGAGAAAAATGGATGGGAAGATTGAGAATAAATTTTTAAACTGGTTACACAATTATTTCTACTTTAAAAGATTCTATATAGAAGATATTCTCAGGTTTGTATTTATCGTCACAAGTGTGCTGTCCTTTTGTACCGGATTCTTCATGCTGTTTTCAGTAACAGAGTGGTGGACCGGAACAAGAAGTAATTTCGCAATGGGTCTGGCGATAATGGTTGGCGGTCCGATTCTTATGCGTCTGCTTTTTGAAATGCAGATGATGGCGATTACGGCAATAAGAAACATTATTGAGATTAACAGTAAAATGGATCGGCTTGCGGCAGGCGAGAAGAAGGCAGAGAAACCGATGGGATCGGTAAAGCCGGAAGAAGCAGGGAAGCCGATGGGACCGGTAAAGCCGGAAGAAGCAGGAAAAACGTCTGAGCCGACGATGGTTAGGCACAGTGTGGAAAGCGGCGCAAAAAGAGTCTGCAGAAACTGTGGTAAAGTCGTAGGAAGTAAGGCAAAGTTTTGCCCGGACTGCGGTGAAAAAATAGAACTGTAATAAGCAAGGGCAGAAACAGAGGTACCTGCCAGAGCGTGCATAAAAGAAAGTATACGACAGAGTATGGGAGAAAACAGATGAATACGGCTGCATTGGAGAGGCATATTATTGATACAGTAAAGGAATGGCAGATGAAGATCGGGTATCGCAGTGAGGAGATGAAGCTGTATTATCCGGATGTGTCTCTGGCGGGACTGCTGGAGCTTGCTGAGGGATGGACAGAGGCATCGCTAAAGGAAGCGTTGCAGGAATTTTCGAAGGAGACAAAGGGGCGGCTTGGCGGCGTGCAGATTTCGAATGTGAAAGACCGCTACTGTGTTGCGGTTCCGGCAGCGGGCTGCACGTACATTCATGAGAATGAGCCGGATTCTGCATTTCTGAGAAGCTTTCTGGATGTGATCACCGGACTGGAGCCGTCGATGCAGGGCGTGGAACAGTGTTTCGCGGATGCGGCGGCGATGAATGGTGAGCATTACGTAAAAGAAGACCGGGAGTCAGAAGGGCTCGGAATGGTATTTTATTTCTGCCCGGTGCAAGAAGAAGTGCAGACTCCGGAACGGTCGGTCATCGACACGTATGTGTACTGTGTGGAGGAGGATGATTTTGGCATTACGTATCATCGTTTTTCATGGTCAGATTTTCAGAAACTGGTCAGTGAGAATACACAGGTAAAGCATCAGGCAGAGACGTGTATCATGTGTCAGTAGTACTGAAAAAAGGTTTGAAAACACTAGGAAAGATTAGCGCCTGAATCGTGAAAAATGGTTTGACATCTGACTTTTTGTGTACTAAGATAGGGGCAACCAATAATTTGCACTGCAATAATCTACAGTACAAACTGATCAGGTGTAGGATTCCTATCACCGGGTTGCATTTGCGACAGCAGGTAACATAACATCTGCGGGACAGTAGTAAGTACTTTTTACTATCGTTTCGGGGTGTTATTTTTTTACCCTGAAAGGAAGAACAGCAGAGCGCTCTTGAAGGAAAGGAAGGTTACCTGATATGGAACAAAGTGAAAGTAAGACGATTATATCTGCGCAGAGTAAAACGAATAAAACAGTCTCTGAGGCGGAAGAAAAGAAAATTGTGGCACAGATGTCCACGGTAGGTATCGCGGGAAATGTACTGTTGTCAGCATTTAAGCTGATTGCAGGTCTGGCAGGAAGCTCCGGAGCAATGATTTCAGATGCGGTTCATTCCCTGTCAGATGTACTGGCGACATTTATTGCGATGATCGGTGTCAGGATTTCAAAGCGTGGTGCGGATGCAGATCATCAGTATGGACACGAGAAGTTTGAATGCATCTCGTCAGAGATTCTGGCGGGTATTTTGTTTGTGACAGGACTTGGTATCGGATCGGTAGGCGTAGAGAAAATCATAGGCGGTCATTATGAGGATCTGACGGTGCCGGGGATGCTTCCGCTGATTGCGGCAATTGTTTCGATTGTATCGAAAGAAGCAATGTTCTGGTATACGCGTGCCTGTGCGAAAAAGATTCAGTCATCGGCTTTTATGGCAGATGCATGGCATCACCGCTCAGATGCATTTTCTTCCATCGGTTCGCTGATTGGTATTGTCGGTGCGCGGGCTGGTTTTCCGGTACTCGATCCGATCGCGAGCGTGGTCATCTGTCTCTTTATTTTGAAGGTGGCAGTTGACATTTTCCGGGATGCGATTAAGAAGCTGACAGACAGCGCCTGTGACGATGCATACACCGAGAAGGTGCGGGACTACATCAAAGGCCAGGAGGGCGTTTGCGGGATTGACCTGCTGCGAACCAGAATATTTGGAGAAAAGGTCTATGTTGATGTGGAGATTTCTGTTGATGCTGACCTGAGTCTGAGAGAGGCGCATGCGATTGCCGAGCGTGTGCATGATGGACTGGAGCATAATTTTTCAAATATTAAGCATGTGATGGTGCATGTGAATCCGTACGAGAAGGCAGCGTGAGCAGAAGTGCAAAGCGAGCTAAGAAAGTGTTAAGAATCGGGCAGAACACTTGTAGGTACGAGGATGCGATGCTACAATCAGAAAAAAGTGAAATTCCGGTAAAAGGGAGTAGCGCCATAGAGATATGGATCTTTGGTCGTCAGTACGGCAGATATGCCCGGCAAAGATTGAAACAGCGAGACTTTTATCACAGACTATTTCTGTGATAGAGGTCTCTTTTTTATTTTCTTTCTCAGTAACAGCGCAACGGCTTGTACCGGAAGGAGGGAGGAACAGATGGAATTTTTACTGGATGGAATCAGTATGCTTAGCTGGAAGCAGATCGTGATGTACGGAGTAGGTATTTTGCTGATCTGGCTGGCAATTAAAAAGGATTATGAGCCTTCACTGCTGCTACCGATGGGATTTGGAGCTATTTTGGTAAATTTGCCACAAAGTGGTGTGATCGACCAGCTGATCAGCGGTGTAGGTGAGAGCAAGGGCATTATTCAATGGCTGTTTGAGACCGGAATTGATGTCTCGGAAGCAATGCCGATTTTATTGTTTATCGGAATCGGTGCAATGATTGATTTTGGGCCGCTTCTGGCAAATCCGAGTCTGTTCTTGTTTGGTGCAGGTGCACAGTTTGGCATTTTTGCGGCGCTGCTGCTGGCGGTATTGCTTGGCTTTGATCTGAAAAACGCGGCATCGATTGCCGTGATTGGGGCAGCAGACGGCCCTACCTCAATCATGGTTTCACAGATTTTGAAATCCGATTATATTGGTGCGATTGCAGTGGCGGCGTATTCCTATATGGCGCTGGTACCGCTGATTCAGCCGATGGCAATCCGGCTGGTGACGACGAAAAAGGAACGGCAGATTCATATGAATTATGAACCGCAAAATGTAAGTAAGACCATGCGCATTGCATTTCCGATTATCGTGACAATGATAGTAGGACTGGTTGCACCGACTTCTGTGGCGCTTGTCGGATTTTTGATGTTTGGAAATCTGATCAGGGAATGTGGTGTGTTGAATACGATGTCAGAGACGGCGCAGACGACGCTTGCGAATCTGATCACGCTGCTGCTTGGTATTACGATTTCTTTCCGTATGCAGGCGGAAGCCTTTGTTACCTGGGATACACTTATGATTATGGCGATCGGGCTGTTTGCATTTGTGATGGATTCCATAGGCGGAGTATTTCTTGCAAAGTTTTTGAATCTGTTCCGAAAAGAAAAAATCAATCCGATGATTGGGGCAGCCGGGATTTCTGCGTTCCCGATGTCATCACGGGTCATTCAGAAGATGGCGCAGCAGGAGGATCCGACGAATATTCTGCTGATGCATGCAGCAGGGGCGAACGTGTCCGGACAGGTGGCATCGGTCATCGCAGGCGGTCTTGTGATAAAGCTGGTGACGGCATTCCTGTAATGCGTATGGGTGTATAAAGGTTCGGGAAAATATGAGTCAAAGAAGTGAAAAAGCAAGAGATGCGAGAAACATCAGAAGGGAGAAGCGATGAGTGATATTCAGATTGCACTGATTATTATGGTAAAGGGAATGGCAGGAATTTTTGCAGTAACGCTGGTGATTTTATTGCTTGTATGGTTGCTGGGAAGGATTGGAACGCGAAACAGCTCAGAAAACCCAAAGCAATGAAATAAATCAGGCAGTTGCGAAACGGTCGGAATGTGGTAAAATAAAATCATGTGACTGTGCAGGGGGCAGCGTAGAATCACATCTATGCTGCCGTTTTGCTGTTTGTTTTTACACGGGAAAGCTTTTGCAAGGGCTGTAAATGATAGGAGAGAATATGATTTATACTGTACCGGAATATTATAATCAGTTTCAATGTCTGGCATCTGCCTGTCCGGCGACATGCTGTGCAGGATGGCAGATCGTGATTGATGAGAAGACACAGGAAAAGTACCGCAATTATAAAGGAAGCTTTGGCAACCGACTGAAAAATTCAATCGACTGGAAGGATGGTACCTTTCAGCAGTACCATGGCCGGTGTGCATTTTTAAATGAGGAGAATTTGTGCGACATCCATATAGAGGCGGGACATGATGCGCTGTGCCGTACATGCAGACGGTATCCAAAGCATGTCGAAGTCTATGAGAATGAGAGGGAGGTTTCACTTTCCCTGTCGTGCCCGGCGGCTGCGAGACTGATAATGGGACAAAAACAGCCGTGCAGATTTCGAAGTATCGAGAAGAGCGGCGAGGAGTCGGAGAAGGATTTTGACGAGTTTTTGTATTCGGCACTGCAGGACTGCAGGAAGGTCATGCTGACACTGGCGCAGGATCGGAGCGTGTCCTTGCAGCTGCGCATGGCGAGGATTCTTGCATTGGCGCACGATGTGCAGAATCGGATCGAACGGAATCGTGTCTTTGAGGTGGAGACGGTGCTGGAGCGTTACCAGCGTCCGCAGGCAAGAGAGCTGCTGGATGCAAAGCTGTGCCGGTTTGCAGAGCATTCAAAGCAGCAGCGGGGGGCAAGAGCATGGCTGGAGGACTGGATTACGGTGCGCTGGAGAATGCTGGATCTGTTTCGGGAATTTGAGGTGCTCGATCCGCTTTGGACAGAGGATCTCCAGATGTATCGCAGGTGTCTGTATGAAAAAGGCTGTGCCACTTATTTGGATCAGGAACTGCAGTGGACAGAGAGGTCAGAGGAATGGGAAACAGAGTATGAGCAGATTCTGGTCTATTTCCTGTTTACTTATTTTTGTGGTGCCGTCTACGATGGAGATGTGATGCGCAAGGTGCAGATGGCGGTGGAGAGCGTGCTGATTTTATCGGAGCTTGGAATGGCCGCGTGGATGCAGGAGGGGACGCTGCCGACGTTTGAGGATCGGATGAGACTGGCATGGAGATATTCACGCGAGCTGGAGCATTCGGATCCGAATCTTGCCGCGATGGAGCGGGTATTGGGTGAATGGCCGGAGTATGGATTTGAGCCGCTGCTGCTGCAGCTGCTCGCACATGAACACAGATAAGTATTCCCCTGCTTCAAGTGCGAGTAGCGACTGCGTTCATGAGCAGGTAACGAAGCGGATTGCGATAGATACAGAAAACAGATACAGAAAAGCGAGGATATAATATGATACAGGCAATACTATGGGATGTGGACGGTACGCTTCTGGATTTTAAAAAATCAGAGGAGTACGGGATCCGTGCCTGCATGAAGGAAATTGGTTTTGATGACGTGGATGAGGAAATGCTGACACGATATGAAAAAATTAACCGAAGCTACTGGGAAGCGCTGGAGCGTGGCGAGATCACGAAGCAGGAGGTGCTGATCGGGCGGTTCAAAACTTTTTTTGCACAGGAGGGGATCTGCTGTCCGGATGTTGCGGCTTTCAATGATTCCTATCAGAGAAAACTCGGTGAAATCTTTTTTGAAAAGGAAAATTCGCTGGAGATCATCAGAAATCTCCATGGAAGAGTAAAGCAGTATGTCGTGACCAATGGAACGGTTGTGGCACAGCGGGCAAAGCTGGAAAAATCTGGCCTTGGCGCATATATGGACGGAGTGTTCATCTCTGATGAGATTGGGACGGAAAAGCCCGGGATCGGATTTTTCACACCGGTATTTGCAGCACTGCAGGGCATTGAGAAGAAGGATGTCCTGATTGTCGGAGACTCTCTGACAAGTGACATGCGCGGAGGCAACAACGCCGGATTTTGCTGCTGCTGGTACAATCCAAACAGGCTGAAAAATGAGACAGATGTGCGGGTGGATTGTGAGATACACAGCCTGAATGAGATTGAGGCGGTGCTGCGTGGGTTCTCGTTATGTGAGAGTGACAGCCAAGTCAGATTCGTGAATGCTGTATAATATTCAGAAGTTTACAGGGGTCATTCAATGCAAATACAATAAAATTTTACACACTTTTTACGACCCCTTTACAAACTTTACATTGGTATGTTATGCTATATATTGATGAAATTTGCGATTTTGTAAACCAGATTCTTGCCTGAGGCGCTGTGGGAGCAGACGTGCGGCAGACAGAGAATCGCATACTCATGTAAGGAGGAAAGGGAAGAGATTTCCCGAAAAAACAGCATATGGGGATTAATAGTATTATTGCATTGCTGGGCGGATTAGGCGCATTCCTGTTTGGTATGAAGTACATGGGAGAAGGCCTTGAGCTCGCAGCAGGTCCGAAAATGAAGGAGCTGCTCGAAAAGCTGACGCGCAACCGGATCATGGGCTTTTTGCTCGGTGCACTTGTTACTGTCGTTATTCAGTCTTCCTCGGCTACGACAGTCATGGTAATGGGCTTTATCAATGCTGAGATCATGGACCTCGCGCAGGCGACCGGCGTTATCTTCGGAGCGAACATCGGTACGACCATCACAAGTATCCTGATCGCGCTGGACGTATCCGGCATCGCACCGATCTGTATCTGTATCGGTGCAGTGATGCTTTTGTATGCCAAGAAAAAGCGTAACCGTTATATCGGACAGGTTGTTCTTGGTTTTGGTATTCTGTTTCAGGGACTTCATACGATGAGCCAGGCGATGTCACCGCTGAAGGACTCACCGGGATTTCAGGAATTCATTCTGAATGCGAAGAACCCGTTGCTTGGCTTTGTAGTCGGAGTCATCCTCTGTGCTGTGATTCAGAGCTCTTCGGCTGCTGTCGGTGTCTTGCAGGCTCTGGCCATGCAGGGACTGATGCCCTTGTATTTTGCGGCGTTTGTAGTCTGTGGTATCAATGTCGGATCTTCGACACCGCCGCTGCTCTCCGCACTGAATGCAAAGAACAATGCGAAGCGTGCCGCCTGCATTTATCTGATTTTCAACATTGTGGGTGCAATTTTATTTATTCCGCTTACGATCCTGTTCCCGATCACACAGATGATTGAGCGGGTGATTCCGGATCCGGTATTTCAGATCGCGGTCTACCATATCATCTTTAAGGTCGTAACTGGTGTGATCCTGCTTCCGCTTGTAAACGTTGTTGTAAAGTGGACATACCGGATTATTCCGAAGCAGGCGCACGAGAGTGCATTTCGTTTTGAATATATCGACCCGAATATGGTCGGATCTCCGGCAGTGCTTTCTCTGCAGGTCGGACGTGAGGTGGAGCGAATGTGCGACATGGTCCGTAAAAATGTATCCGATGCGGCGGAAGGCCTGATTCAAAATGACATCATGTCAGCAAATGTCATTCGCGAGCGGGAGCAGGTTATCGACTATTTGGCTTCCGAGATTACCGATTATCTGACGAAGGTAAATGCCCTGCAGCTGCCGCAGAGTGTTTCCAACTACATGGGATGTGTATTTCATGTCATCAATGATCTGGAACAGATCGGCGATCATGCGATCAAGATTCTTGTACAGACGGAGAAATGCGTGGAGATGGGGCAGGCCTATTCACAGGCCGCGCAGGATGAGCTGCGCCAGATTTATCAGATGGATATGGATCTGCTCGATAAGACGATGAAGCTGTTCCGCGGACAGCGCCCGACGCCGGAGGGCTGGCTGGATATGAAGCTGCAGGAGCGTACGATCATGAAGCTGGCTGTTAAGGCGCAGAGCAATCATATGGAGCGTCTGCAGGAGAAGACCTGTACATTTGAGCAGGGACTGACATTTATTGAGTCGCTGAACAGTTTGATGCGAATTGTCAACCATGTGATGAATATCGCAGAGGCGAGCGGAAGTGAGCTTTTGCTGAACACAGCGAGAGAATAATGAAAATACGAAACACCCCCTGCGGGATATCCCACAGGGGGTGTTTTGCTGCACACACGGAGGTGCAGTCATTTCTTTTTCTTCATGAGCATCCGAATGCTCTTTAGTCTCGGAAGAAAATACCAAAGTGCAATCGGCGCGGCGATCAGTGCGAAGATGCAACGCCTCCGGAAAGAGAACCAGAAGGAAGCCATCGTTGCGATGCATATGATGAAGTAGGCACAGGAGATGCAAAGCGTTGTGGAGAGCGGGATGATCTGTGTGCCGGTCAGGCGCTTTTCCATGAAGGCCTGCATGATCATCAGTACCAGGTAGGAGAAGGCCGTCGTGTAGGCGGCAGCCTGGTAGCCAAAGGCGCGGATGCCGACATAGTTCAGGAACACATTCAGGAACATGACGGATACGGTCGAGATCGCCACGAATTTCGTCTTTTTGTGGAAATTCTGGATCGCGGTATAGCTGTAGCTGTAGAAGCGGAATAATGTGCCGGTCACCATCGGGGCGATGAGCCAGATGGCATCGGCATATTTTTTCCCGCCAAGGATCAGGATGATCTCCGGTGCGAAAAGTACGAGCACCCAGGAGATGACGCCGAAGCCGTGCATCAGGGTCGACCAGGAGCCGCGGATTTCGCCCGCTTCGTTGCGGGCAATTTTTTCGTACATCCATGGCAGCCAGGCATTCCAGACGGAATCCTCCAGAATCCAGATAATGTAGGAGACTGTCGTGGCGACCGCGAAGATGGATCCCGGAATATCACCGGTTATCCGCGTAACCATAAGTTTGTCCGCCTGATTCATGATCTGGATCGAGAGCACTTCCGGAATCAACGGAAGGCTGAAGCGGAGCGCATACTTCCAATAAGAGCGGTCGATGAGCTTTTTGCCCTGTACCGCCATTAAAATGGCGACGGTAAAGCCACCGATAGTCATCGGGATATAATAGCCTGCGATGCGCAGATACATCAGATCCGCTTCGTGCCCGGCGCGCTTGCCGAGCACGACAAGCAACACAGAGAGCAGGGTCGCCGGGATGACGGTGGCGGCAGTCAGGGTCGTGCTCGCCTTATAGCGCATCATTTGCTTTTCGCGGCGCTGCATGTAGAAAATGCTTGTGTGTGCATAAGTATACAGGAAAGCAATAAGGAGCATGAAATCATTCATGCCGCACAGCGCCTCTGCCTGTTTCCGGAAGATCAGAAAAATCACAAAGAAGATCGAGATGGACAGATATGAGAGGGTCTGGACACTCGAAACGTATTCATTGAACTTTTCCTTTACATCATACTTGGCACATTCGACGCTTCGCCACAGGCAGAGCGACATGACCGGTGCGAAGATCAGAAGCCAGGACTCGAAAATTTTGTACTGATTGTACTGCTCCTGTGAGAGCAGCCGGGTGAACACAGGTGTCATCAGGAAGGTGATACCGCGCACAAAAAGCTGACAGGCAATGTAGAAAATACCGGCCTTGAAGGCACGGCGGTTTAAGGAAGCGTCCTTTGTGGCGTCGGCCATATTACTTTCCTCCCTTTGCCGGAAGCTGGCAGACGAAGCAGCGCAGCTTGCCGTTCGGATCCGGCGGAATCACGTCAAGCCAGTCGATGCGCAGGCGGAACTCATCGCCGTAGATATCGTGCAGCTTATTCCGGAAAAATGCTTCGATCTCTTCCTTCGTGTAAGCAGTGTCCATCGGATCGCGCACGAGCTCCACGCGCATGTCGTGGTAGCTTTCCTGGGTAAAGCGGAACTGTGCGATGCCGGTGATACCGTTCGTGATCTTCCGGAGCTCAAGCACGGAGGTCTCCTCGCCGTTTTCATGGCGTACCATGTCGTTTAAGCGTCCATGGATCTTTGTGACATAGCGGACGCCGTCTTTTACATAGGAGGAAGCGATGTCCCCGATGTCATAATTGATCAGCGGAAAATCGGTCTTGAACAGCGGCGTGATGATGACGCGGCCGTTGTCGGCGAGCTCATTTTTGTCATCATAAATGTTGACGACGTGTGTGTCATTGCAAATGTCATAGTAATCCTTGCCCGGCCGTTTGATGATGCAGCTGCCGGTCTCATCGCTGCCGTATGCGTCGACCAGACCCGGTCCGAATGTCTTTTCCAGCGTCATGCGTGTCATTTCATCGACCATCTCGCTGACCGGGATGTACCATTTCGGCTGGCGGATTGTCAGATTGTGCTCCTGAGCATAGAGGGCGATGCGCACGATACAGTTCTTACGCAGACAAATCAGATCCGGATGATACTCGTTCAGCTCCCGGATCACATCCGGCATTCCTTCAGCCGTGCAGCGCGTCTCAGAGAGCTTGCGCCGCTGCAGGATGCCGAATTTCTGTAAAAAGGAGTCCTGCTGTTTTTTTTCTTTGCGGTAGCTTGACTCAAACGAGAGCATTTTGCCGAAAACCGGGTTGTAGCCGAAGCTCATCAGGATACGGATCCAGTTTGCATTGGTGCAGGCATGCTCACGCTGAGACTGATACAGAACGAGCGGGACACCGGTCGAGCCGCTCGTGCTCGTGGCATCCCAAGTATCGCGGGTATCCGGGTGTGTGTCGTAGAGCTCTTTCATCCACGCGCGCAGCTCTGCCTTGGTGAGCACCGGGAATTTCTGCAGGTCCTCGCTGCAGTGAAAATCGTCCGGGGTTAGATGGCAGGCGTCAAAGCGCTTCCGGTAGAATGGGATCTCATAGGCGCGTTTCATCAGCTTATGTACATTTTTATTCTGTTTTTGTTTGATTTTCTTACGGTCATCCGGAAAATGCTTTTCCAGGACGAACAGATAATATAAGGTAGACACATTGGTCAGCTTTTTTGCAATAGAGCTACTCATGATAAATAAAATCTCCTTTTAAGTTCTCATTGCAGTATAGCAGAAAACAATTTGAGTGACAAGAAATTAGAATTATTTAAGAAAATTTCAGAATTTGCGGGGTTAAAAAAGAAATAGAGGTATGGTAGAATGGAGCCACATGGAACAAAAAGAACAAAATACACAATGAGGGTGGATACAGTGGAAAAAAAGGACGAAACATTACAGGAGACGGAGCAAAGAGAACTGCTGTTGCCGGCTGTGATTGAGGAAAAAAAGAACCGTGATCTGTGGACGACCTTGAAGACGATCCGACAGAAATTTGTGCGGCAAAAGCCCATTTCTGAGGAGTATCAGATCCCGGAATTTACTTCTCCGCTGGTGCGGGTGGAGGCATCACCCGAGCAGGGACTGACGAAGGAGCAGGTGGAAGACCGAATCGCGCGCGGAGCGGTGAATCATGCAGTGGAATCAGCGTCGAAGTCGAAAAAGGAGATCATCTGCAGCAATATTTTTACTTATTTTAATCTGATCTTTTTCATTATTGCGGTGCTGCTGATTGTGGTAGGTTCGTTCCGGGATTTGACCTTTTTGCCGGTCATCATTGCGAACACGGCGATAGGTATTTTTCAGGAGCTGCGCTCGAAGAAGGTACTCGATGAGCTGACGATCCTGAATGCGCCGAAGAATACGGTGCTGCGGGATGGCAAGGAAGAGACGGTACCGGCTGAGGAGCTCGTGCTGGATGATATCTTGCTTTTGAAGGCAGGCAGTCAGATTCCGGCAGATGCGACGGTCGTATCCGGAGAGGTGCTCGTCAATGAGGCACTGATCACCGGTGAGGCAGACCAGATCCAGAAGAAAAACGGCGATACTTTGCTGTCGGGCAGCTTTGTCGCATCCGGTGAATGCCGCGCAAGGATCGAGAAGGTAGGAAAGGATTCCTATGTTTCTCAGCTGACCTTAGAGGCAAAGGCAATGAACGATACGGAACTTTCCGAGATGATCCGGTCGCTGGACCGCCTCGTAAAAATCGTCGGATTTATCATTCTCCCGATCGGCATTGTGCTGTTCAGCCAGCAGCATTTTATCAACGGTGCGTCGATCCGCGACAGTGTGACTTCGACGGTCGCGGCAGTCATCGGAATGATTCCGGAAGGACTGTATCTGCTTGCAAGCGTGGCATTGGCAGTCAGTGTCATGCGTCTGGCTACGCAGAAGGTGCTCGTACACAATATGAAATGCATCGAGACACTGGCGCGTGTCGATGTGCTCTGTGTGGATAAGACCGGAACGATCACGGACAATACGATGAGTGTGAAGAAGGTCATCCCGTTTAGGGCAAAAGAGATGCCGGATGCAGAAGAGATGCCGGATGCAGAAGAGATGCCGGATGCGGGAGGAGATGCCGCAGTAGACGAAAAACAGGCGGCTGTGTCAGAGGCATGTGGGGAAGCTGAGCCGGAGACCACCGAAGCCGAACAGGAAGCGCTGGAGCTTGCAATCGGCGATTTCGCAGCGGCGATGGCGACGGACAACATCACAATGAAGGCGATCAAGGATTATTTCCAGAAGCGCAGCGGAAAGCGCCCGGAGAAGGTATATTCCTTCTCATCGGCGACAAAATACAGCGGCGCGATATTTGAGGATGCGAGCTATGTGCTCGGCGCGCCGGAATTTATTTTGCGTGACCAGTATGCCGCCTACAGCGAGCGGATCGAATACTGGGGCAGACAGGGGTATCGTGTCCTTGTATTTGCAACGTATGAGGGTGTCCTGGACGGGGAAAAGCTCACCGCTGATGTACGGCCGATGGGTATGATTCTGCTGGCAAATCCGATCCGGGAAAATGCGAAGGAGACATTTGCCTATTTTGCAGAGCAGGGCGTAAAGATCAAAGTCATCTCCGGAGACAATCCGGTCACGGTATCAGAGGTGGCAAAGGAGGCCGGCATCGAAGATGCAGAAGACTATGTGGATGCAAGCACGCTGACAGATGAAAAGGCATTGTTTGCAGCCGCAGAGCGGTATACGGTATTCGGACGCGTGACACCGGATCAGAAACGCCAGTTGGTCAGCGCTATGAAAGGCCGTGGACATACGGTAGCGATGACAGGAGACGGCGTCAATGACGTGCTTGCATTGAAGGATGCGGACTGCAGCATTGCGATGGCATCCGGAAGTGATGCGGCTTCCCAGGTCGCACAGCTTGTGCTTCTGGAGTCAGATTTTTCCAAGATGCCGTCAGTGGTAGCGGAAGGACGCCGGGTGGTCAACAACATCGAGCGCACCGCAAGCCTTTTCCTTGTGAAAAATATTTTCTCCCTGTTTTTGTCGATTTTCTCGATTATTTTGATGGTAAATTATCCGCTGGAGCCGTCGCAGATTTCTCTGATCAGTATGTTTACGATCGGCATTCCGGCCTTTGTGATGTCCCTGGAGCGCAATACGGATCAGATTAAAGGACATTTCCTTAGCAACGTTCTGTTCAAGGCGCTGCCGGGTGGACTGACTGATTTTCTCGTTGTCAGCTCCCTCTACATGTTCTGTATGGAGTTCCGGGTCAGTGAGACAGATGTGTCGACGTCCTGTACGATCATCCTTGCGATTGTCGGTTTGATGATTCTGTACCAGATTGCATCGCCGATGACAAAGTACCACTGGATTCTCTGGTTTGGTATGGCGGCAGGCCTTCTGTACTGCATGATCTTTGTGAGCCGTATTTTTGCGATCACGAGTGTATCGAAGCAGAGTATGATGCTGCTGATCGTGTTTGCAATCGTCACGGAGCCGACCTTCCGTTATTTAAGTATCCTGATCAGGAAGCTGTCTGAATGGTATACACAGCATCGCCTGCGTCAGGCAGAAAAAGCGCAAAGAAGTCAGAATCTATAAAGCCCACAGTGAAATTTTTGTGGATTTTGTGATAAGATACTGGTATAATGAAAGACGAAACACTTATGAAAGATAAGGAGATCAGATATGAAGCGAGTTCTTTTAAAGCTGAGTGGCGAGGCGCTGGCCGGGGAAAAGAAGACCGGCTTTGATGAGCCGACGGTTATGAAGGTGGCAGAGCAGGTAAAGACATTGGTAGATCAGGGGATTGAAGTAGGGATTGTCATCGGTGGAGGCAACTTCTGGCGTGGACGTTCCAGTGAGAATATCGACCGGACGAAGGCAGACCAGATCGGAATGCTGGCGACCGTGATGAACTGCATTTATGTGTCGGAAATTTTCCGCGCAGCAGGGATGAATACAGCAGTGATGACTCCGTTTGCATGTGGCGCATTTACAGAGCTTTTCTCAAAGGATCGCGTAAAGCAGTGCTTTGCAGAGCATACCGTTACATTCTTTGCGGGTGGTACCGGACATCCGTACTTCTCCACGGATACCGCGACGGTTTTGCGTGCGATTGAGATTGAGGCAGATGTGATTCTGCTCGCAAAGTCGATTGATGGCGTATATGACAGTGATCCGAAGGACAATCCGGCGGCGAAGAAGTATGATGAGATTTCCATTCAGGAGGTCATCGACAAGAAGCTTGGCGTTGTGGATATGACTGCGTCGATTCTGTGCATGGAGCAGAAGATGCCGATGCTCGTATTCGGACTGAACGGAGAGAACAGCATCGTCAATACTGTAAGCGGAACATTTAACGGGACGAGAGTGAACGTATAAAGGCAAATCAAGGAGGACAATAAAATGGATGAGAGAATCAAAGTATATGACGAGAAGATGACGAAGACGTTCAACAATCTTCTCAGTGAGTTTGCGACAATTCGTGCAGGACGTGCGAATCCGAGTATACTCAGTAAGATCCGTGTTGATTATTACGGCACACCGACTCCGCTGCAGCAGATCGGTAACATCACGGTTCCGGAGCCGAGAATCCTGCAGATTCAGCCGTGGGAGGCATCCATGGTAAAAGCAATCGAAAAGGCAATTCTGACCTCTGATCTTGGAATCAACCCGTCGAATGACGGACGGATTATTCGTCTCGTATTCCCGGAGCTGACCGAGGAGCGCAGAAAAGATCTCGTAAAAGAGGTAAAGAAAAAAGGTGAGGCAGGCAAGGTAGCGATCCGCAACATCCGCAGAGATGCGAACGATTACCTGAAGAAGCTCGGCAAGACAGAGGTATCTGAGGATGAGATCAGTGATCTTGAGGATGCAACCCAGAAGATGACGGATAAGTACATCAAGGATATCGATAAAGCGACCGAAGAAAAGTCAAAAGAAATCCTTACGGTATAATCGTTTCACGGGATAGCATACAGGGGTATTACAGATGGAGTGCAGCTGTGATACCCCTGTTTTTACGGGAGGAAAAAGGATGAATATTCCAAATCATGTGGCCATCATTCTGGATGGAAATGGCAGATGGGCAAAGAGCAAGGGAATGCCGCGCAATTACGGACATGTAAGGGGAGCGCAGAACCTAGAGGTTATTTGCCGGGATGCCTATAATATGGGAATCAAATACCTGACGGTGTACCTGTTCTCCACGGAGAACTGGAAGCGCTCGCCGGATGAGGTCGATGCGCTGATGAAGCTGTTTCGCAGATATACAAAGACCTGTATCAGGACCGCGCGCGACAATAACATGAAAGTACGCGTGCTCGGTGATCCAACGGCGCTGGCGGACGATCTGCAGGAAAGCCTGAAAAAGCTGGTGGAGAGCTCGAAAGACAATACCGGGCTGAATTTTCAGATCGCGATCAACTATGGCAGCCGGGATGAGATCGTGCGGGCCATCCGAAAGGTGGCGGCAGATTGTGTGGATGGGCAGCTGAAGCCGGAGGAGATCACGGAGGAGCGCTTCTCGGGCTATCTGGATACTGCGGAGGTGCCGGATCCGGACCTTCTGATCCGTACAAGCGGCGAGCAGCGTCTTTCAAACTATCTGCTCTGGCAGCTGGCTTATACGGAGTTTTATTTTACCGAGGTACCGTGGCCGGCATTTACGAAAGAGGAGCTGGCGAAGGCGATCGAAAAATACAACAAAAGAGACCGCAGATATGGCGGTGTAAAGGAGGAATAAACGATGTTTCGGACGAGACTGATCAGCGGAATCATGCTGGTGCTGATCGCGCTCGTGGTCATCATTACCGGAGGGCCGGTGCTGGCTGCGACGCTTTTTATCATATCGGAGATCGGAGTGTTTGAACTCTACCGTGTACTGAAGGTGCAGGATGCAGGATTTTCGCCGCTGGCTGCAGTCGGATATCTTGGGACAGCCGCCTACTATGCAATCGTATTTTTTGCCGGTTCTGCATATACTATGACAGTGCTTCTCGCAACGCTGATTCTGTGTATGGGGGTTTACGTGTTCACTTATCCGCGCTATCGGTCAGATCAGGTGACCGGTGCATTTTTCGGTGTGGTTTATGTGGCAGTCATGCTCTCCTGCATTTATGAGCTGCGGATTCTGGATAAGGGTGTCTATCTCGTATGGCTTGTATTTCTCGCTTCCTGGGGCTGCGATACCTGTGCCTACTGTGTCGGCAAGCTGATCGGCAAGCATAAGATGACGCCGAAGCTCAGTCCGAAAAAGTCGGTGGAAGGTGGGATCGGAGGCGTAGCGGGAGCTGCGATTCTCGGGGCAGTGTATGGCCTGGCGATTGCCGGAAAGATGGGAGATGGCAGCCATATCGCATCTTTTGCGGTGATCTGTGCGGCGGGCGGACTGATCTCAATGGTCGGTGACCTTGCGGCATCTGCGATCAAGCGGAATCATGATATCAAAGATTACGGTCATCTGATTCCGGGACACGGCGGCATCCTGGATCGGTTTGACAGTGTGATTCTCATTGCGCCGGTTATCTATTATCTGGCGCTGGCACTTCTGTAAAAGCGCAGAAAGGATTGGAAACAAATGAAAACAATAGCAATTTTAGGTTCGACGGGGTCGATTGGTACACAGACGCTTGATGTCGTGCGGGCAAACGGAGATATTCAGGTGGCAGCGCTTGCGGCCGGAAAAAATATAAAGCTTCTGGAGCAGCAGATCCGGGAATTCCATCCGCGGCTGGCAGCAGTTGCAGATGAATCAGATGCAAAGGCTTTAAAGACAGCAGTAGCAGATATAGAGGTAGAGATTCTTTATGGAGAAGAGGGCCGGGAAGCGGTGGCTATCTGTGAGGAAGCAGAGATTCTGGTGACTGCGATCGTGGGGATGATCGGAATTCTGCCAACGATCCGTGCGATTGAGGCGGGAAAGGATATTGCACTCGCGAACAAGGAGACGCTCGTGACAGCGGGCCATATCATTATGCCGCTGGCTGCACGCTGCGGAGTAAAAATCCTTCCAGTAGACAGCGAGCACAGTGCCATCTTTCAGGCGCTTCAGGGCGAGGAACGCCGCAAGATCGATAAGATTCTGCTGACGGCCTCCGGCGGACCATTTCGTGGAAGAAAGGATCTGAAGGGGCTTCAGGTCGAGGATGCTTTAAAGCACCCGAACTGGTCTATGGGACAGAAGATCACGATCGATTCCGCTTCGATGGTAAATAAGGGACTTGAGGTAATGGAGGCGAAGTGGCTGTTCGGGACGGATCTTGACCAGATTCAGGTCGTGATCCAGCCACAGAGTGTCATCCATTCCATGGTACAGTTTGTTGATGGGGCAGTGATCGCGCAGCTTGGCACGCCGGATATGAAGCTCCCGATTCAGTATGCGCTGTATTATCCGGAACGGAGATATCTGGGCGGGGAACGCCTGGATTTTGCAAAGCTTGGGAAGATCACCTTTGAAGATCCGGATCCGGAGACCTTCCTCGGCCTGAAGTATGCATTTTATGCGGCACGCATCGGAGGCTCCATGCCGACTGTGTTCAATGCGGCAAACGAGCGGGCTGTCAGCAAGTTCCTGAACCGGAAGATCGGCTTTACGGATATTTATGAGATCATCCGCTACTGCATGGATGCACATCAGACGATTGCGGATCCGGATATCCGACAGATCCTGGATACTGAGCAGAGCGTATATGAGTTGATTGAGAGCAGGTGGTAGATTGAAAATTATCATTGCATTGCTGGTATTCAGCGTGATTATCATTTTTCATGAGCTTGGACATTTCCTGCTGGCAAAACGGGCAGGGGTGACCGTCACGGAGTTTTCACTTGGCATGGGGCCACGTCTTCTGAGTTTTCAGGCGGGAGGTACGCGATACTCATGGAAGCTGCTTCCTTTTGGAGGATCGTGCATGATGCTCGGCGAGGATGAGGGCGACGAGGGAGAGGGTACCTTCGGGAGTAAGTCTGTGTGGGCAAGGATGTCGATCATTGTGGCAGGGCCGCTGTTTAATTTCCTGCTTGCTTTTCTGATGGCACTTTTTATTGTCGGAAGTATCGGCTATGATGCGCCGATCCTGACCGGCGTCGCAGAAGGGACGCCGTCCGCGGATGCCGGACTGCAGGCAGGAGACCGAATCATAAAAATGAACGGCAGACATATCCGGCTGTGGCGACAGGTACAGAACTATTCCATGTTTCATTCCGGAGAGACCGTCGTGTTTGAGTATGAGCGGGATGGAAAACGGGCGGAGGTCACGGTGTCGCCGGTGCTTATCAATGGAAGCTACCGGTATGGGATCAGTGGCAATGTCAATGCGACGCGTCAGAAAACGAATGCGCTGCAGACATTGGAATACAGTGCCTATGAGGTTGGCTACTGGATCGAGACAACGGTATCGAGTCTGAAGCTGCTCGTACAGGGTGGCGTATCGATCAATGATATGTCTGGGCCGGTCGGCGTCGTGGATGCGATCGGAGAGACCTACGAGGAGAGCCGGTCGGACGGAGCCTTTTATGTATGGCTGAATCTGCTGAATGTTGCAATTCTTCTGTCGGCAAACCTGGGTGTTATGAATCTTCTGCCAATTCCGGCACTGGACGGAGGAAGACTTGTATTTCTGATTGTGGAGGCGATTCGGAAAAAGCGCATAGAGCCGGAGCTGGAGGCAAAGATTCACTTTACAGGGCTGATGCTCCTTCTGCTTCTGATGGTTTTTGTGATGTTTAATGATGTGAGGAAAATCTTCTTTTAACCGAATCAAGCAAGTCCCCTGCTTCAATTGCGCAAAGCAATAAGCATAAGCAATATGTTGCGGCATGCGCGAAAACAGTAAGGCGAAAATGAATGCTCTGAGGAAATTCAGACACTGAGATTTCTGAAAGGAAAGACAGTGCGGGATTTCTTCGGAGCTGTTTTTTTACCTATTTATCTGGTCTGGAGGATGCGCACACGGATATTTTATTTCCGCGGGCAACAGGCCAGGCAGCCATGCCTGCAGATGATTTTTGGTTTTTATTGTTTTAGTAATAGATATGATGTTGGGGTCAAAAGGTATTTTGCCCCCTATGATACACGGATTGCTTCGCATTTCATGCTCTCGCAATCCTAAAGCACCTCAAATTCGCTCATTTTTCTACGAAAAATGGCTACTTTTCGGTGTTTTGCGGGTCAATAAGTCATGCTTTTTCATGCAAGCATGAAATGCATGACCTTTTGACCCTTGTATCATAGATATTATAAAATAACATATAGATTGACATTAACAAAAAGAGATGATATGATAAAACAAACGCTTGACAACCGGAGGAAGCTATATTATTATGAAAACAGATGCGAACATAAGTTCGAAAGGAGAAAAGACATGGCACAGGAAGATAAGTTAAAAGCATTGGATGCTGCGCTTGCGCAGATTGAAAAGCAGTTTGGAAAGGGCTCTGTGATGAAGCTTGGCGATTCCGGGGCGAATATGAATATTGAGACAGTACCGACCGGCTCCTTAAGTTTGGACATTGCACTTGGATTAGGCGGTATCCCGAAGGGACGTGTGATTGAGATCTACGGACCGGAGTCCAGTGGTAAGACGACTGTGGCACTGCACATGGTGGCAGAAGTACAGAAGCGCGGCGGTATTGCAGGCTTTATCGATGCAGAGCATGCACTTGACCCGGTATACGCGAAGAATATCGGTGTGGATATTGATAATCTGTACATCTCTCAGCCGGACAATGGCGAGCAGGCCCTCGAGATTACAGAGACGATGGTACGCTCCGGGGCAGTGGATATCATTATCGTGGACTCTGTAGCGGCATTGGTTCCGAAGGCGGAGATCGACGGCGATATGGGAGACAGCCACGTCGGACTTCAGGCACGTCTGATGTCGCAGGCACTCCGGAAGCTGACCGGTATCATCAGCAAGTCCAATTGCACCGTCGTATTTATCAATCAGCTCCGTGAGAAGGTAGGTGTCATGTTCGGCAATCCTGAGACGACGACCGGAGGCCGTGCGTTGAAGTTTTATTCCTCTATCCGTATGGATGTGCGTCGGATCGAGTCCTTAAAGCAGAGCGGAGAGGTCATCGGTAACCGCACCCGTGTGCGTGTCGTGAAGAATAAGATTGCGCCGCCATTTAAAGAGGCAGAGTTCGATATTATGTTCGGAAAGGGGATTTCCCGGGAAGGTGATATTCTGGATCTGGCTGCGAACATCAATATCATTAATAAGAGCGGAGCATGGTATGCGTACGAGGGCAACAAGATCGGTCAGGGCCGCGAGAATGCGAAGCTGTACCTGAGGGAGCATCCGGAGATTATGCAGGAAGTAGACCGCAAAGTGCGGGAACATTACGGGCTCATTCAGGGAGAGATGCCTGCAGATGCCGAGGAGTCTGTAGAGAATGAGGCAGCAGGAAAGGCAAAGACTGCGAAGGGACTTCGTATGGTAGAGGGTAATCGTGCAGCAGAGCCGGATGTGACAGAGGAAAATGATGCATCAGATATCTGAGATTGAGAAGCTCTCCTCCGGGCGCTATTACATCACACTGGATGACGGACTGCAGTTTCCTCTTTATGGGAAAGAGATGGGAAAGTATGGCATCGAGGTCAATGAAGTGCTGTCAGAGGAGGCATATCTGGAGATCATGCTGGAGCTGCTGCCTGCACGTGCGAAGAAGAAGGCATTGCATCTGCTCGAACGCATGGACCGTACAGAGCAGCAGCTGCGGACGAAGCTGGCGGAAGGCGGATATCCGTCGGAGATCGTGGAACAGACACTGGAGTATGTCAAAGGATTTCATTATATCGATGATGTGCGTTACGCGCGGACTTATATGGAGTATCGCAAGACCGGCAGGAGCCTGCGGCAGATGGAGCGGGAGCTGTATCAGAAAGGGATTTCCAGAGCGGATTTCCAGAAAGCGTCAGAGGAGATGGAAGCTCCGGATGAAGAGCAGCAGGTTCGTCAGTGGATCATGAAGAAGCGCTTTGATGCAGAGACAGCTGACCGGCAGGAACGGGATCGCCTGATCCGTTTTTTACTGCGAAGAGGATATGGGATGGCAGTGATTCAGAGGGTTCTGCGTGGCAGTGAAGAGATAGAATGACGAGGGTGCAAGCTGGCGATATACAGACGGAAAAGCAGACTGTAAGGATTCACTGTACCAGATGGAATACAATACAGAACAGTTGCACAAAAATCGAAAACAGGGTCACTATTACTTGACACTTTTAACAAAACAGTATAAAATTGATATGTTGTTTACGAACAATGAAAACTAAATAAGGAGGTGCTCCTGTGCCTGGTGCAGTAACGATTATTATTGCTGTTGTGATTACGCTGGTTATCGCAATTCCGGTGACGAGTATGGTTGCCATCAGCTACCGCCAGAAAGTAGTAGAAGCGAAGCTTGGCAGTGCAGATGAGAAGGCAAGACAGATTATCGATGATGCGCTCAAGGTTGCAGAGACGAAGAAGCGTGAGGCTCTTCTGGAGGCGAAGGAAGAATCTCTGAAGACGAAGAATGAGTTGGAAAGAGAGACCAGAGAACGTCGTACAGAACTGCAGCGCTATGAGAAGCGAGTATTATCAAAGGAAGAAAGTGTTGATAAGAAAGCGGACGCTCTGGAGCGGAGAGAATCAGGAATCACGGCAAAAGAAGAAGAGTTAAAGAAAAAGAGCGCGGAAGTAGAAAAGCTTCGTGGTCAAAGACTCCAGGAACTTGAAAGAATCTCAGGACTTACCTCTGAACAAGCAAAAGAATATCTTTTAAAAACTGTTGAAGACGAAGTAAAAATTGACACTGCAAAGCTTTACAAAGAGCTGGAAAGCAGGGCGAAAGAAGAAGCAGGCAAAAAAGCAAAGGAGTACGTGGTTACGGCAATTCAGAAATGTGCTGCTGACCATGTAGCAGAGACTACAATCTCTGTCGTACAGCTTCCGAACGATGAGATGAAGGGAAGAATCATCGGAAGGGAAGGAAGAAATATCCGGACACTTGAGACACTCACCGGTGTAGATCTGATTATTGACGATACGCCGGAGGCAGTTATATTGTCCGCTTTTGATCCGATCAGACGAGAGGTAGCGCGTATCGCCCTCGAGAAGCTGATTGTCGATGGCCGAATCCATCCGGCCAGGATCGAGGAAATGGTGGAAAAGGCACAAAAGGAAGTAGAGACAATCATCCGTGAGGAAGGTGAGGCGGCGACACTTGAAGTCGGCGTACATGGCATTCATCCGGAGCTGGTACGTCTGCTTGGACGGATGAAGTTCCGTACAAGCTATGGACAGAACGCATTGAAGCATTCCATTGAAGTAGCACAGCTCTCAGGGCTGCTTGCCGGTGAGATTGGTGTGGATGTTCGTATGGCCAAGCGTGCCGGATTGTTGCATGACATCGGTAAATCCATCGACCATGAGATTGAGGGCTCGCATATCCAGATCGGTGCGGATCTTTGTAGAAAATACAAGGAGTCTCCGGTTATTATCAATGCAGTAGAGGCTCATCATGGCGATGTCGAAGCAGAGTCTCTGATTGCATGTATCGTACAGGCCGCGGATACAATTTCCGCAGCACGTCCTGGTGCGAGAAGGGAAACTCTCGAAACATATACAAACAGATTAAAACAGTTGGAAGATATTACAAACACCTTCAAGGGTGTCGAAAAGTCATTTGCTATTCAGGCGGGTAGAGAGATTCGGGTAATGGTAGTTCCGGATCAGGTGAACGATGCAGATATGGTACTTCTGGCAAGGGATATTGCGAAGCAGATCGAAGCGGAGCTGGAATATCCGGGTCAGATCAAGGTCAGCGTCATTCGCGAGAGCAGAGCTGTCGACTACGCGAAATAGAAAGAAGAGAGGGATCTTGCAGAGAAATCTGCAGGATCCTTTTTTGAACGCAGATCGCGAAGCGACTGCGTTCATGAGCAAGTAGCGAAGCTAGGCCCTGTCAGCAGAGCTGCAGGGATGGATTGCGAATGTCCGCTTTATTTACGAAAAGCAAACAGGAGTATAAAATGACGGCAGATATAACGGAAAATGAATAGAAAACGGATAAGATGCTGAATGCATATAAAGATATCAGGAAGATTCTGAGAAAAATTATATAAAACAAGAAGGATATTACAGAAAAACAGAAGTATTTTGTATAGATATTTCATCTGTCTGTGCTATAATTTCCTCAACAGCAACAAAAGAAGGCCAATAGAGCTTATACAAAACAGGGAGGGTTTTACAATGAAAAAGAGATTTGTCAGCATGTTTTTAGCAGCAGTGATGGCAGGCACGATGGTGGCAGCCGTTCCGGTAATGGCAGAGGAAGCAACAGAAGCAGCAACGGAAGCAGCAGCTGCAGCTACAGATGTAGATCTTTCAGACAAAAAGGTCGGTGTTTGCATTTATCAGTTCTCTGATAACTTCATGACACTGTTCCGCACCGAGCTGGAGAACTATCTGGTAGAGCTTGGATTCTCCAAGGATAACATCACCATCGTAGATGGCGTAAACGATCAGGCGACTCAGTCCGGACAGATCGACAGCTTCATCGCAGATAAGGTAGATGTACTGATTATCAACCCGGTTAACTCTTCTTCCGCAGCTACGATTACAGATAAGGTTGTAGAGGCAGGCATTCCGCTCGTTTATATCAACCGTGAGCCGGATGCAGATGAGGAAGCAAGATGGGAAGAGAATAATTGGAACGTTACTTATGTTGGATGTGACGCACGTCAGTCCGGTACATTCCAGGGCGAGCTGATCGCTGATCTGGGACTGGATGCAATTGATAAGAACGGAAACGGCAAGGTCGATTATATCATGATCGAGGGCGATCCGGAGAACGTAGACGCACAGTATCGTACCGAGTTCTCAGTAAAGGCTCTGGAAGATGCAGGACTTGAGGTAAATGAGCTTGATGATCAGGTAGGAAACTGGGATCAGGCAACAGCTCAGCAGCTCGTAGCAAACTCTCTTAGCCAGTACGGCAACGATGTAGAGGTTGTATTCTGTAACAACGATGCAATGGCACTTGGCGCACTGCAGTCTATCGAGGCAGCAGGCCGCACCGTAGGCGAGGATATTTATCTGGTAGGCGTTGACGCACTTTCCGAGGCACTTGAGGATGTACTTGCAGGCACAATGACTGGTACTGTATTCAATGATCACTTCTCACAGTCCCATAGTGCAGCAGATGCAGCAGTCAGATATCTGACCGGCGAAGGCAACGAGCACTACATCGGATGTGACTATGTAAAAGTAACAAAGGACAATGCACAGGATGTTCTTGACATGGTAAAATAATCCGTTTTGCGGCACAACGTAGCAGGCAGGAGGATAAAACAGAAAGCACACTGCGTGAACTTTCTGCAGAAATGATCATACAGGAGGTGCGGCTGGTGTGAGACCGCACCTCCTTTTTCTGGGAGTTCTGTCGGAACCTTCAGGAATGGCACACCACTAATACGGCAGAACCAAAGAGGAATGGCCGGAAAAAGAGGAGGAGGAAAATGTCCGAATATTTACTGGAATTGAAAGGCGTATGTAAATCATTCCCCGGAGTTAAAGCGCTGGATAATGTACAGCTGGCACTCAGACCCGGAACAGTACATGCGCTGATGGGGGAAAACGGAGCGGGAAAATCGACATTGATGAAATGTCTGTTCGGTATCTACAAGATGGATGCCGGAGAAATATATATGAATGGACAGAAAATCCAGGTAGACGATCCGGATGAGGCGATGAAGCTTGGTATCGCAATGGTACATCAGGAGCTGCAGCCGGTTCCGGCAAGAAGCGTGGCAGAGAACCTGTTTCTGGGACGCTTCCCGGTGAAAAAAATTGGACCGATCCAGATGATCGATCATAAAAAAATGTATGAAGATACTGCATACTGGCTTCATGAGGTAAAGATGGATTTTAATCCGAAGGCAATGCTGGGAGATCTGTCGATCGGTCAGATGCAGTCTGTAGAGATCGCAAAGGCAGTATCCCATCAGGCGAAGGTTGTTATTTTTGATGAGCCGACTTCCTCACTGTCAGACAACGAGGTAGAGGCATTGTTTCGGATTATGAATGACCTGCGGGATAAAGGCGTTGCAATGGTCTACATCTCCCATAAGATGGATGAGATCAAGCGTATCGCTGATGATATCACAATCATGCGTGACGGCACCTATGTCGGCACCTGGCCGGCATCCGAGCTTACAACAGATCAGATCATTGCGAAGATGGTAGGACGTGAGCTGACGAATGTATATCCTGAGCGGAAAAATGAGCCGGGAGACGTGATTTTGGAAGTAAATGACCTCTGCTCAATCCATGAAAATTCGTTCCAGCATGTCTCCTTTAATTTAAGAAAGGGAGAGATTCTCGGATTTGGCGGACTGGTCGGTGCACAGAGAACGGAGCTGCTTGAAGGAATCTTTGGTATTCGTGGAATTGAATCCGGTGAAATTAAAATTAACGGAACACCGGTAAAGATCAAAAAGCCGTCTGACGCCATGAAGGCGGGAATCGGACTGATCACAGAGGACCGGCGCGGAAATGGTATTTTCGGCTGCCTCTCGATCAAGGACAATGTCGGTGTATCTGTCTATAATAAATATCTGAAAGCCGGATTTATGCTGGATCACAAGCGCATTAACGGAGTTGTGGATGACAGCATTAAAAAGCTCCGTATCAAGACGCCAAGCATGAAGGAGCATATCGCGAACCTTTCCGGAGGAAATCAGCAGAAGGTTATCGTGGCGAGATGGCTGGCAAACGATCCGGATATTCTGATCATGGATGAGCCGACGCGCGGAATTGACGTAGGTGCAAAACATGAGATTTATGAGATTATGAATGACCTGGCGGCACAGGGCAAGGCAATCATTATGATTTCTTCTGAAATGGCAGAGCTGCTTGGTATGTCAGACCGCGTTTATGTCATGTGCGACGGAAAGCTTCGCGGCGAGATTACCGAAAAAGAAGAAATGACCCAGGCGAAAGTAATGAGCTACGCAACGCAGTTCTGATAGGAGGAGAAAAACATGGGAAAGAAAAAACTGAGCTTTAAGGACATCATGGTGAATTATGGTGTCATCATTATCATGATTCTGCTTGTTATCTACACGGGCTTTACATCAAAAAATTTCCTGTCCGGTAATAACCTTAACAACATTCTGATGAATATGAGCTCCCGTATCGTCATTGCACTCGGTATTGCAGGCTGTATCATCACCGCAGGCTGCGATCTTTCCGCAGGACGTATGATCGGTTTTGGCGGCTGTATTGCAGGTACGCTGCTGCAGAAGATGGATTATTCGAAGAAATTCTTCCCGAATATGGAGCCGATGAATATTTTTGTGGCACTGCTGATTGTCATGGTGATCTGCGCAGTATTTGGCTGTGTGACCGGATTCTTTATCGCTTACATGCATGTACCGCCATTTATTTCCACAATGGCAATGATGGAAGTCGTATATGGAATTAACCTGATCTATACCAATGCGACTCCGCTTGGCGGATATACGAAGCAGTATACAGACATTGCGACCGGAAAATTCCTCGGAATCAATTATCTGATCTGGATCGCGATTCTCGTAGCGGCAATCACATGGTTTATTTTCAACATGACCCGTCATGGAAAATACATGTATGCAATCGGCGGCAACCCGCAGGCAGCGGAAGTAGCAGGTGTTCCGGTAAAGAAGACCTTAATTATCATTTACGCAAAGGCAGCGGCGATGTATGGCCTGGCAGGCTTTATGCTCGGTGCAAAGTCCGGCGGTGCATCCGTCAACCTGGGACTTGGATACGAGATGGAGGCGATCGCAGCCTGCACAATCGGTGGTGTATCCGTATCGGGTGGACGAGGAAAGGTATCCTCTGCAATCATCGGTGTAGCAGTTTTTGAGCTTTTAAAGACAGCACTGCAGTTCCTTGGTGTCAACGCGAACGCACAGTGGATCGCACTCGGAGTCATCATCTTTGTTGCAATTTCTCTGGATATCAGAAAATATGTAGCGAGAAAGTAAAAAAACAGGTAAAATCAATGGAGGGGCTGCCGCACCGGACTTGCTTTGGCAACGATGTGACAGCCCCATTTGTCAGAGAAGAACGGAGGGGAGAAAATGCAGGAAGGCTACTGGTCAATGGCCATGATTCCGATTTTGATGATGATTACTCTGGCCTATTATGGGGTGCGGCTTCTGGTGCTGCATGACATTTCTGCGATTCGGGGAAAAGATCAGCCTGGAAAATTAAAAGATGAGGAGCGCTATGCAAAGGAGGCGGGCAAGCTTATGCTGTTTCTGGCGGCTGGCTCGCTGATTATGACAGTGTTGCTTTATTTTCAGGTGATTGCGGCGGTCGTACAGATCGTCGTGTGGATTATTGTGTTTGGTATTTTGTGGAAAAAGATGGATGAAAGGTACGGAGCATAATGCAGCGGTATTCAGTTTTGCTGGTGGATGATGAGGAAGATGTAATTCAGGTCATCATGAAAAAAATTGACTGGGAGAGTATGGGATTCCAGGTCAGTGGCTATGCCCATAATGGGGTGGAGGCACTGGAGATGGCAGAGGAATGTGTTCCGGATGTTGTCCTGACGGATATCAAGATGCCGTATATGGATGGACTTGCCATGAGCCGGAAGCTCAAGGAACAATACCCGAATATAAAAATTATCATCTTTTCCGGGTTTGATGAATTTGAATATGCAAAGGAAGCGATCGACATTGAGGTAGAACAGTATCTGCTCAAGCCGGTCAATGCCGAGGAGCTTGGACGGGTATTTTCACGGATCCGGGAAATGCTCGATCACGAGCGGGATGAGCAGCGGAACATTGATAAACTGAATCAATATTATCTGGAGAGTCTGCCACTTTTGCAGGAAAGCTTTTATACCTCGCTGATCGAAGGAAGGGTACAGCCGGATGAAATCGAGAGGTATCTGGAGAGCTATCAGATTCACCTGGATGCTCCTTTTTATGTAATCACAGTCCTTCATATCAGCCGGTCACAGCTTCCGGATGGAATATCGCCATTTCTGATGGCTGTTTCGGTCAAAAAGCTTGCGGAGGAGCAGCTGCGGGAGCAGTATGACAGTAAAATCCTGGTGTATCTGGGGGAGATTGCAGTGATCTCACAGCTTCCGGATGCAGCAGAAATCACACGGTATACAGATGTGCTGAATGCATTTTGTACTCACGCAAAGCGTATTTGCGAGGCGAAGGTAACAGCCGGAATCGGTCAGATCTGCAGTCGGCTGTCAGATCTGCATATATCCTATCAGGGAGCGGAGAATGCAGTCTCCTACCGGGCTATTTATGGTAATACAAGAGCGATCAATATCGCAGAGATTGACCCGGGCGAGAATGTGGAGCTTTCGGCAGAGCAGGATGGGATCCAGAGCCTGTTAAAAGAAATTCGTATGGGGGATCGGGAGACGCTAAAGCGGCAGATTTGGACATGCCGTGACTGGTTTTCCAGGCCGGGAATCTCGATTCAGAAATATCGAATATTTATTCTGGAGCTTGCCGCGGAGCTTTTCCGGTTCGGAAGCAATAATCAGATTCCGATGGAGAAGATTTTCGGCTCGGCAGAAGCGCTGATCGACTGTGGCTTTCAGGCAGAATCGCCGGAGGAATTCTGGGACTGGCTGCTTTTGGCCTGTGGAAAGATTCAGGATTATATCCGGCAGGAACGTGCCAATACGACAAAATCCTTTGTGGCAAAGGCAGTTGATTATGTACAGACCTCATATGGAGATAAAAATATTTCTATCGAGACGGTCTGTCGGACGCTGGGTGTCAGCTCCGCTTATTTTTCCACCGTATTTAAAAAAGAAACGGGGAAAACCTTTATCGGTTATCTGACGGATTACAGGATGGAACGGGCAGTAGAGCTTTTGTTGACAACCGATGATAAAACCTATATGATTGCAGAAAAGACCGGTTATTCCGATCCGAATTACTTCAGCTATGCATTTAAGAAGCAGTATGGAGTATCACCGTCAAAATACAGAGTGGAGAAATTAAAAGAGCGTGGATAAAATCAGAAAATGGTTCAGAAAAATAACGGTGCATTCCGGAACATACGTCGGCTCGAGAAGCATACAGATGACGATCGCCCTTTCATTTACGGTCGTTTCTGTATGCTGTCTGTGTTTTCTGGGTGTCCTGCTTTACAAGCAGTTTTCCAGGAAAGAGGAGACACTGATGCGGGAAAACTCCCGCCAGCTGCTGGAACAGACAGCAATCAATCTGGAGGATTATCTGCGCAGCATGCGCCGGATCTCCGATGCGATGTATTACAGTGTCATTAAAGACAAAGACCTGGAACAGGAGGGCATGGATGAGGAAATGACCCTGCTGTATGAGGCCAACAAGGACAATCTGGTCAGCATCGCCTGCTATACATACGATGGCGGGCTGGTGGAGGCGACGCCGGTCGCAAATGAGAAAAGAGATGTGACAGTCGCATTGCAGGACTGGTTTGTCGACGCGAAGAATCAGCTGGAAAATTTTCACTTTTCGACACCGCATGTACAGAATCTGTTTGATGATCTGACATACCGGTATTACTGGGTCGTATCCTTAAGCCGCACGGTCGAGCTTACCTATGGTGGAACATCGACGCTCGGCGTGCTGCTGGTCGATATGAATTACAGCAGCATCGAACGTATTTTAGACAAGGCAAACACAGCGTCGGTTTCCTCTGAGTATGTTTATCTGATGGATCCGAACGGGGAGATCATTTATCATCCGAAGCAGGAACTGATCCGGATGGGGCGGTTTCAGGAAAACAATCAGGAGGCAGTGCATGCGTCAGATGAGAGCTGGAAGGAGATGTTTGGAGGAAAGCAGCGGATTGTTACACAGAAAACAATCAGCTACACAGGATGGAAGCTTGTCAGCGTCGTTCCGCTGGAATCATTTGGGATGGGGAAGGACAGTACGAGATATCTGGTCATCATGCTTGTGTCACTTGCGCTTTTGGCAACGGTAATTCTCAATCAGTTTGTCTCGGCGCGGATATCCAAACCGCTGCGACGGTTAAATGATTCTGTGCGGGAATGGGAGGCAGGGAATCAGGAGCCTGATATTTATGTGGGAGGTTCTCTTGAGGTCGAGCATCTCGGACGGACCCTGCGCTCGACGATGAAGCAGATTCAGGAGCTGATGCAGGATATTGTAGTGAAGCAGGAAGAGAAGCGAAAGAGTGAGCTGGATGCGCTGCAATCACAGATCAATCCGCACTTTCTGTACAATACTCTGGACTCGATTGTATGGATGATTACGGGCGAGCGGTATGATGACGCGGTATTTATGATTACACAGCTTGCCAGCCTGTTTCGAATCAGCTTAAGCAGGGGGAAGACGATTATCCGGGTCGAAGATGAGATTAAGCATGCGGAAAACTACATGAATATCCAGAAAATCCGCTATAAAAATGCGTTTGAGGTATCATTTGATATTGCACCGGAGATCCTTTCCGCCTGTACTGTGAAGCTGGTCGTACAGCCGATTCTGGAAAATGCGATCTACTATGGCATGGAAGCGATGGACGATGATGGCATTATTTCTGTGCGTGGCTATCAAAAAGACGGGGATGTCTTTCTGGAGATAAGCGATAATGGACTTGGCATGCCGGAGGAGGCGGCGGCAAAGCTTCTGACGGAAGGAGAGCGGGTGCGCAGCCGGGGAAGCGGAGTAGGATTGCTGAATGTACATAACCGGATTCGGCTTCGCTTTGGAGAACAGTATGGATTGCAGATCGAATCCTTTCCGGATGAGGGGATGACGGTGCGGATCCATATCCCGTATATTCCATACACGGAGGAGACATGCCGACAGCTGGAGGAAGGAAAACTTCCGGACGGAAAAGGAGGCCGGAGCGTATGAACAGAGATCGGCTGTACCTTGGATTTGTGACAGCGCTGATTGTCACAGTGGTCATCTATGCATCCTATGGTTTGCTGAACAGTGAAAAGAAAGATACACATTATGTTGTTTCTGTGATTGTCAGCAACAGCGGCAGTGACCGGTGGAATGCATTTAAGGAAGGTCTGAATCAGGGAGCGGATGAGGCCGGACTGTATCTGAATGTTGTGTCTGCTCCTGCGTTTTCCAGAGTTGAAGAAGAGTATGGCATTATCGGACGTGAGTTGGAAAATGGTGCAGATGGCGTTATTGTGGCGCTCTGTGATACTTCGGATCTGGGTGGAAGACTTTCAGAACTCGTATCGGAAGACCGTGTCGTACTCATTGATTCCGATCTGGATCTGGAGGGGGGACACGCGCTCGTGCAGCCGGATGCCAAGGCGATCGGAGAAGCCATCGCCCAGATGATCCTGGATGAGAAGGAAACTGCAGGAAAAACGATCGGAGTGCTGACCGGAAATCAGCAGACACTGGCGGGAAGAAAGAGACTGGAAGGATTTTGTAAAAAGATAAAAGAGGCAGGAAGAGAAATCCGTTTTTGTGCAGAGACAGATAAGCAGTTTCAAGAGGAGATGAAAGCGGCGCCGGATATCTTAGCGGCACTGGACAGTGATGCGATGGAGATGGCACTGGATTGGCTGACAGGGGGCGGGCAGACGCCGGATTGCAGCCTTTACGGAGAAGGGCGCTCAGAACGGGCAGTTTATTATCTGGACAGAGGGCACATTCAGGGCATGGTCGTGCCGGACGAATACGCGATGGGCTATGAGAGTGCACAGCTGATCCAGAAGCAGCTGGAGCATACAGAGAGCAGTACGACGCAGATAGAGACCGGATTCATTTCGGTGACAAAGGAAAAGATGTACGATAAGGAGGCAGAAAAGATTCTGTTTCCGGTTGTGCATTAAATGGGGGATGAATGTGAGACACATAAGAAAAACAGGGCTGGCACTGATGGCCGGAATCCTGCTTCTGACAGGATGCGGTTCCGGGAAAGAGGACTCTGTGAAAAGTATTAAGATCGGCGTGACCTTGTACGACCAGTATGATACGTTTATATCGGAGCTGATGCAGACATTTAAGAGCACCACACTGAAAATGGAATCGGAAAAGGGCGTGGCGATCAGTCTGGAGATCCTGGATGCATCCGGAAATCAGACGACGCAGAATGAACAGGTCCGGACGCTGATGGAAAAAGGGTGTGATGTGATCTGTGTAAATCTGGTTGACCGGACGGAACCGACGACGATCACAGATATGGCAGAGAAAAATAATATTCCGATCATCTTTTTTAACCGGGAGCTGGTGGCAGAGGATCTGGAACGCTGGTCAAAGCTGTATTATGTGGGTGCTGATGCGTTTGACTCCGGAAGGCTGGAGGGGGAGCTTGCCGCGGATGCATTTCTGACGGATGCGACCATGGATAAGAACCAGGATGGCATCTGCCAGTATGTTGTACTGGAGGGAGAGGCCGGACATCAGGATGCGATCGTGCGTACAGAATGTTCGGTAAATATGCTCATCGAGTCCGGTGTGCAGGTAGAAAAGCTTGGTTATGCGATTGCCAACTGGAACCGGGCACAGGCACAGACAAAGGTGGCTACGCTGCTGACACAGTACCCGGGACAGATGGAGCTGATTTTGGCAAACAATGACGATATGGCGCTCGGTGCGATCGATGCCTTAAAGGCGTCAGGGCTGTCAAGAGACGAATGGCCGGCGGTTGTTGGGATCGATGGAACGGATCCGGGGCTTGAGGCGGTAGAAAAGGGCGAAATGGTCGCTACTGTTTATAATGACAAGGAAGGACAGGCAGACGGGATGCTGAACCTTGCCTTTGCACTGGCGACGGATGAGGGGCTGGATGAGGTCGGTCTGGAAAATGACCGCTATATCCGGCTGCCGTATCAGAAAGTCACCAAGGAGAACGTCAGCGATTTTCAGAAGTAAGGCATTGACTGCAAAAGCTGTGGTGCGCACTGCAAAACCCGGGAAAGCGAAGAGAAAGGATGAAAAGGTATGAAAAAGAAGCAGGGTGGATGTGAGACCTGTACCTATTTTACTTACGATGAGGATTATGAGTGCTATGTATGCGACATCGATATGGACGAGGATGAGTATGTCCGGCTGATGTCAGATGATCACTACAGCTGTCCGTATTATCGCAATGGGGATGAGTACCTTGTCGTGCGTAAGCAGATGTAGATGGAAGCGAAAAAGAGGCTGCTGCAAAATCATCCAACACAGGTGAGCAAGCGGCAGCCTCTTACAAAGGGGAGGATAAGTATATATTTTTATCTTTTGTATTTATCATCGGAGGGGATCCAATGATAAGAACATACGCAATCTCATAAGAAAATGTCACGTCCGTGTTGCTTTTTTTCCTGTGAGATTACTCTTAGTATAGCCGGATTCCCGGGGAATATACGCAAAAACAAAAGTTTCTTTTTTTAACATAGCCGGAAAAACAGGGATAAGGCCTACCAGTCAGAGGCTTTTCGGTGTATAATGTTTTTGGTGTACAAAGGTGTTTTGGCAGAATAGCAGGAACATGTTGAGACTAAAAATATCATATCATAGAATGAATGTAGAAAGGATGATTCAGAATGGAATTTTCAGAAGTAATCAGGAACCGGTATTCCTGTAAAAACTTCAGCGGCAAAGAGGTAGAAAAAGAGAAGCTGGATCAGATTCTGGAGGCAGGGCGCCTCGCTCCTACCGCGAAAAATCTTCAGGAACAGCATATTTATGTAGTACAGTCAGAAAAAGGCCTGGCGGCGATTGATAAAGTAACACCCTGCCGTTATCATGCACCGATGGTTTTAGTGGTAGCCTATAATAAAAACAACGTGTTTACCTATCCGGGCGGGAAAAGAGATTCCGGAATTGAGGATGCCAGTATTGTGGCAACGCACATGATGCTGGCTGCTTATAATGCAGGCGTGGACAGCTGCTGGATTAACTTTTTTGATCCGGAGGAGCTGGCACGGGCGCTTGATCTTCCGGAAGAAGAGGAAATTCTGATGCTGCTGGATCTTGGAATTGCGGCAGAAGGAACAGAAGCGCTTCCAAATCATAGCAGCAGAAAAGAGCTGGCAGAAACCGTAACGTATCTGTAACTCATTAATTTCATTGAAACAACGGAGAAGAGACGTCAGATGGACTCCGGACTTCTCCACGGATCTATACAGACAGTTAGGCACTTTCCTGGCTGGAAGAGACGTGCCTGACAGGAAGTATTGAGGGATGCGGGGAAAATCCGGAGAGCCGGGATTTTGCAATTTCACCTGTTATGTCCTTGCCACAACGGGCAAAGTGTTATATAATAGAAAAAGTATTTTTCAGAACTATTTATTATGAAACAAAGGATGGTATTACTATGGCATTATTACAGGAGTGGCGCGATATCGCGTATTCACAGGAGACAGATAGAAAACAGCTTCAGAAGTTCTGGTCCGAGTATTTTCTGACCGAGAAAGGAATCTATGAGCAGCTGCTTGAGAATCCGGAAGAGGCAGTTACCGGTACAGTCAAGGAGCTGGCAGAGAAGTACAATATCCCGGTGCTGACAATGACCGGATTTCTGGATGGCATCAATGACAGCTTAAAGAAACCGAATCCGATCGAGGAGATGACCGAGGATACCGAGGTCAGCCTGGACTTTGACAACGAGCTGCTTTACAAAAACATGGTAGATGCAAAGGCAGACTGGCTGTACGAGCTGCCGGCATGGAACAAGATCTTTGATGCAGAGAAGAAGCGTGCGCTGTATCTGGCTGCAAAGAAGATGAATACTGTAGTAAAGGGCAAGAAGGTCGGCAGAAACGATCCATGTCCGTGCGGAAGCGGTAAGAAGTATAAATATTGCTGTGGAAGATAAAGTTAATATCGAAAGTGAAAAGGATGGTGGGGTGACCTGTCATCCTTTTTTTAACCGAATCAAGCAAGTCCCCTGCTTCAATTGCGCAAAGCAATAAGCAGTGGGTTGGGACTTGCTTGTATCAGGAGTGGTACAAGCCACTCCTGATAAGCTGCGAAGCAGCTATTCGGTTAATGAGCAAGTAGCGAAGCGGATTGCGAATATCTGCTTTGTCCAGAATCAAGTGGAAAATCAGAGATGAGAGGAAAAAGAGCAATGAGCATTTGGCATAGCACAGAGGCAGTATGTCTCATACTTGGGCTGATCTGTATCTTCTATTATATTGGCATTGTCGGCTATGCAGGGATCACTGCAGACTTTGCGTGGATATGGCTGATGGGCGCGGCCTTCCTTCTGGCGATTGCGGGAGGCATGGCCGCAGAATCGCGTCATCACATGGCAGTGCTGGCTAATCTGCTGCGCGCGGCGGGGATTCTGATGGCGATCGGAATTCTGGTCGTCGGATTCATCGGGGCACATATCTTTGCCGGAATGCGGCAGAAGCCGGAGCAGAACCTTCCATATGTGATCGTGCTCGGCGCACAGGTACGGGGGACGAAGGTGTCGAAAGCACTCCGGAAGCGGCTGGACTGTGCGGCAGAGTATGCGAAAGAAAATCCGGATACGATATTTTTTCTGTCGGGCGGTCAGGGAGACGGCGAGGATATCACAGAGGCAGAAGCGATGCAGGAGTATCTGATCGAAGCCGGAGTCGATGCAAAGCGTCTGCGCATGGAAGACCGCTCGACGACGACGTGGGAGAATCTGAAGTTTTGCAATGAACTGCAACCACTGCATACAGAGAGAGTCGGGATTTTGTCGAATGATTTTCATATTTACCGGGCCGTGCAGATGGCAAGACAGCAGGGCTATGAGGACGTCTGCGGCATCCCGTCCGCGTCCGATGCGCTCATGCAGCCGCATTATGTACTGCGTGAAGTATTTGCTGTGCTGGCGGCGACGGCGCGTGGGAAGATGCGGATCTGATACTTATATAAGCAGGCTTGCCGGTTTGCTTGTGATTTCAAATAGAAGATGTTAGAATTAGACTGTAATCAGTACACCACAGAATCAATACGGAAGATAACATGTGAATATCTGTCTGCAGAAAAGGAACTGAGAGGAAAGAGAAAATGGAAAACTGGGAGAATATTCAGCTGCCATGGCCGGACTGGACGATCACGGCATACCTTGGCGGCGGAGGCTATGGAAAGGTCTATCAGATCGAGCGAACGGTGTCCGGACTTCAGGAAGAGGCGGCGCTGAAAATTATTTCACGCCCGGCAGATGAGCAGGAGATCGAGGCATACTATGACAATGGCTATGATGCAGAGAGCATGGCGGCGACATACACGGATGAGCTGCAGCGCTACGTGAAGGAATATCAGATGATGCGGGAGCTGCAGGGACAGTCGAACATCGTGAGCTGCGATGACTTTGCAGTCGTGCCGCGTGAAGATGGGATCGGCGGCAGCATTTTTATCCGGATGGAGCTTCTGACGCCGCTTCCAAAGGCGGTGAAGAAGGAAATGCTCTCTGAGGAGCAGGTGATCCGTCTCGGAAAAGACATCTGCCGGGCGCTGATCCTGTGTGAGGAGCGGAATATCATTCACCGGGACATCAAGCCGGACAATATCATGATCTCGCGCTTTGGCGATTTCAAGCTGGGCGACTTTGGTGTGGCGCGGGTGCAGGATCACACGACGAACGCGACAAAGATGGGAACGCACGGCTATGCAGCGCCGGAAGTAGAGCACATGCAGAAGTACGGAAAAGAGGCGGACATCTACTCGCTCGGTATCACTTTGTACTGGCTACTGAACAACCGCCGAATGCCGCTGCTGCGTGCCGACGAGATATTAAATGGTACGAAAGTATCAGAAGCGATGGTGCGCCGCTACAATGGCGAGCCACTTCCGCCGCCGCGGGATGGAAGTGAAGGACTGAAGGCGATCGTTTTGAAAGCGTGTGCATATGACGCAAAGGACCGGTATCGTTCTGCCGGCGAGATGTATCAGGCGCTGGAGGCACTCTCGGAAGAACATGCGCCGGGCAGCTACCGGAGTGCAGAAGGATTCAGAGAAGTAGACAGCATTCAGGAGACGATGCACTCGGAAACTACGCACTCAGCTGGGCAGAGCAATTCCGGTATCACGAATCAGTGGCAGGAGACGGCGGCGACGACTGCATCGGCATATCACCACACCGAGACAAACGCATGGCACGATACCAACGCGACGATCGGGCAACCAATGCCGCGTGCCGGGCAGTCAGCGGCGAATGATAGTGCACTGGATAAGACAATGGGCGCGACGGCAGCCTTCCGGAACCAGCAAAAAGCGCAGGTGGTGCCGGAGGAACGAAAAGAAGCAGTTTCCGGGCCGGAGGATAAACGGTGGCATCCGACGAAGGTCGGGTATATCTGGCCGCTAGTGCCGCTGGCCGGGGCAATGTCCATGCTGTTACAGGGCGAGAGTTACGACTCAAGCGGATTTTTGATCCTTATAGTTGCGATTGCTGCGATCATCGGCTGCAATTATGCGATCTATCGGATAGAGAATAAAATATTACGATGGATTTGCGTAGCAATGAAGTGCTTTGCAGAAGGCCTTGGACTAGCATTGGGGGTTTTGTGGATTGCTGTTTATGGAGAGCCGTTTGCGCAGCAGCTGGGACAAGCATTTTTCTGGAACATCTATCGGCCGATTTTCCAAGGTTCAGACAGTCAGATAATGCTCCTCATAGTGATAACCTGGCTTCTTTCGATTCCATTTACCTTCTTTTCCATCCGCAGAAAGAAGCACTGACGAAAGTCGCAATATTGATTGTCAGAATCAGGGAAGTCATTTCCTGCGAGATCTTCGGATGCATTCTGGCAGCCGTATTTGGAAAGTACAGCCAGGTGTTTTGCTAGATATCCCTTGATTTTTATAAAGCGCTGTGCTATACTTTCACCCGTTGCAGCCCATAAAAACAAGGTCGTACAGGGTCTGCAAGGCGGTCACCGCCTATAAATGTGCCGAGTGTTCGTGACCTTCCACTCGTAAAACAAAACTAAAGGAGAAAACAGAATATGGAAAGAAAGAATGTTACCTTCCTGACGCAGTCAGCAATGATTGCAGCAATCTACGTCGTACTGACGGTGGTGTTTGCACCGTTCAGCTTCGGAGAGGTGCAGGTGCGCGTCTCTGAGATGCTCACGATCCTGCCGATTTTTACACCGGCAGCGATACCGGGTCTGTTCGTCGGCTGCCTGATCGGAAATATTTTAGGAGGCGCGGTGCTTCCGGATATCATTTTCGGCAGCCTTGCGACACTGATCGGAGCGGTATGTACCTGGAAGCTAAGAGATCAGAAGCACTGGATCGCAGCGCTGCCACCGGTAGTGGCGAATATCTGCATCGTACCGTTCGTACTGCGCTATGCATACGGCGTAATGCTTCCGATCCCGCTCATGATGTTGACCGTCGGAATCGGAGAGGTAATTTCCTGTGAGGTCTTCGGATGTATTCTGGCAGCCGTACTTGGCAAGTACAGCCAGCGCATCTGGAAGCCGGCTGTATAAGGACTTTGTCTGGGATGGTGTCATAAACAGAAGAGGGTGTGAAAAGCGCAGAGTTGTTTTTCACACCCTCTTCTGTTTTCTGGAAATAGCTGCTTTGGGACTTGTAAAACAGATGGTTTGCTGATAAACTGAAAACAGGATAATAAGTTCTGCGGAGATTGGTTCGGGGGGAGCAGATGCGGGAACCAACATGGCAAAAAAACAAAAGAGAGCGCCAGGAGGACTGGAAGAACGCTATGAAAAGTACAGAGGTATTTTAAAAGACCTTACGATCATGAGCGATATGTTTATGAGAAATGTATTTAAAAAGCGCGAATGTACGGAATATGTCCTTCAGGTGGTTATGGACAAAAAGGATCTCAAAGTGATTGATCAGGTCTTGCAGAAGGATTACAAAAATTTGCAGGGGCGGTCCGCAATTTTGGATTGCGTGGCCAGAGATTCCGAAGGCCGGCAGATGGATGTGGAAATTCAGCAGGCGAACGAGGGTGCGTCTCCAAAGCGGGCGAGGTACCACAGTGGATTGATGGATATGAATACTTTGAATTCAGGGCAGGATTTCGATGAACTGCCGGAGAGTTATGTGATTTTTATTACAGGAGATGATACGTTAGGTTACGGATTTCCAATTTACCATATCAACAGAAAAATCGAAGAGGTCAGCGAGCGTTTTCAGGATGAAGCGCACATCATCTATGTAAAGTGAACTACCCATTGTCTAAAGCCAATGGGCTTCCTGCTTCGCAGACCTCGTAACCTACTATCTCCACAGGCGTTAATTCGGACAGTCCCTGTCCTATATTGTTATTCCTTTTATGCTATTTGTC
>CABIZF010000020.1 GCA_902363135.1 Lachnospiraceae bacterium
TCGAAATCTACTGCTATATTTCCATTCGTAAAATTTGTTGTATATGACTTATGATTATCGTGTTTACTCTTAAACTTCGGATAACCTGCATGTTCCTTAAAAAATTTCTGATATGCAGCATCCATGTTGTAAATCGCATTTGTCAGAGCAAATTTATCCACTTCTTTCAGCCATTCATATTCTTTCTTTAATTGTCTGTTGCAGTAATTGTTACAGTCGGTTTTACTAACTGATTTTTTCTCTTTCTCATATACTTCTTTCCGGTATGCCAGTGTCTGATTATATACAAAACGGCAACAGCCAAATGTTTTTGCAATTTGTATTTTCTGCTCATTATTAGGATATATTCTGTATTTATATGCCTTTAACATCCACTGTCACCCTCTTTCTCAACCTTGATTTTCTATATATCTTTTCAGCATTTCTTCCGATACATTTCCTACACTACATGCAAAATATCCATCTGTCCAAAAGTATGTTCTTTCCAAAATTGTTTTCGTAAATATTGGGGATATCTTTTCCATATATGGTATGTTGTATAGCTCTTCATCAGGTTTACAATCTTACTAATAGACATTGTTGGTTCTGTCTCTATCATGTAATGAATATGGTCTTTATCCGTTTCCATATATCTGATAATAACACTGTGCCTTTGACATATTTCATGTGAAAACTGCTTTATATCATCTGATATCTGTCTCGAAATCAGTAATTTCTTCCTGTATTTGCAGACGAAAATAATGTGATATTGTAATAGGTATTTGTGTCTGTTTTTAGATTTCCATGTTCCCATGCCATGAGTATACAATAATTTTTGATTTTTAGCTACCTTAACCCATTGTCTAAAGCCAATGGGATTGCGGTAGCCTTATTTCAAAAGCCTTATCATGCAAGCATGAACGGCTTTTTGACCTTTTGACCCTGGCATCATTTGATTACAGCCTACCATGCAGGCAGAGGAAAGTCAACAGGATGCCATTGCACGAACGGGAAAGGTAGGATAGAATAAAAGGCAGGAGGTGTTTAGGAACGATGGAAAAGAACAGAGATTTATTACTTGTGATTGATATGCAGAATGTGTATTTGCCGGGGCAGGAGTGGGCGTGTCCGTCGATGCCGGATGTCACCCGGAAGGTTCGTGCGCTGCTTGATGCAAAAAAAGCAGGCGATACGGTATTTACGCGCTTTGTCGCGCCGGAAAACCCGGTCGGGACATGGAAGGATTACAATGTAGAAAATGCAGCCGTCAATGCGGATCCGTGGCTGAATGCGATTGTAGATGATCTGCAGCCGTATGCGGCGCAGTATCCGGTGCTGGAGAAGTCGGTGTACTCTTCCATGAAGATCCCGGAGCTTGCCAAGCGGGCAAAAGCGGCTGAGCATGTCGTGCTTGCGGGTGTCGTGGCAGAGTGCTGTGTGCTCTCGACAATGATGGAGGCGATTGATCAGGGACATTCGGTTATTTTTCTTTATGACTGCATTTCCGGTCAGTCGCAGGAAAATGAGCAGGCAATCCGGAAGCTCGCGGAGAGCTTTGCACCGCTGCATACGCTGGTAATGAGCAGTGAGGAATATATCAGATAAAAGATTAACTGGCCTGGTCAAAATGAAGAAAAATGGCTATTTATTTCATGTCAGTTTCTGCATATAATACGTCCATACTTAGCTGAGTGAATTTGACGATGAGGAGAGACTGATATGAAAAAAATGGACGCAAAACAGATCACACTGGCTGCACTTGCGATTGCAGTCGTATGCGTATCGACAATGGTAATTCAGATTCCGATTCCACTTGGCTATATGCATCTTGGAAATTGCTGTATTCTGCTGTTCGGAGTATTCTTCAGCAGAGCAATCGGAACGCTTGCAGGCGGCGTCGGCTCGTGTCTGGCAGATCTTTTGAGCGGTTATCCGCAGTGGATTCTTCCGACACTGATTATCAAAGGCATCATGGGCTATGCCATCGCGGCGCTTTCCAAGGATAAGTCCGGTTCAGTTCACATGGCTTCGTGGCGGACGCTGCTGGCATCTGTAGTCGGTATCATCATCATGATCGCTGGCTATACGGTAGCAGGAACGATTTTATATGGAAGTGTGGCCTCCGGTCTGGCACAGGTGCCGGGACTGACGATGGAGGGTGTGCTTGGAATGGTTCTGTTTTATGCAGCAGGCTTTGCGTTTGAGGCGGCGAAGCTTCCGCGGCTGTTTCAGAAAAATGCCTGATATTCAAGGATAAGGAATTATAAAATGTCACATAACAATCAGAAAAAAATAGCTTTAATTAATGATTTCACAGGATTTGGGCGCTGTTCGATTGCAGTCGCCCTTCCTGTCATTTCTATGCTGAAGGTGCAGTGCTGTCCGCTGCCGACGTCGGTGCTGTCAAATCATACAGGGTTTAAGAGCTTTTTCTTTGATGATTATACCGAAAAGATGACTCCGTATATCGCGGAGTGGAAAAAGCTCGGCCTTCAGTTTGACGGCATCTGCTCCGGTTTTCTCGGATCAAAGGAGCAGATCCGGATCGTCCAGCAGTTCTTTCAGGATTTTAAGACGGAGGAGAACTGCATCATCGTAGATCCGGTGATGGGTGATTACGGCAAGACCTATTCTACTTATACGCCGCAGATGTGTGAGGAGATGAAGAAGCTGGTCGGCTATGCGGATATCCTGACACCGAACGTGACGGAGGCCTGCATTCTGACGGACACACCGTACCGGGAGAAATTCCGGATGCAGGAGTACGCGCGCATGGCGGAGCAGCTCTCAGAGAAAGGCCCGAAGAAGATCGTGATCACGGGTATTGTCCAGGGCGACTTTATCGCGAATTACTGTTATGAGCGGGGCGAAGAGCCGCACGTATTACGCTCACATAAGGTCGGGACACAGCGTTCCGGTACCGGCGATATTTTTACGGCGATCATTGCAGCGGATGCAGTCAACGGTGTACCGTTCCACGAGTCAGTGAAAAAAGCATCCCGCTTTATTAAAAAATGCATTCAGCGCTCGCTTGAGCTGGAGATTCCGGTGACGGACGGCGTTTGTTTTGAGGAAGTGCTCGGGACGTTACGGTAAGTCAGCTATCCGGTTGGCAGTGTGCTAAGGAGCAGGAATGGATTGCGATATCCGCTTTGGCGCCTGCGCTGCATAAGAAAAAGTATAGCGGGACAGATTAGAAAAGAGGAGAAGAATATGAAGAAAGCAATGACGATTTTATATGAGGTGCATGGTAATCTGTATGTCAACCTGACGAATAAATGTCCGTGTGCCTGTACATTCTGCCTGCGTCAGACGCGGGATCATATGGAAGAATCGGACAGTCTGTGGCTGGAGCATGACACGACCTATGAAGAGCTCGTAGAAGCATTGCAGCAGATCGATGCTGCGACGATGGAGCACTATCAGGAGGTCGTGTTCTGTGGGTTTGGAGAGCCGACGGAGGCACTTGATGTGCTGCTTCGTGGAGCAGCTTATATCAAGGAGCACTATCATAAGCCGGTCAGGATCAATACGAACGGCCTTGGCAGCCTGATTAACGGCGAGGATATCGCACCGAAGCTTGCAGGACTAGTTGATACCGTTTCGATCAGCCTGAACACGCCGGATGCGGAGGAATATCATAAGCTCGTGCGCAGCAAATTTGGCGATCAGTCATTTTCTGCAATGTTACAGTTTGCAAAGGAATGTACCAAATACGTTCCGCATGTTGTGATGACGACCGTAGATACGACGATCTCTCACGAGGACGAGGCAGCCTGTCAGAAGATTTGTGATGAGCTTGGTGTGAAGTATCGGATCCGTCCGTGGGAGGACTGAAACAATTAATGTTTATAGGCATAAGCGAGCAGCGTCCGCGCATCCTGCCACCGTGCCGTGCTGCTTCCGGCGCCTAAGGTGACGGAGATATACTGTTTGCCGCTCTTTGCTTTTACGACACCGACGAAGCAATAGCCTGCTTTATTGGTAAATCCGGTCTTCATACCGGTGACGCCTTTCATTGTCCGAAGCAGTGCGTTGGTCGTGGCGACGGAGTAGGAGCGGCCCTGCCTGCTGGAGAAACGCCAGGCGGATGTCCCGACAATCTTGCGGAAGGTGGCATTTTTCCATGCATACTGAGCGATCTTTGCCAGATCCCTTGCAGTTGTATAGTGGTTCAGTCCGGCATCGAGGCCATTCGGCGTCACAAAGTGCGTCGATGTGCAGCCGAGCTGCTTTGCCTTTTCGTTCATTTTTTTGGCAAAGGCGGAGGTGGAACCGCTGACGTGCTCGGCGATCGCGACTGCCGTGTCGTTGTGTGATGGCAGCATGAGCGAATAGAGCAGATCGTTCAGGGTAAAGGAATCGCCTGCAGTCATGTACAGTTTGGACGGTTCCTGTGAGGCCGCATAGGCGGATACGGATACACGGTCATTTAAAGATGCGTTTTCCAGTGCCAGAATGCAGGTCATGATCTTGGTTGTGCTGGCGTTGGCATGCTTTTCCGTTGCATTTTTGGAGTAAAGCACCTTGCCGGTATTGGCGTCGATCAGGATCGCACATTTGGAAGCGATATTCAGGTTCGCACCGGTATGCTGCAGTATGCCCTTCGCGTTGAAGTAGCATGTTTCGCCGTTGATGGTGCGCTTTCCGGTTACAGCCCGCCCGTTTGCCAGAAAGTAGTAGCGATTGCCGGAGACGGTTTTCCAGCCGGTCGCGACGGCGCCGTTATTCTGCAGATAAAAGGTATATTTCTTATAGGTAAACAGACGATTGCGGTAGAGATAGCCCTGAGATGCTGTACCAAGGTAGTATTTTTTCTTCTGGATCGTCTGCCAGCCGGACAGACGCTGTCCCTTCTGATTAAAGTAATATTTTTTTCCCTGCCAGGTCAGCCAGCCGGTCGCACGTTTGCCGCTCTTTTTCAGAAAATAGGTCTGCTTGCCGAGCTTCAGCCAGCGCAGCCGGTAGAGGTATCCCTCGGACTGCTTTCCAAAGTAATAATAATCCCCTTCAAGTTTCTTCCAGCCAGACTGTCGGTAGCCATTTTTGGAGAAACAGTATGTCTTTCCATTGATTTTCAGCAGACAGTCTTTGGCGTAGGAGCCGTCCTTCTGGCGGTACATCCATTTTCCATCACGTTTTACAAATTTGCCACCGGAGCTGGTCGTGACATCGGACATCGAGACCCCGGCAGCCTGTGCCGGTACGCCGGACAGCAGGCAAACCGCGAGAAGTATAAAGAGCAATGTGAGTATCGTTTGAGCTTTTTGTGAGGTTACCTGGTGGTTCATATAACTCCTCCTTAATAAAAGAATCACGTAAAGCAGACATAAGCATCCCTTTTGCCGTGAGGTAATATGTGGAAAACTGTTTCTATGATAGCAGTTCCTGTGAAAAAAGTAAATTGTCTCGTATAAGTTCCGCAAAATTCGGGGATACTTTCTCTATAAAAACGCCGGAAGTGTGGATGAGGAGAGAAGTATGGGGCAGGAAGCGCAGCAAGTTTGGTGTGATGTGAAACAAAATGAAGCGATGATGTCTGCGTTGCTTCCGATCAAGGAGAGCTTTGATCTGATCTGCCGGGAGCTTCAGATCGGAGAAAGAGAGGCGGCATTTTATTTCGTGGACGGGATGATCAAGGATGAGGCAATGGTCAAGATCCTCGGGCAGCTGCTCGGTATCACGAAGGAAAAGATGCCGGAGGATGCGACCGGCTTTTCCAGATGCTGCATGCCGTATGTGGAGGTCGATATTTATGATGATTTTGATACGGTCGTGCGGAATGTGCTCTCCGGGGCGATCGCACTATTTATCGACGGATATGAAGCCTGTATTGTGCTGGATTGCCGTACTTATCCGGCTCGGAGTGTGGAGGAGCCCGCTCAGGATAAGTCGCTGCGCGGCTCCCGAGACGGCTTTGTGGAGACGATCGTATTTGACACGGCACTGATCCGTCGGAGGATCCGGGATCCGCAGCTTGTGATGGAGATGCTGGAGGTAGGGACTTCGTCGCGGTCGGATGTGGTGCTTTGCTATATGAAGAATCTGGCGAAGCCGGAGCTGGTCGCAAATCTGCGAAGAAAAATACAGGAGGTCGTGACACCGGATCTGTGCATGAATCAGCAGAGTCTGGCGGAGGCACTGATCGGTACGCGCTGGTACAACCCATTCCCGAAATTCAAATTTACCGAGCGTCCGGATACGGCAGCGGCGTGTGTGATGGAAGGGAAGGTCGTCATTCTCGTGGACAATGCGCCTTCCGCAATGATCCTTCCGACCTCGATTTTTGATATGATCGAGGAGGCAAACGATTATTATTTTCCGGCGTGGACGGCGTTGTACCTGAAATTCACCCGCGTGCTCATTTTGCTGCTCACGGTATTTATGACGCCGGTGTTTGTACTTCTGATGCAGAATCCGCAGTGGATTCCGCCGGAACTCTCGTTTATTTCGGTGCGGGATGTCGTGAATATCCCGCTCGTGTATCAGCTGCTCATTCTGGAGCTGGTGATCGACGGCCTGCGTCTTGCGGCTCTGAATACTCCGAATATGCTGAGTACGCCTCTGAGCATTTTTGCCGGACTTGTGCTCGGTGAATTTTCGGTCAATTCCGGCTGGTTCAACAGCGAGGTCATGCTGTATATGGCATTTGTAGCGGTGGCAAACTATACGCAGCCGAATTTTGAGCTTGGCTATGCGGTAAAATTTATGCGGATTATGCTGCTCATATTGACGGCAGCCCTGGACTGGGTCGGATTCGGAATCGGCTGTATAATTCTGATTGTGCTGCTGTCGACAAATAAGACACTGTCGGGGCGGAACTATCTGAATGTGAAGAAAAAGTGAGAAAAATGGCTCTGCACTGTAGGACAGTGTAGAGCCGAAATGCTGAGTTTATGATTCTGTAAGCAGTGAAAGCGGATCACGACTCACCGTTTGCAATGACCGGGGTCGGACGTCTCTGGTCAAAGACTTCGGATGCCTTGAACATATTGTCGAGTACGGTCGTCTGACCGGTGGAAGCGCGGTAGAGCATGTAACCGTCGAGGTCAATGCGGCCCTGACGTACATACTGATCGGTGATCTGTACCCAGTAGGGCTGCGAACCGTCTACGTTGCAGTAGAAATTGTAGCCTGCGCTCTTGAAATACTGGTAGACCTCGTTGTCGGAGGAGTAGCCTTCCCAGGAGCCGATATCATTTCCGTGGGCAAAGATGATTGTGTCGGTAGCGCCGACGATGTCTGCTACGTTGTTCATCCATTTTTCATTGTCAGTACGCAGCTGATCGACGGTCTTTCCGGTGACGCTCAAATGTCCCCACGTATGGCTGGCAAAATCCCATCCTTCTTCCTTTAATGCCTCTGCGATCTGCTTTGCACCTGCGATGTCGGCGTCATAGTCGAAGTCCGGATGCTCATCGAGCCATTTCTGCTGGTCTTCTGTAAGATGCTGCTTCGTCTGGTAGTCAGAGTCGGTGCGGTAGCCGAACACGCCGTTGTAGCCGGTCAGAGCGATCGTGCCGCGTGCGCCCTTGTAGGCTCCGTCCGGGTGCTCCTTCAGGAAGGTGTTCAGGCGAGGTACGACATCGAAGTCGCCGATCTCTTCAGATCCGTCCGGCTTGACATAATGACACTTGACATCGCCGTTCTCGTCGAGTACGAGCTTGTCCGGAAAGCTGGCCGGCTCATAGGAATGATAATAGCTCAGGTCGTCAACGGAGAGCACGACTGCCTTCTTCCCGGGCGGGAGCATCAGGCTCGTGTTTGGTGAAAAGTGTACGGTGCCGTCTGCATCGGTCGTCTCGGTCACAAGGTCATGCAGGCGGACAAATACATAGCCGTTGTCGTACATCTGCTGCGTGATCTTGTCAAACTCTTCGACGGTGGTCATCCAGGCATTCATGCCGTCTACCTGACTCTGCCCGAGTACGGAGACATTGAAGGCAGCGTCCGTGTTATTTACGAGTGAGTGGTAGAAGATGTGCGGGATGGTAGTGACATCAACGGCGGTACAGGTCGCCTTGGTCGCCTCATAGTCAGCGATGGCCTGTGTCACCTGTGCGTTGCCGGTGTAATCCGGAAGCTGCTGAAGCAGTGCGATCGCTCCGTCATAATCATATCCGGCGGCGAGCAGGGCAGCCTGGTCGAGCGTGGACTGCAGATCAGAGGTCGCTGTCTGTGCAGGTGCTTCTGTCTTGGCCGGTACCGCCTCGGTGGCAGCCGGGACGGCTTCTGTCTCACGCGGTGCTTCGGTCACTGTGACATTGGAGACGGTGTCATTTTTGCCGCTTCCGGAAGTGCCGGATGTACCGCTGTCCTTTTTCTGCACGATTCTGGAGACGGCAAAGACTCCGCCTGCCACGATCAGAAGCAGGACGAGAAAAAAGACAGCCCGCATCATCATCACCTTACGCCGACGCTTCTGACGGCGCAGGCGGCGCAGCTCGGCGGCCCGCTCATAGTCGTAATCTTCAAATTGTGAATTCATGTGTGTATTCCCCCTCTGGTTATCGGTTGTCTGTTTTTAGTGTATCACAGCGCGCGAAAAACAACAACGAAACAAATTATTAAGGTTTTGAACGAACGTGAAATATTCCTGTAACAGTTCGGGGCGATTCGGAAAAAGGCATTGACAGAAGTGTTGCGGTGCAGGAAAATAGAGAAAGCAATGAGTAAACAGATAGTATGGAGGATAAAAGCAAAGATATGACGGAATCCACAAAGAGAACGTACGGTAGGAGCCGGGGCAGCGGCAAGAACGATCGGTGTGAGTCCGAAGTGGAAGCAGTTTTTTCAGAAGCAGACCTCGTCCTATGATTATCGGACAACGAAATATCAGATCGCGAATGGTCTGGACTGTTCCGGTTATGTGGGCTGGTGTGTCTACAATATTCTAAATACGACAAATGGCAAGGCCGGCTACGTGATGCTTGCGCAGAAGATGGCGAAGAATTTTGCATCGCGGGGCTGGGGGAGCTATACGGCGCGCGGTGCAGTGAGAAATTACCGCGCCGGGGATATTATGAGCTCGACCTGTCAGGACTGCGGCCATGTCTGGATCGTGGTCGGCTCGTGCAGCGACGGAAGTGTGGTGATGCTCCATGCGTCGCCGCCGGGCGTACAGCTTTCCGGAACACCGTCAAGGACCGGAAGAGCGAACAGCGAAGCAGTGAAGCTGGCGACCTACTATATGAAAAAATATTTTCCGGCATGGTATAAGAAATATCCGAATTGTGCGAAGGGAAGCTCTTACCTGAGCCACTATGCGCAGATGCGCTGGGATATTACCGGGACAAAGGTCATGAGTGATCCGGATGGATACCGGAATAAGAGTGCGAAGGCGATTCTGAAGGATCTGCTCGGAGACTGATCGTTTTAGAGATTTAGATTAAGAATGTTTACAGCACAGAAAAAGGAGAAGAAACGTGAATAAACAAGTAGCAGAAGCAATTGAACAGTCAGATATCGTGCTCATCGGGATCGGGAGAGAATTTACCGCGAAGGTTCCGGAAGGAAGCAGGGAGGAGTGTCTAGCCCTGTATGAGGAGAGCCGCTTTTATGCGAAGCTTCCATCCGATCATGCAGTGATTCAGGCGTACAATGTGCTGCGCCGTCAGATCGGGACGCGCCCGTATTTTGTCGTGACGTTAAATACCGATGATTTGATTTACCGGTCTGAGATTGAGCCGGAGCAGATCGTAGCTCCGTGTGGCAGTATAGGTAAACTGCAGTGCAGGGAGCATATCATCGAGGCAGCACCGATCCGGGAGCGGATTTTGCAGGCCTGGGAAGACCTGCATGGCGTTGCGTCCGGGGACAAAGAAGGTTCATCGGATAGAAAGCATACAGAGAGACTTCGGCAGGAGCAGGCAGATCAGAATGAGGCAGCGGGTTTGAGTACAGCAAAGGCGTTGGTTTCGAAATACGCAGTCTGCCCGACCTGTGGTGCACCGTTGAATTTTCACACGATCGCCAACCCGGATTATCTGGAGAACGGCTATCTTCCGCAGTGGGAGCATTACAAAAAGTGGCTGACGGCGACCTTGAATAAGAAGCTTTGCATTTTGGAGCTTGGCGTGGATTTTACATTTCCGCAGGTCATCCGGTTCCCGTTTGAAAAGACTGCTTTTTATAATAAGAAGGCGGTCTTTGTACGCGTAAACAGCCGCTTCCCGCAGCTGGAGGCAGAACTGGCGGCCGAGGGACGGGCGATTTCTCTTGCAGAGTCGCCGGTGGAGATGTTGTTGGAGTGAGGCAAAATACCTTTTGACCCTTGTATCATCATCATAAAATTATACTTGAAAAACATGCTAAGAATGTGTATAGTGTAAATATAAAAACGGACGCATGCAGGAAATGAAGAAAAAATAGATAAAAATGCATGTGAAAAAGAATAAAAATAATAAATAACAAACAAATAAACAAATAAACAAAAAGAACATCAAGGGAGGTAACTGTATGGAGAGCAGAGCAACGAAGATTTACTCAAACGTGAATAAAAATGCGATCATTCGTGTGATTCCGGGGCATTTCGCGACGACGCATTCGCATATTAACTATTATGTGGATATGACGATCATGAAGTCCAGAAAGAGTGAGGCAGAGGCAGCCGCTTCGGTGCTGGCGCGGAAATACAGTACCAGTACGTATATTGATACGATTATCTGTATGGATGGGTGTGAGGTCATTGGTGCATATCTGGCGGATGAGCTGACGAAGTCCGGGATCATGTCGCTGAACCAGCATCAGACGATGTACGTTGTATCCCCGGAGATGAACCCGGGAGGACAGCTTATTTTCCGGGACAATATGCAGATGATGATCCGTGGAAAGCATTGCCTGCTGTTGCTCGCATCCGCGACGACCGGTCGGACGGTAGCGCGTGCACTGGAATGTATTCAGTACTACGGCGGTATTATGGAAGGCGTATCCGCGATCTTCAGTGCGAGTGACCGTGTCTGTGATATGGATATCAACTACATTTTCGGCAAGGATGATATTCCGAATTATCAGACCTACGATGTGGATCAGTGCCCGCTCTGTGCGAAGAAGGTGAAAATTGATGCGATCGTAAACAGCTATGGGTATTCGCAGCTGTAAAGTAGCTATTCAGTTATGGCATATCATAAGGAGAGACCCGCTTACGGGAGGATTCCTTATGATCCTGCAAGCAGCGGAGCTAGACCCTGTCAGCAGAGCTGCAGGGATGGATTGCGAATGTCCGCTTTACTAAGATAAGATAAAAAAAGGATCTGCCAAGCAGATCCTTTTTTACGTCAATATGTTTGCTGTTGTCCTTGCTCACACATTTTCGATCTGCCAGTCGATCGGCTCCAGACCGTGTTCTTTCAGAAATTTATTTGCGCGACTGAACGGACGGCTGCCGAAGAAGCCACGGTACGCAGAAAGCGGACTTGGATGCGGGGATTCGAGGATCAGGTGATTCGGATTCGAGAGCATGCTCTTTTTCGTCTGAGCAGGACGGCCCCAGAGCAGGAAGACGATCGGACGATCAATGTCATTTAAGATCCGGATCGCGGCGTCGGTAAATTCTTCCCAGCCAATATTTTTATGGGAGTTTGCCTGATGCGCACGCACGGTGAGCACGGTGTTCAGAAGCAGTACACCCTGATCGGCCCATTTGGTCAGGCAGCCGTTATTCGGAATGTAGCAGCCACAGTCCTCGTGCAGTTCCTGATAAATGTTGACAAGGGACGGCGGGATCTGCACATCCGGCTTGACGGAGAAGCAAAGGCCGTGTGCCTGCCCTTCCTCGTGGTACGGGTCCTGCCCTAGGATCACGACCTTGACTCTGGAGAGCGGTGTAAACGCGAAAGCATTGAAAATATCATCGGCAGGCGGATAAATCGTCCGCGTGCGGTATTCTTCGTTGATGGTCTTATAAAGCTTTGCATAATATGGTTTGGAGAACTCCGGCTTGAGCGGAGCCAGCCAGTCATTGGAAATCGGAGGCATAGCAGTGTAGTCCTTTCTGAAGGTGATGATGATACAAGGGTCAAAAGGTCATGCGTTTCATGCTTGCATGAAAAAGCATGACTTATTGCCCCGCAAAACACCGAAAAGTAGCCATTTTTTGTAGAAAAATGAGCGGATTTGAGGTGTTTTAGGATTGCGAGAGCATGAAATGCGGAGCAATCCGTGTATCATCATGGTGGTCAAAAGCGAAGCAATTCGTAGGCATCAGTTGTGGTCAAAAGCGAAGCAATTCGCAGGCATCAGTTGTGGGCAAAAGGTAAAAATCTCCTAGATTCGTACCGACACGCCCTTTTCCTGCAGATACGTCTTCACTTCCCGGATTTCGAGCTCTTTATAGTGGAAGAGAGAGGCGGCGAGTGCAGCGTCGGCACAGCCGTCAGTCAGTGCTTCGTAAAAGTGTTCCTTTGTGCCGGCACCGCCGGAAGCGATGACCGGGACGGAAACGTGTCCGGCGATCGTGCGGGTCAGTTCAAGGTCATAGCCTGACTTTGTACCGTCACAGTCCATGCTTGTGAGCAGGATTTCGCCGGCTCCGAGTGCATCGCAGCGTTCGGCCCATTCGACAGCATCAATGCCGGTGTCAATCCGACCGCCGTTGCGGTAGATATTCCAGCCGGAGCCGTCTGCACGGCGTCTGGCGTCGATCGCAACGACGACACACTGGCGCCCGAATTTTTCTGCCGCATCATGGATCAGCGACGGATTCTGGATCGCGGCGGAGTTGATCGAGATCTTGTCTGCGCCCTCGCGCAGGAGTGTACGGAAGTCCTCGACGGTGCGGATACCGCCTCCGACCGTAAATGGGATAAAGACCGTCTCTGCAACACGGCGTACCATATCGACGACCGTATTCCGGGCATCAGAGGAAGCGGTGATATCGAGGAAGACGAGCTCATCGGCACCTGCCGCGTCATAGGCGGCTGCGATCTCGACCGGATCTCCGGCATCTTTCAGATTGACGAAGTTGACGCCCTTTACGACCCGTCCGTTTTTTACATCCAGACATGGAATGATTCGTTTCGTAAACATCAGAACTCCTCCTTTCGGATGGATAAGAAGTTTTTCAGGATGGCAAGGCCGGTGCTGCTGCTTTTTTCCGGATGGAACTGGCAGCCGAATACGTTGCCCTGCTCGATAGATGCGTGGATGTGCGTGCCATATTCGGTTGTGGCGGTGACGATCACAGGATCATCCGCTTTTAAATAGTAGGAATGCACGAAGTACACATAGGAGTCTTCCGGTATTCCGGCAAAAAGGCGTCCATGAGGATTCTCTCCGGGTTCCCTGTGATAGGAGAGAGAATTCCAGCCCATATGCGGAATTTTCAGTCCTTCGGTATCCGGGATACGCAGAATTTTTCCGGAGCAGATGCCGAGTCCCTCGACACCTGGGGTCTCCTCACTTGATGCGAAGAGCAGCTGCAGACCGAGGCAGATACCGAGAAACGGGATATGGGATGCGGAGGCCTTTCGGATGACATCGACGAGCCCGTACTGGTGAAGGCGGTTCATCGCGTCACCAAAGGAGCCGACACCCGGGAGAATGATATGGTCTGCGGATAAAATTTCAGCCGGATTTCGTGTGATGACAGGCGTCTCACCAAGCTTTTCCAGGGCTTTAGCAACGCTGCGCAGATTTCCGGCATCGTAATCAATGATTGCAAGCATAAGGATATTCCTCCCTTTAGGTTTTAAGTCAAAGCGGATATTCGCAATCCGCTTTGCTACTTGCTTAATTCGGTTAATTAAAGGGAATACCAGTCCGGCATTCCCCTATAATTTACCATATTCTCTATATATGGTCAAAAGTTATTTATTCAGATTTTTTACAGCGGTCGAGAGCATCAGCTTGATGCGGTTCAGCTGATTGACCTCACTTGCACCCGGGTCGTAGTCGATCGCGACGATGTTGGACGACGGATACTGTCTGCGCAGCTCCTTGATGACGCCCTTCCCGACAACGTGGTTCGGCAGGCAGGCAAACGGCTGCGTGCAGACGATGTTGTTTACGCCGGAATGGATCAGTTCGAGCATTTCTCCGGTCAGGAACCAGCCTTCACCGGTCTGATTACCGCAGGAGACGATGTCGGTCGCCATCTTTGCCAGATCCTCAATGTGGGCAGGCGGATCAAAATGTTCACTTTCCGCCAGTGCCTTTGCCGCTGTACCGCGCAGCTTTTCCAGAAATGCGATTCCGAAGTTCGCGATCGTTGCGGAACTCTTTTTCGTACCGAGGTGTTCGGCCTTGAAGTTCTGGTTGTAAAAGCAGTAGAGCAGGAAATCCATCAGGTCCGGCACGACTGCCTGAGCACCTTCGGATTCGAGCAGGTCGACCAGATAATTGTTTGCTGCCGGCAGAAATTTTACGAGGATCTCGCCGACGACGCCGACCTTCGGCTTCTTCTCATCGGTGATCGGAAGCGTATCAAAGTCATGTACGATCTCGCGGCAGAGCTTTTTAAACTCGCGGTAAGTCGGCTTTCCGGATACAAATTTACAGCAGCGCTCCTCCCATTTGCGGTGCAGCTCATTTGCGGAGCCGGGCACCTTCTCATACGGGCGCATCCGGTAGAGACAGCGCATGAAGAGATCACCGAAGACGATGGCGAACATGCCGCGCTTTACCAGATAGTAGCTGATCGAGAAGCCCGGATTAGACTCGAGTCCGCTTAAGTTGATCGAGATGACCGGGATCTGCGCCATGCCGGCCTTTTTCAGCGCTCGGCGGATAAATCCGACGTAGTTTGAGGCACGGCAGCCGCCGCCTGTCTGGGACATTAGAACAGCCGTGTGGTTGAGGTCGTATTTGCCGGAGAGCAGTGCTTCCATGACCTGGCCGACGACCATCAAAGAAGGGTAGCAGGCATCATTGTTGACATATTTTAATCCGACATCGACAGACTTTTTATTGTCGTTTGGCAGGACGACCAGATTGTAATCCGATGCGTTGAATGCCGCTTCGAGCATTTTAAAATGAATCGGTGACATCTGCGGGCAGAGAATCGTGTATGTCTTGCGCATTTCTTTTGTAAAGACGACGCGTTCAGTGCTTGCCGGAACGATCTTCCGTTCGTCATGCGTGCGCTCCTTGCGTACCCGGATCGCAGAGATCAGAGAGCGGACACGGATGCGGGCCGCGCCTAAGTTGTTGACCTCGTCGATCTTCAGGCAGGTATAGATTTTGTCGGAGTTCGAGAGGATGTCATTTACCTGGTCGGTTGTAACAGCGTCGAGTCCGCAGCCGAACGAGTTCAGCTGGATCAGATCCAGATCGTCGCGTGTTTTTACAAAATTCGCTGCTGCATAGAGACGGCTGTGGTACATCCACTGGTCGAGGACGATCAGCGGACGCTCGACCGGATTCAGGTTCGAGACAGAGTCCTCGGTGAGCACGGCAAGACCATAGGAATTAATCAGCTCCGGGATGCCGTGGTTGATCTCAGCGTCGATATGGTACGGGCGTCCTGCGAGCACGATGCCATGTCGTCCGGTCTCCTTCAGATACTGTAAGGTCTCCTGACCTTTTTCGTACATCGCCAGTCTTGTGTGAGCCAGCTCGTCCCATCCTGCTTTGGCTGCTGCCTCTATTTCGGAAGCCGGGATGTCCGGAAATGCCTTTTTCAGTCCGCTTGTCACTGTATCCAGATTCGTGAAAGCGATAAACGGGTTGTCGAAGCGGACATGTTCGGCGCGCAGGCTCTCGACGTTATTTTTGATATTTTCCGCATAGGAGGTGACGATCGGGCAATTGTAGTGGTTGCCTGCCTCCGGAAACTCGGTGCGCTCATACGGGATGCACGGGTAGAAAATGTATTTGATGCCTTTTTTTACAAGCCACTCGACGTGTCCGTGTGCGAGCTTTGCCGGATAGCATTCCGATTCACTCGGGATGGATTCGATACCGAGCTCGTAGATTTTCCGGGTAGAAGCCGGGGAGAGTACGACCCGATACTTCAGGTCTGTAAAGAAGCGGAACCAGAACGGATAATTCTCGTACATGTTCAGTACACGCGGGATACCGACGATGCCGCGTGTCGCCTCGTCCTCCGGGAGCGGTTCATAGGAGAAGAGGAGCTTGTTTTTAAATTCAAACAGGTTCGGCACGTGATCCTTGTTGCGCTCTTTTCCGATACCGCGCTCACAGCGGTTGCCGCTGATAAACTGACGTCCGCCGGAGAAGCGGTTGATGGTCAGACGGCACTGATTGGTACAGCCCTTGCATTTTGTCATGGTGGTCGTAAAGGTCAGCGCATTGATGCGGTCGATCGAGAGCATTGTTGTCTTATCTCCGGCATGGAAACGCTCCCGCGCTACAAGCGCCGCACCGAAGGCACCCATGATACCGGCGATGTCCGGGCGGATCGCCTCGCAGTTTGCGATGCGTTCAAAGCTGCGCAGGACGGCATCATTGTAAAAGGTACCGCCCTGTACGACGATATGTCGGCCAAGCTGTGTCGCATCGGAGACCTTGATTACCTTATATAATGCATTTTTGATAACGGAATAGGCAAGACCGGCTGAGATATCGGAGACTTCAGCACCTTCCTTTTGCGCCTGCTTTACCTTTGAATTCATAAATACAGTGCAGCGGGTACCGAGATCGATCGGGTGCTTTGCAAAGAGCGCTGCCTTTGCAAAATTCTGAACGGAATAATTCAGTGATTTGGCAAAGGTTTCGATGAAGGAACCGCAGCCGGACGAGCAGGCCTCATTCAGCTGGACGCTGTCGACGGTGCCGTTTTTGATCTTGATGCATTTCATGTCCTGACCGCCGATGTCGAGAATGCAGTCTACCTCCGGATCAAAGAAGGAAGCGGCGTAGTAGTGCGATACGGTCTCGACCTCGCCCTCGTCGAGCATGAGTGCCGATTTGATCAGTGCCTCGCCGTAGCCGGTCGAGCAGGACCATGCAATCGTTGCGGTATCAGGAAGCTTGCTGTAAATATCCTGCACGGCATGGATCGCGGTGCGCAGCGGGCTTCCGTTGTTGTTGCTGTAGAACGAATACAGAAGGGAACCGTCCTCACCGACGAGCGCAGCCTTCGTGGTCGTCGATCCGGCATCAATGCCGAGAAAACAGTTGCCCTTGTACGTGCCAAGCGGTGCCGTCTTTACCTGATTGCGGCTCTGACGCTGCAAGAAGAGGTCATAGTCCTCCTCCGTGCGAAAGAGCGGTTCCATACGGGCCACCTCGAATTCCAGGTGGATCGGCTTTGAAAGACGCTCCTTTAAATCGGAAAGTGTCGTCACCGTCGCCTCTTTTGCGTTCAGGGCAGAGCCGATCGCTGCGAACAGGTGCGAGTTTTCCGGGATGAGCGCATGCTCCTCGTCGAGCTTTAAGGTGCGGATAAATGCTTCGCGCAGCTCGGAGAGGAAATGCAGCGGACCGCCGAGAAAGGCCACATGACCACGGATCGGTTTACCGCAGGCGAGACCGGAGATTGTCTGGTTGACAACAGCCTGGAAAATAGAGGCAGAAAGATCCTCCTTCGTCGCACCTTCGTTGATCAGCGGCTGGATATCAGATTTTGCAAATACGCCGCAGCGGGCTGCGATGGAGTAGAGCGACTGATAATTCTTCGCATACTCATTTAATCCGGTGGCATCCGTCTGTAAAAGAGAAGCCATCTGGTCGATGAAAGAGCCCGTGCCGCCTGCGCAAATGCCGTTCATACGCTGTTCGACGTTGCCGCCTTCGAAGTAGATGATCTTGGCGTCTTCGCCGCCGAGCTCAATCGCGACATCGGTCTGCGGGAGAAAGTGCTCCAGAGAGGATGCGACGGCGATGACCTCCTGCACAAACGGGATTTCCAGATGATTGGCAAGCGTCAGTCCGCCGGAACCGGTGATGACCGGGGAGACGGAAAGCTCACCGAGCTGCTCTGTTGCTTCTGCGATCAGAGCAGAGAGTGTTTCCTGAATATTTGCATAATGACGCCGGTAATCCGAAAAAAGGAGCTCCTTATCGGGGCTCAGAACGGCGACCTTGACGGTCGTGGAACCAATGTCAATGCCAAGGGTATGTATTGCTGTAGATGACATATAAGTAATAGCAGGGATTCCCTGCGCCTCCTTTTATATACTGTGTTCTGCGACGTTCAGTGCGCAGGCCGCAGACACGTTTGCTTCGCAAACTATCCGCTCACTGCGTGAGCTACAGTCTGTCTTTGCATTTTGCTGCTGCACTGAACTGGTACGTGGGGATTATACGACATTTTTTTTGAAAGATCAAATTACTTGCATTCTGTTTTGTTTCCATATATACTAATAGTTCAGGAATCTGTCCTTTGAAAAAAAGGCTGGAAGCCGGAATTGGAGCGCCGATCAAAGTGATTATGAACAAATTCATGGTAAAATCTGGAACAATGATCGGAAAACTGACGATTTTTTAGCAGAATCTTAAAAGAAAATATTTTTGTTAAAAAAACGTTAAGAACAGACGGGCGGCGGGAGATCAGACAGGCAAAGGCCGGAGCTGAGGAGAAGATGCGGCCGCACGGAGGAGGAGACTATGGCAGAGTATAAAATACTGAAAACAGAAGGGCGTGCAAAACGCGCCGAATTTAAGACCGTACACGGTACGGTGCAGACACCGGTGTTTATGAATGTCGGTACGGTAGCTGCGATCAAAGGCGCAGTGGCAACGACGGATTTAAAGGAGATTGGCACACAGATCGAGCTGTCGAATACCTATCATTTGCATGTACGTCCAGGCGATGAGGTCGTAAAGAAGCTTGGCGGATTGCACCGCTTTATGAACTGGGATCGTCCGATCCTGACGGATTCCGGCGGATTTCAGGTATTTTCCCTTGCGAGTCTTCGGAAAATCAAGGAGGAGGGAGTATACTTCCAGTCTCACATTGACGGACGTAAGATTTTCATGGGACCGGAAGAGAGTATGCAGATTCAGTCCAATCTGGGCTCCACGATCGCGATGGCATTTGATGAGTGTCCGTCAAGCGTGGCGGACCGCACATATGTCCAGCGGTCTGTCGAGCGCACGACACGCTGGCTGGCGCGCTGTAAGACGGAGATGGCACGGCTGAACAGCCTTGAGGATACGGTGAACCCGCATCAGCTGCTGTTCGGAATCAATCAGGGTGCGATTTATTCGGATATCCGTATCGAGCACGCAAAGCAGATCCGGGAGATGGATCTGGATGGCTACGCAGTCGGCGGATTGGCAGTCGGTGAGACACATGAGGAGATGTATCATATTCTGGATGAGGTCGTTCCGTATCTTCCGCAGGAGAAGCCGGTCTATCTGATGGGTGTCGGCACACCGCTGAATATTCTGGAGGCCGTCGACCGTGGCGTGGATTTCTTTGACTGCGTTTATCCGTCCAGAAACGGCCGTCACGGACATGTCTATACAAAGGACGGCAAGCTGAACCTCTTTAATGCCAAATATGAGCTGGATGACCGTCCGATCGAGGAGGGATGTCAGTGTCCGGCCTGCCGCCATTACAGCAGGGCATATATTCGCCACCTGCTCAAGGCGAAGGAGATGCTCGGTATGCGTCTGTGCGTCCTGCATAATCTTTATTTCTACAATCATCTCATGGAGGACATCCGCGATGCGATCGACGAAGGCCGCTATCAGGAGTTCAAAAAGGAGCGTGTGGACCGGTATACACAAGGAGCGTAGGCAGGCAACCAGAGAAAAGCTCGGAAACGGGCCAGAAATTACAAAAAAAGACTTGCCCAATGAAAACAGATTGTGTATTATAGTAGGGATACGTGCAGAAACAAGGAGGAACTGAAGCATGATGAATCTTTTAACAGAGTCTGCTGCATCGGCAGGCGGTGGTATTGCATTGATGGTGATCTACATCGTGATCATTGGTGCTGCGATGTACTTTTTCGCAATCCGTCCTCAGAAGAAGGAACAGAGGAGAATGACCGCGATGCTTTCTGCCCTTGAGATCGGAGATACCGTTGTAACAACGAGCGGTTTTTATGGTGTGGTGATCGACATCACGGATGAAGACTGTATTGTAGAGTTCGGAAGCAATAAGAACTGCCGAATTCCGATGAAAAAGAGCGCGATCGCCGAGGTGGAGAAGCCGGGCGAGGCATAAATGCACAGGTGGAGAATGCCGGGAGCTGATGAGCCCCGGCGTTTTTCTGTTTGTGAGGAATAAATACAGCCCCTGTCAAATAAATTTTCCAGTGTCTGTTTTTTCACGTTTGCTGCTGTTCAAAACTTTACCACATGAAATTGCTAAAATCAGTTGAAATCTTTCGGAAAATGCTTTATGATAGTGAGAAAGCTTTTGGCAGGCGTGACGGAAATCCGTCCGTGTGGCAGAAACGGTTGGCTGGTGTAGAGATACAGCCCGATCAGAAAGCAGGCTGCAAGGATGCAGTATTCAGAAGAAAATGCGGCAGGCTTCTGACAGAATCAGAGGGCTGCCATTTTTAATCGAATCAAGCAGCATCTGAATGAACATGTTCTGGTGAATGCTCGGCTGTATGGGATGGCAAAATCAGAAAGACAGAGGCGCCGGCAGAAAGGATGACAGAAGATGAACTATAAAATTGGAGTGATTCCGGGTGACGGAATCGGACCGGAGATTGTAAAGGAAGCGCGCCGCGTGCTGGATACGGCTGCTGAAAAATATGGATTTTCCCTGGAATATACCGAGCTTCTGATGGGCGGCGCGTCCATCGATGTGCACGGAATACCGCTTACGGATGAGACGATCGCGGAGGCAAAGACAAAGGATGCCGTGCTGATGGGCTCCATCGGCGGTGATGCGAAGACTTCTCCCTGGTATCAGCTTCCGCCGGAAAAGCGTCCGGAGGCAGGACTTCTGAAGCTGCGCAAGTCTCTGAACTTGTTTGCAAATCTTCGTCCGGCGTATCTGTATGAGGAACTCAAGGCGGCGTGCCCGCTGCGCGATGAGATCATCGGGGACGGCTTCGATATGCTGATCATGCGTGAGCTGACCGGTGGGCTGTATTTCGGAGCGCGCAGAACAGTCGTAGAAAATGGTGTGCGTGAGGCGACGGATACACTCGTTTATAATGAAAATGAAATTCGGCGCATTGCGATAAAGGGATTTGATATTGCGCGGAAGCGCCGCAAAAAGGTGTGCAGTGTGGATAAGGCAAACGTCCTTGATTCCTCCAGATTGTGGAGAAGTGTCGTTGAGGATGTGGCAAAGGATTATCCGGATGTTGAGCTGTCCCATATGCTCGTCGACAACTGCGCCATGCAGCTTGTAAAGAATCCGGCACAGTTTGATGTGATCCTGACCGAGAACATGTTCGGCGATATTCTCTCCGATGAGGCGAGTATGGTGACCGGATCGATCGGAATGCTTTCGTCCGCTTCCTTAAATGAGACGAAGTTCGGACTGTATGAGCCGAGCCACGGATCGGCACCGGACATTGCAGGACAGAACATCGCAAACCCGATCGCGACGATCCTTTCTGCGGCAATGCTGCTGCGCTACTCACTGGATCAGGATGCTGCCGCAGATGCGATTGAGGCAGCGGTCAGACAGGTATTAAAGGACGGCTACCGCACGGTGGACATCATGTCCGAGGGCTGCACGCAGGTTGGCACCGAGGAGATGGGTGCACGGATCGCAGAGCGGATCCGGTAGTACCGCGTTCATAAACAGGCAGCAAAAGAGGATTGTGAATGTCCGCTTTGCTTTCAGAAATACGATCCGGGGCATTGGCTACAGGTAAAAGGCTGTGGTCAGATCCGGAGAGAGGATAGTATTATACAGGAGGAGTACCATATTATGAAAAGTGATGCAGTAAAAAAAGGAATTCAGCAGGCTCCGCACCGGTCATTGTTCAATGCGCTTGGGCTGACCGAGGAAGAGATGAAGCGTCCGCTGATCGGTATTGTCAATTCTTATAACGAGATCGTACCGGGCCATATGAATCTGGATAAGATCACAGAGGCTGTCAAGATGGGCGTAGCCATGGCAGGCGGCGTACCACGTGTATTTCCGGCAATTGCGGTTTGTGACGGTATCGCAATGGGACATGTCGGCATGAAGTATTCGCTCGTGACCCGTGACCTGATTGCGGATTCGACGGAGTGTATGGCGATTGCACATCAGTTTGATGCGCTTGTCATGATCCCGAACTGTGACAAAAATGTCCCGGGACTTTTGATGGCAGCGGCACGGCTGAATATTCCTACTATTTTCGTCAGCGGCGGCCCGATGCTGGCAGGCCATGTACACGGAAGAAAGCGTAGCCTTTCCTCTATGTTTGAGGCAGTCGGTGAGCATGCCGCAGGCAAGATGAGCGATGAAGAGGTCGTAGAATACGAGAACAAGGTCTGCCCAACCTGTGGATCCTGCTCCGGTATGTACACAGCAAACAGCATGAACTGCCTGACCGAAGTACTCGGCATGGGATTGAAGGGCAACGGCACGATCCCGGCTGTTTACTCTGAGCGTATCCGTCTGGCAAAGATGGCCGGTATGCAGATCATGGAGCTTTTGAAGAAAAATATCCGTCCGCGTGACATCATGACAAAGGAAGCATTTATGAACGCACTGACTGTCGACATGGCGCTTGGCTGTTCGACAAACAGTATGCTGCATCTTCCTGCAATCGCACATGAGGCAGGTGTGGAGCTGAATGTGGACATCGCAAATGAGATCAGCGCGCGTACCCCGAATGTATGCCATCTGGCTCCGGCAGGCCCGACCTATATCGAGGATCTTAATGAGGCAGGCGGCGTATACGCAGTCATGAACGAGCTGTCCGAGAAGAATCTGCTGAACCTGGATTGTATGACCGTCACCGGAAAGACCGTTGGCGAAAATATCAGGGGCTGCAAGAACCTGAATCCGGAAGTCATCCGTCCGCTTGATAATCCGTACAGCACGACCGGCGGTCTTGCAATTCTGAAGGGCAATCTGGCACCGGATTCCGGAGTCGTAAAGCGTTCCGCAGTCGTTCCGGAGATGATGGTGCATGAGGGACCGGCAAGAGTATTTGACTGCGAAGAGGATGCGATAGAAGCGATTCTCGGTGGCAAGATCCATCCGGGAGATGTCGTAGTCATCCGCTATGAGGGACCGAAGGGCGGTCCGGGCATGCGTGAGATGCTCAATCCGACCTCAGCGATTGCAGGCATGGGACTTGGCAGCTCGGTGGCACTGATCACAGACGGACGTTTTAGCGGTGCATCCCGCGGTGCTTCGATCGGACATGTATCTCCGGAGGCAGCGGTCGGCGGCCCGATCGCACTCGTCGAGGAAGGCGATATTATCAAGATCAACATTCCGGAGTGCACGTTGAACCTGGATGTCAGCGACGAAGAGCTGGCGAAGCGCAGAAGCAAATGGCAGCCGAGAGAGCCGAAGATCACGACCGGCTATCTGGCACGCTATGCATCGCTTGTCACATCCGGCAACCGTGGAGCGATCCTTGAGGTTCCGGGAAAAGAGAAATAAGAGAAAGGATATACGCCAATGAAACTGACAGGATCAGAAATTGTTATTGAATGTTTGAAAGAACAGGGTGTGGATACCGTCTTCGGATATCCGGGCGGAGCGATTCTGAACATTTATGATGAATTATATAAACACAGCAGTGAAATTCACCATATCCTGACGTCTCATGAGCAGGGTGCTTCCCATGCGGCAGACGGCTATGCACGCGCGACCGGTAAGGTCGGCGTCTGTATGGCGACATCCGGACCGGGTGCGACGAATCTGGTGACCGGTATCGCAACAGCTTATATGGATTCCGTTCCGATCGTTGCGATCACGGCGAACGTATCCGTTCCGCTTCTTGGTCGGGACAGCTTCCAGGAGATCGATATCACCGGTGTCACGATGCCGATCACGAAGCACAATTTTATCGTAAAGGATGTGACGGAGCTGGCAGATACGATCCGCTGGGCGTTCCGCATTGCGAAGGAAGGACGACCGGGTCCGGTGCTGATCGATATCACAAAGGATGTCACGGCAGCATCTGCAGAGTATACACCACAGAAGCCGGAGCCGACCGAGCGCAGCACCGAGTACATTCGTGAGAGCGATCTGGAAGAAGCAGTGAAGCTGATCAAGGAAAGCAGCCGTCCGTTTATCTTTGTAGGCGGCGGTGCAGTCATCTCAGATGCGGATCAGGAGCTCAAGGAGCTGGCAGATAAGCTGCATGCTCCGGTTGCAGATTCTTTGATGGGCAAGGGCGCATATAGCGGAGCGAGTGATCTGTACTGCGGCATGCTCGGCATGCACGGTACAAAGGCAGCGAACCTGGGCGTGACCAGATGTGATCTTCTTATTGTTGTCGGGTCCCGGTTCAGTGATCGTGTCGTTGGACAGGCAAGAAGCTTTGCGAAAAATGCAAAGATCATCCAGATCGATGTCGACCCGGCAGAGATTAATAAAAATATTCTGGTGGACTGCAGCATTATCGGTGATGTGCGGGAGGTACTTGACCGGTTGAATGCACGGCTTCCGGAGATGCGCCACGATGAGTGGGACGATGAGATCCGCGCATTGAAAGCAAACTATCCGTTGAAATATGACCACAGTGTCCTGACCGGCCCGTATGTGGTTGAGGAGATCGACCGTCAGACAAAGGGTGATGCGATCATCGTTACCGAGGTCGGACAGCATCAGATGTGGGCTGCACAGTATTATAAATATCTGAGACCGCACAGCCTGCTGACATCCGGCGGACTTGGCACAATGGGATATGGACTTGGCGCGGCACTTGGCGCAAAAATGGGACGTCCGGAAAAGACCGTCATAAATATCGCAGGCGACGGCTGCTTCCGTATGAATATGAACGAGATCGCAACAGCTGGCAGATACAACATCCCGGTCATCGAGGTAGTTATCAACAACCACGTGCTCGGAATGGTGCGCCAATGGCAGAATCTCTTCTACGGTGAGCGCTACTCCCAGACGGTACTGGAAGACGCAGTAGACTTTGTGAAGCTGGCAGAGGCTATGGGTGTACAGGGCCGTCGCGTTACGACGAAGGAGGAATTCAACGAGGCGCTGCAGTATGCGATCAGCCTTGGAAAGCCGTACCTCATCGACTGCCAGATCGACAGCGACGATAAGGTATTTCCGATGGTTCCGGCAGGCAAGCCGATTGAGACTGTCTTTGACCAGGACGACCTGAAAAAATAAATGGACGTTTGGGCGGTCAAGCGGATATTCGCAATCCGCTTTGCTACTTGCAAGATCATAAGGAATCCTCCCGCAAGCGGGTCCCTCCTTATGATATGTCATAACAGAATAGCTGCTTCGCAGCTTATCAGGAGTGGCTTGCACCACTCCTGATACAAGCAAGTCCCACCCCACTGTTTATTGCTTCACGCAATTGAAGCAAGTGACTTGCTTGATTCGGTTAAAAAAGTTGAGGAGGATGAAAAAATTGGGCAGAGTTTATAATTTTTCAGCAGGACCGGCGGTATTGCCGGAAGAAGTTCTGAGGGAAGCTCAGGAAGAAATGATGGACTACAGAGGCTGCGGCCAGTCCGTGATGGAAATGAGCCATCGCTCAAAGGTATTCGACGACCTCATCAATGAGACCGAAGAAGATCTCCGCGATTTGATGCAGATTCCGGACAATTACAGGATCTTGTATATGCAAGGCGGTGCAAGTCTGCAATTTGCAATGATTCCGATGAATCTGATGAGACACGGCGTAGCGGATTATATCATCACCGGTCAGTGGGCCAAAAAGGCATGGCAGGAAGCACAGAAGTACGGTACTGCGAATGCGATCGCATCCAGTGCGGACAAGACGTTTACCTACATTCCGGATTGCAGCGATCTGCCGATTGATGAGAATGCCGATTACGTGTATATCTGCGAAAATAATACCATTTACGGCACAAAGTACAAAAAGCTCCCGAATACAAAGGGGAAGCTGCTTGTGTCGGATGTATCCTCCTGCTTTTTATCCGAGCCGGTAAACGTATCAGACTATGGCATTCTCTATGGCGGAGTCCAGAAAAATATCGGGCCGGCCGGCATGGTGATTTCAGTCATCCGTGAGGATCTGATCACCGACGATGTGATGCCGTTCACACCGACGATGATGAAGTTCAAGACGCATGCGGATGCGAATTCCATGTACAACACACCGAACTGCTACTGCATTTACATGTGCGGCAAGGTCTTTAAATGGATCAAGAAAATGGGCGGTCTTTCTGCCATGAAAGAGCGCAACGAGGCAAAGGCAAAGCTTCTGTATGATTACCTCGACGAGAGCAGACTGTTCCATGGCACGGTCGTAAAGGAAGACCGTTCTTTAATGAATGTACCGTTTATCACCGGTGACAAGGATCTGGATGCGAAGTTTGTCAAAGCTGCGGAAGAGGCAGGCTTTGTGAACCTCAAGGGACACCGGACCGTCGGCGGTATGCGCGCAAGCATTTACAATGCGATGCCGGTAGAAGGGGTACAGAAGCTCGTAGAATTCATGAAGGACTTTGAAAAGGAGAATGCGTGAGATGTTTCGATATACTTGCCTGAATCCGATCGCACAGGTCGGCTTGAACGGTTTTGACGATACTTATGAGAAGACAGAGGCACTTGCGGATGCGGATGCAGTGCTCGTGCGAAGCGCAAAAATGCATGAGATGGAGCTGCCAGAGAAGCTCTGCGCCATTGCCCGTGCGGGAGCAGGTGTCAATAATATCCCGCTGGAGAAATGTGCGGATCAGGGAATTGTCGTATTCAATACGCCGGGGGCAAATGCAAATGGCGTAAAGGAGCTTGTATTTGCAGGTATGCTGCTGGCTGCCCGTGACATCATCGGTGGTGCAAACTGGGTACAGAGCCAGGATGGCAATGCAGATGTGGCTGCGGCGACGGAAAAGGAAAAGAAGAAGTTTGCGGGCAGTGAGCTGCAGGGCAAAAAGCTTGGCATTATCGGGCTGGGCGCGATCGGCGTAAAGGTGGCAAATACGGCTATCCATCTTGGCATGGATGTCTACGGATATGATCCGTATATTTCCGTTGACGCTGCGTGGAACCTTTCCAGAGAGATTCACCATATCAATGATGTAGATGAGATTTACCGTCAGTGCGACTACATCACGATTCACGTACCGCTGCTGGATTCGACGAAGAAGATGATCAATGCGGATGCGATCGCGAAGATGAAGGATCATGTAGTGATTCTGAACTTTGCGCGCGACCTGCTCGTAGATGAGGAGGCAGTCGTGGATGCGATTGAGGCCGGAAAGGTACATCGGTATGTATCCGATTTTCCGAATCCGACGATCGTTGGAAAAAAGGGTGTGATCGTTACCCCGCATCTCGGCGCATCGACCGTAGAGTCGGAGGACAACTGCGCAGTGATGGCAGTAAAGGAGCTCCGGAATTTCCTTGAGAATGGCACGATCAAAAACTCGGTCAATTATCCGGCGTGTGACCCGGGTGTCTGCGAGTCGATCTCCCGTATCGCGATCTGCCATCGCAACGTAAAGGGAATGATCCGGCGGTTCACAGATATACTCTCGGATACGAACATTCACAACATGAGCAATGCAAGTAAGGGAGACTATGCGTATACCCTTCTGGATCTGGATTCCAGAGTACCGGAAGAGATGCTCTCGAAGATCGAGGAGATCGAAGAGGTACTGCGCGTAAGAGTCGTAAAATAAATAGAGAAAGGGCTGCTGTCGAAAGGCTGGCAGCTTTTTCTTTTTACGAAAACGCAGGGGTATTGCATATATTTGCTTTATCAGACGGAAGAAAAAGGAAGCGGGAGGAAAAGCCATGGCAATAATCGTACCATTTCAGTGCATTCATCCGGCGCCGGAGTATGCGGCGCAGGTAGCGGCACTGCCCTATGATGTTTACAATCGGAAGGAAGCGGCAAAGGAGACGGCAAAACATCCGCTCTCTTTTTTAAATATTGATCGTCCGGAGACGCAGTTTCCGCCGGATGCGGATATGTATGCGCCGCAGGTGTATGAAAAAGCAAACGAACTGCTGCAGTCGTGGCTGCGGCGCGGTGTGCTGGAAAAAGAGGCAGAGCGCGGCTATGCCTTATATGAGCAGACGATGAACAAAAGAACACAGACCGGTCTGGTAGCATGTGCGTCGATCGATGACTATTGTGATCAGGTGATTCGCAGGCATGAGAATACCAGGCCGGAAAAGGAGGAGGACCGTGTGCGTCATATTGATGCGTGCAGCGCACAGACCGGTCCGATCTTTCTCGCATACCGGAAAAATGCGGTGATCCAGGAGATTGCCGAGCGCGTAAAATGTGGTGCTCCGCACTTTGATTTTGTGGCGGAGGACGGGATACGGCATCGGGGCTGGTCTATTACGGATCAGGAGCAGATCAAAGCGATCCAAACAGCGTTTGCGGGTATCGACCGGATCTATATCGCAGACGGACATCACCGGGCGGCATCGGCAGTGCGTGTCGGACTGCAGCGTCGCAGAGAACATCCGGGCTATGACGGGACAGAGGAATTTAATTATTTTCTGTCGGTGCTCTTTCCGGATGAGGAGCTGCAGATTCTGGATTACAACCGTGTCATCAGGGATCTGAACGGCCGGACACCGGAGGAGCTTTTGCAGGAAGCGGAAAAGGTATTTGAGGTTCGCCCGTGTGCCGGGTCAGGTGAAGCGCTGCATGCAGAGCTTCGCAGAAAAGGGGAGCTGCTTTTGTATCTGGCAAATCGGTGGTATCATCTGACGATCCGGCCGGAATACCGGAAAGACGATCCGGTGGATGTGCTGGATGTCTCGATTCTGCAGGATGCATTTCTTCATCCGGTGCTTGGGATCGGTGATCCGAAGACAGATCCGAGGATCGGGTTTGTCGGTGGTATCCGGGGCTATCAGGAGCTGGAGCGGCGCGTGCATGAGGACTGTGCTGCAGCGTTTGCCATGTATCCGACCTCGATACAGGAACTGTTTGCAGTGGCGGATACGGGGCGGCTCATGCCGCCAAAATCGACGTGGTTTGAACCGAAGCTAAGAAGCGGTCTGTATATCCATGCGTTTTGATTTTTTCCTTGAGTTTAGCCTCATAAAATGGTAAACTGGTACTGTTAGATCTGCAATCAATAATTAATTGCGACTATTATTCAAATGTCTTTGGAGGGGTACCATATGGATGAGAAGTTGTATGAATTAATGGACTGGGCAGGTGTGGAAGCGATCGTTTACTCGGAAGAGGATCATCCGCAGAATTTGCTTGGAGCACATGTGACAGAGGCGGGAATTACAATTCAGGGCTTTTTCCCGGGTGCGGCGACAGTCGTGGTCAGGGTAGAGGACGGAAAGAAAGAGACGCAGTATCCGATGGACCTGGAAGATGAAGCAGGATATTACGCAGTACTGATTCCGGGCAAGCGTGTACCGAGGTATGTATTTCACATTACCTATGAGGACGGGACAACGCAGGAGTATCTGGATCCGTACAGCTTTGCACCGCAGATCACAGAAAAAGAGACAAAGAAATTTAATGCAGGTATCTGCTATGACATTTATAAAAAGCTCGGTGCACATCCGATGACGGTCGATGGTGTGCAGGGCGTGGAGTTTGCCGTATGGGCGCCAAATGCATTGCGCGTCAGCGTCGTGGGCGATTTCAATTTATGGGATGGCAGACGGCTGCCGATGCGCCGCCTGTGGGATTCCGGCATTTTCGAGCTGTTTGTGCCGAATCTTCCGGATGGTACCTTATACAAGTATGAGATTAAGGCAAAGGGCGGATTGACTTATCTGAAGGCAGACCCGTATGCAAATGCGGCGGAGCTCCGCCCGAATACGGCCTCGATCGTCACTGATCTGTCCAAATTTACCTGGACTGATGAAAAGTGGCTGGCAGACCGGAAAAAGACGGAGTCCAAGAAGGAGCCGATGGCAATCTATGAGCTGCACCTTGGTTCCTGGAGGAAGCCGGAGGATGGCAGAGAATTCTACAATTACCGGGAGCTTGCGCCGATGCTGGCGGACTATGTGAAGGAAATGGGCTATACGCACGTGGAGCTGCTGCCGATCATGGAGCATCCGTTTGATGCTTCATGGGGGTATCAGGTGACCGGCTACTATGCACCGACCGCCCGGTATGGCACACCGCAGGATTTTATGTATTTCATGAACTATATGCATGAGCAGGGGATTGGTGTCATTCTGGACTGGGTACCGGCTCATTTTCCGCGCGATACGTTCGGACTGAGCGCATTTGATGGCACCTGCCTGTACGAGCATCTCGATCCGCGCAAGGGCTCTCATCCGCACTGGGGTACGCTGATTTACAATTACGGACGTCCGGAGGTATCGAATTTCCTGATTGCCAATGCACTGTTCTGGAAAAATGTATACCATGCAGACGGTATCCGGATGGACGCGGTCGCTTCGATGCTGTATCTCGACTACGGCAAGAACGACGGCGAGTGGGTGGCAAATATTTACGGCGGCAATGAGAATCTTGAGGCGGTTGAATTTTTCAAGCATCTGAATTCGATTTATAAAAAGGATGCGGATGGCGCGCTTCTGATCGCAGAGGAGTCGACTGCATGGCCGAAGGTGACGACTCCGGTAGAGGAGGACGGACTGGGCTTTGATTATAAGTGGAACATGGGCTGGATGAATGATTTCCTTGATTATATGCAGCTCGATCCGATCTTCCGTTCCCATCACCACGGTGAGCTGACGTTCAGTATGATCTATGCGTACAGCGAGGACTTTATTCTGACACTCTCGCACGATGAGGTCGTGCACGGGAAGGGCTCGATGATCGGCAAGATGCCGGGCAAGCGCAAGCTCAAGTTTGCAAATCTCCGGGCAGCCTATGGATTCATGCTTGCCCATCCGGGCAAGAAGCTGCTGTTCATGGGACAGGATTTCGCACAGTTCTCCGAGTGGAGTGAGGCGAAGAGTCTGGAGTGGGATCTGCTGCAGTATGATGAGCATAAGCAGCTGCAGAGCTATGTGAAGGCACTGCTGAAGCTTTATCATGACCAGCCGGCGCTGTACGAGGAGGACTACGATCCAGCGGGCTTTGAGTGGATCAACAATATTTCCGCCGATGAAAATATGCTTGTATTTATGCGAAGAGGGGCAAAGGAGAAGGAAGACCTTCTGATCGTCTGCAACTTCTCCCCGCTTGTCTATGAGAATCATAAGATCGGCGTTCCGTATAATGGAAAATACAAAGAGATTTTCAACAGTGACAGCAAGGAATTCGGCGGCGATGGCAATGTCAATCCGCGGGCAAAGAGCTCGAAGAAGAGTCCGTGCGATGACCGTGAGGATTCCATTCAGATCCTCGTACCGCCGATGGGAATTTCCATATTCCAGTGCACCAGGACGGCAGAAAAGGCAGCAGCCGGACATACGACGAAGCGTGCAGCAAAGACAACCGAAGCCGCAAAGGCGGTAAAGGAAGAAAAGCCGGTAAAGAAGGTGGCACGCAAGACCGCAGCAAAGACGGCTGAGCCTGCAGCAAAGACAGAAGAAGCTGCACCGAAGCGCAGAGGCCGGAAGAAAAAAGAGGTCTCAGCGGAAGCGGCGAAGGTAGCGGTGGTCGCGGAGCCGAAGGAAACAAAGCTTGCGGTAAAGCGTGAGCCGAAGGAGACGAAGGTGGCGGTAAAGCGTGAGCCGAAGGAGACAAAGGTAGCGGTAAAGCGTGAGCCGAAGGAGACAAAGGTAGCGGTAAAGCGCGAGCCGAAGGAGACGAAGGTGGCGGTAAAGCGTGAGCCGAAGGAGACGAAGGTAGCGGTAAAGCGTGAGCCGAAGGAGACAAAGGTAGCGGTAAAGCGTGAGCCGAAGGAGACAAAGGTAGCGGTAAAGCGTGAGCCGAAGGAGACAAAGGTAGCGGTAAAGCGTGAGCCGAAGGAGACAAAGCTTACGGTAGCTGCAAAGAAGGAAGCGGCAGCCACGGATGAGAAAAAATAGGCTCCGGAACTAGAAAGGAATCAGAACGCGAAGATGGAACAGACACATAAGCATGAAAATCCGGATGGCACAGTTGTTTACCACACACATGCTCCCGGGGAAGCGCATGTACATTCCGATGGTACTGTGCATACCCATGCGCATGGCCATGGACATTATCATCACCATGAGAATACGAAGGCGGTCCTGAACCGTCTCTCGCGTGCCATCGGGCATCTGGAATCCATCAAGCGTATGGTGGAGGACGGAAGGGACTGCAGTGAGGTGCTGATTCAGCTCTCAGCGGTCAAGTCTGCGATCAACAATACCGGCAAGGTCATCCTCGAGGATCACATCAAGCACTGTCTTGTCGATGCGATTGAGTCTGGTGATATGGAGGCGATTGAGGAGCTGAATAAGGCGATCGATCGGTTTATTAAGTAAAATAAAGTTTGTAGAATTGCGGGTGCAGCTCCGGGCAGATGGTTTGTTCGGAGCTGTATAAAAGAAATCGTCTTGTCAGCAAAAGGCAGGAGTTTGTCTGCATCGATGAAAGGAGTAAGAAAAGCAATGAATAAAGTAAGAATTGGAATTGTTGGATATGGAAATATCGGCCGCGGTGTGGAGGCTGCGATCCGGCACAATCCGGACTGTGAGCTGGCTGGTGTATTTACGAGACGGGATCCGGCGGCGGTGAAGCTCACGACAGAGGGTGGAAAGGTATATCCGGTCGGTGAGCTGGCGGCACACAAAGATGACATTGATGTCTGCATCATCTGCGGTGGAAGCGCGACAGATCTGCCGAAGCAGACGCCGGAGCTGGCGAAGCTCTTCAATGTCGTAGACAGCTTTGATACGCACGCGAGAATCCCGGAGCACTTTGCAAATGTCGATGCAGCGGCTAAGGAGAGCGGGCATGTCGGCATCATTTCGGTCGGCTGGGATCCGGGCATGTTTTCTTTGAACCGTCTCTATGGCAATGCAATCCTGCCGGACGGAAAGGATTATACATTCTGGGGACGCGGAGTCAGCCAGGGGCATTCGGATGCGATCCGCCGCGTGGAAGGCGTACAGGATGCGAGACAGTACACTGTACCGGTAGAGTCAGCAGTAGAGGCAGTACGCAACGGAGAGAATCCGGAGCTGACGACCCGGCAGAAGCATACGAGAGAGTGCTATGTAGTGGCAAAAGAGGGTGCTGACCGGAAGCAGATAGAGCACGATATCGTGACCATGCCGAACTACTTTGCAGATTATGATACGACCGTACATTTCATCTCACAGGAAGAGCTGGATGCGAAGCACAAGGGCATCCCGCACGGTGGCTTTGTCATCCGCAGCGGTGCGACCGGAGATGGAAGCAACAAGCATATCATCGAGTATCGCCTGAAGCTGGATTCCAACCCGGAATTTACTTCCAGCATCCTGGTTGCTTATGCGAGAGCGGCAAAGCGTCTGGCCGACGAGGGTGTATCCGGATGCAAAACTGTATTTGACATTGCACCGGCTTACCTTTCGGTAATGAGCGGGGAAGAGCTGAGAGCACATCTGCTGTAAGGCTTTAAATAAAAAATATTCAAAAATCTGAAAAAAACACTTGCCAAATCAGATATAATTGTATATAATAAGGCGGTCGGTTGATGAGACCGCAATGCTGGATTAGCTCAGTCGGTAGAGCGACGCATTCGTAATGCGTAGGTCGTGGGTTCAAGTCCCATTTCCAGCTCACGTGAAAAGCCCGTATTTACGGGCTTTTTTCATGTTCTAAAATAAAATTATTTATGAGTAAAAAGTAAATGATCTGGAAAAATCGACCGGTTGTCGACCGAACTTTTTGTAGAGCGGGTTTATCTGCAGAGCAGAAGGTTGTCCAGCTTGTCAGAAGCAGAGCGGTCAAGCTCGTTCAGATATTCCGCATAGATATTTAATGTGGTGGAAGTGTTCGAGTGTCCGAGCCGTCCGGCGACTGTCCGCACGTCCGTTCCATAAGCGATCAGAAGTGTTGCAGCGGTATACCGCAGGCCGTGCAGAGGGATCAAGGGCAGCTCTGGTGCGTCTGGCTGGCGGGTAGCATTATAATTCCGGATGATCCGGTGGAATGCCTGGTAGGGCGTATCAAGTCCCATGCGTTGACCGTCCCACTGAGTGAAGACGCAGTTTCCGGAATGCCACTTGCTACCGATTCGGAGCCGCCCCTGTGCCTGCTCACTTTTCCACTGGCGAGCCAGAGCAATGACCGGAGCAGGAACCGTGATGTCTCGCAAGGATCCTTTTGTTTTTGTTGTCTTTACGATTGTTTCACCGCCAGACCGGTAAACACTCTGGTATGCGCCGGTAAGAATCTTTTTCTCAAACTCGGACGCAAACGTCTGCACTTCGCGGGTGATGGTAGTCTCTGACTTTGGATGTCCTTTGGCGGTGAGCAGCTCCGGCCGGAAGGTGACAGATCGCGAAGCGACTGCGTTCATGAGCAAGTAGCGAAGCTAGGCCCTGTCAGCAGAGCTGCAGGGATGGATTGCGAATATCCGCTTTACATCTTCTTATCTAAGCTGTCGCGTCCGCAACTGACAGTGATTAGATAGGCATTATCCTTTTTCCTTTTGATGTATGCCATGTTATCTTCTTCCTTTCGATTGACATTTTAGAAGGATTTGCTATAATATACTTAGCAAGACAGCCAGTAAGGGAGCTACCATCTCCCCGGCCTTGGCGAAATCTAAACTAAAAAATAGTCGTCGACTTTCTGAGGGTCAGGACGGCTATTTTTTATGCGTCAAATTCAGAATCGAGACAATCAAGCCTGCAACAGCAATGATAATCATAAACTCTTCGTATGTACTCATAAGCATCCCCTCCTGTGCAAGACTCAAGGCGAGGAGTGTAGCCGCCCTACTGGCTGCCGTGGTAAGTATATTATTTGCGCGAGCGCAATCTTGCGCGCGGGTGGAGCAGGTGAAGGGTATTCGCTGCGCTGGAAAGCCGCAATAGGTGAACGCAAAATTGCGTTCGGCTCCGTCTATTCCCATTTGCTGTCATCGTTCATAAGGTCAATATCATGCTGCCGACCTTCCGGTGTGATTTCTACGTCTATGCGATCATGCGCGGCCATTACTTCCAGTGGATCAGGCGCGATGCTGGTGTCTTCCGGATCCGGAGCAGATGAAGTATCATCCGGAGAAGGTGCTTTACTGGCTATTTCTTTTTGGTATTCTGGTATTTTAGTCAAAAGTTCTATTTGCTCTATAGCTTTGTTTTGCCCAGCCTCGGTTAATAAAGACATATAGGTGGTCATCCTTCGAAGTGCTGCGTTAGGATCTGGCTTGTCAGCATCTTCAAGTTTTAGTTCGTAGTTTGAAGATTGCAAAGTAGGTCCGTAAAAATCACCAATAGGCGTCCCAGATTTATCGAAAAATGTACCTTGTTTTTCCCAGCCCATAAGATACGCGGGAGAAACTTTAAAATAGCTTGCGATTTGTTCTATCATTTCTGCACTTGGCTCGCGTTTATCATTTTCCCAATTAAAAATAGCGTTTTGTGATACGTGCAAATACTGCGCGAGTTCTTTTTGCGTGAGTCCGTTTTGGATTCTTAGCTGTTTGAGAATATAAGAAAGCCTTGCCATGTATAATCCTCCTTTTGAACGCAGATCGCGAAGCGACTGCGTTCATGAGCAAGTAGCGAAGCTAGGCCCTGTCAGCAGAGCTGCAGGGATGGATTGCGAATGTCCGCTTTACACGGATAATAGCAAAAAGGTGTTAAAAATGCAATTAGATATTGATATAATAGCATAATGGTGATGAAATGTCAATAAACACTAGAGCGTGTTTGAAAAACATTTGATTTTGTTTATTTTAACCAAATTAGAATAGACGCGATGCATATGAAGCCCAGATAGGTAGCAGCCAGTTTGTCATAACGTG
>CABIZF010000021.1 GCA_902363135.1 Lachnospiraceae bacterium
TCCACAGTGCCTTTTCAAAATATATCAGAGATGGAAATAAATACCCAGTGTTAACTGGGAGAAAGGAAAAATCCAATTACCATCTAAGATAATTGGATTATACGTGAACGTATGAAAAAGAAATTATTATGTGTATTACTTGGAATCAGTATGATCGGAACGATGCCGGGGTTTATGGCAAATGCCGAGGAGCCTGCTACGGAAGCAGAAAGCATCCTGACCGGTAAGTATGAAAAGCAGCACAGAGAGGTGAGAAAACCGGTGCACCGGGAAGCGGCGACTTCCTTTGCGGGCGGGGATGGCAGCGAGGAATCGCCGTATGAGATCAGCTCCGCAGAGGAGCTGCAGTACCTGTCGGATCTGCTCTCTGATGAGGAGAACCGGAGCAGCGAGTACCGGAACCGGCATTATATCCTGACCTCAGATATCAGTCTGAATGACACGTCTGACTATGCAGGCTGGAGCGAGGTGGGACCGGAATACGACTGGAGACCGATCGGAGTCGCAGCGGCATTTAGCGGCGTGTTCGATGGAAATGGCCACACGATCAGCGGGCTGTACATAAACGCAGACATGGAAGACGACAATACGGCAGATGCCAGAAAGAATGGCGGATTGTTTGCGCAGATATTCGGCGGCACTGTTAAAAATCTGAATCTGACCGAGGTATATATAGAAGTTTCAGGAGATGCGCTGGATACAGGCGCGATTGCCGGTTCTGCATCCAAGGCGGAGATCAGTGACTGTACCGTGGACGGACTGGTGATCGGGTATGAATACTATACAGGCGGCCTGGTCGGAAACGCGAGCGGTACGATCCGCGGATGCGAATTTGACGGAATCGTAAGAGCGGCAAAGGATCTGGACAACGATCAGGCAGGTCAGGCTTATATTGGAGGAATTGTGGGATCTTTTTCTTCTGTTCCGACGGTGGGCGATGAAGAAGAAACAGAGGCATTTGAAGGAATCACCGACTGCGTAAACCGAGGAAATGTGGAAGTCTTAAAGGGAAGCGCGTCTGCAAATGCAGCCGGAGGGATCGCAGGTACAAATTCCGCTAAAATTACGAACTGTGTCAACGAAGGAACGGTAGCTGCAAATGCCGGAGGACAGACGGAGGAAAAAGGAACCGCATCCCTGTCGGTTGGAGGAATTGCCGGAATCTTCAATGTGTTTGGCATCGGAGAAGACGGCATGATCAGCGGCTGTAAGAATACCGGAACGGTCACGGCGGATGTGGCAAATGTCGGAGGAATTGCAGGAGAGGCGTATCTGGGCGATCCGAGATACCAGGCGACGATCGAGCATTGCCAGAACGAGGGGATCGTATTTGCGGCAAATCATTATTATGCCGGAATTGTAGCGGATGTCGGAATCAAGGCAGACAATACGTTTGCGATTACGGACTGTACGAATGAGACGGATTTTACAGAAGGGGAAGGCGCCGGAATCGTCCATCATCTTACAATGCAGAAAGGAACGATGGAGATTTCGGACAGCGTGAATCACGGCGTGATCACTTCGTCTGGGCAGAATGCGGCAGGAATCCTCTGCTATGTGGCGAATATGGCAGATGACTGGAAACTGCAGGTCGAAAACTGTGAGAATACAGCGGATATTACGGCAAAAGACCATGTCGGAGGAATTGTGTGCTTTACCGCTTATTATAAGAGCCAGGAAGGAAACGCAAACACCTCTTTTGCAATCAGAGGCTGTAAGAACAGCGGTAATCTCTCGAGTGCGACCACGAACGGCTATATCGGAGGCATTCTTGGCGTCGACGGATTTATGAGAACTCCGACGGAAGTTTCCGATTGCGAGAACAGTGGGGATATTTCCTTTACAAAATCATGGGTGATGGGCGAAGAGGATCTGAAGACTGAAAATGAAAACGGCGAGCAGGAGGATGCAAAGCTGTTCACCTTGTCTGTGATGGGCGGTGGCATCGTCGGAAGAATCGGCGAAGCCGTGCTGCTGTCCGTGGACGCAGATCAGGCTGATCCGGAGGAGATTAATAAAGAAGATGCGCTTGCCGTGGTGCAAAATTGCAAGAGCAGCGGTGTGCTGAACTATGAAGAGCCACAGCGGGGAGCGGGCGTGACTGAAGAAGAATTCCAGAAAGCAAAAGAAGCGAACTGGAAGGTCAGCATGGGCGGCATTTTAGGAGACTGCTCCTGTAGAGACGGGTACAGTGTGCGGTTTGAAAATTGTACTTACGATGCGGAGCGCGGTATTGGAAATTCCGAACTCCCTGATATTGAATAAATAGTAAAGTATGCAAGGCGGCGGCAGAAAAACAAATTTTCTGAGCCGCCTGTTATAATGGGCTTATGAAAAACAGATGCCAAATTATAATTGACATCAATACAGTACCGCTTTAAAATGAGTGAGGAGAATCACCAGTGAACCAAACAGATAATAAACAGAATTGACAAAAATAGACAATTATTTTAGAATGAAATGGTGAAACATGACTGACAAAGCCGGGACATTGGACGAAAGTAGCATGTGGAAGCTTCGTCTGAACCGGAGTCAGTGACAAAGAGGAGATACAGGGATGGAAGATAAAATGAATGTCCGCCTTCCGTGGCCGGGGTGGACGGTCGTGAAGTATTTGGGCGAAGGCGGCTATGGAAGAGTCTATGAGATCGAGCGGGAGCTTTCCGGGATCAAAGAGCAGGCGGCCTTAAAGGTTGTGTCACGGCCGGTCGATGATGCAGAGATTGAGGCCTGCTATGAAAATGGCTACGATCAGGCGAGCATGAAGGCTTCCTATCAGGAAGAGCTTCAGCGATATGTCAAAGAATATCAGCTGATGAAGGAGCTGCAGGGACAGACGAACATCGTCAGCTGCGATGACTTTGCAGTCGTGCCGCGCAAAGACGGGATCGGCGGGCAGATCTTTATCCGGATGGAGCTGCTCACGCCGCTGAAGAAGGCGACGATGCAGAGCATGCTCAGTGAATCAGAGGTCATCCGGCTTGGTAAGGACATCTGCAAGGCGCTGATGCTCTGCGAGGCACGGCATATCATTCACCGCGATATCAAGCCGGAGAACATTCTGGTCTCGAAATTCGGGGATTATAAGCTCGGCGATTTCGGCGTGGCACGGGTACAGGATCACACGACGAATGCGACGAAGATGGGGACGCACGGCTATGCGGCACCGGAGGTCGAGCACGGACATAAATATGGAAAAGAAGCGGACATTTATTCCCTTGGTATCACGCTTTACTGGCTGCTGAACAACCGGCGGATGCCGTTCTTAAATGCGGATGAATCAGTCAAGGCGATGAAAAATCAGGAGGCACTGCGCCGCCGCTATGAAGGCGAGAAGCTTCCGGCTCCGAAGAATGGAAGTGCGAAGCTGAAGCAGGTCGTGCTGAAGGCGTGTGCATACCGCCCGGAAGACCGGTACCGCAGTGCACAGGAGCTGTATGATGCGCTTTCTGAACTGTCCGGTGGACATACGGATACGGCTTCTTATCGGAAGAGTGTCGCTTCTGGCAAAGCAGGACGCGCCGCAGCGTCTGCGGGAGCTACTTCGGGAGGTTCTGATTTTGACGATCTTTTTGCAGCAATGAATGGGGAGCAATCAGGTACTGGGACATTTTCTTCCGGCAGTAAAAATGCGACAGATACATCCTTTGGCGCAGGCTATTCCGGAAAGACCGAGGGCAATGGCTGGGACGATGAGACGAAAGAGACGATCGGTCAGCCGAAGCCGAAGAAGAAGCCATCCGAAGCGGCCTCGGGCGGATCCTCAGGTGGACCGGCGACGGTCGAAAAGACGATGGGCAAGGCCGAAGCATACAAAAAGCAGGAGAAGCAGATGTCCGAGCGGGTCGCAGCGATGGAGTCCGTGCAGGCATCGAAGAAACCGTGGTGGCGGGATCGGGATCTGCTCATGGGTGGGCTGGAGCTGCTCATGGTTGCGGTACTTCTGGTTGCTATTTACAAAGGGGATGCGATCTTTGACTGGATCGGACAGAAGATTTCCGGAAATTCTGTGAACTATACCCCCTTTACTTATACTGACGGCGGTTACGTGGAAGAGACGGATGAAAACGGGAATACCGTACTTGTAAAATATTATGATGCAGACGGGAATTTGACAAGCAAGGAATTGCGTGAGTATGATTCCGCCGGAAACAAGATCAGTGAGACAGTATATACGGCAGATGATCAGGTTAAGAGTATCGCAGAATATGATTCGCAGGGAAGAACGACTAAGTACAGCAGCTATGATGAAGGAAATCTTTCCTACTGGGTTACTACTGAGTATGGAGAGGATGGACACCGGTCTTCTGAGAATGAATATAATGCGGATGGCCAGATGGAGCGACAGACGACCTATGAATGGGTCGGCGATAATATCAAAAAACAGGTAGATACCCATTATTATGAAGAGAATGGCACTGTATCCGGATACCGTGTTCTGGAATGCGATGACAATGGCAATAATGTCAGCGATACCCAGTATGACAGCGACTGGAATGTGACGAGTTATACGACCGACTATCAGTACGACTCCGACGGCAATTTGCTGCAGTGTACCGAGTACAACGGAGACGGCACTGTCAGCAAGAAAATGGTCTACTACCAGCAGAATAAGGGCGACTTGATCTGGAAGGTGCGCTGGTACGATGCCGACGGAAATCTGACTTACGATTCCGGGGCGAAGGACTGAGTCAGAAGGGAGAGCGTTATGTACAAGATGAAACGATGCCCCTATTGTGGCAGGCAGATCGACATGGCGGCGATCGGCATGAAGTTCAAGGTGGCATACGGGAGTCCGTTTCGGACCTGCCCGAAGTGTCATAAGGAGTATATCGACCGGGATTACCAGGAGGTGGCATTGGAAAGTGCAAAGGCAAAGGCATTCAGGATGCCGAAGGTGCGTCCGGGGATCCTCTGGTTTGAGGTACTTCTGATCTGCTCGCTTGGCATGCAGCTGACCGGTGCATATGCGTCCATGACGACGGTGATTCCGATCCTCGCAGTGGCGGTCATTCTCCTCGTGTGGGAGCTGCATGGAAGCGCGAAGCGTCAGAGCGAATGGGAGAAGGAGCTTGCGAAGGAGCTTGAGGCATCGAAAGAGCGGCTGCAGGATCCGGCGTATCTGATGGAACTGAAGAAGCTGGACTATCCGGTGACGGAGGACATGATCTGGCAGGCAAGAAACCGTGTATATGGAGAATAACAAATGGCAATCGCAGTAGCATTCCGCTTTCGTGAGCGGGAATATTATCAGGAACTGAATACCGGAGACGAGCTGCTCATGGGGTGTCACAAAAAAGACACCGTGCAGATTCCGAATTCGAAGGAACATTTACTGATTATGAAAAACGTGGGCGATGAGGTAAAGGCGGCGGCAGCAGAGCCGCTGCGTCTGCCGGGTTCGCTCCTTTCGTGCAATGAGCTGATGGTGCTGAGCCGGTCTGTAGAGGCGACCCTGTATCTTTCCAGAGTGATTCCGCGCAGTGCCAAAGCGGTGAATCTTCCTTATAATGGAAGCATCCGGGTCGGACGGCATCCGGACAACGATATCGTCGTATCTTATCCGATCATCTCCGGACATCATTTTCAGCTGCAGCTGGAGGCCGGGCAGGTGCACGTACAAGATCAAAACAGTACAAACGGTCTGTATCTGAACGGAAAAAGAATCTCAAAGGCGATCATGAAGTCGGGAGATGTGCTTTCGATCTATACGTTTCGCTTTATCCTGCAAAATGGAATGCTGTATTTTGAGAACATCGGAAGCTCGATCCGGGTTTCTGAAAACATCGAGAAGATGGACCGGCCTGCAGCACCGGACGTCGTCATGCCAAAGGCCGCACCGCAAAAGGCCGTGCAGCCAAAGGCGCCGGGGCAAAGTCCGGCCGCAGGCGGTATCAAGCCTCCGAAAGCGGTTTCGACCGCGGTCTATCCGCAGTATCAGCTCTCCCCGCGTATCCGGGAGCAGCTGCCGCACGAGCCGATCATCCTTTCTTCGGCTCCGGGACATGGCGCATCGATCGGCGGGCGAAGAAGCAATTTTGCCTATCTCATCAGCTCCGGCGCGATGCTGGCCGCGAGTCTGGCGACGGGAATGCTCACTCCTGCCGCGCTTCTGATGCGTGCAGCCGGTATGATTTCCCCGCTCGCAAATATGGCGATGTACAATAAGATGAGCAAGGAAGAGCGGCAGCAGCTCGAAGAATATGAGAAGATGCGGCAGGAGCGGTATCAGGCATACATCGATTCGCAGAAAGCGCGAATCTGCAAGGTGGCGGATGTGCAGCGGCGTATTCTGACCGCAGAAAACCCGGCTCCGGCTGCCTGCATGGATACGGTAAAATCATTAAAGCGGAACCTGTGGGAGCGCATGCCGTCGGATTCGGATTTCCTGACCGTGCGGCTCGGCATCGGAAAGGTGAAGCTCTGTGTCGAGGTCAAGAGCCGGGCGAATACGGACGGCTTTGTGATGGAGGACGACGAGCTCGAAGAGCTGGCCGGTCAGATCATCGAAGAGACCCGGTATGTGGAAAATGTACCGGTGCGTGTCTCACTGAAAGAGCAGCGCACGGTCGGTATCGTGGGCGAAAAGGCGGATGTCTTTTATCAGCTGCGCAGCATGCTCGTGGAGCTTGCGACCATGCACAGCTTCCGGGATGTCCGCATCATTGGCCTGTTCGAGGAGGACTCCATGAAGACCTGGGGGCTCATCCGCTGGCTGCCGCATATCTGGGATGAGAGCGGGCAGGTGCGCTACATCGCATTTGATGAGAAACGGCGCCACACCGTCTGCGAACTGCTCGCAGATATGATCCGGAGACGAAAGCTTGAGGCACATCCGGAAAACGGAACAAAGCAGACACAGGTACTGCCGCATTACATCATTATCGCGGAGAATCAGAAGCTTTTGCAGGATGAGAGTATTTACGAGGATCTCGTGTCAAACAATCCGGCACTCGGTATCACGACGGTCCTGCTGGCATCCCGGCTGTATGAGCTGCCGCAGACGTGTCAGTATATCGTCGATCTGTCTGAGGCATCGGCGCTCGCCTATGAGCGGGAAAAGTACGACGAGCGTTCGACGTTCCGGCCGGATGCGCAGATTCATACTGCAGATTTGAAGGCTTTTGCGCGGAAGCTGGCGGCAGTCGAACTGAAGGATCGGGCGTCGGAGGCGGAGCTGCCGTCCTCGATCACGTTCCTGCAGGGATATCACGCGAGACGCGTGGAGGATCTGGACGTATTTTCCCGCTGGGAGCGGAGCGAACCACACCGTACCCTGGCAGCACCGATCGGTATGATGGCGGGCAGAAAGCTGTTTTACTTAAACGTGCTGGATGGCAATGAGGCACACGGTCCGCATGGACTGCTGGCAGGAACGACCGGTTCCGGTAAGAGTGAACTGCTGCAGTCGTGGATTCTCTCGATGGCAGTTTCCTATCATCCGCACGATGTCAATTTTGTCATCATCGACTACAAGGGCGGCGGCATGTCCGATCTGATGGAGCCGCTCCCGCACGTCGTCGGCAAGATCACGAATATTAGCCGGAACATCGGGCGCTCACTCGTCTCCTTAAAGAGTGAGGTGAAGCGCAGACAGCAGCTCTTTGCGGAATACGGTGTCAACAATATCGAGAAATATCAGAGAGCCTACCGCAACGGCGAGGCAAAGGAGCGCCTGCCGCACCTCATCATCGTGACGGACGAGTTTGCGGAGATGAAAAAGGAAGAGCCGGAATTTATGACTGAGCTGAATTCCATTGCGGCGGTCGGACGAAGCCTTGGCGTCCATATGCTTCTGGCGACGCAGAAGCCGGCAGGCGTCGTGACGGATCAGATCAGTGCGAACTCCCGCTTCCGCATCTGTATGAAGGTACAGGATGTGGCAGACAGCCGCGAGATGCTGAAAAGACCGGATGCGGCGCGGATCACACAGGCCGGACGTGCGTATGTCCGGGTCGGCGAGGACGAGCTCTTTGAGCTGTTTCAGTCCTTTTACAGCGCGGCAGGCTATTCGGAGACGATCACAGATAAGATGAGCACGGAAAATCTGGTGCGCGTCGTCGGTGTGACCGGCAACCGGATCAATCCGCTGCCGAAGAAGAAAAAAGAGGCCGTGGAGCTGGATGAGCTGACAGCAGTTATCAAATATATTAACCGTGTATGCAAAGAGCATGGCATTGAGAAAATGGCAGGACCGTGGCTGCCGGAGCTTCCGGACTGGCTTACACTGGAGGAGCTCGGGGTCACTGGCGGATTCGACGGCACTTCGTGGAACCCGCCAAAGGGTCTTATCGTACCGGTCGGGCGGTACGACATCCCGGCGGCGCAGGCACAGGGCGTGCAGGCACTGGACTTTATGGGCGTCGGACATTACGGCGTATACGGCTCGAATGTGACCGGAAAGACCTTCTTCTTAAAGACGGTACTGGTGGGACTGTGCCGGTACTATACGCCTGCGCAGGTAAACGTATACGTCATCGATGCCAATACATGGAGTATGACCGAGTTTTCCGGCATGCCGCAGGTTCGGCAGGTGATTTTAAATTCGGAGGCAGAGAAGCTGCAGAGTTTTGCAAAGAAGATATACCTGGAGCTGGAAGCGCGAAGAAAAGCATTCCAGAAGCATGCGGTCAGCTCGCTGGCGGCATACCGGGAGGCGGTGGCGAAGGATACACCGGCGATTGTCGTGATGATCGACCAGATCAAGCCGATGTTCGAGCAGTCACCGGAGATGAGCGAGGTGCTGCAGGAGCTGGCGGCTTCGGGCGCGACATACGGTATTTACCTTATTTACACGACGCATACGAGCCTTGGCTTAAGCTACAAGTTCACGCAGCTGATCAAGGGCTGTGTGACCTTCCAGATGCCGGAAAAAGGCGATTATTCGCAGCTGGTCGGCCCGATTGCGGGCATCAGCCTTCCGAATGTACAGGGACGCGCGCTGATGCGGGGCAATCCACCGGTGGCATTTCAGGCGGCCGTCTATGCAGATGCAAAGGAAGATACGGCGCGGCATGAGCAGATTCTCGCGCTGGCGGAACAGATGACAGCGGCGTGGAATGCGTCACAGCATCCGCAGGCAGAGGCTGCTGCAGCCGGGCAGGAACCAGTGGCAGAGGCTGCTGCAGCGGCAGGAGAAGCGACCTACCATGGCGAAGTGACTTATCACGGCGAAGCAGAGCCGAAGGCGGCGCCGGTACCGGAAAAGGCAGAAGAGCAGAACTACGATAACCGCAGCTGCATTCCGATCGGAACGTATTCGGATGATATGGAGCCTGCCTTTCTGGATCTTGCGGAGCAGACGATCTGCCTGATCTGTGCGGAGCATCCGGAACATAGCAGAGCATTCCTGAAACGGCTGGAAGGCACGCTTCGGAAAAAGCCGGAGGAGAACAGCGTCGTTCTTCTGAACGAGATGACGTATGCCGAAGTCCTTCCGGATCTGAAGGAAAAGCTGAATGAGCGTCTGAAGCTTCTGAACCAGAATAAGAAAAAGACCGGCTTCGTTGAAAAGGACTGGATTTTGACCTACATGCAGATATGCGTACTGATTGAGGATCTGCCGAAGCTGATGGCAGTGCTTCCGGAGGCCGATCAGAAGACACTTCGGATGATCCTCTCAAAGTCGGCAGGGCTTGGGGTCATTGTGTTGATGGCGGTGACAAAGGATGAACTGCTGGCAGAGAAGAAGGACATCGTACTGGATTTTGCGATGAAGAAGCAGTTTGCAGTGATAGTGGATGGCAATCCGATCGAGTATTCCGCTTTCCAGATAGAGGGAGATGCCGTTATGGCAGATATGCTGCTGGATGAGGATGAGTCAGCGGTGGTACAGGATGGAAGGATTCGCTTTGTGAGAAGCGTCTGAGAGGAGAAGCAGATGGTATGAGAGCATTTATTATTGTTACGGTGCAGGACGAGTCGCACAGCTTCACCTACGACGTGGAGGTGCCGGTCAATGTCCCGGCGCGCAAGCTGGCGGGTGATATCGTCGAAGCGTTGAATTATTACCATCGCTCGTCAAAGGGCGAAAAGCTGCTGCCAAAAAGCAGCTACGCGATCGCGAACCGACGTACCGGAAAGACGCTCGACCCGGCGAAGACGTTTTATGAGGCGGGTGTCTGGCAGGGGGACGAGCTGGTGCTGTTGTGACATTTATTCTCGTGAGGATCAAATGTCTTTCTGATTGCAACGCTGTAAGATAGATAGAATGAAACTAAGGAGGGAGATCATGAATCAGAAAACGGTGCTGACACCAATGCAGTTATTTTTCTGTGCAAAGCTGATGGATGCGGTATATTATGATTATGCGTATCTGGCGGCGATGCCGGATGTACAAAAGGAGTACGCGCTGCATGAGCAGGAGACGATGGAGGAGCTGGAGGATCAGGGAATGATCGAGCGCGACTTCGATGACAATGTGGAGATGGCAGAGGACTTGCGCGAGCTGCTCACCCCGGTCTTTTTGGGAGAAAAGGAAGGAAGACTGGATGTGGAAGGAAAGCCGTCTTGCAGGTTCCACAGCAAGGATGGAGTGATTACGATGACTGTGCTGGAAAATGGAAAGATTACGATTTCCGGATCGTCCGAGGGCGAGATAAGAGCGCTTTTAAAAAGCGGGCAGGACATCACGGTGCATGGCGCGGATGTAAAGGTCGGCCAGACAGCCAGATCGTTTACAGCAGGAGAGCTGCAGGATCCGGCAGCTCTGAATGCGGCAGTACAGTTACTGAAAGGAGAGGTGTGAAGTGGCAGGAAATATTTATATCAATGAGGATGCGGCAAATGCGGATATCGCAAAGATCCGTGCAGCGATAACCCGACTGGAGGAAGCACAGAGCAGTATCAAAAAGCTGAGCAACAGTGCTGATAATATGACCGGTCAGACCGGCGAGGCGATCAAGGAGAAGTGCACCACGCTGGATTCACAGATTAAGTCCCTGACCGGAAACTTAAATTATACGATCCGGCTGATCAAGGGAGCGATACAGGAGTATCAGCAGAAGGATGCCGAGATGGCGAGCGCGATTAAGAGCGGAGGAGGAGTTTGATTATGGCAGACATTAAGATTGATTACGACGGACTGACGCAGGCGGCATCGTCCCTGAAGAATCTGGCGACGACCTACGACGGGCTTTGCACCCGGATGAAGACGATGACCGGACAGATCTCATCGACCTGGGAGGGCAGTGCGAGCAAGGCATTTACGGAGATGATGGATAAATATTATCAGCAGGGCTCGATTATTAAGAGTGTCATCGATGCCATTGAAGGCTATGCGACGACGACCTGTGCGCATTTTCAGGAAGTCGATCAGGAGTGCGCGGCACAGATCCGGAATTCGTTTTAACCGAATCAAGCAAGTCCTCTGCTTTAATTGCGTAAAGCAATAAGCGGTGGGTTTGGACTTGCTTGTATCCGGAGTGATGTAAACCACTCCGGATAAGCTGCGAAGCAGCATTCGGTTATGAGCAAGTAGCGAAGCGGATTGCGAATATCCGCTTGACTAGGATATTTATTTTGCTGAAAAATATAGAATCGAATGCTATGGAAAGGAATAATTATGTTATTACATATTGATACAGCGGTTTTAAGAAGTGCAGTATCTGTTGCGGAGCAGACGAATTCGTCGATCTCCGATGCAGCATCTCTTTTGAACCAGATCACAGTTCATGAGGACTGGATCTGTAAAGAGCGCGATCAGATCAAGCAGATGACACTGGCGAATAAGCAGACAGCGCAGGATATCGAGAACCGCGCAGAGAATTTTTACAAGGCGATTCAGAATGCTTCCCAGAAATTCGACGAAAAGGAGCAGGAGATCAACACGCGCATCAATGGTGTGGACGATATCATCGGCCAGGTGATCAATGTTGTGCCGGGTATTACCGGAGGCAGCACCGGCGGCGCAGCTACGGATGCGATTGCGATCAGCAGCTCGAATACCGGCCACAGCAATATTTCGATCGGTAACTTCAAAAATATATTCAGTTCATTGGAGGGATAAGAGATGGCAGGAACGGATATTAAATTAACGCCGGAGGAGCTGATCGCCCAGAGTACGGAGCTGACCTCTTTGCAGACGGAGTTTGAGTCGGTATTTTCTCAGCTGACGAGCACCTTAAACTCGATGAACGACAGCTGGAGCGCGACATTAGCCGGAAATTTTGCCGGGAAAATTCAGGCGGCTCAGAAGTCCTTTACCAGTGTGGCAAACATGCTGGCAAACGGCTCCTCTGCAGCACGGCTTTCCGCGAGTACGTTTGCATCACCGGGTACGGTGCTGGCGATGCTCTCAGGCGGTGATACTTCCGGACTGGATTCGCTTTCCGATCTGGCAGGCTGGATCAGCGAAAACGGCGATCAGCTCGGGACGCTTGGCAATCTCGTAAAAAGTCCGGATGAACTGTTTGAGGCTTTAAGTGGAATGACAGGGATTGATTCCGATACGACAAAGGATGTGCTTGGAAAACTTCTGTCAGGCGATTACGAGGGTGCCCTGAAGGTAGCCGGAGATAAAGGCATCGAGACCGTTGCTGGATGGATGTCGAATGGACTGGATCCGAGCAGCTGGGTCGGAAAGCTGCAGGAAATGACCGGCAGTACGCTCGGTCTGGATCTTGGACTGGACAAGCTGGAATCCTCTTACTATGAGCATGTGGCAAAGGGAGTACTTGGCAATGCAGTAAATATCGTGAAGGATCAGTATTCTGAGGGCGGCGGAGATCCGGCCTATCAGCTGAATCAGCTGACGCAGTTTGCGTGGAATCTGGGGCCGGGTGGAGTAATCGAGACCGCGGGCGACGCAGCCTTTGATGTCGTATCAAAGCTTCCGATCGTCGGTGATTATTATTCAGACAAGGGCGTGACAAACTTTGCCGGTGCAGTAGATTCCATGATTGGCGATGTACAGTCGATCTTTACCGGAAGCAGTGATTCACATTATTATCAGGATCATGGCGGAATCGCACAGGGGATCGCAGATGGCGTGATGGACATCGGCAGCTATTTATATCATTCAGTATTTAAATAGAATGTCCGTCCTATGACCTTTTGCCCCCAACTGATGCCTGCGAATTGCTTCGCTGCGAAGCAGCTCCTGCAATTCTTCAAACATTCGAAATCCGCTGATTTACTACGTAAATCGCTACTTTCTCATGTTTGGCGGGTCCCAAGTTCAAAAGCCTTATCATGCAAGCATGAACAGCTTTTTGACCTTTTGACCCTGGCATCATCTTATAATTAATATGGAAAAGTCAGTGAGATGTTTTTTATAATTAGTATAAAGATCATTACCTGGAGAAAAGGAGAAAAACTATGAATACAATTTTACCGATCGGCTCTGTGGTACTGTTAAAAAATGCAACGAAACCGATCATGATTTTCGGATACATGCAGAAATCAGCGGTCGTGCCGGATCAGATGGCGGACTACATCGGCGTGCCGTACCCGGAAGGAAACCTGGATATCCGTGCACAGTTCGGCTTCCAGATGACGGATATCGAGAAGGTGCTGTTCGAGGGCTACCGCGATGAGTCCTTTAAGCCGTGGGAGGATCTTCTGAAGATCTGTGCACAGAGACACGTAGAGAAATGATAGTTGGAGAAAATCTTATGGATTTTACAAAAAAAATGTTTGGATTTAAAAATCCGTTTTCCGGTGGGCCGACGCTTGCGGCGGCCTGCGGAAGCGATCAGGGAAAGCGGAGAAAAAATAATGAGGACAACCTGTATTTCAAAGGCTTTCGCATGCCGGAGGGGACAGAAGGGCCGGAAGACTATATGCCAAGCGACAATCACGGGTCAGAGGTCGTCGTAGAAAAAGAGTATACGCTTTCGCAGGACAGCTTTTTCTGTGTCTTTGACGGAATGGGCGGCGGTGATTTCGGAGAGGTCGCATCCTATACAGCGGCAAAGACCGCGAGGGAATACCTTGCCGTGGAGCAGCATATCAATCCGTGTGACATCACTCCGTCCCTGACGGAAATGTGCAACGTGATCAATCAGGCGGTGTATCAGGCGGGGATGAATCTTGGATCAGATCAGACCGGCTCGACACTGGTCGGATTGTATTTCCATGCCGGTCAGGTATGGATCTGCAATCTTGGTGACAGCCGCGGCTATCTGCTGCGAGGCGGAAGGCTGCTGCAGATATCTCAGGATCATACAGATGCCGCTTTTATGCAGGAGAATGGCATCACCGGCCGTAAGCCATATCTGACACAATATCTTGGCATTGACCCGGATGAGATGATGATCGAGCCATATATTAAGAGCTATTACCTGCAGGAAGGGGATACCTTCCTGATCTGCAGCGACGGCGTGACCGATATGGTGGAAGAGCAGGAGATCTGCCGGATCCTTGCACATAATGAGGATGTGGGCGATTGCGTCGATTTGCTGATTCAGGCAGCCTTAGATGGTGGCGGGAAAGATAATATTACGGCGATCGTAGTGAGAATGGAGTAATAAATACAGGAGCAGGATGCGAGATATGGAACAGTTTGTACGAAAGAGAATCATCGGAATTGCATTTGGCGAACAGGAGATCAGCGTGTGTGCGCATTTTCAGGATCAGATCGCGGAGGTGCTGCGGCTCCCTGCCGTATTTACCGTTTCTCCGGTCGGTGAGGTACTGACCGGAAACCGTGCGGTACGGTACGCAGAGATCTGTCATAGTTCGCGTTCGGCGACTGCGCTGCAGGCACAGCCCCAATCCATTTATCGGTACCTGGATCAGCATGCATGGAACCCGGAAGCGGTCTTTTCCTGGAAGGGAATGCGTATCACTGTGCGGGAGATTTTAAATGGCCTGCTGCAGGATCTGAAACAGGAGCTTTCCGTGACGGTATATGGAAATTGTGATACCTGTGTGCTTGCAGTCCCATCGATGGATCTCCGTGTGCAGGCGGCGGTCAGTCAGGCCGTGGAGACAGCCGGGTTTTCCGTGATACGGGTACTGGACTTTGCATTGGCAGGGGCCTTGAGGTTTGCAAAGGATTGGAGCAAAGAAGGGTATTTTCTGAGCATCATGTCGGATGCGGAGCATGTCGCAGCCGCACTTGTCGAATATGGCGGTGGAGTCGTAGAACTGTTAAGCGCTGCGGAGCGGATGCATTCTGGTGATGCCGGGAGCGTGCTCTCCGGGCTTTTGTGGGAGATGAAGCAGGCTTTGGAGCCGGCGATGGCATCCGGGCGTCTGTATGAAGATGAGGCACTGTTACAAATGCCGCTTCGGGCATTTCCGGGTCTGTGCATGGCTTCGCGCCAGAGCGGGCTTTTGCAGGCAGCCGGGCTTGGAGAAGCGGTGAATTATGCGGAGCATCCGGAGCGGACGGCTGCCATCGGAGCCGCGATGCAGGGAGGCAAGCTGGATGGCTGGGCAGAGATGGAAGATACGCTTCTTCTGGAGTGCCTGCCGTGTGCGCTTCATTTAGAGCCGGAAGGAACAGGACATGTAATCATTCCAGAGCAGACGACGATTCCGACACGCTCAAAAAAGCGTGCGAGGTGTCGTGTGGCAGAGATGGGCAGTGATTCCCGGATTACCGTTTCTATGGGACAGGAGCTGTCCCGGTATGCAGGCTGTGAGGAAGGACAGACGGCGGCATTGCGCTCCTGGAAGATTTCAGAGCTTCAGACACCGTTCGCAGGCTATCCGGCCGAACTGGAGCTGGAGCTAATGGTCGGTCTGGATATCCGGGCTGCAGGCTCGGGGTTGCAGGTCACCAACCGGGAGACGGGAGAGAGTTATCTGTTTTCTTTTACCGATTTGTATCAGAAGCCGTGGCAGAGGAATGGTTCGGAGGGAAGTCAGACGGTAAACAGGACGATGGCGCTGACTCATATGGCACATGCGGTGAAGCGTCTGAGAGAAAATACAGCGCATCTTGCTATGCCGGTTTCGGATCAGTCCGGCAATTCATGGGACTGGGCGACAACGATGCGTACATCCCGTGTACAGGCAGAGCAGGAAGCGGCAGTTTTAAAAGGACTGCAGCAGGTCTTAAAGCAGAGCGAGGCATTTTTACAGAAGCAGGTGCTGCAGCACTATGTCGGCGGTGCAACGACCTCCCATCCGGAGGAGCTGGTGCCGGAAGCGCTGGCAGCGGTTACCGAGCGGGGACTTGCGCCGACTGCTGCGATCGCGGAGGAGATGCTCACAATTCTGGACAGTCTGGAGTATGGCTTGCGTGGAATTTCAGATCCTGTAAGTGGGGCAGAGAGGATTATGGGCGGCTATTACAGCGTGCTGCTCCGGGTTCTGAAACAGTATCTGAATGTGACACCGGTGGAAGCGCTTGCGATGCCGTTTGATGTCGACCGGCATTATGCGCTGATGCAGGAGACGGTTCCGGGTATTACGGACGGCATTGTGACCGAGGAGTTACAACGGGGATATCTTTTATCCGGGCAGCTTCTGCGGGCGGCTAAGGTAAAGGTATCCTGTTAGAAAGAGCAAGGTGGGAAAATGGAAGCAACCAATATTTTCGCAAAACTTGCGACAAAATACGAAGCGGGCTTTGATGATTTTCTGCCAAAGCGCGTGCAGATCCTGGCGAAGGGCTTTGCGGAAGGCTGGGATCTGGTGCGTGTAAATGAAAAACTTCTGGAGGAGGAGTGTGAAACTCTTTATGCCAGGAGTTTTTTTGAAGCGGGACTGATCTTTGCCTATGACCATGGGATGTCTTATCCGGAATGGGAGGAGCTGTTTGCACGCTGTATGGCGATCCATGATGATCGGATGGAGAGCGGTGGCTTTACGGGTGGGAAGATTTCCTTGCAACAGCTGAAGCAGTATGTCTGCTCTGGCTCCGACGAGCAGATGCAGACGCAGAGCGTCACCCGCCGGATGGCACGGGGACTCGGGCGGCAGGAGACGGCGGCCGGTTTTTTGCAGTTTATGCGGGAGAATCTGGATTCTTTCTCCGGCGTGAGGGAAAAGGCGCGGTATTATTTTTGTAAATATCTTTATTTTTATATTCAGGAAATGTGCAGGCGGTATGAGAACGCATGTCAGAAGGAGGAGGCATTTCGCAGGCGGTATGGAACCGGGCATGCTCCGGAGGAACGTGGACTTTCGGAGAAATTTGCGTTGGAGCATCTGACCTTTTTAAAACCGCTGACAAAGCTGAAAAAGGAAGCGGAAAGGGCAAAGCCCACGATGACGGTGCAGGAAAAAATGGTGTATCTTCAGGCTGCTTCACTCACACCGGGAGGGATTTTTGATGAATTCAACTATTTCTACTTCGGATATGTGTCAGCAGACTGGCTGGAAGTATTATTTGAGCTGTACGGAGAATTTGAGCACTGGCCACAGCAGACGAAGCGGAAGATTGCGCGGTCTCTTTCTCTGTGTCGGGAAAATGCATCCCCTGTGGAGGAACAAGATGCGCTTCAGAAGCTTGCCGTGCTCGCAAAAGAGCAGAAGGAGCGTGAGGAGCAGCTTGATGCTGTGCATGAACGCACTGCGGCAGAGAAGAAAAAGCTGTATCAGAGAGGACGCGCAGGGGAGGACTATTTCCGGGATTTCATACTCGGAAAACGTGACATCAGCCGATCCGTGCTCACGAGTTTCCTACTGTTTGTCAATGCGCGAATTCCGCTGGATGCAGATAGCTGTGTGACGATCCCGCGTCTGAACCGGATTTTGAGAAATTGTGGATTTTCGCAGCTGCGGCCCGGAAAGGAATTCGACCGGTTTGTGATGCGTTTTCTGCGTGCAGAGGATCCGATGGAGGTCGTCGAGGAGGAAGTGGAGAAAAAGGTGACAGAGGGAGAGAATTTTTATCTCTATCATGTGTACCGAGATGCAAACTGCAGGCAGGAGGAGCTGCTCAAATATGTGGTTGGGCATGTGCAGGAATGATATAAAACGGTACTTTATAGTTAGATCAATACCAGAATAGAGAAATTACATGGAGGATACAGCAGTGCCATACATGCCGGAACACAGCATCCGAAAAGAAAAATATGAGATTCAGCGTGTGCTTGGAAGCGGAAGCTTTGGCGTCACCTATCTGGCGCTGGATCTGGTGCTTGAGCACCTGGTCGCGATCAAGGAGTATGCACCGGTCGGAACATGCAGGCGACAGATGGATGGGAGCCTTTGCCCGGCAGAAGGATATGAGGCGGAGTTTGCAGAGGGACGGCGGCGGTTCCGGGAGGAAGCGGCACGGATTTACGGGATGTTTGATCTGCCTGGTATCTGCTGTGTGCTTGACTTTTTTGAGGAGAACGGGACAGCCTATCTGGTGGAAGAGTATCTGCCTGGCGGAACGTTGCGAGCTTACCTGAATGAAAGAAGAGGACATGTCCTGTCATTTGCAGAGTGCCAGACAATGTTTGCACCGGTGCTCGAAGGACTTTGTCGACTGCATGCGCGCGGGATCATCCACCGCGACATCAGCCCGGACAACCTGATGCGTACCGGTGACGGTGCATGGAAGCTGATCGACTTTGGCGCGGCATTTCAGATCGGCGAGCAGACGGCAGAACGTTCTGGGAAGATCGCCTATGCGCCGCCTGAATTGTATGTAAAGGAAGAGAACTGTGGGCCGTGGACGGATCTGTATGCGATCTGTTGCGTGATTTACGAGGTACTGACCGGACATCGGCCTCCGTCTGCTGTAAATCGGCTTCGGAGGGATCGCCTGCGCCCGGTCACTTCTTATGCGGCGATTCCGCCAAAGGCGGAGGCAGCTATTATGCAGGGGCTTTCTCTTGATGTTTCGCGCCGGTTCTTCTATGTGGGCAGCCTGATGGAGGGACTTGGTATGGATACGGCGACAGCGCAGCCGCTGCTGGAGCAGACGCGTAGCCTGTGGAGTGCAGACTGGCTGCAGCTGACGACAAATGGCAGCGCGAGCTTTTCCGGAAGCTCTTCCGGGCGCGGGCTGCGGTTTGGCAGACGGATACTGTTCAGACTTTGTGGCACTGCGGTGGCGGTGGCTCTGGCAATCGGCTGTGAGCATGCTTATTTTTCTGCATATCCGGATCAGAAATTTGTTTTTCGGCTTGCCATGGCGCGCAGGGAGGCAGACCGTCATCCATATGAAGCGCTTCTGGAGGAAACGCCGGAGTATGTGAGCATGCTCAGAAAACTGACACCGTATGCAAAGGATACCGATGCTTCGGGGCAGGAGGAAATCATCCACTATGATGTTCCGCAGGATATGCTCAAAAGGTGGAGGTTCCGGAATGCGGGAAGCAAATATTTCAGCGGTTGTTTCTATCTGGATGAGAAGACCGTGAAGGAATTACTGGAGAGGGCACTTAACTGTTCTCTGGAAACAGATACCTCCTCTTATTATTCCTCTGTCCGGAAAGAACGGGGAGAAAATGGCGTGGATGAGATTTACAATACGAGCACGCTGCGGTGTGTCTATGATTATACGGCAGAAAACGGTCAGCGTTACGAACTGACGCTGGCGCTGGATCCTGCAGATGAGCGGGTGAAGTCTTTGACAGTAAATGGGACGCCGGCGGTGCTGCGTACCGTGTTGCAGAAAGTTGTTCCGTATCTTGTCCCGGAGACCTACCTGACGGATGAGGAGACAGACCGGCTTCTGACAGAAACGGAGGACCTCTTTGCCAGGCAAGAGACTTTAGCTGTGGATGAGGAGCTGAAAAAGGATCAGAGTATTACTGAGCATGCAAAATTCCGGCTGCGGTTGCATACGAGTGTCCGAAAGGAGTATGCATATGCGCAGCTGACGATGGAGCCGGGAGGATATGTTGAATGAGGACAAAAGAGCGGTTGGAAGTGGGATATCGCCTGAACGGGCGCTATCGGGTGTGCCGCAGTCTCGGACAAGGCGGGTTCGGTATTACCTATCTGGCGGAGGATGAGCTGCTCGGACAGAAGATTGTGATTAAGGAATATTTTCCGGCTTGCTTTGCAAGGCGGGCTGAGGATGGAAGTATCCGGATCACAGAGGAGACGGACCGGGCTGCTTTTACAGAGGGCAGGAACCGCTTCCTGCGGGAGGCGCGTATTCTTACTTCTCTTTTGGATGTGCCGGGTGTCGTAAAGGCGTGGAATTATTTTCGGGAAAATCAGACCGCCTATCTGGTCATGGAGTATGTGCAGGGAATTTCTCTTCGAAGCTGGCTGGAGCAAAACAAAGAGGTGCCATCCTTTGATGAGGCGCTCGAAATGCTTCGGCCGGTCGTGCTGGCACTGGAAAGCATCCATAAAAAAGGGCTTCTGCACCGCGATATCACACCGGACAATCTGATGGTGGGAGCAAATGGCACTGTGAAGCTGCTGGATTTTGGCTCGGCGCGTTCGTATCTGAGAGAGAAGGATTCGGAGATGACGCAGACGGTATTACTGAAAAGCGGTTATGCGCCGCCGGAGCAGTACGACGGAAAGAGTGTGCAGGGACCGTGGACGGATATCTATGCGCTGTCTGCGACACTTTATGAGATGATCACTGGCTGTATGCCGGAGGATGCACTCCAGCGTCAAATCCGGGATGAGCTGCTCGAGCCGTCCGTCTATGGGGCGAAGATTACGCCGGAACAGGAGGAACATCTTTTAAAAAGAGGGCTGGCGTTGGATGAGCGGGAACGTTATGCTTCTGTCCGGGAATTTTCATCAGATTTTTATCCGGAAGAAAAAATGCGTGAGGTACGTTATGGAAGAAGTGGATGGCGGATGGCGGCCATTTGCGGAGGCGTGCTCGCAGCAGGCCTGTTGCTTGCATCAGGGCTGTATGCGTTTGGTGCTCTGAGCGGTACGCACACAGAAAAACGAGCCGGAAATCTGGATCGTGGGAGCCGCGAATATGAAGCATTTCTGGAATTTGTGGAAGAACAAGGAGAGACGGATGAATTTCTGAACACGGTTGAGGATATGGCAACAGAAGCTGAAAGGATTCCAGATTCCAGGCAGGAGCGGAGCGAAGATGTGCGCAGATACAGGCTAGATGCATCTGCTGTCCGAAAGCTCGCTCTTCCCGGCAATGCATATTACGATATAGACGCTACGCCAAAGGAAGTACTCGGGCTTCTGCAGGCAGACGGTATTTCAGAAGGCCTGAGCCCGGAATATTCCAAGGAGCAGTTCATAGTGGCAATGGGAGATTACGGAATTATCCGTACAGATTTTACCGTAGAGGAAATCTACCAGATGGAAGATGGCATCTGGCTGATCCTCGATTACGACTACAACAATGGAAAGCTCCATGAGCTTCGCATCGTTCCAAGGCAGGAGAAGAACCGGGAGCGAGCGATCTCGCTGGCACTTGCACTGCTGGATGGTCTGCTTCCGAAATCAACGCAGACGCAGCCGCTTTCTGCCGCACAGATTCTGGATGCGATGGAGGAGAGTCAGACGGCACAGGCGCGTGGCGCATATACCTATACCGCATGGCCCAGAGGGGATCTGGAGCTGCGGCTGTGTACGCTGCCGGAAGAAAGCCTGCCGTGGATCACTGCATCCGTTGCTCCTTATATTGGAATCAGCATCCGGTGCTATCTGGAAAACGCCCCGGCCTATCACTGGTGATGATTTTAGGCTTGTATGAGTTAAAAGAAACGAAGATGGGGGTGGAATTTATGTGCCATGAAATGGAGAAGATTTATAGCGAAGGTATTGAAAACGGTATCGAAAAAGGAATTGCAAAGGGGATCGAGCAAGGAATAGAACAAGGAGAACTGAAAAAGGCAAGAGAAACAGCTCTTTCACTTGTAGAGATGGGGCTTCCGGTTGAAAAGATTGCGAAAGCAGTCAGGCTCAGTGTGGAGGAAGTTCAGAAATGGATAGATGAAGGCGTAGTAGAGCAGTAGATGAAAGCGACCCTGCAGGTTTGGCAGTTGAGAATTTTTCTCGTCCAGGCTGCAGGGACTTTTTTAAGCTTTTTCTGATACATGTGATTACGCATACGCATGACGGCAGCACACACCAGCATGTGATTACTCATGAGCATGATCACAGCACGGAATACTTTTAACCGAATCAGGCAAGCCCAATCCCTTGCATTTGCTCTGCGCAATGGAAGCAGATGGTTGGACTTGCCTGTATCAGGAGCAGGAGAGCAGAGAAAAGTATAGTTATAGAGTGAGTGCCTCCATCACCGCATATGCCCCACACTCCCATATGCGTGACAGATCCTGACATACCGCCTGTTCAAAGCCGGGCAGGGCTAAGAGATCCTCACCCCAGAAATCGGCGCGTGAGCAGGTGGCATGAACGAGTGCTTCAGCGGAATCCGTCCGGTGCTCATAAAAGAAGTCCAGCACCTTTGGATCATCCTTGATCGTATAGTCATTGCCGGAGCGGGAGGCGAGCAATCCGTCCTCTGTACGGGTATGGCCATGATAAAAGGCAATATAAAAGGCGAACGAGGCGGTCAGACATTCCGGAAGCCTGTCTTTTCGTGCAATGTATTCCTTCAGGGACGGCAGCACACGCGCTTTCCATTTGGCAGTAGAATTCAGGGCTATCGAGAGCAGGGCATGGTCGATGAATGGATTGCAGAATCGGTCCGAGACAGCGGAGGCAAATGCCAGAAGATCATCTTCTGGAAGATCCAGGGTCGGGATGATTTCGTCATAAACGGTTCGATGGAGAAATTCGCGGATCACCGGATCGTGCATGCAGTCTCGTACGATATTCTGGCCGGACAGATAAGCGCCGAGTACGAAGGAGGTATGCGAACCATTCAGAATGCGAACCTTTCGCTGCTTATAAGGCTTGTGGTTGTCTGTGATCAGAACTGGAAGATCTGTCTTGTGGACCGGGAATTCCTCCAGGATCGATTGTGGTCCCTCAATGACCCAGAAGCCGAACGGTTCTCCGGTATCGAGCAGCTGATCCTCATAGCCAAGCTGCCGGCAGATGGCGTCCGCTTCCTCGCGTGGGTATCCGGTCACGATACGGTCGACCAGCGTAGAACAGAACAGATTTTCCGCTCTGACCCAGTCCGTAAATGCAGTGCCGAGCTTCCACTGGTCGGCATAGCGCAGGACGCAGTTCTCCAGTTCTTTTCCATTATTATCAATCAGCTCACAGGAAAAAATCAGGAAGCCTTTTCCCTTTTGCATTCCGAATTTCTGAAACCTGCGGTAAAGAAACTGCGTCAGCTTTCCGGGAAAGGAGCTGGCCGGAGTGTCAGTAAACTGACAGGCAGGATCGTATACGATTCCGGCTTCAGTCGTGTTGGAGACGAGAAAACGCAGCTCCGGGTTGGCAGCACAGTTCATCAGCTGTTCATAATCGCGCTGGGCATTCAGGCAGCGGCTGATGCAGGATACGACGCGCGTTTGTGTCTGTGCCTGACCATCCTGACAGCCACGAAGCAGAAGGGTATAGAGTCCGTCCTGTGTGTTGATCCGGTCAGAGGCTGCCGGGTTTGGAGAGGATGGCTGGCAAACGACGACCTTTGCGTCAAACCCTGCCTTCTCATTTAATATGTCGATAAAATGATCCACAAAAGCCCGGAGAAAATTTCCTTCCCCGAACTGCAGAACACGTTCCGGCGCGTGCTCAAGGAGATAGCCCGGATAATTCTGTTCTTTTAATGTTTGATAAGATAAACGATTCATTGTATTCCAATCCTTTCTCTGAATATTTAACCGAAAGTAGTTTCTATATCAGCTATAGCGTCACTCCCTGCTTGAAAATTGCCATATCGTGAAAACCTGCCTGCTCGGATTTTGTCTGCCTGCCGGAGGCAACGTCGAGCACGAAGGAAAAAAGCTCTTCAGACAGCTCTTCTAAAGAGCGTCCTTCAGTGAGTACGCCGCAGTCAAAATCGATCCAGTTTTGCTTCCTTTGGGCAAGCTGTGAGTTGCTTGAGAGCTTGACTGTGGGCACAGGACAGGCAAAAGGAGTCCCTCGGCCGGTCGTAAAGAGAACAATCTGTGCACCGGAGGCCGCGAGTGCAGTCGAGGCCACAAGATCGTTGCCCGGGGCACTTAAGAGGTGAAGCCCTTTCTGACAGATACGTTTGCCGTAGGCGAGTACGCCGCGGATCGGGGCCTGCCCAGATTTCTGTGTGCAGCCAAGCGATTTGTCTTCCAGAGAGGAGATACCGCCCTTTTTATTGCCGGGTGACGGATTTTCGTAAATCGTCTGCCCGTGTCGCTGAAAATATTCTTTGAAATCATTGATCAGATGGACGGTCTGATGAAATACTTCCTCTGACTCACAGCGGTTCATCAGAAGCGTTTCCGCGCCGAACATTTCCGGGACTTCCGTCAGAATGGTAGAGCCGCCGGTGGAGATGAGGCGATCGGAAAAGGCGCCGACGCATGGATTGGCAGTGATACCGGAGAGCCCGTCAGAGCCGCCACATTTCATGCCGATGATCAGCTCAGAGGATGACAGCGTTTCCCGGTGAAACTGCGCCGCGTAGTCGCAAAGCTCTTCGATGAGTGTGATTCCGTTGGTGATTTCATCTTCGCAGTCCTGTGCATTCAGAAACCGGATCCGGTCAGGGTCATATGCACCGAGATAGGTTTTCAGTACATCAATGTTGCTGTTTTCGCAGCCAAGACCGAGCACAAGCACGCCACCCGCATTCGGATGCCGGATCAGATCAGCGAGAATTGTGCGCGTCATCTCCTGGTCGTCGCCCATCTGAGAGCAGCCGTATGGATGGGGAAAGGCGCAGATTGCATCAATGCCCGGGCGCAGAAAGCGCTGTGCGGCGCGTTCAATGGCAGTAGCGGTATTATTGACACAACCAACGGTCGGGATGATCCAGATCTCGTTGCGCACGCCGACGGTTCCATCGCCTCTTCGATATCCGTGAAAATAGCGTGGGGGTGTGGCGGAAGATGCTGCTGCCTGTGGGGTATAAGTATAATCCAGAAGCTCGCCGAGGCCGGTCTTCATATTGTGTGTATGTACCCATGCACCGGCAGGAATGTTCTGTGTGGCGGTGCCGATCGGATTGCCGTATTTTATCACCGGATCGCCCTTGGTGTGTGCCTTCAGGGCAAATTTGTGTCCCTGAGGAATGTCCTCTTTTAAAAGAAGTGTCAGACCGGGGAGCGTGATCGATGTAGCTTTTGCCAGTGGCGTAAGTGCGACAGCCACGGTGTCAGACGGGTGAATTTGTATGTATGTTTTCAATTTGGATAAGTCCTTTCATTTTATATTATATAAGTTATATAAGATGATGCGTACGAATTGCTCCGCTGCGAAGCAGCTCCCGCAATTCTGCAAACATTCGAAATCCGCTGATTTACTACGTAAATCGCTACTTTCTCATGTTTGGCGGGTCCCAAGTTCAAAAGCCTTATCATGCAAGCATGAACGGCTTTTTGATCTTTTGACCCTGGCATCATCATGATACACGGTAATACAGATATGGAGAATGCGTCAACAGGAAAACAAAATCATTATAAAAAATTGTGAAATATAGACAAAAATCACCTGCATGAACTGTGCAAATATTAACCAGAAAAACTTTGCATTTTGTGAAAATATTCGATATATTTAGAGGAGAAGATCTGGTTAACAGAAAACATAGGAAAGATTTGTAAAGGAGAGGACAGAAATGAAGACGTTTATGGATTCGGATTTTTTGCTTTCAACGATAACAGCGAAAAAGCTGTTTCATGAATATGCGGAAGGGATGCCGATTGTCGACTATCACTGCCATATCAATCCGCAGGAGATCGCTGAGGATCGGAAGTTTGAGAATATCACGCAGGTATGGCTGGGTGGGGATCATTATAAATGGAGGCAGATGCGTTCCAACGGCATTGACGAATATTATATTACCGGTGGTGCCTCTGACCGGGAAAAGTTTCAGAAGTGGGCGGAGACGCTGGCGCTCGCAATCGGAAACCCACTCTATCACTGGAGCCATCTGGAGCTGCAGCGGTATTTTGGCTACACCGGCTATTTGAACGGAGACACAGCAGAGGAGGTCTGGCAGCTCTGCAACGCAAAGCTGCAGGAGGATGATCTGTCTGTTCGAAATATCATTCGCCGTTCCGGGGTAAAGCTGATCTGTACGACCGATGATCCGGCAGATTCTCTGCAATGGCATAAAAGCCTGCGGGAGGATAAAAGCTTTGAAGTGCAGGTGTTCCCGGCATGGCGGCCGGATAAGGCGATGAATCTGGAGAAGCCGGATTATCCGTCTTACATTGCGCGTCTGTCAGAGGTGAGTGGAGTGGCGATTCAGGATTTTTCCGACTTAAAGGCGGCGCTTTTGAAGCGGATGGACTATTTCGCATCGTTTGGCTGCCGTGTATCCGATCATGCGCTGGAGTATGTCATGTCATCACCGGCATCCGAAGAAGAGGTTGATGCGATTCTGAAAAAAGCACTGGCAGGCGAAACAGTCACAAAGCCTGAGACGCTGAAGTTCAAGATGGCGTTTCTGCAGTTTCTCGCGGCACAGTACCATGAGAGAGGTTGGGTGATGCAGCTGCACTATGGCTGCAAGCGGGATAATAATACGCGGATGTATCGACTGCTTGGTCCGGATACCGGATATGACTGCATCAGCAACTATACGCCCGGCAGCGAGACGGCAGACTTTCTGGATGCGCTGGAGCTGCAGGGGATTCTGCCGAAAACGATCCTTTACTCTCTGAATCCGCAGGATAATGAGGTGATCGGCTCGATCATCGGCTGTTTCCAGGGAACCGAAGCTGCCGGAAAGCTTCAGCACGGGAGTGCCTGGTGGTTTAACGACCACAAGACCGGCATGGTGGCACAGATGACTTCGCTTGCCAACCTGGGCCTGCTCTCCAATTTTATCGGTATGCTGACCGATTCCAGGAGCTTTTTATCCTATACGCGGCATGAATATTTCCGCAGAATTCTGTGTGAGCTGATCGGAGGCTGGGTGGAAAATGGGGAATACCCGGCAGATTACCGGATGCTTGAGAAAATCATAAAGGGAATTTCCTATGAAAATGCAGTAAAGTATTTCGGATTTGAACGCAGATAAGTATTCCCCCGCTTCAAGTGCGCAAAGTGACTGCGAATGTCCGTTTTACGCTGCTAAAAAATCAGAGGATATCAGCAAAAATTTTTAATATGAAAAAGAGAAAATTTATAATTCTGGCCATTGCAATAATTGCTGCGGCGCTATTACTGGAAGGCTATATTTTAAAGTATGTCAACGACAAAAACTCAGACCGGACGTCAAAGGTACTCTTGGACCGTGTTATCACGGTACTTGATAAAAATGACGAGAGTGAAGAAAATCTCATCAAATCGCTGAAGGACGATTATATAGTCAGAGCTAAGGCGGTTTCTTATATTATTGATGCAAAGCCGGGAGTAGAGTATGACGTTGACGAATTACAGAAGATTGCGTCGTTGATTTCTGTTGATGAGATACATTTATTTGATACGAAAGGATATATTTACAGTGGTTCTGTACCAAAATACTTCGGTTACAGCTTTGATTCCGGAGAGCAGATGGAGTATTTCAAGCCTATGCTTACGGACAAGAAGCTTACCATGTGTCAGGACGTGACGCCGAATACATCTGAGGCTAAAGAAATGATGTATGCGATTACCTGGAACGAGGCCGGAGATAAAATGATTCAGGTCGGTATCGCACCGAAGCGCCTTCTTAACGAGGTTAAGCAGAATGAGATTTCTGCCGTAGTCGCAGATATGCCAGTGTATAAGGATATGGAAATTCTGGTTGCGGATGCAGATACAAAAATTGTAGCCGGAGCTACAGACAGCAGTAAAACAGGACTGGAGCTTGACAGCATTGACACAAGCCATTACCGGTGTGTGCAGAAGCAGGATGGGGCATATATTGTTGCTGTAATGGTAAAGGATTCTTATTACCTTCAGGGAACCATTTTTGCTATTCTTATCGTTGGGGTATATCTGACTCTGGCTTCGTGCTGCATGGTATATATGCTGTCGAAGGTCATGAAAGAGAAGTATGAAAAGGAAAAATTCCGGTATACGTCGAATACGGATGAACTCACCAGATGTTACAACAGGCATGCGTATGAAGAGGACATAAACAGCCTTGACCTTGATAAGGAATGGGTGTATGTTTCTATGGATCTCAATGGCCTCAAGCGTGCAAACGATTCCTTCGGACATGCAGCCGGAGATGAGCTTATACGGGCAGCTGCAGATTGTATGAAAAACAGCTTCAGTGAACATGGAAAGGTTTACAGAGTTGGCGGAGATGAGTTTGTTGTCATCGTCACGAAGGATGTATCGCAGTTTGAAAATATTCTGAGGGCATTTGAACAACGTGTGGCAGGCTGGCATGGAGCATTCGTGGAGTCAATGACAGTATCATGCGGATACGTTTTCAGTTCGGAAAGAAAATGGGACAGCATTTTTGAGATTTCCAGAGTTTCGGATGAAAGAATGTATGAGAGCAAGAAACAATATTACATTAGAAATGGAATAGACAGAAGAAAATGATTATTGGTGATATTATAGTATGTTCAAATATAACTTATAGTTTAAACCCCGTATCCTGGAAGATGGAATTTAAATGTTCGGAACCAGAAGACTCTTTTTATGTTTATATGAATTCTTTAGAGGTTGATGAGTTAATATCGTTAGGAGAAAACGTGAAAAAAATTGTCAATGATGAAGAAAAAGAGTATGACGGTGAGAATGAAATAGGTAAAATTCATGTTGAAAAGGATTTTACAATCATCGAATCATATGTTCCGGGATTTGAACCATCAAAACTAAAAACCAAATATTTTTTAAACATAATTGTATGTGTTTTAATTAATTATGAAATATTAGAAGATGATTCCATTTTAGAGGAATGTCCTAGAGCGTGTTTGAAAAACATTTGATTTTGTTTATTTTAACCAAATTAGAATAGACGCGATGCATATGAAGCCCAGATAGGTAGCAGCCAGTTTGTCATAACGTGTGGCTA
>CABIZF010000022.1 GCA_902363135.1 Lachnospiraceae bacterium
CTCCCATCTGAAATACGATGTATTCAGATGGCTTATTAAAGTTACCCATTTTTACAATTCAAAAAAATTTTAAAATTCTCTTGACTGTTTATAGTTTGTCACCTCTTTATTTTATCGCAGTGCAATTTGGGATATCTGCATCATCTGGAACAACTGCGTCGTTGCTAATTGTCACATTACTGCCAATTCGAACACGCTTTCCAACCTTGGCATATGTACGCACCACTGAATTAGTGTAAATCAAATCAAAATCATCTACAGAACAGTCATGGTGGATTTCAACCCCTGGATTCAGCAGTACACCGTTACCTACTACAGAGCCATTTTGAACAGTTACATGATTCAGAAAAACGCAACCCCATCCGATTTTTGCATATGGACTTATATATGTGCTAGGATGAACCAGATTTGGAAACTCATATCCGATTTTTACTGCTATATTATAAATACTCTCTCGGACACGATTATTCCCGATCGTGACAATCAGTTTTTTATATTCTCCAAAAAGTGTCGGTAAATCCGAAGTATTTCCAATCACTTCTACTCCACATATTTCAGTGCCCCTTCCAAACCCATCATCTACAAAAGCACAGTCATAATTCAAAACCGCTGTTTCAGATACAACACGGCCAAATCCACCTGCACCCACTAACAGCAGTTTTTCTTTACACATTTTGAATGCCTTTCAGTTCATTCTGAACATACTCGGTGGTCATAATCTTTTTCACAGTTCCTTCCACATCCAGACGATTCGTATTGTGGCTTGTGTAGGACTCATCTGCCATAGTATGTACTTCTCCCTTGACCACAAACTTATCGTAGTTTAAATCGCGGTTGTCAGCAGCCACGCGGAAATAGTGACCCATATCCTCGCTGCGCAGACGCTCCTCACGAGTCATCAGAGTCTCAAACAACTTTTCTCCATGACGAGTGCCAATGATATTCGTACCAGTGTCACCAAAAAGCTGCTGAACAGCCTTTGCCAGATCACCGATCGTAGAAGCATCAGACTTCTGGATGAACAAATCACCAGGATTTGCATGCTGGAAAGCGAACATAACCAAATCAACAGCTTCATCCAAATTCATCAGGAAACGTGTCATACTAGGATCAGTAATAGTAATTGGATTGCCTGCTTTAATCTGATCAATAAACAGAGGAATCACGCTTCCACGGCTACACATAACGTTACCATAGCGAGTACAGCAGATGGTGGTGCCACCACGTTCCGCAGCTACACGGGCATTGGCGTAAATAACGTGTTCCATCATAGCTTTAGAAATACCCATGGCATTGATTGGATAAGCCGCCTTATCAGTAGACAAGCAGACAACTCGCTTGACACCTGCGTCGATAGCAGCATGAAGCACATTATCGGTACCGATAATGTTGGTCTGGACAGCCTGCATAGGGAAGAATTCACAGGAAGGTACCTGCTTCAGAGCCGCAGCATGGAAGATATAATCAACACCAGGCATAGCATCACGGATGGACTGAGGATTACGGACATCTCCGATGTAGAATTTCACCTTTTTAGCTGCTTCTGGGTGTTTAGCCTGAAGCTCATGGCGCATATCATCCTGTTTCTTCTCGTCACGGGAGAAAATACGAATTTCCTTCAAATCAGAGTCCAAGAAATGCTTCAAAACCGTAGAACCAAAAGAACCAGTACCACCAGTGATCATAAGAGTTGCGTTATCAAATGTAGACATATTTTTTTCTCCTTTTTTATTAATCATTTGTGTTAATCACGCTGAAAAATATCGCGTGTATAAACCTTATCCTTCACATCATCCAGGCACTTGTCATATCGGTTAGCGATAATAGCCTGACTCTTTTTCTTGAACGCTTCCAAATCATTAACCACAACGCTGCCGAAGAACTTTTCACCATCTTTCAGCGTCGGCTCGTAAATGATGACCGTTGCACCTTTTGCCTTGATGCGCTTCATGACACCCTGAATGGAACTCTGGCGGAAGTTGTCACTATTACTCTTCATCGTCAGACGGTATACACCGACCACTGTTTCTTTTTCTTTACTCTCATCCCAGCTATCATTTGCTTCATAAGCACCAGCAATCTCAAGAACACGGTCAGCAATGAAGTCCTTACGGGTTCTATTGCTCTCGACAATGGCTTCAATCAAATTCTCCGGCACATCAGCATAATTTGCAAGAAGCTGCTTGGTATCTTTCGGCAGGCAATATCCGCCATAGCCGAAGGACGGGTTATTGTAATGAGTGCCAATACGCGGATCGAGGCAAACACCATTGATGATTTGCTGGGTATTCAGGCCCTTCATCTCGGCATAAGTATCCAGTTCGTTGAAATAGCTGACACGCAGAGCCAAGTAGGTGTTAGCGAACAGTTTAACAGCCTCAGCCTCGGTAAAGCCCATGAACAGAGTATCGATATTCTCCTTAATAGCACCTTCCTGCAGAAGTTCTGCAAAAGTGTGTGCAGCCTTTACCAGACGAGCATTATCCACATCCGTACCGACAATGATACGGGAAGGATAAAGGTTGTCGTACAGAGCCTTGCTCTCACGCAAGAATTCCGGGCTGAAGATGATATTGTCGCAATGATACTTCTCGCGGGCACTTGCAGTGAAACCAACAGGAATCGTAGATTTAATAACCATGATAGCTTCCGGGTTATACTCAATAACTAGCTTGATTACAGCTTCTACCGCACTGGTGTCGAAAAAGTTCTTCTTGCTATCATAGTTGGTAGGTGCAGCAATTACCACGAAGTCAGCGTCGCTATATGCTTCCTTAGCATCCAGAGTTGCTGTCAGATCCAGCTCCTTTTCTGTCAGATACTTTTCGATGTATTCATCCTGAATCGGAGATTTTTTATTATTGATCAGTTCTACTTTTTCAGGAATAATGTCTACAGCGGTCACCTTGTGATGCTGAGATAACAGCGTCGCAATGGAAAGACCAACGTACCCGGTTCCGGCAACAGCAATCTTTAAATCCTTAAACTCTCTCATTTCTCTGTCCCTCTAATTCTCTTATTTATAAAACTCTGCGTACCACTCAGCGAAGTTACGCAGACCAGTCCGCAGACTTGTGCTCGGCTTGTATCCGAAATCACGCTCCAGTGCGCTGGTATCTGCATAGGTCACAGGCACATCACCAGGCTGCATTGGAACCAGTTCCTTGTGTGCCTCGAAGTCGTAATCTTCCGGCAGAACCTTTGCACGAACCAGCTCCTCGGAAAGAATCTGCACGAAGTCCAGCAGGTTCTCTGGATTTTGATTGCCGATGTTGTAAACTGTATACGGCGGAATCGGCAGCCCATCTTCACCATTTTTCTTGTCCGGCGCCTTCTTCATCACACGAACAACGCCCTCAACAATATCGTCCACATAAGTAAAGTCACGCTTGCAGTTGCCGTAGTTGAAGATTTTGATGGTTTCACCCTTCACCAGCTTGTTGGTGAATCCGAAGTAAGCCATGTCCGGGCGACCTGCAGGACCGTACACTGTGAAGAAGCGCAGACCAGTGGAAGGAATGTTGTAGAGCTTGGAGTAGGCGTGTGCCATCAACTCATTGGATTTCTTAGTTGCCGCATAAAGGGAAACCGGATTGTCAACCTTGTCATCCGTGCTGTACGGAACCTTTTTATTGGAACCGTAGACGGAAGAAGAAGAAGCATAAACCAGATGCTCCAGATTCTCACAGTGGCGGCATGCCTCCAAAATATTAAAGAAGCCAACCAAGTTAGATTCCACATAGGCATCCGGGTTGGTGATGGAGTAACGCACACCAGCCTGTGCCGCAAGGTTGACGACCACAGACGGCTTGTACTTCTCAAACAACTCAGTAATCAACGCCTTGTCAGCGATGTTGCCTTTGACAAAAGTGAATGTGGGATACTTGTCCAGCTCATTCAGGCGGAATTCTTTCAGTGCTACATCATAGTAGGCATTCATGTTGTCGATGCCGATGACAGTAGCGGAAGGAGCCTCCTGATAGATTCGCTTCACAAGGTTTGAGCCGATAAAGCCGGCTGCACCTGTGACTAAAATCGTTTTATTATCTAAAGTAATTGTACTCATTTATATTCCTCCATATCCCCTACATCGACCCTTCCTTTTTAAACACCACCAGAACGGTCTTCAGCAGAATCTTCAGATCCAGCCAGATGCTCCACTCATTGATATAGCTTGCATCCAGCCGCACGACTTCCTCGAAGTCCAGCACATTGCTCCGGCCGTTTACCTGCCACATACCGGTGATGCCGGGCTTGGTCGCCAGTCTCATGCGGTGACGCGCCTCATAGAGCCGGACCTCTTCCTGTGTCGGCGGGCGGGTACCCACGAGGCTCATATCGCCCTTCAGCACATTATAGAACTGCGGAAACTCATCTAAAGAATACTTCCGGATAAACTCTCCGATACCGGTCGTCCTGTTGCCGTTCTCATCGATCTTGTTGCCGATGACACGCGGATCGAATTCCATCTTGAACATCAGGCCGTTGCCGATGCGGTTCTGGCTCATCAGCTCTTTCTTTCGTTCCTCTGCATCTAAATACATGCTCCGGAACTTGTAGAGCTTGAACGGCTTTCCGTTTTTACCGATCCGGGTCTGTGTGAAAAATACCGGTCCCGGGGATTCCTTCTTGATCCTCGGTGCAAGGAGTAGATACAGGATGCCGGTCAGGATACAGCCCGCGATCCCGCCTAAGATATCGAGCAGACGCTTTTCCAGCTGTGCCCTGATGGACATCGTATTCAGACTCATCGTAATGACCATGAGTCCTCCTACATTTCCCACTACCTGCTTTAAGCCGATCAGATCCGCGGATTTGTCCAGATTGACGTGGACGGTCATACCCATTGCCGTCAGCTGATCGATGATATCCCGCGGAAACGGATCGTAGGCCGGTACCGCGATCAGTACCTCATCGACCCAGTTGCGCTTGACGTAGTCCTCGACCGTATCGTAGGTCGCCACGACCGGGATCCCTTCTACGGTCATTCCGACCTTATAGCCGTCATGGAATACCCAGGCCACCTTTTCATAATGTCCGTAATTGTATTTTTTCAGCTGCCCCCTGATCTCTGGCGCACGTTTCTCGCTGCTCAAAATCAGAAGGGAATTCCCGCTCTTTGCACCGGTACGCTGCCGGAGCACCTTTTTCCAGAGCACACGCACGATAAGCGTAAGGATGCAGTAGATCAGTCCCATGGAAAAAATCGTCACCCTGGAGTAGTCGTGTTCATCATGGATTGCAAACAAATAGGCGATCAGCACGAGAGTCAGAAGCACAGTATGCCGCACCGTCTTTGCCGCCTCGATCTGAGCGCCCCGCTTTAATACATTTTTCAGTGTGTCTAAAAATAACAGCAGGGCAAAATCAAGAAATAATACTACAATACTGAGATTGCGATAGCTGTCTGCCGTGAACGGATTGTAAAACCCATGCCGCAGTATATAGGCCAGTGCCAGAGAAATCTCCAGACAGATCATATCCAGCAGGATAAAGTCCAGATGCTTTGCCCAGCCCTCTGCAGATCTTTCGTACATATGCGGTTACCTCCCTCTCCAGATTTTCTCCCTTCTCTTATTCCTCCGGGATATCCTCCCGCCCGATCAGCACATAAATATCGACATCCTCCGGCTTCTCGTCTCCGTCCGACATCTCGAAGCCTTCGCTGAATGTATCATAGTGCACATCTGCGTTTTTAAATATCTCCTGCAGATGGTCTGCCAACTTCCGACGGCTTTTCTTTATGTAGATCCGGGTCTGCTCTTTTGTGGAACCGGTATAGCTGGCTGTCGAGACATGCCCGTAGCCGTCTTTGGTGAGCTCCTGCTTCCATGCGCCTGCGACGCCTGCCTTTCCGCTGGCATTGAGCAGCAGCACGTGTGCATTTTTCTCTGCTGCGGAAAGCAGCTCGGATTCACTCTCTGTCTCGGTCTCCGTTTCGGACTCGGTTTCTGTCTCTTTTGCCTTTTCTGTGGTCGTCTCCTCCTTTGTATCGAGGATCGCTTCCGCCGTCTTTTTTCCCGTCATGGGCTTTTCGGTCTCTTTTGCGTCCCCGGTCTCTGATTCGGATTCCATCTCCGTCTCCCGAATTGGGCGAACGTACTCGGTCTCCTTCGACTGAAGCTGCAAAAGTTCTTCCTGGTATGCCTTCTTCTGCTCCCTTCTCGTATATACAAGAAATACGAGGCAGGCTGCCAGCGCCACGACTGCGACTATATATAGAACCATTTTCCATGGATTTCTTTCATAATTCAAGTTTTGCTTTTTTGCCATATAATTCTTGTATGATGTTATTAGAAGCAAAAACAACATACTTCCTTTCTTTTTTTTGTTTCGTGGTTTAATACATTCAGATACTGTGACTTTTGATTTTTTTCTGTAGCTTTGACTACTCAACAGGAGTGTATTGCCATCTCTTTTATCTGAATTGTTTATTAGCTGGATGTTGCCAGAGCGTTTGCTCAGAGTACTTATTTCAATCAAGTCTACGATGATAATTGTTGGTGGATACCACGGTATCAGACTTTATGAAAGGGAGGTACAACCTCATGATTTACGTCGGCATTGATATTGCCAAACTTAACCATTTCGCCGCTGCGATTTCTTCCGACGGCGAGATACTCATTGAGCCGTTCAAATTCACAAATGACTATGATGGCTTCTATCTGCTGCTTTCTAAACTGGCACCACTTGACCAGAACAGCATCATCATAGGTCTTGAGTCAACGGCACACTATGGTGACAACCTTGTTCGTTTTCTTATCGGCAAGGACTTTAAAGTGTGTGTTCTAAACCCGATTCAGACTTCTTCTATGCGTAAAAATAATGTACGCAAGACTAAGACTGATAAAGTCGACACGTTTGTTATTGCTAAAACCCTTATGATGCAGGACTCCTTACGGTTCTTGACCCTGGATGATCTGGATTATATTGAACTCAAAGAGCTCGGCAGATTCCGTCAGAAACTGGTGAAGCAGCGTACCCGTTTAAAAATACAGCTGACTTCTTATGTGGATCAGGTTTTCCCTGAACTACAGTATTTCTTCAAATCTGGACTGCATCAGAATTCTGTCTATGCCCTCCTTAAAGAGGCTCCGACACCAACTGCCATTGCTTCTGTGCATATGACCCATCTTGCTCACCTTCTCGAAGTTGCTTCCCACGGCCATTTCGGTAAGGAGAAAGCCAGAGAATTAAGAGTTCTCGCACAGAAATCTGTCGGGGTCAACGACAGTTCTTTATCTATTCAGATAACTCACACCATTGAACAGATTGAGTTACTGGATAGTCAATTGTTTCACACAGAGCTTGAAATGGCAAATCTTGTCACCTGCCTGCACTCTGTGATTATGACCATTCCCGGAATTGGTTTCATCAATGGCGGGATGATCCTTGGTGAGATTGGTGATATACACCGTTTCTCAGAACCAAAGAAACTGCTTGCGTTCGCCGGACTGGATCCATCGGTTCATCAGTCTGGTAATTTCCAGGCACAGAGAACCAGAATGTCCAAGCGAGGTTCAAGGATATTACGCTATGCCCTTATAAATGCAGCTCACAATGTTGTTAAAAACAACGCTACTTTCAAGGCTTATTATGACGCCAAGAAAGCTGAAGGCCGAACCCACTACAATACCCTTGGACATTGTGCCGGCAAGCTTGTCAGAGTCATCTGGAAGATGCTCACTGACGAAGTAGAATTTAACCTCGAATAAGAGGTCTGCATACCATAATCAATAGATTTTGAAAAAGGGCTTTTAGGGAGCTTTGTTAAAGTTACCCTTTTTTACACGAAACAAAAAAACTGAATTTCTGGCTAATTTATACTTGACTTTTCATAGCTGGTCTCCCCACATTATCTGTCATGCTGCAAATGTTAAGAATCGGCACCGGCAGGGTCTTACGGCCCTGTCGTGCCTGCAGTATTACTCAGCTGCTACTTCTGTCGCAGCTTCGGTAGCTGCCTCAGTCTGTGCTGCTGCAGCGGCTGCGATCGCTTCGCTCTTCTCTAGTACCATAAACGGTCCAAGTACCGGGAACTCTGCGGTGATCGCACCGGTAACCGGATCGTACTCATCGATCTCGATGAAGTAGATCACGCCGGTAGCCGGGTCTATCTGCATCAGAACGAGGTCTTCCGCCTTCAGATTCTTTGCCGGCTCTACCTTTACGGTAGCCTTGATCGTACCCTCTGTCGTATACTCAACATTGGTACCATCCGTCAGCACGAGATCTACGAACGGTGTGATCGACTCATAATCGGTCGGCACGATCGGGTTGCCCTTGGTGGTCTTGTACTCGATCGGCTGGCTCTCATCCTGGCCTTCAGCCTTCGGCTGATAGTCCTTCAGGGCTTCCAGAATATCTGCCACGCTTACCGGAACGTATGCCGGATCGGTGTCATCCAGATTGAATTTCTCAACGATATCTGCTACTGCCTTTTCTTCGTACTTTGTAGTATCTACATTCTGTACGTCAAGGTAATAGCCTGACTGGATCTCACCAGATACGAGCTCCGGTGCCTCCGGGATGAGCTGTCCAATACTCGGTGCCGCTACTGCGGTAATCGCCATGCTCGCAGACATTGCTGCTGCACAAATCATTGCAGTAAACTTTTTCATGTTTCCTCCTCCTTTCCCGAAAGTTTTGGCTCTCGCCAATATATGTTTAAACTTATTGCTAAGCTTAAACCGAAATGATGGGACATGCCAAAGGATGTCCTCAGATCTCTTCATAGAAGAGCTCAATGATCAGCTGCTGCAGGGCAGCTTCATCGACGTAAAACTCATCGTGGAGCTCGCCGAGCTGATCCTGTCCCTTTGGACGATAGTAGTCGGCATCCGAAAAGGATACCTGCTCCAGTAAATTCGCCAGCGTGATGTATTTATTCCGCGTGATGCTCGTCTGCAGGAATTCACTCATGTCCTGCGTCTTCTCCCAGGTCCCGTTCAGATCCTTCTGAAGCTGTGCCTTCAGCTTCTCAATGTAAGCAGTCACATAAGTCTGCTGGCGCTCGATCCGGCCTTCGTTGCTGAAGTCCTTTGTCGTATCCCGGTAGCGCAGATACGGCTCGATCGTCGTATCATCCAGTGTCACTGTACTGCCCTCTTTCAGCTCGGGATACTGATCTGCCAGATCGTTATTCGGAACGGTCAGAGTGATGCCTCCGACCAAGTCGTTGATGTAAGTCATGGAACTGCGGTTCGTCACGGCGTATTCATTGACCGGAATGCCGCCTAAGAGGTTCGAGACCGCTTCCCGCAGATCCTCGCAGCTGACTTCCCCTCCGTCACCGTAGCTGTAGGCGTAGCCTAGGTGGCTGACATAGGTGCCCATGTCGCTGCCGCTTCTGGAATAGCGGCGGATATCGGTCATCGTGTCGCGATTCAGCGCAAGGATGCGCATCCTCTGATGCTTCTTATCTAATATAACGAGGGAAATGCTGTCGGCGCGCGCCTTGTTGCTGTAGGCATTGCTCGCCTTCATCTCACCCTCGGAATCGATACCGGCATAAAGAATCGTAGTGATCAGGGAATTGTACTGATATTCCTTTCCCTGATAGGTGATCCGGCGGTAACCGCTCTTCATGTCCACGGAATTGCCCGCGGTGACATGCATCACGCTCTGTGCCGCCCGCTCCTGATGCAAAAATGTACCGCCGGCCGCCAGCGCTGCGATGCAGATCACGGCGCTGCCGATTGCCAGCTTTTTATTTTTCCTCAGCCAGCGCCGGATGCGGTATCCTGCACTGTGCCTATGATGATGTCTGTGATGATGCTGATGTGAAGTATCCGCCATCAGTCCTTCGCTTCCTTCTTATCTGCTTTTTTGCCGGACCGCTTCTGGTTCTTCTCGCCATAGCCGTAGCCATAACCATAGCCATAGCCATAGCCATAGCCATATCCATAGCCATAACCCTTTTTCGCTGCACCGACCTTGTTCAGGACTGCACCGAGAAGCTTGATCCCCGCGTATTCCAGCTGGCGCTTTGCGCGCACCGCCTGCATCCGGTCCGTCAGTCCGCTCTCTATAACCATCACGGTGCCGTCACAGCGCTTCGCGATCATCGTACCGTCGATGACCGGATTGATCGGAGGCGTATCTACAATAATATAGTCATAGCGTTTCCGCATTTCATCCAATAGCAGTGTAAACAATTTGCCCGACACGAGCTCACTCGGATTCGGAGCGACTGCACCGGTCAGAATGACATCCATATATTTATCCGGCGTGCGGTAGACGATATCATTCATCGCTGCCGCGCCGCAGAGATACTCGGTCAGTCCCTGCACCTGGCCGCTCATTCCGTACCGGGACATCGTCACGGAATTGCGGATATCGCAGTCCAGATAGAGGGTACGCTTTTTCAGCCCTGCCAGGCTCTTGGTCAGCCGGAATGCGATCGAGGACTTTCCCTCATTTGCGACCGCACTTGTGATCGCGATCACCTTCAGGTTCGCGCCGCTCAGCTGGATATTTCCGCGCAGGACGTTGATCGCCTCTTTCGCCTGAAACGGAAGATCCTCGATCTCCGGGGCGACCTGCTTGTAATTCGGGAGCTCACGTCTCCACGTCTGCTGCTGTTCCATCTATGTACTTCCTCACTTTCTGTCCATTTCTCTGTAGTACGGTACGGCTGCCAGCACCGGAAGGTGGAGGTAGCGATCGATATCGTCGACGGTCTTGAGCGTCGTATCCGTCAGCATGCGCAAAACAACAATCGCGCAGACGATCAGTGCACCGAGCAGTGCGCCGAGCATCAGATATTTCTTCAGGCCTGGGGTCACATCCTGTACTGCCTCTGCCATCGCATAGTCGATGACGGTCGGCTCTCCGCTGCCGATGACCTGATAGATCTGGTCGACACTGATATTCATCAGCGCATTTGTGATATTCCGGCTCAGCTCCGGATCATCGCAGGTCACCTTGATATCCACGATATGTGTGGAGTCCGGATTCTCTACGGAGATGAGCGCCCCGAGCTGCTTGTAATTGAGATTCAGGTCGAGCTCGTCAATGACGCGGTTCAGCACTGTACGGCTCTTGATGATGTTCGCATAGTCGTCGGTCAGCGCCGCTGAGAGCTGCAGGTCGGAAAAGCTGATCATCGAGTCCGTGCTCGTAATATAGATCGACGCATCCGCCTGATAGGACGGCTTCAGCAAAAAGGTGTGGTATGCACCGAAGATCGCCGCGCCGATCAGCATTGCAAGGAAAATGCTCTTCCAGTGGGATAGCAGCAGGTAAAAGATTTCTTTGAGATCAATCTCGATCTCATCGTCCTGCCGACTCTGAACTATCGGTATCTGTTTTTCTCTGTTCTCTTCCATGATTACTCCTGTTGTTCACTCTTCAGTATTTTCTGTATGTTGCTTTGCATGGTACGCTGCAGAATCCCGGGCGAAAGGTGCTCCTCCATCCAGCTGCAGGCCTTCTGTACCCGGTACGGGCGGAAGTCCATGCCATGACAGTCACTTCCGAAAAAGTCCGCCATACCCTCAGCTGCCAGCTGCCGCCATGGGTTCCGGTGAAAAATGGAATCCCGCGTAAGCAGCGTATCAAAATTCATCTGCAACCAGATGCCGCGACTTTTCAGCTCGTACAGCCGCTGTATGTCACGCAGGCATTTGTAACGCTCAAAATGTGCCAGCACCGGATAATAGCCTCCCTGCTGCAGCTCCGTCAGTCCCTGCAAAAGCTGCAGATACGGACATTCGGGGTCAAATTCCACCAGCACGTAAAGGCTGCGCGCGAGGGTGAGCACCTCTCCCTCCTCGAGCTGCTCCAGCAGGCCGGAATAATAAAAGCACTCCTGCCCGGGATAGAGTGCGAGCGGAAGTCCTTCCAGACTGATTCGCTGCTTTACCTGCCGCCAGGCATGCAGCACCTCACCGGCATCCGGCTCGTAGCGGCCCGGATAGTAGTGCGGTGTGGCGATCACGGATGTGATCCCCTGCCGACTCGCCTCCCGCAGGGCTTCCATCGTCTCCTCCATGCTCTTGGAACCGTCATCTAATCCCGGAAGGATGTGACAGTGCATATCGGTAATCTGATTCATGTCCTACCTCTTTTTTGCACACAAAAAAACGTCTGCAATGACGTTTCTCTTCTATGTCTCCATTGGTGTCGCGTGTCTTGCTACGTCATATGGTATATGTGATGTTTTGATATGTGCACGCCTCCGCTATTTACTACGCAAAAGCGTTCTTCTAAAAAGATAATCCATGCAGTGATTTTTGTCAACCTTTGATTCGGCTTTTCTGTGACGTTTTTATGACCGTTTTTGCCACGTTTTTCGAGCGTTTTCACAAAATCAGCTAGGGTTTTGTGGGATTTTACCAAAATACCCCCCCCCCGAAAAACAATCGTTTTTTTGGAAATTTTAAAATGTGAGATGGATTGAGCACAAGTTTTCAGTGAAGCCTAAAAGAATTATTAAAATCCACGGACGTAAGTTTACCTTTCTTTTAATAGAAGAAAGCTATTCGTCCGTGGAAATACTATTTCTGTGAATAGCAATGACAGCCTTTGATATCTGATTTACTCACACCGATTGCTGCAAGATACCTCAATCACCGTATTTTGTGGGAACTGTCCGTCGGCTTCTGTGTATACGATCACTCCGCATTTTTGATCGTAGGTGTTCTTATTGTACGTGTAGTAAAGGAAAGCGCCGCTCTCTTCTTCCTCATATGTCATATTTCCGGCCTGGAGCGTGGCGAGAAAGTCCTCCTTCGTCATACCGATGCGGATCCCGCCCGGAAGTGCTCCGTCGAGCTTCAGATCATAACCGCCGACTTCAAGGCTCTCGATCCAGCAGTTCTCCGGGATGGTCGCATAGTCTGCGCTATTCCATGCGAGTGTATGGAAGCTCTGGCCTCCCTTGATGAGACCGACCCAGCCGGAATCGCGCGCCACAACGTACTCGTCTGTCTCAGAAGGATTGATCTCCCAGCCGTCTGCCAGGAGAGCGCTCACCGGTACCGGAAGGCTGTAGGCCGTACCGTCCAGCTCGATCTCATAGGCAGCGAGGTCATCACTTAATCCCTCCGGCTTCTGATAAGCAGTGATCTCTGCCGGGACTTCTTCATTCACTGCTCCGGCCTCGAAGTCGTCCGGAGCGACGAAGTTCCTGATCGTAATGTCCTCCAGCCTGCCACTCTCCTTGAATACCTTCATCTCGATGCTGCTGTTGTAATCTGTCTCGTACGTGTACTTCGTGTACAGATCTCCCTCGTACGTGTCACTCGGCGTGCCATAGGCAGCGGTGATGTCATCTGCGGTAGCCTCGCCGCGGATCAGGCCGCCCGGAAGGGTGATCGTATCGGCGCCGTCCAGCTTCCAGTCGAAATTGTCGATCGAAAGGCCGGCCATCAGGCAGTCGGTAGCTGGCATCGTATTCATGCCAAGATTCAGGATGTAGGCGGTGCAGGTCTTATCGCCCTTTTTGAAGCGGCACATGCTATAGCTGTTCGGCTCCAGCATCTGCGTCAGGTCATCAGATGCCTCCCAGCCAAGGGCTTCGAACTCCGGAATCATCATCGGGAACTTCAGAATATCATCATTGATCTGAAGCTCATAGTCCGTCCACTTGTCTGAGAGTGCCGAAGCTCCCTTCTCCTGCTGAGCAGCTGCCCGGTCTGCGATGGCATCCGCCTTTGCCGCGTTCTGTGCGACATCCGCAGCTGCTTCGGTCGCTGCCTCCGTGGTAGCGTCTGTTGATTCCTGCGCGCAAGCAGTGCTGCCAAATGCCAGTACCGCGGCAAGCAGGAGGGCGTAACGTTTTGTGTGCATAGTGAAATTCCTCCCTTTCCTTTTATATCGCTTTGCAAATTCATAATAATTTCATATTAACATCCCAGGACGCTTTCGTAAAGAACTTCCTGCAAAAACCTTTCCACGCGAATTGCTCTGCACAACAAAAACGAAGGACTTGCCTGATTCGGTTAAAAAAGAGCAACAAAAAAAGCGGATAACGGGAATCGAACCCGCCTATCCAGCTTGGGAAGCTGGTGTTCTACCAATGAACTATATCCGCATCTCTGTTTATTATATCATAGAAATTGGAAATGGCAAGCATTTTTTCTCTTTTTCTTTTGTTTGAAATACTTCTTTTTGTTTTTCACAATGTTTATGTTGCTATGTGTATAAGGATAAGATATAATATATTTGCTGTCGCACCTCCAGCAGAGAGGAGGTGATGAGATGGAGGCATAAGCCACCTCTGAAATAGGCATAGAAAACGCCAAGGGCTGCATTCCTTGGCGTTTTCGTTTCCTCCAGCATATTTGATATGCTAAGCACATTTATACATGAGCTATGATAGTTTTTCCCTATTTCTGTCTGGTTCCTTTGCCGTCCCGCGTACCGATCCGCAGCCGGTTGATATGGACGACACGGTCGTGGAATTCGACCTCGGTGCTGTTGTCGCCCTCGAGCCAGTAGATATCTGAGAGGAGGTCTCCTTCGGCAAGCTTCATGCCGCGCACACCGACCGCGGTCTTTTTCTTGAACGGGATCTCGGAAATCGGGAAGCGCAGGAAGAAGCTGTTCTCGGAAGCCAGGACGATGTGGGCCTGCTCGGAAGCAGCATGGACGGCGAGTACGGTATCGCCCTCCTGCAGCTTGGTCGCCTGGATCGTGCGCTTGGAGACGACGTCGAACTCTTTGCCCTCCACACGCTTGACCATCGCCTGCTTCGTGACGAAGGTCAGGACGGTATCCCTGATGTCGTTCATCGCCATGACGGTCACGAACTGCTCTTCGCTGCTCGAGTAGTTGCAGAGGTTGTCGAGCGGCGTTCCCTTGTCACGAAAGCGCCCATATGGGACATCGATGAGCTTCAGCAGATGCACCTTTCCGGTGTCTGTAAATATCATGACGCGGTCCGTGTTCATGCAGTGCAGCACATAACGGTTCTCCGCATCGGCGGCCTCCTTGTTGCGCTCGTAGACGCTCTCGTCGATCGTGCGCACGTAGCCGAAGCGGTCCATCAAAAATACGACCGGCATTGCCTCGATCTTCTGCTCCTCGAGCACAACTTCCCCGGCATTTTCCAGCATCGTGCGGCGTGGACGGCCGAATTCCTTTTTGAACTGGTCGAGCTCTTTGATGATGACCTCTGCCATCGAGCCGTAGTTGTTCAGGATATCCGTGTAGCGGGCGATGTTTTTTAAAGTCTCCTCGTGCTCCTTCATCAGCACATCGATCTCCAGCCCGATCAGCTTGTACAGCCGCATATCAAGGATCGCATTTGCCTGCATCTCGGTGAATCGAAGCTTCGCAGCCGCTTTTTTGGACTTCTCGGTCTTAAATCGGATGCCCTCGGTCACACCCTTTACGAGGCAGTCCTTTACCTGCTCCCTGCTTCTGCTCCCGCGCAGTACCTCGATGATCAGATCGATCACATCACAGGCGCGGATCAGTCCCTCCTGGACCTCGCACTTTTTCTGCTCCTTGTCGAGCATGTTTTTGTATTTGCGCGTCGTCACCTCGAACTGGAAGTCGATGTGGTACTCCAGGATCTTCTGAAGACTTAAGGTCTCCGGCCGGCCATCTGCAACGGCGAGCATGTTCACGCCGAAGGTGTCCTCAAGTCTGGTCTTTTTATAGAGTAAGTTTTTGAGGCGCTCCACATCGGCGCCCTTTTTCAGCTCCAGCACGATCCGGATGCCTGCCTTGGACGACTGGTTCGAGATGTCGACGATATCCGTCGTCTTTTTCGTCTCGACCAAGGAGGCGATGTCATTCAGGAATTTGCCGATGTTCGCCCCCATCATCGTATATGGGATCTCGGTGATGACGAGGCGCTCCTTTCCGCCTTTGACCTGCTCGATCTCGACCTTGCCGCGCATGCGCAGCTTTCCCTGTCCGGTCTCGTAAATTTTCTCGAGGTCGTCCTGATTGACGACGATGCCGCCGGTCGGAAAGTCCGGACCCTTGATGTATTTCATCAGCTCGTGTGTCGACAGCTGATTGTTCTTGATCATCGCCTTTGTCGCGTCGATGACTTCGGCGAGATTGTGCGGCGGGATGCTCGTCACCATACCGACCGCGATACCGTCGGAGCCGTTTACGAGCAGGTTCGGGATGCGCACCGGGAGCACGGTCGGCTCCTTCTCGGTCTCGTCGAAGTTCGGCCCGAAATCAACGACATCCTTGTCGAGGTCCGCGAGAAATGCTTCCTGTGTCACCTTCTGCAGCCTGGCCTCGGTATATCGCATTGCCGCCGCCCCGTCTCCCTCAATGGAGCCGAAGTTGCCGTGTCCGTCCACGAGCGCCATACCCTTTTTGAATTCCTGTGCCATCACAACGAGTGCCTCGTAGATGGAAGAATCGCCGTGCGGATGGTATTTACCCATCGTATCGCCGACGATTCGCGCACATTTCCGGTATGGCCGGTCGTAACGGATGCCGAGCTCATACATATCGTACAGTGTGCGCCGCTGTACCGGCTTCAGGCCGTCCCGCACATCCGGCAGAGCACGGGAGATGATGACGCTCATCGCGTAATCAATGTACGACTTCTGCATGATGTCCGAGTATTCGGCTCTGATGATCTGTTTCTCATTATCCATTGGGAGTGCTCCTTCTTAAATATGTAATAACGATTTCGTATTTTGATTCCTATGATACACGGATTGCGTCGCAGCTCCTGTCTGAGGCTGATGGGCGTCCTGCCCATCCCAAAACGCAAATACAGTCATGAGCAAATACATTTGCCCATTCCTGTCTTTACGTTTTGCTGCTGTTCTGAACTATTATACGTCAAGTAACGCATCCTGCGCATGTTCATATATAAATGCCTTCCGCGGCGGTACTTCGGTGCCCATGAGCATACTTGTAATGCTCGCGGCCAGACGGGCGTCTTCGATCTCGACGCGCTGCAGCATCCTTCGCTCGGGATCCAGGGTCGTCTCCCAGAGCTGCTCGGCGTCCATCTCTCCGAGTCCTTTGTAGCGCTGCAGGGTAAACGGTGCCTTGTGGGTCCGGCGATAACGCTCCAGCGCTTTGTCGTCGTAGAGGTACTGCTCCTGTCCGCGGGACGGGATGACCTTGTAGAGCGGCGGCATCGCGATGTAGACATGTCCCTCGTAGATCAGCTCCGGCATAAAGCGGTAGAACAGCGTCAGCAGCAGTGTACTGATGTGCGCGCCGTCGACGTCGGCATCGGCCATGATGATGATCTTGTCGTAGCGCAGCTTGGTGATGTCGAAATCATTACCGTAGCCCTCTGAGAAGCCGCAGCCGAACGCGTTGATCATCGTCTTGATCTCGGCATTTGCGAGCACCTTGTCGATGCTGGCCTTCTCGACGTTCAGGATCTTGCCGCGGATCGGAAGGATCGCCTGATAGTTCCGGTCACGCGCAGTCTTCGCCGAGCCGCCTGCGGAATCTCCCTCTACGATAAAGATCTCACAGATCGACGGGTCGCGGCTCTCGCAGTTTGCGAGCTTGCCATTGCTGTCGAAGGAGTATTTCTGCTTCGTGAGCAGGTTCGTTTTGGCACGCTCCTCGGACTTCCGGATCTTTGCGGACTTTTCCGCACAGGCGAGGATCGCCTTTAAGGACTCCAGGTTGCGGTCAAAGTAGCGGACGATCTCATCTCCGGTCACCTTTCCGACCGCACGGGCCGCATCCTGGTTGTCGAGCTTCGTCTTCGTCTGTCCCTCGAACCGCGGGTCCGGATGCTTGATCGAGACAACGGCGGTCATGCCGTTGCGGATGTCAGCGCCGGTAAAATTCGGATCCTTTTCCTTCAGCACGCCGATCTGGCGGGCGTACATGTTCATGACTGTCGTAAAGGTCGTCTTGAAGCCGGTCAGATGGGTACCGCCCTCCGCATTGTAGATGTTGTTGCAGAAGCCAAGGACGTTCTCATGGAATTCGTTCACATACTGGAATGCCACCTCGACCTGAATGCCGTCCGCCTCACCCTTGAAGCAGACCGGATCGCTGACCGGCTCCTCCTCCTGATTCAGTTCACGGACAAAGCCGGTGATGCCATCCGGCTCGTGAAAGGTGATCTTCTCCGGCGTCTCGCCGCGCAGATCGGTAAAGTGAATCGTCAGAAGCGGATTCAGGTAGGCCGTCTCATGCAGCCGGGACTTCAGCTCGGTCGCTGAGAACCGGGTCTTCTCGAAGATCTCCGGATCCGGCAGGAACTGGATCCGCGTACCGGTCGCCCGTGTCCTGCCGATGACCGGCAGAAGGCCGTTTTCCAGCTCAATGGTCGGCGTTCCGCGCATATACCGGTCGTGGTGAATTTTCCCTTCGCGCATGACCTGAACATCCAGCCAGGTGGAGAGCGCATTTACGACAGACGAACCGACGCCATGCAGTCCGCCGCTCGTCTTATACGCGCTGTCGTCAAATTTGCCGCCCGCATGCAGTGTCGTAAAGACGAGGCGCTCGGCCGACATCCCTTTTGCGTGCATGCCGACCGGAATACCACGCCCGTTATCCTGTACCGTCGCACTTCCGTCCTTTTCGAGTGTGACCTCGATCTCTGTACAGTAACCGGCCAGATGCTCATCCACTGCATTGTCCACGATCTCGTAAATAAGGTGGTTCAGTCCCTTTCGCGAAACGCTTCCGATGTACATGCCCGGACGCTTCCGGACAGCCTCGAGTCCCTCCAGCACCGATATCGAGCTGGCGTCATATGTGTTGCTTTTTGCCATGTTCCTTTCCTTCCTGTCTTTCTTCTGTCCGGCAAACCGTCACGGTCCGCCTTTTCTGTTACGCAAGCGGTATCTGTCATACCCGGGCAGCTACTTCGCCGCGCTTTTTATAAATGGAATCCGCCGGTACGACCTCGCGCACGGATGAAAGCGGGTAAATGCTCGAATGCCGCCCTACGACAGTCCCCGGATTCAGTACGGAGCCGCAGCCGACCTCGACCTCATCACCGAGCATCGCGCCGAACTTTTTCAGGCCGGTCTCGATGCGCTCCCTGCCGTCCTTGACGACGACGAGCTTCTTATCGGACTTTACATTGGAAGTGATGGAGCCTGCGCCCATATGTGCCTTGTAGCCTAAAATGGAATCACCGACGTAGTTGTAATGCGGTACCTGTACTTTATTAAAGAGCACGACGTTCTTCAGCTCGGTGGAATTGCCGACGACTGCGCCTTCCCCGACGATCGCATTGCCGCGGATAAACGCGCAGTGGCGCACCTCCGCATTTTTTCCGATGATCGCCGGTCCATGAATGTAGGCGGTCGGTGCGACGGTCGCGGATCTGGCGATCCAGACATCCTCACCGATTTTCTCATATTCCTCTTCGGAAAGTGTGCTGCCCAGCTGTAAAATGAATGCGCTGATCTTCGGCAGTACCTCCCACGGGTAGGTGGCTCCCTCAAATAAATCCTTTGCGATGGTTTCGTCTAAATTGTAGAGATTGCTGATTTTACATGCTTCCATGACTGATCCCTCCTGATTCTATGATACACTCTGTGCTTCGCGCCTTGCGGTTCGATTCGTCTGCGTCCCGGCTGCTGCCTTCGGCGCTTTGTAATACTTCGCAGCCTCGTCGAAAAACGGACGCAGTGCATACTGATTGTTCAGCCCGAGCACACCGTCGGTACGCGACCGCACGAAATGCTCCAGCTTCTGCATATATTCTTCTTCGGTGACGGATCCCTCCGCGACGTAGTTCAGTCCCTTTTCCCAGCTCGCAGTCAGCTCCGGATTGAGCAGTGAACGGATCGAGTAAAAGACGATGTCATAGATCATCTCTCCTTGCAGGGTCGGCGTCAGGATCTGGGTCTTTTTATTTAATGCGATGTATTTGTTGGCGACAAGCTTCTTTAATATCTCGGCGCGCGTCGCACTCGTACCGATGCCGCAGCTCTTGATCTGTGCCCGCAGCTCTTCGTCCTCGATCAGCTGTCCGGCATTTTCCATCGCCAGAATCATAGAACCGGAATTGTAGCGCTTCGGCGGGGATGTCTCGCCTTCCCGGATCGCCAGTCCCTGCACCGGCAGCTCCATGCCCTTTTTCAGCCGGTTCAGCACGTCAAGGAACTCCAGGCCGAAGCTGCTCTCCGCCGGATTGCCGGCATTTTCCCCGGTATTCTCTTCCGAAGCATCCGGCTTTTTCTTTTTCTCGTATGGATTGCCTGCCACCTTGAAGTAGCCCTCCAGAAGCAGCACGCGGAAGGAATAGAAGAAACGCTCTGATCCCATCCCCGTCACCATCGTGACCTTTGAAAACTCTGCCGGCGGGTAAAAAATCGACAGAAACCGCCGCACGACCGTCGCATACACGCCGTAAGCCGTCTTACTTAATGATGCAAGCGCACCAAAGCCCTGCCCGGTCGGGATGATCGCATAGTGGTCTGTGATTTGCTTGTCGTTGACGTAGCGGGTCTTTGCGATCGTCTTATAGCTGCCTGCAGCGAGCACCTCCTGTGCAAATCCCTTTGCCGGACCGAAGTTTTGCAGTCCGGAAATATTGCGCCCGATCTCCTTTGCCACTGCGCTCGAGAGCACACGGGCATCGGTACGCGGATAGGTGACGAGCTTTTTCTCGTAGAGCTCCTGCACAATACGCAAGGTCTCATCCGGGCTGATCTTGAACATGCGCGAGCAGTCGTTCTGCAGCTCGGCAAGGTTGTACAGAAGCGGCGGGTTTTTCTTTTCCTTCTTTTTGTCAAGCTGATGGATCACGGTCGTCAGAGGCTGCGCTTCGGACAGCTCTGCCACAAGTGCCTCGGCATCCTTTTTCTCCTTAAAGCCGTTCTCCTTGTAGAGCTTCGGCGACTGGAAATACCGGGAGCCCTCCACGGCGCGGAACTCGCCCTCGATCTGCCGCCCCTCGGCATCGAGCTGCTGAATCACACGGTAGAACGGCGTCTTGACGAACCTTCGGATCTCGCGCTCCCGGCGCACGATCATACCGAGCACACAGGTCATGACACGTCCGACTGAAATCACGGAATACTTCATGCCCAGGTAGTTCGACACGGAATTGCCGTATTTTAAGGTGAGCAGACGGGAAAAATTGATGCCCATCAGGTAATCTTCCTTCGCGCGCAGGTAGGCGGCGGAGGCCAGATTGTCATAGGCGCTCAAATCCTTTGCCTCGCGGATACCTCGGTGGATCTCCTCTTCGGTCTGGGAATCGATCCAGACACGCTTCCGCGTCTTACCCTTTACTTCTGCCATCTGCTCGACGAGGCGGTAGATGTACTCTCCCTCCCGCCCCGAGTCGGTACAGACGTAGATCGTATCGACGTCCTTCCGGTTCAGCAGATGGCTCACGGTCTGATACTGCTTCTTCACACCGGGGATGACCTCATACAGGAAGTGATCCGGCAAAAACGGAAGCGTATTCAGGCTCCAGCGCTTGTACTTCGGATCGTATACCTCCGGATAGCTCATGGTCACGAGATGGCCCACGCACCAGGTCACGACGTAGGAGTCGGACTCGACAAATCCGTCGCCGCGCCTCATAGTTTCTCCGAGCGCTTTTGCAAATTCCTGCGCGACGCTCGGCTTCTCTGCGATAAACAGTGCTTTTGCCATATCATCCTCCCTGGTGGCTGAAATGTATCCGGACAGGGGCAAAGCGTCCGGCTTTGTACAGTTACAACCTGCTATTATAAACATATTTTCCGGATTCTGTCAAATCGCCACCGGCAGGAAAACGCCATCGACCGTCTCTGTATCCCGGCCGATGGCGTCTTGTTGTTCTGTATTCTATGATACACGGATTGCTTCGCATTTCATGCAAGCATGAAACGAATGGCCTTTTGACCCTGGCATCATTCATTTTGCCTGAATGTATCCCTTCGCCTTTAAGGTCTCTGCGCAGAGGAGTGCTCCGCCTGCTGCACCGCGGACGGTGTTGTGGGACAGTCCGACGAATTTGAAATCGTAGATGGAATCCTCACGGATACGTCCGACGGATATGCCCATGCCGTTCTCATAGTCGACATCCAGGGTCACCTGCGGACGGTTGTCCTCCTGCATGTAGCGGATGAACTGCTTCGGTGCGCTCGGAAGCTCCAGCTCCTGCGGCAGTCCCCGGAAGCTCTCAAGCTTCTCGATCAGCTGCTCTTTCGTCGGCTTCTTGCGGAATTTTACAAATACGGCTGCGGTATGACCATTCAGTACCGGTACACGGATGCACTGGCAGGTGATCTTCGGCTCGGTCGCCGGGACGATCACGCCATCCTCGATCTTACCCCAGATACGAAGCGGCTCCTTCTCGCTCTTTTCTTCCTCGCCGCCGATGTACGGGATGATATTTCCCTCCATCTCCGGCCATTCCTTGAAGGTCTTGCCTGCTCCGGAGATCGCCTGATAAGTCGTAGCGACTACCTCGTACGGCTCAAATTCCTTCCATGCGGTCAGCACCGGCGCGTAGCTCTGAATCGAGCAGTTCGGCTTTACTGCGATAAAGCCTCTGGTCGTGCCAAGACGCTTTTTCTGATACTCGATGACATCAAAGTGCTCCGGATTGATCTCCGGAACGACCATCGGGACGTCCGGGGTCCAGCGGTGTGCGCTGTTATTGGATACGACCGGTGTCTCGGTCTTTGCATATTTTTCTTCGATCGCGCGGATCTCGTCTTTTGTCATATCAACTGCAGAAAATACAAAATCGACCGTTGCCGCTACCTTCTCGACCTCATTTAAATCCATAACGATCAGCTTCTTGACTGCCTCCGGCATCGGTGTCGTCATCTTCCAGCGTCCGTTTACTGCCTCCTCGTAGGTCTTGCCTGCGCTGCGCGGACTCGCCGCTACTGTCACGACCTCAAACCACGGATGATTTTCCAGCAGAGAGATAAATCTCTGACCTACCATTCCTGTTGCTCCCAGAATACCGACTCTAAGCTTCTGACTCATTTTTTCATTCTCCTTGTCTCTTGTTCTGTCCTTCGCCGGACGGTCCGGATACAGCAATGCCTCCGGCATGTCCTGCGTCGCTGACGTGATTCATCTCCCCGTGCAGGCTCCCTTTTTGGAACCTTCCCCGGGTATGACTGCGATCCTGCATCCGCTGCGTTTTTCCACCGCGCACACATGTCTTTTTCTAAAATACACTTGTTTTGATGGATTGTCAAGGAAATATTTGATGATACAAGGGTCCCAAGGTCAAAAGCCGTTCATGCTTGCATGATAAGGCTTTTGACCTTGGGACCCGCCAAACATGAGAAAGTAGCGATTTACGTAGTAAATCAGCGGATTTCGAATGTTTGCAGAATTGCGGGAGCTGCTTTGCAGCGGAGCAATTCGCAGGCATCATAAACATACTTTATCTAGATATGCTCGGTTCTCGTCAATGACCTGCCGCATGACGGCCTCACCCGGTGCGCCAAGCGTCAGACGGCGCTCTACACAGGTCTTCATGCTGATGGCCTCGTAAATATCTGCCTCAAAGACCGGACATTCCTGCCTGTATTCCTCCAGTGTCAGGTCGTCAAGCGCCTTGTTTTCTGCGATGCATTTTAATACGAGACGTCCGGAAATGCCGTGCGCATCACGGAACGGAATGCCGTGGTTCACGAGATAATCGGCCACATCGGTCGCATTTGTGAAGCCGTTCTTTGCGGATGCTTCCATCACTTCTTTATTAAAGGTGATCGTATCGACCATACCGGTGAATAAGGTCAGGCACATCTCGGTCGTATCGATCGCATCAAACACGCCCTCCTTGTCCTCCTGCATGTCTTTGTTGTACGCAAGCGGCAATCCCTTCATCGTCGTCAGAAAGCCCATGAGTGCGCCGTAGACACGGCCGGTCTTGCCGCGTACCAGCTCTGCGATATCCGGGTTCTTTTTCTGCGGCATGATGCTGCTGCCGGTGCTGTAGGCATCGTCCAGCTCGACGAAGCGGTACTCGTTGGAATTCCAGATGATGATCTCCTCGGAGAAACGGCTCAGGTGCATCATGACCGTCGCCAGTGCGGACAGGTATTCGATCACATAATCGCGGTCGGATACGGAGTCCATGCTGTTGCGCGTCGGACCTGCAAAGCCGAGCAGCTGCGCGGTATATTCCCGGTCGAGCGGATAGGTCGTGCCTGCCAGTGCGCCTGCGCCGAGCGGGCAGTAATTCATTCTCTCATAAATATCCTTCAGGCGGGAACGGTCTCTGCGAAACATTTCAAAATATGCACCGACGTGGTGAGCCAGCGTGACCGGCTGCGCTTTTTGCAGATGGGTGAAGCCCGGCATGAATGTATCGATGTTCTCCTCCATGATCCGCTGCAGCACTTTCAGAAGCTCGCGCAGCAGATGGTCGGTGTGCTGCACTTCTCCGCGCACATAGAGCCGCATATCCAGGGCGACCTGGTCATTCCGGCTGCGTCCGGTGTGCAGCTTCTTGCCGACGTCTCCGATCCGGTCGATCAGGTTCGCCTCCACGAAGCTGTGGATGTCCTCATACTCCGCTGTGATCTGCAGTGCCCCGCTCTCCACATCCGCAAGGATACCGGTCAGCCCCTCCAGAATCTGATCGCGCTCCTGATCCGACAGAATCTGCTGCTTCGCCAGCATCCGGACATGGGCCATGCTGCCTTCTATGTCCTGCCGGTACAGACGTTTATCAAATGAAATGGATGCATTGAAATCATATACCATCTGGTCCGTTTTCTTCGTGAAACGACCTCCCCATAATTGTGCCATAGTGTTGATCCTCTCTTTTTTCATGTATTCGGATGTTCCATGCAGCATTTTTCGAATGTTTGCAGAATTGCAGGAGCTGCTTCGCAGCGGAGCAATTCGCAGGCATCAGTTGGGGTCAAAAGGTATTTTTCCCCCTATGATACACGGATGATGTCGCTTTAGTGTAACACAGTGGTGATGTTGTTGCAAGTGTAAGATGTAATGCTGACTTACATATAAATACTATTTTGATGCCTCCCGCTCCTGCTTTGAGAACACACAGCCGCAATAATCCTGCCGGTACAGACCATATTCGGCAGAGAGCTCGACCGATCTGCGGTAACCGTTTTTCTTCTTGAAATCAGACGGCAGCCAGGCAACACCGCAGGCATCCGCCGCCTCTCGTCCGATCACATTGAGCGCCTCCGCATTTTTGAGCGGGCTGATCGTCAGGGTCGTCGTCACGTAGTCATAATTGCCCTCTTTTGCGATCTTCGCCGCCTCCGCCAGACGCAGACGGAAGCAGGCGTGGCAGCGCTCACCGCCCTCCGGGATCTTTTCAAGGCCTTTTACCGCGTGGTAAAATTCCTGCGGGTCGAAGCGGCCGGCGAGGAACCGGATCTCATGATACTCTTTTATATTCTGCCCGGAAGCTTTCTTTTCCTGCCTGTCGTCAGTACACAAAGCAAGCTGATTTTTTGCATTCATCTCCCGGATCAGCCGCTGCTGCTCCTCCACCCGTTTTTCATACTCTGCCTCCGGGTAAATGTTCGGATTGTAGTAAAATACGGTGATGGAAAAATACTGTGCCAGATACTCCAGCACATAGCTGCTGCATGGCGCACAGCAGCTGTGCAGCAGAAGGGTCGGAACACGCTCTTTCTCTTTGTCTAACACCTTTTCCAGTTCTTTTTGATAATTGATTTTATTTTGCTGCTGCGGCATCTTGCTTTTCCTTTCTTCTAGCTTCTTTTCTAGCTTCTTTTTTAGCTTCTTTTCTTACTTCTGTTTCGTACAAATTGTGGAAAACAGACATTCGCAGTCTAGAGCGTGTTTGAAAAACATTTGATTTTGTTTATTTTAACCAAATTAGAATAGACGCGATGCATATGAAGCCCAGATAGGTAGCAGCCAGTTTGTCATAACGTGTG
>CABIZF010000023.1 GCA_902363135.1 Lachnospiraceae bacterium
TTCCCTCCGGTCTGAAGAAGGTCGGCACGCAGGCGTTTTATTTCTGTCCGCTCACGGATCAGCCGTTCCCGGAATCGCTGGAATTTATTGCAGAAGCGGCATTTTTCCACTGTGCGTTTACGTCCGTCGTCCTGCCTCGCTCAGTCACTTATATCGGTGACCATGCTTTCCACGGAAGCAACACGCTCAAATATCTGGAATTTCACCATGACCCGGATTTTATCGGCGCGGATATTGCGAATAAGATTACGGTCATCCGTTGCTATGAGGGATCAAAGGTGGATACGTACTGTAAGGAGTATGGATATCAGACGGAATATCTGTAAATGACGAGGGGGAAATGGGTATGAAAATCTCTATGAATTTTTCTATGGATCAGGATGATCTTGGCCGCTATGCAAATGCCGCAGATCTACGCCACTTTTATGAATCGTTTTCGCTTTCCGGACTGGAAGTGATGCCGCTTGGCGATGATCCACAGCATCTGGTCGAAAAGGATATGGTCGTAGGCGTCCACCTGCGCTGTATCACAGACTGGATGGATCTGGATCAGGAGATGCTACTTGCTCATTACCGGAGGGATCTGGACTATGCCCGCCGTATGCAGGCAGAATATGTGGTCTTCCATGTGACACAGGTCAGCTATGGGGAATCCCTGACGTATGAAATGCGGCACAGTGATGCAGAGGTGGTGGATGCGGCGGCGGCATTTATCAATGAACTGCTTGACGGGCAGGATTACCCGTTCTGGTTTCTGATGGAAAATCTCTGGTGGCCCGGCCTGAACATGCTTGATGCAGACATCACTAGCCGGTTGCTTTCCAAGGTGCATTACGCAAAAAAGGGAATCATGCTTGATACGGGACATTTTATGAATAATCATTACCATCTGCAGACACCGGAAGATGCGATTGTCTGCCTGAATCAGATGTTTGACGCCCATGAGCCGTTGCTTCCGATGATCCGGGGCATCCACCTGAATCAGTCATTAAGCGGTGCTTATATGAAAGACTATTTACAGCATCCACTCACCCCAAAGGATGACCCGGAAGCACTGGCTACACAGGCATTTTTGCACATTTTCCAGATCGATCAGCACCGCCCCTTTACTGCGCCCGGCGTCCGGGAACTGGTCGACCGGATTGCCCCGCTTTATGTGACACTGGAATACATCACCCGTAACCGCAAAGAACATGCACAGTTTCTTAAAGAAGGAACACAAGCGCTGTTTTGCAAATAAAAGACGGCCCGCCAGCGTACCATGTGCAGTACGTCGGCGAGCCATGTCATGCCTTTGCTTCCCGACACGATGTCGGGAAGCAGATTCATTCGTCTTCCAGCAAGCTCTTGATATCCATGCTGCGCAGGATCTCCGGCGGGATTTCCAGAATCACGGCCTCTCCTTTTTCCGCTTTTTTCCGGAAGTAGGAGAGGTCTTTTTCTGTCAGATATTCGATCTCGCTCCAGTTGTCCATTTCTGTTTTTCCTCCTTCGTTTTTCTCTGTTCTTTTATCGTCGTTCATAGCAGGCTCTCACTCACTGTGATCCTGTTCTCAGCTAAAAAGATTTCTGAAAGTTCCTCTTTGGAATACAGCGCCCGGCCCTGATCGGTAGTGCATTCCATGATAGAGTGTTTTTTCATTGGCCCTGCCGCTGTATGAAGCACTTCTGCCTGCAATGCAAAGACCGGGTAAAGCTCCAGCCCCTCATAGAGATAGCCACCATACCATTCTGGCAGGTACCATCCGTTTTCGCTTTCCTGTATGTCCTTCCAGATCTGAGACTCCTCAAAAATTCCACCATAGCTTTCTACCTGATACCGGAACGACTGCTTCTGCGCCGCTTCTCCGGCGGCGTCAATATAGTAGGCGATCCGGGCGAGCTCCTGCAGGTGGTCCTTTGTATGCTGATAGATGCCAAGCTGCTCTGCCTGACGGTATTCTGCTTTCTCCCATGTGCGGTATTTCTCATCACAGACCGCATCGTACCCCTTGACGATCACCAGCGCCAACTTATTATCTAACTTGCGCACCTCATCTGGCGTCAGGATTTCGCGTCCGATCACATCGTAGTTGCGGCTGCTCGACCCGTGGCCGCCCCGGCTCTCCCCGGTCGTCTTTTTGTCAATCGTCTGCTTGCCCAGAAGCTTGGAAATATACTCGTGGGAGCCCTGTTCGTTGCCACCAAGATACACGACTGTATCACAGCTTCCGGGTATTTCCTCCCATGCGTCTTTAAATAAGGTCTTTAGCTGTGCAAGATTCTGGATGATAATGTTGCAGGAAATCTCGCGGCTCCGACAGGTAGCAAGGATGCGTAAGAAGTCATCCGGTAATGCGGTATTCGCAAATTCATCCATCCAGAGGGCGACATGGATGGGCAGCTGTCCGCCGTATTTGTGATCTGCAATGTAATACAGTTCCTGAAACAATTGTGTGTATAACAGTCCGACAAGGAAATTGTAGGATTTGTCGCTGTCCGGAATAACACAGAACAGGGCCGTCCGCCGCTCCGGATTCTCGTAAATCCCTTCCCCGAGTGTGCGGATCTCCATCTCATCTTCATCGAGCACTCGCAGGATCGCTTCATTTTGCAGGTAAGATAAACGGGAATGGGCGGATATGATGATGCTCCGGATCGTATCTGCCGCACCGCTTACGACTTTTTTGTAGGTAATAAGCGCCGGATGTTCTTCTGGAAGACGGTTCATCAGGATGTCCAGCTCGGAATCTTCTTTGCCGCCCGGAGATACTTTTGCCTTATTTAAAAGCTCCATCACGCCTCGGAAGTTCGCCTTCCTGCCCTGCTTTGGAAATTCGTACCAGACATATAAGATGATTGATTGCAGGTACATACTCTCTGCTTTCGTCCAGAACGGGTCGGAAGATGAGGAGCCTTTTGGCGTCGTATTCGCAATCAGGTTCGTGACAAGTTTCACCACATCTTCATCGGAACGCAGATAGGCGAGCGGATTGTAGCCATCGGACTCTGACATGTTGACAAGATTCAGGACACGGATGCGGTAGCCCTGCAGCTTTAAATAGTTGCCGATATCCCGCAGCAACTCCCCTTTCGGGTCGCAGAATACGTAGGAACTCTCATGGTTATAGCCGTTTGGCTTGACCACCCGGAAGCTCTTGCCGCCTCCGGGACCGCCGATGACAAGCATGTTGTTGTTTAAGTTTGTCTGCCTCGTATTCAGGCTGATCCGCACGTGTTCCGTAATGATCTTGTTGCGGTGCGGGTCACTGTCCTGTAAATGGCGGTTCAGCTCTTTTGGCTCTGCCAGCCGCGCTGTACCATATTCCCTGCCGGGCATATAGTTGCGTCTGGCAGACTCGTAATACAAGGTGCCGGTCAGCGCGGCTGCCACGCAAACCAGGATCGATTTTCCGGTCATCGGCGTCAGCTGTAATGGGAAGGGATGCAGGGCGATGCTTCTTAACTGATCTGCTGCAGTTTTGAAGGTATGATCCGTTCCATACAGGCTTCCGATACAGTACCCAAGGTAGATTGCAAGCAAAAACATTGGGATCAGCAAGACTTTTTGCGTGTGCTTTTTCTCTGGCATATTATCTCCTCTTCTGCTGCTCCTGCTCCCGTTCCCGGTCGGCCCATGTGGCAGGCTTGCGCGGCTTTTGCAGCTGTGCTTTTGGCGGCTCTGCTTCTGGATGTTTTCCTGCTTTTCCGGTCAGCTCCCGATCACGCTGCACCAGTATTTTTCTCGTCTCTTCCGGCAGAAGTTTCCAGATCCTCTGCAGATCTTCCGGCTGCTGTCCACCTGCGTTTCTTTCTGATTTTCCGTTTGAGGGCTCTGCGAAGAAGTCCTGCAGGGCATCGGGAAGCTGCCTCGCTTCCCCACTTCCCGTTTGAATATAATCGGCAGGCCGGATCGGGCCTGCCTTGATCTTTCCGTATTTCCCACTGAAATGGTCGAGGAGAAATGCCCTGCATTTGACCATATCCGACGGGGATATGACATACTGGGTGCGGTTGTCCCCGCCGCAGAGATCTGGCAGGCGGGCATACAAAATACCGTGCTGCTTCATCTCCTTTTCGATCGCATGCAGAATCTTCTTTTCTTCTGTCGAGACATTGAGGAACTGTACTTCATCCCCTTTGATTTTCCGCAGCCGTGCATAGGAGACGCTGCCCTTCCACTTTGCGAGGTAAATGGTATCTAAGGTCTTCGCGGTCAGGATCGCCGCTTTGAGAGACAGATTTCCGGCAAGGAACATCACCTTGCCGGAAATCACGATCAGCTGGATCGTATCGCTTACTTCACTCATCGGACCACCTCCCGCTTTTGGTCTGCCCGCTCTGGCCCGTGGCGGGCTTTTGCTTTTTCTTCTTCGTAGCGTGCCGTAATCAGGCTGACAAAGCTTTTTCGGATGTCCGGTGTCGCCGCTTCCACAAGTCCCACGATCCGCCCCTCTGGAAAATCATAGGGGAACAGCACCCGTACTCCCTGCGCTACCTCCGTGATCTGGATGCCGTCGATCTCTATGCCTTCATACTGCATCGCCGCGTAGGCATTCACTTTACCACCGCTGCAGAGCTGTATCCGGATCTCCTCCGGCTCCTTCATCTGGAACCAGCGGTCTGCCGCCTCCCGCGTGGCCGCAAGCACCTGTTCTTTAATGAGTTCCCACAGCACCGGATCCTTAATCCGTATGATCTCTTTCCATGTGCCGTCTTTCTGCTTTTTACGCGGCAGCACTACGATCGTGCGCAGCGCTTCGCCTTCCCGCTGCAGCATCAGTACCTTAACATTCTGAATCCGGAGAATACCGCCCAGGGTCACCGTACCAATGGCAAACAGATCTTTATCTGAAATGATCCGCATATCCGCTCTTATTTCCATTTTTCTCCTCCTTTCTAGCGTCCCGTCCGGTCGGGCCTGTGCTCGATCGAGCGCGCTTCGAAGTCTTTGCACATGACAATTTTCTTTTCGGTCGGATCGTATACGTGAGCGTAGTCAGAGAGCTGTTCTTCTGGCGAAACCCGTTCTTCGTTGATTTCCTGTATCATAGCAGAAAGTTTCTCCCCGCAATCTGCGATGGAACCATGATATCCTTCCATTGGAGCTATCAGGCATTCCTGCGTAGAAGATGGAAGCACGTAGTAACCATCTGGAAATGCTTCGGCGAGTTTTTCACACATTCCCGGATAAAATAACACGGCAGCTCCATTTATTCTTTCGCTGTTCGTCAGTATATAAAGGCGATTCTCTTCTGGTGTTGGCAATTCCAGTCCTGGATTTATTGCTTTTACCACTTCTTCTAAAGATTCTAACGTTACCGGATAATCCCGCTCACTATTTTTCGTTGCGATCTCAAAGAGCCGGTTTTCCGTAATTCCATACTCCTTCAACAGATCCTTGTTGATGGGTATCGTAATCCTGGCATCCGGTGTCATATAAATTTTACATACAACTGCCATATCTCCCATGACCTGATGTGGCAGATCCTCCAGCATTTCTTTATGCCTTGTCACTCCCATTGCACATAAATAAATCTGATCTTTTACCCTTGCAAATTCAACAATAGAATCTGCGTCTTTGCCAAGAGCTTCTTGATTTTTCATACTATTTACGCACAGCTCCGCAAACCTTTTACAAAGCAGCTCTACAAAAGCTCCTTTCTGATAAATCTCATAGGCAGGATCCATTTTCACAACCGGCTTGAACCGATAGCCCGGCTGAGAAATGACCAACAAAGTCTCTTCTCTTCCCTCTACTTTGTAATGGTCTATGCGCACCGTTCTGTCCTGATATTCTTCCGGGAAATGTTCCAGAATATGGTCTTTCATGTAATCACAAAATTCTTCAAACTCCATCATTTTCCTTCCCCTCCTTTGCTTCTTCTGTTCGCTGGATTTTTGCGGCTGCATCTGCATAGCGCTGCAGCCGGTCCTTCTGGTTTTCTTTCTGTGCTTCTTCTGTGTGGACCTCAAAATAATACTGAGGTGCTTTCGTGGTCTGCTTTTTCATGTTCGGTCTCCTTCCTGTATCTTTTCTTTTAACTGCTGATAGGTCAGGCGCTCTGCATCTGTTAGGATCTGTTTTAACTTCCCGGCGGTGCAGGCCGGGTCTGCAATGGCCTTGCGGATCAGCTTTTGCTTTCGCCATGCATCGAAACGGCTCGGGGCGGCCTTGGCCTGTCCGGATTGCAGATACTCATACTGCTCTTTTATCTGTTCCTGTGTCTGCTTCAAAGCTTCCAGCTGAAGCGCAAATTGTTCCAGCTGCTGTCCGACCTCGTTTAAGACTGCCGCAATGTCGGGCGTGTGCTCCTGCTTTTGTGCGATGGCTTCTGTAAACAGCTCGATCACCCTTGGCTCTTCCGTCTCTTTCCGGAAAAATCGGGAAAGTACAAAGTCCTCTCCGGCGAAGAACGCCATGCCCCGCATCAGGTCGAGATCCTGCGATGAGATACCCGCATCGTCCTGAAAAAAATGCCTGATAAAAGAATCGGAACAGCCCTGACTCACCATGAGAAAAAGCTGTTCCCGCTTGTGGATGTATGGTTCTTCCTGCAAATAGTCATATTGCAAAAGCAGTTTTTCATAGCGCTCCTGCACCGGTTCCTGATTTTGCCGGATGATATGTGTTACCGGTCTGTTTTCCAGATGTGTCCCTCCTCTCTGTCTGAGCAACTTTTCTGGTGTTGGGGGTCATTTTCTATCTGCTCTGTCTGCTTTTGGATCGGCTGCTTTTGCCGCTCCTGTGATTCGGTAAACAATTGATACGTCTCTCTGGCCAGGCGATGCTCCTGCCGGATATCCCGTAATGTGACTTTGCATTTTTCGATCTCCTGCAGTTTTTTCAATCCATTGTCCTCCGGATTGCGCCGGTATTTTTTCCAGAGCAGATCCTTCTGCCTCCGTGTTGCCTGCTGTTCCTGTTCCAGTGCTTCAAGACGATCCTGCAGTGCCTCCGGCGTCCCGATTTCCTGATCAATGAGATACGCGAGTGCATCTGAGAGCTTCTGCACCTCGAGAATGTCCTTCCGGTATCTCCACGCCTGCTTTCGTCCCGGCTTCCGGATGCCATAGGTATTGTTCCATCTCCGGTAAAATTCCTTCTGGAAGGGCGTCATTTTAAAATGCGGTGCGCGCTGCACTTTCTGGTAAAAGACTGCTTTGATGGCAGCGCGGTCGCCGTAAGTGCGATACCGGTATTCTACCTGTATGAGTCCCTTTTCCTGTATGCGCTGGCAGATCTCCTGCTTTCCGTACCCTTTTCCAAGCCGCCCGGTACGCACCGGACGTTCGCGGCCTTCCGGTCGCAGGGATAAATATTTACCGTCCCGCACCGCGTAATGCTCCCGCCGGAACCATGCGAGGAATGCCTTATAGCTGTCCGTCTCATGGATCGCCTGATCGATGTCGTCCCTTATGATGTCATACCAGCGATACGATGGCTTTTCCGGTCTTTTACCGGCCTGCCAGTCTGCGTACTGCATGCCCTTCCGGTCGCCTGCCGGATCGTACTGCAACGTTGGCAGATTGTATTTCCAGCACAGTCGGTCCGTGATCGGCTGAATGCGCCGCTCCCAGTCCTTTTTGGGGGAGTGAAAAATCGCTCCGTCCTCTTTTGATACCGAGTCAAAGGTGATATGCGTATGGATGTGGGATCGGTCGTTGTGGACGGCGAATGCATAAAAGTACCGCTCCCCTAAAAGCGCGGCGCAAAATTCCTGCGCGATCTGGTAGGCCGTCGCCTCGGAGATCCCGCAGTCCGGTGGAAAGGAAAGCATGTAGTGAAAGCCCTGGGTGCAGTTGCCCGCCAGGTTGCTCTCTTTTCCCCACAGACGCTTATTTTGCTTCATCGTGTCATAGATAATTTCCGGCGAGACTCCGGCATTTCCTCCGATGTACAAACCATCGGCGGTCTTATCCGGACGGCAGATGTAGAACAGGTTCTTTTTTAAGTGCGCCGCCGGGTTATTCCCCGGTGTCTCTTTGATCCGCAGAAGACGGGTTACTGCCATCTGCTTTGCTGGCCTCCTCTCGATTTTCTGTTTCTGGCAGTCGTGTTGACACCGCCAGCATTTCCAGCTGCTGATAAAACTGCTGGTAGCTTCGGCGGATCTCCTCTAAATACTTCACAAGCAGCTGATAGTCTTCTCTCGTGATGAACCGCTTGGAGTTGCAGGAGCGCACGACCTGATTGATATTGATGCCGACGCGCCGTTCCTGCTCGGTCAGCCTCTGGAGCATTGCATTGGTCTCGGGCGGGAGCCTTGGCTGACTGCCATAGAACAGCCTCCGACGCATATAGCCAGATTCTGTCATTCGGTATTGTTCTGCCTGCCGTGCCAGCTGCATGGCTTCCTCTTCCGTCACCCGCACCGCCTTTAGGACTGTTCGAGTGCTATGGACTTTCTCTTTTCTTTTTGTCATCGTGATTCCTTTCTTTGATTTTTGGGTATAGAAAAAGCAGCTAATCTGCTGACTAACTGCTTTCCTGCCTTTTCCTGATTCTTTTAGTTTTCAAAATCCTGTTTCATTTCTGCTTCCACTTCATCTGCCGAATAGACTCTACCCGACCGAATATCATCCATTCCCTTTTCTATCTCTGCATCAAACTGTTTTTTTGTAAGAGTGTCATACCTTACAGGCTCCTCACCTAAAGCTATGTTTCTTACTTTTGCCATACATACCGCCTCCTACATCTGATTCTATTGCCTTTATCTTAAAATTGCAATATACTTGCAAACACTTTCCTTGCGACTCCAAAGCTGGCCTGCAGCCAGCTTCTACATCCGCGCTTCCTCGCGAATGGCAAGATACGCCAATGTTATACATTCGCATCTTGTCAGGGGAAGCTCCCCTGATACCCCTAAATTGCCGCCCGTTTGCCAGTTTTTCCGGCTTTTTTCCGGGCTGTCTGCAGGCGGCTGATTCTTGAATAATTCCGGGCTGCTGCTAACGAGCAGCCACCTCCTCCAGCCCTTGGGCCGTGCGATCGCAATTCCGGCTCTGGCCGCTTTTCTTTTCAACTGCTTCCAGTCCTTTTTGCTTTTGCCGATCCATATCGCGATCGCTATGCTATGCCGATCCTGCAGATGCAGCTTTGGCATTTTCTGGTCGAGCTGCTGCAAAAGCCACAAGATAGCAAGGCCCTCTGCCAGTTTTTGCGAATCGGAACGCACACCATATCTCCCTGATATCAGAATGATTTCTGCTTCATTCATCCATTTCCTTTCACACTTTTTTCAAATGTTTTCCATATTTCTGACACAGACACACAGTATCCTGTAATCACATCAAAGCCATACAGCTTTTTTACATAGATTTCTTTTTCATATCGCCGGGGCATTTGCCCCGGCCCTCCTTTTTTACTCGGAAAAATATCTGATTTCCTGTTTCTCCAAGAGTTCCCGCTGTTTTTTCTGATAGACTTCCTTACTGATTGTTCCCTCCATATAATAGGCCAAAAGTAACTTTGCTTCCTCATCCGGCACTACCTGGTCGTCGATGGTTCTCGCGTTGTCTTCCTGCATGCTTTAATGCTCCTTTCTTCCGGTTCTTCGATTTGTGGACGGAGTTTTTCTTTTATCCTTGGGCTGGCATCCAGAATCAGGTTGGCTGCTTTTTTTGCCTGATTCGCCGCAAAATACAGGTCTGCCGGTTTTCCTGCCCTGATCCGGCTGTACCAGCCCTGCAGGTAAGCCACATTATTTTCCATGCTCCGATCATCCTGCAGCCTCGTCGCTGCACAGAGAAAAGATGCGGAGATCTCTGCTACCAGTTCTTCTTTTGCATAAGCCAATCCCGTCCGTTCCGCGATAAAGTGTCCTGTGCTGTGTGCAAGTTCATGAAATACTGTAGAATAATACTGATATTGACTGGAAAATTGCTCTTTTGCTGGAAGCACGACGGTCTTTCCCTGTGAGTATGCCTTGTCTCCGCCATCCCGCGTCACGATCTCAATCCTGTATTTTTGGCTGTAATCTGCAATCAGTGCATCGGCCAGCCTGCTGATCTTGGTCGCATCATGCGAAAACTCCGGTATCTTGAAATGGCTCTGCAGCCCTTTCACATCTGCGATGTGGAACTCCCTTGTATAGCGCACGCGGAATGTCTCGATTACCGGCTGTCCATGCTCATCCAGTACCTCTTTCCCTTGTTCATCTTTTTTAAATACCGGAATATTCTGATAAACGTAAGCCTGCCGCGCCCCTTTCCGGATATGTACTTCCGGCCTTTCTTTTTGCATCTGGCAAATGCTCCGGTAGCTCAAATATTCTCCCGGCTCTAAGAAAAAATAATTGACTGCCGCGGAAAAAGGACGATTTGGGGTATGATAGCTGCAGGCATACGGCGCATGCGTCCACGGCTTTATCCACGTGAAACGCTCCCCGGTATCGAGTGCTTGCTCAATTTTCTGCAGTAGCTGTGCCTGTATAATATCAAAAATACTTACCTTTTTTACCTGACCTGCTGTTTCTGACTCTGCCCGCATCCCGTTTCACCCCCTATAAACCACTGAACTGGAAGCTGTTTTTCTGCTTGTTGTAAATAGCGTTAAGGTTCTGTCCGGTACTGAGCGTGATCTGGATGTTTGCTTTTCCGGCATTCGCATCGATCTCATAATTATTCATCGTCCCCGTGATCGTACCGGTCAGCCCGGACTGCACGACATAATCAAATGCCTTCTGGTAAAAAACCTCTTCTCCCCCAACGTAATCTAAAAACGCAGTTGAGACAGATAACAAGTCTAAAGAGATCGTCACCTGCTGAACGGGCTGGCTGCTGCCACCGGATGGCAGATAAGAAGAAGGGGACGATGCTGCGCCACCTGCCTGCGTGTCCTGTGTAGTTCCCTGTGGTGATCCGCCTGCCGTAATCTGTGCCTCCGGCATTTCTCCGGTAAACGTATAGGCATCCTGCTGTACATCGTAGACTGCCAGCACCTTCCACTCCGGATCATCGTTGAAATAAATGTAGTGGAATATTTTGTTTGCATCTGCTTCCCCGGCATACCGTTCTGTGCTGAATGTCACATCCGTCACACTGCGGTACTCGGACCTGGCCGAATCCATATGCAGGGCATCCCCAAGCTGCTGCAGAAATTTTTCTTCTTCAAACATCCCGTTGTAGGACGTAATGATATCTGCATCGAGCCCGTGCAGGCGCAGGCCATACGGCAGCTGTTTCTCTGTCTGCGGCTGTGTTTCCGATTCTGATGTCTCTGACTCCTGCGTCTCTGGCTCCTGCCCGGTTCGCGTTTCGGCCGCCTTTTCGGTCTCAAGATCGCGGAACCTGAAACTCACGAGTACATCCTTTTCCGGCATGGGAAAGAGCACCCGCTCATCTTCTGCCGCCGTTCTGGAACGCTGCGTATTGATGCTGTTAAACTGGTGATCCATCACGGAGACACTCTCCAGCTCTTTCCCTTCCTTCGGCGATACAATCAGTTCCACCATTGTGTCCGGAACAACGTCAAGCACAGCCTCATCCTCTGAATCGCTCTGCAGATAAGACTCCGGAAAAGAAATGTCCGCCTCCCCGGTCTTATACAGCCGCACCTCATATTTGACCGGTGCTGGTTCTGTCACCTTCCCCCGCCCGGAAATATATAACAGTGCTACCGCAACCACCGTCAGAAAAATGACCACTCCCATTAAAATATACATTTTTTTATTTCTCCTCTTGTACATGGGCTTCCTCCTTATCTCGTACATCCTTCAATGAATAAATGCTGTAAAAATCCAGCTCTTTCTCATAACTGCATAAAAAGAGCTCCGAATTTCCATCCGAAGCAATGATTTCAATCTGATACGTCAGCTCTGCCTCATCCTCACTGACTTTTTCGACTACATCAATCTGCTGTACTTCTATGAGCCCACCGTAGAGCATGTACAGGTAGTCCGATACTGCATCTGAAAATGCTTCCCGCCTGGTTCCGATCAGCTCCTGCATTCCGCCTTGGGCGGTCTCGGTATAGGCCGGATGGAAGTTGCGTCTGGCTGCCTCGAGCTGTGTCTGCATCTCTTCCGCCTGCTTTTGCGATGGCTCCGATCCTGCTACTGTTGCCGGTTGCGTTTCTTCCGGATCTGTCTGTCCTTCCGATTCTGTCTCATCCGGCAGATTCCTTTCGATGTGCTCTGTTTGCATTTTGGTTTCTTTTATCTGGTACAGCGATTGCTCCGTGTCCCGTTCCAGTTGCTTTGCAGCCTTCTGGACGATTTTTCCGGTCACGGTATGGAGCACTCTTGGGACTGCCATCGTAAGAAGGAAGAGCCCAAAAAGTAATAGTAGATAAATTGCAATTCGTTTTTTATGGTTCATCGCATCACCTCCTTCTCAGGAACCAAAGAACCAGTTGCCTCCGATCTGTATCGCACTGGCCCCGGTCTGGCTTCCCTTCCGGCTCCGGAAGCTTGTGTATTTATGGTTCCGAATGCCCCGTTTCAGACAATCCGAAACAGCCCGCACGACATAATCCGGCACGTTTCCATTCAGGCGTTTTTTCCAGTAATGATCCATGCTGTAGCAATATTGCCCCGGTGCAGTCAGCTGAGCTAATGCATTCCCACCAAGCCTGCCCCACTGCGCCGATTCTGTGCGGTTCATCGCCGAGCTGATGACAGCCAGCGCTCCTTCATAGCTGCCGTTATCCTCCTGTGCTACGATCGCGTAGATCAGTTCCAATTCGGATATGGTATAATTCGTCGGATCGATCCGGTAATTTCCTTCTGCGTAACCAGATTCTGTATTGATCAGATAGCGCCGGATCGAAGCAATCGGCCGGTAGTCCACCGCACAGATCGTAACACCGCGTCCCGGATTCGCTGCCGTGTTGTTCCGGTCACCGGAACACTGCGCAACCTTTCCGTTCCCAAGGTAGATCCCCACATGCGATCCGTAGCATACAATATCACCGGGGCGAGCCATTGCAAGGTTCGCTACCGGCTCACCGGATATTCCCTGCTCTTCCGCAAGACGCGGGATGGAAATGCCAAATTTCCGGTAGACAGACTGTGTGAATCCGGAACAGTCTGCCCCGTCGCTCAGGCTTGTCCCGCCCCACACATACTGCAAGCGTCCGGCAAATCCGGCTGCATAAGCAGCGATCGCTACCCCGGTCTGGTTCGCTGATACGGCCTCCTGTGTGGAGCGCAGGGTATAATATAAAGACCGGTTATCCTCCGGCTCTACACAGGCGGTTGCGGTCTGTGTAATGTCCTGATCCAGCGCCAGAGTTCTGGCTGCCGACCCGGATAACAGCCGGTTTTTTTCCACAAATCCCCGCACATCCCCGGATTCGATGTACACCCAGCCATTTTCATTATCCACAAGGGCATATACCGTTGTCCCAGATGTTGTGGTTCCGATAACCTTTGATGTTTCTGACTCATACTCATAGACCGGCCCGCCCTGCAGCATGATCGCGTATCGCTTTGACGCAAGGACCGGCTGGGCAGTCGTATGTGTATAGGTGTAGGCGGCATTCTCTGCTCTTTCACAGAAGGCGATTCCCGTCTTTAAGTTCTTT
>CABIZF010000024.1 GCA_902363135.1 Lachnospiraceae bacterium
TGATTCTTTGCTGATTTCATCCAATTCTTCAGTGCCGACTCACTGATTCCGAGATTTTCAGCACATTTACGGAGTGCCATCTCTGGATGCTCTAATCGATACCTTACTACATCTTCTTTAAACTCCTGTGAATATTTTGTACCTTTTGCCATAACCATTCTCCTCCTTGCTCTATGACTATCATATAATATTTATTGAAAGTGGTCATGTTTATTTTGTACTATTTATATTCTACCACCAATACCAATCGTCTAAACCAATTAAATATGTTGTAGGCAAGCGCATGTACCTGGACTCTGTTTGCATTTACGATTCTGTTGTGACTGCTCACCGCAGAAAAATCAAAACCAGATTTGCTTTCTTTGATGAAGTTTTCCATCAAACCTCTTTTGCAGTAAAATTTGATGAGATATTCCGGTGAGGAATCCATGTTTGTGACAATAAAGGTATACATGTAAACCATTTGGTTTTCTGGCTTCTCAACCTTGCACACAACGCGTCTTTCATAAGGCCATGAACCAGCTTTGTACATGAATTCACCGTAGACCACAGCGTAGTCTACCTTGTTATTTTGAGTCCGACTGGTAAGTGCATCTGCAAGAAACGACGCTTCTTCACGGAGAATCTTGTTTTCCTTCAGCCGGATAACATAGTTTGTTCCGTTTTCCTCACACTGCTTATAGAGATCAGGAGTTGCAAAACCACTATCGCCGCGAAGCAGGAGATGGATGGTTGGATAATCATTCAGGTACTCGTCGAGAATCGGCTGCAGGAAATCGGTTACACCGGTACAGGAATAAGCCGCTCCATCACGGAGTTGGATTTTTATCAGATCACCAGTGATTCCGTCATAACAAACAAGCGGATGGTAGCCATTACTCTGATAATGGAAGTTAAATGCCCTGCCTTCCTGTTTGCCGTATGCTGCGAGGAGCGTGGAATCCAGATCCAGGATCACTGCCTGAGGAATCTGGATGCTGTAGAGCCTTTTTCTAAGTATCTGGTTGATCTCCTGGAATTGCTTTAAAGTGTCTTCATCCATGCGGTTAAAGAATCTTGATACTGTTGGCTGAGATGCTAATGTGGATTTTCCAAGTACAGCTTTAAAAACAGGATCATTGGTCAGTTCATCTGAAGCATCATCTTCGAAGTAACCGGCCATGATCATATATATCATTTGGAGAAGGTTATCCCTGTCCGTATGATATCGAAACACTGCAGAATCATTGGTCTTAAATGAATGGTTTAAAAGCCGTTCAATGCCAAGTTTGCTTACGAACTCTTTGATAAGGAGTAAGCCTGCATCGGAGGATAAGTCGCCTCCATCAAAATTTATTTTAATTTGCCTATTGCTTTGAAGTGAAAAGGTGTTTACAATACTCATAAAGGGCTCCTTTGTTGGTATTTATTTTGATTAGACACCTTAATTTTATCACAAATGGATGCTCTTTTTTTATTCACTTAACAAGTGAAAAGCAATATGCAATTAAAATACAGTAACTATGTGGCTTTCAGCCACGATCACGGCTTTGCTGTGAATAATTCAGGTTAAGTGAGATGGGATGCAACAATGATAAAAGTGTTATTCATCTGCCACGGCACTCCAGTTTTATGATAATGCATACCTTCGCAGACTGGGGCAGAGTACGGCATAATAGGGCGGAAAGCCTTGGAATTACTACGGTTTCGACTACTAAGGCTCATGGGCTGAATTGGGATAAAGGCAAAGGTGTGGGGAGAAATCCTTAGTAGTAATGGACTACTTAGAGGGTGAATATGAATGACAAAAGCCACAATCATTGGTAGGGGAGATACTATAGACTATAAGTGGTATTTGATGTCTAAAAAGCATGTTAAGCATTGTAAACTTAGACGGATGGATATTGGAAGAAGAAAAGAACAAAGAGGGGAGATAAGTGAAAATAAAGGATAGGAGAATGTGGATAATTGTATTGTAAATGTTCCACATAGACTTTATAATGTTATTTGGAGGCGTTATGTGCATGGACAAAGAAAATAAAACATATTCAATGAGTATCAGAGTTAGTCAAGAAGAACTGAACAAATTGAAACAAGCTGCTAGATTAGAATCTTATGGATCGTATAGTGAATTTGTGCGGAGAACTTCTTTGATAGAAGCAGATAAGGTAATTTCAGATAAAAAGAGGGAAAACAATCATGATAACAGTTGATAATTTAAAGAAGGTTCTTGAAGAATTACACTATATTAAGAAAAAATCAAAAGAAATCTATGAAAAAAAGTATGATGAGTATGATTGTGTTATCAAGGTGGATTTTGATAACAAGCAAATAACATATCCAGAAGATAAGGGAATGAAGATACACAGAAAGACTACATGCAATTTTTCTGAAAATGAAAACTTTGTGGTTTTAGAGTGTATTACTAGTTTGTTGGACAAAGGTTATAAGCCTTCAAATATTGAGCTTGAAAAGCCAATGCCTGGTGGACATGATGACACAGGCGGTTTTTGTGATATTCAAGTAAAAGATAATGATGAGAGAACTTTTTTGCTTATCGAATGCAAAAAGGCAGACGAATTTGAAAAATTCTGGAAAAGGACATTAGCCGATGGAGATCAGTTATTCAGATATTATAACTCGTATAGACAAGCAAAAGCACTTTGTATGTATACGTCTGATTATACTGATTCTCTTAAAAGATATACCAATATTATTTCGATGACGGATAATGAGGAATATCTGCAGACTAATGCATCACTAAAAAGCTTCAAGCAAGTTCAGCTTGATAATGGAGATAAAGTAGATTATTTCAATGTTTGGAAGGATACATACCAACTAGATTTTGCAACTAATGGTATATTTGAAGATGAGATTGAACCATATACCATCGGAAAAGCAAAATATTGTGTAGATGATTTAAGAGAAGTAGATAATGAATCTATGCAAAAAAAGTATCATGAGTTTGCAACAATTTTGAGACAACATAATGTTGGAAGTCATGAGAATGCATTTGATAAACTGGTTAACCTTTTTTTGGCAAAAATAGTAGATGAAACATTAAATTTCAATGAATTACAGTTTTATTGGAAGGGTGCTGCTTATGATGATTATTATAGTTTGCAGGATAGATTGCAAAAACTATACAAGGAAGGTATGGAAAAATTCCTTGGAGAAGAAGTGACTTATATTGACCAGAAACAAGTAAGTGAGGCTTTTCATTTATTTAAAAATGATCCAGATGCTACAAGAAATAAAATATTAGATTACTTTAGACAACTAAAGTTTTATACAAACAGCGATTTTGCGTTTCTTGATGTACATAATGAGGAGTTGTTCTATCAGAATGCTACTATTCTTAAAAAAATAGTAAAAATGTTGGAGGATATCAAACTTAAAACCGAAGAACAAAATCAATTCTTGGGAGATTTGTTTGAAGGTTTTTTAGATGATGGTGTAAAGCAGAGTGAAGGACAGTTTTTTACTCCGTTACCGATTGTAAAATTTATTGTTTCTTCATTGCCACTAGAAACATTAATTAGAGATACCTCTGAAATACCTAAAGCGATTGATTATGCATGTGGAGCAGGACATTTTCTGACAGAATATGCTTCTTGCATCAAGAAATATGTAAAACAATATAAAAATATTTCTCCGAATGAGTATTTTAAAGAAACATATGGTGTTGAGAAAGAATACAGGCTTTCAAAAGTGTCAAAAGTTTCGGCATTCATGTATGGTCAAGATGACATACAAATAATATATGGTGATGCATTAGCATCAAACAAAAAAGTTTCTGACAATACATATTCAGTATTGATTGCTAATCCACCTTACAGTGTCAAGGGGTTCTTGGAAACTATTAACGAAGCTGATCGGAAGAAGTTTAGTTTATATTCAAAAGTGTCTGACGTTCAAAAGAATAACAGTATTGAAACTTTTTTTGTTGAAAGAGCAAAGCAATTATTAAAAGAGAATGGTATTGCAGCTATTATTCTTCCAAGTAGTATCCTTTCAAACAATAATATTTATGAGTATTGTAGAGAAATCATTCTTAAATTTTTTGATATTATTGCTATAGCTGAGTTTGGTAGTGGAACTTTTGGAAAAACAGGCACAAATACAGTAACATTATTTCTGCGTAGAAAGAAAACAAATCCAGAATTAGCAGAGCATTGTCGTAACAGAGTGAACAGCTGGTTTAATGCAGATAGAACTAAAGACATTGTTTTCCAAGACGAAGATATTGTTGATGAATACTGTGAAAAATGCAAGATTGATGTTCAAGAGTATAAAGATTGGTTAAAAGGTGGCAAGATCCCTTCAGCGGAAATTTTCACCAAGTATATTGATAACATTCGGAATAGTACAGGGTATAAATCTATTGAAAAGAGAAAAGTCACAAAGAAATTTACAGATGAGGATAAGGATGAATCACTAGAACAGTTCATTATCAATAAAATAGCGGGGGTTGAAAAAGAAAAACTTTATTATTTCATGCTTGCAAAGAGTAATGAACAGAATGTTCTTATTATTAAATGTCCAACAGATACTAAACAATCTAAGGCGTTCTTGGGATATGAATGGAGTGGTGCTAAAGGAAACGAGGGAATAAAGTATATTGGTACTGTTGTTGAGGATGAAGACGATTACATTAGTAAGAATAGAGGGATAAATAACATAGACACACCTTTATTTGATGCTAATAGTTATGATAATCCAGATAAATTAAATACTTTGATTCGTAAAAATTATGAGGTGGGAATAGATACTATTCCAGATGGTTTAAAAGACTATGTGAAACTATATAAGCTTGAGGATATGATAGACTTTACGGGCTTGCAATTTGATAAAGCTTTTAGAACAACGATTGTTCCTGTAGAAAAAATTAATAGTAAGTACAAAACAGTAAAGTTAAATAAATTAGCTAAAGTAAAAGGTGGAAAGAGAATACCTAAGGGGCTAACTTATGCTGACGGAGTTACAAATCATCCCTATATTAAAGTGGCTGATTTTAGCTGTTTATCTGTCGATAAAACCAATTTACAGTATATTTCGGATGATGTATTTGCAAAAATAAAAAACTATACGATTTCTAAGTCTGATATATATATTTCAATTGCTGGAACAATTGGAGTAGTAGGAAGAATACCAGATGAAATTGATGGAGCAAACTTAACAGAAAATGCGGCAAAGATATGTGAAATAGATTCTGACCAAGTAGATACTGATTATCTTTTGTATGTATTAACTTCTGAACCTATAAAACAGCAGATTGATGCGGCTACACATCAATTGGGAACACCAAAGCTTGCTATAACAAGAATCCAGACGTTAGATATTCCTTTGCCACCATTGAGTGTTCAAAAGGATATTGTGACAGAAATAAAGAAGGTTATTTTTGAGGTGGAAAAGTCTAGAAAAGTTATTGCTCAATCAGATAATAAAATGAGCAGTATTTTTGAAAAAATATCTGGTAAGAAATATAAAATTTCAGCGCTTGCACCGTATACCACTAAAAGAGTAGCGTATGATAAGATTACGCCTGAGTACTATGTCTCAACTGACAACATGTTACAGAATTGTGAAGGGATTACTAAGTATGAAGGAACGCCTAATGTTGATTCGGTAATTGAATATAAGGTTAATGATATTCTACTTTCAAATATTCGGCCATATTTAAAGAAACTATGGCTTTCAGATTGTGATGGTGGATGCTCTCCAGATGTTTTGGTATTTAGAGTTGACGACACAAAAACAGTACTTCCGAAATATATTTACTATTGTATGAAACAGAATAGATTCTTCGATTGGATAATGTCTGATGTAAAAGGAATGAAGATGCCTAGAGGGAAAAAAGATACTATAGCATCTTTCGAGGTTGAAATACCGTCGATAGAAGAACAAAAGAAGATAATTAAGGAGGTTGAGAGTATTGAAATAGTAAGAACAAAGAATAAAGTAGTTGTTGAAAGGTTACAGGACAAAATTGCAGAAATTTTTAAAAGAACGGTTTTTTGATTTTGGCATTTGTAATAATAATATATACTGGAGATAGTGGTGAATAAATATTTAAGGAGTAACTGAAAGGTTGCTCCTATTTTTTGCATATTTTTATAGAAAGTTTCAGAAACTTAGCCATATTTTCCAGAGTAAGGTATGAAGAAAAATATTTTTAAATCCGCAGTTCAAAAACTATATAACTGTAATTGGAAGAATAAGAGTAAAAAAATTTATATTATTTCGGTCATTTGAAAGAAAACTGACCAGCGAATAGTGAGAGGAAAATTGTTCTTTCTGATAGGAAAATGCAAGATTCCCTTACTAAAAGATATGAAAAATAAAATTTTTCCCGCCCAAAATGAGATTTTATGTTCAAGGGATAGTGAAGGGGGAAGAGAGAATTCTCCATTCATGAAGAAACAACGAGAAGGAGGTTGAAAAACTTGAAGGTATAGTTTAACAACATCCCGGAAGGGATAAGAGGTAAGCCATTATACTGTCTCGCCAAATTGGAACAAAAGCCGGGTAAGAATAAGCCGGATAAGATTCCATATCAGATTACTGGAGCAAGAGCCTCTCCTAATAATCAAGGACACTTTAAATCACTTGCAGAAATCGAAGCCGTTTTTAAGAAGGGTGGATATGATGCAATCGACATTGGAGTGTTTTACAGTATAGTGGTAACTTTGATGGAGAGTGTGCTTCTTGTCTGTGGTGATTATGGAACGACTGTTAGACCAGAAACCATATCTGCGTAACCATCCAGAACTAAGGAGGCGGGTATGATGGCAAAGGCAGGAAGAGGACAGACAAGGCGGGATTCCAAGCGTAGAGTATTAAGACCGGGAGAAAGCGTAAGGGCAGACGGAAAATATCAATATAAATATCATATTGATGGAAAACCACATTTTGTATACAGTTGGAAATTGGAGCCTACGGACAAACTTCCAAAGGGCAAGAAACCATGCCTTTCCCTTCGAGAGTTGGAAAAACAGGTAAACACAGATTTAGATTTGCTTGTGAATATCGTAGACGGACAGATGACAGTATGTGAACTGGTAGATCGATATTTGAAAACAAAGACCGGAGTAAGGCAAAGCACGAAGCAGGGATATGTTACAGTGCAGAGATTACTTGCAAAGGAAGCGTTTGGCAAAAAGACAATCCGAAGTGTGAAAACTTCAGATGCAAAGCTGTTTCTTATCAAATTGCAGCAGGAAGATGGGAAAAGCTACAGTTTCATTCATACCATCCGTGGAGTGTTGCGACCAGCCTTTCAGATAGCGGTGGATGATGACATTCTGGTAAAGAATCCATTCGGATTTCAGCTTGCCGGAGTATTGGTAAATGATGCAGTCACAAGAGAGGCAATTACAAAAGACCAGATGAGAAAGTTTCTGAAGTTTGTGCATGACGATGTGGTGCACTGCAAATACTATGAAGTAGTGTACATACTCTTTCATACGGGAATGCGAATATCAGAATTTTGTGGCTTGACGCTGAAGGACATTGATCTTGAGAACAGAACTGTAAATATTGACCACCAGTTGCAGAGAACATCGGATATGCGATATATCATAGAAACCACAAAGACGGATGCCGGAACAAGAGTATTGCCAATCACAGAGGATGTGGCACAGATGTTTCAGGCAATCATCGAGGACAGAAATGCACCAAAAGTGGAGAAATCTATAGACGGATATAGCGGATTTCTATTTTACGATGATAATGGAATGCCACTTGTTGCAATGCATTGGCAACACCGCTTTAATCATATGGTCGGCAGATACAATGACATTTACCGAGTACAGATGCCAAACATTACACCTCATGTATGCCGACACACCTGTTGTTCGAATATGGCAAAATCGGGAATGAATCCTAAGACGTTACAGTACCTCATGGGGCATTCAGATATATCGGTCACAATGAATGTGTACACGCATATCGGATTCGATGATGCTGAGGAAGAATTGAAGCGGATGGAAGAGTTTAGGAAAGCGCAGGCAGAAATAGAAAAGAAAAACGATGCAAAAGCGGTATCACAGAAAATGTTTAAGGTGGTGTAGATAGGCTGCGCAGTAGATACGCTCCGGGTTCACTGGGGCGTTTTTTCTATGGAAAAATTACGGATGTGACGATATAATAATATTAGGAATTTTGAGGAGAATGCAAATGTCGAAACAAACGATAAAGAAAAATTATTGCTATATTAATGATGCGATGGGATGGACGGACGATGCATATAAGGCGGAATATTATAGAGCTTGTAATTCTGGAAATAAATGCATGACAAGAAGATGTGCCTCTGCAACAGTAAAGGGATTGTGTTATAGAGATGCTGATGGATGTAGTAATAGGTTGTATCGTGACTTGTTGCGAATATGAAGTAAAGATGAAATATTGAAATTGTATATAGAAGACAGCACTAAATTTAATTTGGCTAATTATAACGGGGGTAGATTCAGTTGTGATTATATTGGTCCTTCTAGAGCGTGGGCACATTATGTTGGAATTGAAGATAGAGAAATTGGAGAGTATTTATTATATGCAAGAACTATCGGAGGACATATGATTTGGCCGGTGCATCGTATTCCAACAATTAATACTGCTAGAGCAGGCGGCGGAAGTTTGTTTGATAGAATAGATTTGACACTTTATGAAATTCAAGGATTCTATTTGGGAGATGTCGATAAATCTAGTTTTTCACAACCGTTATGGAATGTATTACATAATGATATAGAAAAATCTTTTTTGTTAAGTTTTAGTAATAATCAGTATGGAGAAGCTGCATTTAAAGCATTTATAGATTTCTGGTTGTTACAGGATTTTGTTATGGATGCTGAAAAAGAAGATTATAGAATTATATCATTGGCTACAAGCGAGGAAAATGAAAAAATTCCTATATCAGAAAACGAAGCTGTATTTCCAGGTAATATTTCCAACATATGGTGGAAGGATATTGTTTCCGGTAATATCAGCGAAAAAAACAAAGAAATTCTATATGATGCTTATAGGAAATATGCGAATAATTTAATTAAACTAATCCTAAGAAGAAGTGAGAGGATTACACATAAATGGGAAGAACAATACAAAGGAGTGAATGGACATGAATAGTTTTGAATTGATTCCTACGGAAGAAAATTTGATACATACCTTGAATAAAGATTTATTGAAACGAAACAAAGATTTAGTGCGTTTTTATGATTTAATATTAGCCCAAGAGGGAGCTTCTTCTATAGCTATTGACGGTAGATGGGGAAGTGGTAAGACTTTTTTTGTGAAACAATCGATGCTGCTAATAAATGCAAAAAATCCGATGAGTGATATGGATGATGAGAAAAAAGCAAGTATTGTGTATGCACTTCCATTTCCGAAGAAAGCAGAGGATATGCCAGAGAATTATGATGTGGCAGTTTATTATGACGCATGGGAAAATGATAATGATACAGACCCTGTGTTATCTTTAGTGTATGAAATAATAAAGCAGTTAGGAATAAATTATGCTTTTGATGATAATAGCAATGAATTCAAGTTGGCTGGCTCTGTGTTAGAAGCACTTACTGGTAGAAACATAAACGGTATTATTGAAAATTTAAAAAGTGAAAATCCTCTTACAAAGATTAATGAAGAAAAAGATTTACACGAGAATATAAAAAAATTCTTTACGGAGTTGTTGGTTGAAAGGGGAAATCGGCTCGTGGTTTTCATAGATGAATTGGATAGATGTAAACCAAGTTATGCAGTTCAGTTATTGGAAAGAATAAAACATTATTTGTGTGATGATAGAATTACATTTGTTTTTTCTGTTAATTTAGGTGAATTGCAACACACAATAAAGCACTATTATGGAAATACATTTGATGCGTGTAGATATTTAGACAGATTTTTTGATATGAGAATATCCTTGCCGCCAGCAGATAAAACCGCATTTTACAGAGAAATGGGGCTGGATTCAAGTTATGGATTAGAAAAAATATCTAGAAAAGTAATAGACACATATAATATGGAATTGCGAGAAGCTACTCGTTTTTATCGGCAAGTGAAAACGGCAGCATATGAACCTACGCATGATAGCAGAAAGTGGGATTTTGCATTTTCAGATGGAAAAGGAAAACAGCTTTTGTTGATGTATATTACACCTATTCTTGTTGGATTAAAGATTGTGAATATATCATTGTATAATGATTTTGTTAATGGGAAGAATTCGAAGCCACTTATGGATATATATAAGGAATCCGATTTGGGAGACTGGTTATGTTCTAAACTGTTGAATAGAAATGAAGCATATGAGGAAATAGAAGGAAAAACACTGGTTACTGTTGAGCAAAAACTACAGAGCCTTTATGAGGCTATATTTGTAACAGAATATACAAATGGAGTATATCACACAATGATTGGAGATTATGAGTTTGATAGCAACTCAAAACGTTTTGTGCGAAGTATTGAAAGTATGTTATCTGTATATGCAGATTATGAGTTGTAAAAACCCTTAGTAGTAACCTTTCCCCTTTTACTACCAATTTTACTACTAACAGGTAGTAACAATATGCTCCATTCTGCACTAATTCACCACAATCTGTAATTTCAGAGCATATCACAATAACCCCGGAAACCCTTGCAAAACAGGGCATTTCAGGGCAAAATAAGGAGAAACAAAACTATGATTAAAGTACTTTTTATCTGCCACGGCAATATCTGCCGTTCACCTATGGCAGAATATATTTTTAAGGATCTGGTAAAAAGGGAAGGCCTGTCGGATCAGTTTCAAATCGCTTCTGCTGCGACAAGTATGGAGGAGATCGGGAACCCGGTGTATCCTCCGGCGAAGCGGAAGCTTGCGGAGTATGGTATCCGTGCAGAGGGCCATCATGCGCGTCGTATGGAACGCAGGGACTATGAGGAATATGATTACCTGATTGCAATGGAGCAGTTTAATATCCGGAATATGATGCGGATTCTGGGAAGTGATCCAAAACAGAAGATATATCGGTTGTTGGATTTTACGGATCAGCCGGGTGATATTGATGATCCGTGGTATACGGATGATTTTGAAACGACATATCAGGAGATTCTGAAAGGCTGTAAGGGGCTGTTGATATTTTTGGAGAAATCAGATGATAAAAAGGGAGACAGAAAATAATGAGCAATAAGCGACAGGATTATATTACGTGGGATGAGTATTTTATGAGCGTGGCGATACTGACTGGTATGCGGTCAAAGGATCCGAATTCGCAGGTTGGCGCGTGTATTGTGAGTGAGGATAACAAAATTCTTTCAATGGGGTATAACGGTTTTCCAAAAGACTGTTCCGATGACGAATTCCCGTGGGCACGCCAGGGCGATGAGCTGAATACAAAGTATTTTTACGTGGTACACAGTGAATTGAATGCAATTCTGAATTATCGTGGTGGAAGTCTGGAGGGGGCTAAGCTGTATGTGACGCTTTTTCCGTGCAATGAGTGCGCCAAGGCAATCATTCAGGCAGGGATCAAGACAGTTGTCTATGATCAGGATAAATATCGTGATACACCGGCAGTTATTGCATCCAAGCGTATGATGGATGCGGCGGGGGTACGTTATTATCGATATCAGCGTACCGGAAGAAAGATTGAATTTACGGTGTGATCTGGGCAGGACGTATCATGACCCAATCCGTTTTCTGGCTTGGATTGGTCAAAGGATCGGATGGATCAGTAAACCATTGCTGGGTCGCAATGGCTGCATTACTGCCAGCAGTGGAAACAGATCCATTTATGTGGATAAGTTTCGAAATTATGGAGTTCGTTGTGGAAAACATTGTGAAAACCAGCTTTTTGCCACAAAAAATGGTTGACACGTCCGGAGGTGTGTATTATACTAAATCAGTGCGACTAAGTATGTAAATGTTCAAGCCAAAGCCCCGGTAGAACATTTTACCATAAGATTTTCCGAAAGGAAAATGTTGGGAGGACGGAAATAAGCCTCTGTTTGCCCGCCGATATTGAATCAGATTAAGGAGGAAGACCAATGAAGAGTTTTATGGCTAGCCCGGCAACGATTGAAAGAAAATGGTATGTAGTTGATGCTGCAGATATGACCCTGGGCCGTTTAGCATCAGAAGTGGCTAAGGTTTTAAGAGGAAAGAACAAGCCGACGTTTACACCTCATATTGATACAGGCGATTATGTAATCGTAGTAAATGCAGAGAAAGTAAAAGTAACCGGTAAGAAGCTGGATCAGAAGATTTACTATCATCATTCCGATTATGTAGGCGGCATGAAGGAGACTACCCTTCGTGAGATGCTTGCAAAGAAGCCGGAGAAGGTAGTTGAGCTTGCTGTTAAAGGAATGCTTCCGAAGGGACCGCTCGGAAGAGAGATGTACACGAAGCTGTTCGTATACGCAGGACCGGAGCACAAGCATCAGGCACAGAAGCCGGAAGCGCTGACATTCTAATAGGAGGTAAAGAACATTGGCTAAGGAAAGATTTTACGGAACAGGAAGAAGAAAAAAATCGATCGCTAGAGTATATCTTGTACCGGGTACCGGCAAGGTTACTATCAATAAGAGAGACATCGACGAGTATTTCGGACTTGAGACTCTGAAGCTCATCGTTCGTCAGCCGCTGGCAGCTACTCAGACAGCAGATAAGTTTGATGTTCTGGTAAATGTACGCGGTGGTGGTACAACTGGTCAGGCTGGTGCGATTCGTCATGGTATTTCCAGAGCCCTGCTTCAGGCAGACGCAGAGTTCAGACCGACTCTGAAGGCAGCTGGTTTCCTGACTCGTGACCCGAGAATGAAAGAGCGTAAGAAGCCAGGTCTCAAGGCAGCTCGTCGCGCTCCGCAGTTCAGCAAGCGATAATCGACTGCTCAGACTATATCAAAATGGTTCAAAAACCCCGGAGAATCAAGGTTTTCCGGGGTTTTCTTATATCTAAACGGGCTGATATAGTTTGACCTCATTTGACCAAACGAGAGCCGTTTTCACCCAATTTTTAGTGGTTAAATATAGGACAATCGGCAAAAATGGGGTCAAAAAACGGCCTTAGTGGTTAAAAAATAGGACAACCAGAGAGCAATTTCGGGGGTATTTTTGAGGGTGATTTTGGCACTCTCAGACACCGGATTTTTCGCTGGAGGGTTTGGCATAATCTGACCAAATCTGAACAATTAAATACGATTCTAATGCAGGCACTCAGTAACAAATAACTGGGTGCTTTTTTTGTTTCAGAGATTCCGGCATTAGAAAGGGCCGTCACTTTATGATTTTGAAGTGGCGGCTTTTTCTATTTCCAGAAACAACAGCAACAATTAGAAATGAGGTGACAAACTATAAACAGTCAAGAGAATTTTAAAATTTTTTTGAATTGTAAAAATGGGTAACTTTAATAAGCCATCTGAATACATCGTATTTCAGATGGGAGA
>CABIZF010000025.1 GCA_902363135.1 Lachnospiraceae bacterium
ATCCACAGTGCCTTTTCAAAATATATCAGAGATGGAAATAAATACCCAGTGTTAACTGGGAGAAAGGAAAAATCCAATTACCATCTAAGATAATTGGATTATACGTGATGTTATGAACCATAAAAAACGAATTGCAATTTATTTGTTATTACTTTTTGGGCTGTTCCTTTTTACAATGTTAGTCCCAAGAGCGCTCCATATGCTGACTGGAAAAATCGTCCAGAAGGCTGCAAAGCAACTGGAACGGGACACGGAGCAATCACTGTATCGTGTACAAGAAACAAAAATGCAAACAGAGCGCATCGAAAGGAATCTGCCGGATGAGACAGAACCGGAAGGACAGACAGATCCAGAAGAAACGCAGCCAGCAACAGAAGCAGGATCGGAGCCATCGCAAAAGCAGGCGGAAGAGATGCAGACACAGCTTGAGGCAGCCAGACGCAACTTCCATCCGGCCTATACCGAGACCGCCCAAGGCGGAATACAGGAGCTGATCGGAACCAGAAAGGAAGCATTTTCAGATGCAGTATCGGACTACCTGTATATGCTCTACGGTGGGCTCATAGAAGTACAGCAGATTGATGTAGTTGAAAAAGTCAGTGAGGATGAGGCAGAGCTGACGTATCAGATTGAGATCATTGCTTCGGATGGAAATTCGGAGCTCTTTTTATGCAGTTACGAGAAAGAGCTGGATTTTTACAGCATTTATTCATTGAAGGATGTACGAGATGAGGAGGAGGCCCATGTACAAGAGGAGAAATAAAAAAATGTATATTTTAATGGGAGTGGTCATTTTTCTGACGGTGGTTGCGGTAGCACTGTTATATGTTTCCGGACGGGGGAAAGTGACAGAACCAGCACCGGTCAAATATGAGGTGCGGCTGTATAAGACCGGGGAGGCGGACATTTCTTTTCCGGAGTCTTATCTGCAGAGTGATTCAGAGGATGAGGCTGTGCTTGACGTTGTTCCGGACACAATGGTGGAACTGATTGTATCGCCAAAGGAAGGAAAAGAGCTGGAGAGTGTGTCCGTGATGGATCACCAGTTTAACAGCATCAATACACAGCGTTCCAGGACGGCGGCAGAAGATGAGCGGGTGCTCTTTCCCATGCCGGAAAAGGATGTACTCGTGAGTTTCAGGTTCCGCGATCTTGAGACCGAAAAGGCGGTCGAAACGGGAACCGGGGAGGAGCAAGAAACGCAGGAACCAGAGACATCAGAATCGGAAATACAGCCGCAGACAGAGAAACAGCTGCCATATGGCCTGCGTCTGCACGGGCTCGATGCAGATATTATTACGTCCTATAACGGGATGTTTGAAGAAGAAAAATTTCTGCAGCAGCTTGGGGATGCCCTGCACATGGATTCGGCCAGGTCCGTGTACCGCAGTGTGACGGATGTGACATTTAGCACAGAACGGTATAGCGGGGAAGCAGATGCGAACAAAGTATTCCACTACATTTATTTCAACGATGATCCGGAGTGGAAGGTGCTGGCAACCTACGATGTACAGCAGGATGCCTATTCGTTCACAGAAGAAAAGCCAGAGGCACAGATTACGGCAGGCGGATCACCACAGGGAACTACACAGGGCACGCAGGCAGGTGGCGCAGCATCGGCTCCTTCTTCTTATCTGCCATCCGGTGGCAGCAGCCAGCCCGTTCAGCAGGTGACGATCTCTTTAGACTTGTTATCTGTTTCAACTGCGTTTTTAGATTACGTCGGGGGAGAGGAGGTTTTTTACCAAAAGGCATTTGATTATGTCGTGCAGTCCGGGCTGACGGGGGCAATCACGGGGACGATGAACGATTATGAGATCGATGCGGATGCCGGAAAAGCAAGCATCCAGATCACGCTCGGTACCGGACAGAACCTTAACGCTACTTACAACAAAAAGAAAAACAGCTTCCAGTTCAGTGGTTTATAGGAGGTGAAACGGGATGCGGGCAGAGCCGGAAACAGCAGGTCAGGTAAAAAAGGTAAGTATTTTTGATATTATTCAGGCACAGCTACTGCAGAAAATTGAGCAAGCACTCGATACCGGGGAGCGTTTCACGTGGATAAAGCCGTGGACGCATGCGCCGTATGCCTGCAGCTACAACACCCCGAATCGTCCTTTTTCTGCGGCAGTCAACTATTTTTTCTTAGAGCCGGGAGAATATTTGAGCTACCGGAGCATTTGCCAGATGCAAAAAGAAAGGCCGGAAGTACATATCCGGAAAGGGGCGCGGCAGGCTTACGTTTACCAGAATATTCCGGTATTTAAAAAAGATGAACAGGGGAAAGAGGTACTGGATGAGAATGGACAGCCGGTGGTCGAGACATTCCGCGTGCGCTATACGAGGGAGTTCCACATCGCAGATGTGAAAGGGCTGCAGAGCCATTTCAAGATACCGGAGTTTTCTCATGATGCGACCAAGATCAGCAGGCTGGCCGATGCACTGATTGCGGATTACAGCTACAAATATGGGATCGAGGTCGTGACGCGGGAGGGTGGGGATAAGGCATACTCACAGGGAAAAACCGTCGTGCTTCCCGCAAAAGAGCAATTTTCCAGTCAATATCAGTATTACTCTACAGTATTCCATGAACTTGCACACAGCACAGGAAAATTCATAGCGGAACGGACGGGATTGACTTATGCAAAAGAAGAGCTGGTGGCAGAGATTTCAGCATCTTTTCTCTGTGCAGCGACGAGGCTGCAGGATGATCGGAGCATGGAAAATAATGTGGCTTACCTACAGGGCTGGTACAGCCGGATCAGGGCAGGAAAACCGACAGACCTGTATTTTGCGGCGAATCAGGCAAAAAAAGCGGCCAACCTGATTCTGGATGCCAGCCCAAGGATAAAAGAAAAACTCCGTCCACAAATCGAAGAACCGGAAGAAAGGAGCATCGAAGCATGCAGGGAGACAACGCGAGAACCATCGACGACCAGGTAGTGCCGGATGAGGAAGCAAAGTTACTTTTGGCCTATTATATGGAGGGAACAATCAGCAAGGAAGTCTATCAGAAAAAACAGCGGGAACTCTTGGAGAAACAGGAAATCAGATATTTTTCCGAATAAAAAAGAAGGGCCGGGGCAAATGCCCCGGCGATATGAAAAAGAAATCTATGTAAAAAAGCTGTATGGCTTTGATGTGATTACAGGATACTGTGTTTCTGTGTCAGAAATATGGAAAACATTTGAAAAAAGTGTGAAAGGAAATGGATGAGTAAAGCAGAAATCATTCTGGTATCAGGGAGGTATGGTGTGCTTTCCAATTCGCAAAAGCTGGCAGAGAATCTTGCCATCTTATGGCTTCTGCAGCAACTCGATCAGAAAATGCCAAAGCTGTACCTGCAGGACCGGCACAGCATAGCGATCACGATATGGATCGGCAAAAGCAAAAAGGCGTGGAAGCAGTTGAAAAGAAAAGCGGCCAGAGCCGGAATTGCGATCGCACGGCCCAAGGGCTGGAGGAGGTGGCTGCTCGTTAGCAGCAGCCCGGAATTATTCAAGAATCAGCCGCCTACAGACAGCCCGGAAAAAAGCCGGAAAAACTGGCAAACGGGCGGCAATTTAGGGGTATCAGGGGAGCTTCCCCTGACAAGATGCGAATGTATAACATTGGCGTATCTTGCCATCCGCGAGGAAGCGCGGATGTAGAAGCTGGCTGCAGGCCAGCTTCGTATTCAGAAGGCAAGAAAGCGAAGGTTGCATTTTTTAATGGATTCCATTAGAATAAGAAATATAGAAGAAGCGGGAATAAGCAAGAACCATTTTGAACAGAATACGGAGGATATAAATGGATTTAGAACTTTGTCGGAGACTATGTTTAGAATCAAAAATTATTTGGACACAGCATTGTCTTGAACGTATGCAGGAGAGAGATATAAGCAGAGCAGATGTGAAAAACGGGATTCAGACTGGAGAGGTAATAGAGAATTATCCAGATGACTATCCAAATCCTAGTTGTCTGGTATTTGGATATACTGTAAATGGCAGAATTTTGCATATTGTCGTAGGATGTGATATGATAAATATATACATCATAACAGCGTATTATCCTGATACCAGTAAATTTGAAAATGACCTTAAAACAAGAAAGAAGAGGTGACAGGTATGTGTATGTATTGTAAGAATAGTACGACCGTAAAGAGCACCACAACACACGTTGTAAACTATAAAGATTGCATTATTGTGATTAAAAATGTGCCGTGTCTTGAATGCGATCAGTGTGGCGAAAAGTATTATACCGATGAGGTTGCGGAGCATTTGGAAAGGATCGTAAATATGGCTAAGAAGTTGATGCAGGAAATCGCTGTTATCGATTATAAGCAGGCAGCATAAAACAAAAGAATCAGGAAAAGTCAGGAAAGCAGTTAGTCAGCAGATTAGCTGCTTTTTCTGTACCCAAAAATAAAGAGAGAGGTAATGATGGCAAAAAAGAAAGAGAAGGCCAGAACCACCCGCACGGTCATCAAGGCAGTGCGAATGACGGAGGAAGAGGCCGTGCAGTTAGCGCGGCAGGCGGAAGAATACCGGATGACCGAATCCGGATATATGCGCCGGAAGCTGTTCTATGGCAGTCAGCCAAGACTCCCGCCAGAGACCAATGCAATGCTCCGGAGGCTGACTGAGCAGGAGCGGCGCGTCGGCATCAATATCAATCAGGTCGTGCGATCCTGCAACTCCAAGCGGTTTATTACGAAGGAAGACTATCAACTGCTTGTGAAGTATTTAGAAGAGATCCGCCGAAGCTACCAGCAGTTTTATCAGCAGCTGGAAATGCTGACGGTGTCAACACGACTGCCAGAGACAGAAAACCGAGAGGAGGCCGACAAAGCAGATGGCAGTAACGCGGCTTTTGCGGATCAAAGAGACACCGGGGAGTAACCCGGCGGCGCACTTAAAAAAGAACCTGTTCTACATCTGCCGTCCGGATAAAACCGTCGATGGTTTGTACATCGGAGGAAACGCCGGGGTCTCGCCGGAAATCATCTATGACACGATGAAGCAGAACAAGAGATTGTGGGGAAAAGAGAGTAATCCAGCGGGTAACTGCACGCAGGGCTTCCACTACATGCTTTCCTTTCCACCGGACTGCGGGATATCCGAAGAGACGGCCTGCCAGATCGCACAGGAATTTTGCGCCGCGCTTTTAGGGGAGCGGTACTTTTATGCATTCGCCGTCCACAACGACCGATCCCACATCCATACGCATATTACATTTGATTCAGTCTCGAAAGAGGACGGAGCGATTTTTCACTCCCCCAAAAAGGACTGGGAGCGGCGCATTCAGCCAATCACAGACCAGCTGTGCCGGAAATATGGCTTGCCAACTTTGCAGTACGATCCGGCAGGCGACCGGAAGGGCATGCAGTACCAGGACTGGCAGGCTGGTAAAAGACCGGAAAAGCCATCGTATCGCTGGTATGACATCATAAGGGACGACATCGATCAGGCGATCCATGAGGCGGACAGCTATGAGGCATTCCTCGCATGGTTCCGACGGGAGCATTACGCGGTGCGGGACGGTAAATATTTATCCCTGCGCCCGGAAGGCCGCGAACGTCCGGTACGTACCGGGCGGCTTGGAAAAGGGTATGGAAAGCAGGAGATCTGTCAGCGTATACAGGAAAAAGGGCTTTTACAGGTAGAATACCGATACCGCACCTATGGCGACCGAGCCGTTATAAAAGCCGTCTTTTATCAGAAAGTGCAGCGCGCACCGCATTTTAAAATGACGCCCTTCCAGAAGGAATTTTACCGGAGATGGAACAATACCTATGGCATCCGGAAGCCGGGACGAAAGCAGGCGTGGAGATACCGGAAGGACATTCTCGAGGTGCAGAAGCTCTCAGATGCACTCGCATATCTCATTGATCAGGAGATCGGGACGCCGGAGGCACTGCGGGATCGTCTTGAAGCACTGGAACAGGAACAGCAGGCAACACGGCGGCAGAAGGATCTGCTCTGGAAAAAATACCGGCGCAATCCGGAGGACAATGGATTGAAAAAACTGCAGGAGATCGAAAAGTGTAAAGTCACATTACGGGATATCCGGCAGGAGCATCGCCTGGCCAGAGAGACGTATCAATTGTTTACCGAATCACAGGAGCGGCAAAAGCAGCCGATCCAAAAGCAGACAGAGCAGATAGAAAATGACCGACAACACCAGAAAAGCTGCTCAGACAGAGAGGAGGGACACATCTGGAAAACCGACCGGTAACATACATCGTCCGGCGAAATCAGAAGCCTGTGCAGGAGCGTTACGAACAGCTGCTTTTGCAATATGACTATTTGCAGGAAGAACCATACATCCACAAACGGGAACAGCTTTTTCTCATGGTGAGTCAGGGCTGTTCCGATTCTTTTATCAGGCATTTTTTTCAGGACGATGCGGGCATCTCATCGCAGGATCTCGACCTGATCCGGAGCATGGCGTTCTTTGCCGGAGAGGACTTTGTACTTTCCAGATTTTTTCGGAAAGAGACGGAAGAGCAAAGGGTGATCGAGCTGTTTACAGAAGCCATCGCACAAAAACAGGAGCACACGTCCGACATCGCGGCAGTCTTAAACGAGATCGGGCAGCGGCTGGAACAATTTTCGCTTCAGCTCGAATCTTTGAAGCAGACGCAGGAACAGGCAAAAGAGCAGTATGAGTATCTGCAATCCGGGCTGGACCAGGCCGCACCGAACCGCTTTGATGCATGGCGGAAGCAAAGACTGATCCGCAAAGCTATCGCAGACCCGGCCTGCACCGCCGGGAAGTTAAAACAGATCCTCACAGATGCAGAGCGCCTGACCTATCAGCAGTTAAAAGAAAGGATACAGGAAGGAGACCGAACATGAAAAAGCAAACGACCAAAACACCTCAGTTCTATTTTGAGGTCCACACAGAAGAAGTGCAGAAAGAAAACCAGAAGGACCGGCTGCAGATCTATGCAGATGCAGCAATAAAAATCCAGAGAACGGAAGAAGCAAAGGAGAGGGGGAAAAAAGATGGAGTTTAAAGCGTTTTGTGATTACATGAAAGAGCATGTAAAGGAATATCTGCCAGAAAAGTTTCAATGTGTAAGCGTATTGTTAAAAAAAGAAAAATGTGGGCCGACGGAACCGACTTTATTAAAATTAGTCATGCCGGGTTCTGCATGTAACCCGGCTATTCAAATGGAACCTGTTTATGAACGGTATCAGGATAAAATGCCACTGGATATGGCCTGCAGGGAAGTGGCGGAAATGTGTAATGAAGGGTTAAAAATACAATCTGGATTTGAGAATTTTGCAAACCATAGATCCCAGATTTATCTGACAACGATGGGGGTAACAAAACACAAAGAATTAATCGAAACGATCCCTCATAGAACGATGGGCGATATTGCGGCAGTGTGCAGCCTTTATCTGACCGAAGACGGAAAGCGGCGCGTTACGATCACTCAGGATATATTAAAGATGTATGGAATTACGGAAAACCGGCTTTTCGAGATCGCAACAGCGAATACAGAGCGGGACTATCCGGCGACTCTGGATTCGCTGGAAACGATTGTGAAAGAGATATCTGGAATTGAGCTTAAGGAGGATGGTTTATTGTATGTGCTGACAAATAAAGAAAAGTTAAATGGGGCTGCCGTGTTGTTTTATCCGGGAATGTGTGAAAAGCTCGCCGAAGCATTTCCAAATGGTTACTACGTGCTTCCATCTTCTACGCAGGAATGCCTGATAGCTCCAATGGAAGGATATCATGGTTCCATCACTGATTGTGGGGAGAAGCTTTCTGCTATGATACGGGAAATCAATGAGGAACAGTTTTCGCCAGAAGAACAGCTTTCCGATTACGCACACGTATACGACCAGGCCGAAAAGAAAATTGTCATGTGCAAAGACTTCAAAGCACGCTCCATTGAGCACAGGCCCGACCGGATGGGACGCTAGAAAGGGGGAGCAAAATGGAAATAAGAGCGGATATGCGGATCATTTCAGATAAAGATCTGTTTGCCATTGGTACGGTGACCTTGGGCGGTATTCTCCGGATTCAGAATGTTAAGGTACTGATGCTGCAGCGGGAAGGCGAAGCGCTGCGCACGATCGTAGTGCTGCCGCGTAAAAAGCAAAAAGACGGCACATGGAAAGAGATCATACGGATTAAGGATCCGGTGCTGTGGGAACTCATTAAAGAACAGGTGCTTGCGGCCACGCGGGAGGCGGCAGACCGCTGGTTCCAAATGAAGGAGCCGGAGGAGATCCGGATACAGCTCTGCAGCGGTGGTAAAGTGAATGCCTACGCGACAATGCAGTATGAAGGCATTGAGATCGACGGCATCCAGATCACGGAGGTAGCGCAGGGAGTACGGGTGCTGTTCCCCTATGATTTTCCAGAGGGGCGGATCGTGGGACTTGTGGAAGCGGCGACACCGGACATCCGAAAAAGCTTTGTCAGCCTGATTACGGCACGCTACGAAGAAGAAAAAGCAAAAGCCCGCCACGGGCCAGAGCGGGCAGACCAAAAACGGGAGGCGGTCCGATGAGTGAAGTAAGCGATACGATCCAGCTGATCGTGATTTCCGGCAAGGTGATGTTCCTTGCCGGAAACCTGTCTCTCAAAGCGGCGATCCTGACCGCGAAGACCTTGGATACCATTTACCTCGCAAAGTGGAAGGGCAGCGTCTCCTATGCACGGCTGCGGAAAATCAAAGGGGATGAAGTACAGTTCCTCAATGTCTCGACAGAAGAAAAGAAGATCCTGCATGCGATCGAAAAGGAGATGAAGCAGCACGGTATTTTGTATGCCCGCCTGCCAGACCTCTGCGGCGGGGATAACCGCACTCAGTATGTCATATCCCCGTCGGATATGGTCAAATGCAGGGCATTTCTCCTCGACCATTTCAGTGGAAAATACGGAAAGATCAAGGCAGGCCCGATCCGGCCTGCCGATTATATTCAAACCGGAAGTGGGGAAGCCCAGCAGCTCACTGAAGCCCTGCAGGACTTCTTCGCAGAGCCCCCAAACGGAAAATCAGAAAGAAACGCAGGTGGACAGCAGCCGGAAGATTTGCAGAGGATCTGGAAGCTTCTGCCGGAAGAGACGAGAAAGATACTGGTGCAGCGCGATCAGGAGCTGACCGGAAAAGCAGGAAAACATCCAGAAGCAGAGCCGCAAAAATCACAGCTGCAAAAGCCGCGCAAGCCTGCCACATGGGCCGACCGGGAACGGGAGCAGGAGCAGCAGAAGAGGAGATAATATGCCAGAGAAAAAGCACACGCAAAAAGTCTTGCTGATCCCAATGTTTTTGCTTGCAATCTACCTGGGGTACTGTATCGGAAGCCTGTATGGAACGGATCATACCTTCAAAACTGCAGCAGATCAGTTAAGAAGCATCGCCCTGCATCCCTTCCCATTACAGCTGACGCCGATGACCGGAAAATCGATCCTGGTTTGCGTGGCAGCCGCGCTGACCGGCACCTTGTATTACGAGTCTGCCAGACGCAACTATATGCCCGGCAGGGAATATGGTACAGCGCGGCTGGCAGAGCCAAAAGAGCTGAACCGCCAATTGCAGGACAGTGACCCGCACCGCAACAAGATCATTACGGAACACGTGCGGATCAGCCTGAATACGAGGCAGACAAACTTAAACAACAACATGCTTGTCATCGGCGGTCCCGGAGGCGGCAAGAGCTTCCGGGTGGTCAAGCCAAACGGCTATAACCATGAGAGCTCCTACGTCTTCTGCGACCCGAAAGGGGAGTTGTTGCGGGATATCGGCAACTATTTAAAGCTGCAGGGCTACCGCATCCGTGTCCTGAATCTTGTCAACATGTCAGAGTCCGATGGCTACAATCCGCTCGCCTATCTGCGCTCCGATGAGGATGTGGTGAAGCTTGTCACGAACCTGATTGCGAATACGACGCCAAAAGGCTCCTCATCTTCCGACCCGTTCTGGACGAAAGCAGAGAGTATGTACCTGCAATCAATCATCTTATATGTCTGGTACGAATTTCCAAAGCAGGGCAGGAAGGCGAACTTCCGAGGCGTGATGGAGCTTTTAAATAAGGCAAAAGTATCTCCGAGCGGCAAAGAAGATTCCGAGCTGGACATCCTGATGAACCGTCTTCCAGAAGAACATCCGGCGCTTATTACCTACAAAAAAGTCGTAAGCGGTGCGGCAGATACGATCCGGAGCATCATCATATCCGCCCATTCCCGTTTATCTTACCTGCAAAATGAAGCGATCCTGCGAGTGCTCGATGAAGACGAGATGGAGATCCGCACACTTGGGGAAGGGATTTACGAGAATCCGGAGCGGCGGACGGCCCTGTTCTGTGTTATTCCGGACAGCGACAAATCCTACAATTTCCTTGTCGGACTGTTATACACACAATTGTTTCAGGAGCTGTATTACATTGCAGATCACAAATACGGCGGACAGCTGCCCATCCATGTCGCCCTCTGGATGGATGAATTTGCGAATACCGCATTACCGGATGACTTCTTACGCATCCTTGCTACCTGTCGGAGCCGCGAGATTTCCTGCAACATTATCATCCAGAATCTCGCCCAGCTAAAGACCTTATTTAAAGACGCATGGGAGGAAATACCCGGAAGCTGTGATACAGTCGTGTATCTGGGTGGCAACGAACAGGGATCCCACGAGTATATTTCCAAGCTTCTGGGCAAGCAGACGATTGACAAAAAGACGACTGGGGAGAGCCGGGGCGGCCACGGGTCGAGCAGCCGCAACTACGATGTGATCGGACGGGAAATCCTGACGCCGGATGAAGTGCGCAAATTAGACAACAAGCTTGCATTGGTGATCGTCAAGGGCTATGATGCCGTCTGTGATGAGAAATACCGCACATGGGAAAAAACGGAATACCGTCAGGCAGAACAGCTTGGGGCTTATCAGCACAAAAAAGACCATCTGCCGGAGCTATCCCGGATCACCTATTATATCGACGCCACCGGGGAGGAAGCGCAGAAGCAGTCCTTTCGGTATCAGGTAGAAAGCTATGGTGGGATCTTTGAGGAGTCGCAGATCTGGAAGGACATACAGAAAACGGGGGACGGTCTGTATCTGCCGGAATGGTACGGCGGCTATCTCTATGAAGGACTGGAGCTCTATCCGTTTTTTACATTACAGGCCGAGACGATCCAGACGGCGGCGGGACCGATGAAGAAGCATGCCATCACAGCCTGCCATACCGATCAGGGCCAGGCCCTGTATTCCAAAGAAGAGCTCTCAGAGATTTTTTTGGCCGAGAACCGGATTACCGTGAGCGAGAGCCTGTTATAGCGGCAAACGGACAATCCAAAAAGGAGGTGAATCGAAATGGACGATTGGAGTGAGATCGAATACCTGACCGAAAAAGACCTGCCCTACTTCCGGAAAAAAGCGGAAAAAGGAGAGGCCGTGATTCTGGAAATCCCGCCGGAGATCCTGCGCAGCATGGATATCAAGAGCTTGCTGGAAGACGAATGAATCTGCTTCCCGACATCGTGTCGGGAAGCAAAGGTATGACATGGCTCGCCGACGTACTGCACATGGTACGCTGGCGGGCCGTCTTTTATTTGCAAAACAGCGCTTCCGTTCCTTCTTTAAGAAACTGTGCATGTTCTTTGCGGTCACGGGTAATATATTCCAGCGTCACATAAAGCGGGGCAATCCGGTCGATTAGTTTCCGAACGCCGGGCGCAGTAAAGGGACGGTGCTGATCGATCTGAAAAATGTGCAAAAATGCCTGTGTAGCCAGTGCTTCCGGGTCATCCTTTGGGGTGAGTGGATGCTGTAAATAGTCTTTCATGTAAGCGCCGCTTAACGACTGATTCAGATGGATCCCCCGGATCATCGGAAGCAATGGCTCATGGGCGTCGAGCATCTGATTCAGGCAGACAACCGCATCTTCCGGTGTCTGCAGATGGTAATGATTATTCATAAAATGTCCCGTATCAAGCATAATTCCCTTTTTCTCGTAATGCACCTTGGAAAGCAACCGGCTAGTGATGTCTGCATCAAGCATGTTCAGGCCGGGCCACCAGAGATTTTCCATCAGAAACCAGAACGGGTAATCCTGCCCGTCAAGCAGTTCATTGATAAATGCCGCCGCAGCATCCACCACCTCTGCATCACTGTGCCGCATTTCATACGTCAGGGATTCCGCATAGCTGACCTGCGTCACATGGAAAACCACATATTCTGCCTGCATGCGGCGGGCATAGTCCAGATCCTTCCGGTAATGGGAAAGCAGCATCGCCTGATCCAGATCCATCCAGTCCGTGATACAGCACAGGTGGACGCCTGTGACCATGTCCTTTTCGACCAGATGCTGTGGATCCTCGCCAAGCGGCATCACTTCCAGCCCGGAAAGCGCAAACGATTCATAAAAGTGGCGCAGATCTGCAGCATCCGCATAGCGGCCCAGATCATCCTGATCCATAGAAAAATTCATAGAGATTTTCATACCCATTTCCCCCTCGTCATTTACAGATATTCCGTCTGATATCCATACTCCTTACAGTACGTATCCACCTTTGATCCCTCATAGCAACGGATGACCGTAATCTTATTCGCAATATCCGCGCCGATAAAATCCGGGTCATGGTGAAATTCCAGATATTTGAGCGTGTTGCTTCCGTGGAAAGCATGGTCACCGATATAAGTGACTGAGCGAGGCAGGACGACGGACGTAAACGCACAGCGGAAAAATGCCGCTTCTGCAATAAATTCCAGCGATTCCGGGAACGGCTGATCCGTGAGCGGACAGAAATAAAACGCCTGCGTGCCGACCTTCTTCAGACCGGAGGGAAGATGGAATGCGTTCAGTCTCTTGCAGTCATAAAAGGCACGGTCGCCGATTTCTGCCAGCGTATCCGGAAGCGTGATGGAGGAGAGGTGCCTGCATTTGTGGAAGGCGAGCGGTTCGATCCGTTCCAGATTGCTGTTTTCTGCAAAGGTTACGTTTTTCAGCGCCATATCCCCGACAAAGAGTGCTCTTGGAAGTACGCGAAGACTGGCCGGAAGCACTGCGGCGAACAGGTCGGAGCATTCCGCAAAAGCACCTTCCCCCAGTTCCAGCAATCCGTCCGGGAGGATGATCCGTTTCAGGTGCAGGCAATGCCGGAACGCATGATGCCGGATGTATTTCAGGGAATGCGGGAAATAGATGGTCTCGATTTTCCGGTTTTCCGAAAATGCTTCCGGCCCGATCTCGGTCGCCCACACCGGGAGTTTCATATCCTTGCAGGAATAAGAAGGTGCGAGCTGCCGGTTGATCGTGCGCTGTACATGGACTACTTTGGTAGTATTCATAGATAATCCCTTTCTGCCACCCGCTTCTTTTCCGAAA
>CABIZF010000026.1 GCA_902363135.1 Lachnospiraceae bacterium
TCCTCAAACAGGAAGCGGGCTGCCCAAACTGCGGATCTTCTCCGCAGTCCGGCACCCCTGCCTAAATTCGGCATCCATGCCTTATCCAGACATGACCTGCCCCTTCTTATGCTTGCAGTTTATCTTTGCTGCATATGCTACTTGCTCATTTTACGGTTACGGTCACCTTCACCGATATCTTCCCGGATTTGATGGTGATCGTCGCCGTTCCTTTCTTCACGCCCTTCACCTTACCGCTCTTGCTCACGGTCGCTACCTTCTTATTCGAAGAGCGGTAGGTGAACTTCTCCTCACTGCTCTTCGGGACTGCCTTCGCCTTTAAGGTATAGGTCTTTCCCTTTTTGATGCTCACGCTCTCCGGAACGCCGGTGATCGCAGTCGTCTTTGTCTTTGGTACCGTCACAGTCACGATAAATTTCTTGCTGCCGGACTTGACCGTGATCTTCGCGGTGCCGGACTTCTTTGCCTTGATGACGCCCTTTGCGCTGACCGTCGCCACCTTCTTATTCGAAGAGCGGTAGGTCACCTTCTGCCTGGAGGTAAATGGGGTAACGACTGGCCTCAGCGTCGCCTTCGTTCCCTTCTCCATCGTCAGCTTCTTTGAAAGTCCGGTGATCTTCGTCGTCTTGACCGCCGCCTTCTGAACCTTGACTGTCACGGTACGGCTGTAGCCGCTCGCCAGAGTGATGGTCAGCTTCGCGCTGCCGGTCTTTTTCTTTGCGGTCAGCTTGCCGCTTCCATTCACGGTAAATATCTTCGTGTTGCTGGATGTATAAGAGGCTACCGAGTCTCCTGCTGCAAGATCGCTCACCCGAAATCCGGTCGTCGCCTGTTTGGTCTTTAATGTGATCTTCTCTGTATTCACCTGCATCGTCGGTGCGAGTGCGCTCCCAGCCTGCCGGTACTGCTTCTTGCCGCAGAGCTCACAGGTGGTTACCTGCGTCTCCGGTGAAAATACCGTCGCCGCCGTGGTCGTCACCCATGCCCCGTAACGGTGTGATACCCCGTCATTTAAGCACGTCTTCTCCAGCGGGCTGCCGTAGCTTCTGGTCTCCTGATAGCCGCAGATGACGCAGGATCTCGCCTGTGTCTCGGCTGCATCGACTGTTGCTGGAGAAACGGTACGCCATGTGCCAAACGTGTGCGGCGCTTCCTCCTTTTTCTCCCCGCAGTTCCACTCGCAGGCCTTCCAGTGGGAGGATGCATCGTAACTCCATGTGGTCAGCCACCGGTGCTCGTGCTCCTCGATCTGGTAGTAATCTGTATAATGGAAGACGATCACATCCCCATTGTTCAGGTACTGCTCGTTGACTGCGTTTTCCGGATGGTGTCCGTTTAAGGTGTACATCCAGCCTGTGTTCTTTCCGTTCGTAAATTCTGCAAGGGTCACATCCCCCTTCGTGACAGATACGACATAATTGCCCTTCGGGTTATAGCAGCTCATACCATTTGCCGCAAGGGCCGCTTCCAGTACCGTCTTTACCGTCGCACGGCTATCTACGACCATCTGCGTTTCCGGGATCCACGTCTGCAGGTTGCCCTTGCTTAAGGTATGTACCTGTCCGTCCGTATCGCTGTCGTGAACCGTATCACCAAGTAAAGAAAACGTCACCACGATCTTTCCGGTCGGCGGGAATACCGCGACCGTGATCGTCGTCTCCACCGCTCCGTACTTGACCTGCAGCATCTGGCTGCCGATCTTATTCGGATTGTAGCCGACAAACGTCAGCTCTTTCCACTCCGGATGTGCCTTCGTGCCGTCACTCTTCGTGACCGTAATCGTCGCACCGGAGAGGTCGAGCTCCTCGCCAAGGTCATACTCCTTCTTGTAGTCGCCGGAAATCTCCAGCGCCGTCGCATAGGCCCCGGCTCCATAAACAGGATAATACGTTCCCTGCTTCCAGTTCGTATAGTTTCCGCTGTTCAGCCCGGCTGCTACCGTGCCGTTGGCGAACTCCGTTGCAGTTTTCGGGAAGCAGTACAGGGCCTGGTCAAACTTGTAGTCAATACCGTAGGTATCATCGTATTCATACGGCAGATCCTGCGGGTTGCCCGATACCGCCAGAACCGTACCGATACCACCGATGCCAGAAGCAGCACCACAAGTATCCAGATAATAGTTGTTCGAGATGCCCTGGAACTTGTCAAATCCTCTCAGGTAGCCAACGACCGCGCCGACGTTGCTGCTGCCGCTGACCGTGCCATAGAAGAAGTTGTTCGTGATCGCACCGCTGCCGTTGCCCCAGCACTGCTTACAGCTCGGCTCACCGCCGAAGATACCACCGACATTTGAGCCGCCGGACACCGTGCCTGCCACATAGCAGTTCTTTACAGATACGACCGGGGTATTCGGTGCGTCGGATGCCTCATATCCACTTCCGACAATGCCACCGGCCCACTTGCCGGATGCCGTGACCATCCCGGTGAAGCTGCTGTTCGTGACCATGCATGCCCCCATCGACTGCCCTTTGGTTCCGACCAGTCCTCCGACCTTATCGACTCCATATACCGTCGCCGCACTGGTACAGTTGCGGATCACACCATTAAAACCGCCTGCAAACGTACCGATACCCGATTCTTTTCCAGTATAGCCAATGACTACCCCAGCTTCCGCTGTACAATTTTCGATCACCACATGATTTGCACCAGACGCATACCCGCCGATCAGTCCTGCCTTTTTCGTGCTCATGCCGGAAAGCAAAGTAACGTTGCGGATCCGAGCTGTATCCGGGCAGCCCGTATTATAATTTCCATCCTTGCCATAGTCGATGGTATAGCGGTCGATCAGGCCATAGCCGTCGATCTGCTTTCCATAGAGCTTCAGATTCTCGATCGTGGCCTCCCGCACGTAATTAAAGAGTGGCTTTCCGCCATCTGCCACCGTAAGCGTATGGTTCGCACCGTCCAGAATTCCGGAAAAAGCCCACAGATACTTTCCATTTTCTGACAGGCCATGTCCGGTAGCCAAGCCCCCGATCGGCTTCCAGTCAGATGGAAGTGTGATGTCCGCCATCATCCGGAAATGCATGCCGTCGAAAGAATAACCATCCGTATTGACCTTCTCGCGCAGCGCTTCCAGATCTTCTGCGGTCTTCAGCTGATACGGATTGCTTTCCGACCCATTCCCTTCCCACGGGAAAGACTCTGCAATACATTCAACCTTTGCGATGTCTGAGCAAACCTCGTCACTGTAAGAATATACCTTCCCCGTATCTTCATTATAATCATTTCGCTCATACTTTACCCTACAGTAATAATATACCGTTCCTACCTTTGTTACTATAGGGTTATAAGTCGCATCTGTTGCACCTGGAATCAGTGTTCCCTTTGTGACATCTGCCTCTGCGCTCTGATACCACTGATACCTTGCTTTAAGGCGACTGAATATGTCATACTCCCACTCCGTCTTTTCTAATGCAATTTCCAGCTGAATAATTTCCTGCTTACCAAGCACATGTTGTACATTTTGTGGCTGCTTTTCAATCACCGGCGTCTCTACCTTCTCCGGATAGACCCGAAAGGTTTTGATGTCACTCTCTCCTGAATAAACATGCCCCTCTTTCTCATAAGTCACCCTGCAGCAGTACCCTGCAATCGTTCTGGTATCTGTCGGTACTATATAAGAAGCTTCCGTAGCACCTTCAATTTCGATATATACATCTTTCCCCTCACTGCCTTGTGTATAATATCCCCACTGATAACTACAGGAACTGGTATCCTCCGTCTCTCCATTTGGTCCCGTCACTGAGACATTTGCTGTCAAAACCGGTGACTCAGACCCCTGTGCCAGCATCCCTGTTCCACGGGTACTTGTAAGCTGGACATCCGGTGTATAATCCCATCCACCTTTTCTCAAGGTGATTTTATAGGAAGCCGAATCAAGACAATGAAGTGCAGCACCATCTATAATCCGCATCTCAATGATGTATTCCTCGTGTGTCTGCCAGTCTGGAACAAACTGATAAGTTTGATAAAATTCAGGAGGAATCACCTCACCATTTATGACCAGCTCTATTGTAGTGCGGGCTCCATAATAATTATTATAACCATACGGTGTTGAATCAATCGTCACATTCGCCGCATTTTCCGGCACTTCCATCGTCCATGACTGATCTTCCATCGTATCTTCCAACTCCGGCAATAGTTCATGCCCCCACGAGTCCTGTACCGAAAGGAATCTCAGATGATTTTTATACGTCACCGGAAGGGTATGCGTCTCTATTAGCTGTCCATTTTTGCGGACTTCGATCTGAAAAGATTGAATTGCCTTGTTCCGATTACCCTTGCAAATGGCTCCTCTCAAATAAGTATATCCGTTTTTTTGCAGAGTGACGCGATGTACCGTCTCATCTGCCGGATCCTCATAAACTGCATATGCCTTCGTACCCTCTGGCAGATCTTCTGAAAACTCTGCCGATACATACATATAAGCATTGGTCTTGCTATCCAACGGTGTGTGGACATATTCCGAAGGTACTAAAAATGCTTCACTCCCATCCAGCGCTTCCAGGGTCATCTCGGTCTGTTTTTTTTCATACCAGTCCAATACATTCCTCAGCGTCACGCTCTTCACATAATTCCCGGATGTTTCCCCCGCCGGAATTACTGTCAACCTGCTATACGCCGCCGAAATAACGCTATATTCTTCCCCATCAGCCTGTTTTGTCTTTTTTGCTGTAATGAAATAAGACGTGTCCCTCGGGGCCAGTGTCGGGAGTGTCACCCGTCCGTTTTCATCCGTCACAAGCCCTTCCTGCAGCTCTCCGTCAATATAAATGGATGCACCCGCACAGTCTGTATACCGATTTCCGTTCGCTGTCCGCAGGCGCAGAACCGCATTCTGGTTTTCCTGAATTGTCTGTTCTGTCTGTGTAAAAAAAGCCAACAGTTCATTCTTCTGCTGAATAAAAAAGTGCAGGTCATCGCCCTCCTGCACCTTTTCACTCAGTGCAATATTCGCCCATGAGACTGTGGTATCATGGTTCCGGGCATATTCAATGTCTGCGACGTCCTTTCGGTCAATTCCCCACAAGCGATAGATTACGCCATCATAAAAGCCTTCTTCATCTGCATGGTAATCATAGCCAGCTTCTGCCCCACCCGGATAGTACTGGTCGTGAGCCGCCTTTATCGCATCGTTCATCGTGTAAGATGATTGCCCGGTTAAGGTTACCGTGCGTCCGGCCATCACATTGCCGTCTTTGTCATCCAAAAATTCACCAAATTTGCTGACACTGACCGTCACCTCGATCTCTGTCGTCTCCGCATCTTCTGGCCCACTCTCCTCCGCCTGCGTATCCAGTGCTGCGGCCTCCGCATCGCTGAGCACCTCGATCCCTTCGATCAGGTCGGTGTCGGCCGCCGGTTCCTCCTCTGAGGGAACCGCCGAATCTTCTACTGAATCAATCGGCAAATCATCATCGATCACCGGATCATCCTCATCTATCTGCCCGGTCTCTGCCTCTGAAAGTGAAGGCTCCGCAGCCTCCTCCACTTCAACCGGGACGATCTCGTCTGCCAGTGCCGTCATCGGAAGCTGCAGAACCATCAGTCCCACGAGCAGCCATCCTACCAGACATCTCCATGTACGCTTCATCCTTCTATATCCTCCCTTCCATTTCGAAAAAGGGCTTCTCTTCCGCAGTTGCTCTGAAAGAAAAGCCCTTCTTTGTAAATCGCTATTTTGTTTTTCTGTGTCCGTTTACTTCACAGTCACTTTTACCTTGACTGTTTCGGATCCGGACTTCACCGTGATCGTCGCCGTACCCTTCTTGATGCCTTTGACTTTACCGCTCTTGGTGACGGTCGCGATCTTCTTGTTCGAAGAGGTGTAAGTGATCTTCTCATCACTATTCTTCGGAGCGACCTTTGCCTTCAGGCTGTAGGTCTTGCCCTTCTTTACTGTGATGTCCTTTGCAACGGTGATCGAACTCGTCTTTGTTTTCGGTACCGTGATCGTCACTGTGACCTTCTTGCTGCCGGACTTGACGGTGATCTTTGCCGTGCCTGCCTTCTTCGCCGTGACAACGCCATTCTTGCTGACGGTTGCCACCTTCTTATTCGAAGAAGTGTAGGTCAGCTTCTGTGCAGAGGTAAACGGAGCAACGGTTGCTTTCAGGGATGCTTTCTCGCCCTTCTTCACCGTCAGCTTCTTCTCTGCCACTTTGACCTTCCTTGTCTTGACCGCTGTCTTTTGTACCTTTACAGTCACGGTCTTTGTCAGCCCGCTCGCCAGTGTGATCTCCAGCTTCGCGCTGCCCTTCTTTTTACCAGTCAGGATACAGGTACCATCTGCATTGCCCTTTACGGTAAATACCTTTGTGTTGGTGGACTTCCATGTTGCCACGGAATCGCCCTTTGCCAGCCCGGTGACCTTCAGGCCCTTCGTGGACTGCTTTGCCTTTAAGGTGACGGTCGATGCATTGACGGTCGCGGTCGGAGCCAGCTTCTCACCGACATCCTTTGTCTCTACGGTGCCGCAGACCGTGCAGGTTCTCTGCTGCTGCTCTGCACCGCTGACTGTCGCATCTGCTGTCTTTGTCCAGTCACTCCACTGATGCCCGGTCGCCTTGATCGTCTGTGTCTTCACATCGCCACAGCGGGTACAGGTATCGGTCTGTACACCATCCTCAGTACAGGTCGCTTCCTTTGTCACTTTGGAGACATAATCATGGCCGAGTGCCGGGATCTCCTGTACGCTGTCCGGATCTGCCTCGCCACATCTTGTACAGTGCCTGCTCTGAGAGCCTGCTGCCGTGCATGTCGCTGCTGCATCTACCGTATACTCTGCTGCATACTCATGGCCAAGTGCTGCCAGCTCTTCTACACTGTCCGGATCAGCTTCACCACACCGTGTGCAGTGCTTACTCTGAAAACCTTTCTCGGTACAGGTCGGGGCTACATCTACTGTATACTCATCCGCATAGTCATGTCCCAGCGCTTCTATTACATTGCCTGCATAGGAGTCACCGCAAATGGTACAGGTCAAGCTTTCGTAACCTTCTTCTGTACAAGTTGCATCTTTAGGTTTTGTCTCTTCGCCTTTGCAATGAACAGCTGTAGCTCGCATTAAACGATCATTTTCACTCGCACAAATTGCAGACCAGCTATCCTTTGTTCCAGCGTAACAAATAGTTTTTAGCTTTCTACAACTCGCAAATGCACCTTTACCAACTTGAACATCTGACTGTCCAAGAGTAAAATACGGTAATGTTGTACACTGATTAAACGCATAATCTTCAATACGCTTCACTGAATTAAGCTGAAACGGAAGCAAAGCTTTATTCATCTGGAACGCACCTTTACCAATTTCTTGGACATTCTCCAGATTAATCGCCTGCAGCGCTCTATCTCCATCAAAGGCATAAGCGCCTACCTTTGTAACAGTAGATGGTAAAACAACTTCTTTTAATTTCCCATAATATGTTGTCGTACCTGCATAAAACCAATATGGGCCTATGTTGTCAATACCATTATCTATCACAATTTTTGTAACTGTTCTTGCTTCGGCGTTTCTCCATGGACTATCGGTAGCAACATTGAAATTGGTAGCCTTCTGTGGTTGATTTTTATCAAGTAATTCAACGTGCAGAACATTATCTACATATCGGTAACGAAGATTATAGTCAACCAGATCATTCCACTTAACATCCTCAGCATCTGCTAATTCCTGCACTGCTGCTTGTTCTTCCATCGTAACAGGTGTGTCCAACTCCACCTGTTGAATAGAATCAATGGATATAGAAGTATTATTTTCCATCACTTCAGATTCTGATATTTCTCCCGTATCCGACTCCAACACCTCATCAGTAAGAATTTCGTTTTCTTCTGCATAAATTATTGATGGAGCAAGTGTTGAAAATACCAAGGAAAATGACAATAATAATATACATTGTTTCTTTTTCATGGCTTCTATTCCTTTTTACTGCTTCTCAGGTGTTCCCGTCGTATCTCCCCATGCAAAGGAAGAATAATCATAGCTCAGAATAATAGCAAAATTACTGTCCTTACATTTCTGATCACTCAAAGTAATAGTCTCCGGATAAGCAGTGGAATTTAAATTGCCATCTGTTAAACACCACATCCACGAATTTCCTTCGTAATATCCACCAACTGTCTCGCCATCCTTTTTATATAAGATAGTATTTCCACCATTATTCTCCGCCTCATATCCGTCATTAATGCGTGCATCTGATGCGGCAAGATATGTTAAATACCAGTCCTCAGTATTGTCCGGATTAGTTACACCCTTCCAAGCGGTATCTAATGTAACCCCTGTGTCAAGCATTCCTGCTGTCTTAGGTGCCTGCTCTAATGCATTATAAATAGACATATTGGAATTTACATTATGAACTGTAAAAGAAAGTTCCTGAGTCTTAACCTTATCCTTTCCAATGCTGCGCAGATATACGGTCATATCTGCTGCGAAAGCGGACGTATAGGTTCCCATCGCCATAGTTGCTGCTAATACAAGTGCTGATAACTGTTTCATTCTGTTCTTCATACTCATTTTCCTTTCTGCCATTTGGCAATCATCTTCTTTGTTCTCAGTTGCATTTGAATGGGTTGGCTCGTCCATTCGACAGGCTCACACCTGCCTTCTCCTCTCCTCTTATACTAGGAGTATTCTGTAGCTGGCTGTAAGGGTCTCTCTCCCGCGTCGTCCTCTCGCATCCCCGAAGATCATTTACGGGAATAAAAAAAGGACGTACCCAAAGGAGTACATCCGAACTGCGAAATACCGTGCACCCTGAGCTCGAGGGTCTGTGCACGACGTACCAGAGACAGACCTGACTTATAGCATATGCTCATCACAGTAGCGTTCCTGTGCGGGATTCTCACCCGGCTTCCTACCCACGTGGATAAATTCCCTGATACGTGTCCTTGTTTTCCATTATACCCCCCCCCGCGAATTTGTCAAGTATTTTTCGCTATTGTCTTTGCTTTTGTCTGAATATTGTGGATTTATTCGAACAAAATTTCTATGCATTCTGTCTAATGCACTTTATTTTTCTTTCTTTCTCAATTTTGAACGCAGATCGCGAAGCGGATTGCGAATATCCGCTTTACATCGGAAATTGCAGTTATTCTATTACTTTCTCTTGCTTTTCCGGAAGGCTTGTGATAGTGTGTGAGTCATTACACCTGCGGTTCGTTTTCGGAAAAGAAGCGGGTGGCAGAAAGGGATTATCTATGAATACTACCAAAGTAGTCCATGTACAGCGCACGATCAACCGGCAGCTCGCACCTTCTTATTCCTGCAA
>CABIZF010000027.1 GCA_902363135.1 Lachnospiraceae bacterium
TATGTACCGGCCAACGGCTGCATCCTGAGCACGAGTACCGTAGAATTTGAAAAGGGAGAGACGGTCTATGACGTCTTGTCCCGCGTCTGCTCTTACGCGGGCATCCAGATGGAGGCATCGTGGACACCGCTTTACAACAGCTACTACGTCGAAGGCATTAACAACCTGTATGAATTTGACTGTGGCAACGAGTCCGGATGGATGTATAAGGTAAACGGCTGGTTCCCAAACTATGGCTGTTCTTCCTACTATCTGGAGGATGGCGATACGATTGTCTGGACGTATACGTGCAACGGCCTCGGCGCAGACGTCGGTGGCGGTATGGGCTGATGGAGGGCAGGTGAAGACAGTATGAAAAAGTATAAAGGATTATATCGGCTGTTGAATGTGACGATGGCATGCTCGCTGGCGGTCAGCCTGTCGCTGTATCCGGTGCAGGCGGAAGAGGCAGCGACACAGGAACAGGAAGAGACGGCAGCAAAAGAAGCCGAGACGGCAGCACAGAGCGCACCAAAGGAGACACAGGCCCCAGTGCAGGCAGAAGCAACTGCGGAAGAGACAGAAGCGGCTGCGAAGGCAGAAGAAGAAAAACAGACCTCCGGTGCAGAAGCTGGCAGCACATCTGCTACGGAAGGCGCGCAGGAATCATCTGTGGCGGCTTCGGAAAAAGACAAAGCGGCTGCAGGTGCGGAACATGCGTCAGAAGAAACGACGTCAGGCGAGAATTCCGATCATACCGGCGCTGGTACAGAAAAAGGTTCCGAGACCGGGACAGAGGCTTCCGGTCAGGACGTGACGGATAAGAAGGACACAGAAGCCGGAACTACCGAAACGAAGTCTGATTCAGAAAAAGGCTCTGAAGCGGATGACAAAAAGAAGGATGAAGATAAAAAGAAGGGTCAGGCCGGTGAGACAGACCCGGCGTTAGCACAGACACTTTCCTTTACCGTGCGCACAAAGGATGGCACTGCACTTCCGGTCTCTGCGGTTTCGGCACCGGCGCAGATCACCTGCCAGGGGACGACGCATCCGGTGGACTATGCGGACGGCGTTTTTCTGGTGACGGTTCCAAAGGGGACGGATGCCCTGCAGCTTTTGGTGCAGAAGACAGGAAAGGACTGCGGGACGGGCCTGACAGATCTTTTATTCTTTGCACGCTGGGGTGGATATTTTACAGAATCCGAAAGCAAGTGGCAGCTCTGCCCGTACCTTTTGGATGGCGATACGGCGCTTTATAGTGCGGCGCAGGTATCCGGTGTGGGCGTATACCCGCTGCAGCTGCAGGATGGCACCTGTACGCTCCCACTTGAAAAGTTTACTTTCAAGGGATCTGAGATGAGCGTCGAGCAGCGCACAGTCTACGGCATCACTGATGAGGATGGGATGTATGCGGAGATCACACTTGGCGTGCTCGGCGCGGACGGGACGATGGGCGTGCGCGCGGTGCTGCTTGTGAAATTTGCAGATGATGAGAAGGAGTGTACAGATACAAACGGACAGAAGAAGTCGGATGATGTCAAGGATAGTAGTCAGCAGAAGACGGATGCGAGCACAGAGAAAAATGGCGAGAAAGCTGACATGGTTGACGATGCACCGGCTACAGAAAATGAGTCAGCCTCTCGTGATAAGGATAATCAGGGACATAATATAGAAGAATCTGAGGATGAAAGTGAATCGGGATCTGAGCTGGAAAGTGAGACTGAATTTGAGCCTGAGACGGAAACGGAACTCTCTACAGAAGCTTCTTCAGAAGTGACCTCCGGCATCGCCCTCTATGCATCCCCGGCACAGATTTCGGATGCCTACACCTCGACCGGGCAGGAGCTCGCCGGGTCGGCGAAGCAGTCGATCCCGTCCATCGGGTCGATCAATGGGGAGTGGCAGATTTTAGGCCTTGCGCGGAGCGGGCAGGAGGTCGATGCTTCCGTATACAGCCAGTATAAGGCAAATGTCATTCAGGAGGTAAAGGAGAAAAAGGGCATCCTCCATGAGAAGAAATACACGGAATACTCCCGCGTCATCCTGGCACTGACAGCACTTGGTGAGGATGCCACGAACGTCGGCGGCTACAACCTCTTAGAGCCGTTATCGGATTTTGACCAGACGGTATGGCAGGGCGTAAACGGCGCGATGTTTGCACTGATCGCGTTTGATTCCCATAACTATGAGATCCCGACAGCGGCAGCCGGGAAGACGCAGACGACGCGGCAGAACCTGATCCAGTATATTCTCGATCACCGTACGCAGGATGGCGGTTGGGCGATGTCCGGCCAGGTGGCGGATCCGGACCTGACCGGTATGGGGATTCAGGCACTATCCCCGTATTATGACAGCAATGCGCAGGTAAAGGCGGCAGTCGATGCGGCGCTGCAGCGTCTCTCAGACCTTCAGCTTTCCGATGGCACGTATGCATCCGGAGGATCGAGCACTTCAGAGAGCTGCTCACAGGTCATCGTGGCACTCTCTTCCCTTGGGATCGACCCGAATACCGACAGCCGGTTTATCAAAAACGGGAAATCCGTTGTAGACGGTCTGCTTTCGTTTTCTGTTGCAGGCGGAGGCTTTAAGCATCTCTCTTCCGGTACGATGAACCAGATGGCGACCGAGCAGGGTTACTATGCACTGACGGCCTATGAGAGGTATAAAAACGGGAAGAACCGGCTCTATGACATGACCGATGTGGCGGTGAAGTCGGACTATGATAAAACGGAAGAAGTGCAGAGGTTGATCAAAGCACTTCCGGCAGTCTCAAAGATGGCATATGAAAATGTGTCCTCCGTGCGCGCGGTGATTTCCCTTTATAACTCACTGAATGAGACACAGAAGGCTCTGGTTCCATCAGAGGAAAAGGCGGCCCTGCAGCAGGCATCAAAAAAAGCGGACGCGCTGGAAGTATCGCATGTAAAGGAGCTCATTTCTGCGATCGGGCAGGTGACGTTGGATAAAGATAAACAGATCACCGAGGCGAATGCGGCCTACAATTCCTTAAGTGAGGAATTAAAGGCGAAGGTTGGCAATTACCGTGTGCTGGAAAAGGCATTAAAGGAGCTGCAAAAGCTCAAAGCAGGCGTATCCTCCGGCAGCGGCTCCGGTACAGGGAATGACAATACGACGAAAAAGCCGTCCGGTTCCACAAAATCCGTCAACCTCTCTTCAGGGAAGCGCGGTGGCACCACGGCATCGAAGTCCGGTGGCAGCACTTCCACGAAAGCGGGCGGCGCTTCCGCAAAAAAGGAAGGCGAGAGTGAGACCGATGCAGAGGGCAAAGTCATTCAGCGCGAAGCTGGAAAACGCACCGGTGGCACTACAGCGGTTCACGCAGAAACATCCACTGCAGGCACGGTATGGACGGTGGCTGCAAGGAAGGTAACCTCAGAGATCGCGGATGTCCTGCACGGGACGAAAGAACTGAAAAGGCTTCCGTCTTCGGCGGATGACTATTCGCAGGACCAGATCGCAGCCCTGACGGACACGTATCAGGCGTATGCGGCACTGAGTGAAGAAGAACAGAAGGCAGTACAGGAGTCCCCGCGCTACCCGAAGTTTGAGAAAGCCTTAGAGAGCCTTGGCACACGCTATCACTATGACGAATCGACCGGGACAGACCTGCGGGACAATGCCGATGACGCGCTCCCGTGGTACGTGCAGCTCTCGGTACGTCCGCAGCTGCTTACGGAAGAACAGGAGCAGAAGATTAAGGAGGTACTCGGCGAAAAGAGTGAAATTTTTTCGATGAGTGAGATCAATTTTGTCAATACACTTGACGGTGAGGGCTGGGAGCCGGAGCAGCTTGTAAAGGTGAAGCTGCCAATGGTGGAGCTTGGCGACTATGAGACAGCGGTCATCGTCCATCAGAAGGAGGACGGCTCTTTAGAGTTCCTGGATGGAAAAATTTCCGGAAGTGATATTGTTTTTCAGGCATCGGAGTTTTCTGAGTATGGCATTGCGGGCATGATGGGTGATACGGCAAGCCTGCTGGATGCATCCGGAAAGGAGAGCCGCAAGATCCCGGTATGGCCGTTTGCGGCGGGCGGCGGTGCGGCAGCTTTTGGCCTGCTTGTTTTGGTGCTCGTGCGGCGTGCGGAGAAGAAGCATGAATCGTGATGCATTTGCGGAATACCATCCGCTCATTAATTTTATATTTTATATCGGGGCGTTCGTCGGTGGGATGTTCTTTCTCCACCCGGCGTTCGTCCTGTGTGCAGTATTTTTTGCGGCGCTGCACTACCGGATTGTGAAGGGGCGTGCTGCCTGGCATTTTTTATCCGTGCTGCTTCCGCTTTTTATATTCCTTACGGTAGTGAATCCCGTCTTTAATACGTATGGGGACCGGGTGCTGTTTGTGTGGCACATCGGGTCTCTGATCCCGGAGCGCCCGTATACCACGGAGGCGCTTTTGTACGGCATGGCGCTTGGAGGGATGTTCATCTCGGTGCTGCTCTGGTTTGCATCTTATAATGCGGAGATGACAGAAGATAAATTTTTATATCTGTTCGGACGGTTTTTACCGTCTGTTTCGCTCGTCCTGACAATGGTGCTGCGGCTCGTGCCGAACTACCAGAGGAAGGCCGGGCAGCTCTCTGCCGCACGAAAGGGCATCGGGAAAGGCATAGAAGAAGGCAGTACATCCGAAAAAGTCGGACATGGACTGACCGTGCTTTCCGCGCTGCTTTCATGGGCCTTAGAGGGCGGCATCGCGACGGCGGACAGTATGAGGAGCCGCGGCTACGGCTGTAGCAGAAAGCGGACGAGCTTTTCTATTTACCGGTTCGAGAGCCGGGATCGCCTGATGCTTTGCGGGATGGCGGGGCTGCTTCTGGTGCTTGGCTTTTGTGCATTACGGGGCGGTACGCAGGCAGAATATACGCCGGGCCTGTCAATAGCCGGGCCGGATAATTTTTATACGATAGCGGGAGTTGTGGCGTATGCGCTGTTTCTTGCAATTCCGGCTGGGATCAATCTTACGGAGGAATTGAAATGGCACATTTTGAGATCAAAAATCTGAGCTTTTCCTACCCGACGGCGGGAGGCCGGAAAGCGCTTGATAATATCAATCTGACGATTGAGCGCGGACAGTACGTGACTTTTTGCGGGCGGAGCGGTTGTGGAAAGACGACGCTTCTGCGGCAGCTGAAAAGTGCGCTCACCCCACACGGAAAGCGAACCGGTGAGATTCTCTTTGACGGGACTTTGATCGGGAATGTCGGGCTGCGCGAGCAGAGCGCCCGGATCGGTTATGTCATGCAGGATCCGGATAACCAGATCGTGACGGATAAGGTTTGGCATGAGCTGGCCTTCGGGCTGGAGAGCCTCGGCGTCGACCAGAAGACGATCCGTCTGCGGGTGGCGGAGATGGCAAGCTACTTTGGCATCCAGGGCTGGTTTCACAAAAAGGTGACGGAGCTGTCCGGTGGGCAAAAGCAGCTGTTGAACCTCGCCTCGATTATGGCGATGCAGCCGGACGTACTTATCTTAGATGAGCCGACGAGCCAGCTCGACCCGATTGCGGCTTCGGACTTTTTGAATACGGTGCGCAAGATCAACCGGGAGCTGCGCACGACGGTCCTGATCACGGAGCATCGGCTGGAGGATATTTTTCATGCCTCGGATCGGGTGGTCGTTATGGAGGACGGCAAAGTGCTCACGGCAGATGGCCCACGGCAGGTCGGGGCATTTTTAAAGGAAAAGGATAGCCCGATCTTTGCGGCGATGCCGTCGCCGGTGCAAATATACTTTGCTGTGATGAATACAAATGGTGACATTCTAAAAAAGCAATCGGAAAAGGATGAAGCCTCAAAGAAAGGGTTTGAAGAGTCTGAAGGAACAGAAGGAAATTCTGGAATGGCATATGCGGATGGATGTCCACTCACTGTGCGCGAAGGTGCGGCCTGGCTGGACACCCTTTTTGAAGGGAAAAAGCTGGAAAAGACCGTTATCGAGGATGCTGACCCGGCACTTGCCGACCCAGAGGACATCGAAGATCCGGCGGTCTTTGTAAAAGAAACATGGTTCCGCTATGAAAAGGACACACCGGATGTCCTAAAGGGCGTGGTACTGCGCGTTCCCAAAAAGACCCTGTTCGCCGTCGTAGGCGGGAACGGCACCGGAAAGTCTACGTTACTGAAAACGATCTGCAATACCTGCAAGCCATACCGGGGCAAGGTGCTGATTGATGGGAAGCCGGTTGGAAAATACAAGGACAGCGAGCTGTTCCGCCACAACCTGGCCCTCCTTCCGCAGGACCCGAAAAGCCTGTTTGTGAAAAAGACGGTACGGGAGGAGCTTCTGGAAATGCTGGAAAAGGGCGAGAGCGAGAGCCGGATCGACGAGATTGCGGCGTTATGTGAGATCACCCCATTACTTTCTCAGCATCCGTATGACTTATCTGGCGGCGAGCAGCAGCGGGCGGCGCTCGCAAAGGTGCTGCTCACAGACCCGAAGATTTTGCTTCTGGATGAGCCGACCAAAGGCATTGACAGTTTTTTCAAGCAGCAGTTTGCTGCAATTTTACAGAAACTAAAGGAGCGCGGCGTAACGATCATCATGGTCTCGCATGACGTGGAGTTTTGTGCAAAGTATGCAGATCTGGTGAGTATGTTCTTTGACGGCAGTGTCGTCACGACGAATACCCCGAACCAGTTCTTCTCGCGCAACAGCTTTTACACGACGGCGGCGAACCGGATGAGCCGGCACGTATTTGAAAATGCAGTAAATAATGAGGATGTGATAAAACTATGCAAAGAGAATCTGTAAATCAGAAACGGGGTGTATCCGCCCGGAACCGGATCGTATGGTTGGCCGTGCTTATCGCCGCACCTGCCACACTGCTTGTCGCATGGCGGTTTGGCAATCGGAAATATTACTTAAGCAGCTTGCTGCTCATCGTCTATGCGATGCTTCCGTTTTTTGTTCGTTTTGAGCACAAAAAGCCGCAGGCGCGGGAGCTCGTGACGATCGCGGTCATGAGCGCGGTGGCCGTCGCCTCACGTGCGGCCTTTATCATGGTGCCGTTCTTTAAGCCGCTCACCGGTATCGTGATGATCACCGGCATGGCGCTCGGGCCGGAGGCAGGCTTTTTGACCGGGGCCGTCAGCGGTTTTGTGAGCAACTTTATCTTCGGGCAGGGGCCGTGGACGCCGTGGCAGATGTTCGCCTTTGGTGTGGCAGGCTTCCTTGCAGGTGTGCTTGCAAAAAAGGGGTGGCTCACGGCAGAAAAAAGGCTTCCTGCCGGATTGTTTGGCGGCATTTGTGTGCTCCTTCTAATCGGGCCGATCTTGGATACGTGCTCGCTCTTTACGATGAGCACCGAAATCACGGCGGCATCGGCGGCTGGCATTTACTTGGCCGGGCTTCCGGTCAATGCCGTACACGCATTTGCGACCTTCCTGACGGTCTTTTTCCTTGGGAAGCCCATCGAGGAAAAGCTCGACCGGATCAAAGTAAAATATGGCATGATGGGCGGGGATGAAGATGAGATTTGACAGCTACCATCCGACGATTAATCTGATTTATTTCGTGGCGGCGTTTGCTATGGTGATTGCCTTCCGGCACCCGGCTTACCTGCTGATTTCCTACGTGGCGGTCTTTCTGTATTCCATAAAGCTGCGTGGAAAGCGGGCGCTTGTGCTGGATCTTGTGCTGATCCCGCTGATTGCCGTCTATGCGTTTATTTATTCGTCGTACAATCATTTCGGGGTGACGAACCTCGGAGCGAATTTTATCGGGAACCAGATCACCTTGGAGTCGGTAGTATACGGATGTGTCATTGGGGTACGGATCGCTTCCTGTGTGATGCTGGCCTCCTGCATGTTTGTTATCGTATCGGCGGATAAGGTCGTGTACCTCTTTGGGCGGATTTCCCCGAAGCTCTCCTTGTTTCTCGCGATCCTGATGCGCGGCATCCCACGGATCGGAGAGCGGGGAGCACGCATTGAGCGCTCCCGGCGCGGGATTGGGAAAGGCTGCTTTCAGGGAAATGTCCTGCAACGTCTGCGGCATTTCTTTGCGTTTGTCTCTGTACTCATTACATGGACGATAGAGGATCTGATCGAGAGTGCGGCGTCGATGAAATGCCGCGGGTATTCCCTGAAGGGCCGGACCGCCTTTTCCATTTACCGTTTCGATAACCGGGACCGCAGCTTTGTGGTCGCGGTGTTTGCCTGCCTGGTTCTGCAGTGGATGGCCGTCTTGCTGGACCAGACCGATATTTACTACAATCCACGGATCATCCTGAACCGGGTCACGCCGTTATCCTGCCTGTTTTATCTGTCCTACGCCGTCTTTTTACTGTTGCCGATGGGACTGCAGATCGCAGGAGAGTGGAAATTTCGGCGTCAGATCGGGCGGAAGGAATGAAAGAAAAAATCAAAAAGACCAAATAAAAGGGGCAAAACCGAAATCTGGTTCTGCCCGCTTTTCATAATTACGCGGTATGC
>CABIZF010000028.1 GCA_902363135.1 Lachnospiraceae bacterium
CCCGCATTTTTTCGCATAAATCGCCAGCGTCATAATGCCATAGAAACGATGGCCCACCCGGATTTCATCGGCGATCCGGTGCAGCCACCAGTCGTAAAGGTCACGCTTGACCGTCCAGCGGCCACGCCGCTCCTTTTTGACAATCCGCCGCTCATACCAATCCGGGTACTTCTCTTTCGCCTCGGCCAGCGACAGGCGGCTCTTTCTCATAAGCCCCTCAAGCCGCTGCTGCTCCCCGTTGCTGTCCGGGATATAATCAAGCAGCCGCGCCAACTCCACCGGCCCGCCGAGCCGGAACGCCCTCACAGGGTACTCACGCCCCAGCTTCGAGCCGGATCCGACCACCCGAAAGCCCTGCAAAATCCCCTGCATTTGCGGCTCCTTGATGGTGGAGGTAAACTTATTCCAAATCTGCCGAGTAAGGGAATATTTCAGCTCTTTCAAGCATTTTTGGTTGTGCGGGTACATAGGCACCGGCTCTTTCAGCACATAATACAGGTGAAGCCCCGTCCCGCTGTTTACAACAAAGGTTGCCGGGGGCAGAATATCCTTGTTCATCTGATGCAGCGTATCCCGGAGCTGGGGCATACCCACTCCGTCCAGGTCAAAGACCAGGGCATAAAGATACCGAGCGTTCTTGCCGCACCGCCGCCGCCCAAAATAGGAGATCGGGGACATAATCGTGAAATCGGTGTCTTGCAACTCCCGCAGCTCGTCCAGCTCGTCAGTGATGGTACAGCGTTTCGCTTTACCGTCCCCCTCGATCTGCAAGGCAATCCCCGTTGCCTTGTCAACCTCACCTTTCGGCACCGTCACCGCAATTCCGTTTCCCTTCCTGTCCTCAAAATGGCCCTTCCTCTCGAAAGATCCTTCCGGGAAGATCTCACGATAAAACGCATACGGCTCCACCGGCTCCAAAAACTTCTCTAAATGCTCATTCTTTTCCCTGTAAAGTTCCCGCAGCCGTTCCAAGGCTTCTTGCTGATCCGCCATTCCTTACACCTCTTTTCGTACATTCTGCAAACCCATAGGGGGAAAAGGGGGAGCCAAAGAGCGGCCCCTCCGGGGCCTTAAAGAGAAAGTCACCTCCCCCTTTTCCCCCTCGCTCTGGGGCATGGAAATGATGGAAAACCTTTCAGGTTTACCACATTCCCACACCCCGCCGCTCACCCCCATAACCCCCTCCGACTTTCTCCCTGTCCGAGAGAAAATATTTTATTATTTTTCCCCTGGCCTTTAGGCCATAGGGGGGCATATATTATCAATGAAGTTAATTCCCTATTTTACGACAAACCAACTCCATGCTATCCCCCCATACCCATAGGGTGGCATATATTATCAATGAAGTTAATTCCCTATTTTTACTGTTATTATAGCCTGTCCGGGCGGCTCTTGCAAGGCCCCCGGACAGGCTTCTTTTACAGCTCCATACCGCCCCAGGTGTGGCCCCATTCCTGCTCTCTTTCCGGCTGCTGCACCTCTGGCACAGGTAGCAGCTCACGCGCCTTTTCGACCAGGGGCCGGAACTGCTCCGGCAAGTGCCGATCCAGGAAGTCCAGCGCGGCCCCGATCCCTTCCCGGAGCCGCGCCGAAATTCCGCGCTCCCAGCTCAAATCTTTTTCCAGATATTCGACCTGCACTTTGAGCTGCCGGTTTTCATTTTCAAGCCGCTGCCGCTCCTGGGCCTCCTTCAGCTTTTCTTTCGTCGAGGGGATTTTCTGCTGAAGCTGTTGGTTTTCTACCTTCAGCTCCCGCACCTTCTGCTCTGCCGCCGCGCCCCGGATCACCGCCGCCTTCAGCTCCTTCACCTGCTCCACCGTCACGCCCTTGACGGCCCCTGTCAGCGTCTTTTCCGGCTGTATTGCGTCCAGATCTGGCTTGACCTTCTCAACCGCTTTCAGCAGCTTCACATTCCCTTGCAGGGCCTTTCTCTGCTTTTCCAGGGCCGCGATCTCCTGCTCTGCCGCTGTCACCTGTTCCTGGATAGCTTCAAGCCGCTGGGCCGCTGCTCTGTACTCTGGCAGCTCCATATGAGGCCGGCCACCGCCCAAGCTGATAATCTCAAACTCGTGCGCCTGGGCGATTTCCGTTAGGGCTTCTTTCTCCCGTTCCATCCAGGCTTTCCATTCCGTCTGCTTCCTGCCCAGCCCTTCAAATCCTTGCTGCTTTAACGCTTGTTTCATTGATACCCGCGTCGAAAGGCCCCGGCTCTGCTCCGTTGCCACCGGCACGAAGTCCACATGGAGGTGGGGCGTGGCCTCGTCCATGTGCAGCACCATATTGAACACCCGCAGATGAGGGTTGCGCTCCTGGAAGGACTCTGCAAATTCTTTGAGAGCTGCCGCCGCCCGTTCCCCTCCAGGGGAGCCGCACCCGCAGTCTGTCAAGTTGCCGATCTGGAAGATAGCCTCGTGAAATAGCTTCTCCTGTTTGCTCTGCCGGATATGCTCATAGTAATCTGGTATCTTGTCCCTGGTCTTTTTCTTTTTGGCATTGTAGGCGGCCAGGGCTTCATCGAAAAGTTCGTGGTACACCTTCTTCAAATCCTCGTTGAAAAAGGTGACATTCTGCCCCGACCTGCTTCGGTCTACATTCGCCGCTGAAAAGCTCCTGTTGTTGTGCCGGATACTTCCCCGGCCCGTCATTCCCGAAATGGTTGTGCCTATAAAATCACCCGTCCCTTTCCTGCAAAAAGCCTATATCCTACTGCTCCTATTTTACCATAACTGGCCGCAGGCCACAACCTCTTTGTTACTTTCTTGTGAGAAAGTAACGTAAAAGCACTTTCACACCGCCGCCCCTTCGAGGCTGGCAGTATGAAAGTGCTTTTGCGCCCTGCCGGGGGCTAAAGAAGCCGACCACTACTCTTCATAAGACACGCTATCCCGCTTGCGGAGCATAGCTTTTTTTGACCGCAAAGCATTAGGCGGGTTACAGTAAATAAAAATGGACACGGCGATACCTCCCCGATACCGCCGTATCCTTAAAAAAGGGCGACTTTAATACACTACCCGCAATCCATTCTATAATAGGGAACAGCGGCTTTTGCGCAATATTAAATAAAAAAGCCGATAACACATAGGTTTTTTGACCTAATGCGTTATCGGCTCTGCGTCTATGCGTCTGGCACTTTTAATCATTTTTTTTTGAATTTATTATATGTGTTAGCTAACTGTCCACAAGCCGCGTTAATCTCTCTGCCATGAGAAACTCTCATAGTAACTTCAAGTCCTGCTTGCTCTAATTGATGTTTGAATGCAACTATTTCCCGTTTCTGTGGTGCTTTAATTCTTGAATTGCTTGTTGGGTTGTATTGTAACACGTTAATCATAACTTTTTTGCCCCGAAACCATTTTGCAAGTTGTCTTACATCTGAGGGCCGGTCATTTATACCCGGTAAAAGCAAATACGCAAAGACAATTTTGCGATTATGCCTTTCAGAATAGGATAAGGCTTGCTTAACAACATCTTCAATAGCATATATGCGCATGTGAGGAATAATACGATTTCTTGCAGATTGTGTTGCTGCGTGTAAAGATATTGTCAACTGAATTTTAAGATGTTCCTCGCGCAATTTTTTTAATTGATCGACCGGACCAACTGTTGATATGGTAATGCCGTCGGTTGGAAAGTTGAGCCCATATCTATCTCGGAGAATATGGATTGCTTTTATCAAGTTGTCATAATTGAATAAAGGCTCTCCCATACCCATAAAAACGATACGGTTTACTTTTCGACGCAACAATATAATCTGTTGTACGATTTCTGACGATGTTAGATTACGAACAAAGCCATTTCGCCCGGACTCACAAAAAATACAACCAACAGGACAACCGACTTGTGTGCTCACGCAAACAGTTCCACCATCTCGCCGCTTGATAAAAACCGTTTCAATGTATTTGTTGTCTTTCAGTTCGTAAACATACTTTTCAGTATCACTGCTTTTGCAAATATTTTTTACCAACATTGATAGATTTTTTTTGCGTGGTAATTGCTTATATAATTCTTCATATAAGGCTTTTGCTTCATTCTCGCCAATAACTTCCGACATTTCTTTGTAAGTAAATCCGTATGGATCATTCCGTACTTCCGCAGGCGTATATTTAGGTAAACGTTTCATTTTTATATCCTTTCTTCTAAATAATAAAAGTTTGTTTTTCTGTATTTTTGATTACAATCTCTAATTTTTCTACATCAATGATATGCGTCAATTTGCATTTAGGGCAGAAAAGAGGAAAATCTTTTAATACAGTATTATGAAATACTTGAACTCTCGTCTTTCCGTTACAAATCGGACATTTTATCCAATATTTTTTAAGCATTATATTTCACTCGTCCTTTTTACACAAAAAAATGCAGGTCAATCCTCAACATGAGCATTGACCTGCATTTATAATGCACAGAGCAGTACAACAAAACTAAGGCATAGCTTGCACTATGTCTATACTATATCTATACGTCGTTAGTTTTTTGTATAGCATCCGCAAAATAAGCATGACAAAAAAGCCCATGTTGAAAATGGGAAAATCCTTTTTTTCAATGCTTATCTAATACGCATGCTATGCAACATAAACGCCGCCTCCTTTTACATAAATTTTATTTTATCAGAAAATCAGTCTACTGTCAATACACAACAGGAAGTATTTAACCTAATGATATGAATTGTGTGGACATATCCAAAAAGAAAGGTGAACTGTAAAATGTAACAGGGTGAATGAAAATGGCAAAAAGACCCGTACCATTGTACGACTTTAAGGCTTTCGGGGCAGCTATAAAAGCCGCGAGAAATGAATACGGCGAGAGCCGCAAAAAGGTAAGCGACGAGTTATATATTTCCCCGCGCTACCTTGCGAATATCGAGAACAAGGGACAACAGCCGAGTTTACAGGTATTCTATGACCTTGTAACCCGGTATCATATTTCGGTAGATCAATTTTTCTTCCCGAACAGCAATGCGGAGAAATCCACCGGGCGGCGGCAGCTTGACGCGCTGCTGGACGGTATGAGCGATAAAGGCATACGGATTGTAACCGCAACAGCAAGGGAGATAACGGAAGTCGAAAAAGCAGAGGATTAACCTCACAATATGAGAAATCGGGAGATTGCAGCGCATGGCGGCTGCAATCTTTTTTTGCGTCCAAAATCAAAGGAACGCGCAACAAATACCGCCTTTCGGTGGGGGTATGGAGTAGATAGCAAGCACAGCAAACGAGTACCCGTTTGCGGAAAATGCTTGTTGGGATAATCCCAAACCCTTATACCGAAAGGCGGTGCGGAAATGGAAAACCGAAAGAGAAATATACAGATGAAGTTTTACGTTACGGAAGAAGAAAAGCGGCTGATCGACGAGAAGATGAAGCAGCTTCCCATAAAGCAGTATGGGGCATACTTCCGTAAAATGGCGATAGACGGGTATATTCTTGTCGTTGACCGAAGCGACACAAAAGCATATATCCGGGAACTGCAAGCGGTGAGCCGGAACATCAACCAAATTGCAAAACGCGCCAATGCGACGGGGACGGTTTACAGGCAGGATATAGAGGACATTAAAAAGGCGGTGGACGAGATATGGCGGTTACAAAGACGCACCCTATTAAATCAACCTTAAAGGCTGCGATATCTTCATTCATTTCTATAACCGTAGTCTTGCCATCAGTTGAAAAGCTTGTATATGCCGACATACCAAATATCGCCAAAAGAAGATTGAGGGCCAAAATTGTCAATAAAACAATCCCGACAATTTTCCAAATCCTTTTACTACGCCTATTCTTTATCGCTAACTGCTCACTGATCTTTGCAAGTTGCTCTGCAACCGTGTCCTTATTAACTTCGTCCATTATTGCACCCCCAAGAAGAGTACCCACATTTGTTTCCAATACATCTGCTATCTTAAAAAGAAAATCCACATCTGGAACGGATAACCCTTTTTCCCATTTGCTAATTGTCTGTCTGGTAACATTCAGCTTTATTGCAAGTTCTTCCTGGGTATAACCTTTTGCCTTCCGCATTGCTTTTAGATTTTCGCTAAACATATTTATGCTCTCCTTTCTATTTAGTAGTTTACACAAATATGTCTGTTGCCTCAAGCAATGCATATTAACATTAGGGGTTTTATCTACCGCATTGCCTTAACCTCGAAAAAATTTACGAAACCATCCCTTTTTCTCCGGCTCCTGATCCGATCCGGTTTCATCGGTAAGAAGCTGCTGCTGAATTGTCCCCGCGTGGAGAGCCTGGGCTGCTGCCGCTGTCTGCTGGGCGGCGGCCAGCGCGTCAGTGAGCCGGGTAATGGTCTGGGCCTGCTGCTCGATCTGCCTGTCTTTCATTTCAAGCTGCCCTTGCAGCGTGTCGATGGTGGCCTGTAAAACAGAAATCACACCATCAACCCCTGTCGTTTTTTCTGCATTTTTGGTTGACGCGCCATCAACCAAACCGTCAACCGTACCCGTCAACTGGTTGTCGGTGGTTGACGGTGCAATTTCAGAAAACGCCTGTTTTATCAGCTTTTCACCGTCAACCTCTACCATCAACTTACCGTCAACCGTTGCCGTCAACCCCTGTAAACTGGTTGACAGCGGTTCACGCTTAATTTTTTTGAAAACAGCTTGCTTTGATACCCCTATCTCGTCGGCTATCTGCCGGATCGTTTTCATACCTTCACGAACAGGCCCACAGGACACACACCCTTAAACCCAGGCGTAGATATGTACCAGCAAGCGGGGCCTGTCGGCTCCCAGGCTACTTCAAGGGTAATCTCGTGCCAGCCATCTGGAAACAAAGCTGTAAATCCCTCTCCTGCGTGTATGCCGCGCCCTTCCAGGAGCAGCCGAGGGTGCGGATCATCGTCTGCCGGATCGGGAAGTTGTATCTGCGCGATCCTCTCTTTATCCCAGCTCATAGACCTTTCCTCCTTCCCCTAAAATAAATCGCTATGCGATCCCGTCCGGGTGAGATACAAAATCAGCTCGTCCCCGTCCACTTCGTAGATCAACAACCAATCCGGCGTAATGTGGCACTCACGACACCCCGCATAGTCCCCGGAAAGCTGGTGATCCCTGTTCTTCTCCGGCAACGGCTCCCCCGCAGCCAGCTTTTTAATAATATCCGTCAGCAAAGAAATATCAAAGCCGCGCTTTTTCACGCGCTTCAAATCCTTCTGAAATTTTGTAGTTGGTCTTATGTTATACATCGGCAAGCAGCTCCTCCATCATCTGATCGACATTGGAATAGGTCTTGCCGAGGCTCGGATCGGCCTTCATTCTCTTTACTTCCTGGATTGCTTCGACGGTTTCCGCGTTCGGCACATCGCCGCTGATTTCAAAGGGTATTCTATACTCTCTCACCGCCTTACGCGCAAAAACATTGAACGCCGTTGTCATCGTCATTCCCATATCAGCACAAAATGCCTCAAACTGCCGCTTCAAATCTGCGTCCATACGAATGTTAATATTTGTATTCGCCATAGATAGCAACTCCTTTCATTCTTATTATATACATTGTATCATTTTTTATTCACAATGTCAATACACCTTCCTACCTGTTTACCCACGCCCTGGCTCTTAAACTTCTGCCCTGGTATGTACGCATTTAGGGGGCAAAAAAGCCTTGATTTATGCGGCTTTCCGGGCGCGGTAGAGAGATGGCCAGTATATTTACCCTCGGAGAGCTGAAAACGGCTTCTAAAGCGTAACAGGGGCCTTTCTGGGCCTTATTCCTGGCCCCCATCGTGCAGCGCGTCCAAGAGCCAATCGCTCAACTCCTGGGAAGGGGACACCCGCACCGTTATATGCCCATTTTCAAAGCGCACCGCTGGCGGTGGGCAATCCCACCACTTGCGGATGGTTTTCGGATCAAGGCCAGTTTCCCGATGACAGTCGGCCTTGCGCCCCTCCGGGTGCTGCTGCCGCCATTCATAAACCCGCGCCTGGGCCGTTCCGCTGCCTTTGGGCCTTCCGTCCTTATTGCGCCAATTCTTATTACCGTTGATCTCGTCCCTAATTAAGTTCATCAGCTTGATATGTTCTGACTGTTTGCGCCAGTTCCGCTTATTGACAGGCATAGTCAGGCCGGAGAGCTTCGCTATATCGTCCCTGGGGAATGTCACATAGTCCTCATTGAACATTTCCAGAGCGCACACCACATCATCTTTTGTAAAGCGGTTTATATCCTCCACGCTCATATCGTCGTAGGGCCGGAGCAGCGCAAAAGCGTCACGGCGTAGCTCGTCCTCGTCTATCCCGCATTTTTTCGCATAAATCGCCAGCGTCATAATGCCATAGAAACGATGGCCCACCCGGATTTCATCGGCGATCCGGTGCAGCCACCAGTCGTAAAGGTCACGCTTGACCGTCCAGCG
>CABIZF010000029.1 GCA_902363135.1 Lachnospiraceae bacterium
CGGTCAGCTTGCCGCTTCCATTCACGGTAAATATCTTCGTGTTGCTGGATGTATAAGAGGCTACCGAGTCTCCTGCTGCAAGATCGCTCACCCGAAATCCGGTCGTCGTCTGTCTGGTCTTTAATGTGATCTTCTCTGTATTCACCTGCATCGTCGGTGCGAGTGCGCTCCCAGCCTGCCGGTACTGCTTCTTGCCGCAGAACTCACAGGTGGTTACCTGCGTCTCCGGTGAAAATACCGTCGCCGCCGTGGTCGTCACCCATGCCCCGTAACGGTGTGATACCCCGTCATTTAAGCACGTCTTCTCCAGCGGGCTGCCGTAGCTTCTGGTCTCCTGATAGCCGCAGATGACGCAGGATCTCGCCTGTGTCTCGGCTGCATCGACTGTTGCCGGAGAAACGGTACGCCATGTGCCAAACGTGTGCGGCGCTTCCTCCTTTTTCTCCCCGCAGTTCCACTCGCAGGCCTTCCAGTGGGAGGATGCATCGTAACTCCATGTGGTCAGCCACCGGTGCTCGTGCTCCTCGATCTGGTAGTAATCCGTATAATGGAAGACGATCACATCCCCATTGTTCAGGTACTGCTCGTTGACTGCGTTTTCCGGATGGTGTCCGTTTAAGGTGTACATCCAGCCTGTGTTCTTTCCGTTCGTAAATTCTGCAAGGGTCACATCCCCCTTTGTGACAGATACGACATAATTGCCCTTCGGGTTATAGCAGCTCATATTATTTGCCGCAAGGGCCGCTTCCAGTACCGTCTTTACCGTCGCACGGCTATCTACGACCATCTGCGTCTCCGGGATCCACGTCTGCAGGTTGCCCTTGCTTAAGGTATGTACCTGTCCGTCCGTATCACTGTCGTGAACCGTATCACCAAGTAAAGAAAACGTCACCACGATCTTTCCGGACGGCGGGAATACCGCAACCGTGATCGTCGTCTCCACCGCTCCGTACTTGACCTGCAGCATCTGGCTGCCGATCTTATTCGGATTGTAGCCGACAAACGTCAGTTCTTTCCACGCCGGATGCGCCTTCGTGCCGTCACTCATCGTGACTGTAATCGTCGCACCGGAGAGGTCGAGCTCCTCGCCAAGGTCATACTCCTTCTTGTAGTCGCCGGAAATCTCCAGCGCCGTCGCATAGGCCCCGGCTCCATAAACAGGATAATACGTCCCCTGCTCCCAGTTCGTATAGTTTCCGCTGTTCAGCCCGGCTGCTACCGTGCCGTTGGCGAACTCCGTTGCAGTTTTCGGGAAGCAGTACAGGGCCTGGTCAAACTTGTAGTCAATACCGTAGGTATCATCGTATTCATACGGCAGATCCTGCGGGTTGCCCGATACCGCCAGAACCGTACCGATACCACCGATGCCAGAAGCAGCACCACAAGTATCCAGATAATAGTTGTTCGAGATGCCCTGGAACTTGTCAAATCCTCTCAGGTAGCCAACGACCGCGCCGACGTTGCTGCTGCCGCTGACCGTGCCGTAGAAGAAGTTGTTCGTGATCGCGCCGCTGCCGTTGCCCCAGCACTGTTTACAGCTCGGCTCACCGCCGAAGATACCGCCGACGTTCGAGCCTCCGGACACTGTGCCTGCCACATAGCAGTTCTTTACAGATACGACCGGGGTATTCGGTGCGTCGGATGCCTCATATCCACTTCCGACAATGCCACCGGCCCACTTGCCGGATGCCGTGACTGTCCCGGTGAAGCTGCTGTTCGTGATCGTGCACGCGCCCATTGATTGTCCCTTGGCTCCGACCAGTCCTCCGACCTTATCGACTCCATATACCGTCGCCGCACTGGTACAGTTGCGGATCACACCATTAAAACCACCGGCAAACGTACCAATACTGTATTCCTGTCCGGTATAGCCAATGATTACGCCTGCTTCCGCTGTACAATTTTCGATCACCACATCATTTGAACCAGACGCATACCCGCCGATCAGTCCTGCCTTTTTCGTGCTCATGCCGGAAAGCAAAGTAACGTTGCGGATCCGAGCTGTATCCGGGCAGCCCGTACTATAATTTCCATCCGTGCCATAGTCGACGGTATAGCGGTCGATCAGGCCATAGCCATCGATCTGCTTTCCATAGAGCTTCAGATTCTCGATCGTGGCCTCCCGCACGTAGTTAAAGAGTGGCTTTCCGCCATCTGCCACCGTCAGCGTATGGTTCGCGCCGTCCAGAATCCCAGAAAAAGCCCACAGATACTTTCCATTTTCTGACAGGCCATGTCCGGTAGCCAAGCCCCCGATCGGCTTCCAGTCAGATGGAAGTGTGATGTCCGCCATCATCCGGAAATGCATGCCGTCGAAGGAATAGCCATCCGTGTTGACCTTCTCGCGCAGCGCTTCCAGATCTTCTGCGGTCTTCAGCTGATACGGATTGCTTTCCGATCCATTTCCTTCCCATGGGAAAGCTTCTGCTATACATTCAACTTTTGCAACAGCCGAGCAGATTTCATCACTATAAGAATATACTATACTTGTATCTGCATTATGGTCATTCCGCTCATATTTTACCTTACAGTAATAATATACGGTTCCTTCTTTTGATACGTCAGGGTGATAAGTCGACTTCGTTGCACCTGCTATCAATATTCCCTTTGCGGTATCTGCCTCTGTGCTTCGATACCACTGGTACATTGGTGTCAAGTTCGTTATCTTAACTTCTTCATTTTTTTCTAATGTAATCTCCAGCTGCACGATTTCCTGCTTGCCAAGCACGTGCTGAATATTCTGTGGTTGTTCTTCAATAACAGGTATTCCTACCTTTTCTGGATAAATACGAAAATACTTTGCGTCACTTTTTCCAGAATAGCGTTTTCCATCCTTTGCATAGGTTACCTCACAGTAAAAGCTTCTTGTTTTTGTGATCACATCAGTTGGTACGGTATAGGAAGCTTCCGTAGCACCTTCAATCTCAGTATAAAAATGCTTATATTCATCATCCTGTTCATCATAACCCCATTGGTAAGTACAGGAACTGGTATCTTCTATTTCTCCATTTGGTCCTGTCACTGAGACATTTGCGGTCAGAACCGGTGACTCAGAATCCCGTACCAACATTCCTACACCACGGGAACTTGTAAGCTGTACATCCGGCGTATAATCCCAGCCACCTTTTTTCAAGATGATTTTATAGGAAGCCGAATCAAGACAATGAAGTGCAGCACCATCTATAATCCGCATCTCAATGATGTATTCCTCGTGTGTCTGCCAGTCTGGAACAAACTGATAAGTTTGATAAAATTCAAGAGGAATCACCTCACCATTTATGACCAGCTCTTTTGTAGTGCAGGCTCCATAATGATTACTATAACCATACGGAGTCGAATCAATTGTCACACTCGTCGCATTTTCCGGTACTTCAAGCAACCATGACTGGTTGTCTGTCGTATCCGCAAGTTCCGGCAGTAGTTCATGCCCCCACGAGTCCTGTACCGAAAGGAATCTCAGATGATTTTTATACGTCACCGGAAGGGTATGCGTCTCTATTAGCTGTCCATTTTTGCGGACTTCGATCTGAAAGGATTGAATTGCCTTGTTCCGATTACCCTTGTAAATGGCTCCTCTCAAATAAGTATAGCCGTTTTTTTGCAGAGTGACGCGATGTACCGTCTCATCTGCCGGATCCTCATAAACTGCATATGCCTTCGTACCCTCTGGCAGATCTTCTGAAAACTCTGCCGATACATACATATAAGCATTGGTCTTGCTATCCAACGGTGTGTGGACATATTCCGAAGGTACTAAAAATGCTTCACTCCCATCCAGCGCTTCCAGGGTCATCTCGGTCTGTTTTTTTTCATACCAGTCCAATACATTCCTCAGCGTCACGCTCTTCACATAATCCCCGGATGCTTCCCCCGCTGGAATTACTGTCAACCTGCTATACGCCGCCGAAATAACGCTATATTCTTCCCCATCAGCCTGTTTTGTCTTTTTTGCTGTAATGAAATAAGACGTGTCCCTCGGGGCCAGTGTCGGGAGTGTCACCCGTCCGTTTTCATCCGTCACAAGCCCTTCCTGCAGCTCTCCGTCAATATAAATGGATGCACCCGCACAGTCTTTATACCGATTTCCGTTCGCTGTCCGCAGGCGCAGAACCGCATTCTGGTTTTCCTGAATTGTCTGTTCTGTCTGTGTAAAAAAAGCCAGCAATTCGTTCTTCTGCTGAATAAAAAAGTGCAGGTCATCGCCCTCCTGCACTTTCTGGCTAAGTGCAGTATTCGCCCATGAGACCGTAGTATCATGGTTCAGAGCATATCCAATACCTGCAGTATCCTTCCGGTCGATTCCCCACAGACGGTAGATCACTCCATCATAAAAGCCTTCTTCATCTGCGTGGTAATCATAGCCAGCTTCCGCACCACCCGGATAGTACTGGTCATGGGCCGCTTTTATCGCATCGTTCATCGTGTAGGACGATTGCCCAGTCAGTGTTACCGTGCGTCCGGCCATCAGCTCGCCGTCTTTATCGTCCAAAAATTCACCAAATTTGCTGATACTGACCGTTACCTCGATCTTGGTCGCCTCAGTATCTTCTGTCCCACTCTCGTCCTCCTGTGCATCCAGTGCCGCAGCCTCCGCATCGCTGAGCACCTCGATCCCCTCAATCAGGTCGGTGTCGGCCGCCGGTTTCTCCTCTGAGGGAATCATCGAATCTTCTGCTGAATCCATCGGCGAATCATCATCAATCACCGGATCCTCCTCGTCCATCTGTCCGGTCTCCGTCTCTGAAAGTGAAGGCTCCGCCGCCTTCTCCACCTCGATCGGGACAATCTCGTCTGCCAAAGCTGCCATCGGAAGCTGCAGGACCATCAGTCCCACGAGCAGCCAGCCGATCAGACATCTCCATGTACGCTTCATCCTTCTATATCCTCCCTTCCATTTCGAAAAAGGGCTCCTCTTCCGCAGTTGCTCTGAAAGAAAAGCCCTTCTTTGTAAATCGCTATTTTGTTTTTCTGTGTCCGTTTACTTCACAGTCACTTTTACCTTGACTGTTTCGGATCCGGACTTCACTGTGATCGTCGCCGTACCCTTCTTGATGCCTTTGACTTTACCTCTCTTGGTGACGGTCGCGATCTTCTTGTTCGAAGAGGTGTAAGTGATCTTCTCATCACTATTCTTCGGAGCGACCTTTGCCTTCAGGCTGTAGGTCTTGCCCTTCTTTACCGTGATATTCTTTGCAATGGTAATCGCCGTCGTCTTTGTCTTCGGCACCGTCACAGTCACGACCACTTTCTTGCTGCCGGACTTGACCGTGATCTTTGCCGTACCTGCCTTCTTCGCCGTGACGACGCCGTTCTTGCTGACGGTCGCTACCTTCTTATTCGAAGAAGTGTAGGTCAGCTTCTGTGCAGAGGTAAACGGAGCAACGGTTGCTTTCAGAGATGCTTTCTCGCCCTTCTTCACCGTCAGCTTCTTCTCTGCCACTTTGACCTTACTTGTCTTGACCGCTGTCTTTTGTACCTTTACAGTCACGGTCTTTGTCAGGCCGCTCGCCAGTGTGATCTCCAGCTTCGCGCTGCCCTTCTTCTTACCAGTCAGGGTGCAGGTACCATCGGCATTGCCCTTTACGGTAAATACCTTTGTGTTGGTGGACTTCCATGCTGCCACGGAATCACCCTTTGCCAGTCCGGTGACCTTCAGCCCCTTCGTGGACTGCTTTACTTTTAAGGTGACAGTCGATGCGTTGACGGTCGCGGTCGGAGCCAGCTTCTCGCCTACGGTCTTTGTCTCTACTGCGCCGCAGGTCACGCAGGTTCGCTGCTGCTGTTCTGCACCATTAACTGTAGCGTCTGCTGTCTTTGTCCAGTCACTCCACTGATGGCCGGTCGCCTTGATCGCCTGTGTCTTCGTGTCACCACAACGGGTACAGGTATCGGTCTGTACGCCATCCTCCGTGCAGGTCGCTTCCTTTGTCACTTTAGAGACATAATCATGGCCAAATGCCGGGATCTCCTGTACGCTGTCCGGATCTGCCTCGCCACATCTCGTGCAGTGTCTGCTCTGGGAGCCTGCTGCCGTGCAGGTCGCTGCTACATCTACTGTGTACTCAGTCGCATAGTCGTGTCCCAGCGCTTTGATCGCCTGTGTCTTTGTGTCTCCACAGCGAGTACAGGTATCCGTCTGTACACCATCCTCGGCACAGGTCGCTTCCTTTGTCACACTGGAAACATAGTCATGACCAAGTGCCGGATTCTCGGTGCCATTGTCATCCTTGTAAACTTCATTACAAATTTCACAAACAGATGTTTTATCACCTGCCTCAGTACAAGTTGCTGCTTTCGGCGCCTCTTCTGCTTTACAATGAACTGCCTGTACTCCTGCTAAAATTTTTCTTTCACTTGCGCAAATCGCCTGCCACTCATCATTTGAACCCACATAGCAGACCCTGCTTAACTCATCACACGAAGCAAACGCATTTTTAGCAACCTTAACATCTGCCTGTCCCAATGAGAGACTCTGCAATGCAGCACAATCGTTAAAGGCAAACATAGCAATGTTTTTCGCATGGTCAAGTGAGAGCTGAGATAATGCCTTGTTTTGCTGAAATGCCGCCAATTCAAATTCTTCTACATTCGTTAAATTGATGGAACTTAGCGCCGCATCACCAGAAAACGCTTGGCTTTTTATTGCTTTAACTGACGATGGCAAAACAACCTCTGTCAGCTTTGAAAAGTAAGGAGTGCTCGACCCTCCTTTAAACCAGTAATTATCAATGAACTCAACACCATCACAAATCTCTATTTTTGTAACAGCTCTAGCTTCAGCTTCTTTATCTGTCCATGGCCAAGCTTTACGCTTGGCAGTCCCCTGAGGCTTGTTGACATCTATCAACTTAATATATAAGGTAGTCCCAATATACCTGTAACTTAAATTCAGGTCTACACTATCCTCCCAAGGGATTTCGTCTGCTGCTGCCAGTTCTTGCACTGCCGCTTGCTCTTCTGCCATAGTCGGCGTATTCAACTCCACTGTCTGAATAGACTCGACAGATATAGGAATGTCACTTTCTATCAGTTCGGACTCTGCATTTTCTCCACCATCATTTACCTCATTTACCTCTACCGTTTCATCCATAAGGATTTCATTTTCTTCCGCATAGGACATTGATGATGTAAACATAGAAAACACTAGTGAAAGCGATAATAACAGAATACATTTTTTCTTCTTCATTTTCTATTCACCTTATTTCCCCGGGGTTTCAACATTGTCTGTAACCGTCCCCCATGAGAAAGAGGAATAATCATAACTCAAAACAATCGCAAAATCGACATCTTTACACTTCTGATCGCTCAAAGTAATATCCTCAGGATAGCTAGTAGCATCCGCCATGCGCCACATCCAGGAATTTCCTTCATAGTATCCTCCGACATAATTGCCTTTCTCATCCTTATACAGTTTAGTATTCCCACCATTATTTGCTTTGCTGTAAGAATCTGTTCCATTGGATGCAGAAAGCGAAGTCAGATACATATCTATCGATCCATCCTCATTTGTCCCCGTAGACCATTTCGTGCTTAAAGAGCAGTTCGCATCCAGCATTTTATTTGCCACTGTCGCAGTATCTAATGCATCATAAAGGGACATTCTTGAGTCCACATTGTGAATAACAAGAGAAAGCTCTGAAGTCGGCTGAGCAGCCCCTTTTCCAATACTGCGCAGATATACCGTCATATCTGCTGCGAAAGCGGACGTATAGGTTCCCATCGCCATAGTTGCTGCTAATACAAGTGCTGATAACTGTTTCATTCTGTTTTTCATACTCATTTTCCTTTCTGCCTTTTGGCAATCATCTTCTTTGTTCTCAGTTGCATTTGAATGGGTTGGCTCGTCCATTCGACAGGCTCACACCTGCCTTCTCCTCTCCTCTTGTACTAGAGCGTGTTTGAAAATTAAAAATTGCACAAAACATATGTTTTTATGCCCTTTTTCATGATAAAATAAAGAAAAAGGGGTGTTTATTATGTTGCGGCGATATGAATTGACTGATGA
>CABIZF010000030.1:0-6949 GCA_902363135.1 Lachnospiraceae bacterium
GAAGCTGAAACGGAAAAGAACCTATTATGTACGGATACGATCGTGGAAAATGGTGCAGGGGTGTTGCGTATATGGGGCATGGTCAAAGGCATGTAAGATAAAGGTAAAGTAATATAACAATTAGATATGGAAGTGTTGTTAGGCAAAATTTAATTGTGTTTTGGGTTGAAGCGTGTTATCATAATAAATACATATCTATGCACTGATTAAAACGCAAATCATAAATGTATTGAGAAAGAGTGGATAATGAACGAAGTAGGCTATCATGGAACCTGCTTAAAGTACCGATATGATATAGAGACGAATGGCTTAGATCCTATAAAAAGTAAGTATCGTGCAGATCATTGGCTAGGACAAGGTGTATACTTTTTTGATGATTATGGTAAGGCATTATGGTGGGCATCGACCACATCTCTTCAAAATGATAATTGTGGTGGCATAGTTTTTGAATCTATTATAGAAGCACCAGACGAAGAGGTTTTGAATCTTGATCTTCCTAAGCAATTGGATGCTTTTATAACAGAGACGTTGAAAACACTTGATGAAATAAAGAAAAATTGCGCTGGGAGTATGCCAATATTAGATGATGCTAAATTCCGGGCTGTCTTTTTTGATTATTATAAACAGCAAAATGGAATATCGGTTATTATTGGAACTTTTCAAAAAGAATTTGCAGGTTACACTACAAAAAGAAATAATGATGAAAAACAATTACAAAAGAAAATAATGAACATCATTGGGATCAAGTTTCAGGAAAGGCAGATTTGTGTATCAAAAAAAGAATGCATTAAATCAACAAAACTGATATACAATGAGGAAGAAGAGGTGATATGATGTTTGATAAGGATTTGTTTCTTTCATTATGTGAGAAATATGATGTCGAACTGAGTAAGACTGCAATGAGTCCGATGCTCAAAGATGGAGATCAGGCTCATGCTATTACAAATGATGATGTAAATCGTGTATTTGCGCCGTGTCAGACGTATTTTGACTATTCATGTAATAAAACCAATGCAAAAGTTGAGGTTCCTGTATTTTATTTACAGGAAGATTATGCAGTTGCGTGTTAGGAGAGAGAGATGGAAGTAAGGTCTAAGTATGAAAGCCCTCTTGTTTTAGAAAAAATTGAAATAGTAGAAAGTTCTTTTAGAAAAAGAACAGATTCATTGGATAGCTTGGAATTAGGAGTACAAGTGGAACGTAATCTTACAAAGCTGGACGATGGGTTGTTTGAAGTTTTACTGGAAACAACGGTTTCTGATGAAGAGGAAAAAGTATTTGTTAATGTAAAAGGCAGAGCCGTTTTTTCGACCCGACAGGAAAATATGGATATATTAGAAAAAAATACAATAGCTATCATGTTCCCTTATATCCGAAGTTATATTTCAAGTATAACAACTCAGCCGGGAATGAGTCCTATTGTGTTGCCTGCAATGAATATTGTGGCGATGGTTAATGACCAGAAAAAATAAGAAAGAGCACTCAAAAATGGGTGCTTTTTTCGTGGCAAGAATTTTGGGGATTAAGTGAGGTGCAGAGCATGTGTAACTTGGGTACTGCTATCGAGAATAAAGGAATTGAAACAGGAATTGAAATTGGAGAAAAGAAAAAAGCAAAGGAGCTGGCCATAAAGCTTTACAAAAAAGGAAGCTCTCTGGAGACCATTTCAGAATTAATAGAGGTTCCGGTATCGCAGCTGGAAGAGTGGTTGGAACTGCAGGCTGTTTGAACGCAGATAGGTATTCCCCTGCGTTACTTTGTGACGCACAATGCATCACGATGACGCATCAGGCGGCACGGGCCATGTGTTATACTTAAAATAGTTGAACAGGCGAAAACAGAAGGAGGCTTAAGGGCCTTCTTTTTGTTTGCGCGAAAAGGGGAGAGAGACTATGGAGAGGAAACACCGATGTGTCCGTGCACCGCCGCGAAGGACCGGCAGCAGTGACCTGGGATGAAAAAGAAATGGAAAGGAACACAGGTATGAAGAGGAAAAGCCAGAGATGGGTGGCCGCGGCCCTTGCAGCGCTGACGGCGGCATCCTTAGTACTTCCGGCCTATGCGGTTGAGCAGGAGTCGATGAGTGAAACGGAAATGCCAAAAAGCAGTGCATTGCCGGAAGCGTTGACAGAGCCGGAGCAACGGTATCATTTCACACTGCCTTATTACGGGGAATGCACGTATGAGTATGAGGCGGACAGGTTGGAAATGGCGGATGTGCAGGAAGAAAAACAGAAGGAAAAGAGTGACATTATGCTGTCCTATGCGGCCGGTGAGGTCGTCCGGCTCTATGTGCAGGCTTCGGACGGATATGAGCTGAATCAGCTGCAGTTACTGGATGCAAAGCAGGATGAGGTGGCGTACACATGGGAAAAGGATGGCAGCATTAAGACAGTCATGCCGGAATCCGATGTGTGGCTGAAAGCATCGTTCATCGCGCAGCCAGAAGAAAATCAGCCATTGGTGCAGCCGGTTGAGACAGAAAATCGCATGCAGCAGGAAGCATCGGAAGCACAGGTGGAACAAACGGAAAATACAACAGGGCAAACGGAAACAAAGCCGGAGACAGAATACGTGCAGCAGCCGGAAACGGATGTTGACGGTCTGCCGAAGCAGGGAAGTATCGTTACTGGGACTACGATTATCATTCCGTTTGATACGTGGGAGTTTGATAAATATAAGGACTTCCGGGGCGTTGGCTATGAAGGAGAACGGTATGTCATCCAGTATATTTCGGATGACATCGTTTATGATGTAGCCGGAACCTATAACTGTATCTATAAAGTAACGGATCAGGAGAGCGGAAAGGATTGGTATGTGCTGCGTCCGGTTGCCGTTGCAGAAAAGGCGGAGGAAGGAACTGAGATTGAGACGGAATCCGAGTTGACAGCAGCAGTGGAGACCGAAAGTGAATCTGAACCCGAATCCGAGACAACGTTAGCCGTAGAGACAGAGCCAGAATCTGGGTCATCAGCGTCCACAGAGACTGAGATTGAATCCGAAACGGAAGCGACCAGAGAAACGGAGCCGGAATCTGAGCTATCAGCGCCTGCAGAGACTGAACTGGAATCCGAGTCATTCACAGTTGAAGAGCCGGAAAACGAGACCGAGCTTCAGTCCGAAGAAACCGAGCTATCCGAGGCTGGCATCGCCTTGCTTTCTGAGGATACACCAGACAAGTTCAAATTGATTGTCAACAATACAATCTATTTTGCACCGGCGTCTTTAAAGAGCGGAAATGCGGCAACAACCTATAAAACCATTCAATGGCAGGACGGAAGCGATAGTGTGACGCGAACCGCATACTGCATTCAGCCAAAACTGAACTCGCCGGGATCCGGCCATACTTATAAGGAAGATGATGCGGTCGAGCTGGATGCGTCCAACGGTATGGCAAAGGGGATGTATTATTTATACGGCGGCCCGATGTGGGGCAAAAAAGTAACATATGCGGACGGATCGGGAAGCGTGAACCTGAAACAGGTTCTGACGGATGCGGGATGCTCGTCGACCGGACATTACTACACGATGACCCACTATATCCTTTCTTATATTTATATGAACGGCAGCAACTGGAACGCGAACAGCGGGGAGAACAACGTATTGAATGCTTCCGGCGTTGCACTGGTCAAAAAAGTGGTTGGCATACTGAAAAAGCTGGATGAGCCGGAGACACATTTATCTGAGACAACGCTGACGGCGACCAATGCGAGTGTCGGCGCAGACCGGGTCAGCGGTTCTGTGACGTACAAAGCTCCGGAAGGGAATACAGCAACGGTCACAATTCCGGATGGAATTACACTCGTAAATGAGACAAGCGGAAAGAACGGAACCGGTAAGGTCACGCTGGATGGAGATGATACGTTCCATCTGGTTGTCAGTGAGGATTATTCCGGCAGTATGACGGAAACACTGACCTTCCAGTGTAAGTACGCGGTCGATTATTCCGCTTATAAGCTGCAGCTGAAAGGTTATCAGGACATTGGGTTCAGCTACTATAGCGGCAAAAAGAGCCTGACCCTGACCTTGAATATCAATGACCGGACATCCGAAGTCTATGTGCAGAAGCTGGATGCGGAAACCAAAACGGCAGTACCGGCCAATGAAAATTATTCACTGGCGGGGGCGGTATATACAGTGTACACAGATGAAGCATGTACGCAGGCTGTTCTGACCCTGACGACCGGGGAAGATGGAAAATCACCGGTAGCCGTCATTCAGGCCGGAACCTATTACGCGAAGGAAACAGGCCCGTCGAAGGGCTATGAGTCCGACCTGCAGGTTTATACCATCGTGGCCGAGCCGGGCCAGACGGCGACGTTTACTTCTTATGAGCAGCCAAAGAAAAAGCCATTAGAGCTGCAAAAATATGATAAAGCAACCGGGGAAGCAAAGCCGGGAAGTGCAGCTGCGAGCTTTCAGGGGGCAGAGTATACACTCTATGCGGAGGCGTCCTGCACGACAGTGCTGGAGGTCCTGACAACGGATGCGTCCGGATATGCGAAGAGCTCTGATTTGTATTATGGCACGTATTACCTAAAAGAGACAAAAGCCTCTTACGGATATGGACTGGACGAGACCATCTATCCGATCACAGTATCCGATGACGGGCAGGCATCGGTCAAAGTGTCTTCTTCTGAGCCACGCATCAAAAAGCCTTTGGAGCTGCAGAAATATGATCAGGAGACTGGAGAAGCAAAGCCAGGCAATACGGCACTTTCTTTTACTGGTGCGCAGTACACCATCTATGCGGACGCGGCCTTAAGTACACCGGTAGAAGTCCTGACGCTCGATGAGACCGGACATGCAAAAAGTGCGGATCTCGAACTTGGAACCTACTATGTGAAGGAGACAAGCCCATCCACCGGCTATCTGCCAGATGAGACGGTACATGTAGTGGATGTGTCAGATGACGGAGCCACATCTGTGCTGGTAAATTCCTACGAGCCGGTGATCCGTGGCAGTTTTTCGCTGATGAAATATCTCGATGATAACTACGACGATTCTGTTTTGCAGGAATGGATCGACCGGGGTGAGCTGGAAGGAATCCGTTTCCGGCTGCAGCATGAAGATGCATCTGTTCCGGAAGTGTGGATCACAACGGACAAATATGGCTATGCGGCAACAGAAGAAAATGCCCTTGTATACGGGGGATGGACTTTATCAGAAGATGAAAGCACGACACCGGATGGCTATGCCGGATTGAAAGAGGCAAAGATCAAAATCACAGAAAACGGCGTGCCTTTGAAATATGTTGTGACCAACGACATACAGGATGCCCAGGTACGCATCCTGAAAAAAGATGCAGAGACCAAAAAAATGATCCCGCTATCAGGTGCACAGTTCCAGATCCTCGATCAAAACGGGGATGCTTTAAAGATGCCGGATAACCGGGATTTTACTAAAGTAACGGATGTATTTACCACAAACGAACAGGGCATCATCAGCTTGACCAGGGCGCTTAAAAAAGGAAGTTACACATTAAAAGAAGTAAAAGCGCCGGAAGGGTATCTGCTTGCAGCCGAGCTGACATTTGAGGTAAGCGGAAAACACAGCTATCTGGATCCGCTTGAGGTAGCCTGCTATGATGTGCCGCAGAAAGGAAAAATCCAGATCGTAAAGCTGGATCAGGAAAATGGAAAGCAGCTCGGAGAGGGATATACGTTCGAAGTTTCAGTAGCAAAAGAGGTTGTCAATGCGGACGGGGAAATCCGCACAATGCAGGTCGACGGAAAAGAAACCGCGCTGACGGCGGGAACCGTCGTTGCAAAGATACAGACGGATGAAAATGGGGTGGCACAGTCTCCGGAGCTGTACCTTGGTGACTATGTAGTAACAGAGACGGCAGCGGCAGAGCACTATGCTGTCAGCGGACAGGAATATCCGGTCAGCCTGATGTATGATGCGCAGGTCGAGACGGTCACAGCCAAGCTGCAGGTCGAGGACGTAAAAACCTCTGTGGACATTTTAAAGGTGGATGCAGAAGAGGATATGCCGCTTGCCGGAATCCATTTCCGGATGTTTACATCGAAAGAACTGGATGAGGCTGGTGGGACGGTAGATCAGCTGGATAAAGAAGTGCTGCAGAGTCTTGGAACGGAGTATATCACCGATGAGAATGGACGGATTCATATCGAGGATCTGACCCACGATACAGTTTACTACATTTTTGAGTCCGAGACACAGCCGGGCTATCACTTAGAGCAGCAGCTCTATAAGCTGACCGTAGATGCAAATGGATTAATTGACGGCAAAGCGTCTTATGAGCTGAAAATTTCGAATACAGCAAACAATGTAGAGATCACAAAGATGGATATTACCGGCGGCAGGGAGCTTCCGGGTGCGACGCTGACCGTCCGGAACGCAGAGGATCGGGTCGTAGAAACGTGGGTTTCCGAAGAGACGCCGCATAAGATCAAAGGACTTCCGGCAGGCACGTATACCTTGACCGAGGAACGGGCGCCGAAAGGCTATGCTGTCGCGGAGACGATTACGTTTACCGTGTCGGACAGCCTGCAGGTACAGCAGGTAACGATGTACGACAAAGAAATTGAAGTTGCGATCTCCAAGCAGGACATCACGTCCCAGAAGGAGCTTCCGGGCGCAGAGCTGACGGTTGCAGATGACAACGGCAATGTAATTGAGAAGTGGATTTCAACGGAAGAGCCGCACATGGTCAACCTTTCGGCAGGCACGTATACCTTAACCGAGATCGCAGCGCCGGAGCGATATGCAAAAGCAGAAACAATCACATTTGAAGTGACAGATGGCATGGAAGTGCAGAGTGTCGTCATGTATGATAAGCCGATTGAAGTATCGATCAGCAAGCTGGATGTGACGAACGATCAGGAACTGCCGGGTGCGAAACTGATTGTTAAGGATCAGGAAGGAAAAGAGATCGAGTCATGGATTTCCACCGAAGAGCCGCACAAGATGAACCTTGCAGCCG
>CABIZF010000030.1:7380-7811 GCA_902363135.1 Lachnospiraceae bacterium
GGAAAAGAAAACAGAAGAAATAAAACAAATTTTGAAGCAGGCCCTCAGAGCGGGGCTTGCTCTATTAAGGAGGAACTATGCAGAAAAAAAAGACATGTGGAAATTTTCTGTTTTTGTGCAGCGTATTGACACTTTGCTTTGTAAGTCCGGTCTATGCGAATGAAGTCGCAACAAAAATCGAAAGCCTTTCTGACTTCTTGCTGCAGATCGTTCAGGCCGCAGGCGTGATCGTGATTTTATTCGGAATTTTCAGCTTTGGCGCAGGCTGGCTGGCGCATGATTCGAGCCAGCAGTTCCAGGGCGTGCGGGTCATCATTGGCGGACTCATTATGTTATGTGCAAGTGCGCTGCTTTCTTTATTAAAGTGACAGGAGGTGAGGTATGGGACTGATTGACAGTGCGATTTCCGGGGCGATGGAAGCGGTTGGAAG
>CABIZF010000031.1 GCA_902363135.1 Lachnospiraceae bacterium
CCCGATGCGGTATGGTGCTCTGATATCACTTATATTTGGACGTTTGAAGGATTTGTATATCTCACAAGCATTATGGATTTATATTCCAGAAAAATTGTTTCCTGGGTACTAAGTGAAACGCTGGAGGCATCTCATGTAGTAAAATGTATTGAAAAAGCAAAACAGTCCAGACAGATTGAAAATCCGCTGATTTTTCATTGTGACAGAGGATGCCAATATGTATCAGAGGCATTCCACAAGGCAACCGCTGGAATGATTCACAGCTATTCCAAGAAAGCTTATCCATGGGACAATGCCTGCATAGAATCGTTCCATGCTCTTCTGAAACGAGAGTGGATTAATCGATTCAAAATTTTCAACTACACTCATGCATATAAACTAATTTTTGAATATATTGAAACATTCTATAATACAGTCCGTATTCATAGTCATTGTGGATATTTGTCTCCAAATGAATATGAGGAACAATATCTGAAAAACTTGGAAACGGACGTAACAAACTTAGCGAGTTAACAATTACAAAAAAAGGGAAAATTGGTTACATTTAATTTGTACTTTTTCTTGACATAGGACCAACAATTTGAAAACGGCGTTTTGGCCTGTTTTCGTAAATATAGCGAATGAAAATATCTGTTCTGCCCGCCTTTCACCACTACTACGGTATAACCATGCAAATCTTCCAAACACGGCGGCATTTTTCGTAAATCTCCCCGTACTCCCTACTACAACGGAACAGACATTTTTGCCAAAAGGGACGGAAAGATTTTTGAAAATGGGCGCACACAAGCAGCAAATCTTTTCAGACTTACTGCTTGTGTGCCGCTGTGATGGGCGGTGTGTTATTCAGCGGTTAGCGGTCAAAGTGAAACTTGAACAGGCTTTCTATCAGCTTTTGAATGATATGCTCCTGCATTTCCACATTGATATGACCGTCTATTTTGGAATAGGTGCGGATATATCCGGCGTAATGGGAAAGGACAGCAGCAACGGCTTCCGGGTCGCCCTCGCTTGCCTTGACTATCGTTTCATAGGGGAGTAGCTGGCTCATGGTGCAAGTTCTCCAGTTCTGCCCGTAGCTGCTGCAAAATAATCTGTATGCGCCGCCCGGTGGTGCTGCGCGTCCTTCCGTATTGCTTGCCGATCTCCTTATGGGTCAAGCGTTGGAAGTAGTTTTACCCGCTCCGTTCAGACCGAGAAAACCGTAAATCTCGCCTTTTTTCACATGGAGGTCAATATTGCTTACAAGACTTTTCCCACCAATGGTTTTGGAAACTTGATTTGTCTGTAATATATATTCCATATCTGCAATGGCTCCTTTCTCTTTACCATATATCAAATTGACAAATTATTTTTTACTTTACTCATACCCTTAATATAGTAAACCAACAGCTTCCAACAGCCACGACCGATAAGGTACAATCCAATTCCTGTAATAACACAAATGATAAACACAAGGATAGAGCTATTTACTCCCGAAATACCAATGTACTGAACATAAGGAATACCTAAATTCAATAAATAATCTATCAACTTGACTGCACCTATAATTGGGGTAACAATCCCACATAAGATAAATACAGGGGCGCAAATAGCAAGTGTCGGAATGATTACCAGTCCGGAAAGACTTGCAAGACTGTAATAAGCACAGATTGCAAGAACCCTATTCCAACTAAAAGAGGTGTCCTTTGCAATCAGATCGCCCAAATAGGCTTTGGCTAATTCTTTTGGATTCCCCAGCCGTTCCATAATTTCTTTTGCATTTTTTCCGTTGCTCTGTAATTCAAAGATTTCGCTCTGGATTTCTTTTACAATATCAACACGTTCGGAAATAGGTAAAGGCTTCAAGTACCTTTCAATTTTTTCAAGATAATCGTTCAGAATTTTTTCCATGGTCTTATTCTCCTTTAATCTCATCGACTGCGCTTAACAGATTGTTCCATTCATCAGACATTGCACAAATGTACTCAAGTCCTTTGTCTGTAATGGAATAATATTTTCTTGGTGGTAAGCCCTCAGTGCTTTCTTGCCATGAGGACGAAATATAATCTTCTTTCATCAACCTCCTAAGCAGGGGATAGATAGTGTTTTCTTTTGCCGCCAGAATAGGATATTTTTCTAATGTGCTAATGATTTCATATCCATAGGACGGTCGCTGTTTTATCATCAGCAGAATACAAAATTCAAGCGTTCCTCGTTTGATTTGGGATTTCCAATCATCAATATTCATATACTGTACCTCCTGTATGTATATCGTATTACACAGTATATTCAAAGTCAATAGTATATCAAATATTTTTTAGAACTTGGTACACAATTTTTCGGAATAGTGGTCTGGCTGTCTTATAAAGTTTTATGTTACTTTACCGCACATGAGCATTGGCCCCCGGGTTGTCATTGCCATATCCTTCCAGCAGGTTGATGACACCCCATGTCGCAAGTCCGGCACCGATGGCACAAACCAGTGTTTTTAGGGTCGTAATCGCCGTAGTAAAAAATCCCATATGTGAAACCAAAATCACAGATTTTGCTTATTTTGTTGTTTTAAGACGAATCCCAAAGAGAAAGGAGGCCTGTTTTGTCATTTTTACAAGCCCCCTGTCACTGCAACTTTGGTATCTCCTTTCATAAATATCACTGTTTAAGATTTATCCCTCGGTCGTCTATCCAGATTTCTGGCGCCGGATCAGCCACATATTTAGTTGTTCAAACTTGTGTTTCTTTGCTCCCTAAGCAAGGAGCACGAATACAATTTTTCATTGCATCACCTCCATAAGTGCAAAAGACCGCTTCAATCTTTTACGATCAAAACGGTCTTGGGTTATTACTTATTGTAAAATTCTTTAATTTGTGATATCAAGCTGTCTTCTTCGATTTCCTCGGTTAGATAATCCATATACTGCTTTCGTCCAGTCTTCAAATATCGTAACCAACCATGTAAACAGTATTTATAGTCTTCGTCTAGGGTACATAATTTTGAAAATTTACCTACATAGTTATTACCAGCATTCCAACATTCAAGGCAAACAGGATATAACATACCATCTTTATTATCAGATATTATTTTGACATAACCATCCTCATCTACAACCAGCTGATTATTATGTCTGTCATCTGCATTTCTCATTGCAGTTTCTATCTCTGATTTTTCGAATAAATGAGAGGGAATTCCATGCCGTCTAAAAGAAATACTAAAACATTGATGATAATCGTCAACTGCTGCCAAACCTTCGTTATTCAAATACTCTTCAAATATCTTCGCGATATTTCCAAGAATTTCAACAGCTTCCTCACGATTGTTTACGAATGCGCATTCTTCAAAATTACCAACTGTTACCTCTTTAATTAATCCATCGCGGCAAATGCATTTCTGTTTATTATTTATTAAATCAAAAATATTACCACCTGAGGATTCTCTAAATTCGAAAAAGAAACAGATAGGTCGTTCAGGATATTCTGTAGTCAAGCAAAATGCATTAAAAAAGTTCCACTCTTTATAGTTTTCTTTTATAAAAGCACGCCTTTTCTTTATAAGAGCTCTTGCATCCTCCATTTTTTTCTTTTCTTCGTTATCTTTATCAGTTCCATTGCAGTAAAGGTTATACGCCATCCGGACCACTTTCATGCTGCCACTGGTCTGCCAGCCTTCATACAGACATTCCGGCTTAACATATCCTTCTTTAAAATCATAAATTCTGTCCACATGATCTCTTGTGTCTGAATTTAATCCGAGACAATATACCAATGCCTTGTGATACACATCCTGGTATCTGCACTTCTGCAGATATTCCATGTAGAATTTCTTGTGTGCTTCGTTCTTAAAAGTTATTGTGCGAGTAGATTTCCCGCTGTTTGCACCTAACGCTGTACCTGTCATCGTCATGACCTCCTATAAAATCTCTAATAATAATGTTTTGATGAAAATTGGGTAATTTTAGAAATTGCGATAACTTGAGTAACTTCGCTGAATATTGTGGATACTCATTTTACTCAAACCATGATGTGAGTAATACTCAATTTGAAGTGATTTTTGACGATTTCTGGCGGTGCCTGACGATATTTCCGCTTTTTATCCTCAGAACAGGAAAAAGGCCCCGAAAACCTTATAACCACTAGAAAATGCTGTGTTTATAAGGCTTCCGAAGCCTTAAATCATTTCATGTTAAATTTACTTGAAAAGTTCGATTATGCGTTCATCTGTTTTGCGAAGTTTGGCTCAGTCTCTGACTTTGCCTAACGAGTTTTCCCGCTAAAAAACAGCATTTCGAGGTGTTTTGTAAATTGAATCCCTCTGGTTTTCTTAATCAATTACCCAATTTTCTTGAGTACATTCATTCAGCTACATGATTCCAAGCAATGCATTGTACTCAACTGTTTCATCATTGTTCTTATTCTGTAAAAACTCTCCCACACGCTCTGCCTCTTTGGATTTTATATCATCCAAGACATGCGTGTAAGATACTGTAGTGTTATAATTTGCATGTCCCATAATTTCCTGTACCGCTCTAGGTGTCATTCCTTTTTCAAAGCATCTTGTAGCAAACGTATGACGTAACGCATGTGGATGTACCCGTTCAAAATTTTTAGGTATGCCTCCTGAATATAGCGCTTCCGTTTTCAGCATATCATTAATCTGCTGCGTCACATAACGCATATCACTTTCAATGCTATACCGCCCGATTGGGGATCCCATAGAGGTCAGAAACACCAGATTTCCATATTCTTCCGGCTGCCTCCACCGTTTTCCCAAATCTTCACGTTTTCTTTTTACCTTTTCAAATTGCTTTTCAAGGACTTCTCTTGTCTCCCCGAAAAATGGAATTTTTCTTACGGAGTTTTCTGTCTTAGGCGAAGTCAGGCGCATAATCTTCTTGCCGTCTTCATACTGGTAGGTCAGTGATCGCTTCACATAGATAAATCTACTCGTGAAATCAACGTCTTCCCATTGTAATCCACCAACTTCGCCGATCCTCATACCAGTAAGCAACATGAATTTATACATTTCTTCATACCAGCTTTTTGTTGCTTTCAGATATCCTAAAAATATCTCCTGTTCTTCGACTGTTAATACCCTCCGCTCTACTTTCTCGCACTTCGGAATCATTACACCTAAAACAGGATTAAGAAACATCAAACCATTTGCTATAGCGGCTTCCACACAGCTCTGGAGTATGCCGGTCGCTTCTCTGACTGATCTGGAAGTTCTTCCCTCTTTCAGCATATCCGCAATCGCTGTCTGCACATGAATCTGTCTGATATCTGCCAGCGGCTTTGAACCGATACGTGTCCCATAATAATTCAGAAATTTCCGTTTGTATGAAGGAGACCCCCCATCTTTCAGCATCGGGGCTTTATATTTTACAAACCACTCCTCAAACCATTCACTAAGTGTGACAGATTTTCCGTCCACACCCGGAAGTAAATTACTCCGTTTCGCTTCATCAACCGCTACCGCTAACTTTGCTTTCAAATCCTTAAGTTTCCTGTCATACAAGGTAATCGAGTGTCCTTCAATCTGTGCTCTTCCCATGTACCGGCCATCCGGTCTTTGCGATAACCCTCGACCTAATTCTTTCCCTTTTAAGTCCTTACCCATGATTTATTCCTTTCATAATTCACATTTCTACCATTCTGAAAAGTTCAAAATCATTCGCAGTCCTTAAGATTGTATCAAAGATGCCCTATTCTTTTTTTAAATTAGAGCCCTTTCCTTTTGTAAACTTTATATCACCATAGAAATCACTCATGCCAGAATTTTTTTCAAATGTTTCCAAACTCATAATTACCATATCACCATAACCATTTTTCGTTACAAACACCGGTTCATCCATGCTATGGCACATTTCTGAAATAGCACTTGTGTCTCTTAACTCTCTAATCGGAATTATTTTAGGCATCTTCTCAACTCCTTTCGCTTACAATTGTAGCATAACTATGGCACAATAGCAAGTATGATTCTAATACACTGCTGATGATTTTTCCCTGATTTTATACTGCTATATTGTCAATTGAAATTTTGCACTTTTCTTCAATTCTTCATCAAATAACTCTTTATGTACAAATACTTTTCTTCCAATGCGTACTGCATATTTGCAACATGGATTGGCAGTCAGCTCCCTTGCCTTGGTTTTTCCTATACCGACATATTTGCAAAATTCATCGATCGTCATCAATTTTTTTTCATATTTTACCGCTGATTTTTCTTCTTCCATTTTTGTTTTCCTTTCATTATATAGTCTTACTTCCCGACACGGTGTCGGGAAGTACCACCTTTCCCTATACTACCTCACTTTAAATTCTAAAATTTTGTGGATCAGTTTGTTCTCCAACCGGCTCTTCAACGTCTCATCCACTACATAATGTGCTTTTCCGCATGCATCATACATGGTCCTTGTGGACAGCCAGATAATGTATCCCTGATAATGGTTTAATACCATCTGCACTGCCGCAGGATCCCCATTTGCTGCCGCCTTGATGACCGCTACCGGAATCAGCTTTTGGTTATCGTATCGTTTTTTCTTCATCCATCAGTGCCTCCATCTTTTTTTTAATTTTCTTTAATGTCTGTTTCCGGATCCGGTACGAGGTGCTCCGCACGCAGTGCATCCTCTCTGCAATCTCTGCATCGCTCATGTCCATATAATACGCAAGCAACACGACCGTCCGTCCAGTCTCGGCAATGGAATCCAATGCTTCTGCAAGGAGTTCGTTTTTTACACAGATGTCATATTCCATTGCCTGAAACACCGTATAATCCCGTCCCTCGTATTCATCCTCGCAGTAGAGCTGCATCCGTTCCTCTTCGGATAATACAGACAGACCTATTTCATTTTGTTGTATGTAATTCAAATGCCTGTAGTAATCCATCACGTCTCCCTTTAAAATCATCTGGCAAAACCGGTCAAACTGCCTTGGAACGCCTGCGCTGCCACAGGTGTCTTTTGCCATGAGAACGACCTCCCCTCATGTTTTCTCCTTACGCAGTATCGACCGAATGAACACGACGATTTGTTGCATGTTTTGACCACTTTTTTCAAATTTTTTTAAAAAAATAAGAAAAAGCAGCA
>CABIZF010000032.1:0-548 GCA_902363135.1 Lachnospiraceae bacterium
GCATTTTACCGGCAGGGGAAGGAAGAACGGTATGTGTTTGATTTTGACAGGGCGGTGAAGACCGGGGCGGACTGGAAGGATTTTATCGCGCCTTTCTATGTGCGGCATTGCCAGAATGAACAGGGAGCATTTGACGGACAGACCTTGGAAATGGCAGGAGCATATGTGCGGGCATACTATCTGCCGCAGTTACCGAATGCGGTCGATCCAGAACTCATTGCCCGGCTGATGGCAGGCAGCTGGCATGCAATCCTGACGCTGGATTCTGTTCCGGTGCCACAGAATGTTGCACGGAAACGCCTGATGGATCTGTACTTACAGAACGGGAGGGCGATCGAGAAGCAGCAGGAAGCAAGAAACAAGGCAAAAGCATGGTCGTCAGATATCACGTATGAACGGCGCAGGGAACGGGAAGAGCTGGAATCTTACCTTGATATTTTAAATGACAATGACGAGAAGCTGTACTATCTTGGCGTTTATGCCATCCTTTCTGCAAATTCGAAGGAACAGCTGGAACATGACGCGACCGCTTTTTTAAGCACGGCAGA
>CABIZF010000032.1:554-1838 GCA_902363135.1 Lachnospiraceae bacterium
GGGGAAGGGGTTTCCTTTTCCGTGGCAAAATGGGAGCAGATCGAAGCCGTCAATACGGCGCTTCCGACCGGGATGCGGGCGATCGCACAGATGCAGCCGGTGTTTACGCAGCCACTCGCGGCGTTTACTCCGTTTCATGTACATGAGCTGTACGAACCCGGAGGCCTGTTCTACGGTGTAAATCAGTTGAGTAAAAATGTGCTGATCGGCGACCGGAAAAAGCTTCGGAATGGAAACGGGTTTGTGTTGGGCGTAACTGGCGGTGGAAAAGGAATGGATATCAAGCAGGAACTGATGCAGGTGTATCTGAACACAAAAGATGATATTCTGGTCATCGACCCGCAAAATGAGTATCAGGTGATTGCGGAATATCTAAAGGAAACGTTCATTGATTTTGGCGCGGAGGCAGGCCATACTGTGAACCCGTTGGATACAGATACGCTTAGTTATTTTCCAAATGTGAAAGCATACATCACGGACAAGACCGAGCTGGTGCTTGGTATTTTTTCTCAGATATTGGACCGGGAAATTACGGCGCAGGATAAATCCCTGATCGGACGTTGCGTAAATGAGATTTATGCAGAACTGCAAAGCTGGAAACAGATGGAACAGCCGCCGACCCTCTCGGACCTGTACCGGACGATGGGGGAACAGCCAGAACCGCAGGCCCGTCAGCTGCAGCTGGCGTTAGAGCTGTTTGTGACAGGCTCTCTGGATCTGTTTAACGGTCAGACGCACATCCAGCGTCAAAAGGGAAGGAATCGGCTTACGGTATATGGCATTGCCGGGCTTGGACAGGAACAGGCCGCGATCGGGATGCTGATTATGCTCGAAGGGATCCGGGCCAGAATTGCATCCAATGCGAGAAAAGGAAAAGCGACCTGGCTCTATATCGACGAATTTCATAACCTCGCATCGCAGGAATTTTCCGCCCGGTATCTTGAAAAAATCTGGAAGGAGGTTCGTAAGTTGGGTGGCTTGTGTACCGGTGCGACGCAGAATCTTGCAGACCTTCTGCAAAGCAAGGTCGTCGAGACGATGCTGTGTAACAGCGCATATCTGTCTCTTTTGAACCAGTCAGACATCGAACTGGAGCTACTACATCGCACACTTGGCATTTCAGATACTTTATTAGAGTATGTCCATAATGTCCCGCCCGGCTGCGGCCTGCTAAAATTCGGGGACAAATACATCCCGAAGGATAACCGGCTGGATAAAGAGAGCAAGCTGTATCAACTCTTTAATACGAATTTCCATGAGAAAGTGGAGGAGAAAAGGAGGTAA
>CABIZF010000032.1:1853-2679 GCA_902363135.1 Lachnospiraceae bacterium
AAATGCAGCTGCGGCGGGCAAAGGAGAGAAGTATCCGGCTACAGCAGTCCAATATTCGTGAAGTGACATCCGGGATGAATCCTGCACAGAAGCGGCGCTGGAACGCTTACTCAACGCGCAAAAAGCAAAAATTATTCGGGCAGGCGAGAAGAGCGGCAAAGAAGAAACGGCGCTACCAGAGAGCTGCTTTAGAAGAACAGCGGTGGGGCCGGGAAAGATCCGAATACCGGACGGCGGCATTCAAAAAGAGCACGCCGGAGGAAAACGATCGTGGCAGCTCACAGAAGCGTGTAGAAACGCAGTCTGCAACCACTTGCTGGCAGAGTCAGGTAGGGGTGCAGGCAACTACCGTCAGCTGGCAGAGCCGGGAAGGACTGCGACAGAAAGCACCGGAAACGGATAGCAGGCCGCCAAACCGGATAGAAAAACGAAGGGACAGGAAGTCAGAATCTACGATCCGGGAACTACTTGGGCTCGTTGACCGTGACATCCGACGTACCGAAGGGATCAAACAGGACATCCGCTCAGAGCAGATCCAGATGTCAGAGGCAGAGTATGAGACGGCCAAAACGGTGGCTGCGACCTCCCTGATACCACTGCGCCTCCGGTATGAGCGTACGCGAAGGGATGTTCGATCCGCAATGCAGCGGGCGGGATTCTCGCTGGCCAGGTATCTGGTACCATTATCCGGGCTATTCTTTCTGGTCGTCCTTTTATATGCAATCCTGATGGGACTGATCGGGGGACTTGCCGGAAGCGAAGCAGAGGAGTCGACCTATGGAGCTTCAAACGGGGCATCCGGATACGAGATCGTAGACTATGCCCG
>CABIZF010000032.1:2698-6254 GCA_902363135.1 Lachnospiraceae bacterium
GAATGGATCGGTGTCACGCGCTATGTCTGGGGTGCCGGACGAAGCTCGGCAACAGACTGGCAGGATTATGCGGACTGTAGTTCATTTGCGCATGGTGTGTTTGCACATTTGGGCTATGAAATCGGCTGGACAACCTATGAGCAGGAACATGCAGGGACACTGGTATCGGGTGGCCTTTCCAACGCACAGCCGGGCGACCTCATTCTGTTTTACTCTGGGAGTATTTCGGCGGGTAACAGTTCGCATGTTGGGATTTACGCCGGGGACGGACAGATGATTCATTGCTCCGGTGGAAGGGCCAATACCTTTTCCAATCCGGGGCGCGGTGTCTGCATGGGCAGTGTGGCAGCGGACGGAAGGCGCTATGTAATCCGGCGGGTAGCCACGGCAGTTCATACGGATGAGGCCGGGCCGGAGGAGCTGCTTGCACTACTGGAAAAGTATAATACGAGGCTGGAAGCCGACAAAGAAAAAGGAGTCAAGTGGTGGTATACGAATAAAGGGACGCCGTCTACCTGGGCGGCAGCGACATCCATAAATGCAAAGAAAGCAACCAATTGCGCACAGCTCATCCGGTGGGCGTTAAAGGAACTGGGAGTCATTGAGAAAAATGACTTCTTTTATTTTACCTACAACAACACTTTCAAGTGGGGCGGAAGCACGGAGTCGCATCTGAAGGCGCATGCGGAAATCATTCCGGTTCACAAACGTGCGCGTAGTCTGATCGCATCGGGGTATCTGAAGCCGGGCGACATCTGCTGCTGGCATTCCCTGCAACACATCAATGTATATGCCGGAAAAAATAAATGGTTCGATGCAGGGCGAGGCGGGACAAATGGACACTGGGAAAATTTCGGACATGAGGATCAAGATGGCTGGGAAAACCGCACCTATGTGTTTGATAAATGGGGGCCGGTAAAAACCACTTATCTGGATACGCAGGTGGACTACATTATCCGGCTACCGGCAAGAACAGTTTCGGAAAACGGGACAGGCGGTGGGTATCGGGCAGATCCGACGGCATATTCAAAAGCACAGATGGAATTGATATGGGCCATCGTAGCACAGGAGGACAACGGCAGTTACGCAGGGGCGTTGGCCGTCATCAGCTCTGCGATGAACCGGACGGAATCAGTCAGGTGGAAATCCCTTGGAAGCACGGCCCTGGCTCAGCTGACTGCACCGGGCCAGTATTGCTACAGCAATGATTCGTACTGGCGGCGCTGGCTTGGTGGTAACGTGCCGGGGTACGTCAAACAGGCTGTATGGGACTGTCTGAAAAAAGGAATCCGGAACCATAAATATACAAGTTTCCGGAGCCGGAAGGGGAGCCAGACCGGTGCCAGCGCGGTGCAGATCGGCGGCAACTGGTATTTTGGATTTTAAAGAAAGAGGGGAAATATGCGCAGAAGAAAAAATGAATTGCCTGCAATGCTGGCTCTGACCATCTTGTTATCTGGAATTTCGGAACAACCCGCGCATCAGAGCTATGTATATGCAGAGCAGATAGAAGCTCCGGAGGATCTGAACAGGACATCATCCGGAGGTGAGACACAGCCGGACGCCGGAAATATGGATGAGACAGATGGAGCACCGGCGTTTGGAGAGGCCAGGGCGACGGGAATGAAAGATACCGGGGCGGAAACAGAGACAGAATCTGAAACGAAAGAAAGCGAATCAGAAACGGAGACCGAACCTGAAACGAAAGAAAGCGAATCAGAAACGGAGGCCGGATCTACAGCCGAGAGCGAGCCAGAGACCGAGGCCAGTACAGAACCGGAAAGCAAACCAGAGACCGAGGCCAGCACAGAACCAGAAAGCGAACCGGACACCGAGGCCAGCACAGAACCAGAAAGTGAGCCGGAGTCGGAAAGTGAATCGGACTCCGAGCCAGAATCAGAGGCAGAAACCGAATCAGATGAAACGAAAGATACAGAGGAAGATTTCTCCGGCAGCAATTTCTATTACTGGGATGATAGCTGGTATATCCGGCCGGATTTTCGTTTCATTCAGGTGAAAAAACAATACGTGCTTGTCCGGAACACAGCAAATGCACTGGTATACGAGCAAACAACTACTGGCAGTAAAGTGGTGGGCTACATCCCATATATGGGGACTGCTTATCTGTTAAAGCACATAGAAACGGCAGAAGGGGGCTGGGCGTACATCGAGTCCGGAGAGGTACGTGGCTTTGTGCAGCAGCAGAACCTGATCGAAGGGATCTTTGCCGAAAAGACGGCAGAGACGATCGGAGAAAAGAACTTAAAGACGGGAATCGCCTTCTGTGAAAGAGCAGAGAATGCCGCCTACACCTATACACATACGACTGCCCAGCCGGTCCTTGCGTCAAAGCGATACGCGATTATGCTGCAGGGCGGGCCGGTCTATGAGTATGAGTCAGAAACATCAAAGGTCGTCGGAACCACAACATCTGGGACAACGGTATATGCCCTTGTGGACAATGAAAATGGCTGGGTGTACATCGAATCCGGGGATGTGCGGGGATTTGTGGAAAAAAACCGGCTGTTATCCGGGTCGGCAGCCAGAACTCTGGCGCTGGATCAGGACATTACACAGACCGCAACCGCCTGTGTAGAGCCGGAGGATAACCGGTCTTTATATTATACCCTGCGCTCCACACAGGAGGCCGTATCAGCGAACCAGACCGGGGTAGCGATCGCTGCTTATGCAGCCGGATTTGCCGGACGCTTGCAGTATGTGTGGGGCGGGACAAGCCTGAGCGACGGGGCAGACTGTTCCGGATTCACACAGTCTGTCTACCGGAAATTTGGCATTTCCATCCCGCGTCTTGCGGAAGAGCAGGGAATATCCGGTGAGCCGGTAGCGAACCTTGCAATGGCCCGCCCCGGTGATATTGTATGCTACGGATCGCATGTGGGGATCTACCTTGGGAACGGAAAGGTTGCGCAGTGTTCCGGTGACCGGAACAACACGGCAGCACATCCGGGGCGTGGCGTTACGATCTGTGCGGCGGACTATCGACCGATTGCTTCGATCCGGCGCTATCTGATTAATACAGAATCTGGTAACGGGGAAAGAAATTACCGGATCGATCCGACGAATTATACCGCATCCGAACTGGAACTGATCTATGCGATCGTGGCACAGGAGGATAACGGCAGCTATGAAGGAGCGCTGGCTGTCATCAGCTCGGCGATGAACCGCACAGAATCGGCGCAGTGGGGCAGGCTTGGTGGAAATGCACTATCCCAGCTGACTGCACCGGGGCAATATTGCTACAGCATGGATCATTACTGGAAAAAACGCCTGAATGGAAACGTGCCGGATTATGTCGTGCGGGCTGTTTCGGATTGTCTGAAACGAGGCATTCGGAACCATAAATATACAAGTTTCCGGAGCCGGAAGGGAAGCCAGACCGGGGCCAGTGCGATACAGATCGGAGGCAACTGGTTCTTTGGTTCCTGAGAAAGAGGTGACAAACTATAAACAGTCAAGAGAATTTTAAAATTTTTTTGAATTGTAAAAATGGGTAACTTTAATAAGCCATCTGAATACATCGTATTTCAGATGGGAG
>CABIZF010000033.1 GCA_902363135.1 Lachnospiraceae bacterium
AGTAATGCATGGAGCTGACTGCTACTAATCGGTCGCAAGCTTATCCAAACGCGGAGAAAGCGGATAGCATCCGCTTACAAAGCAAGGTAGGGTTAAAAAGGTTAAAGATTTAAAATAATCGGATTGATATTTATACAGACTGTATGTGGTTTTGAAGGTATGTGAAATGAGACATCGGAGTGATCCGGTGTCTTTTTTTGTAAAAAATGCAACATAGAAATGCGAAGCTATGGTATAATGTCTTTGTGTTTTCAGAAATAAAAATAAAGTGAGGGAAAATCATGCAGGCATATTTATTTGTACATTTCAGGGAAAAGACAACGCCGGACGGCGAGCAGGTTTACTTTGGACTGAGCAAAGACGGGTTTCACTGGGAGGCCGTAAATGAGGGAAATCCGGTGCTCTGGGCGTATTATGGAGACAAAGGCGTCCGAGATTTTACGATTGTGCGATGCGAGGAGCGCAGAAAATTTTATATTTTTGCGACGGATCTGAGCCTTTCTTATGGAATGCGCAATCAATATCATCACTCCTGGGAGGAGATCGGACGGAACGGCAGCAAGCATCTGTCGGTATGGGAATCGGAGGATCTCGTCAACTGGTCGGAGCAGCGGCTGGTAAAGATCGGGGATGAAAGTTTCGGCTGTGTCTGGGCACCAGACATTATTTACGACCGGGAGAATAAGGATTACGTTTTACACTGGTCCTCATCGTGTGCAGATGACGATTATAAAAAGAAAGCGATTTATTACAGCCGGACGTCAGATTTTGAACACTTTACCGCACCGCAGGTGCTGTATCGAAGAGAAGACGGAGATATGATCGATTCAGCGATCTATGAGGAGGACGGATATTATTATCTGTTTGTGAAGAGCGGATACGACCCGGAATATGTGCAGCTGCTTCGGTCGAAGCAGGTGACGGGTACCTATGAGCTGATCGAAGAATTTTCGAGATGTATGGAAAAGCTGGAGACCGGAAAATATGAGGCACCGACGGCGATGAAGCTGCCGGACGGAACTTGGAGCCTGTATCTGGACTATTACGGGGTGCCGGGGAAAGGACAGGGCTATGTACCGTTTCTGGCAGACTGCCTGGCAGACGGACATTTCGAGCGGTCGGATGCGGAATTTTCCTTCCCATATGGTTTTAAGCATGGTACGATTCTTCCGATCACAATGGAGGAGTACGAACGGATCAAGGCACATGACTGGTCAGATAAGGGCTGGCAGTAGGAATATAAGACCGGTTTCAGAAAAGTGAAATTTACCGGATAAAGGTCGGTCTCAGAATGATGAGATTGTCAGGATCATGGCAGGGAGCGGAAAAGTGGAACGCCCGGATAAAGGTTGGTGACAGGAAAGAATGACCGGGAAAAGAAACAGAAAACAGGACATCAGCGCCGGGATGTACTGTCAGGACTGGATGGTGGATGCCGTCATCTATACAAAGATCCGCGCAGCGAAAGAGTGCGACATAGCAGTAAACTATAATGATGGCAGGGCCAATCAGCGCAAGAAAGCTGGTTGGCCCTGTTGTTGTATCCGCTTTACGGGATTATGCTATGCCAAAAGTGTAGGAAAGAAGTACCGTTTGTGCAGTCAGCATAGATTTGCACCTTTTGTATGATACATTAAAGATAATATTGAATAACAGAGAAAATAATGATCAGGAAGTGAACCAGCGGAAATGAAGGGGGAAAAACAAATCTACATATTCTTCATGTTACAATTAAATGTGAAAATAGCTCTGTAATTCAGAAAGGTGGAAGATAAGATTGAAAAGAAAGAAATTGTTTCGATGGATCTCATTAACTTTTATGATTGGTGCAGCTTCGCTGTGCTGGAAGCAACCGCGCATTGTGGAAGCGTATGAGGATGACGAGTACGATTATGATTACGATGACTATTATGATGATTATGATTACGAGGATGACTACAGATATGATGATTGTGGCTGGTATATGATTTCGAGCGACTATACGCCAGGAATTGCAGTGCGCAGTGAACCGTCGAAAAAGTCGGATTTGCTTTGCCGGATTCCGTATGGAACGGAATTTTATGTGGAAGCGTTTTCTGGTACATGGGGGTATACGACGGTAGATGGTGAGACCGGTTGGATCGATACCGATTATGCGGAATGGATTGGTGACGATGTGTATGATGAGGAAGTGGACTGCTGGGATGATTATTTTATCGAGAAAAGATTTGTCTAATCTGACGTTGAAGGGGCTTTGCTATGCAAAAAATGAAATTTATGCCCGCCATGGGCGAAAGTTCAAGGCGAAGGAACTGCAGAATTACTTTAACTGGCAGGAATGGTACGATGGAATTTACGAACCGAGCGATGCGACGGATAAGAAAATTGTAAAAATGTTGAAATAAGGCTACCGCAATCCCATTGGCTTTAGACAATGGGTTAAGGTAGCTAAAAATCAGAAATTATTGTATACTCATGACATGGGAACATGGAAATCTAAAAACAGACACAAATACCTATTACAATATCACATTATTTTCGTCTGCAAATACAGGAAGAAATTACTGATTTCGAGACAGATATCAGA
>CABIZF010000034.1 GCA_902363135.1 Lachnospiraceae bacterium
TATCCATTGTATGATTCATTCAGAAGCAAGGTAGGGTTAAAAAAGTTCAAAAAAGACTTGCAATTATCGGATGAATGTAGTATGATTCTGTATGTGGTTTTGAAGGCACGTGATGTTTTAATAAACAAAATATGCTTTCATGATATTCCTCGATAGCTCAATGGTAGAGCATTCGGCTGTTAACCGAAGGGTTGTTGGTTCGAGCCCAACTCGGGGAGTTTTCTTATATATAAGGCTCCGTGGTCAAGCGGTTAAGACATCGCCCTTTCACGGCGGTAACACGGGTTCGATTCCCGTCGGAGTCACTCCAATTATATATGGCGTCATAGCCAAGCGGTAAGGCAAAGGTCTGCAACACCTCTATCACCGGTTCGATTCCGGTTGACGCCTCTTAAAGGATCCTGAACTTCAGGATCCTTTTTTTAACCGAATCAAGCAAGTCCCCTGCTTATTGCTTTGCGCAATTGAAGCAGGGGACTTGCTTGTATCAGGAGTGGTACAAGCCACTCCTGATAAGCTGCGAAGCAGCTATTCGGTTATGAGCAAGTAGCGAAGCGGATTGCGAATATCCGCTTGACCAGAAAATTGCGCCCTGTAAAGCAAAAATGTGCCGCAGGCCCACGTTCTGTTTACGTGGACAAATACTTCCCGGTAGGTTATACTTTGAGGAAGGTACCGGGTAGGCTATAAGTCAGATCAAAGATCTGGCAGTGGGATATAAAACCCTACACTGGAAGAGGAGGAAAAGAATGTATAACTTACTGTCGCTTGTGATCGGCGCTGTTGTAGCGATTATGATTGCAATTAACGGTCAGCTGACGTCAGCGTATGATCTGTTTGTTTCAGCCGCGATTATTCATGTAATCGGCACCGTTTTTTCATTGATTGTCTGCCTTTGCCGGCATCAGAAAATTCTGGTAAAGGCAGAAGCACCGTGGATGTATTTGGGTGGTGCAATTGGTGTATTTACAACCTTTGGCAATAATTTGTCTTATGGACGGATCAGTATGACAAGCATTGTTGCACTGGTACTGTTTGGTCAGACGGTGATATCACTTTTGATTGACAGCTTTGGTCTGATGGGAATGGAAAAGCACCCATTTAAAAAGACGTCCGTAATTGGCCTGGTGTTTGCACTGGCAGGTATGCTTGTCATGCTTCAGCCATCCGGAGGCGGAAGTAATGCTGGTGCGGCGATGGCAGTTGCTGCCTCGTTTGTCACCGGAATTTTTCTGGTGCTGGCCCGCACAGTAAACGGCCGTCTGGCAGAGCAGGCAGGGGCGCTTACCGGATCCTTTATCAATCATCTGGTAGGACTGCCGATCACCGTTTTTATTATGCTGTTTGCGAGGCACGGAGTGGATGCTTCTTTTACCGTATTGCCGGTGCATTCCTGGTGGATTTATTGTGGAGGCATGCTGGGAGTTCTGACAGTCTTTCTATATAATGTAGTTGTGCCGAAGGTAGCGTCCTTCCGGCTGACGATTCTGACCTTTGTGGCGCAGGTATTTACCAGCCTGGTGCTGGATGTACTGTTCGGAAACGGCTATTCTAAAGTAACGCTGATCGGAGGTGCGCTTGTTGCGGCTGGGATGCTGGTAAATATGATTCTGGACGCGATGCAGGCAAAGCAGTCAGAACAATAGAAAACATTATTTTTTTCTGAAACATTTTGAACCTTGTTGACATTATCTGGCGATTCTTTTAACATAATATATAGCAAGAATTCTCCTTCCTCTACAGGTGGGAGATGAATTGCAAAAAACAAAAGAACACTTGTTCTGCAATGCGATTCATGGTATAATAGAATCGATCGATAAGATGATTATTCAAAAAAAGGACTGGTTTTATGGAAAATATAGATCACAATGTACATTCAGTGTACTTGATGTATTATGATCTGATCATGGTGGTAAAATATCGAAGAAAAGTTATCAATGATCCAATTTCAGAAAGAGCAAAAGAGATATGGGAACTCAGTAAATTTATCAATGCTTATAAAAGTGCCAGCAGCAGACTGCTGAAAAAAGAGTATCCGGAAATCCGGGAAAACTTTGGAAAGAAGCATTCTGGAGCCAGAGTTTCTGTCTTTTGACGGCAGGAGGGGCACCAGTAGAAGTGATCCGTCAATACATCGAGACCCAGGGAGAGAAAAAGCATTGAACATAGCATAT
>CABIZF010000035.1 GCA_902363135.1 Lachnospiraceae bacterium
GAGGTGACAAACTATAAACAGTCAAGAGAATTTTAAAATTTTTTTGAATTGTAAAAATGGGTAACTTTAATAAGCCATCTGAATACATCGTATTTCAGATGGGAGAAATTAGTATTAATCCACTAGAGATTAACGAAGTTTCTGTGCATTAAAGTCGATATCTTGCCTCTCCAATGCGTAGATGACTCTAATAAGCTTTTTGGCTACATGAGTAATGGCTACTCGATGTGGTTTGCCTTCTCCGCGTTTCTTGGCATAGTAAGTTGCAAATGTCATGTCAAAGCGGATTAACGGTAGACAACAATTGATAAGTGTGTAACGGAGCTGGGATGATCCACGCTTAACCATCTTACCTCCGTGAGATTCAGTACCAGATTCGTTGATTCCCGGTTCTATTCCGGCAAATGCAAGCATTTGTCCTGGATTAGTGAAGTTAGATATATCGCCGTATTCAGAATAGATTACAGCTGCTGATAATGGTCCGATTCCAGGAACTGACATATAGTGAGGATGTACTTCTTCAATTAGTTTGTTGATTTCTTTTTCAATGGTATCAATCTCTTTTACAAGGGATTTGTATAAAGATAAAAGACTGTTCAGCTCTACATCAAAAATAGAGTTATTTACACCAACAGTATTGGCAGCAAGTTCTTTTAGTCGTAGGAATTGCTGTGGTGAAAACTTACCCCGGGATAAGGAACGTAGCTTTTCATAAGAGGCTGAGTTCATACGAGCCATCTTTTCAGCAGAACCATAGTTTTCAAGCAGATAGAGAGCAGTTTTGGATAAGCGTTCATTAAAGAATGGTTTAAACTCAGGGAATGTATGATCTAACACATTTGTGATTTTAACAAGATAGAAAGAACGCTGTCGGATAAGTTTATCGCGTAAACGAGTTAATGACTTTAAAGAGTAAGCGTGGTAAAATCCTTTTGAATGGGGTTTGTATTCAACAGTCATTAACCAACGAGCTATTGATTCGCAGTCAACAGAGTCGGTTTTTGTACGCCTAAGTGTTTTTGATTTCTTGTATTCACTGATGAGAACAGGATTTACTTCCATGAAGGTTAGGAGAGAATTTTCAAGGAAGAGTTCAAGATTGAGAGCATAATGGGAAGTTGATTCAAACCCTATTCTTATGTCTGCAGGATTTGCGAGAGAATGAATGATTGTAAGCAGTTCATTAAAGCCGGCTTTATTGTTTTTGATTGTGACTTTAGAAACTACTTTTTGATCGGCTGCAGAAATGATGCAGCAATCATGTTTGTACTTGGAAATATCAATTCCAATAAAGTACATTGACATAGGTTTATACCTCCTGATAAATATTTTGAGCACTGCTGTCTTCCACAGAGAATTCGGCTGTGTAATCACGTAAATAAAAACGTCGATGCGTTAACAAACTGATTAACAGTAATAGACGAAAAGCTGTGGTCTGAGTCACCTCATACCAGTCAAAGCTGTAAAGATATAGATACAGATCCACAGTGCCTTTTCAAAATATATCAGAGATGGAAATAAATACCCAGTGTTAACTGGGAGAAAGGAAAAATCCAATTACCATCTAAGATAATTGGATTATACGTGA
>CABIZF010000036.1 GCA_902363135.1 Lachnospiraceae bacterium
ATGCCGCACATAGAAAGGCGCGATAAAATCCTTCCAGTCCGCCCCGGTCTTCACCGCCCTGTCAAAATCAAACACATACCGTTCTTCCTTCCCCTGCCGGTAAAATGCGTGCAGGTAATACAAACGCGCCTGCGCATCCAGCGGGATCAACGCACTCCCCATCTGCCGGAAACTCACGGCAAGGCTCGCCTCGATCGACCGAAAAAAGCTCCTTGCCGCTTCGACGTCCGCCCTCCGACAGGACAGCACAAAGATCCTGCACTGCTCGATCCCGGAACGGCCCTTTTGCATGGCCGCCTCCACATGCATCTGAAACGACTGGTACAGCTCCCCATACTCCGGTTCTGCTCTTAAAAACAGTTCCCTTCTCACCCGGTCCATATCCCGGTTCTGATTGATCACCAGCAATTTGAACGGGACATTCAGGCTGTTTAAGGCACTGCAATATTGCTTTAAAAACTCCCCTTTTTCACGGTCGTCCATTGGCGTAAAATTCGTATCAGAAAACAGATAGGCTTTGTCAAACAGGGCCTGTCCGTCTTCCCCAGTCCGCTCGATCTGAAACACTCCGTCTTTTGCAATCCGGTAAACCGGGATCAGCTCCTGCACCCGTTTTGGCACCGGATACAGGAGCTCCGTCTTTTGCCGGTAGCTCTGCATATCTTTCTTTTTCAGCTGCATGTCTCTTCATCCTCCAGAAGTTTTTTCTCTGTCACTGCCGCGGCATACACATAGAAAGGCGTCCGGATACAGGCTGCCCGTTTGCGCATCCAGACAAGCGGGGGCATCCCGGAGATTTTTAAAAATCCAGAAGCCGCACACAAAAACGAAACCGGAAGCGCGCAGTACAGGGATACTTCCTGCGGCAAACGCAACAGGCTGTCGCTAAGAAAAAATACAGCCGTGCCGGATACGAGCGTGAGAAGCGCACACAGGCACTCCCGCATGCTCAGTCCTTTGAAAAAATCGTCTTTATAGACGTCGATGTTTTTATTTACCGGTATTTTCATCTATTTGTACCTCCTCAACCAAGTCCCAGACATCTGCGGACTACCAGTTCCGCCCCTTTGACAGATGCCGCTGCGCATGCGAACGGCATACAGTAGCCGCAAATCTGCAAAATCATCGTAGCTGCATTCCAGGTCCCGTCCCCTGCTTCAAACAATCCGCCACCGGAAAACAGTCCATAGCTGACCGTGATTGCAAGCACAATCACCACTGCCTCAAGTGCATAGGATAGAAACGTCTGGATCCATGCAATGCCAGAACGGGCCATCTCATGCCCGCCTGCAAACCCCGCAAAGGCGACCGGCGCAAACGGAATACACAGATACATTTTAAACAGCCGCGAAAGTACAGACAGTACAAGCTGCACCGAGCATACGATGATGAACAGCCCGCCAACCGCGCCGCCTAAA
>CABIZF010000037.1 GCA_902363135.1 Lachnospiraceae bacterium
CTGGATGCCCGCGTAAGAGCAGACGCGGGACAAGACGTCATAGACCGTCTCTCCCTTTTCAAATTCTACGGTACTCGTGCTCAGGATGCAGCCGTTGGCCGGTACATAGGACTCCTTACCTGCGGTCAGGTTCTCCATGTTATCAAGGATTGTGTCGCAGCGGATCTCGATCGTACACTCCAGTATATCGGAGCCTGCGTCCTCTCCGCCCTGCGATGCGGAATTGTCCTCCTGTGGGGTGTATTCCTCCACCGAATTTCCATTTTCAGCCGTATCGCTGCCGGAAGCATCTGCCTGTCCGTCTCCTGACTGTGTCGAATGCTCTACAGCCGCACCAGTCTCCGACTCTGATTCCTGCTCAGATTCCTCGGCCTTCTTGGCCGCATCTAACGTAATCTTCTCCGCATTCAGGCTCGCCTCCAGCGCCGCCTGCTTCTCTGCCGCGCGGTCATCGAGCACCTTCTGCAGTTCCGCTACGGAAAAACACAGTTCATTTTTGCTGTCACATTTTTGTGCCTGTACGATCGCAAATTCATTCATCGCGTCAGCACTGAGCTTCTGTACGGAGGCAGATACGTTGCCATCCTCACCTTCGCTTACCTGCAGCCGCTCACCGGATGCAACGGTCTCTGCTGTGCCATCCGAAGCCATCACATCATTCTCGCCCATATAGACATCAAACGTCACGCTGCCTGTCTGGACACTCGCGGAAAATACGCTGTCGCCAATCTTCGCCTCATGCTCATCCAGCTTCAGTACAAATGATTTGCCGGCCTTTGGGATATCCGCAAACAGCTCGCCCCTGCCGACCGAAAGTTCTACGGCCTCCGCATCGGCCGATGTGACGGTCAGCTCCGTATTTTCATTTAGTACGATTGTATTGGACTTGCCGAGCTGCAAAGACGCCGTCGATCCCTGCTTTGTCTCAATGACATCTCCATCTTTGATCCCCTGACCATCCTGCAGGCTGTAGCCAATCCCGTTCCGCTCGATGCTGGCTACACCACTTACGTGTCCACTTGTGATCCAGCTTTCCGTCCCGGTATCGAACCAGCCACGGATACTGCCTGCCGCGAGCACTCCGCATGCCGCGATGATCAGGATCAGGATGACCATGACTGCGTTCAAAAGACGCTTTTTCCGCTTTGTTTCCATCTGAATACCTCCCGTTATCTCCCGTTTTGTTGCTGTTTCTTCCCGGATTCCCGTCTTGTCCTCAAACAGGAAGCGGGCTGCCCAAACTGCGGATCTTCTCCGCAGTCCGGCACCCCTGCCTAAATTCGGCATCCATGCCTTATCCAGACATGACCTGCCCCTTCTT
>CABIZF010000038.1 GCA_902363135.1 Lachnospiraceae bacterium
CTGGATGCCCGCGTAAGAGCAGACGCGGGACAAGACGTCATAGACCGTCTCTCCCTTTTCAAATTCTACGGTACTCGTGCTCAGGATGCAGCCGTTGGCCGGTACATATGACTCCTTACCTGCGGTCAGGTTCTCCATGTTATCAAGGATTGTGTCGCAGCGGATCTCGATCGTACACTCCAGTATATCGGAGCCTGCGTCCTCTCCGCCATGCGATGCGGAATTGTCCTCCTGTGGGGTGTATTCCTCCACCGAATTTCCATTTTCAGCCGTATCGCTGCCGGAAGCATCTGCCTGTCCGTCTCCTGACTGTGTCGAATGCTCTACAGCCGCACCAGTCTCCGACTCTGATTCCTGCTCAGATTCCTCGGCCTTCTTGGCCGCATCTAACGTAATCTTCTCCGCATTCAGGCTCGCCTCCAGCGCCGCCTGCTTCTCTGCCGCGCGGTCATCGAGCACCTTCTGCAGTTCCGCTACGGAAAAACACAGTTCATTTTTGCTGTCACATTTTTGTGCCTGTACGATCGCAAATTCATTCATCGCGTCAGCACTGAGCTTCTGTACGGAGGCAGATACGTTGCCATCCTCACCTTCGCTTACCTGCAGCCGCTCACCGGATGCAACGGTTTCTGCTGTGCCATCCGAAGCCATCACATCATTCTCGCCCATATAGACATCAAACGTCACGCTGCCTGTCTGGACACTCGCGGAAAATACGCTGTCGCCAATCTTCGCCTCATGCTCATCCAGCTTCAGTACAAATGATTTGCCGGCCTTTGGGATATCCGCAAACAGCTCGCCCCTGCCGACCGAAAGTTCTACGGCCTCCGCATCGGCCGATGTGACGGTCAGCTCCGTATTTTCATTTAGTACGATTGTATTGGACTTGCCGAGCTGCAAAGACGCCGTCGATCCCTGCTTTGTCTCAACGACATCTCCATCTTTGATCCCCTGACCATCCTGCAGGCTGTAGCCAATCCCGTTCCGCTCGATGCTGGCTACACCGCTTACGTGTCCACTTGTGATCCAGCTTTCCGTCCCGGTATCGAACCAGCCACGGATACTGCCTGCCGCGAGCACTCCGCATGCCGCGATGATCAGGATCAGGATGACCATGACTGCGTTCAAAAGACGCTTTTTCCGCTTTGTTTCCATCTGAATACCTCCCGTTATCTCCCGTTTTGTTGCTGTTTCTTCCCGGATTCCCGTCTTTTCCTCAAACAGGAAGCGGGCTGCCCAAACTGCGGATCTTCTCCGCAGTCCGGCACCCCTGCCTAAATTCGGCATCCATGCCTTATCCAGACATGACCTGCCCCTTCTT
>CABIZF010000039.1 GCA_902363135.1 Lachnospiraceae bacterium
TATATAGCGTTATAAATATGCGGTCGGGTTATTGCTTTGTTTGTTGCTTGTTTATATAAGTTCATCACTTGCGTTCTGAACCTATCCTCGGATGTCTTGTGATAAATTAATAAATTAATTTATCGGATATTTTTGTCTGTATGCGGTTTTCAAGGTACGTAGTTGATAACAAGTCTCACTACTTTGCATCTGAGCGCTCAAGAAACTGCGTTTCTTTCGCTCACGGATATTCTTCGAATATCCGCTCCGACTGATGAATCCAAGCTTATGCATGCAAGCATGCAACGCTTTCCTTCCTCAGTCGGCTCAGCTGCCCGACTCATTATCAAATGGAGATGGAGAGATTCGAACTCTTGACCCCCTGCTTGCAAGGCAGGTGCTCTCCCAACTGAGCTACACCCCCATTCGGGTAAACCTTATATTCAATTTACCGGTTGGTCTAAATAAATAATTATTTAAACCAGTGGGCTTAAGTGGACCTTTTCTCCCTTCCTCCGATTATCTTCGGAAGAAACTTGGTTCATTTAAACCTATGGGCTTAAGTGGACTCGAACCACCGACCTCACGCTTATCAGGCGTGCGCTCTAACCAGCTGAGCTATAAGCCCTCTTATAATTCTGGCAGCCACCTGCTCTCCCACACCGTCTCCAGTGCAGTACCATCGGCCGCTTGGGTCTTAACCATCGTGTTCGGGATGGGAACGGGTGTGTCCCCCAAGCGCATCGCCACCAGAAATTTTTGAGTTTTGATAACTCAACAGTAAAACAACCTCTACTTATTCTTCCGTTTTAGTTGGATTGATTCAGCCGTGCGACCTACTTTATCCACTAATCTTTTTTCCTTAGAAAGGAGGTGATCCAGCCGCACCTTCCGATACGGCTACCTTGTTACGACTTCACCCCAGTTACCAGTCCCGCCTTCGGCAGCTCCCTCCTTTCGGTTGGGTCACTGACTTCGGGCGTTACCGACTCCCATGGTGTGACGGGCGGTGTGTACAAGACCCGGGAACGTATTCACCGCGACATTCTGATTCGCGATTACTAGCGATTCCAGCT
>CABIZF010000040.1 GCA_902363135.1 Lachnospiraceae bacterium
AAGGAGGGAGCTGCCGAAGGCGGGACTGGTAACTGGGGTGAAGTCGTAACAAGGTAGCCGTATCGGAAGGTGCGGCTGGATCACCTCCTTTCTAAGGAAGAATAAGTAGAGGTTGTTTTACTGTTGAGTTATCAAGGAGCGAGTGCGCAGACATCGCTGGAGAGGAAGCCGGGAGCTGGCTCACGGAAGTCCTCGGAAGCAGATGGATGCATAAGAGCCTTGGCTCTCGCGAAATGAAGCAAAGTGGAATTGAGCGAGTGAAAAGGCGGCACGAGCAAAACAGATAACTGAATATTTCTGGTGGCGATGCGCTTGGGGGACACACCCGTTCCCATCCCGAACACGATGGTTAAGACCCAAGCGGCCGATGGTACTGCACTGGAGACGGTGTGGGAGAGCAGGTGGCTGCCAGAATTATAAGAGGGCTTATAGCTCAGCTGGTTAGAGCGCACGCCTGATAAGCGTGAGGTCGGTGGTTCGAGTCCACTTAAGCCCACTGGTTTAAATGAACATAATCTCTTAAATGATTACTTATTTAGACCAACCGGCAAATTAAATAACAGGTTTACCAAATGGGGGTGTAGCTCAGTTGGGAGAGCACCTGCCTTGCAAGCAGGGGGTCAAGAGTTCGAATCTCTCCATCTCCATTTGATAATGAAGCGTGTAGCCTGAGCCGTACGGCAAAGGAAGGCGTTATGCACTTGTGCATATAAGCCTGGATTTGCAGGACGGTAAATGGATATTCGAAGAATATCCATGAGCGAAAGAAACGTAGTTTCTTGAGCGCTCAGGCGAAAAGTAGTGAGCAGCCGCAGGTTGCAATCGAAAGCTCATTATCAACTACGTACCTTGAAAACCGCATACAGACAAAAATATCCGATAAATTAATTTATTAATTTATCACAAGACATCCGAGGATAGGTTCAGAACGCAAGTGATGAACTTATATAAACAAGCAACAAACAAAGCAATAACCCGACCGCATATTTATAACGCTATATA
>CABIZF010000041.1 GCA_902363135.1 Lachnospiraceae bacterium
CTAGAGCGTGTTTGAAAAACATTTGATTTTGTTTATTTTAACCAAATTAGAATAGACGCGATGCATATGAAGCCCAGATAGGTAGCAGCCAGTTTGTCATAACGTGTGGCTATTCGGCGAAAGCCCTTGAGCTTGAGAAAATATTTTTCAACCAGGTGTCTTTCTTTATAGAGCCACCAATCGCAATGCCGTTCAAATTTAGCACCCTTTCTGGATGGAATCGTAGGCTCACCTCCACGTTCATAGATATAGTCCAGCAGCTGGTTACTGTCATACCCACGGTCTGCCAGTACATTGCTTCCCTCTATGTCAATATGCTCCAGCACAGGAATGGCGTAATTGATATCATTGCGCTGTCCTTCGCTGAGCATGACATACAAAGGATATCCATAGGCATCTACGGCCGCATGGATTTTTGTGCTGGCACCTCCCCGGCTGTGTCCAATCTCATTGGGAGGCCCCCTTTTTTTGCACCTGCACTATGCTGGTGCGCCTGTACGATGGAAGCGTCCAGGGACAATTCCTGGGGGGCAGCCTCCAGGCTTAAAAGTCGGAAGATATTATCGAGAATTCCGTCGTCAATCCATTTTCGAAAGCGGCTGTAAACGGTTTCCCAGGGACCATAGCGTTCTGGTAAGTCACGCCAGGGCGCACCACTGCGTGCAATCCAGATGATTCCATTAAGGATAGTACGGTTATTTTTGCGTGGACGACCCTGCTTCCCCGTATTTTCAGGAGGGAGTAAATCAACAATACGATTCCATTCATCATCAGTCAATTCATATCGCCGCAACATAATAAACACCCCTTTTTCTTTATTTTATCATGAAAAAGGGCATAAAAACATATGTTTTGTGCAATTTTTAATTTTCAAACACGCTCTA
>CABIZF010000042.1 GCA_902363135.1 Lachnospiraceae bacterium
CACGTTATGACAAACTGGCTGCTACCTATCTGGGCTTCATATGCATCGCGTCTATTCTAATTTGGTTAAAATAAACAAAATCAAATGTTTTTCAAACACGCTCTAGGAGTATTCTGTAGCTGGCTGTAAGGGTCTCTCTCCCGCGTCGTCCTCTCGCATCCCCGAAGATCATTTACGTGGATAAAAAAAGGACGTACCCAAAGGAGTACATCCAAACTGCGAAATACCGTGCACCCTGAGCTCGAGGATCTGTGCACGACGTACCAGAGACAGACCTGACTTAGAGCTTATGCTCATCACAGTAGCGTTCCTGTGCGGGATTCTCACCCGACTTCCTACCCACGCGGATAAATTCCCTGATACGTGTCCTTGCTTTCCATTATACCCCCCCCCCGCGAATTTGTCAAGTATTTTTCGCTATTGTCTTTGTTTTTGTCTGAATATTATAGATTTATTCGAACAAAATTACTACATATTCTGTCTAATGCGCTTTATTTTCCTTTCTTTCTCAATTCAAAGATCGGAAATCGAAGTTATTCTATTACTTTCTCTTGCTTTTCCGGAAGGCTTGTGATAGTGTGTGAATCATTACACCTGCGGTTCGGTTTCGGAAAAGAAGCGGGTGGCAGAAAGGGATTATCTATGAATACTACCAAAGTAGTCCATGTACAGCGCACGATCAACCGGCAGCTCGCACCTTCTTATTCCTGCAA
>CABIZF010000043.1 GCA_902363135.1 Lachnospiraceae bacterium
TCGGCGTCAGATCGGGCGGAAGGAATGAAAGAAAAAATCAAAAAGACCAAATAAAAGGGGCAAAACCGAAATCTGGTTCTGCCCGCTTTTCATAATTACGCGGTATGCTCTCAAAAACTTTTTCAAAGCATGTGTTCACATAAGTTTGCTTCCATGTGTGCTTTTTAACCGAATCAAGCAAGTCCCCTGCTTCAATTGCGCAGAGCAATAAGCAGTGGGTTGGGACTTGCTTGTATCAGGAGTGGTGCAAGCCACTCCTGATAAGCTGCGAAGCAGCATTCGGTTATGAGCAAGTAGCGAAGCGGATTGCGAATATCCGCTTGACAATTGGTATTTCCATACAGGATGAAAACGATCAGTCCGGATCCGCGTGGGTCTGCTGATGGAAGATCTGTACGGCCCGTAAGGACTCTTTGGTTGCCTTTAAGACATCGAGCAGCACCCGGATTTCATAGCGGTTGCAGTCCTTTAAGAGCATCTGCGCTTCCCGTTCATATACCGGGGCGGAGGCCAGAAGCGTATCGCAAAGCAGCTCATCCATCGAGACCTGTAAGGTATTTGCGATCGCAATTAAGGTCGGGAGACTGACCGAAGTGTTCCCGGTCTCCACATTGCTGATGTGCTGCGGTGTGACACCGATCCGGTCTGCAACGGTTTCCTGCGTCAGGTTCTGTTTGATGCGTGCAATTTTG
>CABIZF010000044.1 GCA_902363135.1 Lachnospiraceae bacterium
AAGGAGGGAGCTGCCGAAGGCGGGACTGGTAACTGGGGTGAAGTCGTAACAAGGTAGCCGTATCGGAAGGTGCGGCTGGATCACCTCCTTTCTAAGGAAGAATAAGTAGAGGTTGTTTCGCTGTTGAGTTATCAAAACTCAAAGCTTTCTGGTGGCGATGCGCTTGGGGGACACACCCGTTCCCATCCCGAACACGATGGTTAAGACCCAAGCGGCCGATGGTACTGCACTGGAGACGGTGTGGGAGAGCAGGTGGCTGCCAGAATTACAAAAGAATATATTACCTTTAGATACGAGTATTTATCTCGATGGGGGTGTAGCTCAGTTGGGAGAGCACCTGCCTTGCAAGCAGGGGGTCAAGAGTTCGAATCTCTCCATCTCCATTTGATAATGAGTCGAGCAGCTGAGCCGACTGAGGAAGGAAAGCGTTGCATGCTTGCATGCATAAGCTTGGATTCATCAGTTGGAGCGGATATTCGAAGAATATCCGTGAGCGAAAGAAACGCAGTTTCTTGAGCGCTCAGATGCAAAGTAGTGAGACTTGTTATCAACTACGTACCTTGAAAACCGCAT
>CABIZF010000045.1 GCA_902363135.1 Lachnospiraceae bacterium
CAAAATTGCACGCATCAAACAGAACCTGACGCAGGAAACCGTTGCAGACCGGATCGGTGTCACACCGCAGCACATCAGCAATGTGGAGACCGGGAACACTTCGGTCAGCCTCCCGACCTTAATTGCGATCGCAAATACCTTACAGGTTTCGATGGATGAGCTGCTTTGCGATACGCTTCTGGCCTCCGCCCCGGTATATGAACGGGAAGCGCAGATGCTCTTAAAGGACTGCAACCGCTATGAAATCCGGGTGCTGCTCGATGTCTTAAAGGCAACCAAAGAGTCCTTACGGGCCGTACAGATCTTCCATCAGCAGACCCACGCGGATCCGGACTGATCGTTTTCATCCTGTATGGAAATACCAATTTTAAAAAGCACACATGGAAGCGGACTTATGTGAACACATGCTTTGAAAAAGTTTTTGAAATGCATACCGCGTAATTATGAAAAGCGGGCAGAACCAGATTTCGGTTTTGCCCCTTTTATTTGGTCTTTTTGATTTTTTCTTTCATTCCTTCCGCCCGATCTGACGCCGA
>CABIZF010000046.1 GCA_902363135.1 Lachnospiraceae bacterium
GGCGGCGGTGTGACATCCGTGATTGCACAGGCGGTAAAGACCGGGGATGTGTTCCGGTATCTCCCTGCAATTTTGCTGGTTACAGCCGGAGGTGTGCTGATGGTAGTTGGCATTCGGAAAAGAAAACAGAAGAAATAAAACAAATTTTGAAGCAGGCCCTCAGAGCGGGGCTTGCTCTATTAAGGAGGAACTATGCAGAAAAAAAAGACATGTGGAAATTTTCTGTTTTTGTGCAGCGTATTGACACTTTGCTTTGTAAGTCCGGTCTATGCGAATGAAGTCGCAACAAAAATCGAAAGCCTTTCTGACTTCTTGCTGCAGATCGTTCAGGCCGCAGGCGTGATCGTGATTTTATTCGGAATTTTCAGCTTTGGCGCAGGCTGGCTGGCGCATGATTCGAGCCAGCAGTTCCAGGGCGTGCGGGTCATCATTGGCGG
>CABIZF010000047.1 GCA_902363135.1 Lachnospiraceae bacterium
TGCGATGCGGAATTGTCCTCCTGTGGGGTGTATTCCTCCACCGAATTTCCATTTTCAGCCGTATCGCTGCCGGAAGCATCTGCCTGTCCGTCTCCTGACTGTGTCGAATGCTCTACAGCCGCACCAGTCTCCGACTCTGATTCCTGCTCAGATTCCTCGGCCTTCTTGGCCGCATCTAACGTAATCTTCTCCGCATTCAGGCTCGCCTCCAGCGCCGCCTGCTTCTCTGCCGCGCGGTCATCGAGCACCTTCTGCAGTTCCGCTACGGAAAAACACAGTTCATTTTTGCTGTCACATTTTTGTGCCTGTACGATCGCAAATTCATTCATCGCGTCAGCACTGAGCTTCTGTACGGAGGCAGATACGTTGCCATCCTCACCTTCGCTTACCTGCAGCCGCTCACCGGATGCAACGGT
>CABIZF010000048.1 GCA_902363135.1 Lachnospiraceae bacterium
CATAATATTTTCCACTCGGAATTTGTAATATCGTTGCCGATTTTATCTGCCCGCTAAAATTTCTATGCAGTTTTGCTTTTACATTTTTTAATTTAGGCAGTTTTACTCTATTTCCCTCGAAATCTACTGCTATATTGCCATTCGTAAAATTTGTTGTATATGACTTATGATTATCGTGTTTACTCTTAAACTTCGGATAACCTGCATGTTCCTTAAAAAATTTCTGATATGCAGCATCCATGTTGTAAATCGCATTTGTCAGAGCAAATTTATCCACTTCTTTCAGCCATTCATATTCTTTCTTTAATTGTCTGTTGCAGTAATTGTTACAGTCAGTTTTACTAACTGATTTTTTCTCTTTCTCATATACTTCTTTCCGGTATGCCAGTGTCTGATTATATACAA
>CABIZF010000049.1 GCA_902363135.1 Lachnospiraceae bacterium
AAGAGCTCTGATTTGTATTATGGCACGTATTACCTAAAAGAGACAAAAGCCTCTTACGGATATGGACTGGACGAGACCATCTATCCGATCACAGTATCCGATGACGGGCAGGCATCGGTCAAAGTGTCTTCTTCTGAGCCACGCATCAAAAAGCCTTTGGAGCTGCAGAAATATGATCAGGAGACTGGAGAAGCAAAGCCAGGCAATACGGCACTTTCTTTTACTGGTGCGCAGTACACCATCTATGCGGACGCGGCCTTAAGTACACCGGTAGAAGTCCTGACGCTCGATGAGACCGGACATGCAAAAAGTGCGGATCTCGAACTTGGAACCTACTATGTGAAGGAGACAAGCCCATCCACCGGCTATCTGCCAGATGAGACGGTACATGTAGTGGATGTG
>CABIZF010000050.1 GCA_902363135.1 Lachnospiraceae bacterium
GCCATTGCAAGGTTCGCTACCGGCTCACCGGATATTCCCTGCTCTTCCGCAAGACGCGGGATGGAAATGCCAAATTTCCGGTAGACAGACTGTGTGAATCCGGAACAGTCTGCCCCGTCGCTCAGGCTTGTCCCGCCCCACACATACTGCAAGCGTCCGGCAAATCCGGCTGCATAAGCAGCGATCGCTACCCCGGTCTGGTTCGCTGATACGGCCTCCTGTGTGGAGCGCAGGGTATAATATAAAGACCGGTTATCCTCCGGCTCTACACAGGCGGTTGCGGTCTGTGTAATGTCCTGATCCAGCGCCAGAGTTCTGGCTGCCGACCCGGATAACAGCCGGTTTTTTTCCACAAATCCCCGCACATCCCCGGATTCGATGTACACCCAGCCATTTTCATT
>CABIZF010000051.1 GCA_902363135.1 Lachnospiraceae bacterium
CGTTCTATGATTTAGAACAGAAACTAATTTACAAGGCTAAACAAAATCAGTCTTCCATTATTAAGGTAGACCCTCGCTATACAAGTCAGTGCTGCCCTTGTTGTGGACGCGTTGAAAAGTCTAACCGCAATAAGAAGATACATTTGTTTACTTGCAAAAACTGTGGTTACAAATCAAATGATGACCGCATTGGAGCTATGAATCTGTATCGTATGGGAATGAACTATCTTGTTGATAGCCAAGTATCTAATACAGTTGTAACAGAGTAAACTTTGTTGCAAAGGGTGCTGTCAACCACCCTATGATGTAACGCCACTTTAGGTAGCAATATCTATTGGGGTTAAAGGTCGGAGGTGTAAGCCGTTAGTACGACTGGGCAGTTACAAGCCCATGACCTTTA
>CABIZF010000052.1 GCA_902363135.1 Lachnospiraceae bacterium
CCACTAACAAATCCAGACTTGTGATTACTGTCATAGGTTGCAACAACGAAGTTAATACCTCTGTCAATACCTACAACATTACAGATGTCAGAAATATTACTTTCTTCGACATCATAAGTTACTGGTATGTGAAGATAATATTTACCATGTTTGTTTATAAGCTTAGCCGTGCCGAACTTATAGATTGTGTGGTCGAAATACTTAGACATACCGTCAGCGAAATATGGCAGTTTAACACGGCCATTAAGCGTATTCACAGAAAAACAGTTTTGTGTAAGGGAATAATCCCTGTTCCAAACAAGGTCGTACTGTGGCTTTTTGAAAGAAGGTTTTATCCACTCTTTCTGATTTTCGAGAATGGTCTTATATCTTGCAATGACCGTCTTA
>CABIZF010000053.1 GCA_902363135.1 Lachnospiraceae bacterium
TTTTAACCGAATCAAGCAAGTCCCCTGCTTCAATTGCGCAGAGCAATAAGCAGTGGGTTGGGACTTGCTTGTATCAGGAGTGGTGCAAGCCACTCCTGATAAGCTGCGAAGCAGCATTCGGTTATGAGCAAGTAGCGAAGCGGATTGCGAATATCCGCTTGACAATTGGTATTTCCATACAGGATGAAAACGATCAGTCCGGATCCGCGTGGGTCTGCTGATGGAAGATCTGTACGGCCCGTAAGGACTCTTTGGTTGCCTTTAAGACATCGAGCAGCACCCGGATTTCATAGCGGTTGCAGTCCTTTAAGAGCATCTGCGCTTCCCGTTCATATACCGGGGCGGAGGCCAGAAGCGTATCGCAAAGCAGCTCATCCATCGA
>CABIZF010000054.1 GCA_902363135.1 Lachnospiraceae bacterium
TATATAGCGTTATAAATATGCGGTCGGGTTATTGCTTTGTTTGTTGCTTGTTTATATAAGTTCATCACTTGCGTTCTGAACCTATCCTCGGATGTCTTGTGATAAATTAATAAATTAATTTATCAGATATTTAATCTGTATGCGGTTTTCAAGGTACATTATTGACTGATGCTTTATCAGTCATTTAAAACCAAATCAGAAGATCTGATCTTAAATCACTGGTAAAAACCAGTTTATCTTTTGTTTTTTTACAATTCTGGCAGCCACCTGCTCTCCCACACCGTCTCCAGTGCAGTACCATCGGCCGCTTGGGTCTTAACCATCGTGTTCGGGATGGGAACGGGTGTGTCCCCCAAGCGCATCGCCACCAGAAA
>CABIZF010000055.1 GCA_902363135.1 Lachnospiraceae bacterium
TATATAGCGTTATAAATATGCGGTCGGGTTATTGCTTTGTTTGTTGCTTGTTTATATAAGTTCATCACTTGCGTTCTGAACCTATCCTCGGATGTCTTGTGATAAATTAATAAATTAATTTATCGGATATTTTTGTCTGTATGCGGTTTTCAAGGTACATTATTGACTGATGCTTTATCAGTCATTTAAAACCAAATCAGAAGATCTGATCTTAAATCACTGGTAAAAACCAGTTTATCTTTTGTTTTTATAATTCTGGCAGCCACCTGCTCTCCCACACCGTCTCCAGTGCAGTACCATCGGCCGCTTGGGTCTTAACCATCGTGTTCGGGATGGGAACGGGTGTGTCCCCCAAGCGCATCGCCACCAGAAA
>CABIZF010000056.1 GCA_902363135.1 Lachnospiraceae bacterium
GGCACGGTCAGCGGCAGCAGCAACGTCGGCGCGGTCGTTGGCTACCTGAGAGGATTTGACAAGTTCCAGGGCATCTCGAACAACTATTATCTGGATACTTGTGGTGCTGCTTCTGGCATCGGTGGTATCGGTACGGTTCTGGCGGTATCGGGCAACCCGCAGGATCTGCCGTATGAATACGATGATACCTACGGTATTGACTACAAGTTTGACCAGGCCCTGTACTGCTTCCCGAAAACTGCAACGGAGTTCGCCAACGGCACGGTAGCAGCCGGGCTGAACAGCGGAAACTATACGAACTGG
>CABIZF010000057.1 GCA_902363135.1 Lachnospiraceae bacterium
TTGAGACAAAGCAGGGATCGACGGCGTCTTTGCAGCTCGGCAAGTCCAATACAATCGTACTAAATGAAAATACGGAGCTGACCGTCACATCGGCCGATGCGGAGGCCGTAGAACTTTCGGTCGGCAGGGGCGAGCTGTTTGCGGATATCCCAAAGGCCGGCAAATCATTTGTACTGAAGCTGGATGAGCATGAGGCGAAGATTGGCGACAGCGTATTTTCCGCGAGTGTCCAGACAGGCAGCGTGACGTTTGATGTCTATATGGGCGAGAATGATGTGATGGCTTCGGATGGCACAGCAGA